>NZ_JAPEIE010000002.1:0-1261952 GCF_028823805.1 Halocynthiibacter sp. C4 | reverse complement strand
AACAGCGGTGGCGACGGTAACAGCGGTGGCGACGGTAACAGCGGTGGCGACGGTAACAGCGGTGGCGACGGTAACAGCGGTGGCGACGGTAACAGCGGTGGCGACGGCCAAAAGAATGCGGCTAACGGTACCTAAATTGAACTGAAAACTCGGCTCACGACATGCCAATTAAAAAGGCGCGCTTTTGAAGCGCGCCTTTTTTCTATTTAGAAGCAAAAATCAGCTTTTTAGAATGCCACCTGTTAAAACAGCAACCCAGTTATTTGGTGATTTCGGGCTTTGCATGCGCAGGAAAGTGTAGCCTGTTTTTCTCCAAGGTTTGATCTGATTTACCAAATTATCCAGCACATAATCGCCGTTTGACGTGCGCATGATCAGAACAGCATGGGCATTGCGCTTTTTGTCTAGAACAGTTGCGATCAAAAGCGCTTCGGGGGGATAGCCCATTTTGATGAGCTCGCGCTTCTTGAGCAGAACAAAATCCTCACAGTCCCCTCCGCGTCGTGTCGGGAGAGCCCAGTATTCTTTCACGCGATACTGTTGGCTATCGGAGATTTCATTCACCCGGCGATTGATACTCGCGTTCAATCTCTTAATCTTGTTCATATCGAGTTGAACGTTCGCGGATTTTGACGATCCGGCGCAGGCCCATGAATAGCGCCCGCATACGCCGGCAAATCCCATTGGTGCCGCAGCAGGGGAGCGTTGAATGAGAAAACGGCTGTCGACCCGTTCGGAGGCTTGTGTTTGCGTAGCGCTGGAACCGACTGCAACCGTAGCAGCACAGAGAAGCGCGATCGCCGCGCTTGCTTTTACCTTTCGCACCGCGCGTGCGAGCTTAACTTGAAATAGTCCCTCAATTCTGTTCCGCATAACAATAGCCCAACCTAAAAACACTGTTGAGCCTAGGAAGCCATTCGAATCTGGCGGGAATGTGGTGCGAAATTGGGTCATTGTGTGTCGATAATCAAAGTCTCGTCACATGTTGCTACTATGATTTCTTTAGCAATAAGGACTTTTTCTAAGCCTCCGATTTTGTCATTTGGTGGTTCGTTGAAACAGAACCTAAGTTAGTTGCAATTCGTTTTTGATGATTTTTATCAAGGGAAACTAGGAGCAACTGAGGACATAGAGTAAGTCTCTTCCGATAATATTGCGATCTAATTTGGTCGCAATTCGGTTGGTCGGCGAAAAGATGCGAGGTTTGTGCGAAACCTCGCTTATTAATGACGCTTGAATTTAAGTGCAGCATTGTTTTGAGCCCCTATTCTATTCGGTTACAACAGGGCCAGCGGCGATCATCTCAGAAAGCCCGCCGGTATTGACGTCTTCTGAGGCAACTCTAGCGGTGACCGCCAGAATGCCGCCATCAAGCTGGGAACGGATCCGTTCGGCTACGATGAAGTCAGTTGTGCTATCCTTAGGTAGGACGCCCAATGACACTGGGATAATAGCACCGGTAGGGATTAGCCAAAGCTCCAGTTCGGTGCTGTCCGCGTGTTGCTCTTCTTGGTTCTCGATGTGTACGGCGCCGGAACTTACGTTGTAAGTCAGCGCAAGAAAAACATCGTCGCTCTCTGTTTGAAGGGTTGCGCTATGAGTTGCTTCGGGAAGAGGCTCAGGCGCGGGAAGCGTGGCAACCCCAATTGCCAGAATTATCATAAGTGCGGAAGCGGCACCTAAAAAGAAGCGAAACCAGGAATGTTTCCGCTTCGGGGCTTTGGGCGGTGCCTTTTTAGATGGCGTTGCGACAGCCGGTTCCGATAACCGTTTCTTTATTGTGAGCTTGATATGCCGTGGCGGCAAAATTGGGACGATGACATCTGGTTCGTTCATGTCAGCGCCCTGAAACTTTGGCGTTTGACGCGCGGTCCAGAAAATCCATTCGATTGGGTCCAGACCACTTGCCTGATAGCTGCCAGCAGTTGCCCAGATTGCGAGATACGTATCGAACAAAGCCTCTTCGGACTGAACACGGCTTCCCAGAGTTTGATTGCAATATCCGAATAATTGCGAGCCGGTCTCATTGTACAGCTTGGAAAGCGCGTCTTGGTCGCCGTTTCCAATCTGCAGGATTAAATTCTCGAGTTCGTTTGTACTGGTCATCACAGGCCTTTGGTCGTTCTATGATGTTGCTAGACACGGAAATCGTGGCGGCATTGAGGGCGGATTTCGTCAATTTTGCAGAACCGTCAAATAAACGGATCATATGCCCATTGCAGAAGAGCTTGCCGCTGTTTGGGTCGGCAGAATAGATCGTTTGGGTGGCAGTTTGCCTTGATTTGTCCTGCATGGCGCGCGAAGGATTTCCAGCGCTTGATCTGAATTGAGTCGATGTTCTCCAACCGTCTGCCCATGTAATAGCGGCAATACCACTGGAACCAGCCGCGTGGGTCAGGCCCGTAGATCCAACCTTTCTGTTTCCAGATACTCAGAGGTTGGCGGCTTTTAATACCGAAATAGTTGAGTTGAACAGATGGCTTGTCAGCAATTTTTGCGTGTTCGAACCAGTCGTCGGGAAATTCATCTTGGCAATCGTTGATGTATTTTCCCTCAAATACGCCGAGTTCAAGCATTTGTTTTGGGGTATGAAAGGGACGGAACGCTGGGTCAAAATTCTCACCCGGTTCTGCAATGCATGAATACACGTAGTCGGTTTGAAAGCTATCGTTTACGTGAATCTCGCGGGTCATGAAAAAAAACTTCTTGAAAAGTGGCGCTCCGCCCGAAATTGACGGAGCGCCGTAGGGCTTAGCAGCTTGGTTTAGTGCCGGGGAGCAACACTTTGTCGACAACGTGGATTACGCCATTATCCGCCATAATATCTGCGATAACAACGTTGGCCATTTGACCTGTGCCGTCAGCTACCATCACCCCGTCAGCGCCGGCTTTGATGCAAAGGCGATCGCTTTCGAGCATTGGTTTCACGTAAGTTGAACCAGCAGGGATCATGTCTGAGGTCAGCTTACGGTCGTCTACGTGGTAAAGAAGAACGTTGGTGAGTTGCTGTTTGTTCTCTGGCTTAAGAAGCGTCTCGACCGTGCCTTCTGGAAGCGCGGCAAATGCATCATTTACCGGAGCGAATACTGTGAACGGACCTTCACCGGAAAGTGCGTCTGCGAGGCCGGCTGCTTGTACGGCTGCAACCAGTGTTGTGAAGCGCTCATCGCCTGCTGCGATTTCAACGATGTTGTCAGCAGTTGCGGCGGAACCTGCGGCGCTGATTGCGAGTGCTGCTACTGTAGCTTTGATACCAAATTTCATTTTATCTTCTCCAAATTGCTGGACTGTTTTGCTAGTCCGTTTCTGTGTTCGTATCTCGATTACGCGAGCCGTCTGGAGATGGATCAGAAAATCACGGTTTCGTGATGAATTATTTTTAATCGACTGATTTAAAACATAAAAACCCGCCAATGTTGGCGGGTTTTATTTCTCTTCGTCGTTTGTTGGAGCCTAGATTTTGAAAATCGGTTGCAACAATCGCGGCATAAACGAGTTAAACTTTAGTGGAGCGTCCGTTGCGGCCAAGCAGATGCACGGGTCTCCTGCATCAGCGATTGGAGTATGTTCAACGTCCTCGTTGGCAACCTCAACATCTCCGACACCAAAACGTCCACCTTCGTCACTAAAGCTACCTTGCAGAACGAGCGTCAGCTCAAGGCCTCCGTGAGAGTGATCTGGCATGGCTTGACCCGGGGGAATGTGAAGCAGGCGAACAGAACCGTTCTCTCCAGCAGAGATGATGCATTGCTTTACGCCCAACCCAAGAGATTTCCACTTTGGCGGCTGCCCTTCGAGCGCCTCCATGACCGGGCCGGGGAGTGCGCCTTCGCGCTCATATACCGGTTCACGGACGAAATCATCGTCAAGCTGCGCTAGAATGCTCGCCTTCAAATCTTTTGAAAGGCGTTCCTCCAGCGTCGTTTCAAGTACGACACCGCCAGCGGCATTGTGCGCCTCAAGCGACGCGCGGCAGTCGTCACATAGTGACACATGCGAGGCAACTACCAACGCGAAAGGCTGTGGAAGTGTTCCTGCGGCATATGATGCGAGCAGGTGGTCTGGTAAATGATGGGTAATCGCGGTCATGATCGCATCCCCTTTAACTCATGTCTTAGGCGCTCCAACCCGAGTCGGACGCGCGATTTGATTGTTCCAAGTGGTAGCCCCGTCTGGTTGCTGATCTCCTGGTGGGTCAGCTCACCGAGGTACACCCTCTCGATTATTTCCCGTTGGTCCGGTTTAAGCCGCTGAATGGCTTCTCTGAGCTTGGTAGCTTCTTGTTCTAGTGCGAGCGACTGTGACGCATCTGGTTCCGGGTCCGGCTCTTGCGTGAGCTCTTCCGGAATGGGGCGCCGCTCCTTTCGGATCATGTCGATCATACGGTTGCGGGTGACCTGATAAACCCACGCAGAGACTTGCGCTCGGTTCGGGTCAAATTGTTCTGCCTTGCGCCAAATTGTCAGCATTACGTCCTGAACGATCTCTTCGGCTTGGCCCGAAGATACTCCAGAACGCATGACAAAACCTTTCAGGCGTGCGGCGTAATGGTCAAACAAAGCCCCAAAAGCGGCTTTGTCGCGATTGTCGCGGACGGCAATCATCCACTGTGTTTCTTGTGATAGCGCGCTTTGCGTGTTCACGTCGGTCCTATCTATTTGCCAAGGGGTTTTACCCGAAGGCCTCACTGGTGGTGAGACATAGGAGCGCCGCCGTGGCTTGAGGGCTGTTTGTGTTTCTGCTTCTACAACTATCATACTTCCAATACGGGGCAGCAGAAAATTTGGATCAAAAATGATCCGAACTGTTTTTTTCAGCGTAATATCAGTCAACAACAAGCTGGAGAGACCATGTCATTTGATATCCCTCACTCAGAACCAAAGCGCATCGCCATTATAGGTGGAGGCATTTCAGGGCTTGCCGCAGCGTACCTACTCTCGACCCGCTGCTCGGTCACTCTATTTGAAGCGGGACAGAAACTGGGCGGCCACGCACGAACGATTCATGCGGGCCGGAATGGCAATCAGCCTGTGGACACCGGTTTTATTGTGTTCAACAAAGTGAATTACCCGCATCTGACGAAGATGTTTGAGCATTTGGATGTTCCGATCATCAAAAGCGATATGAGCTTTGGCGCGACGATTGATGATGGGCGGGTCGAGTACGGCTTGGCCACACTTGGTGCTCTCTTCGCTCAGAAGCGCAACCTTCTCCGCCCAGGTTTCGCGCGCATGATCCGTGACATTGGGCATTTTAACAGCCAAGCCGAGAAGCTCGCCACAGACGACAGCGCCACAATCGGCGAACTTATGGACGATCTTCGCGTTGGCGAGTGGTTTCGACGCTTTTATCTGTTGCCGCTTTGCGGTGCGATCTGGTCCACGCCGCCGTCCAAAATTCGCGACTTTCCTGCGCACACGCTTGTACAGTTTTTCCGCAATCACGCGCTTTTGTCGGCGACGGGACAACATCAGTGGTGGACCGTAAAGGGCGGAAGTCGAGAATATGTGTCACGCTTGGAGCATCACCTGCGCGCGCGCGGTGTTGCACTACGCACGGGTGCGCCTGTCTCAAATGTTGTGCGGAAAGAAGGGGGCGTAACAATTCAAACCTCGGCTCAAGCACCTGAACAATTTGATGAGGTGATCTTTGCATGCCATTCAGATCAAGCGCTAAAGCTCCTGCAGAATCCAACACCAGATGAAATCGCTGCACTTTCTGCAATTCGCTTTCAGGACAATGAAGTCATCCTGCATCGTGATGAAACGCAAATGCCGTTGCGCCGTTCTGTTTGGTCAAGCTGGGTTTATCGTGCCAATTCAACAAAAGACGAGCCGAAAATCGGTGTGACCTATTGGATGAACCGGCTCCAAGCCATTCCCGAAAATGATCCTCTTTTCGTGTCGCTTAACCCGCTTAAGCCGGTACCGGACGAGCTGATTTATGACCAAAAAACTTTTAGGCACCCTGTTTTTGATGGAGCCGCTCTAAAGGCCCAGCATGCGTTGAAGAGCATTCAGGGGCAAAATCGAACTTGGTTTGCAGGGGCGTACACACGTCACGGATTTCACGAGGATGGTTTTGCAAGTGCCGTACGGATTGCCGACGCAATGGAGATGCAGACAGCATGACCTCCGCTGTTGAACATATTCGTGGTGTAACCCATCATATTCGGCGCGGCGATGTTCAGCATCGCTTCCGCTATGGTGTTGACTACGTCTTGCTTGACGCCGAAGCGAAGAATGCAGCACCAAGCCTGTTCTCGCGGAATAGGTTCAACCTGCTTTCGGTCAATGACCGGAGCCACGGTGGCAAAGTTGCAAATGGTGACGGAGCAAAGTGGGTCAGGAGGGTGTTGGTCGAGAACGAGATAGAAGCAGCCGACACCAAGATCCTTTTGCTCACGCAACCAAGCTTTCTTGGTTATGTCTTTAACCCAGTCAGTTTTTGGCTGATGATGCGTGAAAATGAGTTGATTGTAGTGATTGCCGAAGTCTCAACACCATTCGGTGATCGGCACTCCTATCTGTGCTTCAACGAAGGGTTAACCCCGATAACAACGAATGACCGGATTAAACGTCAGAAGAAACTGCATGTTTCACCCTATCAACTTGTTGAGGGGGAGTATGAATTCGGCTTCGATATTCGGCCGGATCAAATTTCGATACGGATCATTCATACGCGGGGAAATGAAGGATTGGTTGCGACTTTGTCTGGTGGACGTGAGCCACTTACAAACACTGGCATATTGGGTGCGATTGTTCGGCGGCCGCTTGGCGCCGCGCGAACGGTTGCCCTGATTTATTGGCAGGCGCTGAGGTTAAAGCTCAAAGGAGCAACCTATCGAACACGGCCCGCGCCACCCGAAACCGAGGTATCCAAATGACCACCATTTCTTTACTCCTCTTTGGGGCATTGCTCTTCGTTCTTCTCTCGTCCGGCTTTAAGCGCCAGAAACTTGAACAGTATGCTGAAGGCGGTCCCCGTTTTGACGTACGCAAAGTTTTTAATGGAGCTGTTCTCTGTGAAGGTGTGATCTATGGCCCGATGGGGTCTGTGACCTCTCGGTTCGTCGCCACCATGGATGGAAAGTGGTCGAAAGACGCTGGCAACATTCATGAAGTATTCACCTATGCCAACGGCGAAGAGCAGTCACGTAACTGGCGTATCACGGTGAAAGAAAACGGATATTTCGAAGCGACTGCAGATGATATTGTTGGCGTTGCGAAGGGACGGCAACTTGGTTCTGCTGCGCGCCTCACATATCGCTTGCAGCTTCCTGAGACCGCTGGAGGGCACGTTCTTTCGGTCACAGATTGGATGTACCAACTCGACAACGGGACGATTATCAATCGATCCGAGATGAGGAAATTTGGTTTCAAGGTCGCTGAACTCGTTGCAACGATGCGCCCTCTTGGAGCTTCCGATGTTTAACGGAAAAACCTATTGGATTGTTGGTGCCTCCGAAGGTCTTGGCCGTGCGCTTGCAAAAAGCTTAAGCAATGAAGGGGCTAAACTCGTGGTGTCGGCCCGTTCCGAGCAACGCCTGAAAAGTCTTGCGGGTGAACTGCCAAACGCTCGCTGTGTTGTCATGGACGTTTGTGACAAAAACTCGGTGGAATTGGCGTCCCAGCAAGTTGGTGAAATTGATGGGCTTATCTATTGTGCTGGAGCATATGACCCGATTGGGGCTCTTGATTGGCAAAACGATAAGGTTTTGCGAATGGCGGATGTCAACTTTCAAGGCGCGCTTCGCGTGCTTGGTGAAGTGATGCCGAGCTTCAGCGCGCGCAAGGCAGGGCATATCGTCCTGATTGGTTCGCTCGCAGGGTTTAGCGGATTGCCACAGGCCGTTGGATATGGCGCGAGCAAATCTGCATTGATGCATCTTGCGGAGAACATCAAAGCAGATGTCGCCCGTACAGATATTCAAGTTCAAGTTGTAAATCCGGGTTTCATAAAAACGCGACTTACGGATAAGAACGATTTTGACATGCCCTCGATCATGGAACCAGACCAAGCAGCGACCGCCGTCGTCAACGCGATGAAATCTGGGCGCTTCTCAACCAGCTTTCCGCGTCCATTTTCATGGATATTCAAGCTTTCGCGCTTTGTGCCGTTGTCGCTGTTTCATCGTATAGTTGTGCGTTGATTGCGGATTTGTTCATATTTTCGCGACTATTCGGTACTATTTGAGACATTTTTGCATCCCAAGACCAGTTGGCTAAAATTTTACTCGACTTTAAGTTGAGTGGTTCCTAACACTTATACGCAGTTGTGCGATACTGCAGGGTGGCGGTGTCTGACCTTTGGGAGGTTTGACTGTGAAAGACGTGTCTTTTGACGCGGAAATGAACAACCTAAGCGTGTGTTATGAGTTTCCTGCGCCTCGTTCTGGCGGGTTCTATCAGAAACGGTTCAAGCGTTTATTCGATCTCATAATGGTCGTGTTCTTGCTGCCGATTGTTGCCCCGCTCGTTTTTCTGTTTTGGCTATTGATCCAATTTGGTGGCGGCAAAGGTATTTACCGTCAGGATCGTGTTGGACGGGGTGGCAAACCCTTCTCCTGCCTTAAACTGCGAACAATGGTTTGTAACGCCGAGCAGACATTAGAGGATTTGTGCAAGAATGACGCTCAAATCGCCGCAGAGTGGGCCAAGAACCAAAAGCTGGCCAATGATCCTCGAATTACCAAACTTGGCCGTTTCCTGCGGGCGACGAGTTTGGATGAACTCCCGCAAATTTGGAACGTGCTCAAAGGTGACATGAGCTTCGTTGGGCCGCGCCCAATTATGACAGGGCAAAACCAAGCCTACAAAGCAGCTGGCGGGCGCGCGTACTACACGATGCGCCCCGGCATTACGGGTCTTTGGCAGGTTTTAGGTAGAGGAACGACATCATTCGCAGACCGCGCGGCTTTTGATGAAATCTATTCGGAGCGAATTAGTTTTGTCGGCGACCTTAAACTCATTCTTAACACAGTTAATGTCATTTTCGAGCAAACGGGGCATTGATGTTTAGGTTATCGATGGCTGATTCAACTCGAGTTCCTAGCGCTGTTGGTAGCGTTTGGTCGAGTGATTTTTGCTCGCGCTCCGTTGTCATCAGTATCCTAGAACGGGGCATTAACGAATGAAGATTGAGGAAACTCCACTCGACGGCGTGTTGGTCATTACGCCTGACCGCTTTCAAGATCAACGCGGGTTCTTTTCAGAGACATACGTAAAGAAGAATGTCGAGGGGGCTCTCGGCGGCGTCGAGTTTGTGCAAGACAACCATTCCTATTCCAAAAGCGCGGGAACCTTGCGCGGCCTTCACTATCAAGAGCCCCCGTTTGATCAGGCAAAGCTGGTTCGTTGTACGCGTGGTTCGATCTTTGATGTGGCGCTCGATTTTCGACAGGGATCAATAACCTATGGAGAGTGGTACGCCGAGGAGCTAAGTGCAGAAAACGGTAAACAACTCTTTGTGCCACAGGGCTTTTTGCATGGCTTCCTGACGTTGGAAGATGACACTGAAGTTCTCTACAAGTGCAGTAACTACTATGCGCCGTATCATGATCGGACTATCGCGTGGGATAGCGCGAATATTCGTTGGCCGATTGAAGGCCAAAAGCCGATTATCTCTGAAAAAGACGCTACTGCGCCCGCATTTCAAATTGTCGAGTGTCCGTTTAGTTTGGAGGCCTGCGCATGAAGCTACTTGTTACAGGCGGAGCGGGTTTTATCGGGTCAGCAGTTGTGAAGCTGGCCCTCAAACGAGGCTACGAGGTCGTCAACCTAGATGCGCTCACATACGCGTCATGTCTCAGAAGCCTTAGCGATGTCTCGGATCATCCGGCCTATAGCTTTGAGAAAGCGGATATTCGAGACAGATCAAGGCTTGATCAAGTCTTTGTAAAACATAAGCCGGATGCCGTTATGCATCTTGCAGCAGAAAGCCACGTGGACCGGTCCATTGATGGCCCAAGTGCGTTCATCGAAACCAATATCGTTGGCACGTTTAATTTACTGGAAGCATCAAAATCGTATTGGCAGGAATCAGGTCAGCCCAAGAACTTCAGGTTTCACCATGTGTCGACCGACGAGGTTTTCGGAACACTCGGAGAAACGGGAATGTTCTCTGAAACAACGCCGTACGCCCCTAACAGCCCATATTCCGCGTCCAAAGCTGCCAGCGATCATCTCGTTCGGGCTTGGGCGGAGACTTACGGTTTGCCAGTGGTGCTCAGCAATTGTTCAAATAATTACGGCCCACGGCAATTCCCTGAAAAATTGGTTCCGGTAGTTATCCTTAATGCGCTCGCCGGCAAGGAAATTCCGATCTACGGCAATGGCGCAAACATTCGTGACTGGCTCTTTGTCGAAGACCACGCGGATGCGCTCCTACACCTTCTTGAGAGAAGTGCGCTTTCTGAGAGCTACAACATCGGTGGCGAAAACGAAGCGACGAATCTTCAGATCGTTAACCTAATTTGCGCTGTGTTGGATGATCTGCGCCCCGCGCAAGAGCCGTATAAAGAGCAAATACGTTTTGTCAGGGACAGGCCTGGTCACGATCTCAGATACGCGATTGACCCGCAAAAAATTCGCAATGAGCTTGGATGGCGGCCTTCGGTAACGCTCGAACAAGGCATGCGCAGAACAGTCGAGTGGTATCTGAACAATCAAGATTGGTGGGCACCCCTATTGATGCGAGACGGCGCCGGAGAACGGCTGGGAGTGTCCGCATGATCTTGGTTTTTGGTAAAAACGGCCAAGTGGCGAGAGAGCTTAACAAATTCGACAAAGCGCATTGCATTGGTAGAGATGAAGTCAATCTTGAGCGGCCGGAAGAGAGCGAAGGAATAATCCGGCAATTGCGCCCTGTCGCCGTCATCAATGCCGCGGCCTACACCAATGTGGATACGGCCGAAACAGAGCAGAGAAAAGCGGTTTTGATTAACTCTGAAGCTCCGAGAATTATGGCCAAAACCTGTGCCTCTCTCGGTATCCCCTTTGTACACATTTCGACTGACTACGTGTTTAGCGGCGAAGGCCATCTGCCGTGGCGGCCAGGGGACGAAACTGATCCGGTGAACGCCTACGGGCGGTCAAAGCGCGAAGGAGAGTTGGGTGTTCTCAATGCTGGAGGTCGGTCAGCGGTTTTGAGAACCAGTTGGGTGTTTTCAAGCTACGGGACAAATTTCGTCAAAACTATGCTTCGCCTCGGCAAAGAGCGCGATGAAGTTCTAGTCGTAGCCGATCAGTTCGGCGGGCCAACGCCGGCCACCGAAATCGCTAAAACATGCATGCAATTGGTTGCGCATTTAGAGGCCGATGCCAGCGCTGCAGGTATCTACCATTTTGCCGGTACTCCTACAACAACATGGGCAGAATTTGCCGAAGCGATATTCGCAAAAGCACATATCGAATGCATGGTTACCGAGGTTCAATCGCGAGACTATCCTACCGTTGCTAAACGCCCCTTAAACTCGCGTCTTTGCTGCGAAAATCTCTCCGATCTGGGAGTTGCACAACCAGACTGGCGTGGTGGTTTAACACAAGTAATTGACGAAATGGGAGCCTCTGCATGACACAGAAAAACAGAAAAGGCATCATTCTCGCGGGCGGTTCGGGAACGCGACTATACCCCATCACCATGGGCGTTTCGAAGCAGTTACTTCCAGTCTACGACAAACCTATGATTTATTACCCGCTTTCAGTCTTGATGCTTGCGGGAATTCGAGAAATAGCAGTCATAACAACGCCCCGCGATCAGGCGCAGTTCAAGGAAGTTCTTGGCGATGGGAGCCAGTGGGGAATTGGTCTTGAATACATCGTTCAGGCTTCGCCGGATGGTCTCGCCCAAGCTTTCATCCTCGCCGATGAGTTTCTTGATGGCGCGCCGTCCGCGCTCATTTTGGGTGACAATATTTTCTTCGGTCATGGGTTGCCGACACAGCTAAAGGCCGCAAACTCCCAAGGCGCCGGAGGAACGGTATTCGGGTACCATGTCTCTGATCCCGAACGATACGGGGTTGTCGCTTTTGATGACCGTGGAAAGGCGCTAGAGATCATCGAGAAGCCAACGGTGCCCCCATCGAATTATGCGGTGACCGGCCTATATTTCCTTGATGAAAAAGCTCCTCAGCTTGCAAGAGAGGTGCGGCCGTCGGAGCGCGGTGAGCTCGAAATTACGTCCTTGCTAGAGATGTATTTGCATGCGGGTGAACTGGATGTTCGAACAATGGGTCGAGGGTATGCATGGCTCGACACGGGTACGCACAGCAGCCTTTTGGACGCGGGGAACTTGGTTCGAACTCTAGAGGCGCGGCAGGGCATGTTAACTGGAAGTCCTGATGAAATTGCATTTGAATCCGGCTGGATTGACGGCGATGCGCTAAAGCAGAGAGCCACTCTTTTTTCAAAGACAAACTACGGAAATTATCTGGCCTCACTCTGCGTCGATGGCGTTAACTTTCCTGAAACTCAATGCGCGCAACCTGTTATGGCGGAGTTGCCGAGGCTCATATGAAGGAGAGCAATACAAGCGCACGTAAACTCATTTCAGACAGTATAAGTGCTATACTTCTGAAAGCGGGATCATTGCTGGTCTCGCTTGCGTTTGTTTCTGTTCTTTCATTTGCGTTGCCTGCGAGTGAATACGGCAAATTGGCTGTTGTTCTTTCGTTCGCAATGATTTGCTCGGCCATTGGTTCTTTTGGTCAGTACGATTTGCTCATTCGTGATCTATCTAAATCTTCGCCCGATCGCGAAGGGTTCAAAGAGCAAATTGCAGTTTCTACAAACTGGGCATTCTGGGGCGGAATATTCTGCGGCTCCACGGCTTCAATGTTGCTGCTTTTAGGCGGATTTGACTATCGACTAGCAATCGCTGTTTTGGCCCTATCTTCACTCTTGAGTATTAGTTTCGCTTGGTCGGGCGCTGCCCGCGCACGCGGAGAAAATTTCTGGTCTTTGGCGCCACGAGAGATTTTGTGGCGGCTGGCTGTCGTTATTATTACAGGCGGGCTAGTTGTAATCGATGTTCAGATATCCGCGGCTTCGATGGGACTGCTGCTTGTTGCAGTGCTATTGTTGTTCCTGTTGTTGCAAGGTCAAAAACTCGGGTTCCGTTTGCGGTGGATCACTTTGTCCAAGCCGGCGAGTTTGCTGACACAGCGCGCAAAATGTAGTTTTGATCTGATGATTGGGCAAGTTGCTGCAGTCGGATTGACCACAGTCGATATCGTAATTGTTGGTCTGATGATTTCTGAAACTGCCGCTGCAGAGTACTTCCCGGCAAACCGAATTGCGTTAGCAGTTAGCACTGTTACGTTCGCGCTATATTTAGTGATTTCTCCACTTGTGTCCGCCACGCATTCAAAATTTGACCGCGAGAAGTTGGAGTTTTGGGCGAGCATTGCGACAGCTGCTTCTGTTAGCATAAGCATCCTAATCGGCGCATTGATTTGGATTGGATACCCTTTGGTTTCAATGTTGTTTGCAACGGCAACCACCCAAACGGCAACTGCGCTCACAATCCTCATTCTCGCTCAAGTCTTGCAGGCAAGCCTAGGGTTTGGGAACGCGTTCTTGGCGATGACGGGCCATGAAAGAGCGTTAAGAAAAATTGAGTTTTGGGGCCTAGTGTTTGGGCTAATGTTCATGGCCATTGCCGCTTTGTCGGGATCAATTGTGCTTGTTGCAGGCGCGCGTTTGATCGCTGTTGTGGCTAAGAAGGCTGTCGTTGCTTACACGGCCTACAAGCTTACGGGCTTCGCGCCTTTCTCTTTGAAAGCCCCCACGAAGGCTCTGCGGCATGCATAGCTCACCTGCAAATTCAATAATGCCCGGTTTCGAGCCACGTGTTGACTATCGCATCAGCCCAAAACTCGCCGTAGATCTCGTTCTTTTGCTACTAAGCGTGCGCGTTGTCTTGGGTGCAGTTGGCGTTTGGGTTAATGTTGGGCTTTCCGCGCCGCTCACTTTCTTGAATTTCGCTACATTTTCTTTGTTGGCGTTGTCATCGCCAGTCTTCTGTTCGCGTTATCTGAAGCTTACTGTTTATCTTTTGTGTTTTGCGTTCGTTTCGGTTTTGAGCTTCATCATTACTGCGCCACCAGAAATCGCACGTGGCTTGGATGCGGTGTTTAGAGTTGTATATCTTGCGGCTTGGGTTGGATTCGCGTCCATCTATTTTCGCGGTCAATATGCGGTGGAAAGGCTTCGGCAGTTTGTTCGCTTCCTTATCGGCTTCGGATTCGCGATAAGCGTTTTGCAAATCATAGCTGCTCCGGATCGTTTTCAAATTGCCGGAGAAGTTCGCGCGTTTGGCGTTTCGAGCCACCCTGTTTTGTTCGGAATGTTAATGCTGCTCGCGATTGTGGCGGACGAAATTCTCCGCCTGAAACTTGATCGATCTAAAAGCGTCACTGACTATGTGATTAGATTGATGGGCCTTCTTGCCATGACATTTGCTGTTGCTCAAACGGCCTGGCTGATGCTGGCGATCATCATCGTCGTTTTGGCCTCTTATAACGTTCCTAGACGGCTTCGAGGTGTGTCCTTCTTGCTCTTGGCAGGCGTGTCGATGGGTATGATCTACGCTCTTCCTTGGACGCGGGATCTGTTTTCACTCTTTGAGATATTTACCTCTTTTGGTGAGATATCGAGTGACGTGTACAGCTATCATCTGGTCGACAATTCTATGGCTTGGCGCGTGGTGAATTGGAAGATGTCTTTGAGTGCTGCCATGCCTGTCTGGTATTCTGGTTTTGGCCCAGGGCACTCTGAATTCTATAACTATTTTGGGTTAACGCTTCACAATATGTTCTTTGAGGTATTTGTCGAAACTGGCGTTTTTGGCCTGCTCTTCCTTTTTGCAATTGTTTTGGAAATTACGCGCTGCCTTAGACAATCAGGTCACGTGGGCGCGCTTGGGGAAGTAAGAGCTCGCAGGCTATTTGTCGCGTTTTCCCTCAGTCTTTTTGCCGCCTGCGTACTGAGTGTCACGCTTCTGGGGCAGACCCTGTTGCTGACTCTATACTTTAGTTTGCTCGTCATTGTGACAACGCCAACTTCGGAAATGGGATAGTCCATGGTTGCTCAGATCGACAAAGAAATGCTGCTCCGCCGCCCGTGGAAAGTACCAGGTAGATTGTTTTCCTATGCGTTCATCGAGGGACGCCCACTTACGACAAAAGGGAGGTGGATTAACGGATTGGTCTTCGCGCTTTATCGGTTAGCGCAGGTAATACCTGCGCCGAAGCGGCGCGGTCAGGTGGTTTTCATAGTTGGAACTGGTCGAAGCGGAACTACAATTTTGGGCAAGCTTTTCTCGATACACAGAGAGGTGGTTTTTCTGAATGAGCCAAAAGCTTTGTGGCATTTCGCCTATCCACAAGAGGATCTGATCGGAAGTTACACTGAAGGGCAGGCTACAGTCGTTGTGGAGCCTCAGCAGGATTCACAATTGATCGCGAAGAAAGTCTCTCGCGTGTATCGATGGGCGCAGTTCTGGGGGCGCGCGCGTTGCGTTGTCGATAAGTATCCAGAGTTGGTTTTTCGAGATCGCTTTGTTTTCGATCTCTTCCCGGATGCAAAGTTTATCGCGATGCTTCGCAATGGTGTCGATACCTGCTGTTCGATTGACAAGTGGTCGGCAAAGAATGGTTTGTCAAAAAATGGCGAAACACATGATTGGTGGGGACGAGATGATCGGAAATGGCGTTTGCTCGTTGATGAGCTTGTACCACTACATCCAGATTTGTGCCCTTACATAAGCCAGATTCGGCAGTTCACAGATCATCGGGATAGGGCCGCAGTGGAATGGATTTTGGCAATGCGCGCGGCCGTGTCCGTAACGCGCTCTCAACCCGAGTCGGTTCATATCGTTAGGTACGAAGACCTATGCAATCAACCTTCGAAAACCTTGTCGCGCCTGTTGGAGTTTTGCGGCTTAAAAAGTGACTACACTTTTTTTCGCTATGCGGAGTCAAAGCTCTCTCGCGTTTCATATTATCCAGGCGTCGCGCTTGATCCCATAATCGTGGCACCGTTTCGCGAAACCATGGTTGAGCTTGGTTATCGAGAAAGCTGTGATCGCGTTCAGCCGCGAATAGAGCACGATGAAGAGGTTTTGTTTCCAGCTAGCAGAGATGAATATGCGCGTTCTACTGGCTCATAAGTTCTTCAACCTCGTGGGCGGTGCAGAGGTGTTCGTGCAAGAAACTGCGCGCATACTACAAGAGAATGGTCATGAAGTTCATTTTCTTACAACAGGTAATCCGGATGACGTGGATTGGTCGGAGGCAATTAGCCCATCGCAAGTTACATTCGTCGACCCGCCAGAATACGATAGCGGGTCGCCTGTCCGAAAACTTGCAAATCTGCCTAAAGCAATTTGGTCAACCCAAGCCAAGAAGGTTACGGCTGATCTTCTGAAGAAATTCCAACCAGATTTACTGCATTGTTTTGCGGTTCACGTGCATTTAAGCCCATCAATTTTAGCCGCTGCAAAAGAAGCGAATATTGCGACGGTTATGACTTGCAACGATTACAAACACATCTGCCCGAACTATAAGTTGTTTCATCACGGACGCGTTTGCGAAGATTGTGCCGGCGGCAAGTTTTTCAACGCCGTTAAGAACAGATGCGCGAAAGATAACTATGCGCATAGCGTCGCGAGTGCACTAGAGGCGCAGTTCCATGCGAGCCGAAATGTCTATGGAAAGTTGGTCGATCATTACACGTTCTCCTCTGATTTCATGGCGAATAAAACAATCGAATTCTGGCCCGGTCGCGAGTTCAGCTGGAGCAAGCTAAGAAACCCTTTCAACAGCAAGGACTTCACGCATTCAACGGAAGACGATGGATATGCGCTCTATTTCGGAAGGTTGGTCGAAGAAAAAGGAGTTTCGCTATTGCTTGAAGCCGCAAAGCTTTGTCCTGATGTTCCAATAAAGATTGTCGGTGACGGACCAGAACTAGAGCGGCTTCAATCAACGAAACGGGCTTCCAATTTGGATCAAGTTGACTTCTTGGGGCCAGTTTGGGGGGACGCATTAACCCCTATACTTAAGCGGGCGCGGTGTATTGTTGTTCCATCGCTTTGGCATGAAAACTTTCCCTATGTGATCAATCAAGCGTTCGCAGTTGGCCGTCCGGTAATCGGTGCAAATCGTGGAGGCATTCCGGAGTTGGTCGCGGACGGCGAGCGCGGATTAGTTTTCAAAGTTGAGGACGTTGGTTCTTTAGCGAAGGCCTTAGACACACTTAACAATTCGACAAAGGACGCAGCGCGCATGGGTCAGAACGCAAAGCTCTGGTCGGATGAAACCTTTTCGGATCAAGCCTACTACACCGACCTCTTGTCGGCCTACGAAAGGGCAATTCATGCGAATTCTGATCACGGGGGGTAATGGCTTTATTGGATCACACTTCGTTGGCCGGGCCGTGAAGGCGGGCCATGAGGTTTCTGTGCTTTCTCGAAAGGCGCGGCCAGTATTCGCGCACGGACAGGAATTTCAGCACCTGCCTGGCGGGTATGAAGCCTTGGCGGCGCACCCCGAATGGTTGGAAGGCGTAGAGACGGTTGTCCATGCGGCATGGTCATCGGTTCCCAAGACCGCCACCGCAGACATGCAAGGGGATGTGCAAGCAAACGTTGTTGGAACGCTCAAGCTTCTGGAGATGTTGAAAGATGCCCCATCCCTGAAGCACCTTGTGTTTCTGTCCTCTGGTGGTGCGGTTTACGGTGCCGTTAGCGGAGAGCAAAGCATCCGAGAAGATCACCCTCTTGAGCCAATCAGCGCTTATGGCGTCGGAAAGCTGTGCGCCGAGAAATATTGTCAGCTATTCTCCAACGAAACTGGCGTTCAATTAACCATTGTTCGTCCTTCAAACCCTTTCGGTATGGGGCAAATTTCAGTGGGGGTGCTTGGCGTTGTTTCGACATTTCTTGTAAATGCCATTCAGGGCAATCCTAGCAAGATTTTTGGAGATGGAAGTGTTGTTCGGGACTACCTTCATGTGAGTGATTTGGCGCGTTTTCTATGCAAAACGGTCGAATGTCGCAAATCTGGGATTTACAATTGCGGTTCTGGAATAGGGACTTCGTTAAACGAAGTCGTTGAAGCGGTTGAAGCTGCGGTGGGCAGGCCACTTGTCGTCAATCGTATTCCTGCAAGAGCATTCGATCCGCCCCATATTGTGTTGGATACATCGCGGGCACAACTCAACTTCGGCTGGACATCTGAAACACCTTTGAAAGATGGAATCTCGGAATTGGCACGGGAGCTTTGTTCGCATGCAGATTAACATAATGGGAACACGGGGAATTCCAGCCGCGCACGGAGGTTTTGAAACTTTCGCAGAAGAGTTGGCGCTTTTCCTAGTACGTCAAGGACATGAGGTGTTGGTTTATTGCCAGAAAGATCACGGCGAATCCGGCGCCTGGGAAGAGGATCATTGGCGAGGAATCAAACGCAGGTTTTTTGCCCCCAAAAGCCTAGGCCCGCGCGGAACGATTGAATTTGACTGGGCTTGCACGCGCGATGTTCTTAAGCAGCCCGGCGTCGATTTGGTTTTGGGCTATAACACGGCCGTGTTTAGCGTTGTCCAGCGCCTTCGGGGGCGGTGCGTCTATATGAATATGGACGGGATCGAGTGGAAACGCGCCAAATGGTCCTTGTGGGCAAAGGCATGGTTTTTTCTAAATGAAGTTATCGGCGCAAATATTGCGAATGTCCCGATTGCCGATCATCCCGAGATCGCGCGCCATGTTCGAAAAAGATGCCTAAAGAATCCAGTTATGATTCCATACGGCGCAAACCCGATCGAGCATGCTGACGAGATTGCTCTCTCTGAGTTTGGCCTTTGCAAAGACTCTTTCCTGGTTTCGATCGCACGAATCGAGCCTGAAAACTCGATCCTTGAATTGGTTAGGGCTTTCTCCAGCATTTCAACTGAAAAGAAACTGGTCGTCCTGGGCCGATTTGATGACGACAATCCATATCACAACTCGGTTAAGAAAGCGGCTAGCGAGAATGTGTGTTTTCCCGGCGCGATCTACGATCCAGAAAAAGTAAGCGCATTAAGATATTTCTGCCGCGCATATCTACATGGTCATCAGGTCGGAGGGACGAACCCATCGCTGGCCGAAGCGCTTGGCGCAGGTAACGTGGTAGTTGCCCATAGCAATTCGTTCAATCGATGGGTTGCTGGCTCTGACCAATTTTACTTTTCAGATGAGATCGAGCTTAGAGAAATCTTTGAGATTGTTCTTTCAGAAAATACCAAACTTGCAGCCGCTCGGCACGCCGCAAAGAAGCGGCATGCCGAGGATTTTCTATGGGAGGAAGTGCTTGTTCAATATGAGAAACTACTGACAACTCAATTCACAAAGCGGCAGGTCAAACTGGCGAAAACCTAAGCGAGCGTAGGTGTCTGCTTGTAAGCGGAGGCCAATACCCAGCCGAAACAAATTGCGCTACAAACACCTCTTCTGAACTGTCGCCATATTTTCCCGTCACATCATAAATGCCGCTCAATCCTGCAACACCGCAAATATCGGAAGCTCGCGAAGCAACTTGCCCCGTCGTTCGAATATAGGAGCTGTGCGCATTCCCATGCTCTGCTTGTGCTCCCAAAAGAATAATTGAGTCACCGGATGTTCCGCTCTGTGGACCGAGCCCGAACTCAACACTACCACTCACGTTCGGCGTGAAGAAAAAGCGGGCGCGATAGGTGGTCCCGTCAGCAAGAAGTGTCTGATCGAATGCCGTGACTGATCCGATTTGCGTACGTGTTTCGGATAGATTGCCAACTGGTCCGGAAAAGTGCGTTTCACCTCCAGGAAGGCCACTGAATGCGAAGCGAGCATTTTGAGAGGTACCGGCGCGATAATACGCGGTGATTGCGTAGGTTTCCGCCGCGGTGACGTTGAAGATCGTTTTCAATCGACCCCAAATCATCCCTGTAGAAGATACTTCCACACCGTCAAATTCGCCAAGCGCGTTCAGAGATAAGGCGTTCGCATTGCATGCATCCTTGATCCAATTGGTTGTATTGGCGCGGGAGTGCGCAATTAAATTGGTGCTTTGCGTTTCTAAAAGCAGACCCAAAGCGACTCCCGTAACTGGATCATGGTCGAAGCGCGGTACATCGGAGGCGACTTCAGAGATGTTCGCTGATTGGTCAAAATGATATGCACCCGTGCTTCGAGAGTGACTCACGTTTAGGGGCAAGCTCCCGCCTGTGAAATCAAATACTGTCTCACGCGACAGTTTCCGCTGTGCTGCGGTGTATGAAAGTCCGTATCCGATCATGCTCAAACCACGAATGCATGGATGCCGGACGCTGTCGTTCCTGTCGCGAATACGCGGCGAACACCTGTGGGCAACGTCATAAAATCTGAAACCTTAACCGTGCGCGTTTGCTCCTTTTCGGTCAGAATAACGAGCGTACCGCCAGTTTCGATGTAAAGCGCAAGGGCGACCGAAGAGAGGTCCGTCGTATCGTTCGGAGCAACTGGAACGAGGTCCGTTGACGGGCCGTTTAGATTTGGTTCTCGGTTTTTAAATGGGTTGTGCATAGCAATTCCTTATTGTTCAGCAATCGATGATTTGCGCGGGATGCGGTGAATTTGCACACAATGAATTAAGGAGTTGTGCGAGCGGCGTTCGCTGGAAACCGGCCATCGCAACAGCTGAATTAAACTAAATTCTTGAAACTTAAGTTCGGAGGGGTCACGCAAAATTAAGGCTGCTTGTGCGTTCAATCGTGAGGGATTGAGGTCAAGGAGAAGCAATTGCCACGCATTGCAACAGAAGTCGTTTGTCGAGTTACGGTTAGCCTGCTTTTTACGTGCTGGCTCTACAGCTTGGCATTTGCCGAAACCGTCGTGATCCGGAATGATGCTGGTGGAAACCTTATAGATCGGGTCGCAACGATAGAGCGCTATCGCAAGAGTGATACCAATGTAGAAATCCGAAAAGGCTACTGTGCTTCGGCTTGTACGTTGTTTTTAGGGCTACCTAGCGTTTGTGTGGAAAAGGGCGCTCGATTTGGCTTCCATGGCCCAAGCTCTGCCTACACTGGTATATCGTTGCCGCCTGATAAGTTCGAATATTGGTCTCGACGAATGGCATTATACTACCCGCCACGAATTGCAGACTGGTTTCTTAAATCAGCGCGCTTCAGATTGGTCGGATTCCACTACATCAGCGGCTCAGAGATGATCCGCCAAGGAATTTCAGAATGTGCGCCGAGGAAAGGTCAGGGCGTCTAGGCTGGGCTCGCCGCAAAAGGTGTTGAGATGTTTGATAGCTCTGGTGCTCGCCCGCTTTCCATTTCTCTCGCAAAACCTAAAATTGATGATGCCTGCCCGGCGTCACTGGAAAGCCCTGAAATTTCGGTCAAAACTGGGGATAATTGAGCGATGTTTGAAGGCGATGCGCCGCTTGTTGCGTTCAGTACTGCGCTCGCAAGAACCGCCACTTGGCTATTAAGTTCAGCTTCAGTGAGGTCTGCACTTTTAAGTTGTGAAATCAGTTGTTGAATTAAGGCCGCGCAATTCTCAGAAGACACCGCGCAGGCAGCACTAATTACCTCTGCATCGAAGAAAGTCGATTGAGCTATTGCGCCTTTTGCAAAAGGGCCAAATACTGCGAGGAGTACCGTTGCGAATATGGCGCGTCTCATGTTTTTCCTCGCTTGAGTTGTGGTGACATCTGATAATTTGCACAAATTCCTTGATTTTACAAGGGTAATTGCATCATCTGAGTTTAGAGGTGCTCGGAAGCTTGAAATGCATAACTGCGCTCAATTTTCTAACAAGGCCTAGATTGAGAACTTGATCAGGCCTGAGCCAAGTCGCGAAAATCGCCAGCGAGGAAAAAATGAAAAGACGGGAGAGGCTTGCAAGAGTATGCATTTTAATTCCCGCTATGATTGTATTTTCTCTTTCAGCTATCTTTGGAATTAGTGAGTATAAGTTCTTAGTCCTTGCTCTGTCCTCAGAACAAACAGCCCCTCCATCGCTATCATCACGGCGCCAACTCTTAGAGCGCTGCATCCAATTGCTGGCGGATCCAACGCTTAACATCAGGCCGTCATTCGAAGTTTCAAATTCGGCAGAACGATGCCTTGCAACTGCATTGAAAATCGAGAAGCAGTCAGCCGAAAGCGGTCGGTCTCAGTTAGTAATCGCGCAATCTTCACTTCTGGCGGGGAAAGAGGTCACCACGACAGACGCGATATCAAACTCACAGAAATTGGCACCGAGTGAAGGTTGGCTCGCCGCGCATCGCGTTAAGCTTTTGGTGCCACTCATATCTTCGCTAACGCCTGAAACTCAAAGGGCTTTCACACAGGACGCTTCTGTCCTTTTGGCGTCCGCAGAGTATTCCTGGGTTCTTCCGCAAATTTATGTCCGTCAGAAGAGCCTCCGACCGTATCTGCATAGTGTTGTAGAAGAACTCCCCGAGTTTCAGAAGCAGGTGTTTCTCAATCAGCTTGCAAGAAGGGTCGAGCAATCAAATGGTTGATCTTTCTGTGCCCGCTCAAGGGTTGTCTACCCGCCAGTTTAGCGCAAACCATAGGTTAGTGAGGGTATCGCTACTTGCGATTATTCTCGTCGCGCCCATTCCTGCCGGTTCTAATCTTCCAATAGTGTGGTGTGTTTGGGCGGCCACTCTGTCTGCCTTAACATTTCTCTGGTGCTTCAGTGCGCCGACCGGCTCAATTCTTGATGCGGTTTTGAAGGCCAGAATACCAATTGTGTTGGGTTGTTGTGCAATTGGTTTTGCTGTCGCTCAGAGCTTAGCAGGCAGCCTCGCGCCATCCGCTACTCTACTTGGCGCGATACGGCTCCTAACCTATGCCTTCCTGTTTGTTCTGTTGGCCGCAACGGTGAAAAATACCGGACAACTCGCTGACGTGCTGTTATTCGGAATTGCGCTGAATGCCATTGTTGCTCTGTTATTTTTGTACGGGTTCAACGACTTCTCTATCTGTGGCCCAAAGCAGCATTACCTCGGCTCCGCCACGGGGACTTACATTAACCGAAATGCTTTCGCATCCTTGCTTTCCATGGGGTTGATATTGGGGGTATCGCGGTTTGCGCATCCCCAATTTGATAAGGGCTTCTGGGCGCGGGTTTGCGCATGTGGGGCCATCGTCGCGGCGTTGCTGGCGACACAATCGCGCGCAGCAATTTTGCTGGGCTTGGGAATAGCAAGTATCTGTTTCGCTGTGTCTGTTGGAGCGGGGCAGAGGCGAACTTTACGCGTAGCACTTTTTGTTTTGCCCTTTGTCGCGGTCGTCGCCGGTTTGACTGCTGTCTCAGGTCGCAGCGTTTTCGCATTCGTCGACCTGCAAACCCGTGCGGAACTCTGGCACCAAACGCTAATCATGATCGCGGATCGTCCGTTTACGGGATTCGGATTAGATACATTCCCCATGGCATTTGAACGGTATCACTTGCCTTCGTTGCCAGTGGATGTGGTCTGGCTCCATCCGCACAATACGTATCTGACCCTTTGGTCAGAGCTTGGCATGATCGCAGGGAGTTTGATTCCCTTGGCGGTCGGTTGGGTTTTCTTGGTCTTACTCCACGCACAATACCCGTCTGCAAACCACAGCTCGATCCGAGTTGCCGCAATCGGTGTTATCTCGTTTGCGTCGCTCCATGCGCTTGTCGATTTCAGTATGGAAATCCAAGCGAACGTATTCCTTTTCATCGCAATCATCGCTCTAGCGCTCGTCGAATGTCGTTCGCGGAGTGAAACACCAGTCGAGGTGGAAAATGGTTAAACAACATCCGCAGCATCAGTTCGGTGGCGCCGAGAAAATTGGCGCGTCAAATAGCGCCCAACAAGTCGGCGAATACTTGGATTTGCGAGACCTTGTCGTTGTTCTCTATCGCAAAATTTGGCTAATCGCGGGTATTGTAGCTGGTTTCCTTGCGGTTGCGGCGACGTTCTTGGCTTTGACGACGCCGCAGTTCACGGCCACTGCGTTGCTCTTGGTTGACCCCTCACAAAAGAACTTGCTCAATCCCGATGAGGGGTTTTCTCAAGGCGGTATGTCTGATGCCGCTCGGGTAGAAAGTGAGGTTGAGATACTTCGATCTGGGACGGTCTCTCTTGCAACGGTCGAGCGCCTTGATCTTGTTACTGATCCGGAATTCGGCCCATCGCTCGGACTCTTTGAGAAGCTTGGTCTTGCGTTTGGGCAAAATGAAAATCCTGCAGTTGGTACGGATCTTTTGAGTCAGACTTTGGATCGGTTTATGTCTGCAACTGAAATTCGTAGGCGTGGCCAGACCCATCTCATTGCGGTCTCTGCG
The DNA here is from genome assembly GCF_028823805.1 of Halocynthiibacter sp. C4. Classification (NCBI taxonomy): domain Bacteria; kingdom Pseudomonadati; phylum Pseudomonadota; class Alphaproteobacteria; order Rhodobacterales; family Paracoccaceae; genus Halocynthiibacter; species Halocynthiibacter sp. C4. The sequence goes on along the minus strand of NZ_JAPEIE010000002.1, from coordinate 1,237,619 downwards.
ACATCTGAATCAGCGACGAAAGCGGCATTGCTCGCGAACACATTGGCGCAAACCTACATCGGGCTTCAAATAGAGGCCAAGGTAAACATGTCGATGGCGGCGCGCGATCTCTTGCTGGCGCAAATTGAGCAGGCGCGTGAGAGCCTTGCGCAGTCAGAGGACGCACTCGATTTCTATGTTGAACAAAACCTGGAACGGTTGAGCCGAGAAGCAGGAGGCATTGATATCGAGCAACTGCGATCAGAGCTCGAAGACTTACGCAGCCTGCAAGTTCAATCAACCGCACAGAGACAGGCGTTGTCGAGTGCCTATCAACAGCGCGATTGGGCGCAGATCGCGCAAGTTCTCGAGGACTCCGCGCTCGCAAATCTAGTCGGCCAGCGCGAAGCACTGATTGCGCGACTGAATACAAGCACGGAAACAACCACGCGCGTCGATCTGCAGCAGGAGTTGGAGCGCCTAGATGCTCTGCTAGATGCAGAAGCCGCAACGAATTTGCAGTCAGCTAAACTCGACGTGGAAAATTTGAACGCAGAGGTGCGGAGCAAACAGGGCGCGTTGCGTTCTGCTATCTTTGACGGAAACTTGTCCTCTGCGACGCTCGCGGAACTTTATGACCTTCAGCAAAAGGCTGACATCGCTCAAAGGCAGTACAAAAATCTTCTGTCACGGGCGCGGGATCTGGATGCGCAATCACTTGTCCAAATGGCAGATAGTCGAATTGTCTCCGAAGCGTTGCCGCCACGACAGCCAAGTTTCCCTAAGAAAGCAATGGTCTTGTCCTTCGCCTTTGTACTCGCGCTCGGCGTCGGTGTTTCGGCTGCATTTCTTAGCGAGTTCTATTTTGGCGGCATCACTTCGGTTGCTCAGCTTGCGAACGTTTTGCCAATCCCCGTAGGAGGAGCGATTCCAAAGGTCGAACAACAAGTGGGGCACCTTTCTGTTGCGGACACGGTTATTCAGGCTCCGCTTTCGCCTTATGCAGAGTCAGTCCGTCAACTTCGGGCAAGTATCGACCTTGGTGTTTTGACGCCCAAAGGCAAATGCACAGTCGTTATGGTGACGTCTGCGTTCCCGAGCGAAGGGAAGAGTTCTTTGGCGCTCGCCTTGGCGCGCACTTATGCCGTCGCGGGAAAGTCGACGCTATTAGTTGATACGGATTTGCGAAAACCGAGCCTGCACCAATATCTCGGGCTCACGCCTCAAACCGGTTTCTTCGATTACCTTCGATACCCCGAGAAACTTGCTGCGCAATCGGGCTTCTATGATACGGATACGCTTTCAAAAGTTGGCGTTGTCCTTGGCCGCGGCCGCGCTGATGTGCCGACGGATCAGCTGCTTCAGTCTGCAATATTTGAGCGGTTCCTTGATAAGGCACGCGAAGCAATGGATGTGATCATTCTTGATACATCTCCATTGTTGCCGGTCGTCGACGCCATTTATATCGCGCGGCATGCCGATGTTGTGCTGAATTGCGTTCGTTATGGCGGCACAGGGCAGACGAATTTGCGCGAGGCGCTCGACCGACTGGCGCGAGGGGTACAACCTTCAACACCGGTCTATTCCGTACTCACGCACAATCGATCACGCGGCTCAGATTATGAAAATACCTATGCTCATCCGGGTGGTGTTTAGCCGCCTAAACCTCGCAAATCCTCCTCTCCGATTGACTTTGAGTCTTTAGTTCGGGATACGAGCAGAAGGGAATGATAGCGGTAACATCGCCGCCTTCGAGGAGGACTAGAATGCACATGGAATTGAATAGCGGCTGGGTGCTTCGGCAAGCTGGCAAAGAGAGCGGCATGCCATTTAGCGTGCCAAATGATGTGCATTCAGTGTTGCTGTCCGAAGGACAGATCAAGGATCCGTATTGGCGCGATAGAGAGGCGTCGCTTGATTGGGTCCACGAAAACGAATGGCTTATTGAACGCACGGTTCAGGTCGAAGAAGGCTTGGATGGGCCAGTTTATCTGACACTAAGCCAAGTGGATTGCCACGCAGAAGTCAGCGTGAACGGCGCTCTTGTCGGAGTGTGCGAAAACGCATTCCTTCGCTATGATTTTGAAGTGTCTGAACACCTAGTATCGGGTGAAAACAAAATAGAAATCCTCTTCTTGTCAAATAGTAAGGTCGCAGCCGCCAAGGCAGATGCATTTCCCTTTGCCGTGCCTTTTGTGGAGTGGAACTGTCGGCTTCCGCACTACAACTTCTTGCGCAAGACACAGTGTGATGCAGGTTGGGATTGGAATATCGCGCTCTCACCAATCGGTGTTTATGGAGGTGTTTCGCTTCGGTCCGGTAACGCGGTGCGGTTTGATGATGTAAAGCTTACTCAGCACCACGAGAACGGTCGCGTTCGGCTCGATTTTGAAGCGTATTTCCTCGCGGATTCCGTTGGGAATGTTCCGCTGAAAGTCGAAATTGATGGAAAAGTTGTCGAACAATCCGTCGCTTTCTACCCCGGTCAATCAAGTGCACGGGTATCGATCGAGATCAATGAGCCCAAACTTTGGTGGCCCGCTGGCCACGGTGAGCAGCACCTTTATGATGCCGAGATTACGCTTGGTGGCGAGCGTCGGACAATGCGTGTTGGTTTGCGTAAGGTCGAGCTTGTTTGCGACAAAGACGATGTCGGCCAGCGATTTGCATTTCGTGTGAATGGGCGCGAGATTTTTATGCGCGGCGCAAACTGGATACCTGCTGATGCTCTCCCTGCGCGATCAACGCCAGAGGCCGTTCGCGATATCCTGACCTCGGCGATTGAAGCGAACATGAATATGATCCGAGTCTGGGGTGGTGGGCGTTACGAGCCGGACTGGTTCTATGAAATGTGTTCCGAGATGGGCTTGATGGTTTGGCAGGATTTCATGTTCGCCTGTAACATCTATCCTGCGGCTGACCGCGATTGGCTGGCATTGATCCGTGAAGAGGCCAAGCAGCAGGTTCGACGTTTGTCCGCTCATGCCTGTATTGGGCTTTGGTGTGGTGACAACGAACTAGTTGGCGCGCTTGGTTGGTTTGACGAGTGCAAACAGGACCGCGACAAATACCTCGCTATGTATGACCGCTTGAATCATGCCCTTGAAGAGATTGTGTTGGATGAGAAGATCGACGTTCCATGGTGGCCAAGCTCACCTTCGGTCGGGCCTCTAAATTTTGACGATGGCTGGCATGACGATACCTCTGGCGACATGCATTTCTGGGATGTTTGGCATTCGGCAAAAGATTTTGAGCATTACCGAACTGTGCGTCCGCGCTTTTGCTCGGAATTCGGGTTTCAGTCATTCCCCTCAAATCGGGTAGTCGAGAGTTTTACGGAAGCCGATGACCGAAATGTCTCTTCTTCGGTTATGGATGTCCATCAGCGGAATGTGGGCGGAAACAGTCGAATCGTAGAGACATTGGCGAGGTATTTCCGCTTCCCCGACAGCTTCGGCGACATGACCTACCAAAGCCAGATTTCGCAGGCGCTCGCGATGAAAACTGCCATCGAATTCTGGCGCGCAAACAAACCGCGCTGCATGGGAACGCTATACTGGCAGCTCAACGATACTTGGCCCGTTGCAAGCTGGGCGAGCCTTGAATACGGCGGGGGTTGGAAGCTGTTTCACTACGCAGCCAAAGAGTTCTTCTCGCCTGTTTTGTTAACGGCGCAACCAGATGAGGCAACGGGCGAGATAGTTCTATACGCTGTGAATGACACGCCTGAGTCCGCAGAGATTTCGGTCAACCTACGCCGCGTTGACGTTGGAGGCGAGGTTTCAGAAGTGAGTTCCTACGATTCCAAAGTGCCTACCGATAAGGCGATTGAGGTTACGAGATTGTCCGCAGCTTCGCTATCGGAAACCGAATTTTTGCATTTTGATTGGAGCGATAAATCGGGCGAGCACAGTGGCGAGAACGAATACCTACCTAAGCGCCCCAAAGAGTATGAATTCCAAACGCCAGAGATTGAATGCACAGTTTCTGACAACGGTGATGTTACCCTCGTGAGCGATAAACCAGCGCTTTATGTCACCTATGATCATGGCGGTGATGATATCTATTCGCAGAATTGCGTGACGCTCCTGCCCGGAGTGCCGAAAACCCTAAAAAAGCTCCGCAAACGTACATCACATTTGCCAGCCTCGAAGCCGAGCGTTCGATCTCTCATGTCCTGAAAAATCTCTAACCGGAGTCGCTAAATAGAATAGCGGCTTCGGTTTCGAAGGCCAATTTAGGATGAAGTGAATTTTTGGGAAATTGGTGCCCAGGAGAGGACTTGAACCTCCACGTCCATACGGACACTAGCACCTGAAGCTAGCGCGTCTACCATTCCGCCACCTGGGCAGGTGTCGTGGCGTGGGAATTACTTCGGTGTGTGTGTGGTGTCAACGGGATTCGCGTAAAAAACGCGGAACATCCCAAAAACGCTGTGCCTGCGACGTGATAGTTGCTTGTCCAATGGCAAAGAGAAAGCTATTGAAGCAAATGAAAATAGTATCGGAGGCACCCATGTCCAAACTAGTCACCATTTACGGCGGTTCCGGTTTTGTCGGGCGGTATATTGCACGGCGAATGGCGAAAGCTGGTTGGCGCGTGCGTGTCGCGGTGCGTCGTCCGAACGAAGCGATGTTCGTGCGCCCCTATGGTGCGGTTGGTCAGGTTGAACCGGTTTTGTGCAATATTCGCGACGATGCCTCTGTCGCAGCAGTTATGCATGGCGCAGATGCGGTAGTGAATTGTGTCGGAATTCTATCGGAGACAAAGCGCAACAAATTTGACTCTGTACAACACGAAGGTGCAGAGCGGATTGCGCGTCTTGCCAAAGAGGCTGGCGTTGCGAAGCTTGTCCATATCTCGGCGATTGGTGCAGATGAGAATGCAGCAAGCGATTATTCGAAGTCGAAAGCTCTGGGTGAGCAGGGGATTCTTGAGAACTTCCCAGAGGCGGTAATCCTTCGCCCATCGGTGATTTTTGGCAATGAGGACGAATTCTTTAATCGCTTCGCGTCTATGTCGCGGCTCGGGCCCATTCTTCCGATCTTTGGCGGCAACACACGCTTTCAGCCAGTATATGTGGATGACGTAGCAGAGGCCGCTGAAAACGCGATCCTTGGTGACGCAACAGGCATTTATGAGCTTGGTGGTCCCGAAGCTCTTACACTGCATGCTGCCATCGAAAAGATGCTCGGTGTGGTGCACCGAAAACGCCTTGTGATGAACCTGCCGTTCTTTGCAGGTCGGATCCTCGCGGGTATCCTTGATTTTGTTCAGTTCGTATCGATGGGGCTTATTCACAACGGTGTCTTGACGGGGGATCAGCTCAAGAGCTTGCGCGTTGATAATGTCGTTTCCGACGATGCCAAAACACTGAATGACCTTGGCGTTACGCCTACGACAATGGATGCAATCATGCCGACGTATCTATGGCGCTTCCGCCCGAATGGTCAGTTCGAAGAGCTCCGAGACTCTGCGAAAAATCTCAAAGCCTAGGTATAGGCAACGACCAACAAGATCGTGCCGAGGATCACCCTATAGATGACATAGGGTGTGAAGCTTACGCTGCGCAAAAGTCGCATCATCAGAGAGAGTGCAGCAAGCGCCATCAAAGCGGATAGGGCAGCGACGATCAACGCATCGCGAAACGCACCGGATGTCTCTGACCCCGCTAGATCAAGAGCGGAAAGCGTACCGGAGGCAATAATGGTTGGAATCGACATGAGCATCGCCAGCTTTGCTCCATCCGTCCTCGTATAACCAAGCAAGCGTGCGCCGGTGATTGTTGCGCCTGATCGCGATGTCCCCGGAATAAGCGCGACCGCTTGCCAAAGCCCCATCACGAGCGCATCTTTCATATTCCATTCGTCGCTCACTTTGCTCTCTGTGCTTTGTTGGTCGGCCCAATATAGTACGATCCCAAAAATGAGCATCGTCCAGCCAATCACGGCCATACTTCGCATGCTGTCGCTTAGGCCGGTTATCTTAAGGATGAAGCCCGCGATGATTACGGGAATAGTCGCGATCATGAGAAGGAACGCCAGTCGTGCTCCTGGCTCCGCAATGCGACCGGTTAACATTGCAGGGACGCCGCGCGCAGCAAGCGATACATCCGCCCAGAAATAGATGATCACGGCAAAAAGCGTTCCGACATGCGCGGCAACATCGATCACTTGGCCCTGATCTGGCATATCCATGAGAATCGGCAAGAGAATCAGGTGACCGGAGGAGGAAACAGGAAGAAACTCTGTAATGCCTTGAATTATCGCCACTAGGGCAAGATGTAGCAGGGGCATATGTACTTCCTTGAACGAAAACTTCCCCACAGGTTAACCATTTGTAAATAAATGGAAAGTGGGAAAATAGGTAACTTTAGCTTACCTAAAATGCAGGGGGCGCTATAAAAAATGTCACAAATCATGTCGTTTTTTCGTATATAGGTCAGCAATGCTGCCTTTTCTTTTGTTCTGGCCTTGCGTAAAAGGTGCTTCCACTTAGATTTCGGAGGCTCCGCCATGGCAAAACAGCCAATGCTAAAATTTGTGTCGCTTAATCGCGCAATGCCGACCAAACGGGAAGCAGAAGAGCGTAAACAGGATTTCGACGAGATCTATGCCGAATTTGCCGCAGCAAAAGCCGCAGAGCAAGCTAGCCGTTGTAGCCAATGCGGTGTGCCGTATTGTCAGAGCCACTGCCCGTTGCACAACAACATCCCTGACTGGCTCAAATTGACTGCCGAAGGGCGTCTACAGGAAGCCTACGAAACTTCCCAGTTTACGAATACGTTCCCCGAAATCTGTGGTCGTATTTGTCCGCAAGACCGTCTTTGCGAAGGCAACTGTGTGATCGAACAATCCGGCCACGAAACAGTCACCATTGGTGCGGTTGAGAAATATCTGACCGACACTGCTTGGGAGAACGGCTGGGTGAAACCAATTGTGCCGGTTTCTGAGCGTGACGAAAGCGTTGGCATTATCGGCGCTGGTCCTGGCGGACTTGCCGCTGCTGATGTTCTGCGCCGCCAAGGTGTACAAGTAACTGTCTATGATCGCTATGATCGCGCGGGCGGGTTGATGACATACGGCATCCCCGGCTTCAAACTCGAAAAAGATGTGGTTCAGAAACGGATCGAACAGCTTGAAAAAGGCGGCGTGAAATTCGTTTTGAATTGTAACGTTGGCGAAGACATTACATTCCAAGCCATTCAGGGGCAGCATGACGCGGTTCTGATTGCGACCGGTGTTTACAAGTCCCGCGACCTCCAAGCGCCGGGGTCCGGTGCAGAGGGCGTTGTTCGAGCGATTGATTACCTCACAGCGTCTAACAAAAAGAGCTTTGGCGATGATGTGCCGGAGTTTGACGGCGGTGACCTGAATGCTGAAGGTAAGCGCGTTGTGGTTGTTGGCGGTGGTGATACCGCGATGGACTGTGTACGGACCGCGATCCGTCAGGGTGCAAAGAGCGTGAAATGCCTTTACCGCCGTGACAAGGCCAACATGCCAGGTTCCCAGCGCGAGGTTCAGAACGCCGAAGAAGAAGGCGTGGAATTTGTATGGCTCTCAGCGCCGAAGGGCTTCACCGGCGATACGGTTGAAAGCGTGCTGGTTCAGAAGATGCGCCTTGGCAAACCGGATGTATCCGGTCGCCAGTCACCAGAGGTGATTGAGGGTGCGGACTACGTAGAAGAAGCCGATCTTGTGGTCGCAGCGCTTGGGTTCATGCCAGAAGACCTGCCGACACTTTGGGGCGAAGAGGCGCTTGAAGTGACCCGCTGGGGCACGATCAAGGCCAACTTCAAAACGCACGAAACCTCGCTTCCGGGCGTTTACGCTGTTGGCGACATCGTGCGCGGCGCGAGCCTTGTGGTTTGGGCGATCAAAGATGGGCGCGACGCTGCCGAGTCGATCCTCGATCACCTGAATTCCTCCAGCGCACAGGCTGCTGAGTAACCGAATAATTTGCGGACAGAGGCGCAAGCCCCCGCACCAGAATGTGCCCAAACGGGCAAATGTGGAGACTGAACATGACCAAGTTTGACCAAAACTGGAAAGCCGCCGAAGAGGCAAAACGCCAATGGATGGCCGAGAACGGCATGTATTCCGAAACAGACGAGCATTCCTCCTGCGGGGTTGGACTGGTTGTTTCGATTGACGGGAAGCCTTCGCGGGCTGTTGTCGAAAATGGTATCAAGGCGCTTCGTGCGATTTGGCACCGTGGTGCTGTTGATGCTGACGGCAAAACAGGTGATGGCGCGGGTATCCACGTTCAAATCCCGACCGAATTCTTCGAAGATCAAATCCGCCGCACTGGTCACGAGCCGCATGCTGGTGAACGCATTGCGGTTGGGCAGGTCTTCTTGCCACGTACCAATTTCGGCGCGCAGGAAACGTGCCGGACTATCGTTGAGAGCGAAGTCCTTCGGATGGGGTACTATATTTACGGCTGGCGCCATGTGCCGGTTGATATCGATTGCCTTGGTGCAAAAGCCAACGCGACCCGCCCAGAGATCGAGCAAATCCTGATCAGCAACTCCAAAGGTGTTGATGAAGAGACGTTCGAGCGCGAGCTTTATGTCATTCGCCGTCGGATCGAGAAAGCCGCTGCCGCTGCCCAAGTACCAGAGCTTTATATCTGCTCGCTGTCCTGCCGCTCGATCATCTACAAAGGTATGATGTTGGCCGAGCAGGTGAGTGTTTTCTATCCTGACCTTGAGGACGAACGTTTCGAAAGCGCCTTTGCGATCTATCACCAGCGCTATTCGACAAACACATTCCCGCAGTGGTGGCTTGCACAGCCATTCCGCATGTTGGCTCACAACGGCGAGATCAACACCCTCAAGGGTAACGTCAACTGGATGAAGAGCCATGAAATCCGCATGGCGTCCGGCGCATTTGGCGAGATGGCAGAAGACATCAAGCCTATCATCGCAAGCGGCTCATCTGACTCTGCGGCGCTTGACTCTGTGTTTGAGGTTCTTGTCCGCGCTGGACGAAATGCTCCGATGGCCAAGACGATGCTTATCCCTGAAAGCTGGGCGCAGCAGGCTGTTGAGCTGCCAAAAGCGTGGCGCGATATGTATTCCTATTGCAACTCCGTAATGGAGCCATGGGACGGCCCCGCCGCGCTTGCCATGACCGATGGTCGTTGGGTTTGCGCGGGTCTTGACCGTAACGGCCTGCGTCCCATGCGCTATGTTGTAACTGGCGACGGCATGCTGATCGCCGGCTCCGAAGCCGGTATGGTGCCAATCGAAGAAGCCAGTGTCGTTGAGAAAGGTGCGCTTGGGCCAGGGCAGATCATTGCTGTCGATATGCAGGACGGTAAACTCTTCCACGATACTGAGATCAAGGATCAGCTTGCTGCGAGCCAGCCTTTTGGTGAATGGGTCCAGAAAATCAGCAACCTTGACGATCAGCTTTCCGACAAAACCGAGACGGCTGTATTCTCTGGACAGGAGCTTCGGACCCGTCAAGTTGCCGCTGGCTACACTGTCGAAGAGCTTGAGCAAATTCTCCAGCCAATGGCCGAAGACGCGAAAGAGGCGATTGCGTCTATGGGTGACGATACGCCAAGCGCGGTTCTTTCCGAGCGGTACCGTCCGCTGAGCCACTTCTTCCGCCAGAACTTCTCTCAGGTGACGAACCCACCGATTGACTCGCTTCGCGAATATCGCGTGATGAGCCTCAAGACACGGTTCGGGAACCTGAAGAACGTGCTGGATGAGGATTCCAGCCAGACAGAGATTATCGTTCTGGAAAGCCCGTTCATCGGCAACGCCCAATTTGACTCATTGATGGAGCATCTTGGACAGAGCGTTGTTACGCTCGACTGTACGTTCCCTGTAAACGGTGATCCGTCTGAGTTGCGCCGTGGCCTTGATCGTATCCGTGCCGAGGCCGAGGACGCCGTTCGTTCTGGTGGTGCGCATATCGTGCTGTCTGATATCAACCAAGGACCAGATCGCGCGGCCATGCCGATGATCCTTGCCACAAGTGCTGTGCATTCGCATCTCACGCGCAAAGGTCTTCGGACATTCTGTTCGATCTCCGTGCGGTCTGCTGAATGTATCGATCCGCACTACTTTGCCGTTCTGATCGGCTGTGGTGCAACAATCGTGAACGCGTATTTGGCCGAGGATTCACTCGCTGACCGTATCGAACGCGGTTTGATTGATTGTACGCTGACCGAGGCAGTGGCTCGCTATCGTGGCGCGATTGATGCTGGCCTTCTCAAGATTATGGCCAAGATGGGGATTTCGGTGATTTCCTCCTATCGCGGTGGTTTGAACTTTGAGGCCGTTGGCCTGTCTCGCGCGATGGTCGCGGAGTATTTCCCTGGCCTTACTAGCCGTATTTCCGGTATCGGTGTGCTGGGTATTCAGCGCAAGGTCGAGGCTGTTCACAAGCTCGGTTGGGGCGGGGGCTCTGATGTCCTGCCAATCGGCGGTTTCTATAAATCGCGGAAGTCCGGCGAGTTCCACGCGTGGGAAGCGCAGTCCATGCACATGCTTCAGGCTGCTTGTACCAAAGCGTCCTATGAGCTGTGGCAGCAGTTCTCTGCTAAGATGCGCGCGAACCCTCCAATCCATCTTCGCGATCTGCTGGCGATCCAACCACTTGGAAAAGCCATCCCGATCGAGGAAGTCGAGAGCATCACTGCAATCCGCAAGCGTTTCGTAACGCCAGGCATGTCCCTCGGTGCGCTCAGCCCAGAGGCCCACAAAACGCTTAACGTTGCAATGAACCGCATCGGCGCCAAATCTGACTCTGGCGAAGGCGGCGAAGATCCGGCGCATTTTGTTCCGGAGCCAAACGGCGACAACCCGTCTGCCAAGATCAAGCAGGTTGCTTCGGGGCGCTTCGGTGTAACTGCCGAATACCTGAACCAATGCGAAGAGCTTGAAATCAAGGTTGCCCAAGGCGCGAAGCCGGGTGAGGGCGGACAGCTTCCGGGCATGAAAGTGACCGATCTGATTGCGCGTCTGCGTCACTCGACAAAAGGTGTGACACTGATTTCGCCACCACCACACCACGATATCTATTCCATCGAGGATTTGGCGCAGTTGATCTATGATCTCAAGCAGATCAATCCGCGCTGTAAGGTAACGGTTAAGCTCGTTGCGGCTTCGGGTGTTGGTACGATTGCTGCCGGCGTGGCCAAAGCCAAGGCCGACGTGATCCTGATTTCGGGTCACAACGGCGGAACAGGTGCATCGCCAGCCACCTCAATCAAATACGCGGGTCTTCCGTGGGAGATGGGTCTGACAGAGGCGCATCAGGTTCTCGCAATGAACAACCTACGTGAGCGTGTAACGCTGCGTACGGATGGTGGCCTTCGTACTGGCCGCGATATTGTGATGGCAGCAATGATGGGTGCCGAGGAATACGGCATCGGGACTGCCGCGCTGATCGCGATGGGCTGTATTATGGTTCGTCAGTGTCAGTCGAACACATGTCCGGTTGGTGTATGTACACAAGACGAAGACCTGCGTGCCAAGTTTAATGGCTCTGCAGAAAAGGTTGTGAACCTCATCACTTTCTATGCACAAGAAGTTCGCGAAATTCTCGCCAGCATCGGTGCACGGAGCCTAGACGAGGTGATTGGCCGCGCTGATCTTCTGTCTCAGGTGAGCCGCGGTTCTGCGCATCTTGACGATCTTGATCTCAATCCTCTGCTTATCAAAGTGGATGGCGCGGATAACATCGTTTATGACCGCAACAAACCACGCAACGCTGTGCCGGATACGCTGGATGCGCAAATCGTGAAAGACGCCGCGCGCTTCCTGAACGAAGGCGAGAAAATGCAGCTTCAGTATGCGGTGCAAAACACCGACCGTACAATCGGCACACGCACATCGAGCCACATCGTTCAGAACTTCGGCATGCGTAACTCGCTACAGGCCGACCACCTGACTGTGAAACTCAATGGTTCGGCTGGTCAGTCTCTTGGTGCCTTTGCCGCGCCTGGTCTCAAGATCGAAGTGTCCGGCGATGCGAACGACTACGTAGGCAAGGGTCTTTCCGGAGGTACAATCGTCGTACGTCCGCCTATGAACTCGCCTCTTGTGGCTGCTGACAACACTATCATCGGCAACACTGTCCTGTACGGTGCAACGGATGGCTATCTCTTTGCGGCTGGTCGTGCTGGTGAGCGCTTCGCGGTTCGGAACTCTGGCGCCAAGGTTGTGATCGAGGGCTGTGGCGCTTCGGGTTGTGAATATATGACCGGCGGTGTTGCTGTTATCCTTGGTGACATCAGCGCAAACTTCGGCGCTGGCATGACCGGCGGTATGGCATATGTTTATGATCCATCGGGAAGCGCATGCGATCTGATGAACATGGAAACATTGGTGACATGCCCTGTAACCGTTGATCATTGGGAGGCCCAGCTTAAGGGTCTTATCGAGCGCCATGTCGAGGAAACCGGAAGCATTAAAGCTGCGGAAATCCTGCGTCATTGGGATATCGAGAAATCGCATTTCGTGCAGATTTGTCCGAAAGAGATGCTCAAACATATCCCGCATCCGCTCAGCAACGAAACAGACGCTGCACGGGCCTAATTCGGCCAATCGCACGAGTAGATTATTGCGGCCCGACCTTTGCGGATCGGGCCGCAATTGCGTTTGGCTGACTTGACCGCTCCTCGAATGCATGGTTCCTAGAAGCGTGGCAAAACGAGCAAAAAAGAAACCGGCCAAAGCGCCAGCAAAGAAACAGAGCAAACGGGCAAAGCCAAAGGCAAAACCCGAAAGCGATGGCGGCTGGCGCATATTCGCGCCGTTCCGCCGCGCGCGGAAATGGATTGTCCGTGGCGCTTTGGGCGTCTTGGTTTTGATATTGGTGGTTGTTTTCCTCTTTGGTTTCGTTGCGCCGCCGACAACACCTTATATCGTTTCGGAAGCGCGCCGATTGGGCGGTATTGATCGTTCGTGGATTGCGTTTGAGGATGTGGCCTCTGTTATGCCCCGAAGCGTGGTTGCGGCGGAGGACGCGAATTTCTGCTCTCACTGGGGCTTTGATATGGAAGCCATCCGTGAGGCGCTTGAATCTGGAGGGCAGCGTGGCGCCTCGACCATATCGCAGCAGGTCGTGAAAAACGTCTTCCTCTGGCAAGGTCGCTCATGGCCTCGAAAAGCAATGGAGGCGAGTTTGACCCCTCTTGTTGAGGCTTTGTGGAGCAAACAGCGTATTCTTGAGGTTTACTTGAACGTTGCCGAATTTGACGAAGGTGTATTTGGGGTCGAGGCCGCAGCACACCATTATTTCAAAACCCATCCGTCAAAGCTTACAGCCCGTCAGGCGAGCCTTCTCGCGGCGGTCTTGCCAAACCCTAAGGGCCGCTCGGCTTCAAATCCGTCTTCGTGGTTGTCGCGACGGGCCAACAGCATTGCCGACGGGGCGGCTACAATTCGCGCGGATGGTCGCGCAGAATGTTTCGAAGGTTGAACTACCTGTCGTTTCACGGCAATTAGAGAGAAACCCAGCAAGAGTGTTCATTCTATGATCCGACTTTTTCACGTTCCCCTTTCTCCGTTTTGTCGCAAAGTTCGACTCAGTCTCGCTGAGAAAAAGCTGGAGGTTGAGCTTGTTGAAGAGCGCTATTGGGAGAAGGACAGCGAGTTCTTGCGCCGCAATCCTGCGGCCAAGGTGCCTGTTCTGAAGATGGATGGGCTGATGATGGCCGAAAGCAGCGCGATCTGTGAGTACATCGAAGAAAAGCACCCTTCGCCAGCGTTGTTGCCCAAGGGCGCGGCAGAGCGTTTTGAAGTGCGGCGCATGGTGAGCTGGTTTGACGACAAGTTCCACCATGAGGTGACCTCCAAACTGCTGTACGAGCGCGTAAATAAAAAGGTGATGTCGCAGGGGTATCCCGACTCCGCAAATGTGAAGGCGGGTGCGCGAAACATCAAATATCACATTGATTATATGGGCTGGCTTCTGGACCAACGGCGCTGGCTCGCTGGTGATGTTATGACGCTTGCGGATTTCGCGGCGGCCGCGCATTTCTCCGCGCTTGATTACATTTCGGATGTGGATTGGAACCGCAACGAGAATGTCAAAATGTGGTACGCCAAAATCAAATCCCGTCCTGCCTTCCGTTCGCTTTTGGCGGATCAGATTCCAGGCTACCCACCCGCACAGCACTATGCGGACCTTGATTTTTGAGTGATGACTTACGAGAAAAACTTGAGGCCTACGCGCTAGAGGCCGGATTTGCCAAAATGGGCATCTGTCGGCCGGATGCTGTACCTGAAATTGCTTCCCGACTTGCCGAATACGTTGACAAGGGCCGCCATGGCCAGATGGGGTGGATGGCGGAGCGTATGCACTGGAGAGGCGCGCCGGATGCGCTTTGGCCTGAAGCAAAATCGGTCATTATGTTGGCCGAGCCTTATACCCAAGAGTTCGATCCTCGGGATGTACTTGAGATGCCTGATCGCGGCGCGATTAGCGTTTATGCCCAAAACCGTGATTACCATGACATTGTTAAGAAGCGCCTCAAGCGTGTCGGGCGGTGGCTGATCGAGCAAGAGCCCGAGGCGCAAATCAAGGTTTTCGTTGACACCGCACCGGTCATGGAAAAGCCGCTTGCTGCGGCGGCGGGGCTTGGATGGCAGGGGAAGCACACCAATCTGATATCGCGGAATCTTGGCAGTTGGTTTTTCCTTGGTGCGATTTTCACAACGGTCGAGTTTGCGCCTGATGATCGCGTGCGCGAGACCTGCGGGAGTTGCCGCGCGTGTCTCGATGTCTGCCCGACCGATGCTTTTCCTGCGCCTTACCAACTCGATGCGCGGCGGTGCATTTCCTATCTCACAATCGAGCATCATGGCCCGATAGACGAAGAGCTGCGCGGCCTGATGGGTAACCATATCTACGGGTGCGATGATTGCCTCGCAGCTTGTCCTTGGAACAAGTTCGCGGTTGAGGCCAGCGAAATGCGGTATGCGGCCAAGGATGATTTGATCGCGCCGAAACTTGCCGAGCTTGCAACTCTGGACGACACAGAGTTCCGCCAGAAATTTGCTGGCTCGCCCGTTAAGCGGATTGGGCGCAACCGGTTCATCCGCAACGTACTTTACGCCATTGGCAACTCGGGTGACACAACGCTGCGCGCAAGTGCTGCGGCGCATCTCGAGGATTCGGATGAGACCGTCGCTGATGCCGCGCGCTGGGCTGTTGCCCAACTCACATAACCCAATGCCCTTGAGGGCTGGAGCAAACATGAACCATTACGCAGGAATACTGTCGAAGCTTTTGTCCGTAACAATTTTTATGGGCATGGCGACCTGCGTCAAAGCGGTTTCTGGCGATATCCCGGCGGGAGAGATCGTATTCTTCCGCTCTTTCTTTGCGCTTCCCGTGATCATTGTTTGGCTTGCGATGTCGCACAACCTTCCGAATGGATTGCGTGCTGCTAATCCGCTTGGCCATGTGTGGCGTGGTTTCATGGGGATTATCGCAATGGGGTTCGGCTTCTCTGCGATCGGTTTGCTGCCGTTGCCGGAATTTACGGCGATTGGCTATGCCGCACCGCTTCTGGTGGTTATTTTTGCGGCCATGTTCCTCAATGAAAAGGTCGGTGTGTTCAGGTTGTCAGCGGTGACTGTTGGCCTAATTGGGGTGATCGTTGTGATCTATCCGCGCTTGTCCATTGGAGGTGGTGGGCTTGGCGATAGAGAGGCGCTAGGCGCGCTTCTTGCTCTTATGGGCGCGTGTTTCGCCGCTCTTGCGCAGGTGTTCATACGTAAGATGACCAAGACAGAAACGACAAGCGCAATTGTGTTTTGGTTCTCCGTAACTGGTTCGGTTATGGCTTTGTTTACCATTCCTTTCGGCTGGGTCATGCCTGACGGGCGCGAGTTGTTGCTCTTGGTGCTATCGGGCATCCTCGGGGGGCTGGGGCAAATTTTCCTGACGACAAGCTATCGGCTTTCCGACGCATCTCTCGTCGCACCCTTTGCCTATGCATCTATGATTCTGTCGATTGCCGTTGGGTATTTCGTATTTGACGAAGTACCCACGGTTATCATGCTCATCGGTGCTTCAATCATCATTTCCGCGGGAATTGCGATTATTCTGCGAGAACGGCACCTTGGCCTCAAACGCGCGCAGCAGCGCAAAAGCGACAGCAGCTTCTAAGGCCAGATTTGGGCGAAACCGCCGTTTTGTGCTAGGATGGGGGACAGCCAGATTTGGAGGGTCCCATGAAAAGACATTTGCTTGATCACCCGCGTACCCGCGAAGACAGCAATCTAATTCAAAAGTTCAACAGAGTCCGGCGCAACCTCGGGAGTTTCGGCCCGCATGAGTCGATCCGTTCGCTACATCGCCGGAGCCACGCGGCAGAGCCTGGCAATGCACGTATGGTGCAATACGCCAGAATCCACCGCGCGCAATCCTAGCTGCGTACGAGCTTTTCGTAGCTTTCCGAAATATCGCGTGCGAGCGCGCCAACCTCGAAATTATAGTCGCCGATCTGGCCAACTGGTGTCACTTCGGCGGCTGTACCCGTGAGCCAGCACTGTTCGAAACCTTCAAGCTCTTCGGGCATAATATGGCGTTCGTTTACGGTGATACCCTTTTCCTTGAGCATTCCGATAACTGTTTGACGGGTGATCCCGTTTAGGAAGCAGTCCGCTTTTGGTGTGTGAACTTCGCCGTTCTTCACAAAGAAGATATTCGCGCCCGTCGCTTCAGCTACATAACCGCGATAGTCAAACATCATCGCATCCGAGCAGCCTTTTGCTTCGGCGGCGTGCTTTGACATGGTGCAAATCATATAGAGACCCGCAGCCTTGGCTTCGCAAGGGATCGTTTCGGGGCTTGGGCGTTTCCACTTGGAAATGTCGAGCTTGGCGCCCTTGAACTTCGCGTCGCCGTAATAGTTGCCCCACTCCCACGCAGCCACAGCGAAACGGACTGGGTTTTTGGCCGAAGCGACACCCATATCCTCGCCAGCGCCTCGCCACGCAACAGCGCGCACATAGGCATCAGTCAGACCATTGGCTTCCATGGTTGCGTATTTGGCAGCTTCGATTTCTTCAACGGAGTATGGAACTTCAAAATCAATCAGCTTGGCCGAGCGCTGAAGCCGCTCACTGTGTTCGACGCTTTTGAAAATCTTGCCGTTGTAGGCGCGCTCACCCTCAAAAACAGAAGACGCATAGTGAAGCGCATGAGTCAGAATATGCACATTTGCATCGCGCCATTCGACGAGCTTGCCGTCCATCCAGATTTTCCCGTCGCGGTCATCGTATCCACCGGCCATCTGTAAACTCCTCTTGTTGCGCGATTTTTTGGTCGCGCTTTTCGATTGTTGCGCAATAAATGTCCGTTTCGGTCATTTTGTTGCTGAAAAACTGACCTTTGCTACTATTTGAATCTTGGAAAGTCAACAAGGCTGACATAAAATCAAATCCAAGAATTTGATAAGGAGAATTGCAATGGTCGAAGGCGCGAGCGTGCCTGGTGGTGAAAGCCTCCTGTTTCTTACGGATGAACAGCTGCGCAAAGCAATCGAGGCAATGTTCTTTGCGTATCGTGGTTTTACCTCCGATCCAGACCGCATTCTCGAAAACTATGCTTACGGGCGCGCGCATCACAGGGCGATTCACTTCATACATCGCAGCCCGGGAACCACTGTTAACAACTTGCTTCATATCCTTGGCGTCACGAAACAGTCTCTAAACCGCGTGCTTCGTACCCTTATTGCGGATGGGTTGGTCGAAAGCCGTGTTGGTGAACGTGACAAACGCGAACGTCATCTATTTCTAACGGATGAGGGCGAAAAACTGGAAGCCGAGCTTTCAGAGGCCCAGCGTACACGGATGCGCGCGGCGTTTCGCGCGGCTGGACCGGACTCGGTTGCCGGTTTCAAACAGGTTCTTGAAGCAATGATGGACCCCGAGCAAAGACGGCAGTACAAAAGTCTTATGGAGAAAAGTACATGAGCGATGCCGCCGAAGCCCACCTGTTGATTGTCGATGATGATGAACGGATTCGGGGGCTGTTACAGAAATTCCTAATCCGTAATGGATTCTGGGTGACTTCCGCACGCGACGCCGAACACGCCCGCCGCATTTTGTCTGGTCTTGAGTTCGACATGATCGTTCTGGATGTCATGATGCCAGGCGAGGATGGTGTGGCGCTGACGAAAAGCTTGCGGGAAACACTCGCAACGCCAATACTATTGCTTACTGCAAAAGGTGACACCGAAGATCGGATCAAAGGACTCGAGGCGGGTGCGGACGATTACCTTGCCAAGCCGTTTGAGCCAAAAGAGTTGCTGCTTCGAATAAACGCCATTCTGCGCCGGATGCCGGATGCAACAAACCGCGCAGACGGGCCGAAATTCGTGAACCTTGGGTCATTGCGATATGACGTTGAGCGCTCTGAGCTTTTGAATGGCGAAACTGTGATCCGTCTTACGTCTACGGAGAGCGCGCTTATGCGGATTTTCGCGGCAAACCTTGGCGAGGCCTTAAGTCGAAGCCGCCTTGTCGAAGACCTTGGCCGCGACAAAGGACAAGCACAGGAGCGCGCAGTTGACGTTCAAATCACACGTCTTCGCCGTAAGATTGAAGAAGACCCGAAACAACCGCGTTTCCTGCAAACGGTTCGTGGCGAGGGTTATCTTCTTTCTTCTGACTAACAGAAGGCAACTGACGATATGACGACAGCTCTGCTGACTCACTCCGATTGCTTACTGCACCAAACACCATCTGGTCACGCCGAGCAAATCGCGCGGTTAGAGCATGTTCTTGCGGCATTGGATCATCCAAAATTCGACCCTATTCTGCGCAAAAAGGCCCCTTTGGTGGCGGATGATGACCTTCTGCGGGTACATCCAAAAGCCCATATTGATGACATCAAAGATAGTGCGCCCGAGAGCGGGATCGTGCAGCTTGATGCCGATACGTTCATGTCTGAGGGCTCGCTTTCTGCCGCGTTAAGAGCGGCGGGCGCAAATACGCGTGCTGTTGATTTGGTTTTGTCGGGTGAGGCGCAGAATGCGTTTGCTGCTGTTCGTCCTCCTGGTCACCACGCAGAGAGACAGACTCCTATGGGGTTTTGCCTCTTCGGCTCTGTGGCTGTTGGTACGAAATATGCGCTTGAGGTCCACGGCCTGAAACGCGTCGCGATCATTGATTTTGACGTTCACCACGGCAATGGAACGCAGGATCTGCTCGAAGGTGATCCACGCGTGTTCTTCGCTTCGAGTCACCAGATGCCGCTTTATCCTGGAACAGGGCATGCACACGAAACAGGTGCGGCAAATAATGTGTTGAATGTTCCACTTGCCGAAGGAAGCAACGGTGAGGAAATGCGGCGTGTCTACGAAGAGACAATTCTTCCAAATGTGGCTCTATTCCGCCCTGAATTGATCTTCATATCCGCTGGGTTCGATGCCCATAGCGCTGACCCATTGGCGGGTTTGAATTGGTCCACCGAGGATTTCCGCTGGCTCACTCACCGGATATGCGATTTGGCGGATGAAACTTGCTCTGGGCGGGTGGTTTCATCCCTCGAAGGGGGCTATGATTTAGACGCGCTGGCTGAATGTGTCGCCGCGCATGTTGAAATATTGATGGAGCGTGGCGCATGAGCGATACACCCGTAACCGAATTGAGCTTTGAGCAGGCGATTGCCGAGTTGGAGAGCGTGGTTAGCCAGCTTGATAATGGGCAGGTTGCTCTGGATGAATCGATCAAGCTCTATGAGCGTGGGGCCAAGCTGAAAGAGCATTGCGACGCCAAGCTCAAGGAAGCCGAAGAAAAGGTTGCGGCCATTAAGCTCGGTGAAAACGGTACGCCAAGCGGAACAACCCCTGTCGAAGGGCTCTAGCCGATGTTCAAAAATGCGCTGGCACAGGCGGCGGAAGAGGTTTCGACCTGCCTGACAAACGCGCTATCTACCTATCCCGATGGGCTGATCACCGATGCGATGCGATATTCCGTGTCGGGTGGAAAGCGATTGCGGGCGTTTCTGGTTATTGAGGGCGCACGACTCTATGGCGTTTACCCGCGCCAGTCTGTTTGGGCAGCCGCAGCGGTTGAAGCGATGCACGCCTATTCCTTGGTGCATGATGATCTGCCCTGCATGGATGATGACGATCTGCGTCGTGGCCTGCCTACGGTTCATATCAAATGGGATGAGGCCACTGCCGTTCTGACGGGGGATGCGCTACAGGCGCTTGCATTTGATCTGTTGGCACGGCCCGAAGCTGCTCCTAAAGCTGAAACGCGCGTCGAGCTGATTCAGACCATGACCAAGGCCGCTGGCGCACGCGGAATGGTGCGTGGTCAGGCGCTCGATATCGCGGCGGAATCGGCTCTAAGGCCGCTGAACTTGGAAGAAATCACTGAGCTTCAGGCCGCAAAAACAGGCGCTTTGATTGAATGGTCGGCGATGGCAGGGGCCATTCTGGCGGGGCAGGATGTTGGCCCATTGCGCCACTATGCTGATGCGCTTGGTTTGGCGTTTCAAATTGCAGATGACATCATGGATGTCGAGGGAGATGCGGCAAAGGCGGGCAAGCGCCTCGGCAAAGATGAGGACGCGGGCAAAGCCACATTTGTTTCGCTTTTGGGTCTTGATGGAGCTAAGGCGCGGGCGCGTGAATTGGTCGCTGAGGCAGAGGCCGCGCTTGCACCTTTCGGTGATAAGGCGCAAAACTTGCGTCAGGCCGCGCAATTCGTTATTTCGCGCGACAGTTAGCCCGCAGCCAAGGATCTCCGCATGAGCCAACAGCCAGTGACACCGATCTTGGACCGTGTCTCCGTTCCTGCGGATATGAAATCCCTGTCTGACGCGGAACTATGCCAACTCGCCGACGAAGTGCGTGCTGAAACGATTTCAGCCGTTTCCGAAACGGGCGGGCACCTTGGCGCTGGGCTCGGCGTTGTGGAACTGACGACCGCCATTCATGCCGTGTTTGACACGCCGAAAGACAGGCTGATCTGGGACGTAGGGCACCAATGTTATCCGCACAAAATTCTTACGGGTCGACGCGATCGCATCCGCACATTGCGTCAAAAGGGCGGGCTATCTGGTTTTACCAAGCGTAGTGAAAGCCCGTTTGATCCGTTTGGCGCTGCGCATTCCAGCACTTCGATCTCTGCAGCTCTCGGTTTTGCCGTAGCGCGGGATCTGGGCGGCGCGCCGGAGTATGGAATCGGCGATACCGTTGCGGTGATCGGTGATGGCTCCATGAGCGCGGGTATGGCATTTGAGGCGATGAACAACGCGGGCCACATCGGTAAGCGGATGTTCGTCATCTTGAATGATAACGAGATGTCGATTGCGCCCCCAGTTGGCGCGATGAGCAGCTATTTGTCCTCGCTTTATGCCGGTGCACCGTTTCAAGAATTCAAAGCTGCCGCCAAAGGTGCAGTGAGCTTGCTGCCTCATCCGTTCCAGGAAGGAGCGCGGCGCGCCAAAGAGATGGTCAAGCATATGACCGTGGGCGGCACGCTGTTTGAGGAGCTTGGCTTTTCTTATGTTGGGCCGATTGATGGCCACGATATGGATACACTCCTATCGGTTCTGCGCACGGTTCGTACACGCGCGACGGGGCCGATGCTGATCCATGTGGTAACGACCAAAGGCAAGGGTTATGCCCCCGCTGAAGGCGCGCGGGACAAAGGCCATGCGACCGCAAAATTCGATGTCGTAACCGGCAAGCAGAAAAAAGTGCCAAGCAACGCGCCAAGCTACACAAAAGTGTTCGCCAATGCGCTGATTCAAGAAGCTGCTGAGGACGATAAGATCGCCGCAGTCACAGCCGCAATGCCGGATGGAACGGGGCTGAACCTTTTTGCCGAGCGCTTCCCGAGCCGCTGTTTCGATGTTGGCATTGCTGAGCAGCATGGTGTGACGTTCTGCGCCGCACTTGCTGCGGGCGGGATTAAGCCATTCTGTGCGATGTACTCGACATTCCTTCAGCGTGGTTATGATCAAGTGGTGCATGACGTCGCAATTCAGCGTCTGCCGGTTCGGTTTGCAATCGATCGCGCGGGCCTTGTTGGCGCTGATGGCGCGACACATGCAGGAAGCTTTGACATTGCTTATCTTGCCAACTTGCCCGATTTCGTGGTGATGGCCGCGGCGGATGAGGCGGAACTTGTGCATATGGTCGCAACCGCTGCGCGCATCGATGATCGGCCAAGTGCATTCCGTTTCCCACGGGGCGAAGGCGTGGGTGTTGAGCTTCCTGAGCGGGGTATCCCGCTGGAGATTGGCAAGGGCCGGATCATCAAAGAGGGCGCGCGCGTTGCGATCCTGTCGTTCGGCACCCGTTTGAGCGAGGTCGAGAAAGCCGCCGAGTCACTCTCTGCAAGGGGTATCAATCCAACAATCGCTGACGCCCGTTTCGCGAAGCCATTGGACGAAGAATTGATCCTTGATCTTGCCGCAAATCATGAAGCGCTCATCACCATCGAAGAGGGCGCAGTCGGCGGTTTTGGAAGCCATGTTGCACAGCTTTTGAGTGATGAAGGCGTGTTTGATAATGGGCTGAAGTTCCGCTCAATGGTTTTGCCCGATACGTTCATCGACCACGCCAGCCCGAACGAGATGTACGAAGATGCCAAACTTGATGCGCATCACATCGAAGCCAAGGTATTGGACGTGCTCGGCGTGGCGCAGATGAGCCGCAATGCCTAGTCTATTCCGCCTCAAGAAGCGCTTTTAGGCCAGCTTTGTAGGTTGGATATGTGAGCTGAACGCCCAGGTCTTTCTTGATTTTATCGTTCCGCACACGTTTGGATTCCGCATAGAAACTGCGGGCCATCGGTGTCATCTCTGCTGTCTCGTAGTTTTCAGCGGGCGGGACGGGCAGGCCAAGCAAATCGGCCGCATAGGCAATCACGTCTTCGGGTGGGGCTGGATCATCATCACAGAGGTTATAGATCGCTCCTGCGCTTGGTGCATTGACGCTGGCGCGCAGTGTTTGAGCGATGTCCTCAACATGGATACGAGAGAAGACCTGCCCTTCTTTGAGAATCCGCCGCGCGGTGCCGGCACGTACTTTGGAGAAGGGGCCACGCCCCGGGCCATAGATGCCGGCAAGTCGAAAGATATGAAGCGGAAGGTTGCATTGCTTTGCCAACGCTTGCCATTGCCCTTCAGCCTTTACGCGCATCTCGCCGCGTTCTGTTGAGGGGGTTAAAGGCGTATCCTCATCGACCCAACCGCCGTTATGATCGCCGTAAACGCCAGTTGTTGAAAGGTAGCCAACCCATTTGAGTTGTGGCGCGATCTGGGCGATTTGCGGGGCGAGGTGCTGAAGCACAATATCGCCTTCCTCATTCGGTGCGATAGACACCAAAACATGAGAAACAGTCTCTAACAAAGGGGAAATGTCACTTTCCGGCCAGGCGATTGTATCGGCGCCACCGGCGCGAGAAGTGCCAGTAACTTCCCATTCATCGGGATTTAGTTTCGCGGCAAAGGCGCGCGCAGAATAGCCGTGGCCAAAAGAAAGCAGATGATTTTTCATGCAATCTTGATCTGAAATGCGCAGCCAAAGTGCAAGGGAAATATCGTGGCGTCAGGAGCAAGTTTTGCCCTGATGTCATTGTTTCTTCACTTGCACATCGGGAAAATCTCCTCAAAGTTGGTGCATGGAAAATCAATCTCTAAAATCATGGCCCGAAAGTGCTGCTCGGCTTGTTGCAGTTGCTGCAGGGCGGAGCGCCGCAGATGTCGTCATCAAGAATGGCACTTGGGTAAACGTTCATACACGCGAAATTTTAAAAGGTTCGGATCTAGCGATTGCCGATGGTCGGTTTGCATATTGCGGGCCGGATGCGAGCCATTGCATTGGTGATACTACCGAGGTGATCGACGCCGATGGGGCCTATATGATCCCTGGCCTTTGTGATGCCCATATGCATATCGAAAGTGGAATGCTGACCCCCGCGGAGTTTTCCCGCGCTGTCATTCCGCATGGCACCACGAGCATGTTCACCGACCCCCACGAGATCGCCAATGTCCTTGGACTCGAAGGGGTGCGTTTGATGCATGATGAGGCTCTATTGCAGCCTATTAACGTATTTACACAGATGCCAAGCTGTGCGCCTTCCGCTCCAGGGTTAGAGACGACTGGGTTTGAAATCTCGCCCGAAGATGTGGCTGAAGCCATGAGTTGGCCCGGTATCATTGGGCTTGGAGAGATGATGAATTTCCCGGGTGTGATTCATGGCGATGCCAAGATGCTTGCCGAGATCGCCGCTTCCCAGAATGCGGGCAAAACCGTGGGTGGCCACTACGCCAGCCCTGACCTTGGTCCTGCATTTCATGCTTATGCTGCCGGTGGCCCTGCGGACGACCACGAGGGAACCTGCGAGGCCGATGCAATTGCTCGCGTGCGTCAAGGGATGCGTCATATGATGCGGCTCGGTTCTGCTTGGTATGATGTTGAAAGCCAAATCACAGCCGTAACCAAAAAGGGGTTGGACCCGCGCAGTTTTATCCTGTGCACCGATGACAGCCATTCGGGCACTTTGGTTAATGATGGCCATATGAACCGCGTTGTGCGCCATGCAATTGCCTGCGGATGTGACCCTGTTGTTGCCCTTCAAATGGCAACGATCAATACGGCGACGCATTTCGGACTTGAGCGTGAATTAGGCTCTATTGCTCCAGGTCGTCGGGCAGATGTGATCTTAACCTCTGATCTAAAGACGTTGCCGATTGAACGGGTAATTGCGCGTGGCGTCACGGTTGCGACGGATGGAGAGATACTGGTCGATTGCCCACATCTTGATTGGCCGGAAAAGGCACGTAAAACAGTCAACTTGGGGCGGGATAGGGTCGAATCCGACTTTGAAATCGCTGCGCCAAGCGGCGCGAACAAAGTAACGGCAAAGGTTATCGGTGTTGTTGAAAACCAAGCGCCAACCAAGGCGCTTACCCGCGATCTTGGTGTGATCGATGGTATCGTGGAGCCTGACGAAGCGCAGGACGTTTGCCAGATCGCACTCGTTGAGCGGCACAGGGGTACCGGCGGCGTAACCAATGGTTTCGTGTCCGGCTTTTCCTACAAAGGCAAGATGGCGATAGCTTCGACCGTTGCCCATGATAGCCATCATATGATCGTCGTCGGGACCGATCGAGCCAATATGGCGGCGGCGGCGAACCGGCTTGGCGAAGTGGGTGGCGGCATTACCGTGTTTCAAGATGGGCAAGAGCTTGCGTTGGTTGAATTGCCGATTGCAGGGCTTATGTCGGATGAACCGGCCGCAACGGTCGCGGCGAAGGCCGAGCATATGGTCAAGGCCATGGAAGCCTGTGGTTGTTCGCTCAACAATGCCTACATGCAACACTCTCTACTTGCGCTGGTTGTTATCCCAGAACTGCGGATAAGCGACCTTGGCTTGGTAGATGTTACGAAATTTGAAATTACAGACCTATTTGAGGATCATTAATGAGAGCAGCAGATATCGACTTGCCCGTTCACACACCGCCAAAAACACGGCACGAGAGCTTTGACAATGCAGAGGAGGCCGTAGAGCGTCTGATCGCATTGTATCAGGAGGCAACGCATTATCTGAGTGAGAAGTTCAGCGCAAAAGCAGGCGGGCCGCTGCCCGACGCGCGCTATCGGGCCTATTATCCAGAGATCCGGATTACCACCACGAGCTTTGCCAAATCTGATAGCCGCCTGTCGTTTGGCCATGTGGCCGAGCCGGGAACCTATGCAACCACAATTACGCGTCCAGACCTGTTCAAAGCATATCTTACGCAACAGATCGGATTGTTGATCCGCAATCATGGCGTGCCCGTATCTATCGGCGTTTCCGATACACCAATGCCGGTTCATTTTGCGGTAGCCAACGATCCGGATGTGACGGTCCCTCAAGATGGCGCGATGGCCTATCCCCTGCGCGATATCTTTGACGTGCCAAATTTGGCGACAACCAATGATGACATCGTCAATGGGTATGCCAGCCCCGCACCCGACGGAACTGGGCCGCTCGCGCCATTTACCGCGCAGCGTGTGGATTATTCGCTTGCACGTTTGGCGCATTATACGGCGACTGACGCGGAGCATTTTCAGAACCACATCCTGTTTACAAACTATCAGTTCTATGTGGATGAGTTCGAAGCCTATGCCCGCGAGATGCTCGCCGATCCTGACAGCGGCTATACCGAATTTGTCAGCACCGGAAACACCATCATCACTGCGCCGGACGCACCACTCGACGCGCCAGTGAAATTGCCCCAGATGCCGACCTATCACCTCAAGCGCGAGAATAGCTCGGGTATCACGCTCGTGAATATCGGGGTCGGCCCAAGCAACGCGAAAACAGCGACCGACCACATTGCCGTTTTGCGTCCGCATGCATGGTTGATGGTTGGTCATTGCGCGGGGCTACGAAACTCTCAAAGCCTTGGGGATTTTGTGCTGGCGCATGGGTATCTGCGCGAGGATCACGTTCTGGATGATGACCTGCCGCCGTGGGTGCCGATTCCAGCGCTGGCAGAAATCCAGATTGCCTTGGAAGGTGCCGTGGCGAGCGAAACACTGTTAAAAGGGTATGACCTCAAACGGATCATGCGGACGGGGACAGTCGCGACAATCGATAACCGAAACTGGGAGTTGCGCGATCACTCCGGCCCCGTGCAGCGCCTTAGCCAAAGCCGTGCAATCGCGCTTGATATGGAAAGCGCGACAATTGCCGCCAACGGCTTTCGCTTCCGTGTGCCCTATGGAACCTTGCTGTGCGTCTCGGATAAACCGTTGCACGGCGAGTTGAAACTTCCCGGAATGGCGAGCGATTTTTATAAAACACAGGTCGCTCGGCACTTAAAAATAGGGATTCGGGCAATGGAGAGCTTGCGCGAGATGCCGCTTGAACGTATCCATTCACGTAAGCTCCGAAGCTTCGACGAGACCGCTTTCCTATGACTTCGGGTCATTTTTCCAAAAAAATCAGCGAAAAAGTGGATATTTGCACCACTAAACGTTGTGTCGCGTAACAATATTCAGTTAAATGCCGTCAATGAGGCCCAATATTCAGGGCAGAACGAGGAGACCTAAAATGGCAAAACCAATGACAAAGACCCAGCTTGTAGCAGCGCTGGCAGAAGAAATGGGTACAGACAAGAAATCCGCTTCCGGTGCTCTTGATGCTGTTATCGCGATCATCACGCGCGAAGTTTCCGCAGGTGGCGCAGTTACGCTTCCTGGCGTTGGCAAAATCTACTGCCGCGAGCGTCCTGAGCGTATGGTTCGCAACCCTGCCACTGGTGAGCAGATCAAGAAAGATGCCGACAAGGTTGTTAAGATGACAATCGCGAAAGCTCTGAAAGACAGCGTAAACGGCTAAGGCCATCAACGCTTCGGCCATCAGGCCATCAAGAATTTCGAGGGTCGCTTCTGGCGGCCCTTTTCTTTGGCAATATCGCGCGAGGGCACCATGGATATTCGGTCGTTGTTGATGGGGCTCGCCTTTGCCTTTGCGTGGAGTTCGGCGTTTACCTCTGCGCGGATTATCGTGAGCGAGGCTCCGCCGCTTGCAGCGCTGTCTTTGCGGTTCCTTTTGTCTGGAGTCATTGCGGTCTCGATTGCGCTTGCATTGGGGCAAACATGGCGGCTGACCCGCGCTCAGTGGAAGGCAACGATTGTGTTCGGGATTTGCCAAAACGCGCTCTATCTCGGGCTGTTCTTTTCGGCGATGACTCGGATCGAGGCATCACTTGCGTCGATCATAGCGTCGACCATGCCTCTGTTGGTTGCTTTTGCCAGTTGGTCGATCCTTGGTGAGCGGCTCTCGCGGATGGCAGTCGTTGGGCTAGCGGTTGGTTTCTCCGGCACTGTTTTGATCATGGGATCGCGGTTTTCAGGCGGAATAGACCCTATTGGATTTGTCTATTGCATCATCGGTGTCGCAGGATTGGCGACGGCCACACTCGTAATGCGGAATGCGTCGACAGGCGGCAACGTTATGATGATTGTCGGCCTACAGATGTTTGTCGGGTCCGCAGTTTTGGCTGTTGTGTCGCTTTTGATTGGCGAGAACCTTGAGGTTTCGCCGAGCGAAAGTGTGATGTGGGCCTTTGCTTATACGGTGATTGTCCCCGGAGTTATGGCCACATTCGTCTGGTTCAAACTGGTAGACCGTATTGGCGCAACGCGCGCGGCCACGTTTCATTTCCTCAACCCGTTTCTCGGAGTTGCAGTGGCGTGGTTCTTTCTGGGCGAGACACTGGGGCCGCTTGATATAATCGGGGTGATTGTGATTTCGGTTGGTATTCTTACGGTCCAATTGGCGCGCCAACCCGAATTCAAAACTTGATCACAAAGCCGTATGCGCTCCTGACAGGTTTTTCAAAAGCTGCTAGCGCAAATACATGGAGTTTGTATTTGCCTATCTCGCCGGAACGCTCACGCTGATTAACCCCTGCGTGCTGCCTGTCTTGCCGATCGTGCTTGCCTCGGCGCTTCAGGCCAGCCCTAAGGGGCCTTTGGCGCTTGCTGCGGGGCTTGGGGCCAGTTTCGTGGTTGTTGGTGTTCTTGTGTCGAGCGTGGGGCTTGCGTTTGGCATTCTCGCCGAAGATGTCGCCCGTATTGGCGCGCTCATCATGGTTGGTTTTGGCGTCGTACTTCTTAGCCCCGCGCTTAGCAGTAAGTTCACTCTCGCCACCGCCGGGTTTTCGGACCGTGCGGATCACGGGATGGACGTGATTGACCGTTCAACCTTGCGCGGCCAGTTCCTTGGCGGCGCTCTCCTTGGTGCGGTCTGGAGCCCCTGCGTCGGTCCGACGCTTGGCGGCGCAATTGCGTTGGCCGCTCAAGGACAGAACCTCGCGAAAGCGACCCTAATCATGGTGTTTTTCGCGTTTGGCGTGGCCACAATTGTTCTGCTTCTGGCTTATGGTGCGCGCGCGACTTTGCTGAAACGGCGTGAATTTATGCGCAAACTTGCCAGCAAATCCCGCACCATTATGGGCGTTATGTTTATTCTCGTGGGCCTTGCGCTCTTGCTTGAGCTTCACATCGTTGCCGAGCGTTGGGCTGTACAGAATCTGCCCGCTTGGTTCACCGACTTATCAGTCTCTATTTAGGAGGAATTCATGAAACGAAGAGATTTTATCGCAGGTGCAATCCTTGCAGTCTCGTTGCCGTTTGCGGCGATTTCAGGTGAAACAGTCGAGTACAAGCCGGGCTTGGTCGACGAAGCCTTGGCCGAGGGGAAAACTGTATTTGTCGATTTCGGCACAGATTGGTGCACAACCTGCGCCGCACAAAAACGCGCAGTTGAAGCGCTTCGGGATGAGAATCCAGCTTATGACGACGCGATTACATTCGTCTATGTGAACTGGGATCAATATTCCAAAGACGCATTGTCAAAACGTCTCAAAATCCCGCGCCGCTCGGTACTGGTTGCCCTGCGGGGAGATACAGAAATTGGTCGGGTGACGCTCGGAACTAGTAAGAAAGAGATTAAGGCTCTGCTTGATGCAGCTCTTGCTTCTAGTTGAATTCTAGCCGATTTGCCCTTGGTTAGAGCCGATTTGACCGCGGTGCAGCAGGATGTGATCCAAAAGGGTGCAGGCCATCATCGCCTCGCCCACAGGCACCGCGCGGATACCAACACAAGGGTCATGGCGGCCTTTGGTGATGATCTCGGTATCATCACCTGTTTTGGTCACAGTCTTGCGCGTGGTCAGGATCGAGGACGTCGGTTTAACCGCAAAACGCACCACGAGGTCTTGGCCCGTGGAAATGCCGCCTAATATCCCGCCTGCGTGGTTTGAGGTGAATTCCGGTCCGTTTTCGCCCATACGAATTTCATCGGCGTTCTCTTCGCCAGTAAGGGCCGCCGCATTCATACCCTCGCCGATTTCCACGCCTTTTACGGCATTGATGCTCATCATCGCTGCTGCCAAATCCGTGTCTAACTTAGCGTAAACCGGCGCGCCGAGGCCTGCGGGCGCGTTTCTGGCTACAACTTCGACAATCGCACCAACCGAGCTACCTGCCTTCCGAAGCCCGTCCAGATAGTCCGCCCAGCTTGCAGCGGTGTCTGCATCAGGGGTCCAGAATGGGTTTTGGTCGATCTGGGACCAATCAAATTTACTGCGGTCAATGGCGTGAGGCCCCATCTGGACCATGTAGCCTTTGATCTCGAGGTTTGGCACCAGCGCTTTCAACGCCGCGCGTGCAATGCCGCCCGCCGCAACCCGCGCTGCGGTTTCCCGCGCAGAACTGCGCCCGCCGCCACGGTGATCGCGAATGCCGTACTTCTGGAAATAGGTGATGTCGGCATGGCCGGGGCGGAATTTTTCGACAATGTCGCCATAGTCTTTGCTTCGTTGATCGGTGTTTTCGATCATGAGCTGAATCGGCGTTCCGGTCGTTTTACCCTCGAACGTGCCTGACAAAATGCGCACCGTATCCGGTTCTCGCCGCTGGGTGGTGTATTTGTTCTGGCCAGGTTTGCGAAGGTCGAGCCATTGCTGCAGCATTTCTTCGGAGACTTCGATATTCGGCGGGCAACCATCAACTGTTGCGCCAAGCGCGGGCCCGTGGCTTTCGCCCCAAGTTGTCACGCGAAAGAGGTGTCCAAAGCTGTTCATCGACATATGCGGCTCCTTTTCAAGGTTCTGTACCTGCCTCAAGGCCTTGGCTCAAGGGGATATCGCTTGCCTGAACGGGATCAAGGGCATAGGAGTGGAAGAACCTCGGGGGGCCGGAAACGGCTGAGATGCAGATGCGGACCCGTTGAACCTGAACCGATTAAGATCGGCGGAGGGAAGGTATTGGACGTTTCCACCCTTCATCCGCCCATCAGATGATGGAGCGTGAAATGAAATTTCCCATGATTGCAGCGGGTCTGGCGATGGCCTCAATGGCATCGGCCGAGACACCGGAGTTGATCGTTTACACATACGACAGCTTTGTATCCGAATGGGGCCCTGGCCCCGCGGTTGAGAAAGCGTTTGAAGCGCAGTGCGAATGTGATCTCAAGCTGGTTGGCGTCGGTGATGGGGCGGCAATGTTGGCGCGTGTACGGCTTGAAGGCGCCCGCACAGAGGCGGATGTTGTCCTTGGCCTCGACACGAACCTCACCGCGGCGGCGACCGAAACCGGATTGTTTGCCAATCACGGCATGGATGATGTTGTGTTTGATCTACCGGTTGAATGGAGCGATCCGATGTTCTTGCCCTATGACTGGGGCTATTTCGCATTCGTGCATGACACCACGAAAACACCAGACGTTCCGCAAAACTTCAAAGAGTTGGCTGATAACGATCTTCAGATCGTTATCCAAGATCCGCGCAGCTCAACGCCCGGTCTTGGTCTTCTGATGTGGGTTAAGGCGGCTTACGGCGATGAGGCTCCTGTAATTTGGGAAGGCCTTGCCGATAATATTGTGACCGTTACCAAAGGTTGGTCCGAGGCTTACGGAATGTTCCTAGAGGGCGAGGCCGATATGGTCCTGTCTTATACCACAAGCCCAGCCTATCACCTGATTGCCGAGGAGGACGCCACCAAAGCGGCACTTGCTTTTGACGAGGGTAATTACCTTCAGGTCGAAGTTGCGGCGAAGGTTGCTCATACCGAAGAAAGTGATCTGGCCGACGAGTTCTTGAGCTTTATGGTGAGTGACACGTTCCAATCCATTATTCCGACAACCAATTGGATGTATCCTGCAGTAACACCCGAAGCGGGGCTTCCTTCGGGGTTTGAAGCATTGGCAAATCCAAGCTCTGCACTTTTGTTTCCTGCGGGGGATGCAATGGCGGTTCGTGACGCGGCGCTGGACGAGTGGCTCAACGCGCTGTCGCAATAAACGGAGTTCCGCGCGGGCTGGTTCCTTGGGCGGGTGCAATTGTCAGCGCTTTGCTGGTGTTGCTCTGCTTGGGGACTGTCTTGGCGGTATTCCTTCGTGCGGAAAGCGCTGCGCAGTTTTCGCGTTCTGATTGGGTTGCTGTTCGGTTTACCGTTACGCAGGCCTTTCTGTCTGCACTCCTGAGTGTTGTTCTCGCGATTCCGGTTGCACGTGCGCTTGCGCGGCGAGAGTTTCGTGGGCGGCACACAATGATCGCGTTGCTCGGCGCGCCGTTCATCTTGCCTGTGATCGTGGCGATCCTTGGGTTGCTTGCTGTATTCGGGCGCACTGGCGTCTTAAGCACTTTTCTTGGATGGTTCGGATTACCACCGGTTCAAATTTACGGGCTGCATGGCGTGGTTTTGGCGCATGTATTTTTCAACTTACCACTGGCAGTGCGATTCCTCCTGCAGGGATGGGCCGCAATTCCGGCAGAGCATTTTCGGCTGGTGGCATCTCTTGGCGGCGGCCCTCGGGATGTGGGTCGCCTACTCGAGCGGCCCATGCTTTGGCGTGTGTTGCCCGGAACTTTTGCGCTGATTTTTCTGATCTGCACCACAAGTTTTGCGGTTGCCCTTGCTCTTGGCGGGGGACCAAAAGCGACCACGGTGGAGCTGGCAATCTATCAGGCATTTCGATTTGATTTTGACCTAAGCAAAGCTGCGCTTCTTGCGATTGTTCAGCTAGTGCTTTCGGGCGCAGCGGCGATCGCGGCGTGGAAGTTCTCGCGTCAACACGATGCAGGGCAGGGGCTTGATCGTGTGGTTCAGCGTTATGATCGTGCGCATGGGCGGCTTGCTGACGCAGCGTGGCTTGGATTCGTGGTGCTGCTTCTTGGTTTGCCGCTGGTAATGGTGGTGATGCAGGGGGCGGCAGGGTTTCTCTCGATGCCGGCAAGTGTTTGGGCTGCCGCAGGACGCTCGCTCTTGGTCGCATTGGCCTCGACATGCTTGGCGGTTACTTTCGGACTTGCGCTCTCGCTTTGGTTGGCGCGTTTGCGTGGTGCGCCGCGAGCCGTGGGAGAGATGGTGGCCTATCTCACTGTGGCGGTTTCTCCGCTTGTGATGGGGGCGGGGCTGTTCATTCTGATCTTTCCATTCGCAAGCCCGCGAGATTGGGCGTTGCCGATCACGGCGCTTGTAAATGCTGCAATGGCGCTTCCTTTTGTAACCCGAGCACTGATGCCTGCGGTTGAGGCGTGCGAGGCGGAATATGGCCCATTGGCAGAAAGCCTACGTCTCAGGTCTTGGGCGCGGCTGCGATACCTCACCCTGCCGCGCCTACGCCGCCCGATCGGGTTTGTTGCGGGGCTTGCGGCGGCTCTGTCGATGGGCGACCTTGGTGTTGTGGCGCTTTTTGCGGATCCCGAGCAGGCAACACTGCCGCTCAAGCTTTATGACCTGATGGGAGCTTACCGGATGGATGCGGCGGCGGGCGCGGGTTTGTTGCTTATGGGGCTGTCGTTCGGATTGTTTTACCTGTTTGACCGCGGAGGGCGGATGAATGCTTCGGTTTGAAGATGTGGTGCTTGAACAGGGTGACTTTCGCCTGACCGCTGATTTTACGCTTAATGCCGGCACGCAAGCCGCATTGATCGGTCCGTCCGGTGCTGGCAAGTCCACACTGCTTTCGGCCATCGCGGGGTTTCTTGAGCCATCAAATGGCGCGATCCGCTGGCAGGGAGAAAGCCTATCCGGCGTGTCACCCGGTGATCGGCCGATGAGTATTCTGTTTCAAGACAACAACCTTTTCCCGCATCTGACTGTGGCGCAGAATGTTGGGCTTGGACTACGCCCCGATTTGCGGTTGTCAAAAGCGGAAACAGCGCAAGTTACGGAAACTCTGGCGCGGGTTCGATTGGCGGAGAAGGCTGATGAAAAGCCTGCGTCGCTCTCGGGCGGACAGAATGCACGCGTGGCAATTGCGCGGCTAATGCTACGGGCAAAGCCTCTCTTGCTGCTCGATGAGCCTTTTGCTGCGCTTGGGCCGGCTTTGAAATCCGAAATGTTGGAGCTGGTATCAACACTGGCTTCGGAAACTGAGGCTACGCTGGTTATGGTTTCGCACGATCCGGATGACGCGCGCCGCATTGCGAATGAAACGGTCCTCGTTGCCGAAGGCGTCGCTCATCCGCCCAAGCCAACAGAGACGCTCCTCGCCCATCCACCAGCGGTGTTAGCGGCCTATCTAGGGCATTAACAAACTTTTTCAGAAAACAAAAAACGCGCCCCGAGGAGCGCGTTTCTTTTTGGTTTTGCGTCTGGCTTAGACGTTTGTCTTTTTGCCTTTGTGAGGCGCCCAGAGCTTTTTGTTGGTCAGGAACAACAGCACCGAAAGAAGCGACAGAAGCAATACGGCGGTGAAACCGACCTGTTTGCGCGCCATCATCTTTGGCTCGGCTGCCCACATCAGGAAGGCCGCGAGGTCTTCTGCTTCGTGGTGCAGATCGTTGCTGTGGCCATCGTCAAAATCAACATCCTCACCGTAGAGTGGTGGCGCCATAGCGATCCAGCCACCTGGGAAAGCGGTGTTTTCATAGAATGTTGTTCCTGCTTCTTCCTTCTCTTCACCTGTGTAGCCTGTGAGAATACCGGCGATATACTCTGGGCCACCGATGCCACGGAAGAGTTGGTTCAGACCTGTACCCATTGGGCCGTGGAACGCAGCGCGCTTCTTGGCCATGAGCGAAAGGTCAGGAGCCTCTTCCAGTGCCGAAGCAGGGAAGTGGTCAGCGGGTTTGGCTTCGCGGAAGTCATCAAGCTCTGCGTCAAAGACTTCGAACTGTGTTGAGTATTCGCGAACCTGATCTTCAGGTAGGTGTGGACCTCCTTCGTCTGCCAGCGTGCGCAGAGGCACATACTGGAGGCCGTGGCAGGACGAACAAACTTCGGTGTAGACCTTAAGGCCGCGCTGAAGCTGGTTTTGGTCGTATTTGCCGAATGGTCCTTCGAAGGAGAAGTCCACATCGTGCACGTGTCCAGCGTCGCCCGCAGCGTTCGCCGCTCCTGCTGTCAGAGCGACAGCAGCCAGTGCGGAAAGGGTGAGTTTCTTAAACATTGTCTCTAAACCTTTCTCACTTCGCCGCCGATGCATCATCAGACGCATCTTTGGGGTAGTGGGCGTTGAAATCATCTTCGATTGTCGCAGGAGTTTGCAGCGGTTTCTCGATTACACCCAGTAGTGGGAGGATAACGAGGAAGTAAGCAAACCAGTAAGTCGCGCCAATGAGCGAGATGGTGGAGAACGGAGGCTCCGCTGGCATCGCGCCGGCCCACATCAGAACGATGAAGTCGAGGGCGAGCAGGGCAAACCACCATTTGAACATCGGACGGTAACGGCCAGAGCGAACGCTGGATGTATCCAGCCAAGGCGCCAGTGCCATTACAAAGATCGCAGCGAACATCGCGATAACACCGAAGAACTTTGCGTCAACAATGCCGCCAGTTACGAAGGAAGCAATCTGTACGACCCAAACATCCGCGGTGAAGGCCCGCAGGATCGCGTAGAACGGCAGGTAGTACCATTCAGGAACGATGTGCGCAGGTGTCACGAGTGGGTTGGCTTCGATGTAGTTGTCAGGGTGGCCAAGGTAGTTTGGCATAAAGCCGACAACAGCGAAGAACACGACGAGCACAACAGCGAGAGCAAAGAAATCCTTGATCACGAAGTAGGGCCAGAATGGTAGCGTGTCTGCGTCAGCTTCTTTCTTGGAGCCGCGACGCACCTCAACACCTGTCGGGTTGCTGTTGCCTGTCGTGTGGAACGCCCAGATGTGAACGATCACAAGACCTGCAATCACGAACGGCAGGAGGTAGTGCAGCGAGAAGAAGCGGTTCAGCGTTGCGTTATCAACCGCAGGTCCGCCAAGCAGCCAAGTCTGGATTGCTTCGCCAACGAACGGAACCGCACCAAAGAGGCCGGTGATAACGGTTGCGCCCCAGAAGGACATCTGACCCCATGGAAGCACGTAGCCAAGGAAGCCGGTTGCCATCATCGCAAGATAGATGAGCATCCCGATGATCCAAGTCACTTCGCGCGGGGATTTGTAGGAACCGTAGTAAAGGCCACGGAAAATGTGCAGGTAAACAGCGATAAAGAACAAAGACGCGCCGTTTGCGTGCAGGTAGCGGAGCATATGGCCGCCGTTTACGTTCCGCATAATGTGCTCAACACTTGCGAAGGCAAGGTCAACATGCGGTGTGTAGTGCATTGCGAGGATGATGCCAGTTACGATCTGCAGAACAAGGCAGAAAGCCAGCACGATACCCCAGATCCACATCCAGTTAAGGTTCTTGGGTGTGGGGATCATGATCGTGTCATAGACAAGGCCGACAACGGGCAGGCGCTCGTGTAGCCATTTTTCAAAGCCCGTCTTGGGCTCGTAATGATCGTGAGGAATTCCAGACATTACGTTCTCCCTATCCGAGTTTGATTGTTGTTTCGTCTTCAAAGACCGCGACAGGAACCGGAAGGTTTGTCGGCGCGGGGCCTTTGCGGATACGACCGGCTGTGTCGTAGTGGCTACCGTGGCATGGGCAGAACCAACCGTCGAAGTCACCAGCGCCATCGCCGAGCGGCACACAACCAAGGTGCGTACAAACGCCCATCATCACAAGCCATTCACCGGATTCGTCGAGCGCACGGTTTTCGTCGCTTGCGTCGCCGGGGTGATTTGCGTTGCGCGATTCATTGTCTGGAAGATCGCCCAGATCAACTGCACGGGCTTCATCGATTTCTTCCTGCGTGCGACGACGGATAAACACGGGTTTACCCAGCCACTTAACTGTGAGCTGCGTGCCGGGTTCAATATCCGCAACGTCAACGCGAATTGACGCCAGGGCTTGGACATCTGCGCTGGGATTCATCTGATTGACCAGCGGCCAGACGGCTGCACCAGTCGCGACTGTGGCAGTACCAGCGGTCGCATAGTACAGGAAATCCCGGCGTGTGCCTTCGTGATCTTCTGCGTGGGACACGAGTATCTCTCCATTTATTGGCCACCAAGGCCGGAAACGAACGTCAGCTTTGCGGACAAAACTGGCTTATCGCGGCTTTTAGCTGTCTGATACGCCTACGTCTAGCGGTCAATCTGGCGCAGATAGCTTCTTCTGTTCAAATGTGGGGTTTTCGCACCCCGATTCTGCCCTATCCAGCAGGAATCGTTGCTTTCATCGACGGGCGTTCGCTGAATTTAGCATACCAATCGTCTAATCCGCCTGCATTTTTTCTCCAACCACGGGCGTCATGGCGAAAATCGAGGTATCCGAGCGCACATCCAACCGCAATTTGCCCGATCGACAAGGGACCAGAGAGGTTTGACAGCCATTTTTGATCAAGTGCCTCAACGGCTTGCTCAACTTTGTGCCATTGGGATTCGATATAGTCGTGGAATTGTTTGTCGTCGGGGCGGAGGCGACGCTCATAGACCATAAGCAGAGCGGCATCGACTATTCCATCGGCGGTGGCCTCGATAACGAGGTTGCTCCATTTGCTCTCGCCTTCGCCATAAAGCGAAGCTCGCGCACGATCATCAAGGAACTGACAAATTACGCGGCTGTCATACAGCGTAGGGGCGCCGTCACGAGCAAGCGCAGGAACTTTGCCTAGCGGGTTATGAGCCGGAAGGCCTTTGGCAGGAGCGAGGGGCGTCCCTGAGGTCGGGAGCTTTTCAACGTCTTCAAGCTGGCCTGTTTCATGAAGCAGAACCATGATTTTGCGCACAAAGGGTGACGTCGGGCTATAATACAGTTGCATGGTTTAATCCTCCTGAACGCCCGTCATCAGGGCTGCGAGCATGGTTGTTTCTTGGCCGTGGTCATATGTTTTTACGAACCCCGCAGCGGATTTGCGGGCGTCTTCGGGCTTGTTCTGTCCAAGCTTCCAAGTGCCTTCGACGTTTTCGATTGTTAGGCGGCACGGAGTAATCATCCGCATCATCTTGGCGAGGGCCTCTTCGGGCATCTTACTCGTGAGCCAAGGCTCTTTTGGCAAAAGCCGAGCTTCATTCACTTCGGAGAGGCGGTCAAGATGGCCGCGAAGTTCCGCGGCGGGTAGAACTTCCAACTCTCCGCGTAAATGCACTGCCACATAATTCCACGTGGGTACCTGATCATCCATCTCGTACCAATCGGGCGAAATGTAACCATCTGGACCTGTAGCCGCCAAAACCGCCTTTTGAATTCCTTCTATACCACGAATGATCGGATTGGACCGCACAAGGTGCATCTCGGCATATGAGCCATCCGGCGAAATCCAGAATGGGACATGTGCCAGCGTTGGGCCAGCTTCGCCGTTAACCGCAAGTGTGCCGAACCCGCGCTCGCGCGCGAACTGTAGGTTTTGTTCAATTGTTGATTTGCGGAAAACCGGATTGGGGTGCATGGCAGGCCTTTCGTTCAAGCGCGCACATGTTCCGCAGAGCAAGGGCAACGCGCAAGCGAAAACCGCACACAGCTTTAAGGGAAATCAATGCCTTTTGTGCCACTTTGCCAAACAGGATGCTTCACCATGATCTTGGCAAACCGCTCGGAAGCCAGAAACTCTTCAAGCCAACGGATCAGGTGGGGCCAATCTTGTGTGTCAAACCAAGCCCGATCTACATTCGCGTATTGGCGCACGAAGGTCACTGTCGCCATATCGGCTATTGTGCGTGTTTCGCCAAAGAGGAAGGTGTTTTCCGATAGGCGTTGATCAAGATCGCGCAAAAACACAGCGGCCTTTTCGCGTTCGGTTTCGCGGTCTGCGTCCTCATATCGAGTGGCGTATTTATAGCGGTCGAGCGCGGTTTTGAATTCGGTGTCCGAGCGTTCAATCAGGGCAAATGCCTCGTTCGGCACATCTAGCCACGCTTCCGGATCATTGCGCTTCAATGACCACAACATGATGTCGAGACTCTCGTCGATCACTTCGCCCTCTGCGATGAGAACAGGTACGGTTCCCTTGGGCGAGGCCGCGAGCATCTCCTCTGGTTTGTCGCGCAGCAGAATTTCCCGTAACTCGCATTTGATCCCCGCGCTTGCGAGAGCAAGACGCGCTCGCATCGCATAGGGGCAGCGGCGGAATGAATAAAGAATGGCGGAGTGATCGGTCATGCGACGAGCTGGTTGCCTTGGCTTGATTTGATCGCGGCGGTTACAATCTGCCCTTCCGCTTGTGGGTCGGCAAACGTTACTTCAGTGAATTGCTCTGTGCGCCCCATGTGTGGGTTTTCCATCAGAACAGAGTGTGTCTTGCCGATTTGCGACGCCAGATGTGCGGCGACCTGTTTCTCGCCCTCTGCTCGAAGACGGGCGGCGCGGTTTTTGATCGTTTTCCCATCAACAGCGGGCATCCGCGCCGCAGGCGTTCCTTCGCGTGCGGAGTAAGGGAATACGTGCAGCCACGTGAGATCACATTCGGAAACAAGTTTGATCGAATTTTCAAACATTGCGTCTGTCTCTGTCGGGAAACCGGCGATGATGTCTGCGCCAAAAGTCATATTCGGCCGCAATGCACGGGCCTCCTCACAGAACTGGATGGCATCATCGCGCAAGTGACGGCGTTTCATCCGCTTTAGGATCATGTCATCGCCCGCCTGCAAAGACAGATGCAAATGAGGCATCAAACGCGGCTCCGTCGCAATGGCTTGCATTAGGCTCTCGTCCACCTCGATCGAGTCAATCGAGCTAATGCGAAGGCGCGGCAAGTCCGGAACGAGTCGCAATATCCGCATAACCAGATCGCCCAGCTTTGGCGTCATGGGCAAGTCCGCGCCCCAGCTTGTAAGGTCCACCCCTGTGAGCACGACTTCATTAAAGCCGCGATCCACAAGGCGTTTGATCTGATCAACCACCACGCCCGCCGGTACTGAGCGGGAATTGCCGCGGCCATAGGGAATGATGCAAAACGTACAACGATGATCACAGCCATTCTGTACCTGAACATACGCGCGGCTGCGTGTACCAAACCCGTCAATCAAGTGCCCTGCGGTTTCGGTCACGGCCATGATGTCGTCAACCTGAACCGCTTCGGTTTTGCCGATGAAATCCGGCCCCATACGAGACCACGTTTCGGGCTGCATTTTCTCTGTGTTGCCAATCACCAAATCAACCTCATCCATCGCAGAAAAGGTTTGCGGCTCGGTTTGGGCGGCGCATCCGGTAACGATGAGTTTGGCATCAGGGTTTTCACGCCGAAGCTTCCGAATCTCCTGACGCGCCTTGCGCACGGCCTCCGCCGTTACGGCGCAAGTGTTCACAACAACGGCGTCTTTGACGCCTGCTGCTTCGGAGAGTTCCTTCATCGCCTCGGTTTCATAGGCGTTCAGGCGGCACCCCAGCGTGGTGAACTTTGGCACAGCCATCAGATCGACTCCAGAAACTGCCGCGAAAGGCTCGCGTCAAATGCATGCATCGTTGGCCCTGTCATCCAGACGCCATCGTCACGCCAATCGATCGTGAGCATCCCACCATCGGTAACAACCTCGACACAACGCCCCGTGAGACCACGCCGCGCCGCCGCTACAGCGCTCGCACAGCTTCCAGAGCCAGAGGCCATCGTCACGCCAACACCGCGCTCCCAAATCCGCATGCGAATCCGGTTTGGCGCAACATGCGAGATGAACTCAACATTCGTGCGCTCGGGGTAAAGCGGATGAGTTTCGAACTCGGCTCCGAGCTTTTCCAAATCAACAGACTCAGCGTCCTCAACGATGAAAGTGCAATGGGGGTTGCCCATGCCCGTGGCTACTGGATCACCCTCAATCGGGAGAGAGAGCGTATCCATCTTTGAGGCGATCGGTATTTCATCCCATTGCAGCAGCGGCGCACCCATATTGATTCGGGTAAGCCCATTGCCGGCATCTTCGCCCAAAAGAATACCACGCTCGGTTCTCAGGCTGATCTTGTCGGCTCCGGATTCGTTCATCAAATGCCGCGCGATACAGCGCGTAGCATTCCCGCACGCGCCCGAGGTCGAGCCATCAGAGTTGTAAAAAACAAGCTCTGCGTCTGTCTCATTGCTTTTGAGGATCTCTGCAAGCTGATCGAATCCTACGCCGGTGTGGCGATGACCCACTGCGCGCGCCAAATCAGGCGTCACAATCGCGCCTGTTTGTCGGGAATCAATCACGACAAAATCGTTACCCAGCCCGTGCATTTTCATAAACGGCAGGGAATCTCTGTCAAAAGCCTGTTTCATAAGGCGGATATAGACCTCGGAAAAAAGATTTACCAGCAATCTGCAAGAAATCTTCAGAATCGGCTTGACCCCGCCCCCGCGCTTTCTTAGAGAAGCGCCACAGTGTGGGCCGTTAGCTCAGTTGGTAGAGCAACTGACTTTTAATCAGTAGGTCGATGGTTCGAACCCATCACGGCTCACCACTTTTTCTCTCAGAATATTGGGTGATGTGGTGTTCCTGTTTGTGCGCCGAAAGCGCACCGTTTCTTGTGCGGAAGCAGTTCGTCTCGTATGCGTTGGACGTAAACCGCAATGACGTGCTCTAGATTATTTTCTTTGCGATGAACGTCTGTAGCGACGAATCAAATATTTACTAGCTCTGGGAGTTCGGTAGAGAAATCTACATCAATGGCGATTCAGCTGTTACTTGCTCGCAATGTATGTCGCGATTGCTTGATATCCGTAGAGCTGCCCTGCCTGTAGTCGCCGATCATGTTCACCGACGAGGGCTTCGGCTAAGTCTTTGCCGATTTCGCCGCGTTCCGCCATCAAGCGGGTGGCTTCGGTGACCCACGGTAGCATTTGCTCTTTTGATGTGATGACGCGGCTCGTGATGTCGAAATGCTCGACACTGAATCCGGCTGCGCTGGTAAGGGGCCCCAATTTCGCGACAATATGGGCATCAGTTACAAACTCGCTTACGAACGCTTTGACGCAAATGTCGAGTGGGTCATTCGGGAAGCTTCCTAATGCGGCTTTTGAAAAATCTACGTCGCAAATGACCAGCTTGCCGCCGGGTTTCAGAACCCGAAAGCCTTCGTTGATGAGGGCGGAGGGGGCAACCACATGGGACAGCACGGTGTGCATCACCACGTTATCTACTGACTCGTCTTCCAGCGGGAGCGCTGCGCCATCAGCGGTTTCGAATGACAGATTTTCAAGCCCTGTTACGCGCTGCTGGGCTTCTTTGACAAAACCGTGGGATGGTTCATAGCCGACAACTTTGGTTGGATGGGCAAACGCGGCAATCCGCCTCGTAACCGCTCCAGCTCCTGCTCCAACTTCGATTGTGAGGCCAGATGGTTCGAATGTGAGCCGTGCGAGATAATCGGCCACAATCTTCTCCATTTTGGGATCTGACTGACGCTGATCCATTAAATCCGCAAAGAGCCGAATGAACTCGGCGCCAGCGGCATCAACGTCTTGAAATGGATCGGCCATAACAAAGCTT
The DNA here is from genome assembly GCF_028823805.1 of Halocynthiibacter sp. C4. Lineage (NCBI taxonomy): Bacteria > Pseudomonadati > Pseudomonadota > Alphaproteobacteria > Rhodobacterales > Paracoccaceae > Halocynthiibacter > Halocynthiibacter sp. C4. Next base: position 1,195,407 of record NZ_JAPEIE010000002.1, on the reverse strand, counting down.
TCAAAAATGACGTGTAATAATGTTACGAGTATGCCCTAAAATGGCTAAAAAGTTTAGAAAAACGTAAATGCCCGTTTGAGCAAGTGCTGAGTGCCGTCCGACAGGCGCAGCGCGCGCAGCTCTTTAATGTTGCAAAACGAAGTGTTTTCAATCGGGTGGGCATAGCACTATGCTACGGCCAAACAGCGAAACGAGAAGGCGGATAATATGCGCACAGCATTGGTAACGGGGTCAGCAGGGTTCATCGGGTTTCACCTGTGCCAGACGCTACTTGATGAGGGCTTCAAGGTTGTCGGGCTTGATGCACTGACGGACTACTATGATGTTTCGCTCAAGGAAAAGCGGCACGCGCTGCTTGAACATCCGAATTTCACGCCAGTTGTGGCGCGCCTTGAAGAGCCGGAATTGCTGATCTCTCTATTTGCGGAGTATCGGTTCGATGTTGTTGTGCATCTCGCGGCTCAGGCTGGTGTTCGGTATTCGATTGATGCGCCGCGCACTTATCTTGAGTCCAACCTGATCGGTACATTCGAATTACTAGAAGCAGCGCGGGCCTATCCTCCTACGCATATGCTTTTGGCCTCTACAAGTTCGGCCTATGGGGCGAATACAAAGATGCCCTATGCTGAAACGGATAAATCTGATGCGCAAATGTCGTTCTATGCCGCAACGAAGAAGGCCAATGAGTCCATGGCCCATTCTTATGCGCATCTCTATGATTTGCCGATCACCATGTTCCGCTTCTTTACGGTCTATGGCCCATGGGGGCGCCCGGATATGGCACTGTTTAAATTCACCAAGGCGATTCTCGAGGGTTCCCCGATTGATGTTTACAACAACGGGGATATGCGGCGCGACTTTACCTATGTAACCGATCTTGTGGCGGCGATCCGTCTATTGGTTGATGCAGTTCCAGAACGGCCCGCAAGCGAGGGCGATATTGCCAGTTATGATAGCCTTTCGCCCGTGGCGCCGTTCCGCGTGGTGAATATCGGCAATTCAGAACCGGTTCAGCTTCTTGATTTTATCGACGCAATTGAAAAGGCCATCGGGATCAAAGCCGAGCGCAATATGATGCCGATGCAACCAGGTGATGTGCCAGCGACATGGGCAGACGCAACGCTCTTGCAAAAGCTTACAGGCTATACCCCCAAAACCGATGTGGCCAAGGGCGTTGCCGCCTTTGTTGATTGGTACAAAGAGTTTTATAAGGTTGGATAAGAGGCGTTAGAGCTTCGGCCCGAACTCGCCCAAAACCTTGCCATAGAGATCGCGTTTGAATGGCACAATTGACTCGATCAATTTGTCGGGCGCCATCCAGCACCATTCTGAAAACTCCGGCACCTCGGTTTCGATATTGATGTCCGAATCCGTCCCGTTGAAACGCATCAAAAACCACAGCTGTTTCTGGCCGCGGTATTTGCCTTTCCACAGTTTGAGCGAAAGATCTTGGGGCAGGTCGTAGGGAAGCCAATCTTGGGTTTGGGTTTCGATCGTCACCTTATCGGCCTCGACACCTGTTTCTTCCAAAAGCTCGCGGAGCGCGGCGGCTTCCGGCGCTTCGCCATCGTCGATGCCACCCTGTGGCATCTGCCAGGCTGGCGGTTCATGTGCGGGGCGGTCATTGCGCTGGCCTGCGAAAATCAAGCCGTCTTGGTTCACAAGCATAACGCCCACACAGGGACGGTAAGGGCGTGTGTCGGGATTTGAAACTGTCATGGAAAACGCCGGTGTAAGGCGGGTCCGGCCGAGGCCGAACCCGTGTTTCTTTAGTCGTCGAGGTCGAGTGCGGAAAGACCGTGTAGGAGGTCAATCGCATAAGAGAGTTGGTAATCCTCGTCCCGCAGCTTTGCCGCTTCTTCGGCTTTCGCTTCTTCTTCCTCAAGCTGACGACGCTCGTCCTCTGTCATGGAGTCGTTGCTGAGGCTGCCACGTAGATCAGCTTCAGAGCGAAGGCGTGGTGCGTCATCCTCTTCCTCTTCTTCGGCGAGTGGATCACGGCGGGGTTGCTCAACGATGATATTGGGCGAAACGCCAAGCGCCTGAATGGAGCGGCCCGATGGCGTGTAATACCGCGCGGTGGTCAGGCGCATCGCGCCGTCGCCCTTGAGCGGCATGACCGTTTGAACCGAGCCCTTACCAAAGCTCTTTGTGCCAACCACAATCGCGCGGCGGTGATCCTGAAGGGCACCGGCAACGATTTCCGAGGCCGAAGCAGAGCCGCCGTTGATCAACACAACAATCGGTTTGCCTTGGGCCAGATCACCAGGGCGCGCGTTGAACCGCTCGCCATCTTCGGCGCTGCGGCCACGGGTCGACACGATTTCACCCGCCTCAAGGAAGGCGTCCGAAACCAGAACCGCTTGTTCGAGCAAACCACCCGGGTTGTTACGAAGGTCAACTACGAACCCTTCGACATTCTCGATGCCGCCGGCTTCTTCGATTTGCTCTTCGATACCTTCTTTGAGGTTTTCGAATGTTTGGTCGTTGAATGTTGTCACGCGCAATACGATGGACTCACCTTCTGTGCGGGTCCGTACAGCTGTGAGTTTGATTGTGTCGCGGATGATCGACACGTCAAACGGCTCGGGAACATCCTCGCGTACGACTGTGATGATGATCTCGGAACCAACAGGGCCGCGCATCATCTCAACCGTTTCGTCGAGTGTGAGACCCAAAACGCTGGCACCATCCACGTGTGTGATGAAATCGCCAGCTTCGATACCTGCGGCATCCGCGGGAGTGTCATCAATCGGGGACACGACTTTAACAAAGCCCTCTTCCTGCGTCACCTCAATGCCAAGGCCGCCGAACTCGCCGCGCGTCTGTTCGCGCATGTCGTCGAAATCGGCGGGGGGCAGATAGCTGGAGTGCGGATCAAGTGACGTTAGCATGCCATTGATCGCGGCTTCGATCAGGTCGGCCTCGTCGACTTCTTCGACGTACTGGCTGCGAATGCGTTCAAACGCGCTGCCGAATAGGTCGAGTTGTTCATAGATTGTGCTTTTGGATTCTGCTTCCTGCGCCAGCAAAGGCGCCGCGACTTGGGTTGTCACGATTGCGGCGAGCACCGCGCCGCCTGTTGCCGCCATTAAGAACTTTTTCATACCGTCTATTCCTTTGTCACAGCAAACCACGGAGCCGGATCAACCGGTGCGTTGCCCTGTCTTACCTCTATATAAAGCGTTTCCGAGCGTTGAGCGCCACTCCCTTCCGTAGAATTTTGCAAAAACTCTTCTGCATTCGGGGATTTGCCACCCATCAAACCAATCGCCGTGCCGCCTGAAACGACTTGGCCGACCTCACCATACACCTCGTTCATACCCGCGATAACCATGAGAGTGCCGGATTGCGGTTCAAGGATCATCACATTTCCGTAGTCCAGAAGCGGGCCACGGTATCGGATCGTTGCAGGGACTGGCGCGGTTACGAGTGCGAGCGGTTGAGTGCCGAGGAGTAAGCCAGGGCGGCGGATGCCCGCGGCGTCGGCTTCGTTAAATCGGCGCAAAACAGTTCCGCTTGCGGGGAGCGGCAGCGTGCCTTGGAGCGCGTCAAAGTCGAGACGCAGAGCACCAGGCTCTTCCTCATCTGGGACAAGTCCGCTGGCGAAGGCTTCAAGCGTTTCACTGCTTTGCAAAAGCGTGTGCAGATGTTCCGGCTCGTCCAAAAAACGTTGTGGCAGGTCGTCACGGTCGGAAATTGCTTGCGAAAGCTGCGCGCGAGCTTGTTGCGCGCCGAACAGTCCCTCACGGAGGCTATCGACTGCGCTTTCCTGAAGCGCGCGAAGCGTGGCGACTTCTTGAAGCTGTGCGCGCAGCCCTTCGACCTTGGCTTGCAGGCTCGGCGTCACATCGGAGAGCATCATCCCCGTTCGCGCTGTTCCCAGTGGTCCGGCAGGGTGAAGAAGTAAGAGCGGCGTGGGCGAGGATTGCATGGATTGCAAAACCCCGATCAGTTGCGCGACCTCCTCGCGACGGGCCTCGAATTCAAGTTCGATGGCACGTTCACGGATCGTGGCACGGCGCAATCCCTCGCGCATCGCCGAAAGTCCTTCCTCGAAAGCCTCGACCGTTTGGGTCAGAGCCGCGACCCGATCACTCGCTTTCTCGGCTTTGTCCAGCGCCAAAGTTGCTTCGCTTATCTGTTGCGAGGCGCGGCGGGCAGCATGGGCCGGATCCACTTCGGCAAGCGCCGGAGTGGTCGACAGCAAAATAAGGGCTAAGGCCCGAATGGCGGCGCCTAGCTTCATGTGATGATGAGAGTCTCGCCTGTCATTTCAGCGGGTTTTTCAAGCTCCATCAAATCAAGCACGGTCGGCGCAAGATCAGACAGCCGCCCAACGCGAAGCGATGCGCCCTCTGGCCCGCCAAAGAGCGCGACAGGAACCGGATTAACCGTATGCGCCGTATGTGGTCCGCCGGTTTCGGGATCAACCATGGTTTCACAGTTGCCGTGATCGGCGGTGACAACCATCGCGCCGCCAGCCTTTTCGAGCGCATCCAGAACGCGGCCAAGCCCAAGGTCGACTGCCTCGCAGGCTTTGATCGCCGCGCCAAGATCTCCCGTATGCCCAACCATATCCGGGTTGGCATAGTTGGTGACGATCAGGTCATATCCGGCCTCTATGGCCTCAACGAATTTGTCTGTCACCTCATCGGCAGACATCTCCGGCTGCAGGTCATAGGTCGCTACCTTTGGCGAAAGCGGCATGTAGCGATCTTCGCCTTTTTCTGGCTCTTCTTTGCCGCCATTCAGGAAGAAGGTCACATGCGGGTACTTCTCGGTTTCGGCAAGGCGGAACTGCTTTAGGTCGTGCTTCGCGACCCATGCGCCGAGCGTGTTTACAAGGTTCGCCTTGGGGAAGCACACATCCACATAGGCGTTGTGGGCGTCTGAATAGGGAACCATTCCGAGGAATGCCGCAAGCTCAGGGCGGGTGCCGGTTTCGAAGGCGTCAAAATTCGGCTGGCCGATCGCTGCGAGGATTTCGCGCGCGCGGTCGGCGCGGAAGTTGAGACAGAAAATACCATCGCCATCGACGACGCCTTCAAAGCCGTCAAGAACAGTTGGCGCGATGAATTCGTCTGTTTCGCCCCGTGCGTATGCCTCTTTGACAGCCTGTTCAGCGTTTGCAGCGCGAAGCCCTTGTGCCTTGATCATTGCGTTATACGCTTGTGAAACGCGCTCCCAGCGGTTGTCGCGATCCATGGCGAAGTAGCGGCCAATGACAGTTCCAATCCGCGCGGTCTCGGGCAATCCGGTAAGCAGCGTTGCGATGAATTGATCCGCCGATTTCGGCGCAACATCGCGACCATCAGTGATCGCGTGGATAACGCAGGGAAGGCCCGCATCGGCAACAGCCTTGGCTGCGGCAATGATGTGCGCGTGATGCCCGTGAACACCGCCATCGGAAACAACGCCCATAAGATGTGCGGTTCCGCCCGTTGATTTCAGGGTATCGATGAATTTTGTCAGGGCTGCGTTTGTGAAAAAGCTGCCGTCCTCGATTGCGAGGTCGATTTGGCCGAGGTCCATTGGAACAACCCGCCCTGCACCGATATTGGTGTGGCCCACTTCGGAGTTGCCCATCTGCCCCTTGGGCAAACCGACGTCTGGTCCGTATGTGGTAAGTGTCGCGGAGGGGCCTTCGCGCATGATGCGGTCGAAATTGGGTGTATGGGCAAGAAGCGGGGCGTTTGCCTCTTTGGAGTCACTTTGGCCCCACCCGTCAAGAATACACAAAACAATTGGTTTTTTCGGGCTCATAGGTCTCTCGTTTCTTGAAGTTGCTTTGTTCTACGCAGCGCAAGCGACAAGGGCAAGCGCGCAAGGGAAAGCTTAACCAATCAGCTTAGAACTGTGGCCATATCAGGCGCGATGATAGGGAGAACCCGCAAGAATTGTTGCTGCGCGGTAGAGCTGTTCCGTCAGCATGACCCGCGCCAGCATGTGCGGCCAGACCATTGCCCCGAAAGAGAGCCGGAAATCTGCAGAAGCCCGTAGCGATTTGGCAAGGCCATCCGCGCCACCAATAACAAAGGCAACATCGCTTTGCCCGTCGTCGCGCCAATGCGCAAGCGTCTGTGCAAATGTCGGGCTTGGGATGACTTTGCCACGTTCATCAAGGATCGCGACGAGCGCATTATCCGGTATGACGCGGGATAGGAGGCGCGCCTCCTCTTCGGAGCCAAGCCCCTTTTTATCTTCGACTTCATGCACTTGAACTGGCCCGAGCGACAAGGCGCGGCCCGTTCGGTCAAAACGTGTCAGATAATCGTCGATTAGGTCGCGTTCAGGGCCAGAGCGAAGTCGCCCAACGGCGCAGATATGAACGCGCATGAGAGTGCCTTAGGAAAGCGAAGTTGGATCCGCAGAGCCCGGAACGCCAGACTGCCACATCTTTTCAAGCTGGTAGAACTCGCGCACTTCTGGGCGGAATACGTGAACGATCACGTCGCCCGCGTCTACCAGAACCCAGTCGCCTTGGCCCTTGCCTTCAAGCTTGGAGAAATAGCCCATCTTTTGTTTGATCCGGTCCGAAAGCTTCTCGGAGATCGCGGAGACCTGACGCGAAGAACGGCCCGAGCACACAACCATTGTGTCGGCCATCTGAGACTTTCCGGTCAGATCGATAATGACAACATCCTCGGCTTTGTCATCTTCAAGAGACTCCAGAACAAGCTCCAAAAGCGCCTTGCTTTTTGCCATGTCCGAAGCAGATTTGCTGCTGGCCGATCCTTTAGCCGCGTCAGATGTTTGAGACAGTGTCCTGCCCTCCGTAATGCGCACCTAGAGAAAGGGTGCCGAGAATACTCGAAAGATACCACCGAATTAAGGGAATCTCAATCGTCAGGGCAGGGGGAATAGGCCTATGTCGGCGGAATGGCAACAGCACAACGATGCATTTGCCACTTTGACGCAAGATCGGGCGGAAAAACGCTTAAATCCGAATGAATTGGCCTAGTCGGAAGCGCCTTTTGAAGGCGGAGAAATCGGTTCGACCGCAGAAATTCCGTCCTGTGGGTCGTTGAGAACCCGAACCTCGCGTTGGGGGAACGGTATCGAGATGCCGTGTTCTTTAAACGCATCCCAAAGCGCCAGATAAACTGAACCGCGCACATTGGTGAGGCCGCGGGTTGGGTCGGAAATCCAGAAACGCAGGATGTAGTCGACCGAGCTGTCGCCAAACCCGACGATATGGCACACGGGTGTGTGGGTGCGGGTCAAAACGCGCTGCACGCGTCCGGCGGCTTCGCAGGCGATTTGGCGCACTTGGTGTGGGTCGTCTGTGTAGGCTGTACCGAAAAAGATATCGAGCCGAACGTATGCATCGGAATGGGACCAGTTGACCACCTGTCCGGTAATCAAATCCTCGTTCGGGATAAGGTATTCCTTGCCGTTCCGTGTAACGACCGAAACGTATCGTGCACCGAGCGCGTTGATCCAGCCGAAGGTTTCACCCAATGAGATAACATCACCGGGTTTGATCGACTTATCCAGCAAGATGATGACACCAGACACGAGGTTAGACACAACCTTCTGCAGACCAAAACCGAGGCCGACGCCGATTGCACCGGAAAGAACTGCAAGCCCCGTTAGATCAAAGCCAACCGCCTTAAGCCCAAAGAAGAAAGCAGCGCCGTAAAGAACGACTTGCATCGCCTTGACGAACAGCACCTGCATAGACGGGGAGATATCATCGTTGGATTTGATCCTTGATGCCGACATGCGCGCAATAAGGCGAACCACAGCGAGAAGTGCCGCGAGAATGACAAACGCTTTGATCACGTCCAATAGTGATAATCGCGCCTCACCCGTGTTGATCGCAACCGAATCCAGCAGAGACGAAATCGAGTCTAATGCGCCCGTAAAATGAAGCGTGACGTATATCCATGCGCTCCAAACCACGATCCGTCGTAGCAATCGGTTGTGGATGACCCGCGCCGCCAAAGACACGACCAGCCATGCTGTCGCGATCGACGCGACGATACGCAAAACGTAGGTTCGTGAATACCACGTGACTTCCTGCATGAAGAAAATCAACGCCCAGATCATCACGACAAATAGAATGAGCCGCATCCGTTTGTGGAGGATCAGGGATAGACGCAATTGCCATTTACGCCACCCGCGCCGCGCGCGGAGCCATTCGCGCACATTCTGGCGGGTAAGGTATTCGATGCCATATGCAATCGCGATCAGCAGAAGGATCAGCAAAACCTGATAAAGGCGCCAGCCAAGGGTCACAAAGGTCGCACCAAATTCCAGAGCTTCGGCTGACAGGGCCTGAACCTGTTCCGGCAAGGATTGTGCAACTGCTTCGTTCGGGTCTTCGTTATCCATAGTCCCTCATGCTCGCACGGGAATCTTTGCACAGGGAGGGGCGATGCGACAAGGGTTTCAGGTGTCTGCTCAAGGGATTGTGCGCAAGCCAGCTTCGAGATTGCTTGACGGAACGTCCGAAATATCGCTCTCAGACGCATCCAAGAAGAGCGAAAGCCGTTGCGAGACTCGGCTAAAGCTTATATGGCAACGGCATGAAACGGATTTACGAAGTAGATGACCACGCCTTTTTGCCTTGGCGGTTTTACGGTCAATCCCTGTCTATCAACGCCGACCTATAGGTTTGGCGCGCCATTGGCGCGAGCCAGAATCCGGAAGGGTGCGCCCTTCTCATGACTTTTCCAGCAACGACGGGAGCGGACCATGTCCCCCAAAACACTCTATGACAAAATCTGGGATGCGCATATCGCGCATGAGGCCGAAGACGGCACAACCCTTCTCTATATTGATCGCCACCTTGTTCACGAAGTGACAAGCCCGCAAGCCTTTGAAGGGCTGCGGATGGCAGGCCGCACAGTGCGCGCGCCAGAGAAAACAATCGCGGTGCCAGATCACAACGTGCCGACCACAGAGGACCGCGTAAACGGCATCGACAACGAAGAGAGCCGTATTCAGGTTGAGGCGCTTGACCAGAACGCCAAGGATTTCGGTATCCACTATTACCCTGTGTCCGATGTGCGCCAAGGTATCGTACATATCGTTGGCCCAGAGCAGGGCTGGACCCTTCCGGGCATGACTGTTGTGTGCGGCGACAGCCACACCGCGACCCACGGTGCGTTCGGCGCGTTGGCGCACGGCATCGGAACATCCGAAGTTGAGCACGTTCTGGCAACACAGACGCTCATCCAGAAGAAATCCAAGAACATGAAGGTCGAAATCACCGGCAAGCTGAAGCCGGGTGTAACTGCGAAAGACATTACGCTTGCGGTTATCGGCGAAACAGGTACCGCAGGCGGCACTGGCTATGTGATTGAATATTGTGGCGAAGCGATCCGCGATCTTTCGATGGAAGGCCGCATGACCGTTTGTAACATGGCCATTGAGGGCGGCGCACGCGCGGGCCTGATTGCGCCGGATGAAACCACCTACGAATACGTCAAAGGTCGCCCGCACGCTCCGAAAGGCGCGCAATGGGATGCGGCTCTTGCATGGTGGAAAACGCTCTACACAGACGAAGACGCACATTTCGACAAGGTCGTGACGCTTAAGGGCGAAGATATCGCGCCTGTCGTAACTTGGGGCACATCTCCTGAGGACGTGCTGCCGATCACGGCGACCGTTCCAAACCCGTCCGACTTTAGCGGCGGCAAAGTCGAGGCCGCACAGCGCGCGATCGAGTACATGGGTCTTGAGGCAGGGCAAAAGCTCACCGACATCAAGATCGACACGGTATTCATCGGGTCTTGCACCAACGGCCGGATCGAAGACCTTCGCGCCGCAGCAGAAGTCCTCAAAGGCAAAAAGATCGCGGATGGTATGCGGGCTATGGTTGTTCCTGGCTCTGGTCTTGTGCGTGCGCAAGCCGAGGAAGAAGGCATTGCGCAGATCTTCATTGATGCAGGTTTCGAATGGCGTATGGCAGGTTGTTCCATGTGCCTTGCCATGAACCCAGACCAACTCGCACCGGGCGAGCGTTGCGCGGCAACGTCAAACCGGAACTTTGAGGGACGTCAGGGTCGCGGCGGACGTACGCATCTGCTATCTCCACAAATGGCGGCTGCCGCAGCGGTGACCGGTCATTTGACAGATATTCGCGACCTCACATAACGGAAGGCGCGACTTTTATTGAGGAGATACGAAGATGAAAAGTTCAATGAGCTGGATAATTCTTGGTGCATTTATGGTTCTCGGCGGCGTGTTCGCGCTTCTGAATCCCTTTGCGGCATCACTGGCAGTTACAGCACTGGTCGGGTGGTTCTTCCTGATCGGGGGCGCGTTTGCGCTGTTCGCTGGTTTTAAGGGCGAAGGCTCCGGCACGTCCAAAGTTCTGAATATCCTACTTGCCGTCTTTTTCATTCTTGCGGGTATCTCGCTTCTCGCCAACCCATTCAAAGGCCTGATCACACTGACAGTGCTTTTGGGTATTCTTTTTATGGTTACAGGCGTCATGCGCCTCTACCTGAGCTGGTTGCTGCGCGGAGAAAAATTGTTCTGGGTGATGCTCATTACGGGCGCCGCCTCTGTCATCATTGGCTTTATGGTCCTGAACCAACCGCTGGAAGCAGCTTCAAGCTTGTTGGGCATCTTGCTCGCAATCGAACTGCTCTCTGATGGCATTGGTTCCATTGCGTACGGTATAATCCTGCGCAAAGCCAATAAGGCCTAGCAAATCAAGGGGGCGAAAGCCCCCTCCACGGAGATTGAAATGGAAAAATTCGAGAAAATTACGGGTGTTGCGGCGCCTATGCCGTTGATCAATATCGATACAGATATGATCATTCCCAAACTGTTTCTCAAAACTATCAAGCGGTCCGGCCTGGGCGTAAATCTCTTTGACGAGATGCGCTACGACGATGACCGCAACGAGATTCCGGATTTTGTTCTGAACAAGCCGGCCTATCGTGATGCCGAAATTATCATCGCAGGCGATAACTTCGGTTGTGGCTCCTCGCGGGAACATGCCCCTTGGGCCATCAAGGATTTCGGAATCCGCTGTGTGATTTCCACAAGCTTTGCCGATATCTTCTTTAACAACTGCTTCAAGAACGGCATTTTGCCGATTGTTCTTCCCGAAGCCGAGCGCGACTTCCTGATGAAATATGCGGAAAACGGCTCTAATGCGCGGATGACGATTGACCTTGAAGCACAGGAAATCACGGCCTCAGACGGCACGGTGATCTCCTTTGAAGTGGATGCCTTCAAAAAGCACTGCCTTCTCGAAGGGCTCGACGATATCGGCCAGACAATGGCGAAAGTCGACTCAATCGCGAGTTTCGAAAAGCAGGCGGAAGTAAGCCGACCTTGGGTTTAACGTTAACCCAGGGGTTGTTCACCTCATAGGTGACCGACATAGGTTCTCTACAAGATATTGGGGTGTGCGGAATATCTGCGCACCCTGTTTTTTTGAATGATGCAATCTCGCACCAGTTCTTCCATGAAATTGCCTTAAATTTTTTGTCAAACTTAACCATTACTTGCGACGATACTGGAAAGTGGGCAAAAATTGGCTGAAGAAGAAACTATCCGTCGTGAAGTACGGAACGAAGTTGGACTAAAAAAACGCGTAAAAGGCGTTTTGGGCCAACCAAAGGGTAGATGGGCTGTGTTATCTCGACTGACTGGCGCCGCAGTGCGCGCGATATTGGTGGCCATACTGATTGCCACGCCGTCGATCGTGTTGCCGCACACGCATAGCGATGCAAACCAGATCGTCGCCCTGATTTCTATTTTCGCCGCGATTCTCGTCATGATTGAATACGCATCGGTTTATCCGAGCTTGATCGAGTTTCGTGATGCGCCGCCGTTTAACCGGATCCGCTATGTCAGCCTCATGCTGATGGTTTTCCTTCTGTCGCAGATCATGGCCGTTTCCGGCAATCCAAGTACGTTGGCTGAGTTTACCTATGCCGTCGGCACGGTGATCGGCATGGCGATGGATTTCCCCTATAGCCCTGTGCGCTTGTTTGTTTTGGCTGTTCCTGATGGTGCGACGATCGAGCAAATTTCCCTTGTTCGAACAGCGGCTGGACTTTGCTATCTGATCTCACTCGTATCGCTTGCTGTTTTCCTCATTATTATCCGCATGGGCCGTTGGCCATCACGCGGCGCAAGCTTCAACGTTTGGGTAAATCTGCCAACGTTTGACCCGACCGCTGGCGGAGATGTTGTTGATCGTCTGACACGCGATTCTCGGCTGAACGTCATTCTTGGCTTCTTGCTGCCATTCGTAATTCCAGCGGCGATGCAGACTGCATCCAGCCTCTTTGACAGCTTCACTTTTGCTTCCCCTCAAACGATGATCTGGACGATTTCGGCATGGTCCTTCCTTCCTGCAAGCCTCTTCATGCGTGGTATCGCAATGGCGCGGATCGCGGCCATGATCGCGGAAAAACGGCAGTTCCTAACTGCGCAGCAAGACGGGCTTGTCTTGGCTTAGCACTGTCGCTCGCCCTCGCGGGCGGCGCATCTGCGGCGGACAGGGTTCGCCTCGCTATCTATACCGTCGATTTTGAGCGAAAGGCCCCAGGGCTCTTCCTAAGAGATATGCGCGCAAGGAAGGCGCACGACGCAGTCCGCGCCGCTGCCGTGATCGCGCATGTAAATCCTGATGTACTCGTTCTGGCTGGAATAGATTACGACCACGGCCTTGCCACGCTCGGCGCATTTGCTGATGAGCTTTCAAGAGCGGGCGTTGACTATCCCCATCATTTTGCGCAGCGGCCAAATACCGGAATGCCGACGGGACTTGATGTGAATGGTGATGGGAATTTTGGTGATGCCGTGGATGCGCAGGGCTATGGGCGTTACTCTGGCGAGAAGGGCTTGGCCATTCTTTCGCGGTATCCGTTTTTGCGCGATGAGGCGCGTGATTTCTCAGAGTACCTATGGCGCGATCTACCTGATGCGAACCTGCCCGAAGTTGATGGCGCCCCGTACTATTCTGATGAGGTGTTAGAGGTTCTTCGTTTATCCACCACGGCGCATTGGGATGTACCGATTGAAACGGACAACGGGCCGCTGCACCTCCTGACGTATTACGCCACACCGCCGGTTTTTGATGGTGCGGAAGATCGCAATGGCAAGCGCAACGCTGATGAGACGCGGTTCTGGACGAAATACCTGAATGGTGAACTTTCGGAACAACCTGCCAATGCGCCATTTGCTTTGATCGGAAATGCTAACCTTGATCCGCATGATGGCGATGGCAATGGCGCAGCTATTGCGGAACTGCTCGCGCATCCCTCGCTTCAAGATCCAAAGCCCGCAAGCGTGGGCGGAGTCGAGGCCGCCAATGCATCGCATTCTGGCGACCCTGCCCTCGATACAGCCGCATGGCCCGTAAACGACAAACTCCCGGGAAACCTGCGGGTAGAGTATGTTCTCCCTTCTCGCGATCTGAAGGTTCTGGACGCTGGTGTGTTTTGGCCGGAAACCGGTACTGAAGAGGCAAGCTTGATTGCCGAGGGCGAAGGGATTACGCGTCATCGGCTTGTTTGGGTCGATGTCGAGATGCCCTAGGCGGCGAATTCTTTGGCCATGAGAGAAGTTGGAACTTCGGCGCAAAGAACGTCCGTCTCGGCTGTTGGCGTAAACTCGGGCAACAGTTCTGCGAGTCGCTTGCCGCAGAGGCTATGAGGCGTCTCGCTAAGGTATCGCATTTCGAGCAATTCATATGCGAGCGTCCAAAATGGCGAGGCCACATGGAACGTCCACCATGGGAATTTCTTGATGCTGATGTGCCGTCCTGTCGCCATCTCTAATGCGCTTCGCAAGTCCTGCATTGTGATTGTGACGCTGGGCGCGGGGACATCTTCGAACTGTTGCAAAGTATCTCGTCGCTCTGCAAGCATTACCGCCGCACGCGCCCAATCGGGCAAGTAGCTAAACGAGCGAGGGCAATCTACGGGCCCCATCGTCATGAGCTTGTCTTTGCTCAGCTTAGAAAGAAACACCAGGCTCATGAGCGTGTCTGAAGGCGCGGAATCAATGAAGTCGCCAGCGCGAAGGATGAGCGTTTGCACCCCGTCACGCGCGGCGCTTCGATACTGCTGCTCCATTTCAATGCGGATATTGCCTTTGCGGGTCTCGGCTCTTTGCGGGGTGTTAGGCCCCCATGTGCCGGGCGTGTTGCCATAATTATAAACGTTGCCAGGAACGATAACCATTGCGCCGCTCTGCTTGGCGGCTTCGATAATTTGCGCTGTGTAGCGCGGCACTTCCGTTGCCCAGTTGCGATAGGCTGGCGGGTTGAAGCCATTCACGATGACGTCTGCGCCCGTTGCGCTTTCACAAAGGTCATCGCTTGCACGATTGAATGTCCGAACCTGCCAACCGGCCTTTGTGAATGCCGCGTTCGCGTGGCGGCCGATCTTGCCTGTGGCACCTGTGATGAGAACTGTTTTAGACATTTTGAACCTCTTTGCTGAAATGCGTTGAGGCGAAAGTATGCATTCACTATTGTCGGGTAAATTGGCTGTATTCGGATATTAGGTATTCATTTATGAATGATAAGGCGTTTGCCTCAATAGATTGGACTTTGATCCAATCCTTTGTTGCGGTTGCTGAGTGCGGCTCGCTTACGGCAGCTGCGCAAAGGCTCCGTGCGAGCCAACCAACAATTGGGCGGCACATCTCGCAAATTGAAAGCAGTTTGGGCGTTGTTTTGTTTTCGCGTGTGCATCGGGGGGTGGAACTTACAGCAGAGGGCGAGGCGCTTCTCCCCGCAGCTCGTGACATGCAGGCCGCAGCGGCGCGGCTCTCGCTTGCTGCCGCGGGTCAAACGCAAAACCTTTCTGGAGTTGTGCGGATAACAGCATCTGTATTTGTCTCCCATTACATCCTGCCGCCGTTGCTCGCTGAACTGCGCGCGATGGAGCCGGATATAGAGATTGAGCTTCACGCCAGTGACAGCACCGACAACCTGTTGTTTCACGAGGCTGATATTGCATTGCGGATGTACCGCCCAGAGCAACTTGATACGATCACGCGCCATATCTGTGATTTCGACGTGGGTATATACGCCGCTAAAACCTATCTGGCGCGCCGCGGAGTGCCTCAGGATCGAGACGCATTGATGGCGCATGATTGGGTGGGATATGACCGGAACGATCTGATGATCAAAGGAATGCGTGCCGTTGGCTGGACGGTGGATCGCAGCTTCTTCAAGATCCGGTGTGACAATCAATCGGCCTATTGGCAGCTTGTTCAGGCAGGGTGCGGCGTTGGCGTGGCGCTAAAATGCGTTGCACAACACTGCGCGGAAGTTGAGCAAATCTTGCCCGAGGTAGAGGTGCCGCCACTGCCGGTTTGGTTGACAGCACCAGAGGCATTGCGCAAGTCTCCCCGCATCCGCCGCGTGTTTGATTTTCTTGCTGAGAAGCTGGTTGACGTGGGTGGCGCTTGAATTTCGCCGCAACCCGCGATAAGCCCCTTGCAACCCTGTAATATCACACTTTTCAAGCAATCGAGGACTCCATGAGCAACCCATCTATCCTGATCCTGCCGGGCGACGGCATCGGCCCCGAAGTAATGGCCGAGGTCCGCAAAGTAATCTCTTGGTTCGGTGAAAAACGGGATCTGGCGTTTGACGTGTCCGAAGACCTCGTTGGTGGCTGTGCCTATGACAAACACGGCACACCTCTTCATGATGATACGATGGCAAAGGCGCAAGAAGTTGACGCTGTTCTTCTTGGTGCCGTGGGTGGCCCCAAGTATGACAACCTCGATTTCAGCGTAAAGCCAGAGCGCGGCCTTCTACGGCTTCGTAAGGAGATGGACCTTTTCTCCAACCTCCGCCCTGCGCAGTGCTTTGACGCGCTGGCCGATTTCTCCAGCCTCAAGAAAGACGTTGTCGCTGGTCTTGACATCATGATCATTCGCGAACTGACGTCTGGCATTTACTTCGGTGAGCCACGCGGGATCATCAACGAAGGCAACGAGCGCGTAGGCATCAACACCCAGCGTTACACAGAGAGCGAGATCGCCCGCGTTGCGCGCAGCGCATTCGAGCTGGCCCGTAAACGTAACAACAAGGTCTGCTCGATGGAGAAGGCCAACGTTATGGAGAGCGGTATCCTGTGGCGTGATGTTGTTCAGGAAATCCACGACGCCGAATATCCTGATGTTGAGCTTTCGCATATGTATGCCGACAACGGCGCGATGCAGCTTGTTCGCGCGCCAAAACAGTTTGATGTGATCGTCACAGACAACCTCTTTGGTGATATCCTTTCGGATGCGGCGGCGATGCTCACCGGTTCACTCGGGATGCTGCCTTCCGCGTCGCTCGGTGCGCCAATGGCAAACGGTCGCCCGAAGGCGCTTTACGAGCCGGTCCACGGTTCCGCTCCTGATATTGCGGGCCAAGGCAAGGCAAACCCGATCGCGTGTATCCTGAGCTTTGCTATGGCGCTTCGCTATTCCTTTGATCAGGGTGATGAGGCTACGCGCCTTGAAGATGCTATCGAAGCAGTTCTGGCCCAAGGCGCGCGCACAGCTGATTTGCTTGGCAATGAGGGTGAAACGCCGATCAGCACCAGCGAAATGGGTGATGCGATCCTCAAGGCTCTCGACGACAGTCTTTAATATTTGGCAAAGAGATTCAGAAAAGGGGCGCTTTGGTGCCCCTTTTTTCGTTTACGGGGCTGCATTTGTGGCTTGCCCAGCTTGGTCTTTTCCTTTCTGGTAATAGTCACCTGTTAGCGTTCACGCACGGGTTTGATTTGAGGAAAGTTTTTATGGCCAAGCTAACGCCCAACGCCAAAGGCGCGATACTTGCGTTGATTGCATTTGCGATTTTCGCGACCCACGACGTAATCGTTAAATCCCTTGGCGGGACTTACTCTCCATTTCAGATCGTGTTCTTCAGCGTGCTTCTCGGCTTCCCGCTGGTGACGCTCATGTTGATACAGGACGCAAGCAGAGACACGCTGCGCCCCCGCCACCCTTACTGGATGGCCCTTCGTACCGGAGCAGCCGTGGTAACAGGAGCGTCGGCGTTTTACGCCTTTGCGCATCTTCCGCTCGCCCAAACCTATGCAATTCTCTTTGCTTCGCCATTGCTGATTACGATCCTTGCGATTCCGATTCTTGGTGAGCGCGTTCGCCTGCGTCGTGGCCTCGCGGTTGCGGTCGGGCTTGCCGGTGTGCTGATTGTATTGCGTCCAGGCCAAGCGGATTTGAGTGCGGGGCATATCGCTGCGATGGTTGCGGCCGTTGGCGGTGCGATTAGTTCAATCATCGTACGCAAAATCGGTCCGGAAGAGCGCAGCGCAGTTCTCCTGCTCTATCCGATGATCGGGAACTTCGTCGTCATGGGCTGTGCAATGCCGTTCGTCTATGTGCCAATGCCATTTGCAGATTTTGCGGCGCTTGGCGTGATCGCCCTTCTTGCTTTCATTGCTATGATATTCCAGATCGTGGCTTATCGGAACGGCGAAGCGGTTATCGTTGCGCCAATGCAGTATTCCCAGATCATTTGGGCGAGCATTTTCGGCTATTTTATCTTCAACGAGCAGGTCGATGCGATGACATATATTGGTGCTGGGGTGATTATCCTCTCTGGTATCTACATCGTTGTCCGTGAATCGGCTCCAAATGCTTCGGCGAATACGCCTGTTTTGCGGACGCGATCACGCGCAGGGACATTTGGCGGCTTGCGGGTTGGGGCGCTTATTCGGCGTGCCCAGCGAAACCAAAAACGCGCGGATGACTTAAACGAAGATCGCTAAGTTGGTTGGCGGTGTGTTGTGTTGGCAAGGCCGCAACAGTCCAAACGGATTTTGCTCTCCCCCTTGTTACCGACCCATGCCGCGCATACATGCCCGCTATGAAGCGTTGGATCCCCTTTATGAAATCGCACCCACAGGTGGCGGTTGTGCGCCTGAGTGGCGTGATATCATCATCTGGCCGCGGTAGCTTGAACGACGCTGGGATTGGTCCCGTGCTTGAACGCGCCTTTACCCGTGGCAAACCTGACGCGGTCGCGCTTGTAATCAATTCCCCCGGTGGCTCCCCTGTTCAGAGTGCGCTTATCGGCGCGCGAATCCGCCGCCTCGCAGACGAAAAAGGCATACGCGTCTATGCGTTTGTTGAGGACGTAGCAGCATCGGGTGGCTATTGGCTCGCGAGTTCCGCTGATGAAATTTACGCAGATGCCTCCTCAATTGTTGGGTCTATCGGTGTTATTTCCTCGGGCTTTGGACTTTCCGAGTTTATTGAGCGCCATGGCATCGAGCGTCGGGTTTACACAGCGGGGAAATCCAAAAGCACCAACGATCCTTTCAAGCCCGAAAAGCCAGCAGATGTGAGGCGCCTGAAGGGGCTGCTTGATCAGATACACGACGTGTTTAAAGCCCAAGTGACTGAGCGACGCGGCGATAAATTGGCCGCAGATACAGACATCTTCACAGGAGAGTATTGGATCGGCGCGCAGGCTATAGAGCTTGGCCTGATTGACGGGTTGGGGCATCTGTCGTCCAAGATGAAAGAACTCTATGGCGAGAAAGTTTCGCTTATTCGTTACGACCAAAGGCGACCGTTCTGGCGGCGCTTCGGCATAAATATCGTGGATGACGTTGTGAGCAATATTGAAGAGCGCGCCGAATATGCGCGGTTTGGACTTTAGGTGATGGTCAAGATTATAAGCCTTTTCCTCGTCGGAATGGTCGTTCTGGCCATGTTCGGACGGCTGCGCTATCCGGGGCAGAAAACTATCGCAAACGCCAAATGCCCGAACTGCGGGCGGATGCGCTTGCGCAAATCTCCGTGCCGATGCGGCGGGGGTAACGGGGCATGATGATCGACTGGCTACTCGTTGGTCTCGGGCTGATTATTCTTCTGCTCGCGGGCGATCTTTTGGTGCGCGGCGCGGTGAACCTGTCTCTTCGGTTGGGGATTCCTGCGCTTATCGTTAGCCTTACAATCGTGGCGTTTGGTACATCTGCGCCGGAATTGCTTATTACGATTGAAGCGGTTTCGGATGATCTTTCCGGTATGGCGCTGGGCAATGTGATCGGCTCTAACACCGCGAATATTTTGCTCGTGCTTGGTGTGCCCGCTCTTCTTGCCACGATGCACACCAGCGAATGTAATACCCGCAAAAACTATCTTTATATGATCGGGGCGACCCTTCTGTTTATGGTGGTGTGCTTCCTTGGCCCAATCACGTGGATTCATAGCCTTGTGTTGCTCGGGACGTTGGCCTTGATTCTGTTTGAAGCGGGACGCGAGGCCGTAAATCATCACAAAGACGGCAAGCAATGCATCGACGATGATCTTGAGAACCCAGAGGGCGCCGACCCGCATATGCCAAGTTGGCGCATCGGAGTGTTTCTTGTTGCGGGTCTTATTGGCCTTCCGTTCGGAGCGGATTTGCTTGTTGAGCATTCGGTCAATATCGCCGATCGGTTTGGCATTAGCGAAACCGTTATCGGCCTAACGCTTGTTGCGATCGGCACGTCGCTCCCAGAGCTGGCAACCACAGTTATGGCTGCGCTCCGCAGACAGGCGGATGTGGCGCTGGGTAATGTCATTGGCTCCAACATGTTTAACCTGCTGGCGATCATGGGTGTTGGCGGTTTGATCGGTCCGATTGTGATTGAGCCGGAAGTGCTGAAATTTGATATCTGGGTCATGCTTGGCGCATCGCTTCTGTTGGCACCATTTGTGTTTCTGCGGTGGAATATCACGCGGGCATGGGGCATTCTGCTGACAGCGGCTTATGGAGGGTATCTCTACGCCGTGGTTCAGTAACCCGGGAGGCAGAGATGCAGCAAAGAGCGCTAGTAACCGGAGCCGGTGCGCGGCTTGGTCGAGCAATGGCCCTCTGTCTTGCTCAGCGAGAATTTGACGTAGCTATTCATTACGCAACCTCCAAGGAAGGCGCCGAAGAAGTCGCTGAGGAAGTCCGTGCGCTTGGGCGTAAAGCCGAGTTGGTTCAAGCGGATTTGCTGGATTTGGATCAAGCCGAGCCTCTTGTAGACAGAGCCGCCGAACTTCTTGGTGGTCCGCTGAACGGTCTGATCAACAATGCTTCGATCTTTGAATACGACACGATCGAGACCGCGACGCGCGAGAGCTGGGACAGGCACATGCTTACCAATCTTCGGGTGCCCTTTATCTTAACGCAGGCCTTCGCGAAACAGGCTCCCAAATGCACCAAGGATCGCGATGGTCAGCTTATCGCGCGCTCGATTGTGGTGAATATGGTTGACCAGCGCGTCAAGAAACTGACACCTGAATTCATGACCTACAGCCTTGCAAAACATGGGCTTTGGACGCTGACACAAACTGCGGCCCAAGCACTCGCGCCTGACATAAGGGTGAATGCCATCGGGCCAGGAACAACCCTTCGTGGCCACCGCCAGTCGCAGGAGCATTTTGAAGGGCAGCGAAGCAAATCTCTGCTCCAGCGTGGTCCGAATGTGTCGGATGTTACTGCTGCATTGGGGTATTATTTGGATGCGCCGGCCGTGACCGGTCAGCTTATTTGTGTGGATGGCGGGCAGCACCTGACGTGGCAGACGCGGGACGTTCAGGGCGTTGAATAGTGCTATAAATCAGAAAACTGCGACGACTTGTACACTTGCAGCATTTCCTTCACAAAAATGTTAGAATTTTGTTAATGTTTTCATACGCTTGCTAAATTTAATAATAAAAACGTTCAAAAACAATGACTTAAAAGTTTGCCTAAATAATGGGCAAAGCGTCGAAAACCACCAAAACAAAAGGAAAATTGATGTTCACGGAAACTTATCTACTAAGTTATCCACAGAAACCGTGGACACATTAACACTTGCTTCCCATTCGATAAGATTGCAGCGGGTAACGGAATCACAATGACGCAAACTGATCAAAGCTCTGAAACTGCGAAAACCGAGCCACCGTTGCTTGGACATGCACGCGTGCAGAGCTATCTCAAGACCCTTGATAATTCTCCGGGCGTGTATCGGATGCTCGATTCCGAGTCGCGGGTTCTTTACGTCGGCAAGGCGCGTTCGCTGCGCAAACGGGTGAGCAACTATGCCAACCCGCGCGGACATACGGGGCGGATTTTGCGGATGATTTCCGAAACCGCTGAGATGATGTTCCTCACCACCCGCACGGAAACAGAGGCGCTGCTCCTTGAGCAAAACCTCATCAAGCAGCTCAAGCCGAAATACAACGTTCTGCTGCGCGACGATAAGAGTTTTCCGAATATTCTGGTGAGCAAGGCGCATCGTTTCCCGCCCGTCAAAAAACACCGGGGCCGAAAGTCGGAGAAGGGGAACTATTATGGCCCTTTCGCGAGTGCTGGTGCTGTGAACCGGACTCTGAACCAGCTTCAGAAGGTGTTCTTGTTACGTGATTGTTCGGATGCAACCTTCGAAAGCCGTACGCGCCCCTGTCTTCAGTATCAGATCAAACGCTGCTGTGCGCCTTGCGTCGGGTATGTTTCGGAGAAGGACTACGAAGGGTTGGTTCGAGATGCGGAACGTTTCCTACAAGGGAAATCAACCAACGTTCAGACCAAACTCGCCGAGGAAATGGCAGAGGCAAGCGAAGCGATGGAATTTGAACGCGCCGCCGCTTTGCGAGATCGCATCAAGGCGCTAACGCAAGTTCAGCAGAGCCAAGGAATCAATCCGCGCGGCGTTGCAGAGGCCGATGTGATTGCGCTGCATCTTGAGAACGGTCAGGCCTGTGTGCAGGTATTCTTCATCCGCGCCAACCAGAATTGGGGCAACCGCGATTTCTATCCCCGCGTTGGAGCCGACGTTGGTGCTGCCGAGGTGCTGGAAGCGTTCCTTGGTCAGTTCTATGACAACAAGCAGCCTCCACGACAGATTTTGCTGAGTGATGGCATCGAAGATTCGGAGCTCATGGAAGAGGCGCTTTCACAAAAGGCAGAGCGCAAGGTCTCTATTCTTGTTCCGCAACGCGGTGAAAAACAGGAGCTGATTGCCAATGCGGCGCGCAACGCGCGAGAAAGCCTTGCGCGCAAAATGTCGGAAACGGCGGCGCAAGGGAAATTGCTAGCTGGTCTTGCAGAGGCCTTTGATCTTCCCGCTCCACCACAACGGATAGAAGTCTACGATAACTCGCACATCCAAGGTACCAATGCGGTTGGTGGTATGATCGTTGCCGGACCAGAAGGGTTTATGAAAAGCCAATACCGCAAGTTCAACATCAAGGACGAAAAGATAACTCCGGGTGACGATTTCGGCATGATGAAAGAGGTGCTGACACGCCGGTTCAAGCGGTTGCTCAAGGAAGATCCGGACCGCAACGGCGAGACATGGCCGGATCTCTTGTTGATTGACGGCGGCGCAGGACAGGTGAGCGCGGTGCGGGAAATTATGACCGAGTTGGGTGTTGGTGACGTGCCTATGGTGGGTGTTGCCAAAGGTGTCGATCGGAACCACGGCAAAGAAGAGTTCTACCGCACAGGTGAGCGTCCGTTTGCGCTTCGTCATAATGATCCGGTTTTGTATTTCATCCAGCGCCTGCGCGATGAGGCGCATCGCTATGCGATTGGAACGCATCGGGCAAAACGCGCAAAGGCAGTTGGTGCGACGCCGCTGGATGATGTGCCTGGTGTTGGGGCCGCGCGAAAGCGTGCGTTGCTTGCGCATTTCGGCAGCGCAAAAGCGGTATCACGTGCGGGCCTGTCTGATCTGAAAGCTGTAGAAGGCATTTCAGATGCGCTTGCCGAAACGCTATACGATTATTTCCACGATAAAGGGTAGCGCTTCGCATGTCGCCAATACGCGAAATGTGGATAGCGCCACGTAAGAAAAAGGGCTAACAAGAGCGCATGAGCTGGAACATTCCGAATATTCTGACCGTCATTCGTCTGCTTGCTGCACCGCTGCTGGCGCTTGGGTTTATCTTTTTGCCCCGTGGCTACGCCGATTGGTTTGCACTGATCCTGTTTATCGGGGCCTCTGTCACTGATTACATCGACGGTTATCTTGCGCGGAAGTGGGGGCAAGAAAGCAAATTCGGCGCGATGCTCGATCCTATTGCCGACAAGGCGATGGTCGTAATCGCGTTGATGGCGCTTGTGGCGATCTGGCAGATGGATGCCTATGTTCTGTTCCCCGCAACAATTATTATGTTCCGCGAAGTCTTTGTGAGTGGCTTGCGAGAGTTCCTTGGTGCGGATGCGGGTAAGTTGCAGGTGACGAAGCTTGCCAAGTGGAAAACCACCGCACAGATGATTGCGATTTCTGTTCTGTTTGCGAAGGGCTTGTTTGAACACTACTTCTGGGCGCTGACCTACGGAATGGACGAGGCTGTAGTCTCGAGCATCCTGTCAGGTAACACAGAGGATGAAATGGGCCTTTGGTGGATCCGGAACGGTGCTTTTGCCACGTATTATATCGGGCTCTGGCTCCTCTGGATTTCAGCGACACTGACGCTGATTACTGGAGTAGATTACTTCAACAAAGCGCGGCCTTACCTCGCTGAGGATAAGTCATGATCGAAGTCATGTACTTTGCTTGGGTGCGGGAGCGTATCGGCATTCCCCGAGAGACGGTCGAGACAAGCGCCAAAACCGTAGCCGAACTCGTTGAGGAGTTACGCGCCCGCGAAGAGCGTTATGACGTGGCCTTTTCTGACCTGTCCGCGCTTCGTGTTGCGATTGATCAAGACCTCACCGACTTTTCAGCACCACTCGAAGGCGCGCGCGAAGTAGCGTTTTTCCCACCGATGACGGGCGGCTAACATGGATATTCGCGTACAGGCATCGCCCTTTGATGCAGGCGCTGAATTGAACGCCTTCACCAATAAGGCGCAGGGCGCGGGCGCTATCGTCAGCTTTTCTGGTATTGTTCGCGATACAGCGGCAGGCGATCTCGAGAAAATGGTGATCGAGCATTATCCGGGCATGACCGAACGCGCAATAACCACGATTGCAGAAGAAGCACAGGCGCGTTGGGATCTAGCCGGTGTTCTTGTGATCCACCGTTTCGGTGAGTTGTCGGCAAACGATCCGATTATGATGGTTGCCACGGCATCACGACACCGGAGAGCAGCGTTTGAAGCGGCGGAATTTTTGATGGACTTTCTGAAGTCACGCGCGCCTTTTTGGAAAAAAGAGATCACCGGAAAAGATGCAGTTTGGGTCGAGTCAAAAGACCACGACGAAGACGCGCTCAAACGTTGGTGAATACGCCTAGCTTGGTTGGTTGGCCTTTTCAATGTGCGCGCGCAGTTCGTCTGCTTCGCGGCGTGCATCGCGTAGGCCTTCCATCGCAGCATTGAGCTCCGCCTCTGTCTGGGCGATGTGGTTGGCCAATTCACTCTCGCGCTGTTCTACATATGTGATCGCCTGATCGCGCAACTCTTCGGCGTCGTGCAGGGCTTGGGCCATTTTGTCGAGTTCGCCGATATCGGCCTGCGTGACGCGGCTCATGCGGTGAACCAGCCAGTTGGCAAACCATCCGAGGCAAAAGGCCACAAAGAGGATGATGGCGGTTGCGGCGATAAATTCGTTGTTATTCATCTGCGGTTTCTTCCTCTTTGGCTTCTTCCTGTTGGGCCTCTTCAGTGCCTTCGCCTTCGGCATCTTGAGCGGCTTCTTCTGCCGTCTCTTGGTTTTCGCCGTCTACATCGTCTGCGCTCAGGAGTGTAAACTCAATACGGCGGTTTTCTTCGCGGCCTTCCGGTGTGTCGTTTGTGGCAATCGGGTCAGTCTCGCCATAACCCTTCGCTGTCAAGTTCGCGGTTAGGACACGTCGAGACATCAGCGCCATAAGAACAGCCTCCGCGCGCGCTTGTGAGAGCGAGAGGTTCATGGATTCGCGGCCTTGGCTGTCTGTATGCCCCGCGATTTCGATTGGCACATCCTGACAGTCGCGCATGATTTCAGCGATCTGATCAAGCGTCTGTGACGCACCGGGGGCCATTGAGTCAGCGCCTGGATCAAATGTGAGCTTGTTGGCGCTCAGGATGGCATTGATCCGGTCAACGCATTCTTGCGGGCTTGGTAACGCGGCAGTCGGGTCCAGCGTCTCGATATAGGCAACATCAATGGAAACATCTGTTCCAGCGGGAATTTGCTCCGCGAGAATTGCGGCGAGCCGAGCGCGGGTGTCTTGATTTCCTGTGACGCCCTTGATGGCGATCTGATCAGGCTGCACATCAACAGAGCCATAATTCAATTCAGCAAGGGCGGCGAGGCCCGCAAAGACTCGCATCGGCCAGCCTTCCGGCATCTCTGGATCAAGCGACAATGGCGCATAAACGAAGTCTCTGCCAAAGCGCGCAATTGCGTAGCTTTCGACAGCGCTGCGGATGCGTTCGTTTGTAACATGGCCGCGCAATTGAACTTGCCCTTCAGGGCTGAGTGTCGCGACAAAATCTCGCCGCTCGTCGCCTTCCTCGCCCGTTGGCTCTTCCGCAACGAGAAGCTGCGAGGAGAGAGAGAAGAGTTCTGGAAGGTCTGCTTCAAGCTCCGCGATTGTACGCTCGTATAGCTTGGGATCGGTTCCGGCTTGCGCAGTAACGACAATATCAGCGTCTGCGATGCTCAGTGTACCGCCGCCGAGCGTGGCGAGCGCGTTAATGCTGGCTTCGACTGCGCGAGCCCAAGTTGTTGACGGTACACCAAGGCCAATCGTGCAGGTTCCGGCTTGGGCAAGGCCAGCGCGTTGTGCGGCGGCAATGATCCGTGCTTGCGCTTCTGGCGAGTCTGCGGCGCAGGCGTCAAAGCGCCCGACACCATTTTCAAGCGTGAAGCGCAGGGCAAAAGGCGTAAGAACAGGGCGTGGCGCGGAGATGTCGAGCGTCAACTCAACTCCCTTTGGCACGCGGTCTCGGAACCGCCGTTCAAGAGATGCGCGCGCTTCCTGACTTTCGGTAATCGCAGTGATCGAAACACCATTCGCAGAGACCGAAATTTTAGAGCGCTCAAGCTGTTTCAGGGCCTCATAAGCAAAGAGCAGTGCCTGATCCCAACCTTCGGGAGTGTCGTATTGGGCTGATTGCAACAAATCGACTACTGGGCTGCCGTTCGTAGCGCGGCGCAGGCTTGATATTAGCTGATTGCGATCTGTTTCGGCTGGAATAAGCCCGACAAGAGAGATGCCATCAGCGTTCTGTAGAATCTCGATCAGGAACTCTGGCGCCTGAAGGCTGATGCCTTCGTCAACTGTTACGAAGTCAGTAATTCGCGAAGAATCGACAACCTTTCCCGCCACAGAAATAGCGCGGAAACGTGTAGCTTCGGTTGGGGCGGTTCCGGAAAGACTGACCTGAAGACCGTCAGCTTCCACATGAATCCAGTCGATCTGTTCTTCGGCCAATGCCGCTTCTACAAGCGCAACGGACCGATCTTCGATTGTATTCACAGCGACCACCGCAGCCGCGACCGAAAGCACCGCAGCAATTAGGAACGCTGCAAAGGCAACCATTGTTTGTAAGGAACGCATATCAGCCGGTGTTTGTTTCTGAGTTGCCCTTGTTTAGGCGCTTCGGCAACGGGGTTCAATCACAGGAAAAGCGCAGCGGCGAAAAACAGCACAGGCAACAGCCCCGCGTCACGGTTGGAGCGGAACACGCGCAGGCAGGAATCCGGATCGTCGGCGTCAAACTGCTTCATCTGCCATGTCATGTGCCATCCAAATGCCCAAGGCCCGCCAAGCGCTACTACGAGTGAAAGGATGTTATTATGTCCTGCCATTGTGAGCACAATCGCAAACCCCATGAGCGCGACAGTCAGCATGAGGAAATAGCGAAGAGCCGGGAGCGTGTTATCTCCGAAGAGCCGTGCGGTGGATTTTACCCCAATGAGCGCATCGTCTTCTTTGTCTTGGTGGGCATAGATCGTGTCGTAAAATAGTGTCCAAGTGATCCCTGCCAAAAAGAGCGTGATCGCTGCACCATCAAGATGTCCACGATGAGCCGCATACCCCAAGAGGATACCCCAATTGAAAGCGACGCCAAGGAACACCTGCGGCCACCATGTGAATCGTTTGGCGAATGGATAAATCGCCACCGGCCCAAGCGCGATGATGCCGAGGATAATTGCGGGCAGTGGGAAAGTCAGCAGAATCGCAAAAGCCACCAGCGCCTGAACCACCATCCAGACAAGCGCGGCTTTTACAGAGACCTGACCAGATGGAATAGGGCGTGAGCGGGTGCGTTCGACCGAGCCATCTATGTTTCGGTCAGTGATGTCATTCCACGTACAGCCAGCGCCACGCATCAAAAACGCCCCGATGCCACAGCCCATCACGATCCATAGGTCGAGAAGGCGAGGTTCACCTGTTCCAAGCATCGCCAGCAAAACGCCCCAGACACAGGGTATATAAAGAAGCCATGTGCCAATCGGGCGGTCCACCCGCGAAAGTCGCAGATAGGGTCGCGTTGCCACAGGCGCAAACCGGTCCACCCAGTTTCCTGCGACCGCATCTTTGACGGTGCCGGAATTTGCGGGATTGGGCTCTGGAAGTTCGTCTGGCGCGGGCATAAGGTCTGTCCATGAAAGCAAAGATCAGACTGTATGTAGACCATGCGCTCGCTGCTGGGCAATCCATTCCTCTGACCAAGGAGCAGGCGCATTACCTTTTCGGCGTCATGCGACTTGCCGAAGGCGCGTTTGTCGCGCTGTTTAACGGGCGGGACGGTGAGTATATCGCGCGGGTTGCCGAAGCAGGAAAACGACGAGGCGTTCTGGTTTGCGAGGCGCAAAGCAAACCGTTGCAAATGCCGCCGGATGTCTGGTTGTGCTTTGCGCCGATCAAAAAAGCGCGTACCGATTTTATTGTCGAGAAAGCCGCCGAAATGGGTGCTGCGCGGATTTGCCCTATGCAGACAGAATTTACAAATTCCGAACGCATCCGGCGCGACCGGCTACAGGCCCATGCCGTTGAAGCTGCAGAGCAATGCGGCGGAACTTATGTGCCCGAGGTGGCCGAGATAGAGCGGTTTGGGCGGATGCTGGATAATTGGCCTGAAGATCGGAACATCCTCTTTTGCGATGAGGCGTTGGTTGGCGATAAGCTGGATTTTGAGAGCGCGGCCAAGGGCGGTAAATGGGCGATATTTATCGGCCCCGAAGGCGGTTTCTCTGATGCGGAGAGAACAAGATTGCGCGCAAATCCTTTGGCTCGCTCAATCAGCCTTGGTCCGCGCATCCTAAGGGCAGACACCGCCGCAGTTGCGGCGCTCACACTTTGGCAAAAGCAATGTGGGGATTGGCAATGAGTTTTGTGCGCCCAGAAGTGAAACTGGCGCTGGCCCGCTATTCCGAAGTGATTTGGGCGGGGGCGGCGCTTGTTATTGCCCTTTGGCTTGTCTGGCTGGGTGGTATTCTCTTTGTGATGTTGTCATTGCCGTTCTTTGCCGCCGCGCTGGCCTTTGGGCTTTATGGCATCCGCCGCGCACGGTTTCATAGCCGGCAATCTACAGCGCCGAAATCCGAAGGCGTTGTCGATCTGATCGAACAGGAACTGACGTTTTTCGACAGCGGGTATGGCGCAAAAATTGCTCTAAGTGATGTGACCCGAATTGAAATTCGCACCTGTGAGCCAGAAGACGGCGAAGAAGATATGTTCTGGATCATCTCGCAGAAACGCGCGCCGCGCGTAGAGATCCCAGCGAGCGCCGTTGGCGGGGACGAGGTTTTTGACGCGCTGGTTGCGTTTCCTGGAGCTGACTACGAAAACGTGATCACCGCCTCGCAGCACAAAGGTGCAAAGCGTTTCCTTGTTTGGGAAGATGACGCCGCCCGCATCGCGCGGGAAAAGGTGGTTAAGTTGCATTGACAATAGCCGCGATAGAAATCACCTATTGAAGCCATTGATCTTTTACAAACGGATGCTCTCATGTCCATTCCACAGTCCGGCGGCGGCCCGATCGAAAACCACGCACAGCTTGCCGAATTGCTGGAGTCGGGTTGTAAACCAAAAGAGGATTGGCGCATCGGAACCGAGCACGAGAAGTTCGGTTTCTGTGAGGAAACGCAAAAACCACTTCCGTTCGAGGGCGAGCGTTCGATCTCTGCGGTTCTGACAGGGCTGCGCGACCAGTTTAATTGGGCGCCGATCGAAGAGTCGGGCAAACTCATTGGTCTGGAGAAAGACGGTGCGAACGTCAGTCTTGAGCCAGGTGGGCAGCTAGAACTTTCTGGTGCGCCGCTACAAACAATTCACGAAACTTGCGACGAGGTGAACACGCACCTGCGTGAGGTTAAGGCGATTGCCGATAAGGTTGGCGTGAAATTCATCGGTCTTGGGGCGGCTCCCGTGTGGAAACACGAGGATATGCCCGTGATGCCCAAAGGGCGCTATAAGCTGATGACGGATTACATGGATCGCGTGGGTACCATGGGCAAGTCCATGATGTACCGGACCTGCACCGTGCAAGTGAATCTCGATTTCGCGAGTGAAGCGGACATGACGCAAAAGCTGCGTGTTGCCTTGGCGTTGCAGCCTGTTGCGACGGCGCTTTTTGCAAACTCGCCATTTTTCGAGAATAAGGTCAACGGCCATAAATCTTGGCGTAGCCGAATTTGGCGCGACCTTGATCCGGCGCGGACAGGGACATTGCCGTTTGTGTTTGACGAAGGGTTCGGCTTTGAAGCGTGGGTGCAATATGCGCTCGATGTGCCGATGTATTTCGTTTACCGCGACGGAAAATACATCAACGCCTTGGGACAGAGCTTCCGCGACTTCCTGAAGGGCGAGCTTCCTGCGCTTCCCGGCGAAAAGCCGAACCTGAGCGATTGGGCCGATCACCTCACAACCATTTTCCCCGAAGCGCGGATCAAACAGTTTCTTGAAATGCGTGGCGCGGATGGTGGACCGTGGCGGCGACTTTGTGCGCTTCCGGCGTTCTGGGTTGGTATGTGTTACGAGCAATCTTCGCTGGATGCTGCATGGGATTTGGCCAAAGGCTGGGATGCGGAAACACGCGAAGGTTTGCGGGTGGCAGCTTCGGTCGACGGCCTGCAAGGCAGTTTTAACGGTGTTCATCTGAGCGATGTGGCGCGCGAATGTGTGAATATTGCCGACGCGGGCCTAAAGCAGCGTGCGCGCAAAGGGGCGGGCGGCATGATCCCAGACGAGACTCACTTCCTTAATGCGCTCAAAGACAGCATCGAAACTGGCCGCGTACCCGCTGACGAGTTGCTCGCGAAATACAATGGCGAATGGGATCAGGATCTAAGCCATATCTACGACGAGTACTGTTACTAAGCCGTAGTTTTCCCTTGCTTGAACGAGGGTTCCCGATTCAGTGTTGATGTCTAACCTATTAGGAAAGGACATTAATATGCGTGAATTCTTTATTAACTCGTTCGAGAAGCTTGTTGGCATCATCATTGTTTTGATGGTTATTGGCGTCGTTATCGGCGCGATTGGAACCATGTTTAGCGGTCAATCGGGCGCCTTTTTCGCCGGACTCGGTGTGCTGTTTTTCGGGGGTATTTATGTGGTTATGATGGGCGGCATTCTTTATCTGTCGCTGGGTATTTACCACAACACTATGCGTACAGCAGATGCGATTGAGCGTTTGGAAACCAAAGGTTAAAGGCTTTTGCTCTGTGCGGAGCGAAACTGCGCAGAGCCTATTTTTTCCCGATTTTTGGTTCGGTACCTGCGCGCAGGCGGTGAATGTTTTCCCAATGCCGCCAATAGATCAGGATCGCAAAAATCATCCCGAGGAAAAAGAGTTCTCCCTTTTGCAAGACAACCATCCACAGTGGTGAAAGCCCAGCTGCCATAAGTGCTGCGAGCGAAGAGTAACGAAGCGCGAATGCAAAGAAGAGCCAAGTTGCGCAAGCGGCCAATCCGATTTGCCAGCTTAGTGCGAGCATAATTCCAAGGAACGTTGCAACGCCCTTGCCGCCTTTGAACCCAAGCCAAACAGGGAAGCAATGCCCCAAAAACGCCGCAAGCGCGGCGATTTGCGCAGCATTCTCGCCCCAAAGCTCGCGGGCGATCAGAACAGCAATAGCCCCTTTGGCGGCATCAAAAAGCAACGTCAGCGCCGCGGCTTTTTTGTTGCCCGTGCGCAAGACATTGGTTGCGCCGATGTTGCCTGAGCCGATCTCGCGCAGGTTTCCAAGGCCCATGACACGGGCCAACAATACGCCCGAAGGGATACTCCCGAGGAGATAGCCCATAATCGCGGCGAGCATGAAAACTTCCGTCGGCACTTCAAACAATGACATCAATCAGCTCCGTAAACCTGTTTTCCTGCAACGAATGTTGCACGGACTTTGCCCTGCATTCGCTGTCCGTCAAAGGGGGTATTTTTGGATTTTGACTTGAGCGAAAAGCGATCAAGCACGAATGGCGCATTCAGATCAAACAAAACAAGGTCTGCTGGGGCATTTTCTGCCAAGCGTCCGGAGGCAAGTCCGAGGCGATTGGCAGGGTTGAGCGAAAGCGCGGCCCAAAGGGTCGGCAGGTCGATCAACTCAGCATGAACAAGGCGAAGCGCGGCAGGCAGCAATGTTTCAAGTGCTACGGCACCGGATGCGGCCTCTTGGAAAGGGAGGCGCTTGCTTTCTTCGTCTTGCGGGGTGTGCATGGACGAGATGATGTCAATCAGGCCAGAGGCAACGGCGTCGACCATCGCGAGGCGGTCGTCTTCGCTGCGAAGGGGCGGCTTTACCTTAAAGAAGGTGCGGTAATCGCCGACGTCAAATTCGTTGAGCGTGAGGTGATGGATCGAAACACCAGCAGTTACATCAAGGCCAGTCTCCTTAGCGCGACGGAGTGCCGGTAGGGCGGCGGCGGTGGAGAGTGTATCGGCGTGGTAACACGCGCCGGTAAGCTCAACCAGCGCCAGATCGCGCTCAAGCCCCATGCGCTCCGCCATCGGCGAAACCGCCGGCAATCCGCGCAGGGAAGCGAATTTTCCCGAAGTGACCGCTGCGCCTTTTGATAGGATCGGATCCTGCGGATGAGCGATAACGAGCGCGCCAAGGCTTCTGGCATAGGTCAGCGCACGGGAAAACACCTTGTTGTCGGTGATGACGTTGTCGCAATCGGAAAATGCAATCGCACCTGCATCTCGCATAAAGCCGATTTCGACCATCTCTGCACCATTGCGCCCCTTTGTCAGTGCCGCCATTGGCAATACGTTTACAGGAGCCGCCTCATTCGCGCGGCGCGCGACGAATTCGAGCGTTTCGGGACTGTCGAGCGCGGGAATTGTATCAGGGCGCGTTGCCATTGTGGTAACGCCGCCAGCGGCGGCTGCGGCGCCAGCGGTGCGGAAGCTTTCTTTATGGCGCTCACCCGGCTCCCCGATTTTCACGCCAATATCAACAATGCCCGGCGCAAGATGTTTGCCATTGCAATCGATTGCTTCGATGCCCTCGGGAGGCTTCACGTCGCCAGAGTGGACCTCCACAATCTTGCCGTTGCGGATCGTAAGTGCGCCGAGCGTTTCTGTCTTGGCATCAGGATCAATCAGGCGTGCGTTATGTAGGAAGAGATCGCTCATACCAAAACCTCCTTGGGCTCGGCTCGGAGGTTGCGGGCCAGAAGGTCCATCGCGGCCATGCGAACGGCCACGCCCATCTCGACCTGCTCCTGAATGACGCTGCGGTTGATGTCATCGGCAATCAGCCCGTCGATTTCGACACCGCGATTCATCGGGCCGGGGTGCATGACAATCGCGTCGTCCTTCGCGTAGGAAAGCTTTTCCGCATCAAGCCCGAAGCGATGGTAGTATTCGCGTTCGCTCGGAATAAATCCGCCATCCATCCGTTCTTTCTGAAGGCGCAGCATCATCACAACGTCCACATTTGCCAAACCTTCGCGCATGTCATCATAAACCTCTACGCCGAATTCGGATATCTGGCTCGGCATAAGCGTTGGCGGACCAACAAGGCGCACGCGGTTTTCCATTTTGCCCAGCAGGATCAGGTTGCTGCGCGCCACGCGTGAATGTGCGATATCACCACAGATCGCCACAGAGAGCCGGTGCAGCCGCCCCTTTGCGCGGCGGATGGTGAGCGCATCCAGCAAAGCCTGTGTTGGGTGCTCGTGATAGCCGTCACCCGCGTTCAGCACGGCGCAGTTCACCTTCTCCGCCAACAGGTTTACCGCGCCCGAATGCGGATGGCGCACAACGAGCAAATCCGGGTGCATGGCGTTGAGCGTGAGCGCGGTATCAATCAGGGTCTCTCCCTTTTTGATGCTGCTTGCTTGCATCGCCATGTTCATCACATCCGCCCCGAGGCGCTTGCCTGCCAGTTCGAAGCTGGCCTGTGTGCGGGTGGAATTTTCAAAGAACATGTTGATCTGTGTGAGGCCCGCGAGCGCGTCCGAGTGCTTGGACTTCGAGCGGTTTAGATCAACATAGCTGTCGGCCAAATCCAGCAACGTTGTGATTTCATCTGGGGCAAGGTGCTCGATCCCCAAAAGATGCTTGGCGCGGAATGACATGACAGGCCCTTTCGTCGATTTTCTTGCTTATAGAAACAGGATACCAAAGGCGCAAATTATTCTTTTGAAGCCACGAGTTCGGATTCAAGCCTTTACCCCGCTTTAGGGGCGGCATAGCTTTGGCGCATGGAGTCGCAATTGGGAATTCACGAGGCCAAGGCCTTGCTTGACTGGTACATTGAGTTGGGTGCCGATGAGGCAATTCTCGATGCGCCCGTAAATTGCTATGACCTTCCGAATGAGCTGCCCAAAGCAGCCTCTGCGCGAAAACCTGAACAATCGGGCAAACCAAAGGTTGTTGCTCCTGTTATTTCCCAACAGGAAGAAGCAAAGAACGCTTTTGATGCAGCCTGTAAACGCGCCAAAGAAATCGCCGAGAGTTGCGACACGGTTGAGGCGCTCAAATCGGCCATCGAGAGCTTTGATGGCTGTGACCTGAAAAAAGGTGCGCGCAACACGATTTTTGCGGACGGCAACCCGCAGGCGTCGGTGATGGTGATCGGAGAGGTCCCGACGCTCGAAGAAGACCGCGGTGGCGCACCGTTTATCGGGGCCGCGGGGCAAATGCTCGACAAGATGTTTGCGGCAATCGGCCTGTTGCGCAGCTCGCCTGATCCGGAAACGGCGTTGTATGTCTCCACTGTGTTGCCATGGCGCACGCCACAGGATCGCCCGCCGAACATGCAAGAGATTGATATGCTGCGTGATTTTGCGAGGCGGCACATCGAACTTGCCGACCCGAAAGTTGTTATTTTGATGGGGAATGTTCCGTGCCAGATTTTGTTGGGCAAGGGGAATATTAACCGCCAGCGTGGCCGATGGACCGAGTTAAATGGGCGCCCGACCTTGCCGATGTTGCATCCAGGGCGACTCCTGCGCACGCCAGCGGTCAAGCGTGAAGCGTGGGTTGATTTGTTGGCGCTCCAAGCAAAACTGCGGGATTTGACCTAGGGAGGCAGTATGGCCGAACGTGAATTTATTCCGGTGCGGATTGCTATCCTCACAGTGTCCGACAGCCGCAGTCTCGACGAAGATCGCTCAGGCCAGACGCTTGTAGATCGGCTGGAAAAGGCAGGTCATACTCTCGCGGATCGCAAAATTCTCCCCGATGAGCGCGAAGAGATTGCCGATCAATTGCGCGCATGGTGTGCCGATCCGGCGATAGATGTGGTAATATCCACGGGCGGTACAGGGCTTACGGGGCGCGATGTTACCGTTGAGGCGCATCACGACGTGTATGAGAAAACGATGGATGCCTTCGGAACAGTGTTCACGATTGTCTCGCTGAACAAGATTGGTACCTCCGCCGTTCAGAGCCGTGCAACAGGCGGCGTAGCGCAGGGGACCTATCTCTTTGCTCTTCCCGGAAGTCCCGGGGCTTGTAAGGATGCATGGGATGAAATTTTGGTCAAACAGCTCGATTACCGGCACATGCCATGTAATTTCGTCGAAATTTTTCCGCGTTTGACCGAAAAAATGAGACGGAAATAGCGTTTCGGTTCGTATATACCAATAAGCGCCCAATGAACGGCGTGGTCATATGACAATAAAATGACGTGTAATCAATTGGTTATGCAATCAAGGAGTTCAACGGATGCGATTTCTGGGCCGTAGTCTGACGGGTGTTTTCCTGCTGGCGGTAACACTGGGGCTTCTTGCATGGGGCGGAAATACCGTGGTTTCGGCATTTCAAAGCCGAAATGCACAGAGTGAAGCTCAGAGACCTGCGCGCGAACAAGTCTTTTCCGCAAATGTTGTTGACCTCGTGGCTGCAGATCATACGCCGGTATTTACAGCGTATGGCGAAGTGCGTAGCCGCCGAACGCTCGATTTGCGGGCATCTTCGGCGGGTCGGGTTGTATTCGTTGATCCAGCCTTTGAAGAAGGCGGGCGCGTTACGGCAGGGCAGTTGCTGCTGCGCATTGACCCTGCGGATGCAGAAGACGAGCTGCGGCGTGTAGAAGCCGATATCAGTGAGGCGGAGGCAGAAATTCGTGCCGCGGAACTGGCGCTGACATTGGCCAAAGATGATCTCAATGCAGCCATAGATCAGGCCGACCTGCGCGAAGTTGCATACAATAGACAGACCGATCTGAAAGAACGCGGTGTGGGCACCGACGCCGCAGTTGAAACCGCCGCACTTGCCGCAGCCTCCGCGCGTCAGGCGGTTGTGTCCCGCCGTCAGGCGCTCGCGCAGGCCGAAGCACGTGTTGAAACTGCGAATGCTGCGCTCGCCCGTCATGCAATCACTTTGACCGAGGCCGAACGGCGGTTGGAAGAAACCGAAATCCGTGCTGGCTTTGACGGAACACTTTCGGGCGTTTCCGTTGTCGAAGGTGGTATCGTGACGGCCAATGAACAGGTCGCGCAACTTATCGACCCGAAATCTCTTGAAGTCGCTTTCCGAGTCTCGACAAGCGAATATGCCCGCCTGCTTGATGGGGAAGGCAACCTTGTCGGCGCGCCGGTTCTTGTTGGGCTGGATGTGCTTGGCCTTGACCTTCAGACCGAGGGGAAAATTACGCGTGAAAGCGGAGCGGTTCAGACCGGTCAAAGCGGCCGTGTTCTGTATGCTGAAATGGCCGATCACAGCGGCTTCCGCCCTGGTGATTTTGTCGAGGTTAAGATTGATGAACCGGAGCTTAAGAACGTTGCGCGCGTACCTGCTTTGGCGCTGAACGCAAGCGGCGAAGTGCTCGTTCTTGGGCCGGAAGACCGGCTGCAGTCTGTTTCCGTAGAGGTGTTAAGGCGTCAGGACGATGAAGTGCTGATCGGTGCCGATGGCCACTATGGCGAACGAATTGTGGCGGAACGGTCTCCATTGCTTGGTGCGGGCATCAAGGTGCGCCCACTGGTGGCTGGTCAAGATCAGAGTTCCGAAGGTACGAACACCGAGGGAGCGCCGCCAGCCGCCGAGATGGTGACCCTGACAGATGAGCGACGCGCAGCACTTGTCGCCTTTGTCGAGAGTAACCAACGTATGCCGCAGGAAGCACGCGAGCGTATTCTCGGGCAACTTGCGCAGCCTGAAGTTCCAGTGAACGTCGTTGATCGGCTTGAGCAGCGGATGGGAGGCTAACCATGCGCAATACCAACAAAATGGCGGGCGGAATCCTCTCGTATTTCACACGCCACGCAACCGCTGCGAACCTCTTGCTTGTGGTCCTTATCGTTGCGGGTCTTGCGGCGGTTCCAAACATGCGCGCGCAGTTTTTCCCCGATGTTGTTATCGACTCGGTTTCCGTTTCGGTCGATTGGGAAGGCGCAGGCGCGGAGGACGTGGATACTGCTATTGTCCAGCTTTTGGAGCCAGCTTTGCTTGGTGTCGAAGGCGTTGAATCTTCCTATTCCACATCACGCGAAGGCTCCGCGCAGATAAGCCTCGATTTCGAAGATGGCTGGGATATGTCGCGCGCGGCGGATGAGGTTCAGGCGGCCGTTGATTCCGTGTCTAACCTGCCTGAAGGCGCCGAAGATCCGAACGTCCGCCGCGGTGCGTGGCGGGATCGTGTTACCGATGTCGTCATCGAAGGGCCCGTGGATGTCGAGCAGCTCGGTCGGCTCGCCGACGAGTTTGTTACGCGGTTGTTTTCCGTTGGTGTGACCCGCACAACGCTGCGAGGGTTTGCTGCGCCCGAAACAATTGTAGAGGTGCCGTCAACGTCGCTTATCAAGAATGATGTCTCGATGCAGGCAATCGCGACAGCAATTGCAGCCGAAGTTGATGCTGATCCAGCAGGGGATGTTGAAGGCGCAAACGCGCGCGTCAGAACGGGCGTCGCCAAGCGAAGCGCAGAAGAAATTGCCGATATTATCCTTCGCAGCGAGCCCGACGGAACACAGCTCCGCATCGGTGATGTTGCCTCGGTGACGCAGCAAGGCATCGACAGCGATCGCGCCTATTTTGTCGGAGAGAACCCAGCGATCTCCATTCGGATTGACCGCTCCGCAAGCGGGGACGCGATTGCGATTCAGCAGCAGGTTGAGGATGTCGCGGAAGAAATGCGCATCTCCTTGCCGAAGGACGTCAACATCACCCTAATTCGTACCCGTGCAGAGGCGATTACGGGCCGTCTTGCCCTATTGCTTGATAACGGCCTCATGGGGTTGGGGCTCGTTGTGATGCTGTTGTTCCTGTTTCTCAATGCGCGCATTGCACTTTGGGTTGCCGCCGGAATTCCGGTTGCGATGTTGGCTGCGATATCGCTGATGTATGCGGCTGGGCTTACGTTCAATATGATATCGTTGTTTGCGTTGATTATTACGCTTGGCATTGTGGTGGATGACGCGATTGTTGTTGGCGAGCATGCCGATTTCCGTGCGCGTCGATTGGGCGAAAGCCCGTTGGTCGCTGCCGAGAATGCGGCTATTCGTATGGCGCCGCCCGTATTCTCTGCAACGGTTACAACCGTCATCGCGTTCTTTGGGCTCGTTGCAATTGGTGGTCGATTTGGCAGCTTGATCGCCGACATACCTTTTACTGTGATTGTGGTGTTGATTGCGTCACTTGTTGAGTGTTTCCTTATCCTGCCAAACCACATGGCGCACGCGCTCCGCCACGCAGGTAAAAACAACTGGTACGACTGGCCCAATCGCGTGGTGAACCGTGGCTTTAGTTGGTTCCGTGACAACATATTCCGCCGATTCATGAGGCTCGTTGTCGTCGCGCGTTATCCGGTCATTGCAATGACTGTTGTGCTGTTGTCGATTCAGGCGGCGCATTTCATCAATGGCGACGTGCAGTGGCGTTTCTTTAACGCGCCGGAGCAAAGTTCTGTCTCGGGAAACTTCGCCATGGTCAACGGCGCGACCCGCGAAGATACGTTTGCGATGATGCAGGAGATGCAGCGCGCCGCAACGGATCTCGGTGCGCGTTATGAAGAAGAGTACGGCACCAATCCTATCGTCTATACCCTTGCTGAAATTGGCGGGAATACGGGGCGAGGCCTGTCGGGCGTGGACACGAAAGATAGCGATCTACTTGGCTCCATTGCGATTGAATTGATAGATTCCGATTACCGCCCCTATAGCGCCTTTGCCTTTGTGGCCGCGCTTCAAGAAGAAGTGCGCCAACACCCGCTCGCCGAGGTGGTCAGCTTTCGTGGTTGGCGGTCTGGCCCTGGGGGGGATTCGCTCGATGTGCAGTTTTACGGCGCGGATGCGCCAACGTTGAAAGCAACTGCAGAGGCGCTCAAAACCGCGCTGACGCAATTTCCAGAAGTCTCGGCCGTTGAGGATAGTCTGTCTTATGACAAGGAAGAGATGATCCTTGAACTCACTCCGCAGGGTCAGGCTATGGGCTTCTCGATTGATACACTTGGCCGCGTGCTGCGTGATCGGCTCAACGGGATTGAGGCCGCCACCTATCCAGACGGGCCGCGCAGTGCGAAAATCCGTGTTGAATTGCCAGAAGGCGAACTTTCAGCTGACTTCCTTGAGCGCTCCTACATGAGAAGCGAAACGGGGGATTACCTAAAGCTTGCCGACATCGTTCGTGTCGATCAGCAGAGCGGATTTTCCACCGTTCGCCGAGAAAATGGCATACGGGTTGTTTCGGTGACGGGTGATATTTCCGAAGACGATCCAGACCGCGCCAGCGCTATCATGACACAGCTTGAAGAAGAGATCCTTCCAGAGTTGGAGAGCGAGTTTGGCGTCGGTTGGCGGCTTGCTGGGTTGGCCGAACAAGAACAGGAGTTCCTGACGGATGCTCTTGTTGGTTTCCTGATGTGTCTAACCGGTATTTACCTCACATTGGCTTGGGTCTTTAGCAGCTGGACACGGCCTCTTGTTGTGATGGCCATTATTCCTTTCGGCCTTGTCGGGACGATTTACGGCCATCTTGTCTGGGAAGTGCCACTCTCTATGTTCTCTGTTGTCGGGCTGATTGGGATGACGGGCATCATTATCAACGACTCGATTGTTTTGATCACGACAATCGACGAATACGCCGAAGAGCGTGGTTTGTTCCCTGCAATCATTGATGGCGTCGCTGACCGACTGCGTCCTGTTATGCTTACAACGCTGACAACGGTGCTTGGCCTCGCGCCGCTGTTGTTTGAATCCTCAAGTCAGGCGCAGTTCCTGAAGCCAACGGTTATAACGCTTGTTTACGGACTTGGGTTCGGGATGGTTTTAGTGTTACTTGTTGTGCCCTCGCTTATCGCAATTCAGAGTGATTTCTCGGGACGGATTGCCTCGGCGCGCCGTGCATTCCGTTTCCCTGAAGGTGGGCGGCTTGTGTCGTTTGTTTCGACCGCGGTGGCGCTGTTCGCATTGCTTGCATTTGCAGTAACAATGGGCGTTTCGATTGTTACCGGAGAATTCGCAGGGGTCTTGTTGGCGCTAATGCCGGGATTGGCCAATGCGCCGTTGATCGCAACAAGTTTCGCGCTTTTTGTCGGTCTGACGCTTTTGGCAACACTCATCGGTTTCTTCATCGGCGCGGTTCTGTTTGGCCGAAGCGAACCGCGAGGCGTTCAGGACTCTCCGACGCAGCCTTGAATGTCGATTACTTCCCGCGTGCCAAGAAGAGTGATCCTTACGTCTTGCCGTTGAATGGAAATGGGGCTGCCGGTCTCGCTTTCAATCTCGGCAGCAGCGTGGACGTTCTTGCCCTTCTGGGTGGTACTTGTGGGGCCGACCCAAAAGGATTGATCCGCGTGCTCAATAACCGCATGAACCTTACCGATGTCTTGGTTCATTTTGGTTGTTGTGTTGATGGAAATGCCGTTCTCTGTTGGCGAAATTCCGCATTTTGTCGCTGATAATCCGGCCTGACGCGCGCTTTTGGGCAAGTCCTTTAGTGCTGCGTTGATCGCTGCTGTTTTTCGCGTGTTTTCTGGCTTCAATGGTTGCGAGATATCGAACTGCACCGGAACGCAAATGTCCTTGCAAACGCCAAGCTCGATGGTGCCTGCCAACTCTGCGGCTTGGCCTTTGTTGGTTGGCACCACAATGATCGGTAAAACCACGCTGTCGCGGTACACAAAAGATGTCAGACCGTATTTCTCGTCGATTTCCGGACGGGGCCATACGATAGAGGCGCCGCCTACATTTTTGCTAGCTGTCCAGTCGTATTGCATCGGAATACCGGAATCCCCGGGAATTCGCCAATATGTAACCCACCCGGGCGCTAGATCGACCTTCAGCGCAGTAACATAAGTGCCGTCGGTATTCTTCCACCCCGAGAGCGTACTGACTTTAATTACCTTGTCCGCGTCAAACCCACCCGCAATCGCAGGAGCGCCAATAAGCAGCGCCAGACACGTGTTTTTGAGCGTGCGCTGGGCAAAATTGGTGCGATTTCTAGGGTGTTTCATCGTGTTGCTCCTTGAGCTGAACAATAGAGATCAGCTTTGAAATAGGAAGTCACAATGCGATGAAGTGCTCGTGAAACAGAGTGGATCGCCTCTTGAAAACTTATGCCATTGAGCGCACCATGACCCTATGGACATCGAAGATCATAGCCTTTGTGGAAAGCTTCTCATCGCCATGCCTGGCATGGGGGACACAAGGTTTGACCATAGCGTAATCTATCTTTGCGCCCATTCTGACGAAGGATCGATGGGGTTGATCGTCAATAAACCCTCCCTTGATATCAAGATCGACACGCTGCTTGAGCAACTCGATATTCCAAAAGGCGAACAGAGCTCTGATATTCGCGTACACTTTGGCGGCCCCGTCGAACATGGGCGCGGATTTGTGCTGCATTCGCGTGATTATGATGCCGGAGATTCCACCCTTCATGTGGATGATAGCTTTGGAATGACCGCAACGATCAGCATTCTTGAGGATATCGCCCAAGGACAGGGGCCAAGAGATGCACTTCTTGCACTGGGTTATGCGGGGTGGGGTGCTGGGCAGCTCGAAGGTGAGATTCTAGCAAACGGATGGCTTACAGCCGATGCAGAGCCGGAATTGGTTTTCAATATGGACAACGAAGAAAAGTGGAGTGCCGCCCTTGAAACGCTTGGGGTAAGCCCGCTTCTTTTGTCTTCTACGTCCGGTAATGCCTAATACTTGACGCGCGGCGCGGCGGCGCGACGAAGTCTGTCGTTAATGGCTTGGCCGAGTCCGTGTTCGGGGATCGGCGCAAAAGCGATTTTCTCGGCTTCCATTGCGTTCGCTTGATGCAAAATCTCAAACAGATTTGTCGCAGCTTCATGGAGGTCACCAGAAGCTGAAAGCGAAAGATCCGCACCGTCGCAGGGGCCAAACCCAACATAAATTTCGCCTTCGCGCTTTTTGTCGGCGTTAAGGCGAACAGGTGCGTTCGGCGCATAATGGCTGCTTAATTGGCCAGGTGCTGTGATTTCCCCATTGGCGGCTGGCTCGGCCAGTGGTGCTCCAAGGCATGCTTCAACCGCTTCGCGCGGCAGCCCGCCGGGGCGCAGGAGCGTTGGGGCGTCGACGCAGCCGATGATCGTGCTTTCCAGACCAATCTCGCAGGGGCCACCGTCAAGGACGGCTTCAATCTCGCCGCTTAACCCCGCAAGCACATGATCCGCCGAGGTCGGGCTGACTTTGCCGGAGGGGTTTGCCGAGGGGCCGGCAACCGGCCCGTTAAATGCCGCAAGCAATTCGTGAGATAGGTCAGAACCAGGAATGCGAATGCCGACGCTATCGAGGCCCGACGTGACCAGTGGAGAAAGACCCGAATCTTCGCGCAAAGGAACAACCAGCGTTAACGGACCGGGCCAAAAAGCTTGAGCAATCTGCTTGGCCGCACCGTTGAACACGCCATATCGTTCGGCAATTTCGAGATTGGCCACATGCACGATCAGCGGGTTAAATTGCGGGCGACCCTTAGCGGCGAAAATACGCGCCACAGCATCAGTGTTGCGGGCATCTGCGCCGAGGCCGTAAACCGTTTCGGTTGGAAACGCGCAAAGCCCGCCAGCGCGCAAGACATCAAGAGCCTTGGCAATGCCGTCTTGCATAGGATTTAGGCGTTCAGTTGTAAGCATGCGGTCTCTGACGTGGCGTTTCTATTGCTGGACACCTACGATTTAGTAGGCTCGCTTTTGAAAAAGAGACATAGCGACATGCCCTTGCTTTGCCAAGTCGCGGAACGGAGACCGAATGACATACACAGCACCAACCAGAGAGATACAATTCATTCTTGATCATATCGTGGGGCTGGATCAGGTGCGCGAAACAGAGCGTTTTGCCGATGCAACCGCCGATGTTGTCGAAGCGATTCTCCAAGAGGCAGGCAAGCTCAGCACCGAGGTTCTTGCGCCACTGAACCGCGTGGGAGACCTTGAGCCCGCAACATTGGAGAACGGCGTTGTGCGCTGTTCCACCGGTTTTGATAAAGGTTACGAAGCTATTGCAGAAGGCGGCTGGGTCGGCATGGCGGCCGATGCGGAATTTGGCGGTATGGCGCTGCCAATGACGGTTGCTACTGCTGTAAACGATATGCTGTCTGGATCGTGTTTGTCGTTGTCTCTCAATCCGTTGATGAGCATGGGGCAGATCGAGGCACTAGAGCATCATGCGAGCGATCACCTCAAGTCGGTTTACCTTCCCAAACTGATTTCGGGCGAGTGGAACGGAACAATGAACCTGACCGAGCCGCAGGCCGGATCGGATGTGGGCGCGTTGGCCTCGAAGGCCGTTGATAATGGCGATGGCACCTATGCGATCACAGGCCAAAAGATATTTATCAGCTGGGCCGACAACGACTTTACGGCCAACACTTGTCACCTCGTGTTGGCGCGTTTGCCGGATGGTGCCAAAGGAACGAAGGGCATCAGCCTATTTATGGTGCCGAAATACATCCCAGATGAAGACGGAAACCCAGGCAAGGCCAACAGCCTTCGGGTTGTGTCGCTAGAGCATAAAATGGGCCTGCATGGCTCTCCGACCGCGGTCATGGAATATGATGGCGCGACCGGTTGGATCGTGGGCGAGGAACACGCTGGCATGAAGGCGATGTTCACAATGATGAACAACGCGCGCCTCGGCGTTGGCGTTCAGGGTGTCGGAATTGCCGAAGCGGCGTATCAACATGCGCTGGCTTATGCGAACGAACGCAAACAAGGCCGCTCGCCGATTGAAAACGGAACAGGCACCATCATCGATCATGCCGATGTGCGCCGGATGCTTGCAACGATGAAGGCCCAGACCTTTGCCGCGCGATCGATCGCGCTCTACTGCGCTGTGTCTATTGATATGGCCACCGCGACAGGTTCGGCAGACTGGCAAGCACGCGCGGCTCTGCTGACGCCGATTGCCAAAGCCTTCGGCACCGATGTGGGCATTGATGTTGCAAACCTTGGCGTGCAGGTCCATGGCGGCATGGGCTTCATTGAGGAAACCGGCGCGGCGCAATTCGGGCGCGACGTGCGCGTGACGGCGATTTACGAAGGTACAAACGGCATTCAAGCTATGGACCTCGTTGCGCGCAAGATGATGGATGGCGGCGAGGCGGCATTCCGGCTTCTTGAGGATGTGCAGAAGTACTCCGAGAAGGCGCGCAGCCAGTTCCCTGAGCTAACGGAAAGCGTTTGGAGTGCTGCGGAATCCCTGCGCGAAACAACGGAATGGTTGGTAGCGCAGGATGATCTTGCGGACCGGTTTGCGGGGGCGGTGCCATATCTTCGTGCCTTCGCGCTTGTTCTTGGCGGGTTTGCGCATCTGAATGCTGCATCTGTTGAAGGTGGCGATGGCGCGCGGACACGACTTGCACAGTTCTTTGTGAAGCGTTTGCTGCCAGAGCACACGGCTCTGTTGCAGCACGTCCGAGAGGGCGCGTCAGACCTTTACGCAATCACGCCCGAGGATCTCGCGCTTTGAGTCTGGACGATACGCTAGACCCAAGCGGAATTCGCTATCCATTTGAAACCCCTCCTGCCGAGGGCGAGGCGATCGAAGTCGCTGAGGGCGTGAATTGGATGCGCCTTCCTCTGCCGATGAAGCTGGATCACGTGAATGTCTATGCGCTGGATGATGGCGCAAGCTGGACGATTGTTG
Organism: Halocynthiibacter sp. C4; assembly: GCF_028823805.1. Taxonomy (NCBI): domain Bacteria; kingdom Pseudomonadati; phylum Pseudomonadota; class Alphaproteobacteria; order Rhodobacterales; family Paracoccaceae; genus Halocynthiibacter; species Halocynthiibacter sp. C4. The sequence continues at coordinate 1,151,038 of NZ_JAPEIE010000002.1, read as the reverse complement.
ATACGGGTTTTGATACCAAACGCACGCGACGTATTTGGGAGAAGCTGCTGAGTGGTCCGCTTGCAGGTAAGCCTGTTGAGCGCGTGATCGTGACGCATCATCACCCTGATCATATCGGACTTGCAGGGTGGTTTCAGACCGAATTCGGCGCGGAGCTTGTAACCACGCAAACAGCTTGGCTTTCCGCGCGAATGCTAACACTGGATGAACAACTGCTGCCAACACCCGAAACGCTAACGTTTTGGACGCGTGCCGGCATGGATCCAGAGATATTGGCGAAGCGGGCCAAGGAGCGGCCGTTCAACTTTGTGGATATGGTCGCGCCGCTGCCGCTTGGGTTCACACGCATCCGCGAAGGTAGCAAGCTCACAGCAGCGGGGCGAGACTGGACTGTTCGGATCGGTAACGGCCATGCACCAGAGCATGCCTGTCTCTTTAGCGATAGTGACCACCTGGTTCTTGGCGGCGACCAACTTTTGCCGTCGATCTCTCCGAATATCGGCGTCTACGCGACCGAACCAATGGCGGACCCTCTTCAGGAATGGTTGGATGCTTGCACGCATATGGCCAAGTTTGCGCGACCGGATCAGCTTATTCTGGGCGGTCACAAATTGCCTTACACAGGGCTACCAACGCGGCTTGGACAATTCGTGAAAAATCACGAGGGCGCACTTGCAAGATTGCTCACGCATCTTGAAACGCCGAAAACCGCGGTTGAGTGCTTTGATGTCCTCTTTAAACGCCCGATTGGCGAAGCAGAATACGGGCTGGCGCTGGTCGAAGCAGTGGCTCATGTTAATCACCTATATTTGAACGGAAATATCACGCGCACCCTCGAAGAGGATGGCGCTTGGAGGTGGCGCAAGGTAGGGTGACGCATGGATAACGAGATCAAGACAACAGCCGAAGCCCACGAAGGCGAGGCGATCCCCCGCGCGCATGTGGTTCATTGCGATCCACAACCCCGTCAAACCGCAGAAAAAGAGCCGCTCCCGAAAGGGATCGCTAAAACGCCGGTTGCCGAGAAATCTCCGGCGCAGTGGGCGTATGAACGGCTCATCCTCTATATCAAGAACTTCGAAGAGCAGCTTGATAACGAGCATGAGGTTGCCATGGCATTTGTCGGTGGCGATGCGGGTGTTTTGAGGATTGAGGGGCTTGGTTATTTTGACCCTGATATCATTACCTTTTATGGCAGTGACGCGAGCGGCGCAAAGACCCAGCTTATCCAACATGTGAGCCAACTTTCGGTTATGCTTCGTGCCTTGCCTAAAGCGCCAACAGCCAAAGCCCCAAACCGTATCGGCTTCCGGCTTGCTGCAGATTTGGAGCAATCTGCAACACGCGAGGAAACGTGAAATCTCTTAGGGTGACAGCCCGAGATGAATCGGTTATTTGGGCAGAAAGAGGAATGAGGAACGGCAATCATGGCTGAGTACAAACCAGGTGAAATGAACATCGAAGTTCAGGAAAAAACATTCAACGGCTTTATCAAGATGGTGAAATGGGGGACTATCCTCTGCATTCTCATCCTTATTTTCTTGGCGATCTTCAATACCTGATCGAGCGATACCGACATAGGGTAATGTGTGTAATGCGACGTTTTCTTCTTGCTCTCGCACTCCCGTTTTTGCTCGCCGCCTGTGGTGCGGGCGAGTCGGTTTGGGCCCCAGAAGAAGAAGTTCAGCGCGCGATTTATTCGCCTCCGAATGAACCAACCGCGCTTACACTTTATACCGTTATTTCAAATGGCGCGAACGAAGGGCAGCACAGTGCCCTTCTGATCAACGGCAGTCACAGGATCCTTTGGGATCCGGCTGGCTCGTGGCATCACCCGCGCCGACCCGAGCGCAATGACGTGCATTTTGGCATGACAGACCGTACTGTTGAGTTTTATGAAGACTACCACGCACGTGAATCTTATCGGGTAGTCGTGCAAAAGAAGCTCGTTTCTCCTGACGTTGCGGAGAAAGCGCTTCAGCTTGCTCTTGCGCAGGGGCCAGCGGGCAACGGGATGTGTTCCAACACCACAACCGAAATTCTGTCGCAGCTTGATGGCTTTGAAAGTGTCGGGCGAACCTATTTCCCCAAAACGCTTATGAAGCGCTTCGGCGAGCTTGATGGGGTCACGACCTACACGGTTTATGACAACGATTCAGACGACAACAAAAGCGTTCTTGTCGTGCAGGGCGAGTCGCCGCTTTAGGGCTGATCAAAGTAGGTAGAGCGCAAGATAGAGCGACGCGCCGCCAGCGAGGATTGCCGGAACAAGGCTTTTGGTGAAGTAACCAACAAGGATTGTGACAACCGCCGCAATTAGGCGCGCAGGGTCTGTTTCTCCGCCTGTGGCCGCAGGCCAGATCACAAGTGGCGCGACAAGCCCCGGAATAAGCGCAACGGGCGTATACCGTAAGTGGCGCAGCACCCATTCTGGTAGTTGGACCCCGCCGAGTAGCCCAAGAAAAGAGAAGCGGATCAGATAAGTGCCTGCTCCAAGCAGCACGATAATCAGCCAGATATTCGCGAGGGAATAGTTCATTCTGCTACTCCTTTCTGCTTCTGTCTGCGTTCTATCCAAAGTTCGGTCTGCGCGCCCGCAATCATTGCGAGGACGCCAGCAACCAGAAGTCCGGTTCCAGCAGGCAAGACACTCAAAACAAGCGATCCCACAACCGAAACAAAGGCAGTGACGATATGCGCAGGCGTGCGCAGCATCGGCGCAACCATAGCTATGAAGGTAATTGGAAGCGCAAAATCAATGGCATATTCGGGGGGAATTTGACTGCCGACAACAGCGCCGACCCAAGTAAAAACATACCAAAGCGGCGCCACAAGAACCATCGTCCCACAGAAGTAGAGCAGGCGCTCGTTCACTGTCATTTTGGGTTCTTTTTCAAACTTCAGGATGCTGACGGCGTAGCTCTGGTCGAGCAGGATGTAACTCACCAGCGCGCGCTTCCAAAGCGGTGCGGCTCCAAGATAGGGCACCATCGAAGCGGAATACATCGCCATCCGAAGATTCACGGTCAGCGCCGTTGCCAACACAATCAACGTGGGCGCATCTTCTGCCATAAGCGAAACCGCGGCAAACTGTGAGGCGCCACCGATCACCAGAACGGAGAACGCCATTGTCTCCAACACGCGCAGTCCGGCTTCTGTGGCGACGATACCAAACAGAATGGCAAACGGTCCGACCACCAACAAAAATGGGGCCGCGTCAATTGTACCGCGCCAAAAGACGGAATTACGTGTGGAAGTAGGCATTAAGTGCCTCTAAGCTGTTTGAAATTCGCCTCGACCCTATAGAGAGATTGCCCGTGTCAACAACCCCCAAAATTGTATCGACACTGATTGCGCCGGAACCGGAGAAAGCGGGGCTGACGCGGCGTGTGACAGGGCGGGATCATCATGGCGAAGAGGTCGAGATCGCCGTGGTCGAAGAGCGACCTTTGACGATCTATCTCAACAGCCAAGAGATCGTGACCGCTATGACAATTGGGGATTATCCCGAGTATTTGGCGCTTGGTTTTTTGCGTAATCAGGGCATGTTGCAGCGCGAAGATGTGGTCACGAAAGTCGATTATGACGATGATCTAGAGGTTGTCGTCGTTCGGACAGAGCGCAAAACCGACTACGAAGAAAAGCTACGTAAAAAGACCCGCACCAGTGGTTGTGCGGTCGGGACTGTTTTCGGGGATATGATGGAGGGGCTGGATCAGATACGGCTCCCCGAAACGCCTGTCAAAACAAGCTGGCTCTATGCGTTGGCCGAAACGATCAACCGTATGCCGAGCCTTTATCTGGCGGCAGGGGCGATTCACGGCACTGTGCTGTGCCTTGAAGATAAGCCTCTGGTCTATATGGAAGATGTGGGGCGTCATAACGCCGTTGATAAGATCGCGGGCTGGATGTTTGCCGAAGGGGCAGATCCTGCTGACAAGATCATGTATACAACCGGCCGCCTGACCAGCGAGATGGTGATCAAATGCGCCCAGATGGGCATCCCGACGCTTGTCTCGCGCTCTGGCTTTACGGCTTGGGGTGTTGAGATCGCCAGTACGCTTGGCTTGACGCTCATCGGTCGGATGCGGGGGCAGCGGTTTGTCTGTCTTTCGGGCGAGAACCGCCTGATCCGCGATGCAGAGGTGCGTGAAAAGCCGAAAGGCCCCAAGGCATGAAGGCTCCTGTTGGCGTAATCCTTGCTGGCGGAGAAGCGCGGCGAATGGGCGGCGGGGATAAAGGGCTATTGCCGCTCTCTGGTGTCTCGTTGCTCGATCATGTGATCGCACGTTTGTCGCCGCAGGTGGCTGATCTTGCACTTAACGCTAATGGCGATGCTACGCGGTTCTCGGGATTTGGATTGCCAATCTTGCCAGACTCTGTTGCCGGATTTGCTGGGCCGCTGGCAGGTGTTCTGGCCGGAATGGATTGGGCCGCAGAGCAAGGCGCAACGCATATAGTGACTGCGGCAGCAGACACGCCGTTTTTCCCATCTGATCTCGTTCCGCAATTGCTTCTTGCCTCTGAGACTGCGGGTAAACCCATCGCAATGGCCGCGACTCCGAATGAATCTGGCAAGCTGATGCGGCACCCCGTATTTGCACTTTGGCCCGTTGATTTGCGCGATGATCTTCGGAACACACTCGAAACAGGAGTGCGCAAAGTTGTGGCATGGGCCGAACCGCACGGCATCGCAACCGCGCCCTATTCGGCCACGCCATTTGACCCGTTTTTCAACGTCAACACCCCCGATGACCTAGCGCATGCGCAGCAATTGGCCGGAGAAGCCGAATGAGAGTTTTTGGTGTAACAGGCTGGAAAAACAACGGCAAAACCGGACTGATGGAGCGGCTCATTGCCGAAATCACCAGCCGTGGCTTTACCGTTTCCACAACAAAACATGCGCATCATCGTTTTGACATCGACAAAGAGGGTAAGGATTCCTATCGCCACCGTGTTGCGGGGGCAAAGCAAGTATTGTTGTCGTCCAGTCAGCGTTGGGCATTGCTTGATGAGTTGCGCGGGGAGGAGGAGCCTTATCTGGCAGAGCATCTCTCCCGCCTTGACCCAGTTGATCTTGTGTTGGTTGAGGGGTTTAAGGCGGCGCGCCATCCGAAGATTGAAGTGCATCGCGAGTCCGCAGCGCGCGAACCGCTGATCGCGCTAAATGACCCCACGATCCGCGCAGTCGCAACTGATACCGCTGCGCCGGAAGGGCTTGGGCCCGATGTTCTTGTATTTGATCTCGATGATACGGCTGCAATTGCCGATTTCGTATTGGAACAGGTGGGGCTCGTCACGGAACCTAAACCAGATTTTCCGCCTTTGCGGGATGACTGCTTTGCGTTGCCGGATGGCGTGGAGTGGACACCGGTTGATACTGCGCTCGCGACACTGCGTGATCGGCTGAAATGCGTTGTAAGAAGCGAAACCGTACCCGTTTCTGCGGCCTGTGGCCGAATTGCCGCGCAAGACATCTTGGCGCCGCGGGATAATCCACCAACGGCAAATTCGGCTGTGGATGGATACGGGTTTGCAAACCCAACGGCGCAGGAGGCTTACCGCCTTACGCTAGTTGATGGGCGAGCAGCTGCAGGCGCGCCCTATCAGAGCGTGGTTCCTGCGGGCCATGCAGTTCGAATATTAACGGGGGCGGCGCTGCCGGAAGGCGTTGATAGCGTCGTGATGCAGGAGGATGTGCAGCTCGTTGGGAATGAGCTTCGTTTCTCCGGCCCGCTAAAGCCTTGTGCGAATGCCCGAAAAGCTGGCGAGGACGTTCGCAAAGGCTCGGTGATCGTGGTTGAGGGTGAGGAGATCACTCCGCAAGCCATTGCGCTTCTTTCGGCGACAGGATGTGATGAAGTTGAGGTCCGTGCGCGGCTTCGAGTTGGCGTTCTCTCAACCGGAGATGAGCTTGTTCCAGCGGGCGAAGCAGCCACCCCAACCCAGACCTATGACGCCAATCGGCCGATGCTTTTGGAGCTCGCCAAGGCATGGGGATTTGAGCCGGTTGATCTTGGCCATGTGCCCGACGATCGTGCTGCGCTTAAGACCGCTTTAGACCAAGGAGCCGAGAGTGCAGATGTAATCTTTACATCGGGCGGTGCTTCGGCAGGGGATGAGGACCACGTAAGTGCGCTTTTGTCCGCGCAAGGAACATTGCACCATTGGCGTATCGCGCTCAAACCGGGGCGCCCGCTGGCGCTCGCGATGTGGGGCGGGGTGCCGGTATTCGGCCTTCCTGGAAATCCGGTAGCTGCTTTTGTTTGCGCATTAATTTTTGCGCGGCCTGCGCTCGGAGTTCTGGCGGGCGCGCCTTGGCGTTTACCATTGGCCTTCAAAGTTCCGGCCGATTTCACCAAGAAGAAAAAAGCTGGTCGACGTGAGTATTTGCGAGGGCGCTTGAATTCAGATGGTACTGTCTCGGCCTTCGAGTCAGAGGGGTCTGGCCGTATCTCGGGGTTGCACTGGGCGAACGGGTTGATTGAGGTCGAGGAAGATCGAACTCAGATCAGTGAGGGCGAATTGGTTCGTTTCTTGCCGTTCGCGGGCTTTGGGATTTAGTCGAACGTTCCTGTCACACGGCCAAGCAACATAAACGCGCGAGCGGTGCGTGTATCGGCCATTTCGGCAATATCCTGATCGCTCGCCTCAGCTTCAAACAGCGTGAATGTCTGATCAAACTGGCGCAGAAAATGGTGGACCGTATCGCGGAAAATCGGGTCTTGCCGCATGCGCCCTGCTGTCAGGGCAAGGCAAGAGCGGTCACGGATGCCGCCAAGTGCTGCGACTGTGCGGCCGCGTTCGCCTTTGGCAAATTGCCGCCAGATTTCGGGGCGGGCGCGATCAGGGCGCAGGTCATCCATGTATATGCCGTCCTGCGACAACAGAGTGAGGATATCTTGCGCCGATTGGATCAGGCGCGAGGCTTGCCTGTCTTTTAACGCGCGGCGTAGCGCGGCAAACCCTTCTGCGTCATCGGCGTTTTCGGGGAAGTTGACCGCACGGATAAAATCTTCGGTCGAAAGAGGCGGAGCGATGTCTTCGGCACGGGTGCCAAGCGCGAGGGCCGTCTGATCATCAACAATCGGTGTTGATGTGGCGGGAGCAGACAGCGTTTTTGGTTGTTCGTTTTGGGGGCGGCTGGTTGCAAAAGTCGCGATTGCGGTTTCCGTCATTCGCTGGGCAGTTACGATTTGGTCCAGCGTATCTTTGACGGATGGATCATTTGCAATCGCCGCTTCGGTTTGTTGGGCCACATAGCTTTGGCGAAGAGCATCAATCGCGGCCTGAAGGCGCGCAGTTTCATCCCGCACAACTCGAGCGCTTCGGACAGCCAGCGCGCCGACCCAGATAACCGCGACGGGCAGAAAAATCGCCACCAAAACCATGACGAATTGCGCCGCCGTTAGTTCGGAGATTGCAAGTCCGTCACCAGCAAACAGGACAAAAGAGCCAAGGCCCAAAAGCCAAACAGCAGACAATGCCAAAGCGATGACCTCGGCCCGATCCAAACCCGCCGAATCCCGCTTTTGCGGGGCGGCATTGTGTTCGACTGTTTGGTGATCGGGGGCCTTGGTCATCGGGCCGCACTCCGAATTTGCGCTATTTATAGGCGACGGTCAGAATTTCGAAATCCTTGGTGCCACCGGGTGCGCGGAACTCGATGCTATCGCCTTCTTCCTTGCCGATAAGGGCGCGGGCGAGGGGCGATTTGATGTTGAGCTTGCCTTTTTCAAGGTTCGCTTCCGGTTCGCCGACGATTTGATATGTCTTTTCTTCTTCGGTGTCTTCGTCAACCAAAGTCACGGTCGCGCCGAACTTGATCGACCCCGAAAGCGAAGCAACGTCGATTACATCAGCAAGCGAAATGATCGCTTCGAGCTCTTTCACACGCCCTTCGATAAAGCTCTGTTTTTCGCGGGCGGAATGATACTCGGCGTTTTCCGAAAGGTCGCCGTGCTCGCGCGCCTCGGCAATCGCCCGAATAATCGCAGGGCGTTCAACCATTTTCAGGTTTTTCAGTTCTTCGTCGAGTTCGTCAAAACCGGCTTTAGTTAGAGGTATCTTTTCCATAGTGCCTTGTGAAAATTGAAGTGGTTGGCAACATCCTGCTGTTAACTCAACCTTGGGGCACGAAGTCAATAGCAACCGCACCAATAGTCGCCGATTAACCGGAATTCCGCGTGTATTCGCTTATTTGGCCGCCACGTATCCAACGAACGCGGCGGCCAGCACGCGAGGCTAGTCGTATTCGACGACCTCAAACTCAATTCCATCATGGTCGTGGAAGTAAAACCGGCGCCCCGGCTCGTAATCAGCGTGGCTTCCCGGAATCAATCCGGCTTGTTTTAAACGTTCCTCAGTCGCGTCGAGGTCATCAACGACAACTGCGATGTGGTTCAATCCATTGACGCGTTCGTAGTTGTCTTTGGAATGGGGAAGGGTTTGCTTCGGCTGGTAAAGTGCGAGGTAGCTGTTATCGCCGCCAACATGGATCGAATAGCCGTCGTGAATAGACGTGCCCTCCCAACGGATTTTCCAACCAAAGAGTTCCCCAAGAAGCGCCGCAGTTTTTTTGGCATTAGAGACGGTAAGGTTTGTGTGTTCGAGAGTTGCCTGTGACATTGTTTGGTCCTTTAAATTTAGAATGTTTGTCCTGTGTAATTCCTCAAGTTAACTTGAGGTCAAGGGCTGTTTTCAGAGTTTTGCCTCTGTTTTTCGGTTTAAATTCTGGTGAAACAGCAAACTAACGCGGTGTCGTGATTGACCCCTTTTGCCCATATCGGATAACGAGTGGAGCGGAGAGCGAGCTTTGATATGCGCAGGGCGCGAAAGGGTTAGGGATGACTTCACCTGAACGGGAATCGATGGAATACGATGTTGTGATTGTTGGGGCGGGGCCTGCTGGTCTCTCTGCGGCAATCCGGCTCAAACAGTTGGACGCTAACCTTGAGGTGGTTGTCCTTGAAAAAGGCAGCGAAGTTGGCGCGCATATTCTATCCGGTGCGGTGCTTGATCCTTCTGGTCTGGATGCTTTGATCCCTGATTGGAAAGAGAAGGGCGCACCGATCAATGTGCCAGTTCGTAAGGACAACTTCTTGTTCCTCGGGCCCGCAGGACATGTTCGCGTTCCGAACTTCCCGATGCCGCCATTGATGAGCAATCACGGCAATTACATCGTGTCTATGGCGAACGTCTGTCGCTGGATGGCTGAACAAGCTGAAGAGCTTGGTGTTGAGGTCTTCCCTGGCATGGCCTGTTCCGAATTGATCTATGGCGAGAACGGCGAGGTTGCGGGCGTTGTGGCCGGTGAGTTCGGCAAGAACCCTGACGGTACACCAGGCCCAGGATATGAACCGGGCATGGAACTTCGCGGCAAATACGTGTTCCTCTCTGAAGGGGTGCGTGGCAGCTTGTCAAAAGAGGTGATCGCCAAGTTCGATCTGGGCAAGGATTCGGATGTCCAGAAATACGGCCTCGGCATGAAAGAGATTTGGGAGATCGACCCTGCGAAGCACAAAGAGGGCACTGTTACCCATACGATGGGCTGGCCTCTTGGCAAAAACGCTGGTGGTGGATCATTCATTTATCACCTTGAAAACAATCAGGTCTTCGTCGGGTTCGTTGTGCACCTGAACTATAAGAACCCCTATCTTTTCCCTTACATGGAATTCCAGCGCTTCAAGCATCACCCCGAAATCGCCAAGCTGCTCGAAGGCGGCAAACGCGTTGCCTATGGCGCGCGCGCAATTTCCGAGGGTGGCTATCAATCCATGCCTAAAGCGGTGTTCCCGGGTGGGGCGCTCTTGGGCTGTTCGGTCGGGCTTGTGAACGTGCCGCGGATTAAGGGCAATCATAACGCCATGTTCTCTGGCAAGTTTGCTGCCGAGGCCGCCTATGAGGCGATCAAAGAGGGGCGTGCGGGTGATGAGCTTGGGGCCTATGAAACCGAATTGAAATCGGGTGTTGTCGCCAAAGATCTTAAGCGTGTGCGCAACGTTAAACCGCTTTGGTCCAAGCTCGGTCTTACGGCGTCGTTGGCGCTTGGCGGGTTTGATATGTGGACGAATAACCTCTTTGGTATTTCGCTCTTCGGAACGCTCAAGCACGGCAAGTCCGACGCGGAATCAACGGGTTATGCCGCGGATTACAAAGAGATCGAATATCCGAAACCCGATGGCGTTTTGTCGTTTGATCGCCTAACCAATGTGAGTTTCTCGGCCACGAACCACGAGGAAGAGCAGCCATGTCACTTGAAGCTGGCTGATCCAACGATCCCAATTAACGTGAACCTGCCGAAATTCGACGAGCCAGCACAGCGCTATTGTCCCGCAGGTGTTTATGAGGTCATTCAGGAAGCCGGATCAGAGCCGCGTTTTCAGATCAACTTCCAGAACTGCGTGCATTGCAAAACCTGTGATATCAAGGACCCGAGCCAGAATATCACATGGGTTACGCCGCAGGGTGGCGATGGGCCGAATTATCCAAATATGTAACAAACACGTGCGGGGGCAGCTGAATGGCTGCCCCCGCATTGCGTTGAGGGCTGCAAGTGACTAGTTTACTTGCAACTGTATATTTATTGAGGCCTCACGTTTTGTCTAATTCCCTCTTGCGGTCGTTTGCCCTTTCCGCGCTGTGCCTGTTTCCGTCGCTTCCCGCGAGTTCCGAGGGGTTTGTTGGGGCCTACCTTGCTGGCCAAAGCGCGCGTTTCTCAGCAGATTTTGAAGCCTCCGCGCTTTACTACACGCGCGCACTGGCGCTTGACCCGACCAACGCTCACCTGATGAACGTGGCTAGTGCAGCCTATGTGTCCAAAGGGGACTTGGCCTCGGCGGTGCCTATTGCCCGCTCGCTCGATCAAACCGGAACTGATAATCTGATCGCGAACATTGTGCTTGCGTCCAACGATATCATTGAGGGCGATTACGCTGCGGTGACCAAACGCCTTGAGGCTGGCGGCGAAGTTGGCCCGATTGCAACAGAGTTGCTCGCGGCTTGGGCGGCGATTGGCGAAGGCAAAATGTCTCGTGCGCTTGAGCTTTTTGACGAGATGGCATTAGAGCCCGGACTTAGCGGTATTGCTGCATTCCACAAGGCGCTCGCGCTTGGCTCCGTTGGAGATTTTGAAGGCGCCGAAGCCATACTAAGCAACTCTCAAGGTACCAATCTTGAACACACGCGCCTGAGCCTCATTGCGCATTTGCAGGTTTTGAGCCAGTTGGAACGCAATCAGGATGCGCTTGATATCCTCAAGCTATTCTATGGCGATGGCGATGTTGATCCGGAGTTCTCCGCAATCAAGGAAAAGCTGGAAGCGGGCGAAACTGTGCCGTTTACCGCTGCACGCAACCCAAGAGAGGGCGCCGCGCAGTCTTTCTTTACGTTGGCAGAGATTTTCGCACAAGAAGCCGCGCCCGATCATACGATCCTCTATTCCCGCGCGGCGGAGTTCCTTAACCCAGAGCATTTGCCTGCCTTGCTTCTAACGGCGGGGCTTCTAGAAGAGCTTGAGCAATACGAGCTTGCCAATGCAGCCTATGCGAAAGTACCTGAAGGCAGCGTTGTGTACCATGTTGCGGAAATGGGTCGTTCGGAGACACTGCGCAAAGCAGGAAAGCCGGACGAAGCGATTGAGGTTCTGACTGCACTTGCTGATGAATATCCAACCTTGCCGTCCGTTAGTATCGCGCTTGGTGATCTTTATCGAAGCGAGGAGCGTTACGCCGAAGCGGCCGAAGCTTATGATGCGGCTCTGGCGTTGTTCCCTGATGACCTGCCTGGAACGTGGTTCATCTATTATTCGCGCGGCATTTGTTACGAGCGGTTGGATGAATGGGAAAAGGCCGAGGCGGATTTCCGCAAGGCGCTGAGCTTTAACGAAAACCAGCCACAAGTCTTGAATTACCTTGGTTACTCCATGGTCGAGAAGAATATCAATCTTGATGAAGCGCTGGAGATGATCGAAACAGCCGTAGCAGCGCGCCCACGCGATGGGTACATCATCGATTCTCTCGCATGGGTTTACTACAAACTCGGCCGTTTCGAAGATGCTGTTGCCCCAATGGAAAAGGCTGCTGTGCTTGAGCCGCTTGACCCGATTGTGAGCGATCATCTTGGCGATGTTCTATGGATGGTCGGACGCAAGAACGAGGCTAGCTTCCAATGGCGCCGCGCGTTGTCGCTTGAGCCGGAAGAAGAGGAAGCCGATCGGATCCGCCGCAAGCTTGAGGTCGGACTTGACGTTGTGCTTGAAGAAGAAGCGCTTGAGACTGACAAAACCCAATAGCGCCGATGCTCGCCCCTGCTAAAATTAACCTGTCGCTTCATGTAACGGGCAAACGATCCGATGGGTATCATCTGCTTGATAGCCTTGTTGTATTTGCTGATGTCGGCGATCAGATCGACGTGAAGCCCGCGGACAACCTCTCGCTTCGGATTGCCGGACCGGAGGCTGGCGGTTTGGAGGCGGAGGCTGACAATCTCGTTCTGCGTGCTGCAAGACTTATGCAAGACAAAGGGCAGGGTGCAGCGATCACGCTTACGAAAAACCTGCCTGTTTCTTCTGGGATTGGCGGCGGATCAAGCGATGCGGCCACCACTATTTCTGCTTTGGCCGGACTCTGGGAATGTTCACTGCTCCGGCCCGAGGATGTGGTGGAGTTGGGTGCGGATGTTCTTGTTTGTTTGGCGCAACGCCCAGCTCGGATGACAGGGATCGGCGAAGGCGTTGAGCCAGTCGCCGACTTGCCAGATATGGCGGTTGTTTTGGTCAATCCACGCGTTTCCGTTTCGACGCCTGCGGTGTTTTCTGCTCTGGAAAACCGTGAGAACTCGGCGATGGATTATGTGCCCAGTGGTATGGGCTACAGCGCGTTTTGTGAGTGGCTTGCCGCACAGCGCAATGATCTCGAAGCGCCTGCATGCGGCCTCGTGCCCGAGATTAACGATGTTCTCGCCGCGCTCGAGGGCGCAGATATTGCGCGCATGTCGGGCTCTGGCGCGACGTGTTTCGGACTATTTGAAACCTTGGAGCAGGCAGCAGCAGCGGCGCAATCCATTTCCGCCGCGAACCCTGATTGGTGGGTGAAAGCCGCCCGAGTTTTGCCCTAAAACTCGACGCCGATCTGCGCTTTGATGCCAGAACGGAAAGGATGTTTCACAAGCTCCATTTCAGTGACGAGATCGGCCGCTTCAATTAATTCGTCCTTGGCGTTGCGCCCCGTCAAAACGACGTGGGTCATTTCGGGCTTTTCGCTTTGAAGGAAGGCGACCACTTCGTTCACGTCGATATAGTCATAGCGGATTGCGATGTTGATCTCGTCCAATAGCACCATCTTGTTTTCAGGGTCGCGGATTAGCTCTTTTGCTTTTTCCCATGCCGCAGTCGCCATTTCGATATCGCGCGACTTGTCTTGGGTCTCCCATGTAAAGCCTTCGCCCATCGTGTGAAACTCGCAAACATCTGAAAACTTTCCAATGATCAGATCACGCTCGCCTGTGCTCATGCCGCCTTTGATAAACTGAACCACGGCGCATTTCATATCGTGCGCGATGCAGCGAAAAATCATCCCGAAGGCCGCGCTGGACTTCCCTTTGCCCTTCCCTGTGTGGACAATAATCAGGCCCTTTTTATCGGTCTTGGTGGCCATGATCTTGTCACGGGCGGCCTTTTTCTTGGCCATCTTCATGGCGTGGCGATCTGTGTCTTCGCTCATGCTGCGCTCCCTTGGTTCCAACGCGATTTTGCGGTGCGTTCGCATGGGATGCAAGGGGAAAGCCGCGCGAGGTAAGGTTTCGTTAACCATGCGGCAGTAGCCTTCGAAGGTATAGAAGCGAGGTACTGATGCGGCGGATTTTGTTAGGACTATTTGGCGTTTTTTTGATTGCCGGTTGTGATAGTCCGCATCCAAAAATGATGGGCGTGAAGGCGCAAGAAATCACAGTTGAAGGCAGCACCTTCCGTGTTCGAACCAAAGGTGAGATCGCAGAGGCTATTCGCGTTGGTTTCGTACCGTTCTCGGAACATGCTCAGATACCGATGCGCGCCGTTGTCGCGATGGAAGAGGCAAGTGGATGTGACGTTGATCAGCGATCCGTAAAAGGCGATCCCGCACTCATCGTGGCGCGATTGAAATGCCCAAAATCCTAGTTTGGGGCGCGGCGCGCAAGGGTTTCAAGCAGCGCGCGTGCGGAATTGCTCCGCGGCATCCAGAGGCCTCGCTCAATTGCTTCGTTTAGCCGTTCTGCGATTTCTTGCAAGGCGGGGGCGTTATGTTCTTCGATAAACGCGCGCACGTCCTCGTCCTCTAGAAACGCAGCATGGACCGCATCGAAATGGTGGCCTTTAACGGCGCCCGTCGTTGCGGCAAAGGCGAACATGTAATCAACAGTTGCGGCCATCTCGAACGCGCCTTTATAGCCATGGCGCATCACCCCTTCGATCCACTTTGGGTTAACCACGCGGCTTCGCACGACACGGGCGATTTCCTCATCCAGCGTGCGGATTACGGGCCGCTCTGGGCGGGAATGGTCGTTGTGATAGATCGGGCGGTCTTGCCCCTGAAGGGTATTGATCGCGGCGGCCGCTCCGCCCTCGAATTGATAGTAGTCATCGCTATCAAGCAGGTCGTGTTCGCGGTTGTCCTGATTTTGCACAATCGCTTCGGCCTGTTTCAGACGGCTTTCAAACTGCGGACGAGCGCGTGTTCCTTCGGCGTTCTTGCCATACGCATAGCTGCCCCATTCAAGATAGGCGTCAGCTAGGTCTGATTTGTCAGCCCAGAGGTGTTCGTCGATCATTGCCTGAAGCCCTGCACCATATGCGCCCGGTTTAGAGCCGAATACGCGGTAGGCACTTTGATCTCCCTCAGCCAAAAGGCGTGCACGGGCGGGATTGAGATCGGCCGGCTCATCGAGTTCCATCACGGCGCGCGCCGCACTATCAACAAGAGCTATCAGCTGCGGGAACGCATCGCGGAAGAAACCCGAAACGCGCAGGGTCACGTCAACGCGCGGTCGGCCAAGTACGCCTTGTGGCAAAACTTCGAAGCCCGTGACGCGGCGATTTGCGGCGTCCCAAGTGGGCTTTACCCCCATGAGCGCGAGGGCTTGGGCAATGTCGTCGCCGCCCGTACGCATGTTGGCGGTTCCCCATGCCGTAAGCAGTAGGGCGCGCGGCCAGTCGCCGTGGTCCTGTAGGTGTTTCTCAATGAGCAAGTTGGCCGATTTCCACCCGAGCGCCCAAGCGGTTGGCGTGGGCACCGCGCGGCTATCGACCGAGTAGAAGTTGCGCCCAGTGGGTAGCGTATCAAGCCGCCCACGCGTCGGGGCGCCAGAAGGAGCAGGGGGTAAAAACTTGCCGTTCAGTGCGGTCAAAAGCCCGCTCATTTCCGCAGGGCCGCAAGCCGCGACGCTTGGGCGAACATTGGTTTTTATGCCCTCAAGAACCGTGGTGCTTTTGGGGCCTGGGCAGGTTGCTTCACCGTCAATCAAAGCAGAGGCAAGCAGCTCTATCCGCTCGACAGTGTCTCCAAAACTACGCCAAGCATCAGCTGACACTGCAAATAGCGCATCGGGTTTCGCGCCGTCCCATGTCGCGGCCATGTCGCAATCGAGCGGATCAAACCCAAGCGCAAGGTCATCCGCAATCGCGCGTTGAAGCGATGCATTCGCTCCTGTTCCATCGCCGCGCGGCACGCGGACCAATGCCTGAACCAGATCGCGCTCCAGCCGCCCCGTCGGGCTTTCGCCGAAGATATGAAGCCCATCGCGGATTTGCGCTTCTTTCAACTCACAGAGGAAAGCGTCGAGTTTGGCCAGATCGCTTTCCTCATCCTCACCCGAAAGCCCTGCATCCTCGCCCAGTCCGGTGGCGCTGGTAAGGGTCAGAATTTCGCGCTTTAGATGTTTAATCCGGCGAGGGTCAACGCCCGCTGCTTCATAGTATTCATCCACCAAAGCTTCGAGATCACGTAGCGGCCCGTAGGATTCCGCGCGGGTGAGCGGTGGTGTCAGGTGATCAACGATAACGGCCTGCGTGCGGCGCTTGGCCTGTGTCCCTTCGCCGGGATCGTTGACGATAAAAGGATATATATGCGGCGTAGGGCCAAAGACGGCTTCGGGGAAGCATTCCTGTGAAAGCGCAACTGATTTGCCAGGGAGCCATTCTAGGTTGCCGTGCTTGCCCATGTGAACAATTGCCTGCGCGCGGAAGGTTTGGCGCAGCCAGAAATAGAACGCGAGGTAGTTGTGCGGCGGCACGAGGTCTGGCGAATGGTAGGTGTCTTCTGGGTCGATGTTATAGCCGCGTGCGGGCTGCACACCGACAACAACATTTCCGAATGTCAGCACCGAGAGCTTGAACCGCCCGCAGTCAACTTCGCCCGCTTCGTAGAACGGATCGGCCTCTGGCTTGCCCCAACGCTCTTCGATCTGCGCACGAACCTCATGGGGCAGCGCACCGTAAGAAATCTGGTAGTCCGCCATTGAGAGATCGACGCCGCCAGTTCGCACGCGTCGATCTGTAAGCCAGTTCGTCGGTCCGGCAAGAATGCGTTGCATCAGGTCGTCACTGTCTTCTGGAAGATCGCGGGTAGAGTATCCGGCCTCTGTTAGCGCGTTGAGGGCATTACAGGTCGCGGCGGGGGCATCTAGGCCAACTCCATTCGCGAGCCGGCCGTCCTTGTTCGGATAGTTGGCCAAAACCAGCGCCACGCGGCGGTCTTTTGCGGAAGTTTTGCGCAGGTCGGCCCAATTCGCGGCAAGGTCAGCGACGAAATCAATGCGGTCGCCTTGAGCGCGGTAACTGGCGATGGCGCATTCGGTAGCCTCATCGAAAAACGCTTCGCCCTTGAAGCTCACGGCGCGGGATAAGATGCGACCGTCGACTTCAGGGAGGGCTACGTTCATCGCGATGTCACGCGCGGAAAGCCCGTTTGCGCCCTCGATCCACGAGGCTTCGCTGCTGGCGGAGAACACGATCTGAAATACGGGTGCTTCGTTTGCGGCTTCCATCTGGAAAGGATTGGCGGCCTGATCGTCGCCTTGATGAGGCGAGCCAACGGCAAAAGACGTTCCGTTCAGGATTACGGATGGCGGAGCTTCTGAGAACAGATGCTCGAGCGTTGCAACTGATACTGGATCTTTGAGCGAGGCGACAAAAACAGGAAGTGGATTTAGACCGCGGCGTAGGAGCGCTTTGACAAGGCGGTTTACCGGATTTAGTCCCGCGCCCTGCACCAAAGCACGATAAAAAACGATCGGAACAACGGGTGCGTCCGCATGCCAGTTTTCTTGCGCGACCTCTAGGTTTGCGATCCCTGCACCGGGCCAATAGACGCCAGCACGAAGGAGAGCGCGGGCAGGCTCTGGCTTTTCCGCGCCTGTGATCATCGCCTTGGCGTACTCAAGGAAATGGCTGGCGTTTTCCGGCCCTCCCTCGACCATATAGGCCCAAAGTGCTTGGTAATCTTCGTCTGAAACTGTGGAGAGTTCGCGCAACTCCGCGTCTGGCTTATCGTCACCGGGAAGAGCCACAAAGGCAACGCCCGCCGCGTGAAGATGTGCGGCGTATTGCGTGAGGCCATACTTCCAATATCCCGCCCCACCAAGGCAGCGCGCAATCACCAATTTACTCTTCGCGGCGCAATTCTCGATATGCAAATCCACAGACATCGGGTGCTGCAGATGCATGAGGCTCGCAAGCCGTAAGGTTGGCGGTGCGGCCATTTCGGAACGCGCTTCAGAGAGCGCGGCAAGTTCCGTGTCTGCGGCGGAGATAAACACGATATCCGCAGGCGTTTGCCCGAGGTCTACTGGCTCCGAGCCGTCGGAAATTGTGCCGGGTGTTGCCGCGAGAAGATGCATCAGAGAGGGCGTTCCATAAACAGGCTGAGCGGGTCATCCTCGTAATCACCGAAAGGGCCGCAATATGTAAACCCGTGTTTTTCATAGAGCTTATGCGCGGCAGTAAGGCTGTTCCCTGTCTCGAGTTTCAGCGTCTTCAAACCTTCGGCTCGCGCGGTTTCGATGAGTGCTTCCATGAGTTTATTTGCGACGCCATGGCCCCGCGCTTCTGAAGCGACGAACATCGATTTAACTTCGCCGTAGTCGCCCTTAAGCGCCACCGCGCCGCAGCCGAGGGTCTGTTCGCCGTCTTGTGCAACAAGAAACCGGATATCCTCGCCACAGAGAGCATCGACCGACAAGTAGTGGTTGGATTCCGCCGGAAACAACTCCTGCATCAGCGCATGGCTTGCTTCAAGCAATGCTTGCGCTTGCGGGGCGCGGGGATCTCCGGTTTCGACCGTAATGCTCACGCCTGCAGAGCCTTTTCGATGGACGCGCGGTCAAGCCCGCTTTCGCCAATGACGACAAGTCGCGTTTCGCGAGGCGCTGCGCCAAAAGGCTGGTCAAAGTAGGTGTCCACTCGCGGGCCAACAGCCTGAAGCGTGAGGCGCATCGGCTTCCCTTCGACAGCGGCAAATCCTTTGAGACGCAGAATATTGTTCTGACGGATTACATCGGCGACTTGCTCGGCAAAAGCGTTCGGGTCTTTGATTTCGCTGCGGGCAACAACAAAGCTTTCAAACTCGTCATGACCATGCGCGTGCTCATGGTCGTGGTGATGATCGTCGTGGTCATCATGGTCGTGGTGATGGTGGTGGATTTCGTGGCGCGAAGACAGGTCGCTCTCCGCACCAATGCCCTGACCAAGCAGCACATCAACAGGCAAAGCGCCCATTGTGGATTTCACCACCTGAACCCCATCGCGGCTTTCGATGCGAAGTTTGCCGACGAGCGCGGAAGCGTCCTCCTCGCCTAACAGGTCTGCCTTGTTCACGACAATCATATCCGCACAGGCGATTTGATCTTCGAACAGTTCCGAAAGAGGCGTCTCATGGTCGAGGTTTTCATCCAGTTTGCGCTGGGCATCGACGGCGGCAACGTTATGGGCAAATTGCCCGTCAGCAACGGCGCGGCCATCCACCACAGTCACAACGCCATCGACGGTAACTTTGGTCGCGATTTCGGGCCAGTTAAATGCGCGAACGAGTGGTTGCGGCAACGCAAGGCCAGAGGTTTCGATAACGATGTGGTCGGGTGCATTTTCACGGGCGAGGAGCTTTTCCATCGTCGGGATGAAATCCTCGGCAACAGTACAGCAGATACAGCCGTTAGACAGCTCCATCACGTCATCATCGGTGCATGTTTCGTCACCGCATCCCTTGAGGATATCGCCATCTACACCAAGATCGCCGAATTCGTTGATGATAAGGGCAATGCGCTTGCCTTCGGCGTTTTGAAGCATGTGGCGGATCAGGGTGGTTTTTCCCGCTCCAAGAAAGCCGGTAACGACGGTGGCTGGAATTTTTTGTGGCATGATGGCCTCGTTTGTTAGGCGTGACGCTCAGGGCTTAGGCCCCAAGCGTTATGTTTTAAACTGCGTGTTTGTGCCAAGCGTACCCCGCAACGCCACCAAGAACCACCCAAGTGGCACAGGCAACCGCGAGGATTCGCGAGACGAAAAGAGCGGCAAGTTCGGGCGGGGCGACACCGGCGTAGAAATCAAGATGCGGCGCGCCGATCACATGGGGCAGGGCGATGAATGCAGCGCCCGCAATTCCCCACCAAAGGTTGGCACCGAATGTAATCATGCCGATCCCGACCGCGGTTGCGATCACGGTTGTGATCCACCACATCTGGCGCAGGGTGACATCATCCGCAGGTGTGCCAGGAAGCTCCGGATAAAGTCCGGCTGCCGGCGCGAGTTGGATTACAACAAAGCCCACAAGCCCCCAGATGAGCCCCGTTCTTGCATTGACCTCGAGCCCAGCCATCTGCGCCGTTCCGAATGCCGCAGCAAGGATTAGGCCAAATCCGGTGAACACAAGCACGTTCATCGCAACAGTCATTCCGTGCCGCGCAAGTTTTTCCGAAGTTGTCGGCGGCGCTTCCACCTCTTCTTCCTCTTCGGATGCGGTTACATCTTCACCGTCCACGATCAAAACACCGGCGTAATGCGATTTCGCACCGGTTTCGTATTCCTCACCCTCAAGAAGCAGAGGGGTGACGAGCCAAAACTGAAGCAGCGCGGAAATCAACCCTGCGATCAGACCAGCGTACAGCGCGCTGGATAAAATTTGTTTGAACATCTGCTTAGTGGCAGGGGAACGCGACTGCGTGACGTGTGTCATGTGCTGCGTCGTGCAGAACAGCAGACTGTGCAAAGCCAGCCGCGCCAATCAGCATTACACCCGCTAGCGCCGCCGCAAAGATCGGCAGGAATGCAAGGTTTGCTTTTTCCGCAGGGGCCGTGGCCGCTTGAGCTACTACTCTGGGTTCGTTCAGATCGTTCTTCATATGTCTCCTTTTCCCGTCACACCCGACGGTTGGCTAAACTCTACGCAAGGCTGGTCTCCTGGCTCGCGGGTCGCTGCGCTGTGTCGCCTTCCCGGATTGCTCCAGTGACATATGACACGCGCTCGCCGCATACAGTCGCGGGGGCGGCTGTGGCCTCTGGTCCCTGTTTGGGTCACCATCACCACATTCCCATTTATCCCCAACCGCTCAAGCGGCGTTATGGGGATACCATGCAAGGCTATGTGACGGTTTTTGCGCGGGTGGGTCAAGCTGCATTTGGCATCCCCGATGAAAATATGGCGGATGGCAGCGCAAACATGCATGGCAATTCACATTCTGCCTTGCAGGACCGTGAAAGAATGCACCAACTACTCCCATGACACATCCAACAATTCGCCCTGCAACACATGATGATTCGGAGGACATTCGCACTTGTATTGCTGGCGCATTTGCCAAAGCTCGCGCAGAGATCTCTGACTTTCCTGATGTCACCTTTGGCATCGAAGAGAGCATCGCCGCTGGCCTTGCATTTGTAGCCGAAGCGGAAGGCCGTGTTTGTGGCGCGCTGACTGTGCATGTCACCGACGATTCCCTCAAAGTTGAAGTTGTCGCAGTGGACAGCGCATTTCGCGGTTTTGGCATTGGACGGATGCTCATGGAATTTGCAGTTCAAGAGGCCAAGCGCCGCGGCGTCAGGGAGCTTCGACTACGTACGCATATCTTGATGCCAGAGAATGTCGCTCTGTATCAGCATCTGGGTTGGGAAGTTACTTCGGAAGATGAAACCGGAGTTAATATGGCCTTTAAACTTTAAAATGCGGCCGTCAGACGCAATATCTTGTGGATAACTCCGCCGATTATAGCAGATAGTGGGGTAAACCGTTGACACACACCCCCTCTGGCCCAAACGATGGTGTATCTGGAGGAATCACTTAAAGGTGCGCGTTTGCAGTTTTCCAAACTCAAGCTGAACGGTTTCAAAAGCTTCGTTGACCCAACCGATCTTATCATCGCGGATGGGCTGACGGGGGTTGTCGGGCCGAACGGGTGCGGGAAATCCAACCTGCTTGAGGCGCTGCGATGGGTGATGGGCGAGACCCGCCCCAAAGCGATGCGCGGCGGCGGCATGGAAGATGTGATTTTTGCCGGAACCGCAACACGGCCTGCGCGCAACTTTGCCGAAGTGTCGCTCACCATTGATAACAGCGATCGCCTCGCGCCCTCGGGTTTTAACGATTCCGATACGCTTGATGTGGTGCGGCGGATTACGCGCGATGCTGGCTCTGCGTTCAAGGCCAACACCAAGGATGTGCGCGCCCGCGATATTCAGATGCTCTTTGCCGATGCATCAACCGGCTCGCACTCTCCTGCGCTTGTCCGTCAGGGCCAGATTGCGGAGTTGATCAACGCCAAGCCCAAAGCGCGGCGGCGTATCCTCGAAGAAGCCGCAGGGATCTCGGGGCTTTACCAACGGCGGCACGAAGCCGAACTCAAACTTAAGGGCACGGAAACCAACCTGTCGCGGGTTGAAGATGTGGTTGAACAACTTGCCAGCCAGCTTGGTCAATTGGCGCGGCAAGCGCGTCAGGCAGCGCGTTATCGCTCCATTGGCGAGGAGTTGCGGCACGCAGAGGGGCTTCTGCTCTATCGCCGCTGGAAAGAGGCGGACGAGGCCCGCGCAACTGTGCAGGCTGATTTGACCGAGCGCACGAAGCTGGCAGGAGCCGCTGAAGGAGAAGCAAGAACAGCGGCGAAGGCTCGCGCCGCCGCCGAAGACCGTTTGCCTCCGTTGCGCGAAGAAGAAACCATCGCAGCCGCCGTTTTGACTCGATTGCAAAACCAGCGTGAAGCGCTGTCCGAGCAAGAGGCGCGTGCAATTGAAACAATTGAAACTCTAACGCGGCGTATTGAGCAACTTGCCCACGACAAATCCCGTGAGCAGGAGCTTAACAAGGACGCAGGCGAGACAATTGAGCGGCTTGAATGGGAGCAAAACCAGCTTGCCGCCGCTGCCGAAGGATACGCCGAAAAGCTCGAAGAAAGTGCCAACGCGGCCTCTGATGCGGCAAGTGTCTTGCAAGAGCGCGAGGCCGCGATTGGGCAACTCACCGAGGATGTAGCTCGGCTTGCGGCGCGTCACCAATCGGCGCGGCGGTTGGTTGAGGATAACCAGAAAACCCTTGATCGCAGCGAAGGAGAGGCCGCTCGGGCGCGGGAAGCTTCTGCCCTCGCCAAAGCCGCATTAACCAAGGCCGCTCAAGACTTTTCAACAGCAGAGCAAGCACAAGATGCGGCCGCATCGGCAGCGAAAGTTGCAGAAGAAACGCTGATTGCCTGTGACAATGCCCGAGCCACCGCGCAGAGCCGCGAAGCAGAGGCTCGCGCCGAACGCAGCGAGGCAGAGGGTGAAGCAAATGCATTGCGGGCTGAAGTTTCCGCGCTTGCCAAGCTCGTGGAGCGAGACACTGCTGAAGGCGGTCAGGTCTTGGACGAATTGCGCGTTGAGGGTGGCTATGAGAAGGCGCTTGGGGCTGCTCTCGCCGATGATTTGCGTGCGCCATCTGTTGGGCCGGAGGCTGTTTCAGGCTGGGCGACGTTGCCGGGCTATTCCGCGCCGCAGGGATTGCCCGAGGGCGTTTTGGCGTTGACCAATCACGTCACCGTGCCTGAAGTTCTGGTTCGTCGTATGGGGCAAGTCGGGCTCGTTGATAAAGCCGACGGGCCGCGCCTTCAGGCCGAGTTGAAACCCGGTCAGCGGCTTGTAAGCATCGAGGGCGATCTTTGGCGCTGGGATGGGTTCCGTGCTGGTGCTGAGGATGCGCCGAGTGCTGCTGCGCTTCGGTTGCAGCAACTTAACCGCCTCGTGGAACTTAAACGCGATCTGGAAGAGGCAAGCGCGCGCGGCGACGGCGCAAAACGGGCGCATGAGATGCTGTCCGAAGAACTTGCGCGCTGCACGCGTGAGGATCAGGAAGCCCGAGAAGCGCGTAAAAACGCTGACCGTGCCCTGACCGAAGCAGCGCGCGCCCTGTCGCGTGCGGAAGCTGACCGCAACATTGCCGAGGGTAAACTTGAGAGTTTGTCGATGGCCGTGTCCCGCCACGAAGAAGAGGCGATGGAAGCGCGTACACGCGTGAAGGAAGCTGAAACTGCGCTTGCAGACCTGGGTGATCTGGACGCCGCCCGTGCTGAGGTCGAGGACGTGAAAATGACCGTCGAGGCCGCGCGGATGACAATGATGTCCAAGCGCTCCGCATACGAGGAATTGCGCCGTGAGGGCGATGCCCGCACAAAGCGTCGGCAGGAGATCACGAAAGAAATTAGCGGCTGGCGGCTTCGTCTGGAGAATGCTGAGAAGCGGATCGGTGAGCTTGAGGAACGCCGCGTTGCGAGCGAGGCCGAGTTGAAGGAGGCCAGTGCGGCACCCGAGGAAATCGCGGCCAAACGCGAAGAACTTGCCGGAGCGATCGACACCGCCGAAAAACGCCGCCAAGAGGCCGCGGATAAGCTGGCGATCGGAGAAACAGAGCTTCGTGAGGCAATCAATGCCGAGCGTGATGCAGAGCGCGCAGCCAGTGAGGCCCGCGAAAGCCGCGCACGCGCTGAAGCGCGCGCAGATGCAGCTCGTGAAACCGTTGCATATGCCGCCGAGCGAATTTCCGAGGCGATGGAAACTACGCCACAAGACTTGCTTGAGACTCTGGATGCTGATCCAGAGAAAATGCCGTCAGCGGAGAGCATTGAGGCTGATGTAAACCGACTTAAACGGCAGAGGGACTCGCTCGGTGCGGTGAATCTTCGGGCCGAAGAGGACGCAAAAGAAATTCAAGAAGAGCACGACAACCTCGTGTCGGAGAAAGCGGATCTGGACGAGGCAATCCGCAAGTTGCGTACGGGCATTGCCAGCCTGAACAAAGAAGGCCGCGAGCGGTTGCTGACCGCGTTTGAACAGGTGAATAGCAACTTTACTCTGCTGTTCCGACACCTGTTTGGAGGCGGAGAGGCCAACCTTGTATTGGTCGAATCCGATGACCCGCTTGAAGCAGGACTTGAGATTATGTGCCAGCCACCGGGCAAGAAACTCAGCACATTGAGTCTGCTTTCTGGTGGTGAACAAACCCTGACGGCCATGGCGCTGATCTTTGCGGTTTTCCTCGCTAATCCAGCTCCGATCTGTGTTCTCGACGAGGTGGACGCGCCGCTTGATGATGCGAACGTCACCCGTTTTTGTGACCTATTGGATGAAATGACACGACGCACGGAAACACGCTTCCTGATCATCACTCACCATGCGGTGACGATGGCGCGGATGGATCGGCTCTTTGGTGTCACAATGGCCGAGCAGGGCGTAAGCCAGCTTGTGTCTGTGGACCTCAAAAAAGCCGAAGCGCTTGTTGCTTAGACCAGTCTAAAGCCGGTTCAACAGGTCTGTTGTTGGCCACGCATCCGCTGGAAGGCCAAGGCGCTGTTGCTCTGCCTGAACTGCCGCGCGGGTTTTCGCACCAAGGATCCCGTCGATCTTCCCAACATCATGGCCCCGAGCCACAAGCTTTTTCTGAAGCGATTTCATTTGCGCATCGTTGAGGCTTGGGTCTGGGTTGCCGAGATCATAAATCGGTGCACCCTCAAGGCGTGTCGCGAAATAGGCGGCTGTGGTCACGTAGACAAAGCTCTTGTTCCACTCGAAATAGACGCGGAAATTTGGATAGGCGAGGAAAGCCGGCCCCTTGCGCCCCATCGGGAGGAGTACGCTGGCTTGTAGGTTGCCGTTTGGCAATGAACCGTGCTTGGCCTTAACCCCGCCAGCTTTCCACGCCGAAACGGGGGCGGTTTTGTCGAGGCCCGTTTTGCTCCAGTCCAGATTGCTTGGAACGCTGACCTCCTGAAGCCATGGCTCGCCCGCACGCCAGCCCAAAGATTTGAGCATGGTGCCACCAGAGAGAAGTGCATCAGGAGGGGATGTCTTGAGGCTTACCTGTCCGTCACCGTCGCCATCGCGGCCGTTCTCGATAATATCTTCGGGAAGCATTTGGACCATGCCGATTTCGCCGGCCCATGCGCCTTTGGTTTTGGTCGGGCTGAAATCGCCGCGTTCATAGAGTTCCAGCGCCGCGAAAATTTGAGGGCGGAATAGTTCGGGGCGACGACAATCATGGGCAAGTGTCACCAGCGAGTTGAGCGTGTTGAAATCGCCCTGCACCGCGCCATAGTCGGTTTCGAGCGCCCAGAAGGCCAGAAGGACGCCGCGCGACACACCTGTTTCTCGCTCGACCCGATCAAAGACCGAAGCGTATTTCTGGGCGTTTTTGCGGCCATGATCCATGCGGTTTTGGCTGATAACGGCGCGCGAGAACTCGGCGAAGGTTTTCTTGAAGATGCCCTGCGAGCGGTCTGCGCGGAGTGTGCGTGGGTCTTGCTGGACCGAGGCGAAGAATGCATCGACGTTGGCTTTGCTGTGGCCTTTGGCCATGGCTTCCTGTTTCAGTCCGCTGACAAACCCAGAAAAACTCCCGCCGCATTGCGCCTGTGCGGATGTCGTTAAGGTGGCCAGTGAAATAGCGAATGCAGCAAGCGAAATGCGAAACGTCATGAAATCCTCCGGTCTGAAAATATCGTCACAGTATCAGGCCACGCAGGTGGGGCAAGCCTCAGAACAGCGCGAGGATGCCGCAAGCGCCCAACACGATCAGCCAACTGCGCCAGAGCAACGAAATCGAAGCGTCGATTTCCTTCGCGCCAATGTTGCGTCTGCCGCTTTCATTCACGAAGGGGTAGTCGCGCAGTTGGCCGTGATAGCTTCGTGGCCCCGAAAGTGCGATATTGAGCGAGATCGCCATGGCTGCTTCGGGCCAGCCCGCGTTTGGAGAGCGATGCTTTGGGGCATCTTCGAGCAATGTGCCGATACCGTTGCGAAAGCCTTTTGATGCGAGGATCAGGAGGGCGGTAAGCCGTGCTGGAATGAAATTCAAAACATCGTCAAATCGTGCAGCGGCCCAGCCGAATTCTTCATGGCGCGGGGTTTTGTAGCCGATCATGCTGTCGGCGGTGTTGACGATTTTGTAGATCAACAAGCCGGGGAGGCCGAAGATCAGGAACCAGAACGCAGGCGCGACCACACCATCAGAGAAGTTTTCCGCGCCGCTTTCGATTGCTGCACGCGAGATTTGCGGGCCGTCCATATCTTTGGTGTCCCGCCCGACAATACGTCCAACAGCCGCGCGCGCGGATGCGTTGGAAAGCCGCAAGCCCTGCGCAACTGCAGAGACATGGTCAATCAAACTGCGGTGCGCCAAGAGGATCGCGGCGATCACGATCTCGAACACCTCTCCAAATGGGAGTTCTGAAACAATTGCGCCAGTGATCCACGCGCCGACCACCAGTACGCCGATCGTGACCGCGCCTTTGGTCTTGCGATTTTCGCCGGTGTTGAATTCGCCATCGGCCCAGTCAATGAGCTTGCCCATCAAAACCGCCGGATGCGGGATTTTGGTCCAGATTGATTTGGGCTCGCCGAATGCGGCATCCAGCGCCAGCGCGAGAAACAACGGTGCGGCAAAACTCATAGCGCGGCCTCCAACTGGGTCCAGCGATCACGGGGCGGAAGCCCGATACGCAGGAAGGTTTCGGAATACGGGAACACCCGCGTAAGAACTTTGCCACGGGCAAGCCTGTCTTGCCAAGCCGCAGCGTTATCTACGGAATAGAGACGGAAAAGCGTGGTGCCGCCAACGGCCTTGGCGCCTTTGGCTTGCAGCAGCTCGTCGAGCCGCGCGGCCTCTTGAGTGAGAATTTCGCGCGTGTCGGCGGCCCACGTTGGGTCGTTGAGCGCCGCTATGCCAGTCGCCAGCGCAGGACCTGAGACTTGCCACGGGCCAATCATTTCGCCGAGTTTCGCGATCAGTTCTGGATCTCCTATCGCAAAGCCAAGCCGTAGCCCCGCGAGCCCCCAGAATTTGCCGAAACTCTTGAGGATGAGTGTGCCGCATTGGGCGGTCCGCGCGATGTGGCTGGCTTCTGGCGTCGTGTCGCAGAAACTCTCGTCGATTATCGTCAGGTGCGTATCAGGGATTTCGGCGCCGGCGGTTAGCTCGCCTGTAGGATTGTTCGGGTGGACATGAACGCTTGCGTTGCCACCGTTTGGGCGCACCGTCCATCCGGCCATACGAAAGCTGGCGGCGTGCTCGTTATAGGTGTCGTGACGAATGGCAACTGTGCCCGATGTCGGCGCAAGGTGGGGAATGCGCGCAATAAGGGCGCTGCACCCCGGCGCGGTAAGAACTGCAGCACTTTCGGGGATGTTCCAAAACTTGCGTGCAGCCGTTTCCAGTTCGGTAAACAATCCCTTGTCTGGTAGCGCGTTCCATAAGTCGGGCGCGAAGTTGGGCAGCGGATAGGGGGTCGGGTTGATGCCCGTCGAAAGGTCGAGCCACTCGGATTTTGCCCCGCCATAGCGCGCGCAAGCGGCATCAAGATTGCCGCCGTGATCGCGAGGCGCGGGCGATTGGCTCACGACTCGGTTCCGCTTTTGGGCAGCGGTGGGTGGCGCGTAATGAAATGGCCTTTCACGCCCTCGGGCCATGTGCGGTAAGGCACTTGCCCCGTCTCGCTCTCTTGGTGAAGGGCGGCATAGTCAACGATAGCCGTAGCGGACTCTTCGTTCGGTTCGAATTTGCCGAGCGTGTAGGAAAGCTTCCCTTCGGCCTGAATCGCAATGTTGCACCCGTGTGAACAGCCCATAAGACAGCTGACCCGCCGCGTTTTTACGCGCCCTTCGGCGGTTTCTTCAACTTTGGCAGCCAACACTTCCCCATCGGTAAGCGCAGCACCGCTTTCGGCCCAGTCGTCGCGCTTACAGGTATCGCAAATTGTAATCCAAGTGGTCATGGCATTCCCTTTTTGCGTCATCTCAATCCGATTTTCGGGTTGAACGCAACCGGTCTTGCCATGCCTTTTCCTGCGTCACCTATGCCTCAAAGCGGTCCCGATCATGGGGGGCGTTAAAATCAAGGATCGGGTTGATCGGGATAATCCGGTTCGGATTGATCGTGTCGTGGCTATAGTGATAGTGGCGAACGATGTGATCCAAATTGACGGTTTCTGCCACGCCCTCTGTTTGGAACAGATCGCGCGTGTAGCCCCAAAGATTGGGGTAATCGATGATTCGCTTTCGGTTGCATTTGAAATGCAGGTGATAAACAGGGTCAAACCGTACGAGCGTTGTAAACAGCCGCCAATCCGCTTCGGTTACGCGATCTCCCATCAGGTAGCGGGATTTTCCAAGGCGCTCTTCTGCCCAGTCGAGCGTTTCAAAAAGCGTGTGCACGGCCTCGTCATAGGCGTCTTGGCTGGTGGCAAAGCCGCTTTTGTAAACGCCGTTGTTGATGCCGCTGTAGACGCGGGAGTTCACCTCTTCGATCTCGTCGCGCATCTCTTCCGGCCAATAATCTGCGGTGTTGCCGGTAATGTCGTCAAAAGCAGAGTTGAACATGCGGATGATTTCGCTGCTCTCGTTGCTGACGATTGTGTTTTGCTTCTTGTCCCAAAGAACAGGGACGGTCACGCGCCCGCTCACGTCCGGCACGGCTTTGGTATAGACATCGCGCAGGAATGGCAGGTCGAAAAGATCATCGCCGGTTGCGTCATCGAAATCGGTGCTGAATGTCCAGCCTTCATCAAGCATATCGGGATGAACAACCGAAACGCTGATGTGATCTTCGAGGTCTTTGAGTGCGCGGAAAATCAAGGTGCGATGCGCCCAAGGGCAGGCATAGCTGACGTACAGATGATATCGCCCGCTTTCGGCTTTGAAACCTCCCTCGCCAGAAGGTCCGGCGCTGCCGTCTTTGGTGATCCAGTTTCGGAAGCCAGCGGTTGAGCGTTTGAACTTACCGCCAGTTGATTCCGTATCGTACCACGTTGCTTCCCATTTGCCGTCTACTAGCTGGCCCATGTTGCCTCCTGAGTTGCTGTTGGACCCTACATATGCGCGCTTTTGGAGAAAATAACCTTCATCAGCGCGCAGCCTCTCTGCATGGTTGCACATGCGTCAGCTTTCGGCGAATCCGATTGCGTCGCTTTGCCCCTTTGGTTAGGGTCTCCGCACGACGCCCGAACGGGCCAGAGAGGTTGGTTGTGAACGCTCGACCCAGACAGGGGAGCCGAAGCAACATCGTGTAGCGTAGAATTCTACGGTTGCTTCCCTCTGCAATTCTAAAACTGGAGGACATCATGTCATATCTGAAATCATCTTTTGTTGCAGCGGCTGGCGCCATCGTTGCATCGCCTGTTCTTGCGCATCCTGGCCACGTTGCTGAATCGTACGGTCACACACATTGGCTGGCAATTGCGGCTGTTGGTGCGGCGGTTGTTGTGGGCTTTTGGGCCGTCACGCGACGCAAAAAAGACGAGACGCTCAAGGCGGAAGCCGAAGCGAAGCCTTCCGACAAAGACGACCTTCAGGAAGCGTAATGGCCAAGACAGGCGTAATGATTTGTGGTCATGGCTCACGCAGCCAGGCCGCCGTCGACGAATTTGCGGTGTTGGCCGAGAAGCTGCCGCCGCTATTGCCGTCTGACTGGATGGTGGATTACGGCTATCTTGAGTTTGCTAATCCGGTGATCCGCGATGGGCTAGACCGCCTGCGCGAGGCCGGATGCGAAAAGATCGTGGCCGTTCCGGGGATGCTGTTTGCGGCAATGCACGCAAAGAACGATATCCCAACTGTACTTAATACCTATGCCGCCAAACATGGAATCGATGTGTCCTATGGCCGCGAGCTTGGGGTTGATCCTAAGATGATCGCCGCCGCGGGTGCGCGGGTTCAAGAAGCGGTGGACAAGGCGAATGCAGAGCATGGCGAACTGCCGCTTGAGGAGACCTGCCTCGTGGTCATTGGCCGCGGCGCGAGTGATCCGGACGCCAACGGTAACGTGAGCAAGATCGCACGAATGCTTTGGGAAGGTATGGGATTTGGCTGGTGCGAAGTTGGCTATTCCGGCGTGACGTTCCCGCTGGTGGAACCGTGCCTGAATCATGTTGCCAAGCTCGGCTACAAACGGGTCATCGTGTTTCCATACTTCCTGTTCACGGGTATTCTGATCGACCGGATCTACGGCTTCACAGATCAGGTCGCCGAAGCGCATCCTGATATTCAGTTTGTTAAAGCCGGATACCTTAACGATCACCCAAAAGTGCTTGAAACATTCGCCGAGCGGGTGACGGAGCAATTGGGCGAAGTTGTGCCTCCAACCTGCGGAACCTGCAAATATCGCACGCAGGTTTTGGGCTTTGAGGCTGAGGTTGGCGCGGTTCAGGAGAGTCATCACCATCATGTTGAAGGGCAGGGCGCAAGTGCTCCTGGTTCGAACGTAGAGGACTGTGGCCTGTGCGATAGTTTCTGCACGGGGGAGTGTCGGTTGGATATGGATCACCACCACCATCATCACCCCGATCACGACCACAGCCACGCGCATGGCCACGCACACAGCCACGATCATCACCATGATCACGACCATGTGCATCCTGAGTATCCTCATGCGAAACACCCGCACGGGCCTGAAAGTGCGCGCAAGAAATGAGCGATCACCCGCATAAGCCGCCCCTGCGCTATATCCGCGAGCCACGCGAGATCTATCGTCAGAGCTTTGCGACGGTCTCGGAAGAGGCGCGTCTGGAGCGGTTCGATGCGGGGATGGGCGCGCTTGCCACGCGGGTCATTCATGCCTGCGGTATGATTGAGGTCGCCGACCGGTTGGCCTATTCGGAAAACGCCTTCACTGCAGGGCGCGCCGCGCTTGAAGCTGGGGCGCCTGTTTTGTGTGATTGTGAAATGGTCGGCGCTGGGATCATCCGGCGCTACCTTCCCGCCAAGAACGAAGTGATTGTTACGCTAAACGATGCTTCCGTTCCCGAGCGGGCCAAAGAGATCGGCAATACACGCTCCGCAGCGGCGGTGGAGCTTTGGGCCGACCATTTGGAGGGCGCTGTCGTGGCCATCGGCAACGCGCCAACCGCACTGTTTCATTTGCTTGAATTGCTGGACCAAGGCGCGCCGAAGCCTGCTGTTATCCTCGGGTTTCCGGTTGGATTTGTCGGAGCTGCCGAGAGTAAGGCAGAGCTCGCCGCACGTCCGCGCGGTTGCGATTTCGTTGCGTTGCGCGGGCGCCGTGGTGGTTCTGCGATTGCTTCGGCTGCCGTTAATGCTCTGGCGGCAGGGCTTGTGGAAGTGTCGGACTGCTAGATAGGAGGGCGTCATGAAGGCTTGGTTACATGTTGTCGGTATCGGTGAAGACGGACTTGAGGGGCTCACCCCCGCGACCCGCGCAGTTGTCGAAGCCGCAGAGGTCATTGTTGGTGGCGACCGCCATCACGAGCTTGCAGGCGCAAACAACGCCGAGCGCCTTGCGTGGCCCTCACCATTTGATGCGTTGATTGATGTGCTCCGCGCCCACAAGGGCAAGCGGGTTGTTGTTTTGGCAACGGGTGATCCGCTTTGGTATTCCGTTGGCGCGCGGATTGGTCGTGAAATCGACCCATCCGAAATTATCTATCATCCGCAAGTGGGCGCGTTTCAGCTTGCCGCCGCGCGGATGGGGTGGAGCATGGCCGATCTTGAAACGCTTACGGTGCATGGCCGCCCCGTTGAGCAGATGATCGCCTTTATCCAGCCGGATCAACGCTTGCTCATCCTGACCACAGGCGCAGATACCCCCGCCCAGATTGCCAAGTTCCTGACGGAGCGCGGCTTCGGCCGCAGCAAGATGGTTGTGCTGGCGGCAATGGGCGGCGAGAATGAGGAACGGTTCGAAGGGCTGGCGGAGAGTTGGGATCACGAGGTGCCAGCTTTCAACACTTTGGCTGTTGAATGCGTGGCCGCGCCTGATGCCGCGCTTTTGCCCCGTGTGCCAGGTCTTGAGGACGAGCTTTTCGTGCATGACGGCACCATGACAAAGCAGGAAGTTCGCGCTGTTACGGTTGCGAAGCTGATGCCGATGCGCGGCGCGCTGCTTTGGGATATAGGCACGGGCTGTGGCTCTGTGGCCGTTGAGTGGATGCGCGCGGCACGATACGCAAGAGCGGTCGGGATCGAGCCACGGGCCGACAGGCGCGCGATGGCGGCGGCGAATGCGCTTGCACTTGGCGTGCCCAAGCTGGAACTGATCGAAGGTACCGTCCCCGCTGCGCTCGAGGGGCTTGACGCTCCCGACGCGATTTTTATCGGCGGCGGTCTGAGCGAGGAAACATTTGCGGCTTGTTGGACTGCATTGCGCCCGCTGGGACGGTTGGTTGTTAACGCGGTGACGCTCCAGAGCGAGGGGCTGCTTACGCGGCTCCATGGTGAATATGGCGGTACGCTTGTGAAAATCGCGATCAACCGCGCAGAAGCCCTCGGCCCCGAAGAACTCGGCCATAAGGGCTGGAAATCGCTTATGCCAGTGACGCAGTTAAGTTTGGTCAAAAGATGAGCGGAGTTTTCTATGGCGTAGGGCTTGGTCCCGGCGCGCCCGATTTGATGACCTTGCGTGCGGCCAAACTGATTTCGGAAGCGCGCGTGATTGCTTATCCGTCGCTTGAGGGTGGCGATAGTTTTGCCCGCTCGATCGCGGCGGAACACATCCGCGACGGCGTTCAAGAAATCCGCCTAGATATCCCCATGACCGTTGCTCGCGAACCCGCCCAAGCCGCCTATGACAAGGGCGCAGCGGAGATTTCGGCTGTGCTGGAAACGGGGCAGGATGTGGTTTGCCTTTGCGAGGGTGATCCGTTTTTCTACGGCTCCTTCATGTATCTTTTTGCGCGCGTATCCAAACGGTTTGAAACGGTCGTCGTTCCTGGTGTTACGAGTGTGACGGCCTGTGCCGCTGTTTCGGCCTCTCCGCTTGCTGCACGAAACGAGCGGGTCACGATCCTTCCTGGCCCGCTCCCCGAAGAAGAGTTGCGCCACCGCATTGAGGGCGCCGAGAGCGTGGCCGTGATGAAAGTCGGGCGGCATCTGCCCAAGATACGCGCTGTAATTGACGAGTTGGGTTTGCTGGCGCAGGCCACGTATGTTGAGCGCGCGAGCCTGCCCGATCAGGTTGTTTGTCCGCTCGCCGAAGCGCCAGACTCAGCTCCTTATTTTTCTATGATCTTGCTTACGAAAGGCGCCGACCCATGGCTCTGACGCCCCGCTCTAATCCGGTAGCTCCGGTGGTTATTTGTTTGTCGCGCTCGGGAGAGCCTGTGGCCCATCGTGTTGCGAAGAGTCTTGGCGGGCAACTGCATGGCCGCGAGGGCCGCGTTGATGTTGCCGATGCGTTTTTCGCTAATGCCTTGGACCACGTGCGCACTTTATTTGCGGCGGGAACGCCCGTTGTGGGTGTTTGTGCGAGCGGCATATTGATCCGCGCAGTTGCCCCGCTTTTGGCGGATAAAACGGTGGAGCCACCCGTTGTTTCAGTGGCTGATGATGGTTCTGTTGTCGTGCCGCTTTTAGGGGGGCACCGAGGCGCGAACCGGCTGGCCAAGGAGATTGCGGAATCGCTGGAAAGCAAAGCGGCGGTAACAACCGCTGGTGATGTTGCGCTTGGCGTCGCGCTTGATGCGCCGCCTGCGGGGTATCGGCTTGCGAATCCTGAAGCGGCAAAGCCCGTAATGGCCGCGCTTTTGGCTGGTGGCGGAGCACGGCTCGAAGGCGAGGCGTTGTTTGACCTTGAGCATGACGCAAACGGGGATGTTGCGCTTGTTGTCACTGAGGCACCTGTAAAAGGCGACGACGCGCAACTTGTTTATCATCCGCAACGTTTCGCGCTTGGTGTCGGGTGCGCGCGGAACGCTGACCCTGAAGAGCTATGGGAGTTGGTGCAAAAAACACTGGCCGATGCTGGGATTGCTGAGGGCGCGATTGCCTCTGTGAACTCGATTGACCTTAAGGGCGACGAGCCTGCTATGAACGAGGTTGCAAAACGGCTTGGCGTGCCGTTGCGATTGTTCACAGCCGAGGAGTTGGAGGCCGAAGCCTCGCGCCTTGCGAACCCCTCGGACGTGGTTTTTGCCGAGGTCGGCTGCCACGGTGTAAGCGAAGGTGCCGCACTGGCTGCGGCGGGCGAAGATTCCATACTGACCGTTCCAAAACAAAAGACAGCAAACGCCACTTGCGCCATTGCGCGGACCGGCGAAGTTATCACCGAACACAAAGGGCGCTCGCGCGGGCGGCTCTCGATTGTCGGCATAGGTCCAGGCCAGCATTCATGGCGTACACCAGAGGCGAGCCAATTGATTGCCGAGGCCGAGGAACTTGTTGGTTATGGCCTTTATATTGATCTGCTCGGCCCGCTGGCGCACGGAAAAACGCGCTCTGATTTCCCGCTTGGCGGTGAAGAGGACCGCTGCCGTTATGCGCTAGAGCAAGCGGCGAAGGGCAAGAACGTCGCGCTTGTATGTTCGGGTGACGCGGGTATTTACGCGATGGGCGCTCTTGTGTTTGAGCTTCTGGATCGTGGCCCTGATGAGATGGGCGTTTCGGATGCCGCACATCGGGTCGATGTGATTTCAACGCCGGGTGTTTCAGCTTTGCAAGGGGCCGCAGCACGCGCTGGCGCGCCTTTGGGGCATGACTTCTGTGCCATCTCGCTTTCCGATCTTCTGACGCCACGCGAGGACATTGTGAAGCGCCTTCATGCTGCGGCGGAAGGGGATTTCGTGATCGCATTCTACAACCCCGTTTCTATGCGTCGCCGCACGCTTTTGGCCGAGGCGCGGGATATTTTGTTGAAACACCGCCCTGCCGATACCCCTGTGATGCTTGCCAGTTCGCTTGGCCGACCCGAGGAGCACGTGCGGTATCGCAAACTTTCCGAGCTTGAGGTGGATGAGGTCGATATGCTGACCGTTGTTTTGGTCGGCTCCAGCCACTCGAAACTCGCCCAGCTTGGTGAAGGGCCGCGCATGTATACGCCGCGCGGTTATGCCCGCAAAATTGATGGCGACTTGGCAAGCTGACGCGCCCCAACCAATGAAGATTGAGAGAACAATATGACCGTATTTTTTGTTGGTGCCGGACCTGGCGATCCAGAACTCCTGACGCTGAAGGCCGCTCGGATTATCGGGGAATGTCCGGTGTGTCTCTATGCCGGAAGCCTTGTGCCGCCGGAGGTTGTTGCTTGTGCCCCTGAAGGCGCCAAAGTGATGGATACCGCGCCGATGACGCTGGATGAAACTCATGCAGAAATAATGGCGGCGCATAAACGTGGCGAGGACGTTGCGCGGGTACATTCAGGCGATCCGTCGCTCTATGGAGCAATCGCCGAGCAAATCAGACGCTTGCGCGAAGACGAGATTGACTATCAAGTCGTGCCCGGTGTTCCAGCCTATGCCGCGGCGGCAGCTGCATTGGGGCAGGAGCTGACCATTCCAGAGGTGGCGCAATCCATCGTTCTGACGCGCATGTCTATGCAAAGCACATCCATGCCTGAAGGTGAGACACTTGAGAATTTCGCCCGCACGGGTGCGACCTTGGCGATCCACCTTGCTGTGCGGAATATGCGCGAGATCGAGCGTGTTCTGACGCCGTATTATGGCGCGGATTGCCCTGTTGTGGTGGCCTATCGGGTTGGGTGGCAGGACGAGCTATTTCTGCGTGGAACCTTGGCAGATATTCGCAAGAAAGTCCGCGCCGAGAAGATTACACGCACGGCACTCATCCTAGTTGGTCCTGCGCTTGGTGGCGTGCGAGACTTCAAGGATTCCGCGTTGTACGACCCCGACAAACCCCATGTTTTACGGCCTGTTGCGGGCGTTGATCTTGTTGAAGATCACAACACATAAGCGCAACACATAGCGCAAAAACGCCTGTCACATAACGTTAACTTGACCGAAACCCCTCCGGTGTCATGCTAGAGTAGGATGCTGCTCGCGCATTGCGATTCTGGAGGGAACATGTCTGATTTTTTGCCCAAAGAGGTCCGTGAAGGTTTGGAACAAGCCCGCATGGCCGACCTCAAAAAGAAGAGCCGTCTGCGTGTGCAAACTGGTGAACGGAGCGTGCCGATCTTGCGATTCTGGGAAAGCGGATTTGCGATTGAAGCGGAAAATGCGCCGAATATCCGTGGCCTTGTCGATGTATTCGATGGCGCACGGCATCTCTATCAATGCTTGATCGTCGCGTCGGAAACGCAGGACAGCGAGATTGTGTTTGATTTCAAAAGAGCGACCGCCGCCATGAAGGAAGCCGCTCTTGATTTCGCGCCACCAGACGATGCGCCGGTTGCCTTGATCGGGCGTTAACTACTGCAAATCTGCAAAAGCATTTTGAAGGCGCTCAACCGCGTCTTCAATCCGCGACGCAGGAAGGCCTAGGTTGAAGCGCACATGATGTTCGCCGCCTTTCCCGAAAACATGGCCAGGGGTAGCTGCGATCTTGGCATCTTGCGTTATGCGCTTTTTGACTTCAGCAGCACTCATGCCGGTATCGGCGAAGTCCACCCATGCAAGATAGGTGCCTTCGAGGTGCATCGGTTTGGCGCCCGGGATTTTCGCCACTCCTTCTTCGAATATTTTGCGGTTTTCACCGAGATATTTACAAAGCGCGTCTACCCATTTGCCGCCCTCTTCATTGTAGAGGGCTTGTGTGAGTTTTACGCCGAAAACATTCGGTGAAAGACCGAGGGACTTCTTTCGAGTAAAGAATTTGGTGCGGATATCTTCGTCGGGAATGATGACATGCCCGCAGTTCGCTCCAGCGACATTGAACGTTTTTGACGGTGCATTAAGCGTAATCAGCCGTGGCAGGGCGCCTTCGATCAAAGCGGTTGGGACATGTTTATACCCGTCATATACGAGGTCTTGGTGGATCTCGTCGGAGATAAGCAGTAGATCGTGCCGCTTGGCAAAGGCCACAACTTCGCTCAGTTCCTCCTTGGTCCAGACGCGTCCCGCAGGGTTATGCGGAGAGCAGAGGATCAGCATTTTCTCCTTGCCCGTCATTTGAGCGTCATAGGCTTCGAAATCCATGACGTATTTATCGCCATCGCGAACCAGCGGGCACTCAACGACCGTTCTGCCTTGTGCTTTGATAACTTTTGCAAACGCGTGGTACACGGGCGTGAATAGCACTACGCCGTCGTCTTTTTCAGTAAATGTATCAAGCGCGATCGCCACCGCATTAACAAGGCCACTGGTGGTCAAAAGCCACTCTGGCTCGATTTTCCAGCCATGGCGGTTTTCCATCCACCAGCACACCGCGTCTTTGTAAGGCTTGGTGGCATCAGAATAGCCCAAAATCCCGTGATCTACTAATTTCTGCATCGCATCGAGCGCAACTTGCGGTACGCGGAAATCAGTGTCTGCGACCCACATGGCGAGACCATCGTCCGGCGACACATCGAACAAGGACTCCATTTGGTCCCATTTGTCAGAACCAGTGCCGCGGCGGTCGATAATTTCGTCAAAATTCATGAAGAGGGTCCTCTGGATGTGCAACGACGGCAAGCTATCAAAATCAAAAGCGCGTGCAACAAGATTGCAACGACGCTGGAGTTGGCCTACATGACGCCTATGAGTATTCGACCGATCCTGATCCACCCCGACCCGCGCCTGAAAAAGGTTGCTGATGCTGTCGAGACTGTCACGCCTGAGCTGAAAGGCTTGGCTGAAGACATGCTCGAAACCATGTATGATGCGCCCGGCATTGGCCTTGCAGCGCCACAAATCGGCATTCTGAAGCGGCTGATTGTGCTTGATTGCGTGAAGGAAGAAGACGCCAAGCCCGAGCCAATGGTGATGTTCAATCCAGAAGTTGTTTGGGAGAGTGAGGCGCTCAATACATATGAAGAGGGCTGTCTTTCTATCCCCGATCAGTATGGAGAGGTCGAGCGTCCGGCGGAAGTTGGCGTGAAGTGGATCGATATTGAAGGCGAGGCACGCGAGGCAAAGTTTGATGCGCTGTGGGCGACTTGTGTTCAACACGAAATCGACCACCTGAACGGCAAACTGTTTATTGACTATCTCAAGCCACTGCGCCGCCAAATGATTACCCGTAAGATGCAAAAGCTCAAAAGAGAGCGAGCCCGCGCATGACGGTTCGTCCGTTCGTTCCGTGGCCGGACAAGCGTCTGCGCACACCTGCCGAAGAGGTGAGCGAGATCACCGATGAGGTCCGTGCCATCTGGGCAGATATGGTTGAAACCAT
This sequence comes from Halocynthiibacter sp. C4, assembly GCF_028823805.1. Taxonomy (NCBI): domain Bacteria; kingdom Pseudomonadati; phylum Pseudomonadota; class Alphaproteobacteria; order Rhodobacterales; family Paracoccaceae; genus Halocynthiibacter; species Halocynthiibacter sp. C4. The sequence continues at coordinate 1,112,505 of NZ_JAPEIE010000002.1, read as the reverse complement.
GGATGCGATGCCGGGATATGGTCTTGCGGCAGTTCAGATCGGCGTGATGCAGCGCCTTGCGGTTGTGGATTGTAGCGAGGAGCGCGGTAAGGCAGTTTTGCTCGCTAATCCAGAGGTTCTTCATGCCAGCGCCAAGTTGCGCGAGCATCAGGAAGCCAGTCCTAACCTTCCCGGCGTGTCGGCGGTCGTTTCGCGCCCGCGTGCGGTGACGGTTCGGTTTCTGAATGAGAATGGCGAGATGGAAGAGCGCGATTTTGTCGGGCTTTGGGCGACTTCGGTTCAGCATCAGATCGACCACCTGAACGGCAAGATGTATTTCGATAATCTATCCAAGATGAAGCGCGATATGCTTGTGCGCAAAGCGCGGAAGTTGCGCAGCTAAGGAGGCGTTATGCGCGTTGTTTTCATGGGAACGCCGGAGTTTTCAGTACCTGTTCTGGATGCGCTTGTTGATGCAGGGCATGAGATCGCTGCCGTCTACTGCCAGCCGCCACGGCCAGCAGGGCGCGGCAGGAAAGACCGCCCCAGCCCCGTTCATAAACGCGCAGAGGCGCTGGGCTTGCAAGTCCGTCACCCTGTTTCACTAAAGTCTGCAGAGGCAGTTGCGGAATTTGAGGCGCTTAATGCGGATATTGCCGTTGTCGTTGCTTATGGTTTGATCCTTCCGCAATCGATTTTGGATGCACCCAAACACGGATGTCTGAACATTCATGCCTCACTGCTTCCGCGTTGGCGGGGAGCAGCGCCGATCCATCGCGCGATTATGGCGGGGGACAAGACAACAGGCATTTGCATTATGCAGATGGATGCGGGGCTTGATACCGGAGACGTCTTGCTGCGCGAAGAATGCGAGATTGGGGAAGAGGAAACAACTGCTCAACTTCACGATCGCCTCTCAGAGCGGGGTGCAAAGCTGATCGTCGAGGCGCTTGCGCGATACTCTGAGTTGACGCCGGAGCCGCAATCGGAAGAGGGCGTGACCTACGCCAGCAAAATCGACAAAGCAGAAGCGCAAGTCGATTGGTCAGAACCCGCTGAAATTGTAGATCGAAAGATCCGCGGACTTTCGCCTTTTCCTGGTGCGTGGTGCATGGTTGGTGAGGAGCGCCTGAAACTGCTGCAATCGCGTGTGTGTGAGGGCAGCGGAGAGGCTGGCGAGGTTCTTGGCGAGATGCGTATTGCTTGTGGGTCTGGTGCCATTGAAATCACGAAGGCGCAGCGGCAAGGCAAAAAGCCAATGACGGCCGAAGAAATCCTGCGTGGATTTAGCCTCCCGGAGAAATTGACTTAAGGCGTTTCGGGGGAGAAACTCCGATGTTTTCCCCTTCCCCTCATTCACAGTCCAAGCAATAGTGACCGCATGGTTATTTATCTTATCATTATTGGGGCTGCTGCCGGATTTATCGCGACGCGGCTCATGAAAGTCGAAGCCAATATCGTGATTACGATGGCGATCGGGATTGGCGGAGCGCTCATTGGCGGGCTGCTCCTGAGGGTTCTGCTATCGGTTCTGGGCATTGGGGCCGGCTTGGTTGGCGCAATTCTTGGCGCCGTGCTGCTGATCTGGCTATATCAGACCTATATCCAAAAAAACGGCCCGCGCTTCTAGGCTTCAGGTTTCGGCTTTTTGAACGGTTCCATGCCTTCGCGCGCAAGTTCGTCTGCCCGCTCATTCTCTGGATGTCCAGCGTGCCCCTTGACCCATTCCCAAGTGACGTCATGGCGTCGGTTGGCCTCGTCGAGCCGCTTCCAAAGGTCTTCGTTCTTAACCGGTTTCTTCTGGGCGTTCTTCCAGCCGTTCTTCTTCCAGCCGTGAATCCATTTGGTCAGCCCGTCTTTGACATATGTGCTGTCGGTCACGATGGTGATTTTTGTTTTTCGGTCTAGAATTTCCAACGCACTGATCGCTGCCATCAGTTCCATACGGTTGTTGGTTGTGTCTTCGGCGCCGCCGCACATCGGGCGCTCTTTTAGAACCGTTTCGCCATCGCGCGCGATCAATAAAACACCCCAGCCTCCAGGACCGGGATTTCCGGAACAGGCTCCGTCGGTATAGGCAATAAATTCAGGCATAGGCGCGTATCATGATCCAAGGGGCGACTGTGCCATCAAGGCCTTTATCAGCGCCGGTGGCGAAATGGTCAGGGCGGAATCCGGCAGCTTTGAGCAGATCTACAAGCTCTTCCTTGCTGTAGTAAGCGTAGAAACGTCCAATCTTGTCGCGCTGCTCACCTGTTCCGGTTTTCATCGAAATATGGAAGATACCGCCCGCCTTGATTGCGGTTCTGATCGCAGCGAGGTGGCGCGGAAGCTCGGCTTTTGGGGCGTGCAGAAGACTGAAGCTGGCCCAGATACCGTCATAGAGATCGACTTTATCCAAGTCATCAAAGCTGCCAAGCGTTACATCGATGTTGTAAGATTTCTTGGCCAGATCGACCATGGATTGCGAAGCATCCATTGCGTCCACAACAAGGCCAGCGTCGCGCATCGCCGCAGCCGTCCGTGCCGGGCCGCAGCCGAAATCAAGCACGCGGCCACCTTTGGGCACAAGCGCGATGAATTCATTTAGCGCGTGATAGGGGGCGTTTGGCGCGGCGAGTTTTGTATAGTCTCCTGCGCGCTCGTTGTAGGCGCTGACTGTCTCTGGATCGATACTCATTATGCCGTCCGAAGAACGCGGGGAACCTTGAACTCGACGTTTTCCTCGGCCGTTTCAATTGTCTCGACGGTCACGTCATACCGCTCTTGAAAGGCTCCGATGACCTCATCCACCAGCACTTCTGGTGCGCTGGCTCCAGCAGTCAGCCCAATGGATTTAACCCCTTCGAGCGCGCGCCAATCGATATCGGTCGCGCGCTGAACTAGTTGCGAATAACCACATCCCGCAGCCTTGGCGACCTCGACAAGCCTCTTCGAGTTCGAGCTGTTTGGTGCACCGATCACGAGGATTGCGTCTGATTTCGGAGCCATCGCCTTGACCGCTTCTTGACGGTTGGTCGTGGCATAGCAGATGTCTTCTTTATGCGGTGCCTTGATCGCGGGGAAACGCTCTTTGAGGGCTTCGACGATCAGCGCCGTGTCATCAATAGAGAGTGTGGTCTGCGTGATATAGGCGAGCTTGTTTTCGTCGCGCACGTTAAGCGTGGCAACATCTTCGGGCGTTTCAACAAGCAAGACTTCGCCCTCGGGCAATTGCCCCATGGTGCCGACGGTTTCAGGGTGCCCCTTATGGCCGATCATAACCATTTGAAGTCCGTTTTCCGCGTGGCGCTCGGCTTCGATGTGAACCTTGCTCACGAGCGGGCAAGTCGCATCAACAAAAAGCATCTCGCGGGCTTCTGCAGCGGCGGGAACGGATTTGGCTACGCCATGCGCAGAGAAGATCACAGGACGATCATCTGGGCATTCCGCCAGTGTTTCGACGAAAACAGCACCTTTGGCCCGTAAGCCGTCGACAACATATTTGTTGTGAACAATCTCGTGGCGCATATAGACAGGCGCGCCCCATTTTTCGAGCGCCATTTCTACGATCTTAATGGCACGCACAACGCCCGCGCAGAATCCGCGCGGCGCAGCAAGGTAGAGTGTGAGGGGCGGGTGAGACATAGGGACCTCTTTTTCGCGTGCCTAAAGCATCCAGCCAAATACTTGAATTACTTTTTCGCGGCCGTGCACTTTGCTCAAACGCGAAACGTGAATTTGGATGCCCCGAGTTTTGGTCGGACGCTGTAAGAGGTAAGGCTTTGACAGGGGACGGTAAAGCCCCTTGCCCGCACAAGTGGCGTTTTTGTGCGGGCAAGTTCGGCGTAGGTGGAGGCCCCAAGAGGCCTCGTCACATTAATTAGTCGTCGTCGACAGTGGCGAGCATCGGGTCAACGCCGCCAACATCTTCGCGCGGAGGACGCCCAACAACATCTTTGAGCTCTTCGAGTTCGATGAAGTTGTCGGCCTGACGGCGCAGTTCATCAGAGATCATCGGCGGCTGGCTTCGGATGGTGGAAACAACCGATACCCGAACACCTTGGCGCTGCAGACTCTCGATCAGCGGGCGGAAGTCTCCGTCACCGGAAAAGAGCACGATGTGGTCAACATGCGGCGCAAGCTCCATAGCATCGACAGCAAGTTCGATGTCCATGTTGCCCTTTACCTTACGGCGACCCATTGAATCTGTGTACTCCTTGGCGGGCTTGGTCACCATGGAGAAACCGTTGTAGTGGAGCCAGTCTACGAGCGGGCGGATCGGGGAATAATCGTCGTTCTCCAGAAGCGCGGTGTAGTAGAACGCGCGAAGGAGCTTTCCGCGGCGCATGAATTCCTGACGCAGTAGTTTGTAATCGATGTCGAACCCAAGTGATTTTGCTGCTGCATAAAGGTTTGAACCATCGATAAAGAGCGCGAGGCGCTCGTCACGATAGAACATAATATGTCCTTCCTAAAACTTCGCACCCGTTTCCGTGAGTGAGTGAGTGGGGTAATGATAGATACGAAGATAATCTACATTTAGGGATATTCGTGGATGCCGCAACCCATAGAGCGTCACAAAACGTTCACATTTGGCCTGATTTCGCTTGGATCCAATGTTTCGACGCAAGGTTACAAACCTTTAGACAGGTTGAAATCTGCTCTTTCTGACCTGCAGGACAGCGGTTTCACGATTCGTGCCACTAGCAAATATTATCACGCCCCATTTTTCCCGCCGAATCAGGGGGCAGATTTCGTGAATGCCGTTGCAGAAGTCGCGGCGGACATCCCCGCGGAGGAGGCAATGCGGCGTTTTCATGAAGTCGAAAATAATCACAATCGCGAGAGGCCCTATCGTTGGTCAGATCGTACGTTGGATATTGATCTTTTGACTTGGACGCATGAAGGCGAAGAGTTGGTACGGCCAGACCCGCAGATACAGGCCGAATGGCGGAATTTGCCTTTGGAAGAACAGAAAAAACGAGCGCCAAAAGAGCTTATTCTGCCACATCCGCGCCTTCAGGATCGTGCGTTTGTGCTGATTCCTCTGCGTGACATTGCGCCGGAGTTTCGACATCCCGTGACAGGAGAAACCCTGCGTCAGATGCTGGATGTACTTCCAGAAAGTGATAAATCAGCGATATTTCCCCTGAAAACCTAGGGTATTTGCACTTGTCAATAGTTTCGCAAGCGCCTAAACAGACCTCTTCAAACCCCCGAATTGCTGAGGAGTCCTCATGGCCCGCGTTACGGTAGAAGATTGCGTTGATAAAGTTCCTAACCGCTTTGAGCTGGTGATGCTCGCGTCGCACCGTGCCCGTGAGATTTCATCCGGTGCCGAGATCACTGTTGATCGCGACAACGACAAGAACCCTGTTGTTTCCCTGCGTGAAATCGCAGAAGAAACACAGCTTGCCGATGACCTGCGCGAGCGCATGATCGAGAGCAACCAGACCCAGATCGAAGTCGACGAACCCGAAGCCGACGATATGGCGCTTCTTATGGGTGCAGAGACAGCTGACAAACCCGACGAAGACGAAGCAAATGACGAGATGCTCCTTCGCGCGTTGATGGAAGCTCAGGGACAACAGTAGAGGGCGCACGCGCGCCATAAAGGCGGATTGGATGATCGACGTCGACGACCTGATCCAGCTGGTCCGTAACTACAACCCCAACACCGATGCAGAGAAAATCGCCGCGGCCTATGCGTATGGCCGCGAGATGCACAAGGGGCAGTACCGCCAGTCCGGCGAGGAATATTTTACCCATCCGGTTGCCGTTGCTGCGATCCTGACCGAGCAACAGCTTGATGATGCAACAATCATCACAGCGCTCTTGCACGACACAATCGAAGACACAAAATCAACCTATACCGAGATCGCGGAGCGGTTCGGTAAAGAAGTTGCCGAGCTAGTTGATGGCGTCACGAAGCTGACCAACTTGCAGCTGTCCAGTTCGGAAACCAAGCAGTCAGAGAACTTTCGCAAGCTGTTTATGGCGATGTCGAAGGACATGCGGGTTATCCTGATCAAGCTTGCCGACCGCTTGCACAACATGCGCACGATCAAGGCTATGCGTCCGGAGAAGCAGGCTCAGAAGGCCCGCGAAACGATGGATATTTTTGCGCCGTTGGCTGGCCGTATGGGTATGCAATGGATGCGCGAGGAGCTTGAAGACCTCGCGTTCCGCGTTTTGAATCCCGAAGCGCGCAATTCCATCATCCGCCGCTTCATCATGCTTCAGCGTGAAACCGGCGATGTGATTCACAAGATTACGCACGACATCCGCGCCGAGCTTGAAGCCGAAGGCATAGACGCCGAAGTCTATGGCCGTGCGAAGAAGCCCTATTCCATCTGGCGTAAGATGGAAGAGAAGGGGATCGGCTTTTCCCGGTTGTCGGATATTTACGGTTTCCGCGTAATTACCCGTGTTGATTCCGATTGTTACCGTGTGTTGGGCGCAATTCACCGCCGCTGGCGCGCTGTGCCGGATCGGTTCAAGGACTACATCAGTCAGCCGAAGTCCAACGGCTATCGCTCGATCCATACCACGGTTTCGGGTCGTGACGCTAAGCGCGTCGAAGTACAGATCCGAAGCCGCCAGATGCATGATGTGGCAGAAAGTGGCGTTGCGGCGCATTGGTCGTATCGCGATGGTGTGCGGGCTGAAAACCCATTTGCTGTTGACCCTGCGAAGTGGATTTCCGGCCTTACCGAGCGGTTTGCGAATGCCGAGGATCATGACGAGTTTCTGGAGCATGTTAAGCTCGAAATGTATTCGGATCAGGTGTTCTGTTTTACGCCCAAAGGCGCGGTTGAAAAGCTGCCCAAGGGTGCGACACCGCTTGATTTTGCCTATGCCATTCACACACGCATTGGCGACAGCTGTGTGGGTGCGAAGGTTGACGGTATCCGGGTACCGCTCTGGACACGCTTGAAGAACGGTCAGTCGGTTGAGATCATCACAGCCGAAGGCCAACGCCCGCAACCAACGTGGCTTGATATCGTTGTTACCGGGCGAGCCAAGGCGGCTATTCGCCGAAGCCTGCGTGAAGAAGACCGTGAGCGGTTTATCAAGCTTGGCCGAGAGCTTGCGCGGGTTGCGTTCGAACATATCGGCAAGAAAGCGACGGAAAAAACTCTGTTGCGCGCGGCGAAGCAACTTGGGTTGGTCGATACGTCCGAGCTACTTGCGCGATTGGGAAGTGCCGAACTTGCTGGGCGTGATGTTGTTGAGGTTGTCTATCCCGAATTGGCCGCGCGTGGCGGTGAAGAGATCGACGAGGCACGCGCGGTCGTTGGCCTTTCGCCCGGGCAGAGCTTCCAGCGCGCACAATGCTGTCAGCCGGTTCCCGGAGAGCGTATTGTTGGCATCACTTATCGCGGACAGGGCGTGGTTGTGCACGGCATCGATTGCCCCGTGCTCGGCGATTACGAAGAGCAAACAGAGCGTTGGGTCGACCTTCATTGGCATTCTGGTCGCCACCCTGCTGTGCATACGGTTACAATAGATGTAACGATAAGTAACGACGCAGGTGTTCTGGGGCGCATTTGCACATTGATCGGAGAACAGGGCGCGAATATCTCTGATATGCATTTCTCCGACAGGAAGCCTGATTTCTACCGTTTGATGATCGACGTAGATCTCAGGGATGCAGAACATCTTCATGCGGTCATAAATGCGCTTGAAGTTGACGAGAATGTTGCTTCAATCGAACGCCACAGGGATAAAACCCGAAAACCCGCCTAATCGGCTGTAAAGGAAGAGTACTTGGTATTTAAGCGCCGCGATAAACGCCCAATTTGGCAGGTCGTCGTGGACTTTTTCTATCCCAAGGGAGGATGGAAGCGCGCGTTTTACTATGTGCAGCACCGTCTTCACCGTCTTCCCGATCCTCCACATCGTATTGCGCGGGGTCTCTTTATTGGGGTTCTCATCAGCTTTACCCCGTTGTTTGGGATGCACTTCATTTTTGCGGCTCTTTTGGCCAAGGCCATCCGTGGGAACATCATGGCCGCGTTGCTCGGCACGTTTTTTGGTAATCCGCTGACTTTCCCGTTTATCGCGACTTTGAGCCTGCAGCTTGGGTATCTCATCATGGGGTATCCCCATGGTGACCCGCACCGAGGGAACGTGTTTGAATATTTCAAAAGCTCTGGAATAGAAATCAAACGCAATTTCGTAGCGTTGTTCACAGATGCGGACGCGAACTGGTCCAGCCTTAGCGGGTTCTACGAGAGCATCTTCCTGCCCTATCTGATTGGCGGGATCGTTCCCGGCGTTGTCTGTGGGCTTGTGGTCTACTATCTCTCTGTGCCGTTGATTACGGTGTATCAGAACCGCAGGCGTGGGCGACTTAAGAAAAAGCTGGACGAGCTTCGCAAGAAAGCCGCAAAGAAGGCTGACGGCGAGGTCTGATCCCGCTAGGTTACGTTCGGAACAGATTGAGCCGCGCGATGACGGCTATGAAATAGAGGAAATGCAATGTCGACAGCAAACAAGCTGCGCCTCGGGGTGAACATTGATCACGTTGCAACGGTGCGAAATGCACGCGGAGGCAATACACCAGATCCGTTGCGCGCTGCGCTTCTGGCAGAGAAAGCAGGTGCGGATGGCATTACGGCTCATTTGCGGGAAGATCGCCGTCATATCGATGACGCTGATATCGAAGGGCTGATGGAGGCGCTTTCGGTGCCACTCAATTTCGAGATGGCCGCCACAGAAGAGATGCAGGCCATTGCGCTTCGTCATAAGCCTCATGCGGTTTGTATCGTGCCGGAAAAGCGCGAGGAGCGCACTACGGAAGGCGGGCTTGATGTAGCGCGCGAGGAAAACCGCTTAGCGCATTTCATAGCGCCGCTCAGTGATGCAGGATGCCGCGTTTCGATTTTTATTGCTGCCGACAAACGCCAGATCGAGGCCGCGCACCGAATTGGTGCGGCAGTAATTGAATTGCACACCGGCGCTTACTGCGACGCTCATGCAGAGGGTGATTTCGCCACGCGAGACGCGGAGTTGGACAGCTTGCGCGAGATGTCGACCTTTGCGCATTCTCTTGGGCTTGAAGTCCATGCTGGCCATGGCCTGACGTATGATACGGTACAGCCCATCGCAGAGTTTCCGGAAGTCGCAGAATTGAACATCGGTCACTTCCTCATCGGAGAGAGCATTTTCCGTGGGCTAGAGCCTGCTATTGCCGAAATGCGGCGGCTTATGGATGAGGCGCGCGCATGACAGGGGCCGAGCTTGGCCTATTGTGGCTCGGTTGGGCGATTGCCGGTGCAAGCCCCGGACCAGCAACAATGGCGCTTGCGGGCACATCCATGAAACAAGGCCGCCAAGCGGGACTGGCTCTTGCGTTGGGAATCCTTGTCGGAAGCGCCACTTGGGGAATCGCGGCCGCTTTGGGAATGAGCGCAGTAATGGTTGGGAACGCGTGGATTTTCACGACCTTGCGATACGCGGGCGCCGCCTATCTCTTGTTCCTCGCATATAAGTCCATGCGCTCAGCCTTTTCGCGAAACGATGCCAAATTACAGGCCGCAATCACAGGGACAACCAAGCAAGTCTTTCTAAAAGGCGTTCTGCTTCATCTAACAAACCCGAAGGCGATCCTTGCATGGGGCGCGATTTATGCCATCGTACTGCCAGAGGGCGCGACAAGTGCCGAAGTGTTTAGCCTATTTGGTTTTTTGTATCTTGCATCACTCATTGTTTTTCCGAGCTATGCGATTCTGTTTTCAACACGCGGTATGGTTAGCACCTATCAGCGCCTAAAGCGCTGGTTTGAAGGGACATTTGCGGTGCTGTTTGGTGCCGCGAGCCTTAAGATTTTAACGACGAGGGGATTTGAATGAAATTATTAGCTTTTGTCGCTGCGCTGGCAGCACCTGGACTTGCATCTGCGCAAGAGGTTCTTGATTGCGATTGGCAGGCCTCGGCCCGATCGATTGCGGAACCATGGGAAGAGAATACGCGCACCTTTGCGAACGGCGATGTGCGTCTCGCATTGCTCGATACAATCGAACCTGCCGCTGGCTCAACTTATCTGCTTGTTCTCTCGCCTCCGTTTCACGAATTGGGCGATCGCCAGTGCAAAGTTATTGGCCTTTCAAGCGTCGTAGGTTTTACAAATCTAGAGTTTTCAACGCTTCAGGCCGACTACGATCCAGCTGTTGGATTGGTCTTTACAATCGACGGATCAACCTACGTCCATGAGACCGGCGGCTCTGAGGGGGGCGTTCTGTCGTTTAGCCTGAACCAAGCAACCGGTGATATCAATCCAAGCTATGAGCCGGATCCGAAATGATCCTTGGCATCGGTACAGACCTTGCGAACATCGAGCGCATTCAAGGAACGCTTGATCGGTTTGGGACACGGTTCAAAAATCGTGTGTTCACCGAAACCGAACAAGCCAAAGCCGAGCGTCGGCGCGATGTTGCGGGAACCTATGCCAAACGTTGGGCAGCCAAAGAGGCCTGCTCAAAAGCGCTGGGAACTGGGCTTGCTATGGGGATCAGTTGGAAAGATATGGCTGTTCGAAACATGCGAAGCGGCCAGCCTGTAATGGAAGTCACGGGCTGGGCCAAAGAGCGGCTCGAACAAATGACACCAGCAGGCCACGAAGCGATTATCCATGTTACCCTTACCGACGATCACCCATGGGCGCAGGCCTTTGTCGTGATCGAAGCGCGCCCCGCTAAGCCAGAGACACCAGCGTAAAACTTGACTCTCCCCGCCTTGCGCCTCATGTAGCGCACAACCCATATTTCAAGGAACTACAGGCGAATGAAAACGACCGAGAAAAAAGAAGACGGCATCGTCGAAACCATCAAAACTGTGGTCTGGGCGCTTGTGATCGCAGGGATCTTCCGCACGCTGTTCTTCCAGCCGTTCTGGATTCCGTCCGGCTCTATGAAAGACACGCTTTTGATTGGCGATTTTCTCTTCGTCAACAAAATGGCCTATGGTTATTCCGCCGTATCTTGCCCATTCGGAATTTGCCCGATTTCGGGGCGTATTCTTGGATCTGAACCAGAGCGCGGCGACGTTGTTGTGTTCCGGCACCCGACATCCGGTCAGGATTACATCAAGCGTGTGATCGGTCTTCCCGGGGATAAGGTTCAAATGAAAAACGGTGTTCTTTTCATTAACGGTGAAGAGGCGAAACAGACTCCGGACGGCGTATTTGTTGAAGAGTACGAGCCTCAAGGTTCGGTCGGAAATATGCCGGCCTGTATGGAAAGCCGTACAGAGGCTGTGAACTCCTGCACCAAAGAAAAATTCATCGAAACCCTGCCAAATGGTGTTTCGCATTCCATTCTGAATGTGGGCAATACCTTTGTGGACAACACACCGGTCTTTACGGTTCCGCTGGAGCATTACTTCTTCATGGGTGACAACCGCGATAACTCAAACGACAGTCGTCAGGGTGTTGGCTTTGTTCCGTACGAGAACCTAATCGGCCGCGCGGATCGCGTTATCTTTTCCTCCGCTGGTAAATCGCTGTTCTTCTTCTGGACGTGGCGAGGCGACCGTTTCTTTAAGGCGATTGAGTGAAGCTGGCGGCCGAACTCAAGGCCTTCTGTGGCCAGATCGGACATGAGTTTTCCGATCCCTCGCTCTTGGTGCGGGCGGTTACGCATAGCTCCATGTCCTCACCCACCCGCGCGGACAATCAGCGCGATGAATTTCTGGGCGACCGTGTTCTTGGCCTTGTGATTGCCGAGGCGCTTCTGAAGCATGACCAAAAGGCGAGTGAAGGGTTGCTTGCGCCGCGGTTCAACGCGCTTGTTCGCAAGGAAACTTGTGCGGATGTGGCGCGAGAAATCGGGCTGGGCAGTGTTCTGAAGCTTGGCCGATCTGAAATGATCTCTGGTGGTCGGCGGAAAGAGGCGCTTCTTGCGGATGCAATGGAAGCTCTAATTGCTGCGATCTATCAAGACGCTGGATTTGATGTTGCGCGTGATTTTGTGCTGCGTCTGTGGGGCGATCGGATTACCAAAGTCGAAGCCGACGCCCGCGATTCAAAAACGGCGCTTCAGGAATGGGCGCAAGCTCGCAAACTTAACCCGCCAAAATACATCGAGATTTCGCGCAGTGGGCCGGATCATGCTCCGGTTTTCACAATCGAGGTCCGGCTTGAAAATGGCAAAAGCGAAAAAGCCACAGCAGGCTCCAAACGCAACGCCGAACAGGCCGCCGCAACCGCGCTCCTTGCGCATCTGGAAGGAAAATCATGACCGACACACGTGCAGGTTTCGTCGCCCTTATTGGTGAACCCAACGCAGGGAAATCCACACTCCTGAACTATATGGTCGGGGCCAAGGTTTCGATCGTGACCCATAAGGTTCAGACAACGCGTGCGCGTATTCGGGGTGTGACGGTGGAGGGGCAAAGCCAGATTGTTTTTGTCGACACTCCCGGCGTATTCCGCCCACGCCGTCGGCTTGATCGTGCGATGGTTGCCGCGGCATGGGGCGGCGCGGCGGACGCGGATGTCGTTGTGCTGCTGATCGAGGCGCATCGCGGCGTAACCGAAGGCGTTGAGCAGATCATCGAGACTCTTCAAGAGCTTGCAGACGGTCGCAGCATCGCGCTTGCGATCAATAAAATTGATCGGGTTAAGTCCGAAGTGCTACTTGGTTTGGCCGCGAAGATGAACGAGATGTTCCCCTTTGACGAGACTTTCATGATCTCAGCGGAAAAAGGCCACGGCGTTGAAACGCTACGCCACTGGCTTGCCAAAGAGGTGCCTGCTGGCCCGTGGCTTTATCCGGAAGACCAGATCGCGGATCTGCCTCTTCGCATGATTGCGGCGGAAATTACGCGCGAGAAACTGACACTTCGGATGCATCAGGAACTTCCGTATCAGCTCACAGTCGAGACGGAAAAATGGGAAGACCGCAAAGATGGTTCGGTCAAGATTGACCAGCTGATTTACGTAATGCGCGACGGGCATAAGGGCATTGTGCTGGGCAATAAAGGCGAGTCGATCAAAGCGATTGGCAAGGCCGCGCGTGAGGAGCTCGAGGAGTTTCTCGGGCGTAAGGTGCATCTTTTCCTTCAGGTCAAAGTGCGGCCCAACTGGCTTGAGGAATCCGAGCGCTATGACGAGATGGGCCTGAATTTCAAAGACGGAAATTCATGAGCCGACTGACGGCGGAAATTTGGGTTTCGGCCTATCTCACGCGGCTTCGTCTTGCGGATATTCCAGCGTTTGTTGTTACAAAAGGTGACCTTACGGCGGGCGCTGTGTTGGTGAAACTCAACACGCTCGATGGCAATGCCGAGGCCTTCCAAAAGAGTTTTGACCTTATGACGGGCGAGCGGACTTGGATTAGCCTGCATGCGGGCCCCGAAGCAGACGTTGACGCATCTATCGCCAGACAACGCAGTTTTGATCCCGATCTATGGGTTATAGAGGTCGAGGACCGTGCGGGGCGGCATTTGCTCGACGAACCGGGTTTGGCCGATTAACCTCTCCTCATGGAATGGCGCGATCAAGGCACACTTCTTTCGGTACGTAGGCACGGTGAAACATCCGTGATTATCGACGTTTTCACCCCGAGCAAAGGGCGTTTTGCGGGAGTTGTCAGAGGTGGGACCAGCCGTAAACTTGCGCCAATTCTTCAACCAGGTGCAGAGCTTTCGGTTGCGTGGAGAGCGCGGCTAGAAGCGCACCTCGGCGCATTTACGGTGGAGCCAGTGCGCACCCGCGCGGCCCTCGTGATGGGAGACAGGCTCGCACTCGCTGGGCTGAACGCGATCACGGCACTACTTGGATTTTGCGTTCCGGAACGTGAGCCGCATCCGTCTATTCATCAATCTTCCTCCAACCTGCTTGATCTGCTCTCCAAGACAGACGCGTGGCCGCTTGCTTACCTTAGGTGGGAGGCCGATTTGCTAGAGGAAATGGGATATGGTCTCGATTTACGACGCTGCGCGGTTACCGGTAGCCGCGATAACCTCGTTTTTGTTTCGCCTAAGTCCGGCAAAGCAGTGAGCCGCGAAGGCGCGGGCGAATGGGCAGACAGGCTGCTGCCGCTACCACAGTGCATGCTCGGACAAGGCCCTGCTAGCGATGCCGACATTCTCGACGGCCTGCGCACGACGGGGTATTTTCTGGCGAATGGATTGGCCGCAAGCGTGGGCGATAGGCCGCTACCGGCAGCGCGGCAACGGCTTATCGATTTACTTGCGCGTTAGTCCTCGGTCTTCGTCGTCGCCTCAAACACCATTTCGCCACCATCCTCATTTGAGAGGATCATTGTGTCGCCGACGACTTCAGCAATTGTCATAGCATCAAGCGCGCGAAGATAAGCGGTCTCTGCTTCCAGTTCGGGGCAAGCCTTTTGCGTTGCTGCGATGGGACCTGTTTCAAACCACGGGTAATCCGCCGTTTGCGTGCCGTTGTAGACGTTGCACGGAGCTTTGCCGAAGAACTTGCCTTCTTCGCCAAACTCAAGAGTTGCTTCGGCCGTAAATTCAGCGCCGTTAAGGGATGTGAGTTTCCAAACGGACCCCGCAGCGCCGTAGCCTGCGACGGTTTCGTCGCTTTCGCAAAACGACAAACCGAATAATAGAAGAAATGAATAACGTAACATTCCCCAAATATGGGGGGATATTTAACTTTCTGCAAGAGCGATAAAAGCAGCAAGAAGTGTGGAGATAATTGAAGCCTGATCTACATCGGATTGACCGCGGCTCTCGTTGAGGCCGACAAATGTGGCGTACATTGCCTCGGTGATTTCAGGGTTCGATAACCCAATACTACTTAACAATACGCTAGCGTATGTTTTGCGAGCGCTATCTGTTTCGGCGATCGCTGCCTCTGCGATTGGCTCTTCCAAAGCCCACGCACGTATCGCGCGCTCGGCACGGGCTTCTTGCATCGGTTCTTCGATTGCGCACATGGATTTGGCGAGTTTCTCAAGTTTGCGCGGTGCGGCATTGTCTTCTTGCTTCAACTCATCCAAGTGTTGAATAACGTTGCTTTTCCAATGGTCTAGAAGTGTAGACTTGTAGTCAGGCAAGTCTTCGAAGTGCCAGTAGAAAGAGCCTTTGGTGGTTCCCGCTGATTTACACAGAGACTCTGCGCGTAGGGCGGAATAGCCACTCTCAATGAGCGCGTTAAAGCCGATTTCAATCCAATCTTCTTTTGTAACACGTTGTTTGGCCATGCCCGGACGAACCTTTTGAAATTGTGAATGAAGTCGCTTCGATACACGCAACATACGCTATCGTATGTTGTAATGAAACGCAAAATGTGAGGTCACGAAATACATCAGCATTCGATGCGGAAATGCGTTGAAAAGATATCTCAGTCAGCCGAGTTTGGCGGATTTGCGCTTGTCTTGTGATGTTCTAATCGCACAAACTTGCCGCATGGTTTTGTTTAAACAGTTGCTTGCGTCGATCCGGCCCTATCAATGGGTGGCCCTTGCGTTTTTAGTTTGTTTCGTGGCGCTGATCCAAACAATGAAGCCAGAAAAAAGCCGTACCGGAGTTGGCTCCGATACGGCTGTGATTGTGTCGCAATAATTGCAGCCCGTTTAGGGGCGTGGCAATTAGATGCCGGTTTTAACGATAGCTTCTGCCAAGACGGGGACTGTGTTCTTGTTTAGGCCCGCAATGTTAAGGCGGCTGTCAGAGACCATGTAAATTCCGTGATCCTCGCGCAGTTTCTGCACCAACTCTGGTGTGGTGCCGAGGCGAGAGAACATGCCGCGATGTTGAGCGAGGAAGCCAAAACGATCGCTGCCGGAGAGGCGCTGAAGTTCGCTTGCCAGCTGTTCGCGCAAACCAAGCATTCCAACACGAACCTCTTCAAGCTCCGCTTTCCAGTCAGCGCGCAATGCATCATCCGTCAGAACCATAGTCACGAGCCGCGCACCATGATCGGGCGGGAAGCTGAAGTTCTGGCGGTTGAGATAGGCGAGGTTGCCTTGTGTCACGCCTGTGTTCTTCGCGGTTTCGCTGATGGCCATCAGTATGCCGGTCCGCTCGCGGTATACGCCGAAGTTCTTGGAGCAACTGGCCGCGATCAGACATTCGGGCATTTCCGAAGCAACCATACGAAGGCCGGCTGCGTCCTCTTCAAGGCCGTCGCCAAATCCTTGGTACGCGATGTCGATAAGCGGCGTTGCGCCGGTGTCTTGGAGGATCGAGATAACTTCGGCCCATTCGGCGAGTGTAAGGTTCGCGCCCGTCGGGTTGTGGCAACAGCCATGAAGCAACACGATATCGCCCGCTTTTACGCCGGCCAAGTCTTCGGCCATACCGGCGAAATCAACTGCGCGCGTTTCGCTATCGAAATAGCGGTATTCCTTGAGAGGCAGTCCAAGGTGTTTGATGATCGACAGGTGGTTTGGCCATGTCGGATGCGAAACCCAGATCGTTGCGTCGGGACTGGCAAGCATCACCAGTTCCATCGCCTGACGGATAGCGCCTGTCCCGCCTGGGGTGGCTGCGGCTGCAATACGGTCGCGTTCCACAGAGGTTCCCAGAACCAGTTCGATCATCGCGTCGTGGAAGGCAGGTTCGCCCGCAAGGCCCGTGTATGATTTGGTTGTTTCCGCTTCCCAGAGCTGTTTTTCGGCAGCTTTGATCGCGCGCATCACTGGGGTTACGCCCTCTGCGTTTTTGTAAACACCCACGCCAAGATCAATTTTGTTGGGGCGCGGGTCGGCGCGGTACATGCCGATCAATTCAAGGATTTTATCGGCGGGTTGCGGTTTTAGATTGGTCAACATTGTTAAGAACCTGTTTCGGCTTTGAGATAGTCAAACATCCCCCATTCGGCCCATGAGCCATCATAGAGGGAGTGGTTTCGGTGTCCGATGGATTCAAGCGCGAGCGAAAGGATCGCGGCAGTGACGCCCGAGCCGCAGCTTGTGATGATCGGTTTTGAGAGGTCAACGCCAGCAGCTTCAAAGGTCGCTTTGATTGCGGCGAGATCTTTCATCGTGCCATCGGGATTGAGAAGCGTGGCGTAATGCACGTTTTTGGCGTTGGGAATATGTCCGGCGCGCAAACCTTCGCGTGGCTCGGGGGAATCGCCGCGGAAACGGGCGGGGCCACGTGCATCGACAATTTCGTGGTCCATCAGTTTGGAGGCTGACGCAACTTGGGTCACGTCCCGCACGAGATGGTCTTGTCGGTTCACAATCATGTGGCGGTCGCGGATTACGGGAGGGAGGTCATCTACGGGTTTCCCTTCGGCTTTCCACTTTGCGAAGCCGCCATCCAACACGGCAACATCCGTCTTGCCCATAAGGCGGAACAGCCACCAAACGCGAGCGGCGGAGAAAAGCCCTGCGCCATCATAGACGACAACTTGATGGCCATCGCCTACGCCCATCGCGCGTAGGCGGCTCATGAATTTCTCGACTGTCGGTGCCATATGAGGGAGGTCGCTGCGCTGGTCGCTGATCTCTTCGATATCAAAGAACCGTGCGCCTGGAATATGCGCTTCGGCGTATTCGGCCTTGGCGTCGCGGTTCATATCGGGAAGATACCAAGATGCGTCCAGAATCCGAAGATCAGGATCTTTCAGGTGCTGTTCAAGCCAGTCTGTGGAAACGAGCGTTTTTGGATCGTTATATGGCATAAGCTCCCCCGCGCATGTTGCCATGCCTGACTAGCGAGGGGCGCTAGTTTTTGCAAGCCCCGCGCCTTAGCCGCGGTCACGCAAGAGGCGCTGCTTTTGGCGGCCCCAATCGCGTTTGGCCTCGGTGGCGCGTTTGTCGTGGCTCTTCTTACCCTTGGCGATGCCGATTTTGATCTTCACCAAGCCTTTATGGTTGAAGTACATCACAAGTGGCACAAGCGTCATGCCCTGACGTTGTGTGGCGTTCCAGAGTTTGGAAAGCTCTCGTTTTGAAACCAGAAGCTTGCGGCGGCGCTTTTCTTCGTGTCCCCAAGTCACGGCGGGCTTGTAGGGGGCGATGTAAGAGTTAACCAGCCAAAGCTCTTCGTCCTCAACAGCGGCATAGCTTTCGGCAATATTGCTTTGGCCCACGCGCAGGGATTTCACCTCGGAGCCCATGAGCTGGATACCGCACTCGATATCGTCCTCAATTGCATAGTCATACCGCGCGCGGCGGTTTTCCGAGATGACTTTATAGTTCTTGTCTGCTGCTGTTTCTTTTTTGGCCATTGCGCTGATGTAATGAGGCAAATGGTGCTTGTCTAGGGATCGGCGCGAAACATCCGCCGCTCACCAGAAGAAATCGCCCGCTACGTGGTCGCAGCGGGCAAGCTCAATTAGTTCAGGATGCCAGCGTGGCGCATCGCGGCTTTGATCTGCTCTTTTGTGTCGTCAAGCAGTCCGGTAAGTGGCGAGCGTACCTCTTCGGAGCATTTACCGATGAGTGACATGCCGTATTTCGCGCCAACAAGGCCTGGCTCGACAAAGATCGCTTCGTGTAGCGGCATCAGGCGATCTTGATACTCAAGTGCCGTTGCAAAATCGCCCTTTGCCATTGCTGCTTGGAACTCTGCACAGAGGCGCGGCGCTACGTTTGCCGTAACCGAGATACAACCAACTGCACCGTGGGCCGTATAACCAAGCGCCATTGCGTCTTCGCCAGAAAGCTGGATGAAGTCTTTGCCGCAAGCTGCGCGTGTTTGCGAAATGCGCGCAACGTCGCCGGTGCTGTCTTTGACGCCGACGATGTTCTTGTGCTTCGCTAGTTCGCCCATAGTTTCGGGTGACATATCAACAACCGAACGGCCAGGAATGTTATAGATCACGATCGGCAGATCGGTGCTTTCCGCAACGGCCAAGAAATGCGCGTGTAGTCCGCGCTGAGTTGGCTTGTTGTAATAGGGCGTCACGACAAGTGCCCCGTCCGCGCCAACATTCTTGGCGTGCTGCACAAAACGGATTGCTTCGGTTGTGCTGTTCGAGCCTGCGCCCGCAATTACAGGCACGCGGCCCGCTGCGGCTTTTACCACTTCTTCGACAACCTGCTCGTGCTCTTCGTGGCTCAGTGTCGGGCTTTCACCTGTGGTCCCGACGGGAACGAGGCCGTTGGAGCCTTCTTCGATGTGCCACTCAACAAGGTGTTTGAGCGCGTCAATATCCAGTTGGCCGTTTTTGAACGGCGTCACCAGAGCTGGGAGGGACCCCTTGAACATGACACGTCTCCTTG
This sequence comes from Halocynthiibacter sp. C4, assembly GCF_028823805.1. Taxonomy (NCBI): domain Bacteria; kingdom Pseudomonadati; phylum Pseudomonadota; class Alphaproteobacteria; order Rhodobacterales; family Paracoccaceae; genus Halocynthiibacter; species Halocynthiibacter sp. C4. Next base: position 1,093,387 of record NZ_JAPEIE010000002.1, on the reverse strand, counting down.
TAATTGAGGGCTGAGTCGCCCGTTAATCGTGTGTAATCGCGGCGGAACCTAGCCGTGTTGGAGGCGATTGCCAAGTTGTGTGTTGTCGTGATCGACGAATCCGATACAGTTTTGTCAAAACATACGCCTGAAGGAATATTTCGCATGCTTCGCGCCCTCCGAATTCTGATTTTCGCGGCTTTGGTTTCTGTTACCTCATTTGTCGCCGCCAAAGCCCAAACGCAGCAGCAGGGCGAAGCGCTCGCGCGTGCGATGGATCTGGTTCGTGCGCAGGATTGGGACGGGGCAACAGCCGAGGCCCGCAAAGCAGGGAAAATCGGCGCTGCAGTAGTTGAATGGCACCGTTTGCGCGCGGGGGAGGGGGCATTCTCGGAGTATCAATCGTTTCTTGCGGTGTATCCGGATTGGCCGGGGCTTGATTACCTTCGTAAATTCGGGGAATCGAGCTTGCCCCGCGAGGGCGCAGAAGGCCAGATCATCGGATACTTCGTACAGAAGCTCCCGCAAACTGGAACCGGTGCCTTGGCGCTTTCGCGCGCGTTGCGGTCTGGTGGCGATGGGGACGCGGCCGATGCGTTGATAGTTGATGCATGGCGCAAGATGTCGATGACCAAAGAAGAACAGGCACTGTTCCTTGCAAATTTCGGCAAGCTGTTGGCGCCCCACCATGAGGCGCGGCTTGATATGTTGCTTTGGCGCGGGCTGTCCGGCGAGGCAACGGCAATGTTGCCCTATGTCGAAGGTGGTTGGCAGAAGTTGGCCAAGGCAAGAATAACGCTGCGCAAGCTTGGGCAGGGCGTTGATTCATTCATCGCGGCGGTTCCCGCGCGGCTCGCCGATGATCCGGGGCTGGCCTATGAACGATTTGTTTGGCGCGCGCGCAAAGACCGGTATCCGGATGCGATCGAACTTATCAAAGATCGGTCGGTTTCGGCGGAGTTTCTTGGGCAACCGGAAGATTGGGCGCGCCGTCGGGCGATCCTCGCACGTTGGGAAATGCGCGCTGGGCGGTATGCCTCGGCCTATGAGGTTGCGGCGAACCATTACCTGACCGAAGGCAGCCACTACATCGATCTTGAATGGCTCGCAGGTTATATTTCTCTACGATATCTCAATAAACCAAGCCGAGCGGTCACGCATTTCCGTAACCTTGAAGCGGCCGTGGATACACCGATCAGCCTTGGGCGGGCGTTCTATTGGCAGGGGCGCGCCCATGAAGCGATGGCGGAGCCCGAAAAAGCGCAAGCCGCTTATCAACGCGGTGGCGCGTACCAAACAAGTTTTTATGGGCAGTTGGCTGCGGAAAAGGCCGGAATGGCCATGGATCCGGCATTGCTCGGAACAGAGCCATTCCCTAACTGGCAGAATACAAACATTGCCAACTCAACCGTTTTTCAAGCGGGCCTGCTTCTTCATGCCGCGCGTGAAGGGCGGCTGACGGCGCGGTTCATGTCGCATCTGGCCGAAACGCTCCCGCGTGAAGAGCGTGGCGCGCTGGCAGCATGGGCGATGGCAATTGATAATCCCTATGTCGCGCTGCATGTGGCCAAACGTTCGGTGCAATACGGTGATACGCTACATAGTGCATATTACCCTATGCATCCTGTTCATCAGATGCAGGGGCTTCCGGTACGGCCGGAGCTAGCCCTCGCGATTGCGCGGCGTGAAAGCGAGTTTAACCCGCGGGTCATTTCGGGCGCAGGCGCACGCGGCCTGATGCAGGTTATGCCAGGTACGGCGAGCGACGTGTCGAAGAAGCTTGGTATTGGCTATGACAAGTCAAAGCTCACTGGCGATTGGCGCTATAATGCCAAGCTTGGAACAGCGTATCTTGATGGGCTGAACAAACGGTTCGATGGCAACGTCATCCTTGTTGCAGCGGGCTATAACGCTGGGCCGGGGCGCCCGAACCGTTGGCTCAAGGAATTCGGCGATCCGCGCAACAGCACCGAAGCGATGATCGACTGGATTGAACATATACCGTTTACCGAAACGCGGAACTATGTGATGCGTGTCTCCGAGGCGTTGCTTCCTTATCGGGCTCAACTTGCAGGGCAGGCTGTCCCTCTTCAGCTTTCAAAGGATATCATTCAGAGATAGCCCGCCTGCGCTCGCGCCAGAACGTAAACAGCCCTGCGCAAATCACAATTGCAGCGCCAATCGCGACGTTGAGCGGTAGCGTTTCACCAAGGAATGTGATCCCGATTGCAGAGGCAAACACAAGCTGTAGATATGCAAAGGGCTGCACTGCGCTCGCCTCGGCGACTTCATAGGTGCGGATAAGAAACCAGTGCCCGAGCGCGCCAAACATGCAAAGCGATGCCATCCATAGCCAATCCGAAGGAGCCATCGCTTCCCAAAACCAGACGCCGGCGAGCGTTGCGAAAATAGCGCCCATCGTTCCGGTCCAGAAGAAGCTGGTCGCAGTCGTATCCTTGCGCGCGACGAAGCGGGTCAGCAAGCTGTAGAGTGCAAACATCAAAGCCGCGATGAATGGCACTATTGCGGCCGGAGAGAACACAGTAAACCCGGGTTTGAGAATGATCAAAATGCCAACAAACCCAACGCCAATTGCAATGATGCGTGGCCAACCAACCTTTTCGCCGAGAATAGGGCCAGAGAGCGCAGCGATGATAAGTGGGTAGCTCGCAAAGATCGCGTGGCTTTCGACGAGTCCAAGAAGCACAAACCCAGCGACCATCACACAGATTTCCGCAGCCAAAAGGAACCCACGCGTTGCTTGCAAAAACGGCTGTTGCGTTGCCGCCGCTGCCCAAAGCCCGCCCGCTTGCCGTGAGGCCACGGTCATCACGAAAGCTGCAAAGAACCAATAGCGGATCATAACGACCATCATCACGTTGTATTCCGTCGCCAGATACCGCGAAATGCCATCTTGGATAGCGAAAATCGCGGTTGTGATGACCATGAGCAAAATGCCCAGTTTCGTATTGTTTCCTGCGCTCACGTTTTGCTTTCCAATTTTCCGATTGTCATGTGGCGTTTGCGGCCGAATCCTTTGACCCTCTCCACAGCGAAGCCGCTCTCAGCCAGCGATTTGCGGACAAATCCAGCGGCGGTATAGGTGGCGAATGTTCCGTTTGGCGCTGTGTGTTGTGCGACCTCGGCCATGAGGACGGGCTCCCACAACTCTGGGTTTTTCGCGGGCGAAAACCCATCGAGGAACCACGCATCAGCCGCGCCGTTCCAGTCCTTGAGCGTAGTGCGGGCATCACCGATGATGATATCCGCTATCAGTTCCTCTGTTTCGAACTGATAATTGCCTGCGGCGATCTGCTCCAACATCGGGCCTGCAACGTTCAGCGCCTCGGGAAAGGCAGCAAGCGCGCGCTCCATATCGTCGGCTGCCATTGGGAATGCCTCAAAACTCGTGAAACGAAACCGCCCTGCTTGTCCGGATTTCCGCCACGCCAAGAGCGCCGCCAAGAGGTTTAGCCCCGTGCCGAATCCAAGTTCGGCGATTTGGAAGCCGTCACAAAACCGCGCGGGCAGTTCATTTCCGTCAAGAAAGACATGGGTTGTCTCGGCAAGCCCGTCATTGAGCGAGAAATAGGGATCGTCGAATTTGCGGCTAACCGGCGTCTCCCCTTCGCGCCATTCCAGTTCTGCTTGCTGGTTCTTCATTCCCAAATGTCCTACATGTGCCGCAACGGCGCGACAATGAGCAAGGTCGAGGGGATTTGCAATGGCGGAAATTACCATTATGGGCGCGGGCGCTTTTGGCCTCTCCATTGCTTTTCTTTGTGCGAAAGCCGGCGCCAAGGTCCGCGTTCTTGAAAAAGATCATATTGGCGCAGGGTCTAGCGGCGGACTCGTTGGCGCACTTGCTCCACATACACCGGAGCGGTGGAACAGCAAGAAACAGTTTCAGTTTGAGAGCCTTGTTATGGCAGAGCCGTTTTGGCGCGAGGTGGAAGAGATTTCAAACGAAGCCACGGGCTATGGCCGTATTGGGCGATTGCAGCCGATCAACACAGAGCGGATGCTGGAGCTTGCCCACGAACGCGCCGAATTCGCCAAAGACCATTGGCGGGGCAAAGCGGAGTGGCGGGTTGTTTCTGCGGCTGAGTTTGGGGAATGGGCGCCCAAGAGTGAAACTGGGCTGCTTGTTCACGATACACTCTCTGCTCGGATGCATCCGCGGCTCGCAACCCGTGCACTCGCAAGCAGCATCCAGAAGCTTGGTGGTGAGATTACCCTTGGGCAAGACACTCCACCCGCGAACGCCAAAACCGTGATCTGGGCCACCGGTGCGGCTGGGTTAGAAGCGCTGTCATCTGAGTTTGATGCCCCTATTGGCGGGGGCGAAAAGGGGCAGGCGGCCCTGCTTGGCTTGAGTATAGAGGGGAAACCGCAGCTTTACGCCAACAGCATACACGTCATTCCACATGCCAATGGGACAACCGCAATCGGCTCTACGACCGAACGCGATTTTAACGACGCAAGCGAAACCGACGAGCTGCTCGATGACCTTCTCGCTAAAACGCGCGAGACGTTTCCTGTTTTAGCAAATGCGCCGGTAATTGAGCGTTGGGCAGGCGCGCGTCCGCGGAGCCAAAAACGCGCGCCGATTGTTGGGCGCTATCCAGGGCGCGACGGGCAATTTATCGCGAATGGTGGCTTCAAGATCGGCTTTGGCATGGCACCCAAGCTTGCGCAATGCATGTCGGAATTGGTCCTTGAGGGACGTGATGCCATCCCGGACGAATTCAAGCCGGAGCGTAGTATTCCGTCTGCTTCCGCCTAGTTTACCCGCGCCACAACGTAATCCGCGATGTCTGAAAGCATATCTCGGATCGGATCGTTGGGAAGGGCTTCAAGAGCGGATTTCGCTTTCGCGGCCCAGTTAAGTGCATCTGCTCGAGTTGCCTCTAGCGCGCCGTGCTTTGCCAGAAGATCGAGCGCGTGCTCAAGATCGCCGTCGCGCTGATCACCTTTTTCAATCGTACGCTCCCAGAACGCACGCTCCTCGGAGTCTGCCTTGGCTACGGCTTTGATCACAGGAAGCGTTAGTTTGCGCTCGCGGAAATCATCGCCGATGTTTTTGCCTGTGGCGTCACTGCCCCAGTAATCCAGCAAATCATCAACGATCTGGAAGCAAATGCCGAGTGAATCGCCATAATCAAACAGTGCTTTGGTTACGGGGTCCGGTGCGCCAGCAATAACACCGCCAACTTCGGTTGCTGCGGAAAAAAGCGCGGCGGTTTTGCCGCGCACGACCTGTAGGTAAATTGCCTCATCGGTACGCAAGTCTTGCGCCGCTGTAAGCTGAAGCACTTCACCCTCTGCGATGGTGGCCGAGGCGTTGGCGAGAATATCAAGAACCCGAAGACTCCCTGTTTCGACCATCAGCTGAAAGCTGCGGGAAAAGAGATAATCGCCGACAAGGATTGACGATTTATTGTCCCACAAGAGGTTGGCCGTAGGCCGCCCGCGCCGCTGTCCGCTTTCGTCAACGACATCGTCGTGCAAAAGGGTTGCTGTGTGGATGAATTCAACCGTGGCCGCAAGGTGGATGTGATAAGGGCCATAATAGCCGCAGATCCGTGCCGCAGCGAGCGTCAACATCGGGCGAAGTCGCTTGCCTCCAGCTTCGACAAGATGCGCCGTCACCTCTGGGATACGTGGCGCGTGTTCTGATGCCATCCGAGTTCGGATAAGCGAATTTACTTGCGAAAGTTCTGTTGCCAGCGCGGCACTTAGCCGTTCATGCGGCTTAACTGTGGCCTCGTCCAATCCCATCACGCTCTCGTCATCCCCCTCGACAAATGGATGCTTTGGGTCTTACATCCCCGATATGAAAGAGCTTCTTAGAACAAACGATCCGACAGTCATTGCCTTCGCGCAAGCGCTCCTTCAAGGGGAGGGTATAGACTGCTTTGAAATGGACGTAAATATAAGCATCCTCGAAGGGTCCATTGGCATATTGCCGCGCCGCTTGATGGTGCGCGATCAGGATCATTTCCGCGCAAGTGCCGTGATCCGAGATAACGAAATTCCGACCGGACAAGACTAATGGGCTTTGCCTCTGTCACAAAAGACGCCTTCCTTGGCGGGAAGCTCCAGATTTTGCAACCCGAAGTGGGCTATCGCGCGGGGGCGGATCCGGTGCTTTTGGCCGCATCGGTTCCGGCGTCTAGTGGCGAAAGCGTCCTAGAGCTTGGGTGTGGTGTTGGAACCGCGCTTTTGTGTCTGGGTGCTCGAGTGAACGGGCTTGAGCTGACGGGCGTTGAGCTACAGACGGACTATGCTGACCTTGCGCGCAAGAATGCCGAAGCAAACGGACATGTTGCAGAGATCGTTTGTGCTGACCTGCGCGTGATGCCGCTTAGTGTACGTGATCGGCAATTTCATCATGTAATCGCAAATCCGCCCTATTACGTTGAAAAGCGCCGCAAGAAATCTGGGGACGCGGGCAAGGAAACCGCATTTACAGAAGACGCGCCGCTCGGGCTTTGGATTGAAACAGCGGCCAAGCGGCTTCGGCCCAAAGGTGTGCTTTCGGTTGTTCAAGATGTGGAGCGCTTGCCCGAGTTGCTCGCCGAAGCGCGGGAACACCTTGGGAGTATCGAAGTCTTACCTGTGACCGGTCGGGTTGGGCGCGGGGCGCATCGCGTATTGATGCGCGCGCGCAAAGGGGGCAGGGCAGAGTTCAAACTACACGCGCCGCTTCATCTTCATGAAGGGCGGGATCACGTTAAGGATGCAGACAGTTACTTGCCAGAGATCAGAGCGATTCTCCGCGATGGGGCCGCGTTAAACTTTCCGTGAACTCCAGAAAATTAAGGGAATTCCGAGGGTTCCGTTAGGGAAGCGAAAAATAGCGACACTTGTAACGAGAAACGTGACAATTATGTAAAATTATGCTCCTCTAGGAGCGTAGCATTTCAACAAAAAAGGAGGACGACTATGACCATGAGTTCGCATTTGCAGGAGCTCCGGAGGAAACACGAAAACCTCTCCCATGACGTCGAAGCCGCACAGCGCAGCCCCTCGACGGATGACCTTGTCGTTGCGGAACTGAAGAAGCAAAAACTCCGGTTGAAAGAAGAAATCAACAGGTTGTCCGCTCAATAGCGAACCCAAAACTATGATTTTGCGCTGGCGCGTGCCGCCAGTGCAGCCCCGCCAGCGATAAGCGCAGACGCAAGCGCAAGCGACCAGCTTGGTGCCGCAATTCCAGCGAGAATAAGCGCCAGTGTCGACAGGATCGGGGCAGCGTAAGAGGCGACGCCAAGCAATTGGACGTCGCCTTTTTTCATGCCGATATCCCAAACGAAAAACGCTATCCCAACGGGGCCAACCCCAAGCCCGATCAATGCGAGCCAAGTGAGGGGCGTTTCCGGCCAGATGGTTTCTTCGAAGGCGAGATGTGCTGTGAACGAAAGCGCAGAGGTCAGTAGGCAAAATACCGTGACAGAGGCCGTCGGCGTTGCGCTTAGCCGCCGAGAAATCACGGAATAGCTCGCCCAGACCACAGCACAACAAAGCGCAAGTGCGTAGCCGGTTAGATGCTCTGCTTCAAATCCTGTCCCGCCCCCAAGCAAAACCGCAGCGCCCGTAAAGCCAAGGGCGGCGCCGACCAGATGCATCGCGCGCAAGTTTTCCCCTGGCAATAGCCCGCTAAACAAAACAATGAGTAGCGGCCAAAGGTAAGCGATCAACCCTGCTTCTGCTGGAGGGGCCATGCGCAATGCTGAAAAGTAAAGAAAGTGGTAACCAAACAGCCCAGCAGTGCCGAAAGCATAGATTTTCCAACTGATACCGCGCAGAGCCGCAAATTCGCCATTCACCGCAATCCAGATCAACCCGAGCGCGCCACCAATCGCAAACGCAACTGCATTGACTTGCAATGGAGGGAGCGGTGCTGTTCCGACGGTAAAAAGTGCCAGAAGCGCCCAAAGCAGGATGGCAATACTTCCGACTGCGGTTGCTGTAGCTTTGGTCATCTTGCGAGGTCTTCTTCGTCGATGAAGTCATGTTTGTCTGAGAATGGTTGCATTTTCTTGACCTCATTAAACAGCCAAGTCTCAAATCGTGCGAGATGAGGGCGTGTTTCCGCACCCAACGGGCAAATGTAGCGATAACGGTGCTTCGTGCGAATTGCGAGCCGGAATGGTGCTACCAGATGGCCGTCACGAAGGGCCTGTTCGGCGAGAGAGTAGCGTCCGAAAACCACGCCTGATCCGGCAAGTGCCGCGGAGTGGGCGTGATCTGCATCGGCGAAGCGAGGGCCATTCTCTGGGGGGGCGGGCAGGCCCTGCGCGGCGAACCAGCTGTTCCATGTCAGGCCATCTTTGCGAAACGGATATATATCTTGGTGCAGCAAAGTCGCGCCAAGTAAGTCGCGGGGTGTGCGATACTGTTCCGCAAGCGCGGGTGTCATCATCGGCGTAACCCACTCGTTAATTAGAGTGCGCGAGTAAACGCCCTTGTCGCCGCCAGGACCGAAACGAATAGCGGCATCAACATCGTCACGCGCGAGGTCCATCATACGCAGCGTTGCAGAAAAACGGAGTTCGATATCCGGCTCTGCTTGTACAAAACCGTATAGTCGTGGCGCGAGCCATTTTGTGGTGAACGCGGGGCCTGCTGTGATGATGAGTACACTATGGTCGGCCTGTCTGCGCGCTGTGCGCCAAGCGTGGTTCAGGTGGTTAAAGCCATCCGTAAGGCTCGGGGCAAGTGTGGCGCCTGCTTCTGTTAACTCAACGGCGCGATTAAGGCGCTTAAAAACGGGTGTGCCAAGATGCGCTTCCAGCGATTTGATCTGAAAGCTCAGGGCCGCAGGCGTGACGTGAAGCTCATCGGCAGCGCGCGCAAAGCTCATGTGGCGCGCAGCCGCTTCAAAGGCTCTTAGGGCTGTGAGTGGCGGGAGTGCGTCAGACATTTCAGATAAGTAAAACTTAACTGAAGGTATGAAAAGTCTCGTTTGTCAGTTTTTTCAGGGCGACTATGTTTGTTTGCAACAGGAAAACAAACCCAAAGGAGATGCCATGTATATCGTGACCTCAGACCCGCATCACCGCGAGATCATTGAGAGAGCCCATGTCGAGCGCGCCAAAGCGTTTCGGAAATTCTTCGGGCTTCAGCGTTTTGCCGCTCGAACCGCCCAAAACGGCAAGGTCGTTACGGCATAAAAAAGGGGCCGGAGATTCCGGCCCCTCAGTCATACAACTAAGATGATTAGGTAAAGTATTGGCCGCCGTTCGCGGAGATGGTCGAGCCGGTCACAAAGCCAGCGTCATCCGAAGCGAGGAAAACAACGCAACGCGCGATCTCGCTGGCTTCGCCCAAACGACCAACCGGAATCTGCGAGATAATTGCTTCGCGTACCTTTTCCGGAACGGCCATAACCATTTCAGTTGCGATATAACCGGGGCAAATGGCGTTAACCGTGATCCCTTTAAACGCACCTTCCTGCGCGAGTGCTTTGGTAAATCCAAGGTCGCCCGCCTTGGCGGCGGAATAGTTTGCCTGACCCATCTGGCCTTTTTGGCCGTTGATCGAGCTGATGTTGATGATCCGTCCAAATTTGCGGTCGCGCATGCCATTCCAAAGGCGATGAGTCATGTTGAAGACGCCAGAGAGGTTTGTGTCGATCACTTCCTGCCACTGTTCGCGGGTCATTTTGTGGAACATGCCGTCGCGGGTTATGCCCGCGTTGTTTACCAGAATTTCGACCGGACCAAGATCGGCTTCGACCTTTGCAATGCCTTCAACACAGGCGTCGTAATCAGCAACCGACCATTTGTAGGTTTTGATACCGGTTTCTTCGGTGAACTTGGCCGCCGCTTCGTCGTTTCCGGCGTAATTGGCGGCAACGGTATATCCGGCCTCTTTGAGTGCTACGGCAATAGCAGCGCCTATGCCTCTGCTTCCGCCTGTGACTAGTGCAACTCTCGACATGTGGTCTCCCTGAAATTTAATTTCTAATTTTTATGCAGGAGCGCAATTTAGTTGCGCCCCTAATTGACTCTTAGTCGCGTTCGACGCAAAGAGCAACGCCCATGCCGCCGCCAATACAAAGAGTCGCAAGGCCTTTCTTGGCGTCACGGCGCTTCATTTCGAACAACAAAGTGTTGAGAACACGTGCGCCGGATGCGCCAATCGGGTGGCCAATTGCGATGGCGCCGCCATTGACGTTTACGATTGCGGGATCCCAGCCCATGTCTTTGTTAACGGCACAAGCTTGAGCGGCAAACGCCTCGTTGGCTTCAACAAGATCGAGGTCGCTCGCTTTCCAGCCCGCCTTTTCAAGCGCTTTGCGGCTGGCGTGCACCGGCCCCATGCCCATGATCGATGGATCAAGACCCGCGGTTGCATAGCTTGCGATGCGGGCGAGTGGTTCTATGCCGCGCTTTTCGGCGTTTTCTGCGGTCATAAGCAATGCGCCTGCAGCACCGTCGTTAAGGCCGGACGCGTTTGCGGCTGTAACCGTGCCTTCGCGATCAAATGCGGGACGCAGTTTTTGCATGGCTTCGATGGTTGCGCCGTGGCGGATGTATTCATCGGCGTCCACAGTGATCTCGCCTTTTCGTGTCTTGACGATGAACGGTACGATCTCGTCAACAAACTTGCCCGCTTTCTGTGCGGCTTCGGCTTTATTCTGACTTGCGACGGCGAATTCGTCTTGCATTTCGCGCGTGATTTCCCACTGCTTGGCAACATTTTCCGCCGTCGTGCCCATGTGGTACCCGTTAAACGCATCCCAAAGACCGTCGCGGATCATGCTGTCGATAAACTTCATGTCGCCCATTTTCTGGCCTGGACGCAGGTTCGCGACGTGAGGAGACATAGACATGTTTTCCTGACCGCCAGCGGCGACGATATCTGCATCACCCAGAAGAATGTGTTGCGCCCCAAGTGCAACAGCACGCAGACCAGAGCCACAAACTTGGTTAAGGCCCCAAGCCGCCGCTTCTTTGGGGAGCCCGGCGTTGATGTGGGCTTGACGAGCGGGGTTTTGACCCTGACCTGCCGTTAGGACCTGACCGAGAATTGTCTCGGAGACTTCGGCTTTGTCGATGCCGGCACGTTCAACAAGTGCTGAGAGCACGGTCGCGCCGAGGTCATGAGCCGGGGTGTTTGCGAAAGATCCACTAAAGCTGCCAACTGCTGTTCGTGCTGCAGAGGCGATAACGACATTGGTCATAAAACAGTCCTTTTCCGAATCTGAAAAAGGGACCTGCCGTATCGGAATCAGGCAAGTCCCGTTCCTTGGGAAGAATCCTATGGAAAATCCCCGTCACACTCAATGGACAGGGTGTCTCAGGGTAACGCAAGGGAAAGGTGATAAATTAGGCGATATTTTGCGATTCTGCCCGTTGCCAAGGCGGATTGATCGTAGGTGCGCCAAAATAGTAGCCCTGAAGGCAATTTACACCGATGGATTGCAAGAAGGCCAAATCCTCTTTGTTCTCTATGCTTTCGGCAACTGTGAACATTTCGAAATGCTCGGCGATGGATACGAGCGCTTTGGTCATAACCTGATTGTCGGAGTTGTTGGCGATGCCGCGGATGAACTGTCCGTCAATCTTGATGATGTCGAAGAAGAACTCTTTGAGGTAGCGGAAGGCAGTGTACCCCGCGCCGAAATCATCCAGCGCAAAGGCAATGCCGCGCGCTTGGAGGACATCCATGAAGGTGGTGACAAGCTCGGGCATGAGCATGGCCGAACTTTCTGTAATCTCAAGGATAAGACGTTCGCCGACAGTTGGATTTTCGTCTAGCCCGTGTTCGAGCGTTTTCATCCAGCGTTGATATCCGATCGAACGCGCCGACATATTGATCGATAGGCGTAAACCCGGTTCGGCCGCCAAGGCCTTAAGCCCCATTTCAAGCGCAAGGCAATCGATGATGCGGCCGAGCTCTGTGTTCTCGATTGTGCCGATGAATTCGTGGGCAGGAATAATGCGCCCAGTTTCGTCAAGAACGCGGACAAGCCCTTCGTAAAAAGCAACTTTGCCAGGGTTGTTTGCTTGTACGACGGGTTGATAGGCGAGCACGGTTTGTTTGCGGTCAAGGGCGCGGCGCACCATCGCAAGAATGTTCCGCTCTTGCTCTGCCATAGCTGCGGAAAACGGGCTATCCAGTCCGTCTTCGATATTGCGAATTGACCCTGACTCGTCTGAAATCATGTTTGCCTCCGTAGGGGAACGCTACTTTGGCATGCATTTCTTTAATAGCTGGTGAATGTTTTCATTTTGTTCTAGATTTTAATTGTTTCTGCAAGCGGGGGTGAAATGACAAAGCGTTGCGATTGGGTCGGTTCCGAAGACATCTACATTGCCTACCATGACGAGGAATGGGGGGTGCCCGTTTTTGATAGCCGCGCTTTGTGGGAAAAGCTCATCCTTGATGGCTTTCAGGCGGGGTTAAGCTGGATCACGATCCTCAAAAAGCGCGAGAACTTTCAAGAGGCTTTTCAAGGGTTTGATCCAAATGTGATTGCTCAGTGGGGTGCGCCTGAAGTGGAGCGCCTGTTACAGAACGAAGGCATCATTCGTCATCGCGGCAAGATCGAAGCGACCATCTCGAATGCGCGCGTGTGGCAGGAGATCGAGGCCGAGCAGGGGTTTTCCACCTACCTTTGGAATTACGTCGGCGGCACGCCAATTCAGAACAAATTTAACGAGATTTCCGAAGTTCCAGCGTCTACGCCACTCTCAGCGAAGATATCCAAAGACCTTAAGAAACGCGGGTTCAAATTTTGCGGTCCGACGATTGTTTATGCGTTCATGCAAGCTGTTGGAATGGTCAATGACCATCTGACCGACTGCCCTTGCTACGAAAGAGTCCGCAATACTGCCCTAAAGTAACTATTCCGCGACCAGCGCGTTAAAGATTGCAAGGGCGCTTTCAGTATCCCATTCCGCGCCCCCTGTCAGCCGCGCGATTTCCTGACCGTTGCGATCAAGCACGACGGTGACTGGAAGCCCCTCAACACCCATATCTTTGGCAAGCGCACTTTTGGGATCGAGCAGGATCGGCAGTTCCTCTAACCCTTCTTCGGCAAAGAACTTTTCAATCATCGGAAGCCGGTTGCGGCCGGTTGCAATGGTGACAACCTCAAGATCACTGCGGTCAAAGGCTTTCTGAAGGTGATCAAGGCTTGGCATTTCTACGCGGCAAGGCGCGCACCATGTGGCCCAGAAATTCACAACGGCTATTTTCCCTTCATACTCAGCGAGAGTGTGTTCGCCATTGTCTGGGTCAAAGTAGATAGCTTGCGATGCGGCGATGGGGGCGTCGTGGATTTGGAGCTTTTCCAACATACCTTCGCGCAGGTCCGCAATATTTGCCAAGGCAGCATTTGCGCTTAGGGCTGCGCCCGCGTATAGGGAAGCTAACCAAAGTAACCGCATGTTTTCCCTCCAAAGGGCCAAGGATTATGACAAACAAGACCTCGAACCAAATGTGGGGCGGCCGTTTTGCTGCCGGACCAGACGCTATCATGGAAGCGATCAACGCATCGATCGGATTTGATAAACGTATGGCTTCCCAAGACATCGAGGGGTCTCGTGCCCACGCCGCAATGCTGGCAAGCGCAGGCATCATCACAGATAGCGATGCCGAAGCGATCAGGGAAGGCCTTCTCACCGTTTTGTCAGAGATCGAGACAGGAGAGTTTCCGTTCTCTACCGCGCTCGAAGATATCCATATGAATGTGGAAAGCCGTTTGAAGGAGATCATTGGCGAGCCAGCGGGCCGTTTACACACGGGTCGGAGTCGCAACGATCAGGTTGCGACCGATTTCCGCCTTTGGGTCCGTGATCAGGTTGATGCGGCAATCGAGGGTCTCGAAGCCCTTATCCGCGCTCTATTGAAACAGGCAGAGGCGGGCGCAGATTGGGTTATGCCGGGGTTTACGCACCTTCAGGTGGCGCAGCCGGTGACATGGGGGCATCACATGATGGCCTACGTCGAGATGTTCGGTCGCGATCTAAGTCGTTTCCGCGATGCACGGAAGCGGATGAACGAAAGCCCGCTTGGAAGTGCCGCACTTGCGGGTACGTCCTTTCCGATTGACCGCCACATGACAGCAGAGGCGCTGGGCTTTGATCGCCCCGCCGCCAACTCGCTTGATGCGGTGGCGGATCGTGACTTTGCGCTGGAATTCCTCGCGACCTCCTCGATCACCGCAATGCATCTCAGCCGTTTTGCCGAGGAATTGGTCATCTGGTCCTCTGCGCAATTCCGGTTTGTTGCTTTGTCGGATCGCTTCTCAACCGGCTCCTCTATCATGCCGCAAAAGAAAAACCCCGATGCCGCAGAGCTAATTCGCGCCAAAATTGGCCGTATCCTTGGGGCGATGGTTGGTTTGTTTACTGTGATGAAGGGCTTGCCGCTGACCTATTCCAAGGACATGCAGGAAGATAAAGAGCAGGTGTTTGACGCTGCCGATAGCCTGATGCTCGCGCTTGCGGCCATGACCGGAATGGTGGCCGATATGACAGCAAACCGCGAAAACCTCGAGATTGCGGCCGCCACAGGGTTCTCCACCGCGACGGACCTTGCGGATTGGCTGGTTCGTGAGCTGAATATGCCCTTCCGTGATGCGCATCACGTAACAGGTACGCTGGTAGCGTTGGCCGAGAGCAAATCTTGCGATCTGCCAGACCTGACCCTATCTGATATGCAATCCGTCCACGAACATATCACCGAAGATGTGTTTAACGTGCTTGGTGTACACAATTCTGTGGCGTCCCGCACATCCTATGGCGGCACCGCACCAAGTCTCGTGCGGGCGCAGATCGAACGTTGGAACACGACGCTGGATAACGGCGACGCATAAACAAAGGGTAGCGGATGAGAATCCTTGCTTTTCTTGCTGTGACTGCAACACTGTCTGCCTGTGGTGTGGACGGTCGCCCTACGCCTCCTCCGTCGGTTAACGATAACCCGCCACCGGGGATTTCGATTTCGGGCGAGGCACGAATTGGCGTTGTGATGCGCTAGGCGGCGCGTGACGGTTGCGGGAAAGGAGCAAGGATGAAACAGGCTATTGTTGTGCTGCTTTGTGCTGCTGCGCTTGCTTCTTGCACGCGTCCTGATCCCTATCCTTATCCGGCAAACCCTGAAGACCCCTATATTCCCGATCCTTATTACGATGCGAACCGTCCAGTTGTCGGCGGTGACCTTTATATCGGTTCCGGCGGTATGGGCGGACGTGTCGGGATATCTTCTGGGAATTTCGGCCTGTCGATCGGCTTCTAACGCGCTCTCTTTGCTTTGTTTCAATTGAATTCCGTGCTGACTCTGCTAAGAGCGGCGCAAGGGTCCTGTGATGCAATCGTATGGGCAGGCAAAGGAAAGGCGCGACATGGATCATTTTCTCTATCGTAACGGTGAGCTTTTCGCCGAAGATGTACCCGTTGCAGAGATAGCCAAATCCGTCGGCACACCGTGCTATATCTATTCTGCCGCAACGCTAACGCGCCATTTCAAGCTGTTTGACGAAGCGCTCGAAGGCACAGACCACCTCGTCTGTTTCGCGATGAAATCAAACTCCAACCAAGCGGTACTGAAGCTCCTGGCGGGCCTTGGCGCTGGCATGGATGTGGTATCTGGCGGCGAATATGCGCGCGCTCGGGCCGCTGGTGTGTCGGGAGACAAGATTGTTTTTTCCGGTGTTGGGAAAACCCGCGAGGAAATGAGCGCGGCGCTAACCGGCGGCATCCGTCAGTTCAACGTCGAGAGCGAGCCAGAGATGTTGGCGTTGAACGAGGTGGCGCTTTCTCTTGGAACCGTCGCGCCGATTGCGATCCGTATCAACCCTGATGTCGACGCCAAGACCCATGAAAAAATCGCCACGGGCAAAAGCGAAAACAAATTCGGCATTCCGATTTCACGAGCGCGGGAAGTCTATGCGCTGGCTGCTTCGCTGAAGGGGCTGAAGATCATGGGTATTGATGTTCATATCGGCTCGCAGCTTGTGGAGCTTGAGCCGTTCGAGCTGGCCTATCAGAAGGTGCGTGAGTTGACTGAAGTATTGCGCGCGGATGGTCACGAAATCACGCGACTTGATCTTGGGGGCGGGCTTGGCATTCCTTATGAGCGTTCAAACGAAGCGCCACCGCTGCCAATTGAATACGGTGAACTGATCAAACGCACCCTCGGTGATTTGGGTTGTGAGATCGAGATCGAACCCGGGCGGCTTATTTCAGGCAATGCGGGGATTATGGTGAGCTCAGTGATTTATGTGAAATCCGGCGAGGACCGTGATTTCCTAATTATTGATGGTGCGATGAACGATCTCGTGCGCCCGTCTATGTATTCCGCGCACCATGATATTATCCCGCTGAAGGAGCCAGCAGCAGGAGCAGAACAGCAGCCCTATGATATAGTCGGCCCAGTCTGCGAAAGCGGTGATACCTTCGCGAAAGGGCGTAACATGCCCGTGTTAGCGGCAGGCGACGTTGTGGCGTTTCGCTCGGCGGGAGCCTATGGCGCTGTAATGGCGAGCGAGTATAATTCGCGCCCCCTGATCCCAGAGGTGCTCGTCTCGGGCGATCAATTCGCTGTCATTCGGTCCCGCCCGACCTTCCAAGAAATGATTGCGCGCGATACAGTTCCGGAGTGGCTCTAGGCTATTCGCGGAATTTAGGCGCGATGCCGCATGATTTCGGGCCACGAAGTTATTGCGGGAGCGATTGGTTTTGAAACAATCCCATGCGCCCAAACGCGCGCAACATTCCGTTCTGAAAGCCCTGCGTTGGCGGCTGCGCTGGACGTGGGTTGGAATGTGCGCCGATGCATTGCTGCAGGCGTTCTGGCCTTTGGTGTCGCTCGCTCTATTGGTTATGGGGCTTGGTTTGCTCGGCGTTTCGGCGATGTTGCCGGAAACGGTGTTTCTGATTGGCGCTGGTTTCGTTGCTTTGCTTGGCCTCATCTTGTTGGTGGTCGGTGTTCGGGCATTCAAACCGCCAAGCCGCCGCGCCGCACTGGACCGACTTGATGAAACCCTACAAGGCAGGCCGCTCGCCGCTCTGACTGATAGTCAAACAATTGGCGCCGATGATCCGGCGTCCAAAGCCGTTTGGCAAACCCACCTTGCGCGCATGTCGATAATTGCAAGGCAGGCCCGCGTGCCACTCCCCGATCTTCGATTGGCGGATAAAGACCCATACGCGTTGCGCCTCATTGCTGTCCTTGTGTTCGCGGTCGCTGTGTTTTTCGGATCACTCGGAAACTTGACCACGGTTCCTGTAACGCGCAGTGCAATGGTAACAGGGCCAATCGCATCCGGCGCGAAGTGGGAGGGGTGGATACAGCCGCCGCGCTACACAGGGCTTCCTAATCTCTATCTTAACGACCTTATCGGAGAAGATGCGCTCGAAGTGGCGCAAGGGAGCCTTATCCAATTGCGGCTTTATGATCAGGACGGTGGGGTTCGCATCACCCATTCGCTTGATGAAACCGGACAGGATGGTGCGACGGAAAACAGCGATTTCGTTGTCAGCCGGTCTGGTTTGCTAGAGGTTGAAGGCGATTTTCCGGCGCGATGGGACATCACTATGTTGCCGGATCAGACGCCAATTATCATTCTGCCGGAAACAGCAGAAACCACACTTGATGGTGAACTGGCCCAAACGTTTCACGGGATAGACGACTTTGGCGTTCTGCGCGGAAGCGTTGACGTCGAGCTTGATCTCGCGGCCGTGGATCGGCGCTATGGGCGCATGGTTGAGCCGGATCCGTTCGAGATTGAAACCTATGATCTACCGATGCCGTTGACGCGCTGGCGCGACGACTTCGAAGATGTTTTTGCAGAAGACTTCGCGGCGCACCCGTGGGCGGGGCTTCCTGTTCGGCTGGCGTATTCGGTTGAGGACGGCCTTGGCCAACTTGGCCAAGAATTCGTTGCGATGAGCCTGCCGAAGCGAACGTTTTTCAATCCGCTTGCGAGCGCGGTTGCAGAGTTGCGCCGCGATTTGCTTTGGGCGCGGGTTAACGGGCCGATGGTTGCGCAGGTTTTGCGTGCTGTGAGCAACCTTCCAGAAGAAATGGACGTTGATAGCAGCGGTTTTTTGATGCTCAAAGCGGCGCTGGCCGAGCTTGAAACCGCAAATGCGGATGGGCTTGATGAGGCGGAGCAGGAAAGTATTGCAAATGCGCTTTGGGATGTTGCCCTTCGCCTTGAGGAAGGTGGGTTAGAAGATGCCAAGGCGCGCCTTGAACGCGCGCGGCAGCGGCTATCCGAAGCAATGGAACGCGGCGCGGGCGAGGAAGAGATCGCCGAGTTGATGGAGGAACTTCGTGACGCCATGGATGATTACATGCGCCAGTTGGCGGAGAATGCTCCAAATGCCGAAGATCAGCAAACTGCGCAGAACGATCAAGGTCAGGAAGTCACCCAAGACGAGATAGATGCGCTCTTGGAGCAGATCGAGGCGCTCATGGAAGAGGGCCGCATGGCAGAGGCACAGCAGCTCCTCGATATGTTGCTGGAGATGATGGAGAATATGCAAATCGCGCAGGGCCAAGGCGAAGGACGCGGCCAGACGCCAAGCGACCGTGCCATGGATGCACTCGAAGAGACATTGCGCGAACAACAGGAACTTTCTGACGAAGCTTTCCGAGAATTGCAAGAATCCTACAACCCATCCAACCCGAACGGCCAGCAGCAGGGCCAATCCGAGCAGCAAGGCCAAGCGCCGGGAAATGGTGGCGGAGAGTCGCGATCCGAAGATGGAGAATCTGATGGTGGCGAGGCCGGTTCGCAAGAAGGCGGCGGTGAGGGCGATGACCGTGGACAAGGTGGAGGATCGCTCGAAGACCGGCAACGTGCGTTAACGGATGCGCTACGCGATCAACAAAGCGGTGGCGCCGGCAGTGGCAACGACACGGTCGAGGATGCCATGCGAAGAGCAGAGCGCGCGATGGATGAAGCTGGCGATGCGCTGGGAGAGTCGAACATCCCCGGCGCTCTAAACCGTCAAGCCGAAGCGATTGATGCGCTTCGTGACGGTCTACGCGAATTGGGTGAAGCCCGCGCGGAAAATGGGCAAGGGTCTCAAAATGGGCAGGCAGGCCGCTCCGCTCAGAACGAAGGGAACAACTCTGGTGATCCGCTTGGGCGCACCCCTGGAACGCGTGGTGGCGTCGGGAGTGATGGTGAGTTCGCCAATGATCCAGATGCCTACGAGCGCGCGCGCGATCTCATGGACGAAATCCAGCGCAGGTACCAAGATCAGTCACGCCCACAGATCGAGCGAGATTACTTAGAGCGTTTGTTGGATGATTTCTAAAGCGATGCTCTGCTGAAACCTATTCGGTCGCAGGGGCGGCGTCAGAGCTTTCCGTTGCTTCAGTATTCTCGGCTGAGCTATCGGCCTCTGGTTCTGCGCCGAGCGTGACTTCAGGCTCTTCTTTCAACTTACGAATGACCGCTTCCATAGCCTGATCAAGCTGCACACGTCCGGCATCAACCGTGCGGACATAAACTTTGAGAGTGCCGTCAATTGCAGGAACGCTCTGGCCAAGCTGTGGCGCGAGAACATAGACGCCGAACAGGATACCGACCAACATGATCACAATGCTGAACCCGTAATTAAACCCACTGCGGTTTGCGGCTTCTTCATCGCTGTCTGCGGTTTCGGTTGTCTTGCGATCGGATTCCGCGCGCAACGTTGAGTTGATCTCGTCAATGTCCGGAAGCAGGCCACTTCGAGAAGCCGCGACATCATCTGCGGGCTCTGCGGCTTCTATTTCTGGCAAACTGGCGATGGCTTCGGCAACGTCGCGCTCTGCGGGAGCTTCTTGCTCCTCAAGGCCCATGTCTGTCTGAATATCGAGGTTTGCCGTGCCTTCTTCTTCGCGTGCGCGGGTTTCAAGCTCCGCTTCCTGACGCAGAACATCAAGGACAGCTGCGTCGAGTTCGGGACGCTCAAGCTCGGCAGATGCGGAGGCCTCTTCGTCAGGCTCTGTTGGCTCTTCTTCCCCGACTTCTTCGTAGAAATTTGCAACTTCGTCGTCTTCGAGGGCTGTTTCCTCGGCGCTTGAAGGGCTTTTATCAAAGAAGGATTCGTCAATATCCGCTGTTGCATCATCTTCGGCGGCGTCCGCAGGCTCGTCTTCAATGATGCCGTCAATCTCCGCAATATTCTCATGTGCTTCAGCAGGAGAGTCTTCAGCAATTTCTGTGGTATCGGCCTGTGCTTCGGCGGCC
This sequence comes from Halocynthiibacter sp. C4, assembly GCF_028823805.1. Lineage (NCBI taxonomy): Bacteria > Pseudomonadati > Pseudomonadota > Alphaproteobacteria > Rhodobacterales > Paracoccaceae > Halocynthiibacter > Halocynthiibacter sp. C4. The sequence continues at coordinate 1,073,196 of NZ_JAPEIE010000002.1, read as the reverse complement.
TCTTCGTCCAGCATTGCTTGTGATTTCTGGAACCATGTATCGCCACAGCTAGAGCACTGAACATCGCGGCCCTCGTCAGGGATTAACCGCGCTTCGACCTCGTATTGTGCTTCGCAATTGGGGCAAACCAGACGCATCGCATCATCTTTCCTGTGGAGCGCATTGACCGCGCTTGTTTTTCTACTCTTGCGGTAACTATTAACACCCACACAAGAAAAAACAAAGGTTTTGCCGCGAGCCATTGAATCCTTTCACCACCTTAGGCAAAACTGTGGCAGTTTAATCGATAGGGAATTCGCAGTGATCGAGCTCAAAAATGCGGCCTACAACTATGGCGGAAGAGACCTGTTGTCTGGCTTGTCGCTCAAACTCTCTCCGGGTTCGTTCCACTTTCTGACTGGTCCTTCGGGCGCGGGGAAAACGACTTTTCTCAAACTGTGCTACATGGAATTACAGGCCACCGCGGGGCAGGTCAATGTCTTTGGCAAAGACGTAACCACGCTTTCGCGCGACGAGATCGCCAAGACCCGAAGTCGTATTGGGGTGGTTCATCAGGAGTGTAAATTCCTTGATCACCTGCCGCTGACGGCAAATGTCTGTTTGCCCCTCACCGCCACGGGGCGTGAAGTGAATCCTGATGACCTTCGTGATCTGTTGGCATGGGTGGGGCTTGATGGTCATGCTGATAGCTTGCCACCGCAGCTTTCGGGCGGGGAGCGTCAGCGCGCGGCATTGGCGCGGGCGGTTATTATGGCGCCAGACATCATTCTTGCAGACGAGCCTACAGGGAACGTTGATTGGGAGATGTCGCAGCGCCTGTTGCGTTTGCTTGTTGAGCTTAACAAGATGGGCAAGACAATTATGATCGCTACCCATGATCTCAACCTCATTCGAGCGGCCAAAAATCAAGTAAATTCAAGAGTTTTGCGGATTTCTAACCACAAACTTCAACTGGCGGGAGCAGACCTGTGAACGCATTTCTTTCCCGTATTCGGGCGTTGTTTGATGGTGATCGCGCGTCTCACAGCGTTGTGCCGCCCTCTGGATATACCGCCAATCTTACGGTCTTTACCGCAGCGGCTATGAGCTTCCTTGCGGTCTTTGCGATCGCTCTTTCTGTGGCCACAGACCGCCTTGCGGATCATTGGGCTGGCGAGCTTGCACGAACGGCAACGGTGCGGATTTCGGCGCCTGCTGATCAGGTGGCCGCGCAAACCCAAGCCGCCCTTCGCGTGTTGGAAACCACACCAGGTGTTGCCGAGTCGCGCGCCTTTGAAGCCGAAGAGCAAATGGCGCTGTTAACGCCATGGTTCGGGCCCGACCTTCCTGTCGAAACATTGCCGATCCCACAATTGATCGAGGTCGTCGAGGATGAGCAAGGTCTGGATGCTGAGGGGCTAAAATTGCGTCTCGCGGCTGAAGTTCCAGGTGCGATTTTTGATGATCACACCCGCTGGCGGCGCCCCCTTGTTGCGGCAGCGTCTCGTCTCCAAACGCTTGGGCTTGTGTCTATTGTAATCATCGCGGGCGCAACGGCGGCCATGATCACGCTGGCGGCAAATTCGGCTCTCGCGGCGAATGCACAAATAATAGGCGTTCTGCGCCTTGTCGGGGCGCGTGACATCTTTATCGCCCGTGCTTTTGTTCGGCGCTTTACCTTCCGCGCCTTCGCCGGAGGTGTGCTCGGCGCGGTTCTGGCGGCCATTGCGCTGCTGTTCCTGCCGAACACGGAAGAAGCGGGCGGCTTTCTGACGGGGCTGAGTTTTGTCGGCTGGAATTGGCTCTTACCGCTTGCGGTTCCGTTCCTCGCAGGGTTTGTTGCCTATGCAGCCACGCGCTTTGCGGCGTTGCGCGTTTTAAAAGGACTTACGTAATGCGGTATGCCATTCAATGGGCGCGGTCTCTTGTGTTTAGTGGCCAGATGTATCTGATGATGCTTGTGCTGGCGATTTTCTTTACGCCGCTTGCTATTTTCAATCGCGAGTATGCGTTTAAAGCGGTGCATACCTATTGTAGATACGTGCGCTGGAGCGCGTCGTGGATGATAGGTCTGAAAACCGAAATCCGCGGAGAGATACCACAAGACGAAGTTCTGATCGCGGCAAAACACCAGAGTTTCCTTGATATCATCATGATTGTGTCGGTCGTTCCGCGCCCGAAATTCATCATGAAGGCCATTCTGAAATACGCGCCTATTTTGGGGTGGTATGGAATGCGGATTGGTTGCGTTCCCGTAAACCGCGGACAGCGAGGCGCAGCGATCAAGCAGATGGTCGAAGATGTAAAATCCGGTGTGCAGCAAGCAGGGCAGTTGATTATCTATCCGCAAGGTACACGCGTCGCGCCTGGTGCAAGTTTGCCGTACAAGGTTGGTGTCGGCGTGCTTTATAACCAAACGGGTCAGCCTTGTGTGCCTGCTGCTGCAAACGTGGGCGTGTTTTGGCCCCGCCGAGGAATTTACCGCAAACCGGGTACTGCTGTTGTCGAGTTTTTGCCACGGATCGAGCCTGGCCTTGATACGAAATCCTTTATGGCAAAACTTGAAACCGCAATTGAACCGGCGTCTAACGCGCTCATGAAGGAGGCGGGCTTTGACGTTGCTGCGGGCCAACAAGGTAAGGCATAGCGCGCTATTTCGCTAAGTCTAGCGAGATAGGACCTCATTACAGGAGCAAGACATGAGCCGCGCCGAATGCATTGCTCTATACGTCGCGCTCACCGCGCTTACGGCATTTGCGATTGATGGTGTATTGCCAGTGATGCCGGCAATTGATGCCGAATTGTCGGCGGGGTTACCGTTTTCAGTCGGGCAGATAATTACCGCCTTTGTGCTTGGTATGGCCGTTGGTGAATTGGCCATCGGACCGATCAGTGATGCAGTCGGCAGACGCCCATCGGTCATCGCAGGGTTGGCCATTTTCGTGATCGGATCGGTTTTGGCCGCCATCGCAACTTCGTTTGAGGCTTTGATCCTTGGTCGCTTCCTTCAGGGAGTGGGTGTCGCGGGGCCGAAAATCGGAACGCGCGCGATGATCAGAGATCAGTTTGAAGGCGCGGATATGGCCAAGGTCATGTCGATGATATTCACGCTGCTGGTCTTCGTACCGATGATTGCGCCCGCTCTTGGGGCCGCGCTCGCTGCAATCACTGGATGGCGTGGTGTGCTTTGGGGGTATCTGGTGCTTGCGGCAATCCTTGGAACTTGGCTTTGGGCGCGCCACCCGGAGACTCACCCGAAGGTAAATCGCGTGCCGCTCAAGCTCAGACCGCTACTACGCAATTTTGCGATTGTTGTGCGTAGGAGAGATGTGTTTCCTATCATCGTTGCGACAGGTTTTGTGTTTGGCGGGCAGCTTGCCTATTTCGCCGTTGCCGCGGAATTGTTCGGCGAATTTTATGGGATACAGTCACAAATGCCTGCACTCATCGCTTTGCTTGCCACAGGAATGGGCGCGGCCTTGATGTTGAATGTGCGGTTTGTTGGTCAAACAGGGTTAGAGCGACCAATTTGGATTGGCTTGCTGCTGATGGGCGGCGCCGGTGGCGCTCTTTTGATTGCCGCATTGGGTTTTGATGGGCAGCCGCCGCTTGGTTTGCTTCTTGCTTTGGCGTGGGTCGCCTTTTTCGCGCTCGGCCTGTTGTTTGGAAACCTTGGCGCACTCGCAATGCGCCCGCTTGGCGAGTTGGCAGGGCTGGGCTCTTCGCTCATTGCGTCTGTTTCGAGCGTGGTTGCGTTTATTTTTGCAACTGTGATTGAGAGCACGGTCAATGGCCCTGTTTGGACGATCGCTTGGGGGTTTACATTAGCGGCAGTCGCGTCCGCAATTCTGTTCCGTTATGCGCTTGCCCCGACAAATGCCCAAAACTGATTGCACAAAAAAAGGCGGGCCACATGCGGGCCCGCCTTAAATAATACTGATCTGGCGTCCTTACGCCGCGAGCCCTTTAGAGCCAAGATCAAGAAACTTCTTGCGACGTTCTTTGATGAGCGTTTCAGGCTTTTTCTTGGACAGGTCTTTGAGGTGCTTCTCAATCGCGGCGCCAACAGATTTGATTGTTGTTTGCGGATCGCGGTGCGCGCCGCCGATGGGTTCCGGAATGATCTCATCCGCCACGCCAAGCGCCGAAAGATCTTGGGCCGTTACGCGCAGCGCTTCTGCGGCTTCACGCATGCGGGAGGCGTCTTTCCAAAGGATCGAAGCGCAGCCTTCCGGCGAAATCACCGAATAAACTGAATGTTCCAGCATCACGAGCTTATTGCCAGCCGCCAGCGCAACCGCACCACCAGAGCCGCCTTCGCCGATCACGACCGTGATAAGCGGAACACCGATTTGCAGGCATTTCTCTGTGCAGCGGGCAATCGCTTCAGACTGGCCGCGCTCTTCTGCACCTTTACCGGGAAACGCGCCTGTTGTGTCTACAAGCGTGACAACAGGAAGTTTGAAGCGGTGCGCAAGGTCCATCAAACGGATCGCTTTGCGGTACCCTTCAGGGCGGGCCATGCCGAAATTGCGTTCAACGCGAGATTTCGTGTCCGAGCCCTTTTCCTGCCCGATCACAACAACCGCCTGATCGCCGATCCGCGCGAGGCCGCCGACAATCGCGAGATCGTCAGCAAAATTGCGGTCCCCCGCGAGCTGGGTGAAATCTGTGAACAACTGGTTGATATAATCAAGGCAATGAGGGCGGTCCGGATGGCGGGCCACCTGACATTTGCGCCATGCGGTCAGGTCAGAATACAGATCCTTGAGGAGCGCCTCGGCTTTCTTGTCAAGGGCAGAGGCCTCTTCCTCTACGTCCATCTCTTCATTCGACCGCGCCAGAGCGCGTAATTCTTCGGCTTTGCCTTCGATTTCTGCGAGTGGTTTTTCAAACTCGAGATAATTATTCATCGGGGTCTCCGTGCCAATTTGACACGATATATGACGATGAAATGCGCGGTTTGCAATGACCGAGGGGCAGGCTTTGCCCGACTTTTGGCTCCGAAAGCCGAAAATTCGCGCTCGCTCGGGCTATGCCGCTGAATTGGCGATCATTTCGGATTGCCGCACAATCACCTCGGCCTGTTTGATGCTGGCGATATCCACAAGCCGCCCCTTATAGACGGTTGCCCCTTCGCCGTTGGCCTTGGCGGTTTCCATCGCGGCGAGGATTTCACGGGCTTCGGTGATTTGCGCATCCGAGGGTGTGAATACCTCGTTGGCAAGGGCAATTTGTTTTGGATGAATGGCCCACTTGCCGACCATTCCAAGCGTGGCCGAGCGCCGTGCCTGCGCGCGATACCCTTCGTCGTCACTGAAATCGCCGAAGGGGCCGTCAACGGGTAGAACTCCATGGGTGCGGCAGGCAGCAACAATTGCGGCCTGTGCCCAATGCCAAGGATCGGAGTAGTGACGCGTTTCGCCGTGCTGCATGTAATAGTTTTCTTGTGTGCCGCCGATGCCGGTTGTCTGCATACCCATAGAGGCCGCAAAATCAGCAGCGCCGAGGCTCATGGCAACTAGACGCGGACTGCTGGCCGCAATCTCTTCGACATGCGAGATGCCTGCTGCACTTTCGATAATAACTTCAAAATCGATCTGTTTTTCGCGCCCCTTTGCGGACTCGATGGCAGTCACAAGCGCATCCACCGCATAAATATCGGCCGCGCAGCCGACCTTGGGGATCATGATCTGGTCGAGCCGTTCGGAAGCATTTTCGAGAAGGTCCACAACGTCGCGGTACCAAAAGGGCGTATCAAGCCCGTTGATCCGCACCGAAAGTGTTTTGCTGCCCCAATCCACGTCGCCGAGGGCTTCGATGATATTGGCGCGTGCGGCGTCCTTGTCACTAGGGGCAACGCTGTCTTCGAGGTCGAGGTTTATGACATCCGCCGCACTTGCGGCCATTTTCTCAAATAACGCAGGACGAGAGCCGGGGCCGAAAAGCTGACAGCGGTTCGGGCGGGCTGGGACAGCGGGTTGCAATTTGAAACTCATGTGGACCTCGTTGGGAATTCTGCGAGTAAGTAAATTACGAAATTGTTATTGCTGTTGGTATAATCTTGCGCGGCTGATGGCAAGAGCTATTGTGCAGGCGCAGAAAATAGCCCCTAGATGGGTGGTTATTCTTGCGTTTTTGAGTTGTAGTTTGGATAATTATTCGACGAAATATTAATCTTACGACGAAATGTTCGAAAATTTACGCACAAATCGGTGAATTCGCAAACAATGCCCAATGCAATGTCGTCATAGTACGCAAAGCAAAGGAGCACAGTATGATTCCCACACCTTATCTTCTCTTTCTAGGCGATGCGCCTGATCAACTCGCCGCCAAAGTAGCGCAGGGCATCAAGGATTGGCGTCCGGAAAACGCAGTTGGCCAGATGCGGCTTGAGGGGTGCAAGGCGGATCTCGGGTTGACCGATATGTCGCTAGAAGATGCTAAGGCGGCGGGCGCAAAAACGCTTGTCATTGGTGTGGCCAATCGCGGTGGCGTAATTTCCGAAACATGGAAAAAGGTGCTCATCGAAGCGATCGAGGCGGGTTTTGACATTGCCAGTGGGCTACATAACTTGCTCCGCGACGAGGCCGATCTTGTTGCTGCGTCCATGGCGCATGGCACAAGCCTGCATGACGTGCGTGTTCCGGGCATTGATTACCCTATTGCGAACGGAAAGAAGCGCAGCGGCAAACGGGTTCTGGCTGTTGGAACGGATTGCTCGGTCGGGAAAATGTACACCGGTCTTGCGATTGATGCGGAGATGCGTGCGCGTGGGATGAAGTCTGATTTCCGCGCGACTGGGCAGACCGGCATTCTAATCACGGGTCAAGGTGTTCCGCTTGACGCGGTGATTGCTGATTTCATGGCGGGTGCGGTTGAATATATCTCGCCGGAAAATGATGCCGACCATTGGGATGTAATCGAGGGGCAGGGCAGCCTGTTCCATGTGTCGTATTCCGGTGTGACCTTGGCGCTTATCCACGGTGGGCAGCCCGATGCGATCATCCTGTCTCATGAACCTACGCGTAAGCATATGCGCGGCCTGCCTGACTATGCCATTCCATCGCTGGAAGCGCTGCGCGATATGTGCATGCCGCTGGCAGAAGTGGCGAATCCGGATTGCAAGGTCGTTGGTATTTCGGTGAACACCGCCGCGATGTCGGATGATGAAGCAAATGCATATCTAGCTGAATTAGAGGAGCGGATGGGGCTTCCGGCGGTTGACCCGTTCCGCCATGGCGCTGGACGTCTGGTGGATGCGTTGGCCGCGATATAGGGTGGCCTCATGAAGCTGACTGTTACAACCGATGTGTTCCCGCTTGCCGAAGTTTTCACCATCTCGCGGGGGAGCCGAACGCATGCGCATGTCCTAACCGTTCGGATCACCGATGGCGCGCACACTGGGTGGGGCGAATGCGTCCCTTATCCGCGCTATGGGGAAAGTATTGAGTCTGTTTCGGAAGCGATACTGGCCTTACCGATGCCGCTTGATCGTGCGCGATTACAAGAGCTGTTGCCGTCCGGCGCGGCACGCAACGCAGTGGACTGCGCGCTCTGGGATCTAGAAGCGAAATGCGCTGGAAAACGCGTGTGGGAACTGGCAGGGCTTGCGGCGCCGCACCCAGAGATAACCGCCTTTACGTTATCGCTCGACTCTCCGCAGCAGATGGGGATCGCCGCCGCAAAACAAGCGCATCGACCGTTGCTCAAAATCAAACTCGGCACGCCCGATGATATGGCGCGGCTTGAGGCCGTTCGGCACGGCGCGCCGAAATCGCGTATTATTGTTGATGCGAATGAAGGGTGGAGTGCTGAGGTCTATCAAGAGCTCGCGCCGCATCTCATTCGGTTGGGCGTTGATCTTGTCGAGCAGCCGCTTCCTGCAGGAGAGGATGAGATGCTGTCTGAAATCGAGCGTCCCTTGCCGGTATGCGCCGATGAAAGCGCTCATGACTGCGCGACCCTTCCTGAGCTGGCAGGGAAATATGATGTTGTAAATATTAAGCTGGATAAAACCGGTGGCCTTACAGAGGCGCTTTCCTTGAAGCAAGCAGCATTGGCTGAGGGGTATAAAGTGATGGTCGGCTGCATGGTTGGAAGTAGCCTCGCAATGGCGCCCGCCACACTGGTTGCTCAAGGTGCGATGGTAACAGACCTTGACGGCCCGCTTTTGTTGGCGCAAGACCGTGACAACCCATTGCAATTTGATGATCTCGGGGTGCATCCGCCGCGCGCAGCACTCTGGGGCTAAGGAGTGATTATGACCCGCACTGTTTACGTCAACGGTGAATATCTGCCGGAAAATGAAGCGAAAATCTCGATATTTGACCGTGGTTTTCTGATGGCGGACGGGATCTATGAGGTTACGAGCGTTCTTGATGGCAAGCTGATTGATTTTGCCGGACACGCTGCGCGGCTTGAGCGTTCGGCAAACGAGCTTGATCTGGCGCTTCCTGTTGATATGGACGAGCTGATCGAAATTCACCGCAAGCTGGTCGAGCTGAATGGAATTGAAGAGGGGATGGTTTACCTTCAAGTCACCCGCGGCGCACCAGCGGACCGTGATTTTGCATTCCCTGATCCGGATGAGGTTCCGTCTTCAATCGTGCTGTTCACGCAAAACAAGCCTGGCCTTGCAGAGTCTCCCGCCGCCAAAACAGGCATTAAGGTCATTTCGATTGAAGATGTACGCTGGGGCCGCCGCGATATCAAAACAGTGCAGCTTCTTTACCCGTCAATGGGGAAGATGATGGCCAAAAAAGCAGGCGTTGATGACGCATGGATGGTTGAAGACGGTAAAGTTACCGAAGGCACATCCAATAACGCCTATATCGTAAAGAACGGCACCATCATCACACGCCACCTTGGAAACGAAATCCTCGCTGGGATTACCCGAAACGCCGTGCTTCGGTTTGCTCAAGAGGCGCAGATGAAGGTTGAAGAGCGCAGCTTTACAATCGACGAAGCCAAGGATGCTGACGAAGCATTTGTCACGTCAGCCTCGACCTTCGTGATGCCGGTTGTTGAAGTCGACGGCGCGCAAATCGGTGAAGGAACACCGGGCCCAGTTGCGACGCGCCTTCGCGAGATTTATCTCGAAGAGAGCCGCAAGGCCGCCGTTTAAGTTTGGCAGCGGCGCTTGATATAAAGCGCCGCTAACCGCATTCGATTAGCCCTTGTCGCCGACATTCTCGGCAAAGGATTTTTTGAACTCTTCTTGCTTTTGCGGACTGGCATCGGTCTGGAATTCAGACTTCCAGCGTTCCATCGTCATGCCGTAATAGGCTTCCCGCGCTTCTTCCTTGCCAATCTCGATTCCGCGTTCAGCAGCGGCTTCCTGTACCCAACGCGACAGGCAGTTGCGGCAAAAGCCGGCGAGGTTCATCATATCGATGTTTTGCACGTCTGTTCGCTTTTCCATCAGGTGTTCGCGTAGGGTCCGAAAGGCGGCGGCCTCAAGTTCCAGTTGCGTCTGGGCGTCAATGTCGGGGCGGTTGAAATCCATGATGACCTCGTTTGTGGAAATTCCTGCGCATAGTCTAAGGGAATGGTGACGGGTTGCAATGCGCCGCCTGTATCGTCGCAAAGGCGTGACAATTGCGGTTTACACCCTTCGATAGGAATGGTGCGCTGACCGTTGTGTTTACCTATGAATTGGGGCATATAGCAGGCGGCCCACCGGAAAAGACATATATAACCTGAGGAATCGACGCCGAATGACACGCGCTCGCAATGTAAAAATCGTGGCCACACTGGGGCCAGCATCCAACGACTACGATATGATCCGGGCGCTTTTCGAAGCTGGGGCCGATGTGTTCCGTTTGAACATGAGCCACGGTGACCACAGTGAAATTCGTGTCCGTCATGAAATTATCCGCAAGATCGAAGCCGACCTTGATCGTCCGATCGCGATTCTGGCTGACCTTCAGGGGCCAAAACTGCGGTGCGGTGTGTTTGCCAATGACGAAGGCGAAGAGCTTGAGGTGGGTCAGAAGTTCCGCTTCGACCTTGATAAAGCCGAGGGCGACTCCACTCGCGTTTGCCTCCCGCACAAAGAGATTTTCGACGCGCTCGAAGTCGGTGCGACCCTTCTAGTGAATGATGGTAAAATTCGTGTTCGCGTTGAGGAATGCGGCGCGGACTTCGCAAACTGCATTGTTGAAGTTGGCGGCACGATCAGCAACCGCAAAGGCGTGAACGTTCCTGATGTTGTTCTGCCTCTCGCCGCACTTTCGGAAAAAGACCGCCGCGACCTTGAGTTTGTATGCGAACTCGGTGTGGATTGGTTGGCGCTGTCGTTTGTTCAGCGCCCAGAAGACGTTGCTGAAGCTCGCGAATTGGCCAAAGGCCGCGCGGCTGTTCTCTCCAAAATTGAGAAGCCCGCAGCGGTAACTGCGTTTGACGACATTCTCGCAGTGTCCGACGGGATCATGGTTGCGCGCGGTGACCTTGGTGTTGAGCTTCCTGTTCAAAACGTGCCGCCAATTCAGAAACAGTTGATCCGCAAGTGTCGCTTTGCTGCGAAACCTGTGATCGTTGCGACCCAGATGCTTGAGAGCATGATCGACAGCCCCGTGCCCACACGCGCCGAGGTTTCCGATGTAGCGACAGCGATTTACGAAGGTGCGGATGCAATCATGCTGTCTGCTGAATCTGCTGCTGGTAGTTTCCCGATCGAAGCGGTCACAACCATGAACAACGTGGCGATTGAGGTCGAGAGTGACGCGACTTATCGCGATGTGATCGAAGCCAGCCGCAATTCCAAAGGTGTAACTGTTGCCGACGGTATCGTCGCAGCGGCGCGGGAAATCGCGGAAACAACAGACATCAAGGCGATCTGCTGCTTTACGCAATCTGGTACAACTGCGCTGCTCGTGGCGCGCGAGCGTCCGCGCGTTCCGATTATTGCGCTGTCTCCTGTGAAAGCAACGCTGCGCCGTCTTTGCCTGAGCTGGGGCACAAACTGTTATAATTCGGATGATGTTGAGCGCTTCAAGATGGCGGTTATCGGTGCGGCACGTGCAGCCTTGGATAGCGGTCACGCGACGAAGGACGACTTTATTGTTGTGACTGCCGGTGTGCCATTCAACGTACGCGGTACAACCAACATTCTGCGGGTTGCGCCTTGTGATGAACGCTTGATTCTGAACATCGATCCTGAATAATTGGTGTCGTAACTCATCCCAAAGGGGGACGTGTGGACGCGGATTTGTTCTTTGTAATTGGTTTAGGGGTAGGTGTTCTGACTGTTCCGCCGATCCTTGGTGCGATGTTTGATGGCCGGTCGCCGCGCACAGCGGCGATCATGGTGCTGATTTCCGGCGGAATGATTGCGTTGGCCTCAAGCCAGAAGCCAGGTGGATATACGATCAACGAAATCCCCGAAGTGGTTTCGCGCGTGGTGAATAAATACATAGGATAAGGCTTTTTGCTCTTGTCACTATGGGGTTTCCAGCCTATACGACGCGCTCTAATTGCACGACCGGCCCTGAGTGGCATGCCGAGTCGCGCTTAAACCGAACCCAGATAGGAGACGGAAATGCCCAAGATGAAGACAAAATCGAGCTGCAAAAAGCGGTTCAAAGTGACGGCTTCCGGCCGTGTTGTTGCGGGTCAGGCTGGCAAACGCCACGGCATGATCAAACGCACCAACAAATTCCTGCGCAACGCGCGCGGCACAACCACGCTCACCGCACCTGATGAGAAAATCATCAAGTCGATGATGCCCTATTCACGCTAAGGAGAGGTTGATATGTCCCGCGTTACTTCCGGTAAAGTCACTCACGCCCGTCACAAAAAAGTCGTCAAGGCCGCCAAGGGTTACTATGGCCGCCGCAAGAACCTGTTCCGTACTGCGGCGCAGGCTGTTGACAAGGCGAACCAATACGCCACACGCGACCGCAAGGCCCGTAAGCGCAATTTCCGTGCGCTCTGGATCCAGCGGATCAACGCTGCTGTGCGCGCACATGACGAATCCCTTACATACTCCCGCTTCATCAACGGCCTTTCGCTGGCTGGTATCGAAGTGGACCGTAAAGTGCTTGCTGATCTGGCCGTTCACGAGCCAGAAGCCTTTACAGCGATCGTAGAAAAAGCTCAGGCTGCACTCGCAGCCTAAGCGACTCGCTCGCGATACTCTAACAGAGTAGAAATTTTTGAAGCCGCGGGCCCCCGTAAGGGTCCGCGGCTTCTTGTGTTTAACCTCTGATGTGATAGCACAGCGGGGATTGAAAATAAGGGGCCGCGCATGGACGATCTAAGGCAGAAATATCTTGAGGCAGTTGCCTCTGTTACCGACGAGGCCGCACTTGAGGATGTGCGCCTTGCTGCTGTCGGTAAAAAGGGTGAAATCGCGCTGAAGATGCGGGAGTTGGGCAAGATGACGCCCGAAGAACGGCAAGTGGCCGGACCTGCGCTCAATGCGCTGAAAGACGAGATCAACTCGGCCCTCGCCGCCAAGAAAGAGGCGCTTGCGGATGCGGCCCTTGATGCGCGCCTAAGCGAAGAATGGCTTGACGTGACGCTGCCGGCGCGCGGTCGTCCGCAAGGTACGATCCATCCGGTGAGCCAAGTGACCGAAGAGGTCGTTGCGATCTTTGCCGACATGGGCTTTGCCGTGGCCGAAGGCCCGCAGATCGAGAATGATTTCTACAATTTCGACGCGCTGAACATCCCGCCGCACCACCCCGCGCGGCAAGAGTTTGACACGTTCTATATGCACCGCGACGAGGGCGACAATCGCCCGCCGCATGTCCTGCGTACTCACACCAGCCCCGTTCAAATCCGCGCGATGGAAAAAACCGGCGCGCCGATCCGCGTTATTGCTCCGGGTCGCGTTTACCGCAGCGATTACGACCAGACCCACACCCCCATGTTCCACCAAATCGAAGGCCTAGCCATCGGCAAGGATATCTCGATGGCGAACCTGAAGTGGGTGCTTGAGGAATTCTTCTCGGCGTTCTTTGAGATCGACGGAATCAAAACTCGTTTCCGCGCGAGCCACTTCCCCTTCACGGAACCATCCGCCGAAGTTGATATCCAGTGTAGCTGGGTCGATGGGCAGTTGCGCATTGGCGAAGGTGACGGCTGGATGGAAGTGCTTGGCTCCGGCATGGTTCACCCCAAGGTTCTTGAAGCTGCGGGCGTTGATCCGGAAGCGTGGCAGGGCTTTGCCTTTGGTATGGGGATCGACCGGATTGCGATGTTGAAATACGGCATCCCTGATCTTCGGGCCTTCTTTGAGAGCGACCTGCGCTGGCTTCGCCACTACGGGTTCTCGGCTCTTGATATGCCAACACTGGCAGGGGGGCTTTCCCGATGACATCTGCACAAACACCAATTTGCTTCGCATCTAACGGGAGCGCACGCGCATGAAGTTCACACTATCTTGGTTGAAAACCCATCTGGACACTGACGCCTCATTGGATGACATCCTCTATGCGCTGACCGATCTTGGCCTTGAGGTCGAGGAGGTCCATAACCCTGCTGAGCGGCTCGGCGATTTCACGATTGCCAAGGTTCTGAGTGCGGAGAAACATCCCGAGGCTGACCGCCTCAAGGTTTGTAATGTTCTGACCGATGAGGGCGAAAAGCAGATCGTCTGCGGCGCACCAAACGCGCGCGAAGGCATCACCGTCGTTCTGGCAAAGCCGGGCATGTATATCCCCGGACTCGACATCACCATTTCTGTTGGCAAAATCCGTGGCGTTGAAAGCCATGGTATGATGGCCAGTGAGCGCGAAATGGAGCTTTCTGACGAGCATGACGGCATCATCGAGCTTCCAAGCGGTGAGGTTGGCGACCGTTTCGTTGATTATCTGGCCGAGCATGATCCCGCCAAAGTCGATGCGATGATCGAAATCGCGATCACACCAAACCGCCCCGACGCGCTTGGTGTTCGTGGTATCGCCCGCGATCTTGCCGCGCGTGGATTGGGTAAACTGAAGCCCGCGCCCGAAGCCAAGGTTGAAGGCACGTTCAAGAGCCCGATTTCCGTAACAATCGATGAAGATACGCGCACTGACGGCTGTGAAGTCTTTATGGGACGGTTGATCAAAGGCGTGAAGAACGGACCAAGCCCCCAGTGGCTTCAGGATTGGCTGACTGCGATTGGCCTTCGCCCGATTTCCGCACTGGTCGATATTACCAACTTCTTCACGTACGATCAGAACCGCCCGCTCCACGTTTTTGACGCCGATAAGGTGAAGGGCAACCTTCGTGTACATCGCACAAAGGGCGGCGAGACTCTCATGGCGCTGGACGAGAAGGAATATACCTTCGACGCCGGAATGGTTGTGATTTCCGACGATGAAGGTGTCGAAAGTATCGGCGGTATCATGGGTGGTCTTGAAACAGGCTGCACAGAGGAAACCGTGAATGTGTTCCTTGAGGCCGCGGTTTGGGATGTTGTGCAGATTGCCAAAACCGGACGCGCGCTCAAGATTAATTCCGACGCGCGTTATCGCAACGAGCGCGGCATTGATCCCGCATTCAATCCAGTCGCGATTGAACTGGCAACTCAGATGATCCTTGATCTCTGTGGCGGCGAGCCAAGCGAGGTTGTTGTTGCGGGCGAAGTGCCGGACACAAACCGCGCCTATAAGCTTGACACTGACCGTGTTCAGAGCCTGGTGGGAATGGACATTCCAGCTGATACACAGCGTGAGACGTTGACAGCGCTTGGCTTCGAGCTTGATGGTGACATGGCGAGCGTTCCAAGCTGGCGGCCCGATGTTCAGGGGGCTGCTGACCTTGTGGAAGAGGTGGCGCGGGTTGCTTCGCTTACGAAGCTTGAAGGCCGTCCAATGGCGCGCGCGAGTGTTGGTGTTCCCGGTCCAATCCTGACGCCAATGCAGAAACGCGAAAGCATCGCGCGGCGTACCGTAGCTGCACTTGGCTACAACGAATGCGTCACCTACAGCTTTATCGACAAAGACACCGCAGAACTTTTCGCAGGCGGGTCGGACGCAACGATGTTGGCCAACCCGATTTCGTCGGAAATGAGCCACATGCGTCCCGATCTACTGGCAGGGTTGCTTCAGGCTGCTGCGCGGAACCAAGCGCGTGGCGTTGCTGATCTGGCGCTTTTCGAAGTTGGTCCCGCTTTCCATGGCGGCGAGCCGGAAGAGCAGCATATTCAGGTCGCGGGCCTTCTTGTGGGCGCGACTGGCCCAAAGGATGTTCACGGTGAACGTCGCACAGTTGATCTGTTCGATGCAAAGGCCGATGCTGAGGCTGTTCTGGCGGCTATCGGTGCGCCTGCTAAGGCTCAAATCCTACGCGGCAAGAACGCGTGGTGGCATCCTGGCCGCAACGGAAATATCTGTCTTGGACCCAAGAAAATCCTCGCGAGCTTTGGTGAAGTTCATCCGAAAACGCTGGAGAAAATGGGCGTCAAAGGCGCGGCAGTTGCGTTCACTGTTTACCTTGAGGAAGCACCGTTTAAGCGCAAATCCAAGGCCACACGCGCCGCTCTTGGTGCAAGTGATCTTCAAGCAGTAGAGCGCGATTTCGCCTTTGTGGTTGATACAAGTGTTGAGGCCGCAAGCGTGGTAAATGCCGCCGCTGGTGTGGATAAGAACCTCATCACAAACGTGCACCTCTTTGATCAGTTCACAGGAGAGACTGCGGAGCGTCAGATGGGCGAGGGCAAGAAATCCCTTGCGATCACCGTGCGTCTTCAGCCGAAGGACAAAACGCTCAAAGAGAAAGACATCGAAGAGGTCTCCGTCAAGATTATCGCCAAGGTCGAAAAGGCCACGGGCGGCACACTTCGCGGCTAAACTAACTTCGGAATGCGCGGCACAGCGTTGCGCATTCCGCCAATGAGGGGGAAATCCAAATGATGTTAAACGTTTACCTATCCGGCGAGATTCACACCGATTGGCGCGACGAGATTATTGCAGGCGCCGAAGGGCTTGGCGTGACATTCAGCGCGCCTGTTACGGATCATGACGCCAGCGATGATTGCGGCGTTGCGATTATGGGCGAAGAGCCGAGCAAATTCTGGCATGACAACAAGGGTGCAAAGCTCAATGCCATCCGCACCCGCACAGCGATCGAAGCGGCAGACATTGTTGTTGTGCGCTTTGGCGAGAAATACCGCCAGTGGAACGCGGCCTTCGATGCGGGCTATGCTGCGGCACTGGGGAAATCGCTGGTCGTGATGCATGGCCAAGACCACCAGCACGCCTTGAAAGAGGTGGATGCAGCCGCCCTCGCAGTAACAGAAACGCCAGAGCAGGTTGTACAGATCTTGCGGTACGTACTTTCTGGTGAATTGCCGAAGTAAGTTAAGTGGGTAGTTTGCCCACTTTTCGACACACCGAAGTTTCAGGCGACACAAGAAATATCGGACATCGAGAAATGCGGCCGAGTAGCGGTAAAGGCTATTCGGCAGGCACACCAAATATTACGATCATGGCGCAAAGAATTGATAATGCCATGAACGCCAAAGCTTTGTGTTTTTCCTCTTTTTGTTTCCGCGCATGCTCCCACGCGACCATGCATTGCAATGCGTAGAACAGAGCGAAAGCGCGGCTCGCGAGCGCGATGACGGCATTCACGTCCAGCGATATGAGAATCGCAATGCCAACGCCTGAGATCAGCACATAACCATGCCGTGGATCGACTTTACCTCCGGAAATCTGCTCGATTAAGCCGGCGTCACCAAGGCTGTCGGCAACAGACGCGCTAAATTGGCTGGCCACTGCTGCAGCTGTGAGGCTAAGGGGAAGTACCACAGCCACCGCGCCAGAGACTGTGATAATTGCGGCCACTCCGCTTCCTTTTGCAAGTTCCGACATCAGCGGCGAAAGTAGTATGAAAAAGGCGATATAGATTATCCCAGACACAATTTGCGCGATGCGCATGGCCTTCTGCCGAGTCTCGAAATCAAATTCGCCTCCCATAAAGCGGGTGGTTTCAAAACCCTGCACGACGATCAACAAACCAAGCAAGACCGGCAGTGAACTCGCCTCTAATCGGCCAGGTGGAGGCCGGACCGACTGTCCATCGCCAATCAAAAGAACGGCATATACGGCGAGCGCAACCAGCAAGCCGGCAATGACCGACAGATTCAGCGCAGTGGCATAACGTTCGATCGAACTCACCTTTTCAGCTCCGCCCGTCCAGCCAAGAAAACCGATCAACGCCTCCAAGCCGATAGCTATTCCGTTTGCCACAAGTTCATTTTGCACGTTCATCGATTGAAGAATGAAATGGCCGAGCAGTGAAAGGTAATAGGCAACAGATATGAAGTAAGCGAATGCCAGCACGATGTGGCTTAGGCTCTCGATGGATTGGAGCGCCTTATCCTTGTCGCTTCCAAGTGCAGGTTCGACATTGCGAATGTTGTAGCGGATTGTCCACCCTACGAGCATGGCAACCGCGATCAGAAGCGCCATTGCGGGTGCTGCATAGCCGCCAAATTCCCGCGCAAGCAGCGGCGCAGATACCAGAAAGCCGCTGCCGATGATCGAGGCAAGAGGGGTTACTGTTGCGCGCCAAAGAGCTGATTTGGTGAAAGGCGCAAATAGCAGTAAAGCAATACTTACTGCGACGGTAGCACCGAAAATGATGGACGTCATGCTGTTCCGTTCCCTGAAGAAATTCCCGCTAGTATGCTTGATTTTCAGGATGCTACAAATGCTAACGTGTTACAGGCGTCGATTGTTTGAATGAAATTGCGATTTCGTTGATTTGGGTGGCCGACATTAAGCAGCCGGCGCGATGTGCAATAGGTCGTGAACCAAAAAGGGGCAGGCCGTCGCCCACCCCTTTCGAATTTAACTCGCAGGTTGCTTCAGACCTGCTTGAACGGCTGGTCGCGCAAGGAAGCGTTCAAGATATGCGGAGACATTCGGGAAATCGTCGATACCTATCAGGTCTCCCGCTTCGTAGAAATCGACAACCGTGCGCACCCATGGTGCAACGGCGATATCCGCGATGGAGTAGGTGCCGGTGATCCATTCTTTGCCTTCAAGCTGTTTTTCAAGCACGCCAAAGAGCCGCTTTGTTTCGTCCACGTAGCGGTCACGGGGGCGTTTGTCTTCAAACTCTTTGCCCGCGAATTTATGGAAGAATCCGAGCTGTCCAAGCATCGGGCCGAAGCCGCCAACCTGCCAGAAGAGCCATTGTAGCGTTTCATAGCGTGCGGCGCCTTCGCGCGGCAGGAGCTTACCTTCGGTATCGGCTTTGTCAGCCAGATAGGTCAGGATTGCTCCTGTTTCGAAAAGTCCAACTGGCGCGCCGCCCGGTCCCGCGGGGTCGATTATCGCAGGGATTTTGTTGTTTGGATTGAGCGATAGGAACTCGGGCGAAAACTGGTCATTGGTCGCAAAGCTGACCTGATGCGCGTCATACGGCAATCCAAGTTCTTCGAGGAGGATTGAAACCTTTACGCCGTTTGGCGTTGGAAGGGAGTAAAGCTGAATATGCTCAGGATTCTTCGGGGCCCATTTATTGGTAATCGGAAATTCGTCTAGTGAAGATTTGATTGGTGTTTGAATTGTCATTTGTCTGCTCCTTTGTCGGACCATGGACATATGCACCACACGCGCGTTTAAAAGGGGCTTCCCCTATGCGTTTTTCTGCTATCCAATATGCGTATACGCACAGAGACTTGTGCGTGATGGTTTTTTGACAAAGTTACAAAAGAGGGACGCGCAAATGTTAAGTGAATTCAGGGATTTTATCGCCAAAGGCAACGTCATGGATATGGCGGTCGGTATCATTGTTGGGGCGGCGTTTACGGCGATCGTAAAGTCCATGGTGTCCGATCTGATAAACCCTTTTATCGGACTGTTCCTTGGCGGCGCAGATTTCACCAACAACTTCATTATTCTCTCTGGTGGCGAAGAGGGCGTCGTCTATACCAGCCTTGAAGCGGCGCGCGAAGCAGGGGCTGCGGTGTTTGCCTATGGCGCGTTCATTATGGCGTTGATTAACTTCCTGATTATCGCTTGGGTCGTTTTCTTGCTTGTGAAGAGCGTGAATCGCATCAAAGAACAAGCAGCGAAAGAAGAAGAGGCCGCCGAAGAAGCGCCCGCAGGACCGAGCGAGATCGATCTTCTCAAGGATATCCGAGATTCACTGGCCAAGAAGGCCTAGTCATTATCTTAAATAAGAAAAGGCCCGCCTGTGTTCGCGGGCCTTTCGTATTTTAGGGTCACTTCAGGGCAAGTGAGGGCGCGATAACGTCCATCCCGAGTGCCTTGCCAACTGCATAATACGTTAGCTTGCCGGCATGGACGTTTAGCCCGTTCAGCAAGTTTGGATCGTCTGCACAAGCTTGTTTCCAGCCTTTGTCCGCGAGGTTCAGCAGGAATGGCAAGGTTGCATTGCCAAGCGCGATTGTAGACGTGCGCGCCACAGCGCCAGGCATGTTGGCCACGCAGTAGTGCATGATGCCATCCACATCGTAAATCGGGTCTTGGTGGGTTGTGGTACGGCTGGTCTCAAAGCATCCGCCTTGGTCGATCGCAACATCCACGATTGCTGCGCCTGGCTTCATTTCGGAGAGTTGCGCTTTGGTGATAAGCTTGGGGGCCGCAGCACCAGGGATCAGAACCGCGCCAATGACCATGTCGGCCTGAGAAACAAGTTCAATAGTGTTTCCTGCATTGGCGTAGCTGGTTTTAAAGGTGCGGCCGAACACATCGTCAAGATACCGCAAGCGCGCCAGCGAACGATCAAGAACGGTCACATCCGCTCCCATTCCTGCTGCGACACGTGCGGCATGGGTGCCGACAACGCCACCGCCGATCACAACGACCCGCGCTGGGCCAACGCCCGGTACGCCGCCCATCAAGACGCCACGCCCGCCGTTGGCTTTCTGCAAGGTCCAAGCGCCGACTTGTGGTGCGAGTTTGCCCGCAACTTCGGACATCGGCGCGAGCAGTGGCAACCCGCCGGCGTTATCTGTCACCGTTTCATAAGCAATCGCGGTGCAGCCGCTTTTCAGAAGGTCGAGCGTTTGATCGGGATCAGGGGCGAGGTGCAGGTAGGTAAAGAGGAGTTGGCCTTCGCGGAGCATCTTGCGCTCAACGGCCTGTGGCTCTTTGACCTTCACGATCATGTCCGCTTTGGCAAATACGTCGCTTGCAGCTCCTTCGATTTTTGCACCTGCGTCGATGTAATCTTGGTCCGAAAAGCCAGAGCCGAATCCGGCATTCGTTTCAACGATCACATTATGCCCGTGGGCGATGGCCTCGCGGGCGGCGTTTGGCGTTAGGCCAACGCGAAATTCTTGTGGTTTGATCTCTTTCGGGCAACCGATAAGCATGGGATTTTCCTCCGTTATGGGGCCCATCTTGAACGCGATTCCGTGCAAATGCTTACGTTTCTATGGGGGGGTAGGGCTGGATATTTGGTGAAATATTCGGCAAAGTGAAAACTTCTTCGTAAAAATGTGCGTGAATATGAAAATTGATGAAATAGATCGACGAATTCTGGACGTTTTGCAGCGACAAGGCAGGATAACGAACTCTGAACTTTCCGAGCGGGTTAATCTCTCGCCTTCGGCGTGTCATCGACGTGTTCAGAACCTCGAGGAGGAGGGCTATATTCGCGATTATGTCGCCCTGCTTGATCCGCGCAAGCTTGGGCGGCCAACGACAGTGTTTGTCGAGATTACGCTCTCCGGCCAAGCGGACGAGACATTAGACGCGTTCGAAAAGGCGGTTGCGCTTGTTCCTGATATTCTTGAATGCCACCTCATGGCCGGAACTGCTGACTATATGCTTAAGGTTGTTGCCCGAGATACAGAAGACTTCGCACAAATCCATCGGCGCTATCTCGCGCGGCTGCCTGGTGTGACACAGATGCAGTCAAGCTTTGCGCTTCGGACTGTGTTTAAAACGACGGCCCTGCCTGTGTGAGTCCTGATTCAATCTGATCTGTGGTATAATAGCTGTTCCTGAACCCTAGAAGGGGACACGCAATGCCAAGTTTAGAAAGATTTGTAGAACAATGTAGAGATGCAGTACGCAGCGGGGACGGCCGCAAAGAAGTTACTGAAATATTACGCGAATACATGTCCGACATTGACGGCGTAATCAAAGAGCTCGGCGAGCCTGAAAAATCAGGAATCACGCCGCTGTTTCAGTCGGATGATCTGACGATTGTTAATGTTGTTTGGCTGCCAAAGATGACGCTTCAGCCGCATAACCATGAAATGTGGGCAAATATCGGCATCTATTCCGGCCGCGAGGATAATATTTTCTGGCGTCGAATAAAGGACGACCCTAATGGCCACATCGAAGCAGCAGGCGCCAAGGCTCTTTCAACCGGAGATGTAACACCGCTCGGCAAAGACATCATTCATTCCGTCACCAATCCGATTCCACGCCTAACTGGTGCAATTCATGTGTATGGCGGCGATTTCTTTGAAGCGGAGCGGAGTGAATGGGATCCGGAAGCGCTGGAAGAACGCAAGCTCGATATCGAAGCCCTGAAGGCGCGTTTCGCTGACAATTGAGCCGTGACAAAACAAAACCCCCGAGGACTGGCCGCGGGGGTTTAGAGAAACGGGAAATCCCGTCTATTCGCTAAGTGCGATCCGTGGGAAGCCTAAAGGCCGTTCTCACGTTGCAATTTCTTGCGAGCGAGCTTGCGGGAGCGACGAATTGCTTCGGCTTTCTCGCGTGCTTTCTTCTCGGAGGGTTTTTCGAAATGTTGCTTGAGCTTCATCTCACGGAAAACACCCTCACGCTGAAGTTTCTTTTTCAGCGCACGAAGTGCTTGATCGACGTTGTTATCACGAACAGAAACCTGCATGTGGTTTTCACCACCTTTCTAAGTTTGAGTTTGCATAAAGTTGCAGGAAGTGGCCGTATAGCAAGCAATCATCTAAATGTCTACTCATGGCAGTAACCGAATGAGGAGCCGAGCATGTCGGGTGAAACAACCGGATTAAAAGTGCAACTTCTGGCCGCAGCGATCCCGCATGTGGTGTTTGATGGCTGGAGCGAAGCAACCCTCGCAGAGGCCGCCAAAGACGCGGGTGTTGATCCGGCGGTCGCCAAGGAACTCTATCCCAACGCGGGTGTTGATCTGGCTGCGGCGTTTCACAAGGCAGGCGATCAGGAAATGTTGCGCCGTATTGCCGAGGCCGACATGGACGAGTTGCGATTTCGAGATAAGATCGCTTTGGCGGTTAGGCTTCGGATTGAAGCGGTTGAAGATAAAGATGCCGTGCGTAAAGGCTCTGCTCTCTTTGCCTTGCCGCAAAATGCAGGAACGGGAAGCAAACTTGTTTGGGGTACCTGCGATGCGATTTGGAACGCATTGGGTGATACATCAGATGATGTGAATTGGTACACAAAAAGAGCAACTCTTTCAGGTGTTTACGGCTCTACGGTTTTGTATTGGCTTGGTGATGATAGCCCCGATAGCGCGGCGACATGGGCTTTTCTGGATCGGCGGATCGAGAATGTTATGCAGTTTGAAAAGCTGAAAGCCAATGTGCGCAAGCACCCCGTTTTGAGCCGCCTTTGGGCTGGTCCGGCAGCGGTCTTGTCGGGTGTAAAAGCTCCAAGCAAAGCGCGTACGCAAGATTTGCCCGGCACATGGGCACATCAGGATACAACAGAGTAGAGACAGAGCATGACACTGCCCAAGACGATGCGCGCGGTCGAGATTTCCGAGCATGGCGGCCCAGATAAATTGCGCCTTACCCAACGGCCCGTGCCTGTTCCAGACGCTGGCGATGTGGTGATCCGGCTTGCCTATGCAGGCGTGAACCGGCCTGACGCACTACAGCGCGCGGGGCTTTACAATCCGCCGCCAACCGCCAGTGATTTGCCTGGTCTTGAGGGGGCCGGAGAAGTTGTCGCGGTGGGGGTAGGCGTTTCGGGAATCGCTGTGGGTGATTCTGTTTGCGCGCTTTTACCGGGGGGTGGATATGCCGAATATGTGGTGACCCCTGCGGCGCATTGCCTTCCTGTTCCTTCTGGATTGGGTCTGCGCGAGGCGGCTTGTTTGCCGGAAACTTTCTTCACTGTCTGGAGCAATGTGTTCATGCGCGGCGGCTTGCGAGCTGGAGAGCGGTTTTTGGTACATGGCGGCAGTTCGGGCATCGGCACAACCGCAATTCAGCTGGCCAATGTCTTTGGTGCGCGGGTGTTTGCAACTGCTGGAAATGCAGAGAAATGCGCGGCCTGTGAGAAACTCGGCGCGGACCGGGCGATCAACTATCGTGACGAGGATTTCGTAGAGGTGATGCGCGGCGAGGGTGGCGCGGATTTGATCCTTGATATGGTTGGTGGCGACTATATCAACCGGAATATCAAATCACTGGCCGAGGACGGTCGCCTTGTTCAGATCGCCTTTTTACAAGGCTTAAAAACCGAAGTGAACATGATGCCCGTGATGACGCGGCGGCTAACACTAACGGGAAGTACGCTGCGTCCGCAGAGCGATTTGGCCAAGGCGCGTATCGCAGAAGACCTTCGCAATAAGGTTTGGCCGCTATTGGAAAGCCGCCGCATTGCGCCTGTGATGGATTCGGAGTTTACTCTGGCGGAAGCCGCAAAGGCGCATGAACGAATGGAGAGTTCGGCCCATATCGGCAAAATTGTGCTGAAGATTGACGCTACCTAAGCGGGGCCATCAACGCGTCGTCTTGCGTGCAATCGCGAAGAACATCCATCCCGCAGGTCCGCGGCTCTAGGGTCTTGGTCAGGCAGATGCGCGCTTCCTGTATCTGCCCTGCTTTACAGGTGATTGTTATCATATCGGATGTGAGCTGGGGGTTGGCTTCAAGAAATGCCTCCTCAACAACGCGTGCGGGGAGCTTTACTGAGCGTGGCAATTTCCGCAGGACTTCGGGGCGGTTTATGCTGTCATAAGCCTCTCTTGCCATTGAGAAATAGCTTTCCGAAGGCTTTCCCGCACAGGTGCCGTGCTTCTTCCACTGGTGCCACGCAAGGCCGGAAGTCCCCATGATATCTGCCATTTTTGCTGTGTCTGCACGACTTGGCGGGCGATGCGCGGTTTGGCAATACTGCGGCCAACCTTCTTCAAATTGCGGCCATAGCCCGTGCAAAATCCAGCCGAGTTTTGTTTCTTCAACCGTGCGCGGTTCGCATTGTGGGCTATCGCGGTCGTCTCCTTCACGCAGGCACCAATTGGGTGACCAACTCAGCGACAGGACATAGTAATCAAACTCGCCCGCTGCGTTACTGTCCGCCTTAGCTGTGTGTGCTGCTGGTATTATCCCGAACAGGAGCAGGATCAGGAGATTGCGCATTTACTCTTTCCTCTTCGCTTCAGGCGCACTATATACGGATCAAGTTCCCCGACAACGAGAGCCCGCCCGAATAAGGGTTGCCCATTTCAGGGCGTAGGGAAGGCGTGTTTTTCGGGAAGAGTATTGAAGGAGATGCATCATGGCCAAACCGATTATGGCGCGCGCAACAGCAGTCTGGCTTGTGGACAACACAACGCTGACGTTCAAGCAGGTTGCAGATTTCTGTGGCTTTCACGAGCTTGAGGTTCAGGGCATCGCCGATGGCGACGTGGCCGCAGGCGTGAAGGGCTTTGACCCGATCGCCAACAACCAGCTCACCGCAGAAGAAATTCAAAAGGGCGAAGCCGATCCGCTGCACAAACTGAAGCTCAAGGTTTATGCAGCCGCTGCTGGCGAGGAAAAGCGCCGTGGTCCGCGCTATACGCCGCTGTCCAAGCGTCAGGATCGTCCTGCGTCTATTCTTTGGCTGGTGAAGTTCCACCCAGAGCTTACAGACGGTCAGGTTTCCAAGCTTGTCGGTACAACCAAGCCAACAATTCAGGCAATTCGCGAGCGGACACACTGGAACATTGCAAACATCCAGCCGATCGATCCTGTTGCGCTTGGCCTATGTAAGCAAAGCGAGCTTGACCTTGCCGTTCAAAAGGCCGCTGCTAAACGCGCAAAAGAAGGCGACGTGATGTCGGACGATGAGCGCCGCAAGCTTGTCTCTACTGAGCAGAGCCTTGGTATGGAAGCCGAGCCACGTATGCCAACCGCGATTGAAGGTCTTGAGACTTTCAGCCTTTCTGGTGATCCACGCGAAGATGACGAGGCCGAGGAAAAAGAAGAGAACGTGCCAGATGCAGATGCGTTCTTTAACCTGCCTGAAAGCGGTACGGACGACGAGCAGCCTTAATCAGGTTGCCAATGCAAAAGAATTGACCCCGTTCCATCTGGAGCGGGGTTTTTCTTTGACTGGTGATCAGAATGATTTTCGTGCGTTCAGAGCGGCCTGAATGGTTCCGTCGTCGAGGTAATCCAACTCGCCACCAATCGGTACGCCCTGCGCAAGTGAGGTAACAGTCACGTCGCCGAGTTGATCGGCGATATAATGCGCGGTTGTCTGGCCATCGATTGTGGCGTTGAGCGCAAGGATCACTTCGGTGATACCTTCGTCCGCAATCCGCGATACCAGCTTGGGAATGCGGAGTTCGTCCGGCCCTACCGCATCAAGGGCAGAGAGCGTGCCGCCAAGAACGTGATAACGCCCTGCAAATGCTTTGCCGCGCTCCATTGCCCAAAGGTCAGCCACATCCTCGACCACACAGATTTGGCCGGTGGCGCGTTTGGGGCTTGTGCAGATATCACAGATATCTTCGGTGCCGATATTGCCGCAGGTTACGCATTCGCGCGCGGTTTCGGAGACCGTTTGCAGCGCCTGGGCAAGCGGGGCCATCACAAGGCCACGCTTTTTGATCAAGTGTAGCACCGCACGTCGCGCCGAACGCGGCCCCAACCCTGGCAATTTTGCCATGAGGTCGATCAGATGTTCGATGTCGCGGGTGCTGTTTTCTGTCACGGTTTAGAACGGCAGCTTCATATCGGCCGGAAGGCCAAGACCTTCGGTGAGTTTTGCCATTTCCTGCTGTGTCCGCTCTGCGGCTTTAACCTGAGCGTCTTTGATCGCGGCGAGGATCAGGTCTTCGACGACCTCTTTCTCGTTCGGGTCAAAGATTTGCGGGTTGATATCAAGGCCGGTGAGTTCGCCCTTCGCGGTTGCCGTTGCTTTGACAAGCCCCGCGCCGCTTTCGCCAGTGACAGTAATCGAAGCAAGGTCTTCTTGCATCTCGCCCATTTTGCTTTGCATGTCCTGCGCAGCTTTCATCATCTTTGCCATGTCGCCCATGCCGCCGAGACCTTTGAACATTGTATTTCTCCTTATTCCGTTGCCCCCGAGATAGGGGCCTGTGAGGCGGGGTGCAAGGCTATTGGTCCTCGAAAGGATCCCATTCGTCCTCAACTTCGGCCAGCGAAGATTCCGCCGCTTCTTTTGTGATTTCTTCGAGAGTACGGATCTTGGCGATCTCCGCACCAGGGAATTTGGTGAGCACCGCCTGAACCAGCGGGTGCGCCTCGGCCTTGGCTTTGGTTTCAAGCTCTTTGGCGTCGCGAACTTGCTCTATCGTCGGCGCGCCGCCTTCGTTCACCAATGTAACCGCCCAACGAACGCCCGTCAGTGCGCGAAGTTTTTGGCCGAGCCGTTGGGCAAGGTCTCGCGGTGCATCATCGGTTGGTTGGAACTCGATGCGGCCGGGGGAGTAATTCGCAAGCTGTATGTATTTCTCGATCTCGACCTTCAGCAATCCATCGCGGCTTGCACTGATAAGGTCCACGACCCTCTGGAAGCTGCCGTAATGCGCGAGTGCTGCTTCGGGCGAATTGTCCGTAACTGCGCCGCCACCAGCAATCATGCGGGTTTCGCTGCCCGCAGAGGAAGGCGAAACAGCTTGCGTTGCGCCAGCGTTGGTTGGTGCGCCATTCGAGATTGCGTGGCCGCCGCCACCTCCGCCACCGCTGGGCGGGAAGCTTGGCGCATCATAGACCTGTTTCATCAATTCGCCGAATGTCGGTAGGTCGGCAACATGAGTGAGGCGGATCACGGCCATTTCGGCGGCCATCATCGCGTTGGGCGCCGCGGAAACCTCTTCAAGTGCTTTCAAGAGCATCTGCCACATCCGCGTCATCACGCGCATGGGGAGCTTTTCTGCCATGGCCTGCCCACGGTTGCGCTCGTCCGGCCCGACGGTTGGGTCTTCGGCGGCTTCTGGGGTGATCTTAATCACGGAAACCCAATGGGTGATCTCCGCCAAATCGCGCAGAACGGCCATCGGATCGGCACCATCGGCGTATTGGCCTGATAGCTCCGCGAGGGCAGAGGCCGCATCACCGCGTACGATCATGTCAAAAAGATCAAGCACCCGTCCACGATCGGCAAGACCCAACATTGAGCGTACCTGATCGGCGGTGGTTTCACCTGCGCCATGCGCAATCGCCTGATCCAGAAGCGAGGTCGCATCCCGCACCGAGCCCTCGGAAGCGCGCGTGATAAGCGCGAGCGCGTCATCAGAAATCTCGGCACCCTCTGATTTTGCTATTTTGCGCATCAGTGCGATCATCACTTCCGGTTCGATCCGGCGAAGATCAAATCGCTGACAGCGAGATAGAACAGTTACCGGAACCTTGCGGATTTCGGTTGTCGCAAAGATGAATTTCACATGCTCTGGCGGCTCTTCGAGGGTCTTGAGGAGCGCGTTAAACGCACTCGTCGAGAGCATGTGCACCTCGTCGATGATATAGATTTTATAGCGGGCAGAAGCGGCGCGATAGGCAACGCTTTCGATAATTTCGCGAATGTCGTTGACGCCCGTGCGGCTGGCGGCGTCCATCTCCATCACGTCAACGTGGCGGCCTTCCATGATGGCAACGCAGTGCTCGCATTCGCCGCAGGGCTCTGTTGTCGGGCCGCTTGTGCCGTCCGGGCCGATACAGTTCATGCCTTTTGCAATAATCCGCGCAGTGGTGGTTTTCCCCGTGCCGCGAATACCGGTCATGATAAAGGCTTGCGCGATCCGGTCCGCTTCAAATGCGTTTTTGAGGGTGCGGACCATGGCGTCTTGGCCAACGAGATCGGCAAAGACTTCAGGGCGGTATTTCCGCGCCAGAACCTGATATTTACTGCCGCTTTGCTGACTGGCTTCGCTGTCGCTCATGGAACCCCCGTTTGTGTCGAATGCAGGTTAAAGGGGTGGCCGTTGAACGTCCAGCGCCGTGATGGAAATTTGTTTGCAGCAGGCAGATTGGCCTCCGCGTATTCCATCGGAGGCCATAGGCGAAAGCACGTTAATCGCCGCGGTATTTGCGGTGTTTAACTTTCTTCACGTCTTTGACCATGCGCGCAAAGTCTTTGCCGCGCTTGCGGGATTGAGCAATTGTTTCGCTTTGATGGGCATCCTCGCGTTGTAGCTTGCGCCAACGCTCCAGCCGATCCGCATCAAGTTCACCACGCTCAATCGCTGCCCGCACCGCGCATCCCGGCTCGCTTTCATGAGCGCAATCGCGGAACTTGCAGTTCTCAGCAAACTCTAGAACATCCTGAAAAACCGCATTGATGCCGTCAGCGGCTTCGAACAAACCGAACTCCCGCATACCTGGCGTGTCCACCAGCCAGCCACCGCCATCAATACGATGCAGCGACCGCGCCGTTGTGGTGTGGCGGCCTTTGGCGTCATCCTCGCGAATGTCGGATGTTGCCTCGCTTGTTCCTGCAATTCCGTTGGTGATCGTGGTTTTGCCCACACCCGAAGAGCCAAGAAGGGCAATGGTTTCTTTCGGGCCGCACCAACTCATTAATCGTTCTAGGTCGGCGGGGTCTTTGGCATTGATAGGGATCGCAACTTGGCCAAGCGAGAGCTTCTCGGCGCGGCGCACATAGTCTGCACCGTTATCATCCGTTTGATCCGCCTTCGTGATGACGATGATCGGGGTCGCGTTGGCTTCGAATGCCATCGAAATGAACCGCTCAAGTCGCGCTTCGTTGAAATCCGCGTTGCAGGACGTGACGATGAACAGTGTATCGACATTGGCTGCCACAAGCTGTTCGCGCAATTCAGGCCCTGCGGCGCGGCGTGATAAGTGTGATTTGCGATCAAGTACACGGATAATGCGATCCGCATCCGCTTCGACGAGTATCCAGTCCCCCACGGCAACATCGCCGGAGGTGATCTGTGCGGAAAAGACGATGAAATGTGCGCCAGCAGTATCAAGTGCCGTTAGGCTGCTGCGGTGTACTTCGGATACGCGCATGGGGCGCGCGCCCGCGTCTTCGTCGGTAAGTTGCGATTGGAAATGATGCGACCATCCAAGGTCGGAAAGAGTGTTTTCTTCAGACATTTTGAATCCCGTTTCGGGCAGTTGCTTTACTATAACGGCAACCGCTCACGAAGTGTGAGGTAAAGATTAGGGAAAAACGGCGGCCCCGCGTCAGCGCGCGATGGCCCGGAGGCATGTAACACTCATGAAAAATGGCCTCCTTCTGAAAGTCGCTCATGTCTGAACTTAGGTGAGAGATTGGACATCGACCCAAACGGTACTCGTTACGGCTGCTTCCTTCCGGACCTGACCGAGTTGGCGAGGCGTTCGCCCGCGCCAACCTCTCGACCCACCAGATAGTCCGAGTCGCGATGTTATTCAAGCCCTGTCGGTGGTCGGAAAAAGGGCGGCTTACGCGCCGCCCTTTGCATTTTTCGTTTGAATTAAGGTTCAGAGCGTGATGCGGAAGCGCGCAAAACCGTCTGGTCCGTCGCCTGCGGCCTCAATGTTCAGCGTGGTCAGATCATCGAGGTAGTCTTTGGCCTTTGGTCCGGTATCAAAAAGTACGCTTGTGTCGGCGAGTGGTTTGAACGACCAGTTGCCATCGGCGGAAGGATTGATCGTTCCCTGTTCGACGATATAGCGCACGATAACGTCGCGGTTGGTGTCTGGCCCTTCGAACACGATGGTGTCGCCCTTCGCTCCAGGGAAATCACCGCCGCCGCTTGCGCGGTAGTTGTTGGTGGCGATGATAAACTCCTGATCTGGCGTGACAGGTGCGCCATCATATGTGAGGTCGACAATGCGGTTCGCATCTGGCGCTTCAAGCTCGCCTTTCGGGCCGTATTTCGATGGCTGCGACAGGTCAATCTGATAGCTCACGCCGTCGATCACATCGAAGTTGTAGCTCGGGAACTCGGGGTTGAGCAGAACCTGATCCGCCTTGCCTGCCTCGACTTGGTTGAACATTCCCGCAGAGCGCTCAAGCCAGTCTTTGAGTTGCGCTCCCGTTACCCGAACCGCGCGGGCGGTATTCGGATAGAGATACAGGTCGGCCACGTTTTTGATTGCAACGTCGCCAGCGGGAACGTCGGTGTAATACTCTGGCCCACCACGACCACCCGCTTTGAATGGAGCGGCAGCCGAAAGTACCGGAAGCCCTTCGTGCTCGGTGCCCTTCAGCATCTCTTCAATATACCATTTCTGGGCAATCGAGACGATCTGAACCGAAGGGTCATCCGCCACAAGCGCGAAATAGCTGTGAAGCGGTGCGCTGGTTTTACCAACTGCACGACGGACATAGGCGAGGGTCTCTTCGTGGTCCTTGGCAACAGAGGCCAGCACGAAATCCTGACTTTCCACAAGCGGGGTGATTGAGCGGTCTTCGTTGCGTTTGGAAATCGGGCGGGCTTCGCTCGCGCTGGCTGCGACCTTCCATTCGCCGCCCGAATTTTCGAGCATAAGGTCAATTACGCCAAGGTGGCTTCCCCAGAAGCCGCCCATTGCTGCGGGCTTGCCATGAATTGTGCCCTTTTCGGCGTCCACACCAGCAAATCCTTCATAGCGCGAGCTGGGGAATACAAGGTGGCTGTGGCCGGTCATGATCGCGTCGATTCCCTCGACTTGGGCCAGCGGCACGGATGCGTTTTCCATCAGTTCGGTTTCATCCGCAGACCCGATGCCGGAATGGCTCAGTGCGATGATAATGTCGGCTCCAGCCTCTTTCATTTCCGGCACATAGGCACGGGCAGCTTCGAGGATGTCGCGGGTCGAGACATTGCCCTCTAGATGGCGGCGATCCCAGTTCATGATTTGAGGTGGCACAAAGCCGATCATACCGATCTTGATCGAATGCTCAGCGCCTGCGCCGTCTGTCACCATGCGGTCAAGGATCACGTAAGGCTTGAGCAGCGTTTTATCCTCGCGCGGAGAAGCGCCACGCTCTGTCACCACATTGGCCGAGACAATCGGGAAGTTCGCCCCCGCCAGAGATTTCATCAGGAAATCAAGGCCGTAGTTGAATTCGTGGTTGCCAAGCGTAGAGGCATCAAAGCCAACTGCATTCATCGCCGCAATAACCGGGTGCATATCTCCTTCGGCCATGCCGCGTTCATATGCGATGTAATCGCCCATCGGGTTGCCTTGTAGGAAATCTCCGTTGTCGAGCAGGATCGAGTTTGTTGCCTCGTTCCGAATATCCACGATGTGTGCGGCCGTACGGGCAAGGCCAACTGTATCTATCGGTTTGTCCGAATAGTAATCGTATGGGTACACATGAACATGCAAGTCAGTCGTTTCCATAATCCGCAAATGCGCTTGATTTGACGCTGCATGTACGGAGTAGGGATGGAGTGTAAGCACTGTTGTTCCTGCGGCGGCGCCAGCGAGAAAATGACGCCGGCTAAGTGGTATTTGTTTTGTGTGTGTCATGAAAATTCTCCCGAAATGTGGACTTCAAATATCGGGTGAGCATGACACGGAAATAACAATTCTCAAAATTGGGCAACTATCACAATCAACTTTAAGTTGTGTTTGAGGTATTTTGCTCAACTATGATTATTCTGCAACGTCTCTTGTCATTCCTGATGCTAGACACGATTGTACCGCCGAACAGACAGGAGCATGCGGGCGGTGAAAATTTCAGAACAGGTCGTATTTGGCGGCTCCAAACTTGACCGTGCCGCACAATTGCGTGCGGACGCAGAGAAGCTCGAGGCGCTTCGTTCTAAGGGTGATATCCTTCCAATATGGCGCGGCAAAGTTTTGGTGCATGAGGATGCGCGGGGAGCGGCGCTTCGGCTTGATTGCGGGCATCCGTTTCTTGAGAATAGCACTGGGGAGTATCTTTTCCTTGGGCTTGAAGGAGATCGCGCGATCTTCGCAACCGACGTTTCTTTATGGGAACCTGAGCAGCAAGATCTTGCCACAGTCGGTGATAATTTCGATGCGAGCGAGCAGGCATGCCCCCCATGTGGGGAGGGCGCGATCCTTGCCGAGTTACGCGCGATCATGTCAGTTTTAGATCCGCGATCCGCTGAATTGCTATCAACGGCTAAGGCGCTGTTGAACTGGCATGCGAGCCACAAATTTTGCGCAAAATGTGGGGCGCCTTCGGTTATGGCAATGGGCGGCTGGCAACGGAACTGTCCGGCTTGTTCCGCTCCGCATTTTCCGCGCACCGATCCCGTCGTGATCATGTTGGTAACGCGCGGCAATAAACTCTTAATTGGCCGCAGCCCGTTTTGGCCGGAAGGGATGTATTCAACACTTGCCGGATTTGTCGAACCAGGAGAGCCGATTGAGGCCGCCGTGCGCCGCGAAGTCTTTGAAGAAACCGCCATTCGCGTCGGGCGCGTTGATTATCTTGCCAGTCAGCCGTGGGCGTTTCCGTCCTCGCTGATGATCGGATGTCATGGGTTCGCCGAGAACGAAGACATCGTTATCGATCCTGTTGAAATCGAAGACGCCCGTTGGGTCACGCGCGAGGAGATGGCGGCGATAGTTGCCGGCGAAAACGCGGAAATCTATGCGCCGCGTGTTGGCTCGATCGCGCATTTCATGATTGTAAATTGGCTTGCAGACAAGCTGGAATGACGCAAAAAAGGCACGCAATAGGATTGGAACGCGAAGGTCGCCATGAAACTTGAGAGCCGTGAAGATATCGAAGCCCCCTTGAGCGTGGTTTTTCAGGCCGTTTCAGATTTCCCTGCGTTTGAGCGCCTCGCATTTCGTCGGGGAATCGAGGTGGGTGTCGCAACAGGTGATCCCGAGAAAGGCGAACCTGAGCGGAGTTGGGATGCCAAGTTCAATTATCGTGGGCGTGAAAGGCGGCTTAAGGCAGCTTTAGTGCGTATTGACCCTGCTCAGGGGTATCTTGTGAATGGCGCTGTTGGTGGGCTTGAAGGTGACATGATCATCGATCTGGTCCCCTTGTCGCGAACACGCACAAGGCTCACTGTCTGTGTTGATACGCGCGCCAAGTCGCTAACTGCAAGGCTTTTGCTACAGACTGCAAAGCTCACACGCGCCAAAATTTATCGCCGCTTTAGAAGGCGCGTCGGTCAGGTCGCGCAGGATATCGAAGATCGATACAACGCGATGTCACCTTCTTAGCTGCGTAAGCGGGTCAGAGAAGTATGCGCTCAAGTCGTGTGTGACAAAACGTTGAGGGTCTTGCCTGTTGGGTCTGTAACAAAAAAACCGCCGAACGCCCCATGGCTCATCAGTTAGGTCATAAGTGATGTCAAAGCCCAACTCCTTGGCGCGGGCAAATGTGGCGTTCACGTCATCAACTTCGATGGATAAATCCGGAACAGAAGCACCCGAGCCGCCTTCGTTCATCAAGCTGATTTGAGGCGAACAGTGTTCGTCGGTGCCAAGCGTGATGATCCATTCGAAATCCATCAGTACAGTTAGATCGAATAGCTCTTTATAGAAGGTTTGCACCTTGCTCGGCTTGTCTGTTTTGATGTTTGCAACGATCCGACGGACTGCCATATGCGCCTCCTGTTCGTCGCCACAACATAGAGACTTGGGTCATTAATGGAAACGCCGTAGCCGCGAAAGCCACAGTGGACAATTTGGTTGCACGGCGTTTGCGTTGCTATCCGTGGGTCTGGTTGCGGCGCGGATCGGCAGGGAACACACCCATCAAGCCGATGTGGTCCGTGAAATAGTCCAGCTCCTCAAGAGCAAGTTTTACGTTGCGATCGTCGGGATGGCCTTCGATCTCGGCATAAAACTGCGTTGCCGTGAATTTGCCGCCGACCATGTAGCTTTCGAGCTTGGTCATGTTGACGCCGTTGGTGGCAAATCCGCCCATGGCTTTATAGAGCGCAGCAGGAATGTTGCGGACGCGGAACACGAAGCTCGTAATCATCCCGTGTTTGCCGCGGCGGCTTAGGTCGGCCTCGCGCGCCATAATTAGGAATCGCGTGGTGTTGTTACCCTCGTCCTCGATGTTTCGAGCCAAAACATCCAGCCCGTAAATCTCCGCAGCCAGCTCACTTGCAAGTGCGCCCTCGGCAGGATCGCCAAGGGACGCAATCTCGCGCGCGGCGGCGGCATTATCCGACCAGTTCAGCGTGTCGATGCCATTGTCGCGCAAGAATGTGCGACATTGGCCGAGCAAAATCCCCATCGAGCGGACGCGCTTCACATCCGCAAGTTTGGTTCCGGGCAACGCCATGAGGTTGATGTTCACCCGTACAAAGGCCTCGCCTATGATTTGCAGCCCGCTCGATGGAAGCAAAGAATGAACGTCGGCGACGCGCCCGTAAGTGGAGTTCTCAACCGCAATCATGCCCAAATCAGCGTCGCCACGGCGCACCGCTTCGATGGCAGATTGGAAGGTCGGGCAGGGCAAAGGCTCGTAATCGGGGCGTGATTCCCGGCAAGCCTGATGCGAATAAGCACCGGGTTCCCCCTGAAATGCGATACGTTTTGTCATAAAACAGGGTCTCCGGGGCGGTTTTCCTAAAAAGGGCGATTGGTCGCGGTAACTACATCTTGCTCTTTGCATATGGAAGGGGCTACACATCGACAAACTTCGATCGAGATGGAACGCGACATGTTCGACACAATGACTATGACTAAAATTCTGGGCGCTTTTTGTGGCGCTCTTCTTTTCTTCCTTCTTGGGAGCTGGGCTGCGGAAGCGCTGTATCACACTGGCGGTGGCCATGGTGACGATCACGCTGCACAGGGTTACCTGATTGAAACCGGTGGCAGCGACGTTGCCGAAGTCGCCGATGACGGCCCGACCTTTGAAGAGCTTCTTGCTACTGCTGACGCAGGCAAAGGCGAAAAAGTCTTCGGTAAATGTAAGGCGTGCCACAAAATCGAAGATGGCGCGAACGGCACAGGCCCACACCTCTATGGTGCTGTTGACCGTGACATCGCTTCGGTTGCAGGCTTCTCCTATTCCGACGTCCTAACAGGCATGGAAGGAAACTGGACACCTGAGGCGCTTGACGGCTTCCTTGAGAATCCAAAAGGCTATGCGCCAGGAACAAAAATGGGCTTCTCTGGTTTGAAAAAGGCCCAAGACCGCGCCAACCTGATTGCGTATATGCAAACAATCGGCGGCTAAGCTGCTGAACAATTGATCTGATTTTGGGCTGTTTCCGCTGGGAGCAGCCCTTTTTCGTGTTTATCGGCAAAAACACGAAGTGTTCACGTATTCTCAACTTGAATGTTTGCCGATGGTAATTAGGCTATCCCAAACGCTACATAAAAAGAAACGCGTTCGGAGGAGAGAACATGTCCAAGCCAAGTGCAGTTGCCAGAGTAGTCCCGAAAACAAACAGACTTAAGCAGTTGGAATTCTGGACATTCGTAGTTGCCAGTTTGGTTGCTCTTCTTGGCGCGACTCTTGCGCAGGCCGATGAAAAGGTCATTTCCTCCTACGGCGTTTCGACTTTTGGTGAGCTGAAATATTCCGCCGACTTTGAACATCTCGATTATGTGAACCCAGACGCCCCGAAGGGCGGGGAAATGTCGCTCGCTGTCGTGGGTAGCTTTGACTCCATGAACCCATATTCGCGCAAAGGGACGGGCGGCGCACTGTCGACTATAATGTATGAATCGCTGTTAGCAGGAACAGCCGACGAAATCGGAAGCTCCTATGGACTTCTTGCTGAACGGCTCGAATACCCAGAGGATAAGAGCTGGGTTGTGTTCCACATGCGCCCAGAGGCGAAGTTCTCCGACGGCACGCCTGTAACGGCGGAAGACGTGTTCTTCGTCTACAACCTTTTCCTAAAGGAAGGGCTGACCTCTTATCGCACGATCCTCGCCAAGCAGGTTGAATCCGCCGAAGTTCTTTCACCGCATTCGATCAAATTCACCTTCAAGGACGGAATCGAAAAGCGCGATGTTATTGAAAACGTAGGCGGCCTTCCGATTTTCAAAGCGGCTTGGTTTGAAGAAACCGGCGCTATTCTCGATGAGAGCCGCCTTGAAACACCTCCCGGCTCTGGCCCCTACATGCGCGCGGATATGGATGTTGGGCGTCGGCTTGTTTACGAGCGGAACCCCGATTATTGGGGCGCGGATTTGCCAATCAACAAAGGCCGAAACAATTTCGATCGAATTCGCATTGAATATTTCGGTGACCAGACAGCAGCGTTCGAGGCATTCAAATCAGGCGTTGTTCATTTCCGCAATGAAAACTCCTCCAAACAATGGGCAACTGGATATGATTTTCCCGGCGTGAAGAATGGCACTGTTGTTCAGGCGGAGCTTCCTGATGGCAACATCGCTTCTGGTCAGGCCTTTGTATTCAACTTGCGTCGTGAAAAGTTTCAGGACATCCGTGTCCGCGAGGCAATTGGCCTGATGTTCAATTTCGAATGGTCCAACGAAACGCTGTTTTACGGGCTCTATGCACGGGTGAATTCCTTCTGGGAGAACTCCGAGCTTCAGGCCACAGGATTGCCCGAAGGCGAGGAATTGGCGCTGCTCGAGCCGATGCGCGATATTTTGCGCCCTGAAGTGTTTGACGAAGAAGTTCCGATGGCGCCTGTCTCTGGAAGCCGCCAACTTGATCGCACCAACCTGCGCCGCGCTTCACAACTGTTGGACGAGGCTGGATGGGTTGTTGGCAATGACGGCTTGCGCCGCAACGCACAGGGGCAAACGCTTGACGTTGAATTCCTCGAGCGCTCTCCGACCTTTGATCGCGTGATCCTGCCCTATGTAGATAACCTCAAAAAACTTGGCGTGAATGCCTCACTCAATCGCGTGGATTTCCCGCAGTTTTCCGAGCGGCGTCAGACGTTTGATTACGATATCATCACGTCTCACCTTGGTGGTGGATACGAGCCGGGCGATGGCCTAGAGCAGCGTTGGGGCAGCGAAACAGCAGAAGTTTCGATTTTTAACCCAACCGGTTTCAGTAGCGAGGCGACGGATCGGCTCATCGACATTATCAAGGCGGCCAAAACCCGCGAGGAGCTGCATGTTGCGGTCCGCGCGCTTGATCGTGTGTTGCGAGTTGAGCGGATTTGGGTGCCAGAATGGTACAAAGACGTTCATACGATTGCCTATTACGATAAGTACGCCTATCCCGAAGACTTGCCGCCCTTTGATTTCGGATACCTCGACTTCTGGTGGCAGGACGCCGAAAAGGAGGCCAAGCTCAAGGCCTCGGGCGCGCTGAAATAGGGAACCACAATGGGCGCTTACATACTCCGAAGGCTCTTGCTGATTATTCCGACGTTGTTCGGGATAATGGTAGTGAACTTTACGCTCGTTCAATTTGTGCCTGGCGGCCCAATTGAACAAATCCTCGCTGAACTCGAAGGGGAGGGCGACGCCTTTGCCACCATCTCTGGAGGTGGAGGAGACGCGGGGTTTCAGGAATCCGACGTCGGCGGGGGCTTTGAAAGCAAGTACATCGGAGCACGAGGTTTACCGCCCGAAGCAATCGCGGAGCTAGAGCGGCAGTTCGGCTTTGATAAACCTCCGGTCGAGCGCTTTTTCAGTATGATGTGGAACTACATCCGCTTCGATTTTGGCGAGAGTTACAACCAAGACAAACCAGTTCTTGAACTTGTAAAAGACAAGCTGCCCGTTTCAATTTCGCTTGGGCTTTGGTCCACTCTGATTGCTTATTGCATTTCCATACCGCTTGGAATTCGCAAAGCTGTACGTGACGGAAGCTCTTTTGATACTTGGACAAGTGGTCTGATTATCGTGGCCTATGCGCTTCCGGGTTTCTTGATTGCGATCCTTTTGATCGTTCTGTTTGCAGGGGGGTCCTATTGGCAGATCTTCCCGCTGCGTGGGCTCGTATCCGACAATTGGTCCGATTTGAGTTGGCCAATGAAAATCGCGGATTACTTCTGGCATATGGCGCTGCCGATTATCGCCAGCACCATTTCTGCCTTTGCGGGCCTTACGCTCCTGACTAAGAACAGCTTCCTTGACGAGATCCGCAAACAATATGTCATCACGGCCCGCGCGAAGGGGCTTTCGGAGAGCCG
The DNA here is from genome assembly GCF_028823805.1 of Halocynthiibacter sp. C4. Taxonomy (NCBI): domain Bacteria; kingdom Pseudomonadati; phylum Pseudomonadota; class Alphaproteobacteria; order Rhodobacterales; family Paracoccaceae; genus Halocynthiibacter; species Halocynthiibacter sp. C4. Next base: position 1,035,126 of record NZ_JAPEIE010000002.1, on the reverse strand, counting down.
TGTGCTGTATGGCCACGTATTCCGCAATGCTATGCTGATTGTGATCTCGGGTTTTCCAGGGCTCTTCATCAGCATCTTCCTTACCGGCTCTGTTATCATCGAAACCATATTCTCGCTCGATGGTCTTGGCCGTCTCGGATTTGAGGCTGCCGTTTCACGCGATTATGCGGTGGTGTTCGGCACGCTATTCTTCTTCGGGCTTATTGGCCTCGTGATCGGTATCTTGTCGGACTTGATGTATGTGTTCGTCGATCCGCGCATCGACTTTGAATCGCGGGGAAGCTGACGTGGAACTTTCTCCGCTTAATCAACGCCGCTGGAGTAACTTCCGCCGCAATAAACGCGCGTTCTACTCGCTTATCATCTTCTCGTTCCTCTTCATTGCGTCGTGCTTTGCCGAGTTCATTGCCAATGACCGCCCGATCCTCGTGAAGTATCAGGGCGAATACTACATGCCGATTTTCAAGTTTTATCCAGAAACGCAATTCGGTGGCGACCTTCCGGGCGAGGCGGATTATGCTTGGGAAGGGCAGGAATGCCTTATTGCGACGGGCGGAAATATTGATTGTTTCGACCGCCCCGAAGAGCTTATCGAAGACGCCAAGGATGGCGTGATTGATGGCGAGAAAATTGATCGTGGCTGGATGATCTGGCCGCTTATTCCGAACAGCTACAGCAACCCCGTTGATCGCCCAGGAACTGCACCGTCACCGCCAGATAGCTACAACTGGCTCGGCACAGACGACACCAAGCGCGACGTGTTGGCGCGGGTGATCTATGGTTTCCGGCTCTCGGTATTCTTTGCGCTGATTGTAACTGGCGCTTCCTCTGTGCTCGGTATTATTGCTGGTGCGGTTCAGGGGTATTTCGGCGGGCGTACAGACCTCATTTTCCAGAGGCTTTTGGAAATCTGGGGCGCAACGCCGAGCCTTTACGTGATTATCATCCTGTTCTCGATACTGGGGCGAAGTTTCTGGCTGCTTGTCTTTGTTTCGGTGCTGTTTGGCTGGCCGGCGCTGGTTGGCGTGGTACGGGCAGAGTTCCTGCGCGCGCGCAACTTTGAATATGTTCGGGCCGCCAAGGCGCTGGGCGTGTCAAATCGTGTGATTATGTTCCGCCATATGCTGCCCAATGCGATGGTTGCGACGCTGACGCTCCTGCCGTTTATCATTACGGGAGCGATTGGCGGTCTGGCGGGGCTTGATTTCCTTGGGTATGGATTGCCGCCTTCGGCACCATCTCTTGGTGAATTGACCCAGCAGGCAAAACAGAACCTACAAGCGCCATGGTTGGCGTTTACGGCGTTCTTTACCTTTGCGATCATGCTGTCGCTATTGGTCTTTATCTTTGAAGGCATCCGCGATGCGTTTGACCCACGGAAGGTGTTTCAATGACAAAACGCGCGCTTGAGGTCAAAGACCTGCGGATCAGCTTCCGTCAGGAAGGCGTAAGCAAAGAAGCCGTGAAGGGGGTTTCTTTCCACGTTGATGAGGGCGAAACCGTGGCTCTCGTGGGGGAGTCCGGCTCTGGTAAGTCCATCACTGCGCTGTCCACAGTATCGCTTTTGTCGGATAATGCAGAAGTGAGCGGCTCTGCGAAGTACCTCGGCAGCGAAATGATCGGCGCGAGTGAGAAAGAGCTTCGCCGTGTGCGAGGCAATGATATCAGCTTCATTTTCCAAGAGCCGATGACATCGCTTAATCCGCTTCACACCATCGAAAAGCAGCTTACCGAAGGTATTCTGCTCCATCAGGGCAAAACAGGTGACGCGGCGCGCGACGCGGTTATTGAGCTGTTGACCAAGGTGGGTATTCACGACCCAGAGAGCCGGTTGAATGCATATCCGCACCAGCTTTCCGGCGGGCAACGTCAGCGTGTGATGATTGCCATGGCGCTTGCGAACGGGCCAGAACTCCTGATCGCGGACGAACCGACAACCGCACTTGATGTGACCATTCAGGCCCAGATCCTCGAATTGCTTGCGGACCTCAAGAAAAGCGAGGGGATGAGCCTTTTGTTCATCACCCACGACCTCGGTATTGTGCGCAAAATTGCGGATCGTGTGTGTGTGATGAAGGATGGCGAGATTGTTGAAACTGGCCCGACGCTAGAGATTTTTGACAATCCGCAACATCCCTATACGCAAATGCTTCTGAATGCAGAGCCGAGCGGCGCACCGGAGCCTGTTGCGCCTGATGCGAAAACGCTGGTGCGGACGGATGATCTGCGTATTTGGTTCCCTATCCATCGTGGATTGCTCAAGCGCACGGTGGGCCATGTAAAGGCGGTGAATGCCGCGAGCATTTCGGTGCGTGCGGGCGAAACGCTGGGGATTGTGGGCGAATCCGGTTCTGGCAAAACGACGCTGGCGCTGGCGATTATGCGGCTCATTCAGTCGGAAGGCGGTATCGAATTTGATGGCCGCGCGATTGATGCGCTCAAGAGCCGTGATATCACCCCGCTGCGTAAGGATATGCAGATCGTATTCCAAGACCCGTTCGGCTCTCTTTCGCCGCGAATGACAGCGGGCGAGATTATTGCGGAGGGGCTTGCGATCCATGACGTTGGCAAAGGACGTGACCCACGCGAATTGGTGCAGGACATCATGCGCGAGACGGGGCTTGATCCGGCAACGATCGATCGTTACCCGCATGAGTTCTCCGGTGGGCAGCGCCAGAGGATCGCGATTGCACGCGCTATGATTTTGCGTCCCAAGCTGGTTGTTTTGGACGAGCCGACAAGTGCGCTTGACCGTACCGTACAGCAGCAAATCATTGCGCTCCTGCGCGAGTTGCAAAATCGTTATCAGCTTGGCTATCTGTTCATCAGTCACGACCTGAAGGTCGTACGCGCTCTAAGCCACAATGTTGTGGTAATGAAGCAGGGTGATGTTGTTGAGGCCGGCACGCGGGAGCAGATTTTCGACAATCCGCAAACCGAATATACGCGCACGCTCATCAAGGCGGCCCTTGATTTGAACGTCGCGCGATAATCGTTTTACACGGCGGAGCTATGGCCGGTTTTTGAGAGTTCGTAGGCGTCGAAGCTGCGTGCAATCACCCGTGTCAACGGACGAGTGGATGGTGGAACCTCGAGGCGTCCGTTCTTGTAGCTCACAACATCGCTAAACTGTGCGGCAACCGGCGCGATTAGCTTTTCAACCTCTGCTTTGGCCAGCCCGCGCTCGGCAGCAATCTCGGCGGCGTCGACCACGAAATCACACATCAAAACTTCGATCAGACGCGCGCGGAGTTTGTCTTCGGCGGTAAAGCGATGCCCGCGCTTGGTGGAGAACCCGCCCGCTCGAATGGCGGCTGTGTGTTGCGATGTGGCAGAAGCGTTTTGCGCATAACCCTGCGGGAACTTTGAAATTGACGAAGCGCCAAGCCCGACAAGAACTTCAGAAGTGTCCTCGGTATAGCCTTGGAAGTTGCGGCGCAGGCGCCCTGCTTTCTGGGCAATGCTCAAACTGTCGCTCGGTAGCGCAAAGTGGTCGATACCGATTTCATCATAGCCGTCCCATTTAAAGAGCTTCTGCGCGGTTTCAAACAACCCAAGTCGTTGCTCGGCGCTTGGCAGCGCTTCTTCTGGGATCATGGTCTGACGGCGCGCCATCCATGGGACGTGGGCATAACCGTAGAGCGCCACGCGATCAGGCGCGAGCGAGAGAAGCTTCTGTACGCTTTCGGTGATTTTCTCCGGAGTCTGATAGGGCAGACCATAGAGTATATCGGTGTTGAGCGACTTCACGCCACGCGCGCGAATCGCGTGAACGGCTTCGGCGGTAAGCTCGTAACTTTGCTCGCGGCCGATGACTTTCTGAATTTCAGGGTCAAAATCCTGCACACCAATAGAAGCGCGGTTCAGGCCTGCGGCGGCAAGGGCATCAAGGCGCGCACCGTCGATTTCGTTAGGGTCGATCTCAACCGAAAACTCGCCATCCTCAGCAAGAGGCGCAACGGAATAGATTGCCTCGGCCAGTTCTGTCATCATATCGGGCGCCAGAAGCGTTGGTGTTCCTCCGCCCCAATGTAGTCGCTCAAGAGTGACGCCCTGAGGAAGGCGGGAGCGCAGAATCTCGATTTCTGCTTTGAGCGTTTCAAGATAAGCGCGCACAGGCGCATCCGAAGAGGTACCTTGCGTACGGCAGGCGCAGAACCAACACAAACGACGGCAGAAGGGCACGTGGATATAGAGCGAAATCTGCCCACCTTCGGGGATCGCACCAATCCAATCTGCAAACAGATCAGGCCCAACATTTCCCGCGAAATGCGGTGATGTCGGATAGCTTGTGTAGCGGGGGACACGCGCGTCAAAAAGGCCGTGTCGGGCAAGTTGTATATTCGTTTCCATGCGGGTATCTATAGACCCCGTTAAGGTCACATACTTTGACACATATCAATTACCGGACGCCTTAATGTTTGCACCTGACCTGACGAAAAACTTCAATAAATGCGGCGATTGCCCCATTCGGAAGCGCGCGGTTTGTGCACACTGCGAGACCGAAGAACTCATTCTGCTTGAAGAAATGAAGTACTACCGCAGCTTTGAAGCTGGCCAAACGGTGGTTTGGTCTGGTGACCGTATGGATTTTGTGGCGTCGGTGGTGTCTGGAATTGCCTCGCTGACCCAAACGCTCGAAGACGGGCGCACACAGATGGTCGGGTTGCTTCTGCCTTCAGATTTTGTCGGTCGCCCAGGGCGCGATTCGGCGCCTTATGATGTGGTGGCAACAACCGATCTTGTGATGTGTTGTTTTCGTAAGAAGCCGTTTGAGGAACTGGTTTCGACCACTCCGCGTGTTGCGCAGCGACTCTTGCAAATGACGTTGGACGAGTTGGATGCCGCGCGCGAGTGGATGCTATTACTTGGCCGCAAAACCGCGCGTGAAAAGATCGCCAGCCTGCTGGCAATTATCGCCCGCCGCAACTCGATGCTTGCGACCCAGACCGTTGGCGATTCGATGAGCTTCGACCTGCCGCTTACGCGAGAGGCAATGTCCGACTACCTCGGACTTACACTCGAGACAGTAAGCCGCCAGATTTCCGCTCTGAAGAAAGACGGTTTAATCGAACTTCAAGGCAAGCGTCACATCATTGTGCCGGATTTCCAAAAGCTGGTGCTTGAGTCCGGTGATGACGCCGACGGTGGATTGCCGATCTAAACTCGCGCGATGAGTGCGGGCGGGCAATTTCTTGCCCGACCCAAGCGTGATTAGTGACGCATGAAGACCGGAACTTCTGCGTTTTCAAGCATGTAGCGGGTTGCGCCGCCTAAAACTGCTTCGCGGAAGCGCGAGTGCCCGTAGGCGCCCATAACCAGCATGTCTGCGTTCTGGTCACTGATGTGACGCAGCATGATATCCCCGACGCGAGGCATCGATTTTGCCAGAACCGAGATTTCGGCATGGATGCCATGACGCGACAGCAGTTGTGAAAGCAGCCCGCCGGGGTCGGAACGGTTTGGCCCGTGGGTTGGCGGATCAATCACGGCGATATTCACTTGGTCGGCCTCAAGCAAGAACGGCATTGCAGCGCGAACTGCGTTAAGCGCCTCAACGCTTTCGTTCCAGCCGATCACAACATTCTTCGGCGCGCCGAGTGCTTTGGGAGCATCTGGCACAACGATTATTGGCGCGTTCCCTTCAAACAGAGCGGCTTCGACCAAACCTTCGTCTACGCTGTCGCGCGCCTCACCATAGGGTTTCGGCAATACAACAGCATCCGCAAATCGCGCGCGGTGAGCTGCAACGCGATTGAGACCGGAAATTTGAACGACGGCTTGTTCTGCGGCCCATGGGAAAGTCTCGCCCTCAAGGCGTTTGCGGGCCCATTCATCAACTTCCTTGGCATCCGCGCTGGCGCGCTCAATTGTCTCTTGCTGAATAAGCGCGTTGGCGCCGGCGTAGTAATATCCCGTTTGGGTGCGGTCTACGCCGAGGTTTAGAACATCGAGATGAGCCTCGTTCTGATTAGCCAATGCACAGGCATAATCGAGCGCGGCTGCGCATGTGGCTGGGGCTGAGGCAATACAGAGAATTGATTTATACGACATAAATGTCTCCTTCATTCTGTTTGCAAAATATAAAATTTGCTTTTGTGTCACATTGACCTCGATCAACCAATACTATGGTAAAAATTGACATGGATCAAAGCGAGTGAGTACGCTCGCAAACATACCGAGATCAAAGAACGCACCCGGGCGCTAGAATCGCGTCGGGAAAGGACGAAGGGACACAAAATGTGGGACTATCTTAAGCTGATCGTGCTTGCGCTCGTGACGGTACTTGCCGCCATAGCCGCAAACTATGCACGTGATTTTGCATATCAGGTGCATGCCATACTGGTCATGCTTGTCGCGGGGGGGCTGTTTTTGTGGTCCGTTCGCAAAACCGGCGATCCAAAACCGCCAACCCCGACCGGTTATATGGACGGTGTTATCCGGGCAGGCGCGATTGCCACGGTGTTCTGGGGTGTCGTCGGTTTCTTGGTCGGTACGTTCATCGCGTTTCAGCTTGCTTTCCCTGTCCTGAACTTTGATTGGGCCCAAGGATATGCCAACTTTGGCCGTCTTCGCCCGCTCCATACATCGGCGGTTATTTTTGCCTTTGGTGGTAATGCGCTGATTTGTACAAGTTTTTATGTTGTTCAACGAACGTCTGCCGCACGTCTCTGGGGTGGCAATCTGGCGTGGTTCGTTTTTTGGGGGTACAACCTATTTATTGTTCTCGCGGCGACGGGCTACCTTCTCGGTGCTACCCAGTCCAAAGAATATGCAGAGCCTGAGTGGTATGTAGATATCTGGCTCACAATCGTTTGGGTTGCCTATCTTGTGGTGTACCTCGGCACGATTATGAACCGCAAAGAAAAGCACATCTATGTTGCGAACTGGTTCTATCTCGGCTTCATCGTCACTGTTGCGATGCTTCACATCGTCAACAACCTGAGCCTCCCGGTTTCGATCTTCGGTTCGCGCTCGGTTCAGCTCTTTGCAGGTGTTCAGGATGCGATGACACAATGGTGGTACGGCCACAACGCGGTGGGCTTCTTCCTGACTGCGGGCTTCCTTGGCATGATGTACTACTTCGTGCCGAAACAAGCAGAGCGCCCTGTGTACTCCTACAAGCTGTCGATCATCCACTTTTGGGCGCTGATCTTCCTGTATATCTGGGCTGGTCCACACCATCTTCACTATACAGCGCTGCCGGAATGGGCTTCGACACTCGGTATGGTCTTCTCGGTCATTCTCTGGATGCCAAGCTGGGGTGGTATGATCAACGGTCTGATGACGCTGCAAGGCGCATGGGACAAACTCCGCACCGACCCGATTATCCGTATGATGGTTGTGTCGATCGGTTTCTACGGCATGTCCACTTTCGAAGGTCCGATGATGTCGATCAAAGCTGTGAACTCTCTCAGCCACTACACCGACTGGACTATCGGGCACGTGCACTCTGGTGCGCTTGGCTGGAACGGTATGATCACCTTCGGTGCGCTCTACTATCTCTTCCCGAAACTGTGGAACAAAACCGGTCTCTATAGCCTCAAGCTTGTTAACTGGCACTTCTGGCTGGCGACAATCGGTATCGTTCTCTACGCGGCGTCCATGTGGGTCACCGGCATTATGGAAGGTCTGATGTGGCGTGAAGTTGATGCGCAAGGCTTCCTTGTGAACGCTTTCGCCGACACTCTCGGACCGAAGTTCCCGATGTTGGTTGTGCGTGGCCTTGGTGGGGTTCTGTTCCTCGTTGGCTCGCTGATCATGGCCTATAACCTTTGGATGACTGTTGCGAAAGGCGAGCCTAAGCCCGCCGCCGCAATGGCACCGGCAGAATAAGGGGGATTCAGAAATGGGAATTCTCGACAAACACAAGTTTCTGGAAAAGAACGCAACAGCCCTTCTGGTCGGCAGCCTCTTGGTCGTGTCGGTCGGGGGGATCGTGGAAATCGCTCCGCTGTTCTATCTGGAAAATACTATTGAAGACGTTGAAGGCATGCGCCCTTACTCTCCGCTCGAATTGGCGGGCCGCGAAGTTTACATTCGCGAAGGGTGCTATGTCTGTCACAGCCAGATGATTCGCCCAATGCGCGACGAAGTAGAGCGCTACGGGCACTATTCTCTGGCAGCGGAAAGCATGTATGACCACCCGTTCCAGTGGGGGTCAAAGCGGACGGGGCCAGACCTCGCTCGTGTCGGCGGCCGCTACTCGGATGAGTGGCATGTCGATCACCTGCGCGACCCTCAATCGGTTGTGCCGGAATCAATCATGCCTAAATACGGCTTCCTCGAAGACAAGCTTCTTGACGGTAAATACATCGGTGACCTTCTAAAAACTCATAAGATGGTTGGCGTGCCTTATACCGAAGAGATGCTGGAAAATGCGCATGCCGACTTCATGGCCCAAGCTGATCCGGATAGCGATTACGACGATATGCTCGAACGCTATCCCGGCGCACAGGTACGGAACTTTGACGGCAAGCCCGGCGTTTCCGAAACCGACGCGTTGATTGCCTATTTGCAAATGTTGGGGACATTGGTTGATTTCTCGACCTTTACACCCGACCCAACCCGCTAGGAGGCACCATGTATAGCATCCTACGTGAATTTGCAGATAGCTGGGTCTTGCTCCTGATGTTCCTCTTCTTTGTAGGGGTGTTCGTCTGGGTATTCCGTCCCGGTAGCAAAAAGGTTCATAGCGATACGGCAGATATACCGTTCCGCCATGAGGATTCTCCGCTGGCCGATGCGCCGCAAAACGCCCAGAACAAGGAGGCGTGAACATGTCAAAGAAACCTGTCAAAAAACAACACGAAGATCCGGAAACAACAGGCCACTCCTGGGATGGGATCGAAGAGTTCAACAACCCGCTTCCGCGTTGGTGGCTCTGGACTTTTTATGCTACCATCATTTGGGGCATTGCCTATACCATCGCCTATCCGGCATGGCCGCTTGTGAACAAAGCTACTCAGGGGGTTCTTGGGTATTCCACTCGTGAAGAAGTTGCCAAGGATATCGCATCCTTTAACGAGGCGAACGCGGAAATCCGTGCCAAGCTCGTTTCAACCGACCTAACTGAAGTTGAAAACGATGCTGACCTGACACGCTTTGCAACAGCTGGTGGCGCCGCGGTATTCCGCACATGGTGCGCACAATGTCACGGTTCTGGTGCGGCTGGCGCGGTTGGATATCCGAACCTGCTGGATGATGACTGGCTCTGGGGTGGTGATATCGAGGCGATCTATGAAACTGTCGCCCATGGTATCCGCAACGAAGACTACGACGATGCGCGTTACTCCGAAATGCCCAAGTTCGGCGAGATTCTCGAGAATGAGGAAATCGAACAAGTGGTTGAATATGTGCTGTCCATCTCTGGGCAGGAACATGACGCAACGCTCGCTTCTGCTGGTGCGGTTGTCTACGAAGATAATTGCTCTGCATGTCACGCAGAAGATGGCACAGGTGACCGAAGTCAAGGCGCACCGAATCTGACTGATGCAATCTGGCTTTACGGTGGTGATCGTGAGTCCCTTACGGACACTGTCGTAAACGCTCGGTACGGGGTTATGCCTGGTTGGTCTAATCGCTTGTCCGAAGCAGATATTCGCGCCGTCTCCTTCTACGTCCACAACTTGGGCGGCGGCGAATAACAACAAGTTCCGGAGGGAAACCTCTGGTTGGTGCCGACCGCCCGTCCTGTTCGCGCGTTTCCTGGGGGTTGGCACCAAAAAACTAAGTGGCGAAGCTCTGTCCTGGGCTTCGCCACTTTTTTGTCTGCGGCCAAGCGGCGCATGCACGACCTGTCGCAGGGACAATTCGGAAATCCCGTGAAACTTTGATACACATCAAGGAAGTTCCTCGTGATTCAACCCACGAAGGCAACGCGAAACAGGACAATGGAGGCGCTATGAGTGCGTCAGAAACACCACCGAAGCTCTATGCAGCTCACGAACCGGTATTCCCGAAGCGGGTTTACGGCACATTTCGAACACTGAAGTGGTGGATCTTGGCGGTAACGCTTGGAATCTACTATTTACTTCCGTGGATTCGTTGGGATCGTGGCGATAAGCTGCCCGATCAGGCTGTTTTGGTTGATCTTGCCAATCGGCGCTTCTTTTTCTTCTGGATCGAGATTTGGCCGCACGAGTTCTATTTCGTTGCGGGGCTGCTCATTATGGCGGGCCTTGGGTTGTTCCTGTTTACCTCGGCGCTTGGGCGCGTGTGGTGCGGATATGCCTGCCCGCAAACGGTCTGGACAGATTTGTTCATCCTTGTTGAGCGCTGGATCGAGGGCGACCGTAACGCGCGCGTACGCCTTTGGAATGCAAAATGGGACCTGCGAAAAATCAGGCTACGGCTGTTTAAGTGGGTTGTCTGGCTGTTGATTGCGGTCGCCACTGGGGGCGCATGGGTTTTCTACTTTACTGACGCGCCGCAATTGGCCGTCGATCTGGTTACGTTGAACGCGCACCCGATTGCCTATACGACCATTGTGATTCTTACGCTCACCACCTTTGTGTTCGGTGGCTTCATGCGCGAGCAGGTCTGTATCTACATGTGCCCTTGGCCGCGTATTCAGGCGGCGATGATGGACGAAGACACATTGGTCGTTGCCTATCGTGAGTGGCGCGGAGAGCCGCGCGGCAAGCATCGCAAGAAGCAAGACCCAGAGGCGGAGCCGCTGGGAGACTGTATCGATTGCATGGCTTGCGTGAATGTATGCCCCGTTGGCATCGATATCCGCGACGGTCAGCAAATGGAGTGTATCACGTGCGCGCTTTGCATCGATGCCTGCGACGACATCATGGACAAGATCGGTAAGCCACGCGGGCTCATCGATTACATGGCTCTTAAGGATGAGGAAGCCGAACGCGCAGGCGAAGAGCCGCGAAACATCTGGAAACACATCCTGCGGCCGCGCACGCTTCTGTACACAGGGCTTTGGTCTGCTGTCGGGTTCGCGCTGGTGTTTGCGCTGTTTATTCGCAGCGATATCAACATCACTGTTTCCCCTGTTCGAAACCCGACCTTTGTAACCCTGTCTGACGGCTCAATCCGCAATACATACGATGTGCGGCTCCGGAACAAACACGGCGAGGATCGAGACTTTGCGATGTCGCTGACCAGCGAAGAGCAGCTTGAACTTTCGCTGGAAGGGGAGGATGATCTAACTGTTCGGGTCCCTGCGGACTCAACGTTCCTTCAGCGGGTCTATGTCACTGCGCCGAGTGGAACGCAGGCAACAACAATGCAATCCGCTCCTCTGCGGCTTTGGATCACAGATGTTGTGAATGAAGATAGAGCCTCAAAAGACACGGTATTCAACGGAAACGCAAAATGACCAAACAACGCGAAATCACAGGACGACAGGTCTTTTTCTTTGTATCGGGCGCTTTTGCGATTGTGATCGGTGTGAATCTGACGCTCGCCTATAATGCCGTCAAAACCTTTCCAGGACTGGAGGTTAAGAACTCATACGTGGCGAGCCAGAAATACGACGAGGTGCGCGCCGCGCAAGAGGCGCTTGGCTGGACGGTTGAGCCGACATATCAAGATGGCGTGCTTGAGCTTGCTGTAACGGATGCAGACGGCGCGCCGGTTGAGGTTTTGAACCTCAGGGGCATTCTTGGGCGCGCAACGCATACGCGGCAGGATATGACACCGGAATTCACTTTCGCCAATGGCGTATACAGTACTCCGGTAGAGCTTGATCGTGGGAATTGGAATTTTCGGATGCAGGCAACTGCGCCCGATGGAACGCCCTTTCAGCAGCGCGTTGTCATTCACGTAAGAAAGCAGAAATGAGTGACCTGACAGCAAATTCGTCGGCGTGTCCGGCCTGTGTTGTTGCACCTGCCGCAACCGAGGTTGCGGCGCGGGTGGATGCCGCTGCGCCTGCAGGTGCGATTTTGCTGTCCTTGCCGACAATCCATTGCTCGGCCTGTATCTCATCTGTTGAACGTACCCTAAACGCGATGAGCGGCGTGAATTCTGCGCGTGTGAATCTCACGCTCAAGCGGGCATCGGTTGAGGCTGAACCATCTGTCGGGATTGATGACCTGACAACCGCGCTGGAAAACGCCGGTTTCGAAGCCCATGAACTGGATGCGAGTGCCATCGCCGCCACCGAAACCAACAAGGCGGGCCGTGACCTATTGATGCGGCTTGCGGTTGCTTTCTTTGCGTCGATGAATGTAATGCTTCTGTCCGTAGCTGTTTGGTCAGGCGCCGAAGATGCCACGCGGGATATGTTCCACTGGATATCTGCTGCGATTGCCTTTCCGGCCATTGGATTCTCTGCGCAGCCGTTTTTCAAAAACGCATGGGCGGCGCTCTCCAAGAAGCGGATGAACATGGATGTTCCGATTGCTTTGGCGATCGCGCTCGCGCTTGGAACATCTCTCTATGAAACGGCCCATTCGGGCGAGCATGCTTATTTTGACGCGGCGCTTACACTAACCTGCTTCCTTCTTGCGGGCCGCTACCTTGATCACCGCACGCGCGCGGTTGCACGATCCGCCGCCGAAGAACTTGCTGCGTTGGAGGTGCCGCGTGCTTTGCGGATTGTCCTTGGCCCAAATGGTGAAAAGATCGAAGAAACGGTTCTGATTTCTGACCTCGCCAAGGGTGATCTGCTTCTTGTTAAGCCTGGTGGTCGAATGCCGGTGGACGGTGAGGTTGTTGAAGGGAAAAGCGAGCTTGATCGTTCGCTGCTGACCGGTGAAACGCTTCCTGTCTTTGTTGAGCAGGGGCAGTTGGTTAGCGCGGGAGAGGTGAACCTGACTGGCCCGCTTGTGGTTCGAACAACCGCGTTCGGCCGCGATACATCCCTGCATCGGATGGCGGACCTTGTTGCGATCGCTGAAAGTGGCCGCAATCGATACACCTCGCTTGCCGATAAGGCCGCCAAACTCTATGCGCCCGGTGTGCACATCCTTGCGGGGCTTTCGTTTATTGGCTGGTATATCTTTACCCAAGACATGCGCACGGCGATCAACATCGCGGCGGCTGTTCTTATTATCACCTGTCCCTGTGCGCTTGGCCTTGCTGTTCCTGCGGTGACAACGGCGGCTTCTGGGCGGCTTTTTAAGCGTGGCATGCTCATCAAGCACGAGACCGCATTGGAGCGATTGGCCGAGGTGAAGTCGGTTGTTTTTGACAAAACCGGTACGCTTACCAATGGCACGCCTGTTTTCCTCGATGAGGGTCAAAACGCCGATGATCTCGCGGTTGCCATCGGTCTTGCCAAGGCATCAGCTCACCCGCTTGCACAGGCATTGGTCCAATCGGGAAAGCCAGCGGCATTGATTGAAGAGATTAAAGAAGTGCCGGGCTATGGTGTCGAGGGCCAGTGGAATGGGCAGCGTGTTCGGCTTGGCCGCGGCGCTTGGGTTGGGGCAACGGATGAGAGTTTCGAAGGCCCAACCACATGGCTTCGCATTGGGGAAAATGCTCCAGTTCGGTTCGGTTTCCGCGATACGCTGCGCACCGGTGCACGCGAAGCAGTGAGCGAGCTATTGGCGCGCGGTGTGCCTGTCCATCTGATCTCTGGCGACACCAAGCCTTCAGTTGCTGCACTTGCACGCGAGCTTGGGATATCCAATTGGCAAGCGGGCGTATTGCCCGAAGAGAAGGCCGGATATATCAACGACCTCTCGCAATCCGGCCCCGTGTTGATGGTGGGTGACGGTTTGAACGACACTGCTGCGCTCGCGGCGGCGCATGTCTCGATATCACCAGCGTCTGCTTTAGATGCCGCACGAGTCGCTTCGGATATCGTTTTGCTTGGAAGTGACCTAAGCTCGCTGCCAGAGGCGCTAACGACCGCGCAGAAATCGACCAAACGGATCAGAGAGAATTTCCGCATCGCGACGCTTTACAACTTCATCGCAGTGCCTATTGCCGTCGCAGGGCTTGCAACTCCGCTTGCTGCTGCGCTGGCAATGTCGCTTAGTTCGATCACCGTTTCACTAAACGCGCTACGTCTTAGGTAATCCATGGAAATTCTCGCCTACCTCATCCCGATCTCGCTTGGCCTTGGAGGTCTTGGGCTTGCGGCGTTCTTTTGGGCGCTGAAGCACGGGCAGTTTGATGATCCGAAAGGCGATGGTGCGCGTTTTCTCAACGATGATTGGGACGACGATCCGCGCCCCTAAGCATCCGTAAGACAGCGTTAAATGAAAACGGCACCCCGTGAGGTGCCGTTGCTCATAAGTCTTAAACGTTTAGGTTCAGGAAGGTGAAATCACCGAACACTCAGTGTTGCGCGCAGCGAGGCGACGACAGGCAAGCTCGGCTGCCTCGCGGGACATGCCCGTGAAATTGGCTTCAAAACCTTTGCTTGTTTTCACTGCCTTGCGATCCGTTCCGTCAAGAGTTGCCAATTCGCGCAGTGCAGTTTTCAACAACGCACGTTCGGCGGCATAGCGCGACGCATAGTTGCCTACATTCACACCCCAGAACTTTTCTGACGTGTTAGAGATTTTGGTTACGATTACGGGCGTGTCGTCAATCTCGTGCACTTCGGGCGTTACAGCCGCGAGAAGGAGAGTTTCCTTGATGGCTTCTTTCTCGTCAGGGCGTACAGCTGGCGGCAGAATCTCGGCGATTTGGGACGCTTCGATAGTTTCTGCTTTGGTGACTTCCGGGCGCGGCTCTGGTGTTACGACTGCGGTGCTGCCGTCGGCAACGACAATTGCTTCCTGAAGCGCATCCTGAATCGTTGTTTTAAGACTTGCTGCTGCGGACTCTGACGGCGGTTCAACCTCAAGATTGGCAGCAATCGCGAGCGTTGGCCGGGGGAGGGGGCGCATACTCTTTGAAACGGCAGTCACCAAACGAATGGTTTTGCCGGTTGCGCCTTCGGCAACTTTGGTGCCCGCATTACCCACATAAGCAGGAGGGCGAGGCTTCCGAACCGCTGCGCGTGTTGGCGCGCGTTTGAACCCCATATCGAGAAGCTCGGCAACGCGCTTGTTCCGAGCCGCTGTGGAGCTGCCGCCGAACATAGTTGCGATGATGCGCTCTTCTCCGCGTTGAGCGGAGGACACAAGGTTGAAGCCTGCAGCGCGCGTGTATCCTGTTTTGATTCCGTCGGCGCCGCGATAGGCGGCAAGGAAACGGCGGTTCGTGTTGTAGACAGCCTTGATCCCAGCGTCGGTCGAGCGGCGGGAGAACAGGTTGTAGTACTCGGGGTAGTCATAAAAGAGATGACGCCCAAGTGTTGTCATGTCTCGCGCGGTCGAGAGGTGGCCGGATTCAGTAAGTCCGTGCGCGTTCTTGAACGTAGTTCGCGACATACCCAAGGCTTTGGCGGTGCGATTCATCCGTCGAGCAAACGCTGCCTCGCTGCCTGATACCGCCTCGCCAAGGGCAGTCGCCGCGTCGTTTGCCGATTTAACGGCAGCGGCGCGTATGAGATACCGAAGGGCAATACGTTGCCCTGCCCGCAGACCCAGCTTGGAAGGGGGTTCTGCAGCGGCTTTTTTCGAAATTCGGATTTTCTGATCAAGGTCCAATTCACCGTGCTTAACGGCTTCAAAAACGATGTAGAGCGTCATCATTTTGGTCAATGACGCGGGATGCAATCGAGTGTCGGCATTTCGCGAATGCAGAACCTCACCGGTTCGTGCATCCATGACCATCGCCGCGTAAGGCGCGGCCAAAGCCGGAATTGTACCGATCAGGGTGGCGCACAAGAATGCCGCCACCAATACTGTGTTTTGGACGAACTGCCCGAGCCGTGTTCGCACGTCGGCCTCGCTATTTTAACTGCCTCTTGCCGCCGATTTTTCGGCTGACATTTTTTGTAATTGCAAGAATCGTAACACACGGGATTCACTTGGAGAAACTCTTTTTTCAGAACAGTTGAATCGCTGGTGAAAATTTGTAACAGACTTGATTTAGTGGCGCTTTGCCGCTCAACCGCTACATGTGTCCCTGCTGGTGGGGTGAATGCCGAATATTCGGGAAATAGGCGGAATTTTGCGGGCGTTGCTCTAGAAAAAAGGTTGATATTTTATTCAATTTTGGTCGAGCAAACCGCGCCTCCCCCTTTTCACCAGCGGTAGAGGCTCTATATAATCTGCCTACACGTGAATTGGATTGCCTAAAACGTCGATGGAATTTTTTACCACATATATGATGGCCGACGACGACGCACCCGAAGATGGTGACGCCGGAGTTCTGACAAAAACAGTTCAGAAGACCGCTCGGCCTCCGATGTATAAAGTACTGTTGCTGAATGATGATTACACGCCGATGGAGTTTGTGATCTATATTCTGGAGCGGTTCTTTGGCGTGTCTTCGTCGTTGGCGTATGAAATCATGCTGACGGTCCACAAAAAGGGAATTGCTGTGGTCGGAGTGTTTTCCCACGAGGTGGCGGAAACCAAGGTTGCGCAAGTAATGGACGCTGCGCGCCAGAATCAACATCCGCTGCAATGCACGATGGAAAAGGAATAGGGGCGCGGCCCCCGTTATGCAAAATCAACGTATCACATTGAGCCTTGAGGGGGGCGGGTTGTCCCTTCCCGAAGAGGGGCAGATTCTCGTTTTCAACGCAACGCCCGAGAGCGATCTCGATAGCTTGCCCAAGGAACGTGTTGTTGCGGTTCAGGGTTTTAAGCCGGATTATGATGCCTTGGCGGGCGCTGGATATTCAGTTGTTACCGCACCTGAGGGAACCTATGCGATGGCGATTGTGTTTCTTCCTCGTGCCAAGGCGGAAGCGCGTGCGATGATCGAGGCCGCGACGCGGTTTTGCCCAGATGGCCTCGTTGTCGTCGATGGCCAGAAAACAGATGGAATTGACGGTATCTATAAGGCTTGTCGCAAGGTTGCCGACTGTTCGTCTGCGTTTTCAAAATCCCATGGCAAAACCTTTTGGTTTCCCGCCGTGCGCGCCTTCGAAGATTGGGCAGCTCCGCAAGATCCCACCGAAGTTGCGCCAGGCTTTGTTACGCGTCCCGGCGTGTTTTCTGCGGATGGCATTGATCCGGGCTCCAAAATTCTGGCTGATCTATTGCCGGAAAAACTGGGTGCTGATGTAGCCGATTTTGGCGCGGGTTGGGGCTGGCTCTCCGCTCAGGTTTTGACCAGAGAGAGTGTGAAATCGCTGCACCTGGTTGAGGCCGATCATGCCGCATTGGAATGCGTGCGTGAAAATATCGCTGATCCACGCGCCGAATTCCATTGGGCCGACGTAACGCGTTACAAAAGCCTGCCGGCGTTTGACACGGTCGTAATGAACCCGCCGTTTCATACCAGCCGAGCTGCGGATCCCGCGATTGGGAAGGCCTTTCTCGCCGCTGCCGCGCGTTTCCTGAAACCGCGTGGGCACCTTTGGGTGGTGGCCAATCGGCACCTGCCATACGAAGCTGACCTGAATGAACTTTATCGCAATGTCGAAGAAGTCGGCGGTGATAATCGGTTCAAGGTTTTCCACGCCAGCCAACCCGCGCAGAAAACTCGCAACATCTGATAATTCTGCTAGTCTCCACCGAGAATCGGGACCGAACCAAGAGGCGCCAATATGTCATTTTCGATTGCCGGAAAAACAGCCATCGTTACCGGAGCAGCCAATGGCATTGGCCTCGCGGTTGCCCGCCATTTCGAGCAAGCCGGCGCGAACGTTATGTTCGCTGATGTTGATGATGAGGCGCTTGAGGCCGAGCTTGGCGATTTGCCGGATGATGGCCCGGTGCGTTTTTTCGCCGGAGATTTGCGAAAGAAGCTGACGATTGCCAATTTGCTTTCGGCCACAATCGATGCATTCGAGACGATCGACATTCTCGTCAACGGTAGCCGCCAAACGATGGTGTCATCGCCGCTAAATCCGTTGGATGACGGCGTAAGCAAGCTCCTCGAACAGAACCTGATGACCTCGCTTCGCCTGAGCCAAGCTGTAGCAAAGCGCATGATTAAACAGGCTAAAGAAAGCGGACAGGAAGAAGGTTGCATCGGGTCGATCATCAACATGTCGTCGATCTCTGCGCAGCGCATTCATCCTGAATTGCTTGCCCATTCGATCAGTTCAGCCGCGGTAGACCAGATGACACGCGGACTTGCTGTAGCCCTCGCGCCGGAGCGTATTCGGGTCAATTCCGTCGCTTTCGGTAGTGTCATGAGCGCAAGCCTTAAAAAGACACTTAGGGAAGATACCGAGCTTCGCGACGATATCATCGCCCACACGCCGCTCGACCGGATCGCAAGTGCAGCCGAGATCGCCGAGACATTCCAGTTTTTGGCCAGCGATGCGGCGGAATTTATGACCGGCCAGATCGTAACGCTTGATGGGGGGCGCTCGCTCCTCGATCCTGTGACCTCATTCGCACATTAAACGGCGGGGTTTTCCCGCGTTCTGAGGAGTTTCGTTATGGACATGATGACCGAAGAAAAACGCCGTGCGGCAACGTGGTTCCGCTCCTTGCGAGATGAGATTTGCGCCGCTTTTGAGCAGTTGGAAGAGACGCAGGAAACCGGCCCATTTGCTGGGAATCCAGCTGGAAAGTTCGAGCTTCGCGAAACGAAACGCACAGCGGATGACGGCTCTGATGCGGGTGGTGGCCTGATGTCTGTTATGCGCGGTGGCCGTGTATTCGAAAAGGTTGGCGTAAATATTTCCGAGGTTTACGGCGAACTTGGCGAGCGCGCGCAAGCGGCCATGGCCGCGCGAAAAGGATTTCCTGAAATGAAATCCGATCCACGGTTCTGGGCGTCGGGAATTAGCCTTGTTGCGCATATGCAAAACCCGCATACGCCCGCCGTTCACATGAACACGCGCATGTTCTGGACGCCACATGGCTGGTGGTTCGGGGGCGGTTCAGACCTGAATCCATGTATCGAATATGGCGAGGATACCGCGAGTTTTCACGCCGCTCAGAAAGAGCATTGCGACCGTCACGATCCCGCTTACTACCCGCGCTTTAAAGAATGGGCGGACGAATATTTCTATATCCCGCATCGCAAACGAGCACGCGGCGTTGGCGGTATCTTCCTTGATGATCACAATACTGGTGATTGGGAGGCGGATTTTGCCTTCATCCAAGATGTTGGCCGCGCGTTTCTCGCGGCTTTCTTGCCCGTCACTGAGCGCCGCCGCAATACGCCTTGGACAGAGGCAGACAAAGACGCGCAGCTTGTGCATCGCGGCCTCTATGCGGAGTACAATCTCGTTTATGACCGCGGAACGAAATTCGGCCTCGAAACCGGACATGATCCCGAGGCCGTATTGATGAGTCTGCCGCCGCTGGCGAAATGGGTTTAGCCGCGCAACGCCTTTAGCATCACATCGACATTTGCGGGGTCCGCATCTGGAGTGATCCCGTGGCCGAGGTTAAAGATATGCGGCCCGTTTCCGAGCGCCTCTTTGATGCGTTTTGTCTCTGAAATCAGTTTGTCGCCGCCCTCGACCATAAGCTTTGGGTCAAGATTGCCCTGAACGCAGCTATCCGGCTGTAGCACTTTGGCCGCCCATTCCAGATCAACCTTCGTATCAATTGCCAAACATTGCGCGCCGACGGCTTTGGCGAACCCTTCGTATGCTGGCCCTGCTTCACGCGGGAATGCGATGATCGGCACGTTAGGGTGGCGTGCATTTAGTGCCTGAATGATCTTTTTGGCAGGGAGCAGAGCGAAATCGTGAAAGTCCTGCCCTTTGAGCGATCCAGCCCAGCTGTCAAAAATCTTAACGACCTCGGCACCCGCTTCGATCTGTTTTGCGAGATATTCGATGGTTCCGTCTGTGATGAGGTCGATCAGCTGCTGAAACGTTGCGCGGTCGGTGTCTTTGAGCGCGTGAGCTGGCCCCTGATCTGGCGTGCCACGCCCAGCGATCATGTAGGTTGCAACGGTCCATGGCGCCCCTGCGAAACCAATAAGCGTGGTTTCTTTGGGTAGTTCGGACTTGAGGATTTTCAGCGTTTCATAGATCGGAGAAAGGGTTTCGTGGATGGCTTCCACACTGCCCAATGCGTTGAAATCACTTTGGTTTTTTATGGTAGAAAGCCGTGGGCCTTCTCCCGTAACGAACCAAACTTTCGCGCCGAGCGCTTGGGGCAGTAGAAGGATATCGGCAAAGAGGATCGCGGCATCAAACCCATATCGGCGAATGGGCTGAAGCGTGACTTCGGCGGCAAGTTCGGGGTTGTAGCAAAGCGACAGGAAATCGCCAGCTTCGGCCCGAGTGGCGCGATATTCAGGCAGGTAACGCCCCGCTTGGCGCATCATCCAAACCGGTGGTACGTCTTGTATTTCGCCAGCCAATGCCCGAAGCAGCTTCTTTTGTTCCGCCATGTTTCGCCCTTCCATCAAATCTCTGCAGTCACCTTTCGCGTTGCGGCTCTGATGTCAAGGTGTGCGGCGAATCTGACCTATTGTCAGGCGGATATGCCGCGCGTAAACACAGGGCATGACACATGCACTCCCTTCTCCCGACGCCCCCCTTAAAATCGGCACGCGTGGTTCGCCTTTGGCTCTTGCACAAGCGCATGAAACACGTGCGCGCTTGATGGCGGCACATGATCTTCCTGAAGAGGCCTTTGAGGTCATTGTGATTAAAACCACCGGTGATCGAGTACAGGATCGCGCGCTGCGTGAAATTGGCGGCAAGGGATTGTTTACGAAAGAGATCGAAGAGGCGCTGCTGTCGGGCGGGATTGATATCGCGGTTCACTCGATGAAAGATATGCCAGTGGAACAGCCGGATGGGCTGGCTCTCACGACCTATCTTCCCCGCGAAGACGTGCGCGATGCGTTCATTTCACCGGAGTTCAACGGATTGGCTGACTTGCCAAAAGGCGCCGTTGTTGGCACGTCCAGCTTGCGCCGACATGCGCAGCTCAAACAGGTGCGCCCTGACCTTGAGGTTGTTGAGTTTCGTGGCAATGTGCAAACGCGTTTGCGCAAGTTGTCTGAAGGCGTCGCAACGTGTACGTTTTTGGCGATGGCGGGCATCAACCGTTTGAAAATGAACGATGTTCCTGCAACGCCAATTGATGTGAATGATATGCTCCCCGCTGTTGCACAGGGGGCAATTGGCATCGAACAACGGCAGGATGACAGCGCAGTCTCCGAGCTTCTTCAGCCCATTCATGACGCGCCAACAGGCCAACGCCTCGCCGCAGAGCGAGCATTTTTGGCCGAGCTTGACGGGTCGTGTGAAACCCCGATTGCTGGGCTTGCAGAACTTGATGGTGCGAATATCCGTCTTCGTGGTGAGATTATCCGCCCCGATGGAAGCGAGAGTATTTCCGGCGAGATCTCTGGCCCAATAGAGGACGGCGTATCTCTTGGCCGTACCTTGGCCAAACAGTTGCGCGAACAAGCGCCCGCTGATTTCTTTGATTGGCAAACTTAGGGAAGCAGCTTCCCCGGGTTCATGATGTTCTGCGGATCAAGCGCTTGTTTGATCGCGCGCATGGTTGCAAGAGCGACCGGATTCTTGCGCCGCGACATAGAAGCAAGCTTGGATGCACCAATGCCATGTTCGGCAGAGAAAGCCCCGCCAAGTTCCTGCACAACATCCTCTACGGCTTCGGTGATCGCGTCATGGCTGACATGCGCGCTTTCGCTTGGCCACACGGTATAGTGAACGTTCCCGTCCCCCAGATGGGCCACGGGTAAGGCATCAAAGGCGGGATCAAGCGCGGCCATCCGCACCTCGATTCGTTCAAGGAATGCGGCAACCTTATCAAGTGGCACCGAGATGTCGTGGTTTACAAATGGCTGCTTGTGAAAGGCTAATTCGGCCGCTTGCTCTCGCCGCTCCCACATTTCGCGCCGTTGGGCCTCATTCTGGGCAACAGCCGCGTCAAGGATTGCGCCATTTTCGATCATCTCGCCAAGGATCGTTTCAACCATCGCGACAATTGGGATTTCACCGGTTTCATCCGGCTTCGTATCGCGCGGGGCGGTGGCGCCCACTTCGAGCATGATGTTGACTGGATAGGTGGTTTTAAAGGGCGGACGGGCCTGTGGAAACAGCTCTGCGTGGAGGTCCATGTAACGGGCCGGCATGTATTCAAATGCCTCAACAGCGCCGCCAGTCTCTTTTTGGATTTTGTTCAAAAGCTCAAGGGCAATGGATAGGTCGGGCAAGGCAACCATGGCTGTTGCGAATGCGGACGGTGTTGGTGTGAGTTTCAGTGTCGCGGCGGTAATTATACCGAGCGTGCCTTCGGCCCCGATGAACAAATCCTTGAGGTCATAGCCGGAGTTATCTTTGTGAAGTTCCGTCAGAAGATCCATGATCTCGCCTGATGGCAATACGACCTCTAGCCCAAGGCAGAGTGCACGCGTATTGCCGTACCTGACCACGTTGGAACCGCCCGCATTCGTGGCCAGATTTCCGCCGATTGTGGCCGAACCTCGCGCCCCGAACATGAGCGGGAAGCTTAGCCCGTGTTCGGAGACGGCGTCATGCAAATTGGCCAGAATGACGCCCGCTTCAACTTCGGCAAGGCGGGCTTCAGTGTTGATTTTGCGCACGCGATTTAACCGCTCAAGCGAGAGCAGAACCGCACCTTCAGAGTAGGTCGCACCGGTGAGGCCAGTGTTGCCGCCAATCGGGATCAACGGCGTTTTGGTTTTCGCCGCAATTTTGACGATCTCGCTCACCTGTTCTGTTGTGTTTGGTCGTACAACACAAAGCGCATCGCCCTTGTATTTGTTTGTAAAATCAACGGAATACCGCAATGTGTCTTGTCCGGTTAGAACATGGTTCTCGCCGACGATTGATTTAAAGAGCGGCAGTAATTCCATTGCGGTTAGTCCTTTTTGGTTTGCGGCGGATTGTTACGTAAAAATATCGTGATGACCAGTGTTTGAAGGCCATTAATTCGCTTGCCAGAGGCTGGTGTCTTTTTGCTGGATCAGGCATAATGCATACATTGGAAACTTATCTATGCGAGCAGGAAAGACTCTGTGTCTGAAATCAAGCAAACACGCGTAACTGATGCCTATAACCGGCTTAAGGAAGAGATTCTGACAAACCGGATGCCGTCTGGATTTCAAGCGCCTGAACCAGAGATTGCCGAGCTTCTTGGCATGAGCCGTACGCCTGTTCGCGAGGCGCTCATAAAACTTGAAGCAGAGGGGCTTGTTCAGCTTATTCCGCGCCGTGGCGCACGGGTTCTTCCCGTATCCACCGAGGACATGGCCGAGATTTACGAAATCCTAACCGCGCTTGAGCCCGAAGCGGCGGCAGCACTTGCGCGTCGACGCCCTGGCAAAGACGAGCTTGCCGGAATGGAAGCCGCGACACAGGAGATGGAAACTGCGCTTGAAACGGGTGATCTTGAAGCGTGGGCAGATGCAGATGACCGTTTCCATCGGTTGTTGCTTGAACTTCACGGAAACAAGCGGATGCTCGCGATGGTTTCGCTCTTGTTTGATCAGGCCCACCGCGCGCGGATGGTAACTTTGCGGCTGCGCGAAATTCCCAAAAACTCCACACAGGTTCATCGTGACATCCTCGAAAAAATTGCCGAGGGCGATGATGTTGGCGTAGCGGAGCTCTTTCGCGAGCATCGCAAAGATGCTGCGCGTGAGCTTCTTGATATTCTGAAAAAGTTTCGCCTGCCGCGTCTTTAAACACGGCAGGCTTTCTCCTCTTTAGGTCCCCATCCTAGTCGAGGAGTACGCGTGGCAGCCACAGCGCAATTTCGGGGAAGCGCATCACCAAAGCCAGACCCGTCAGCTGCAACAGGACGAATGGGATGATTCCCGCGTAGATTTCCTGAATTTTGACTGATTTCGGCGCGACCGCTTTGAGATAAAACAAAGCGAAGCCAAACGGCGGCGTCAGGAAGCTGGTTTGCAGGTTTACCGCGAGGAGAATTGCGAACCAGTAGGTCATTTCGAATTTGCTCACGTGATCGCCAAAATCCATTTGGGCGATGATCGGGGCAAATACGGGCAGCACGATCAGCGTGATTTCAATCCAGTCAAAGAAGAAGCCCAGAATGAACACGATCCCCATAATCAGGAACAGCAGCCCCCATGCACCAAGTCCGAGCGAGTTGACAAGGTCGATCACAAGATGATCGCCACCGAGCGCGCGGAATACATAAGAGAACAGCGTTGCACCGATGAATATCCCAAAGATCATCGCATTGGTCAGAGCAGTACTTTCCACAACCGTGGCGACTGTTTTGTAATAGGATTTTAGCTCTGCCCAGAACGAACGTTTTGGGGCTTCGAAAACATGGTCCGTTGGTTCGAGAGAAAACTCCTGAACCCCCACAGATGGCAGGACAACAAGGTTGATGAACCCGAGGAGCAATGCCCCAAACGCGCCAACCCCTGCCGCTTCCGTTGGCGTGGCAAAGCCGCCGAGGATCGAGCCAAGAACCATACCGATCAAAATAACGGGCGGAACAAAACTGCGGATCACCATCCAGAACACGCCCCAACCCGTTTGGGGCCCGAGCATACCGTCAAGACGCGGCGCGAGCTTTGGATTCATCCAACACCGCACGACGATATAGATCACATAGAAACTTGCGAGCATGAGGCCGGGGAAGACCGCGGCCACGAACAGGTTTCCAACCGAACGCGACAGAAGATCAGCCATAATCACCAGCATAATCGACGGCGGGATCAGGATGCCTAGCGTACCCGAAGCGGCGATTGTGCCAGTCGCGAGGGAGTGGTCGTATTTGCGTTCAATCATAACCGGCAGTGCAAGCAGAGACATCATGATGACGCTGGCGCCGATGATGCCGGTTGTCGCCGCAAGGATCGTCCCCATCAATGTCACCGCAAGCGCGAGCCCGCCCGGAACGCGCCGCAACAACACTTGAAGGCAATTCAAGAGATCACGTGCGATACCCGATTTTTCAAGCATGGTTCCCATGAAAATAAACATGGGGATCGCCGTGAGGATCAGGTTGGTCATGATGCCGCCGAATATCCGGTTGGGCAAAAGCATGAAGCGAACAAAGGCGAACTCGCCTACGAGGATGCCGATAAAGCCGAAGGCCAAACCGACACCGCCAAGAATGAATGCCACTGGGAAGCCCGTAAAAAGCAAAACCCCAAGAGCAACGAACATGAAAATAGGAAGTAAATCGACAAGTACCATTAGTGGCCGCCTCCAAGAAGATTGGCTTCTTCATCGGGCGTGAGTGCGCCGCGGAGGCCTGCGAATGATTTGATGAGTTGCGAGATTGAGGCCAGCGCCAAAAGGATAAACAGGACCAGAAGACCAGCCTTGAGGATCCACAGGTTTGAGAGCCCCGTTTGAGAATCCGATATCTCTCCGGACAGAAAGGAGCGCGTCATATAGGGCCACGCGATCCAAACGCCGACCGCCGTATAGGGGAGCAAGAAACACAGGTTGCCGAGGATTTCGATGCGGTATTTGGTTTTGTTTGAAAAGCCGTCGCGCAGTAGGTCAATGCGCACATGGGCGTTGCGCGTGTAGGCCCAGCCAACGCAAAACACGATAAGGAAGCTATGCAGCCAGTATTCGGACTCCTGAAGCATTGTCGATGTGAAGCCGAAGAATTTGGGAACACCGAAATAGCGAGTTACGACGTCGTAGCAGACAACAAAGACAAGAACTGCGCCAAGCCATCCCCCTACTGTTGCAAAAAACTTGAGTATTCGATCAATTGATCTACTGACGGCGAGAAGACCCTGCATGGCGATATTCCTGTTGTTTCGAGGCGATCTTGATGTCGACTGGATGGTTTGGGTGTGTTTCCACACTTCAAAGGCCCAACCGTAAAACTACGGCCGGGCCAATGATTTTCTTCGGTCTAGATTAGTCTAGGTAGCCGAGGTCATTCCAAGCTGCGTATTCTGCGCGGAATGCTTGCAGGCTGTCCCAGGCTTTCTGGAAGTCAGGGTTTGCAGCCGCTTCTTCGGCAACCACTTCATCCCAAGTTGCTTGAAGAGTCTCGAGAATTGCAGGATCCCACTGGTGGATTGTCACACCGTGGCCCTCGATCTCCGCAAGTGCTTTGCCTTGAATCGCTTCGCCTTCGGCAAGCTGTGTCGCGACGTTGGCGCGGCAAGCCGTCTGGATGATACCACGCTGTTGATCTGTCATGCCTTCCCATTTCGCGAGCGAGATCAGAAGCTCTTGGTTGGTGGACTGCTGGTGCCAGCCCGGGAAGTAGTAGTGTTTCGCGATGTTATAGAAACCGAGGTTCAAATCGATCGCAGGCATGGAGAATTCCGTGGCATCAATTGTGCCCCGCTCAAGGGCCGGATAGATATCGCCACCCGCCAGAAGCTGTGTGTCGACGCCAAGTTTCTGCATTACCTTCGCACCAAGGCCGAAGAAGCGCATCTTGAGACCCTGAAGGTCCTCTACGCTGTTGATTTCTTTGCGGAACCAACCAGACGCTTCCGGCGCGATGATGCCGCAAACTTGTCCGTGAATGCCATTGGCGTGATAAACTTCATTCATTAGATCTTCGCCGCCGCCGTACCACATCCAAGCGAGGTACTCACCGGCAGCTGGTCCAAACGGAACCGCAGCAAAAAGGTTCAGAGCTGAGTTTTTGGAACCCCAGTAACCTGAAACCGACCAGCCCGCGTCGACGGCGCCAGATGAAACAGCGTCAAAGATTTCGAGCGGCGGAACAAGCGCGTTGGGCTCGAAGAACTCGACCTCGACCTCGCCGCCAGAGATGAGATTCACAGTGTCCTGGAAGCGCACGCCAGCCTGACCCAGCTGGATCAAAGAGCCGGGGAAAGTCGATGGCATGTTCAGTTTTACGCCGTCAGCCGAGGCGGCAGACCCAAGCATTAAGGCAGCCGTTGCTGCCGTTACGATAGTTTTCATTATTATTCCTCCCTGTTGGTTGCCGTAATTTCTTGGAATCACGGGCACACAAAGAATGTATGCATTAAAAAATCCACAGTCAAATATACAATTGCATTTAGGACATTTGAATGGACGTCACGGGAGCGAAATGATGGTGTTGAACGAAGGATTAGTTTGCAGAGTTAGAGGCTGCAGCGCGAAACTCTACAGAAGAGATTTGCATTAGGCCTCTGAGAAGTGCGGCCAATTCGACGAAGCAAACCGCGCCCCGCGAATGAAAGTTTTGCTCTAGTGCCAACACTATCGCGCGGAGGCGTCGCAACCCGAAAGTCGCGGCCGCGCCAGATGCCTGATGTAGATCGCTGCGCATGGGGGTCAGTTCGTTTAGGTGGAGTACGTTTTCTAAGCGAGTGCTGAGTGCTTCGATTTCGCTCGTGAATTCGCTCACGAGGAACACCGCACGCTTTTCTCCAAGAAGCTCCACAAACTGCGCCACGACAAGCGCGTCAAGCACTGGAAGGTGAGTAGCTTCAGCAATGGCAGCTTCCAGCGTGGCATGCGCAGCCTGGTGCTTTGGGTCCATCCGAAGCCTCTGTTCCTGTGTTAATCGCGCGATAGGATGCAGCGTGAGGCATTTCTATTTCGTTAAGTAGGAGCGGCTCATTGGTATAGGGCAACGACGCGAAACAGAGCGCTCTCATGCGCACGATATGCCTATTAGCTTTCTGTTAAATCCTTTGGCCCACAATAGTGCAAGGTAAGCTCTACGTTCGGGTAAAACAGCTCTTCGTTTGGGCGCAGGTTGTGCCAAATGGTCATAATGGAAATGCGATGTCACACGGTGAAAGACTGAAATTTCTGGTTGCAGATGACCATGATCTCGTGCGTGAAGCCATCGGCTCTTTCATCGAGTCCGAGGGGGATGTTGATGTCGTTTTGGCCGCCGATCTGAGTGATACGCTTGCGTTGATCAAAGAGAGCGGGCCTTTTGACCTTGTCCTTCTTGACTACAACATGCCTGGAATGCACGGGCTTGAAGGGCTGAAAAACGCGCTTGCCGCAAACCAGCAGAAACCGGTGGCGATCCTGTCAGGCTCAGCCACTAAAGCAATTGCAGAAGAGGCGATTGAAAAAGGGGCCGCTGGGTTTGTTCCAAAGACGCTTGGATCGAAATCAATGGTGATGGCAGCAAAATTCATGGCCAGCGGAGAGGTGTTTGCCCCTTTCAATTTCATGCAAAACCAGAGCGATCCGGAGGCAGGGTACGCATATCTCACGCGGCGCGAGCATCAAGTCCTGAAGGGCATCGCCGCAGGGAAATCTAATAAGGAAATAGCCCGTGATTTTGATCTACAAGAAGTCACCGTAAAGCTGCACGTCAAAACCTTGAGCCGAAAGCTCGACGCGCGCAATCGTACGCACGCCGCAATGATCGGTAGGGATCGCGAGTTGATTTAGACCGAGACAGATTTCATCAGTTCAGATTTTTTCAGCTCTTTCTTTGAGCCAGCCAGAGAAACCGAACCACGTGTCAGAACGCAAAAGTCGTCTGCGAGGTCATAGGCAAAGCTGAAGTACTGCTCGACGAGGATGATCGCCATGTCACCCTGATCACGCAGGAATTCAATGACGCGACCAATTTGCTGAATGATGTTGGGCTGAATGCCTTCAGTCGGCTCGTCCAGCAACAGAAGCTTAGGCTTGGTGATAAGCGCGCGTGCGATCGCAAGCTGTTGCTGCTGTCCGCCGGAAAGGTCGCCGCCGCGCCGCCCTTCCATCTCTTTAAGAACGGGGAACAGCTCGAAAATGTAATCCGGAACGTGATGCTCTGATTTTGGCAAGCAGGCATAGCCAGTCTCGAGGTTTTCTCGCACTGTCATCAGTGGGAAAACATCGCGCCCCTGAGGAACATACGCAACGCCTTTATGCGCTAGGACATTCGCAGGTGGTTTGCCAAGCTCCTCGCCATTGAGGCGGTAGGTGCCGCTGGTGCGCTGATGAGTGCCGGAAATGGCCTTGAGCAGGCTTGTTTTCCCGACGCCATTCGTCCCCATCACGCAGGTGACTTTTCCAACGTCCGCTGTGAGGTCGATCCCATAGAGGATTTGCGATCCGGAGTAATGCAGGGTGAGGTCTTTGATTTCCAGCATGTTATCGTCCCAGATATACGTCGATGACGTCTTGGTTTGCAGTCACGTGGTCAAGGCTGCCTTCGGCCAAAACCGATCCTTCGTGTAGTACGGTGACTTTGCAATTTAGCCGCCGTACGAACTCCATGTCGTGTTCAACAACAACGACGGCACGGGTTTTGGCGGCTTCCTTAAGGATATCGGTTGTCTGTTCACGTTCGGCGAGCGTCATACCGGCGGCAGGTTCGTCTACGAGGAGCAGGCGCGGCTCCTGAGCGAGGAGCATACCGATTTCGAGCCACTGTTTCTGCCCGTGGGAAAGCTCGCCAGAGGTGCGGTGAATTTGCGCGGTTAGCCCGATCTGTTCCGCCAGTTCTTCAACACGTTCGGTATCGCGCTTTGACTTGCGATAGAACAATACCGACCAAGGCTTGCGATCCTTTTTTAGCGCCATGAGCAGGTTGTCAAATACGCTCTGGTCTTCGAACACGGTGGGGCGCTGGAACTTTCGCCCTACGCCTGCTTGGGCGATTTTGGCTTCCGACATCCGTAGGAGGGAGACGGATTTCTCACCAAACAGAACGCGGCCCTCATCTGGGCGGGTTTTGCCGGTTACGATATCCATAAAGGTCGTTTTGCCAGCACCGTTGGGCCCGATCACGGCGCGCAATTCGGCATCCGCAATCTGAAAGGAAAGGTTATTGATGGCGCGGAACCCGTCAAAGGTTACGGAAACGCCGGATACTTCAAGAAGTGTGCTCATTCGTCAGCCTCCTTCTCACGCAGGGAGCCCATATCGGGGCCGAGGTCTGCGCCGTGGCGGTTTGGGGCATGCCGCCCAGTGTAGAGATCGAATAGTCCACCAATACCGCGTGGGGCAAAGAGTGTGACTGCAACAAAGGAGAAGCCAAGCAACACGAGCCACCAATCGACCCATTGGATTGTATAGAAGCCAAGCGGGATGTCAGGCGCTTGCCCGCCCGTGAACCATGTCGACAGAAGCGAAACCAGTGCCGCGCCGATCACGGCGCCATAGAGTCGCCCGCGACCGCCGATAGCCACCCAAACCGCGAGGTAGATGGACGCGATTGGCGCCATTTCACCAGGGTTGATGATACCGGCCTGTGGGTAATAGAGCGCGCCAGCAATGGCGGCGATCACAGCGGTCAATGTAAAGACGAAGAGTTTGTACCCCTCAACCGAATACCCAAGGAAGCGTACGCGCGCTTCATCATCGCGGATGCCGCGGATTACGCTGCCAAACTTACCCGAAACTACCCAAGCGGCGAGCATATACCCAAGGCCGAGTGCCAGTGCCGAGGCCCAGAAGAACCAAAGCGATACGGTGCTTTGCGGAACATCGTCGAGACCGGGAAGGTTTTGCAAACCCGAGAGTCCGTTGTTGCCGCGCAGCCCGCTTTCGTTCTGGAAGAGGTAGAGCGAAAGCGCCAGTGTCATGGCTTGCGTGAGGATCGAAAGGTAAACACCTGTTACGCGGCTGCGGAAGGCGAGCCAGCCAAAGACAAGCGCGAGTAGGCCAGGAACAAGTACGACGAAAGCGAGTTGGATCGTAAGGCTGTCGGCGAAACTCCAGATCAACGGGATATCGCTGCCGCCGACCACGCCGAAGATCTGGTTGCCGATAGCATCCGAGATTTCTTGGGCAGTCGGTGGAATTTCCGCCTCCGCCAACGAATTCGCCACGATTAACTCGGTACGGGCATACATCAGCCACATCCCGATCATATATCCGCCAAGCCCGAAGAAAGCGAAGTGGCCCAGAGACAAGATCCCGCAGTAGCCCCAAACAAGGTCCATCGCGATGGCGATCAGACAGAGGCACAGCGTTTTGCCGAGGGTTTTCACGAAGCTGGTCGAGATCACGCCAGCGCCAAACCCGTCGGCCAGAACCGAAACTGTAAGCGTAAAGAGCGCGAGGCAAGCGATGAAAATCAAGACCGAAGGGTTACGGGCAAAAAAGCTCTTGTTCATGGCTTAATCTCCTGCCGCGCGGCCTTTGAGGGCAATGATGCCTTTGGGCCGGAATTGGATGAATATGATGATAAAGACGATCATGTAGGTTTGAGCGGCAAGCGTATTGGATGGGTTCATCCACTCGATGCCTTTTTGCAATCCGCCGATCATCGCGGCGCCCGCAAGCGTTCCCCAGATGTTGCCGACACCGCCAACGACGACCGTCATGAAGCTTTGTACGATATAGTCGGAACCAAGTTCGGAGGTCACTTTGGCGAAGAGGCCGATGGCAACGCCAGCGATCCCCGCGATGCCCGAGCCAAGCCCGAAGGTGAGCATGTTGATGCGATCAGGATTGATCCCCATCGAAGATGCCATGCGCGGGTTTTGCGTTACAGCGCGGACTTCGAGGCCAAGGCGCGTCCGCTTCATGATAAAGAGGAACAGCACGAGGAACACCAGTGCGAGCACGAAAATCGCGATGCGAATATAGCTGATCGAGACGACATCGTTGAATGTCAGAGCGCCGTCGAGCCACGCAGGAGACGTCAGCGGGCGGGCCTGCGTGCCGAAGATGTTCTTGGCAAGTTGTTGCAGCGCGACAGAGATACCGAACGTTGCCAGAAGTGTCTCAAGCGGACGGTTGTAAAGGAAGCGGATCACAAGCCGCTCCATCGCCACACCGGCAGCAAAGGTCACAGCAAAGGCTGCGGGCAGGGCCACGATGATCGACAACGTATAATCGGGAATGATTTGTTGAACCACATAGCCGGTATAGGCGCCCATCATGATGAATTCGCCATGGGCCATGTTGATCACACCCATAACGCCGAATGTGATGGCAAGCCCGATTGCCGCAAGGAAATAGATCGATGCGAGCGACAAGCCATCAAGTCCGAGGTCAATGGCTTGGCTCATTCCCACCTTGAGTTCGATAGAGTCGAGCGTGTCTTGCGCAGCGTCGGTGATCCGGCTGTCGGCGATATCATAGACTTCGAAATACTTATGAGCCGCGACAAGTGCCCGTTGCTCCGCAGCTGTAATAGCGGGCGGGACGATGCCGTTTTCTGCGAGGGTATTGTAAGCCCTAAGGCGCGTTTCTTCGTTTGAGAGTTGCGCAGTTGGGATACCTGAAACAGAGCCTTGATCGATGTTTGCGGCTAGCGCATTGCGGATGTCGTCGCTGCTTGGCACAGGTTGAGCAAGGCCGGAATTCACAAGAAGCGCGTAAGCTTCGTTTTGGCTGAAATCATCGTCACCAGGCTCAAGTTCGCGCGCAATGTTGCCTTCGGCCTCACCAAGTACAGCGATCCGCTTTGTGGCGAGGAGCGGATTTAGTGCTGCACGGGCATCTACACCAAGGTCGCCCTTAAGCGATTGGATGGCGGCAATACGCGCTTCGGGGTCAGTTTCGTATTGGACCGAAAGGAGCCGTTCTAGGCGAATCTTCTCGGCTTTAATCTGCGGATCAGGCTCGCCATCAATTGCACCACGTAGAGCGGGAAGATGGCTTGCATTTGGGTCTCGTCCAATTGCGACCAAAGCTTCGCGGCGTTTCTCGATGTCCGCATCAAGAAGTTGGAATTGAACAAGCGCTGCGCCGATCAATCCGCGCACACCAGAGTTTGGCTTGATCTGTTTCAGTTCTTTCTTGTCTGCTTGACCCTCTGCAGCGCCAGTCACCACGTCAAAGAGGTTGTAGGTTGAGCCGCTGTCTTTCTCGGCGGTAAAGAATGCTTTGTCCGCCTTCCGTTGCCAAAGTTCCTTGGCTTGCCAGGTTTCGAGAATTTTCTGGGCCTCAGGAAGACCGGAGTCCCGAAGGGCGGCGATTGCGGGCTCTATCGTTTTGCGAGAGCCCTTAGCGATAGCGGCCTCATGGGTATTCAGGATGTCCTGAATTGTCTCTGCTTGCGACGATTTTGGGGAAATAGTCATGAGCAGGGCCACGAAGAGTGCGAGAAAGATATTTTTCATGACAGCCTGGCTGGAATTTGGGGCAAAGAAGGGGGCAAGTTTCTGCCCCCTTCGTTCATATGAGCGGTGCGATTAGTAGTTGGACTTCAACTGTACGCAGGACTCTGTTTCGACGTTGTACATGCCGCAGCCGAGGTCTTTCCAATCGGACTTAAGAACTGCGGATTCTGGCAGGAAGTCTGTCCAAGCATCGCCAGGAACTTCTTCAGTCTGGCTGATGATGTCGAACTGGCCGTCCTCAAGGATTTCACCGATCAGAACTGGCTTGGCCAGGTGATGGTTTGGCAACATAACGGCAGTGCCGCCTGTGAGGTTCGGGAATTCCTGGCCGTACATTGCTGTGCGAACTGCGTCTACGTCAGTTGTGCCTGCCTCTTCGACAGCGTTCACCCACATGTTGAAGCCGATGTAATGCGCTTCCATTGGGTCGTTGGTAACACGATCTTCGCCCATCTTAGCTTTCCAAGCGGCGATGAACTCTTCGTTTGCTTCGCTTTCTGCGGACTGGAAGTAGTTCCAAGCAGCGAGGTGGCCAACGAGGTTGGATGTATCAAGGCCGGAAAGCTCTTCTTCACCAACGGAGAATGCAACAACTGGGATGTCGTCAGCGGAAATGCCAGCAGCAGCGAGTTCTTTATAGAAGCCGATGTTTGCGTCGCCGTTGATTGTCGAGATCACGCCAACTTTTTTGCCGTCTGCGCCAAGCGCAACAACGTCAGCAACGATCTTGGACCAGTCGGAGTGACCGAAAGGCGTGTAGTTTACAAAGATGTCTTCGGCTGGAATGCCTTTATCTTTGAGGTACTGCTCGAGAATTTTGTTTGTTGTACGTGGGTACACATAGTCTGTACCGAGGAGGGCGAATTTTTCAACGCCAAGCTCTTCGAGGTAGTAATCAGTTGCGGGGATCGCTTGTTGGTTTGGAGCCGCACCTGTGTAGAATACGTTTTTGGAGCTTTCTTCACCTTCGTATTGAACGGGGTAGAAGAGAAGGCCGTTCAATTCTTCGATAACCGGTAGTACCGATTTACGCGAAACCGATGTCCAGTTGCCGAAAATTACGTCAACTTCGTGAACAGTCAGAAGTTCGCGTGCTTTTTCAGCAAAGAGAGGCCAGTCGGATGCCGGATCAACAACGACGGGAACGAGCATTTCGCCGTTTACACCGCCTTTTGCATTCTGCTGTTCGATCAGCATCAGCATAGTGTCTTTGAGAGTTGTTTCGGAGATCGCCATCGTGCCGGAAAGCGAATGGAGGATACCGACCTTGATGTCGGCGTGCGCTGCAGAGGCTACAGTAGCGGCTACGGCGGCAGTTGAGAGGAGTTTCTTCATCATGTCTGAGGTTCCCTGTGTCCTGTGGCATCGAAATCGGTCCGGTGCCTGAGAAAAGGGGTAAAACTTGTGCAGTGTTGCTGTCTGTAACAATTTCTGCGTATATGCGTTGCAAAAAACGCAACATACAGAAATGACAACACAGTGCGCCACCTACAAATCTATCGTGCAATTAAGACAATCGCAGAACAGGGATCGTTCCGTAAGGCCTCGGAATTATTAGCAATTTCCCCTTCTGCCTTGGTGCGGCAAGTGAAGGCTCTGGAAGATGAGCTTGGAGCTGAGCTTTTTGACCGGCTCCCAGTCGGTGTTCGGCTGTCGACGGTCGGAGAAATCTATCATCGCCACTTTATTGGGCACCTTGCTGAAATAGAACGCGCAAATGGAATCGTCTCCGACATGAAGGGGATGAGAATCGGGAGTGTTTCGGTGGCCGTAAGTCCGCAAATGGCGATAAGCTTCTTGCCGAATGAAATCGCCCCGTTTCGCGAAGAGCATCCCGGTGTGAGCTTTTCGACCATTTCGACAGGCGGCGAAGAGGCAAACACGATGCTCTTGGCGGGTTCGGCCGACCTCGGTCTTATCCTAGAGCCAACGGAGCGATCCGGTGTTGAGATGCTAGCGAGCAACGATATTTCGCTTTCGCTTGTTTTGCCAATCGGCAGCAAGACAGTCTTGTATCCGCATGAGTTGGAAGACCACGATGTGATCTTGCCAAGTCGCGGGACAGGGTTGCGGCGGCTTTTGGATACGCATTTCGCCTCAAAGCGACTAAGTGTACGCCCCGCTATGGAAGCGGATGTATTGCTGCCGCCGCGATTATCTCCGCGTCCAAGTTTTCAATTCTGGCCTGCGCGCGGGCTCTCGGCTGATCTGGTTCAGCAAATGGGCGGACAGGTCGGGATTATGAACGGCATGCCACGAACACGGTTGGCGCTGTGCCAAATGGAAGGGAGACCGCTCCCGATTGCAGCAGCGCGGTTTGCGGGGCGCTTGAGTGAAAAGATCGGAGTTTAAACGCCGGGAACCGGTTTGTCGGTGACAAGGCGAAGGCCGAGATGGGCAGGAGGAGTGCCCACCGCACAGCCGCCGCGCGCAGGGTCGCGGGTAAAGATCGACATGGCCGCAACATGCTCGCCGCCCATCCAGAAGGCCGGACAGTTGTCTGCATTAAGGCCCAGTTCTTCGCCGGCATAGCAATCGGAGGTCCATTCCCAAACATTGCCGTTCAGGTCGGAGATGCCAGCGGATGTGGTTTTGAAGCTGCCAGTTGGGCGCAAGCTTCGGTTGATCTGTGGCTCCATGAGATATGCGGACGCCCAGGTTAGCTCCGGATCGGTAAAGATCGGGTCTTTCTTCTTCGGAAGAACCTCGGCGGCCATCTCGTTCCACTCGGCCAAAGTCGGCAAACGGAATTCGTGGCGGGATGTTTCGTTGATCCATGCAACATATTCGTTGATGTCCATCCAGTTCAGACCGGTCGCGGGGTAATCATCGCCTGATTTCCGCTCTCGCATCTGAATACTGCACGCACCAGCCTCATAGCATCGGTTCCATTCTGAGGTGGTGACGCTGAATTTCTGAACATACACGCGGCGACCATCGGCAAATTCAACAGGCGCCATAAGAGGAATGTATTCGAGGTTAGGCCCCCGAAGAGGCCCAACGGTGATCGCAGCCACACCCATTGCCAAACCAGCCAAGGCTGTTAGCCCAAGGATTAGTTTTTTAGAAGCAATAGACATAGCTGCGACTTTCTTAGTGTGTGGCTCTTAGCTGCCGATTGGCTTTGGCGCGACGACCTGTTCCATTAGGTCGTTGTCCCATTCGCCTTCGACGACGAAGTGTGCGGATGCACCGAGCAAGGTTGCTTCGATCAGGTTGTGGTTCACATAGGCGTACACACCTGGCTGAAGGAAAGTGTACATCGCTGCGCCGGCAGAGCCTCCGCGGATGAACCATGTTTCAAAGCCGGTTTGTGGCGCGTCAGTAAAGCTGCCGCCTTCCCAGAGGTAATCCGCGTGGCCACCAATAAGGTGAGGACGTGTGTCGCGGTTCGCTTGGGCGTGGATCATAAGGACGGTGTTGCCAACCTTGGATTTCAGCGCATTTTCACCGGTCAAGGCGCCAACAGCACCATTAAAGACGGAGTGAGTTGGGATCAGGCCGCGCATCGCATCGAGTGCGTCGGAGTAATCTTCACCAGCGTCTTCGTATTGGATGTATTCGCCGTCTTCGTTCATTGGCAGGTAGTAGTCCTGCTCGCCGATGTATGCGATTTCGTCGTACCGGAGTGGGTTACCTTCGCCGTCTTTCAGACCGTCACGTGGCAGAACCATAACCGCGCCGTTCATACCTTTACATACGTGGTAAGGGATCATCGCGCCGCCTGGGGCACAGTGATAAACAAACACGCCTGGTTTTGTTGCTTTCCAGCGTAGGACAGTTTCTTCACCTGGGAGAACGTGGGTTAGGCCACCGCCACCAAGCGCACCTGTGGATGAGTGGAAATCGATGTTGTGCTCGAACACAGAGGATTCTGGGTTGGAGAGTGTCAGTTCAACATAGTCGCCTTCATGAACAATGATCAGCGGACCAGGAACAGAACCGTTATATGTCAGCGCCCAGACTTTTGCGTCTGTGTCTTCGTCAACGGTCATCAGCTTTTCTTCAATGTCAAAGCGCACTTCGACGATTTTCGGACCACCAGTTGCAACTTGATCATGCTCAGGAGCAAAAGGAGGCATCACCATTTCCTGCTTGACGCGAGGGAGGTGGGAAAGGTCAACGGCTTTACCGGACACTTCTTGTTTTTCAGCAACGGGAAGGACCATGCCTTCGCGTGTTTTTGAGAGTTTAGGAGCAGCGCGTCGTGCGGATGCCATTGCAGGAACAGCACCGGAGAGCATCGCAGCACCTGCGAGAGCGGACCCTGTCAGAACAGAGCGGCGGCTAGGTTTGAAGCCAATCTTTTTAGAGGCGGTCATTTCAATGTCCTTCCAACTATGCCGCGCTGTCATCGCGCAGCTTCATTCGGATTATTGCCGGATTTTACCGGTCATTATCCCGACCAGATTCGGTTTGTTCTGGTCGTTGGAAGGGACATTGCTGCAAGAATCATTTGCGCGCTTTGATCGACATCAACCGGATTCTTGACATAGATCAACTCGTTCAAATGGTGCGATGGGAGTCGATTTCGCTCGGTGTTAAGATATTGAAAATAATCTTTAAAATTTAATTAAGTCGCAGCGCAATAGGTTGTCCCGTTGCGCTGCGACTTTCAATATTGGAGAGTTTCTTTTCTAAATTATGCGCCCGTGAGTTGGCGATAGATTTGCGGTAATGCCGCAGTCAGGTGGTCAGGGTTCGGTATGACCGAGAACCGACCAGAGCCGAACATCCGCGAGAACCAAGCCTTGGATTTGGCGTCAATCGTCATGCCATAAACCGCCGCACCTCCGCGCCGCGCTTCGCGGATTGCCATGCGGGTATCTTCGATGCCGTGGCGGCCTTCGTAATGGTCCAGATCGTTGGGTTTACCGTCTGTCAGGATCAGGAGAAGCTTGCGTTGCTGGCTCTGTTTCTGAAGGTCAACGCTGACGTGGCGGATTGCAGCGCCAAGGCGTGTGTAAAAGCCGGGCCGAAGCGCTGCGATCTTGGCTTCGACATTTAGTGACATATCTTCGTCAAACGTTTTGCAGCGGTTCACATAGACACGGTTACGTTTCAGCGAAGAAAACGAGTTGATCGCAAAAGTGTCGCCGCAAGCATTCAGCCCCCAAGACAGTGCCGCCATCGCCTCGCGTTCAATTTCGATTACAGGGCGGCCCGCGATAACGCTTTCGGTTGAGCGGGACGTATCGAGCAAGATCGATACCGCCAAGTCTCGCGCCTCTGGGCGGGATTGCCGCCAGATGCGGTTGCTGCCGTGGCCGCAGGCCGAGATGTCGACATAGGATCTCACCGCGGCTTCGAGGTCGAGGTCTTCACCGTCTGGCTGGGCAGGAAGGATAACGCGACCAGGGCGCAGGGCTTCGAATTGGCGGCGCACGGCCTGAATACGGCGCTTGGCGCGCGGGTCTGTTTGAAAGGCAGCTTGCGCATCACTTGGTTCGGCGGGCGCGTCAAATACACAGGTGTGGTCCTGCATATAAGCGCCGGTGCGAGCGTCCCACTCAGGATATGTGAACTGTCCCGAAATGGCTTCGCGGTCCACATCCTCGGGCGCGAGATCAAGGTGCAGTTTAAGCTTGGTTGCGGGCGCCTTGCTGATCTGGCCAAGGCCGATTTCTTCTTGGTCGTCGGCGGCTTTTTTGGCGTCGTCGTTATCGTCATCATCAACGCGGCGGTTAAGGTTAAGGAACTCTGCCCAGCTTAGGATGCCTTCGAATTTGTGTAGGATTAGGCTGTCTTTGCGCTCCGCTTGATCCGATTTGCGGCGGCGGGCGCGGTGTGTCTTGCCGGAGGTGTTCTCTTCGGGCGTGCCTTCTGTATCGCGTGTCTCTAGGTCGCTAGGAGCGCTGAATGTCACGTCGCGCAGCTCCGGCCAGATTGGCACGGGCTGAAACGGCTTATATCCGCGAGGCACGGGCAAATCGGCGGGAATGCTGCCAGAGAGGGCCGCTTCGTAAAAGGACTTCGCAAGGGCGCGTTCGGGCGCTTCGCGGATCAGGAGACCGCAAAGGGCGGCTTCAACGGCAGCTTCGTATTTCGGAAGGTTCGCGATTTTGCGCGCGGCAACGGACGCAGCGGAGAGATCGCGGTGCAAGCCGGCAAGACCGGGGCAATCCTCAACAACAGCGCCGCACATTTTATGCGCTTCAGCAAGGGCGCGAAGATCGCGTTCGAGCGGGTTCTCGGCTTCGACGTAGCGGCCTGCGTGGGCGCTTGCGGCGGTTAGCCAGAGATAAAGCGCGGCGTTTGCTTCGCGCGCGGGAAATAGGGCCAGTCGAGCGGGAAGGCGTAGTGCCTCCCCGTCGAAACTGGTGCGCGGCAGGGCTTCAACTTCGGTGCCCAAGCGCCGCTTGAAGGACAGCCGGTGATGGCTGCTCTCGTCTTCTGTTGGTCGAATTTCAACGGATGGGGCACCGCCAAGCGCGCGGAAAAAGACCGCCAGCCGCCCCGACACTTCGCCAAGCTCCACGGAGGCTTCGGGATAGCGTTGGGGCGCGTCGATCCGGCTGGCGAGGCCGTGCCAGATCTTGCCTACGGTTTCTTCGGGTTCCCAAGGTTCAAATTCGACAAGGGCCATGATTTATCCAAACACTGCTGTGACCAGATCCATTAGGCCGGTCTTTACATCTTCGTCATCGGTGAGCGGTTCGATCATTGCCGCTTCGATGGCGCGTTCAATGGGCATTCCTTGAACGACAAGCGTTGCCGCATAAACGATCAAACGGGTCGAGACACCTTCCTCGAGGTCTTGGCCCTTGAGCGCACGCAGCTTATTCGCAAGCCTCACCAACCCTTTGGCGCGATCCGCATCGATGCCTGTTTCGCGCACAACAACGTCGATCTCGCGCTCTGCATCGGGGAAGTCGAATGCAACCGAGAGAAAGCGCTGACGTGTCGAAGGTTTGAGCGTTTTGAGGATGTTTTGGTAACCCGGGTTATAGGATGCCACGAGCATGAACCCATCAGCGGCCTCAAGCTCCTCGCCTGTGCGGTCAATCGGCAAGATGCGCCGATCATCCGTCAGCGGGTGAAGCACAACGGTCACGTCCTTGCGCGCTTCGACCACCTCATCGAGGTAACAAATCGCGCCCTCACGCACCGCGCGAGTCAGCGGCCCGTCAACCCAAACCGTTTCGCCGCCCTTAAGAAGGTAACGCCCGATCAGGTCAGCGGCGGAGAGGTCGTCATGGCAGGCCACAGTATAGAGCGGCCGACCAAGTTTTGCGGCCATGTGGCTTACGAAACGTGTTTTACCACAGCCGGTTGGCCCCTTGAGGAGCAGGGGCAGATTGTTCTCTGCCGCTGCTGCGAATACGTCGCATTCATCCCCTTGGGGGAGGTAGAAAGGGGCGGTTGCCCCTTCCATTTCGAGTGTGTCCTTAGCCATCATTCAGCCGCCTCTGTTGGAGATGCAGAGATAACCTCACTGCGTGGTACGAAAATGGCATAGAGGTACAGGGCCACACCAAGGAACACGACAACGCCAGAGCCGAAGCGCATCCAGTAGAAGAGTGTGAGGTAATCCTGAACATCCATGTAGTAGTCCCCGATCACGCGCTGCATGTGGGTCTGGATTGTACCGGCGAAAGTCAGCACGAATGTCATGAAGACCATACCGCCAGACATGAGCCAGAACGACGCCATGTTGAGCACTTGGTTATAGGGATCGCGGTTCTTAAGGATCGGCATCGCATAGGCCATGATCGCAAGGTTCAGCGATACATATGCGCCGAAGAAGGCGAGGTGGCCGTGTGCCGCTGTGATCTGGGTGCCGTGTGTGTAGAAGTTCACACCGTGCAAAGTATGCAAGAAGCCCCAGACACCAGCGCCAAAGAACGCCAATGTGGCACAACCAAGCGACCAGAGAAGCGCGGCTTTGTTGGGGTGATCCCGTCGACCCTTCCATACCATCACGAAGGCAAATGCCATCATGCCGAAGAATGGAACGACCTCGAGTGCAGAGAAAACAGAACCGAGCCACTGCCAGTAACCAGGCGCACCGATCCAGAAGTAGTGGTGACCTGTTCCAAGGATGCCAGAGAACAGCGCAGCCGCTACGATCACATAGAGCCACTTTTCAACAACCTCGCGGTCAACACCTGTAAGCTTGAGCATCAGGTACGCAAGGATCGACGCCATGATCAATTCCCAGACGCCTTCCACCCAAAGGTGAACAACATACCACCAGTACATTTTGTCGAGTGACAGGTTCTCAGGGTTGTAGAAGGAGAAGAGGAACAGAAGCGCAAGGCCCCAAAGCCCCAACAGAAGAATGTTGGTAATGGCTGTTTTCTTACCTTTCAACACAGTCATTGTGACGTTGTAGAGGAAGATCAGCGCCGCAACGACGATACCGGCCTTGACCCATTTGGGTTGCTCAAGGAATTCGCGGCCCTCTTTCCCAAGGAAGAAGTTGCCTTCGAACAGGTTGAACACATAGGTCAGAACCACACCAAGCGTGCCGATCACAAGAATGGCAAGCTGGATATAGGCCAGTTTAGGTGAGTGAATTTCGCGTTCTGCTTCCTCAGGGATAAGGAAGTAAGCCGCGCCGAAGAAGCCCAGCAGAAGCCAGACGATAAGGCTGTTTGTGTGCAGCATCCGCACAATGTTAAAGGGCAACAACTCCGATAGAGTGTTGGGCATGACATAGATCCAGCCCGCCAGCAGACCGCCGAGGATTTGGATCGCAAATAGCCCGAGAGCGCAGATAAAATACGCGTAGGCGATTTTTTGGGTTTGATATTTCATCTCGGTGTCCTTTCCTAGCCTGCCTCGTTTGGCGGCCAGCCTTGGGTGTCAATTGTTCCTGTCCAGAGCAGGAAGTCCGAAAGCGCGCGAATATCTTCGTCGCTCAGGTTGAAGTTCGGCATCTGGCGACGCCCTTCGATTCCTGTTGGTTGAGCTTCCATCCAGCCTTTGAGAGCCTCAAAAGCGGTCTCTGGGTCATCGTCCACGCCCCAGCGGATCATCACGTTGCCGACTTCGGGGGCAAAGTACGCACCCTCGCCAAGAATGGAGTGGCAGTTGATGCAGGAATGGTGTTCCCAAACTGCTTTACCGTGGGCCACGCTTTCAGTGAGGCCTTCGGCATCCGTCGATTCCGTTACGATGTAGTTGTGAGAGTGGATCGAGAGGCCAATAAAGATGGCTATGAAAAACAATGACCCGCCATAGAATATGTTTCGGGCCATGCTTTTGGTCATGACTTCGCGCATTGCGCTCTCCTTCTTCGGAGGGTTTCAGATGGTGCTGAAATGCGGGAAGTTAGATGCGCTCGCCTTGATCAATCTCAATTAGAAGGAATTTTGTCAGTTTTTTGTGACTGTTATTCTCGAAACGTAAAAGCGACCCCGAATTGGGGCCGCTTTTGTTTTTGTAGTTGAATATCAGGCTCTTGCAACGCGAGGGCGCGAGACAACGGGCCAAACCATCCTAACAAAGAGTGACAGACTGACACACCAGAGCACGCCGGAGCCAAGAATAGCCATTTGTGCTAACTCTCCTCCAAGTTGACTGCCGATCCAACGCAAGAGAGCCGAATAAGGGAGAATCGCATAGGCAACGCTTACGCCTGGCGTTGCGATAAGTTCGCGCCCGGTATGCCCTAAGGATGCGCGGCTCATCACCGCGAGTGTCATGCCGCCGACGGCCCCAATTGCCAACACATGCAATGCGCCGACTTCGCTTCCGAGTCCCGTGAGTGACAGACCATAAAGGAAGTAGCCGAGCGCCAGCATGCCGTATGCGAGATGTAGGCTCCAAATGATCGGATTGTGGCGTGTCCAATCGCTCCGCCATCCTGATAGACGCAGCATTTGCGCGATGCCTGCAATGATCGCAACAAAGCCCACGAGCATATCCGGCGCGGAAAGAAGGATAACTGTCGGCAATAAAACCGCACTTGCAGCCCCCGCAATCTCGAAGGGTTTGCGCGAAACGGGCAAGTTGCTTTCAATGCCGAGTTTACGCATGGCGTTGCGTGTAAATGCTGGCGTTACGCGTCCGCCCAGAATCGCGATCATCGCACAGATACCCATCATGCCCGCTCGCAATCCTGCATATGCATCGCCCCAGCTGAACCCCATCCAGTCAAGGTGAACCCGAAGGTTTCCGAACCAGATCAGCGCAAGCAAAACAAGAAACATGAGGTTTGCCGGTTTAGGATTGCGCATGAGTTGATGGGCAATGTTCGCGCCCATGACAGGAATGAATAACAGGTCAATGGCCGCCAACACGTAAGGATTAAGTACGCCCGCAAAAAACATTGCTACGCGACCGGCAAACCAGATTACAGCCAGCAAGGTCACGAATGAGGCAGGCGCCATCTTGCCCTTCGTCCAGTTGGGAACGGCCGTTAAGAAGAAGCCGCCAAGAGCAGCGGTCCCGTATCCGAAGATCATCTCGTGGGAGTGCCACGCAGATATCGACATGTCGCCCGGAAGAACCAACGGCGCGTTAGGCATTGCAAGCGACACCGTCCAAAGCGCGATAACGACAAGGCCGAAAATACCTGCTGCGAGGAAAAAGAACCGAAATCCCTCGGTAAAGAGCTGACGAAACTGCGACATGATTGGAACCTGATCAATAATGAAATCTATGGCGCAGTATCTGCTCCTCGGTTGCAAGAACCTTGACCGAAATCAAAGCAATCCACGCGAAACGGAAATAAAACCCAACACAACCTAGGAAAATGAGCGCGCTATGAGCACCGACACCAGCAGAATTTGGCCACTTTGGAAATTT
The DNA here is from genome assembly GCF_028823805.1 of Halocynthiibacter sp. C4. NCBI lineage: Bacteria > Pseudomonadati > Pseudomonadota > Alphaproteobacteria > Rhodobacterales > Paracoccaceae > Halocynthiibacter > Halocynthiibacter sp. C4. Next base: position 991,518 of record NZ_JAPEIE010000002.1, on the reverse strand, counting down.
GCCGTGGTCTTTTATCCGTTCGCTTCAACTGCGGCGGCGATCAATATCTTTATGGTGTTTTTGTTGCTTCAGGCGCTGGGCATCGTGGCGATTTCGCCAGTGGTCGCGCTTATCTTTGGGTTGGTCACGGGGCCGTATTTTAGCTGGCTCGCGGCCAAATGGATTCGTGGCCTCATCATGGAAGCAGAGCGCAAACCCGGTTAGCGGCTCAATTCCTGCTCTAAACGCTGCTTTGCTATGGCTTCGTTCTTTTCGTCGCGGGTCTTTTCGAATAGCGACTCTTCGACATAATCCAAATGCGCGGTTGTCGCTTGCCGCGCTGCCTCTGGGTCACGGTTCTGAATGGCGCTGTTGATGGCGCGGTGCTGCTCAAGGATAGTGTCGCGTGTTGTGCGTTGTTTGAACATAACCTGCCGATTATAAAACACACCTTCGCGCAGAAGCGCATACATTGCCCGCATCATATGAAGCATCACAGTATTGTGGCTCGCCTCGATGATTGCGAGGTGAAACTCCGCATCAAGCGCGGCTTCTTCTGTTGGGTTGCGCTTTGAGTGGGCCGCTTCCATCTTGCGGAAAATCGCGTCAATCACCTTGAGGTCTGTCTCCGACCCGTTGCCCGCGGCGCGCTCTGCGGCGAGCCCCTCCATATCCCGTCTGAACGAAACGTAATCGAAAAACGCATCATCATGGCGGCCGAAAAGCTGGACCAAAGCGCTGGAGAAAGCGCTCCCAAGGCTTTCGGAAACGTAGATTCCAGCCCCTGCCTTGCTTGTCAAAAGGCCCGCATCTTGCAACTCTGAAATTGCTTCGCGCAGGGATGGGCGCGATACGCCCATGCGCTCTGCCAGTTCGCGCTCCGCTGGGAGCCTCTCGCCGGGCCTAAGAATCCCGCGCAGGATGAGCCGCTCAATCTGAACGACAACGGATTGCGAAAGCTTTTCGGATTGGACTTTTTGAAATGGCATCGGCGTTTGCCCCTCTGGAATTGGTAAAAATATATGACCAGTGAGGGGAGAGGACAACCGTAAACCTGACGCGCCCCGAGAGGCGCATCAGGAAATAGCTTAGCAAACTTGTTAGGCGTTTGGCCGGATTACGATTTCAACACGGCGGTTCTGGGCGCGGCCTTCTTCGTTAAGGTTGCTGGCAACGGGCTGGTCTTCACCATAGCCAACCGCCGAAATGCGTCCCGCTGCAACGCCATCAGATTGCAATATCCGCGATACCGCGGAAGCGCGTTCCTGTGAGAGAGTCAGGTTGTAATCCGCCGCGCCGACATTGTCTGTGTGACCCGCAATTAGAACGGTAGAGTCCGGATAATTCCGCAGGTTAGCAGACAGTGCGCCAAGATCGCCATAGAGCGAAGATTTCACAACTGAACTATCGGTATCAAACAAGATTCCTTGCGGCATCAGAACGATAAGTTCGTCACCGGTGTTGGTTACTGTGATTTCGTCATTCGCCAACGCGGCTTCAAGCTCGCGTTTTTGTTTATCAAGCTGCTGCCCAACCAAACCACCAACAACCGCACCCGCCACTGCGCCTGCTGCAATGCTTGTTGCGTCTTTGCTGCCGATTGTGGAACCGATCAAACCACCAAGAGCCGCGCCAAGCGCGACGCCTCCAGTTGTCTTGGGGTTGGCCGCCGGCTGGCCCGTGATGTACGCGGGATCAGTACAGCCAGCAAGTGCCGCAACGGCCGCGCCTGCAAGTGTGAGTTGAATCTTTTTTTGCATTATTTCTGCCTTTTGTCTGCTCTGGCTGAATTACAGCAGAAAAGTTGCAAAAGTGAAAGAATGCAAAGTTATTTCTCGGCGAAGTGATGCCATATGTTGGAAATTAACGGGTAACTTTGCTGCTTTGTTCCTCATTGAGGGCGGTTTCATAAGCCAACATCGCCCGTTTGACGGGCAATCCCCAATGGTATCCACCCAACCCGCCAGATTTGCGCAATGCGCGATGGCAGGGGATGATCCAACTCACCGGATTTCGTCCAACGGCTGTACCAACGGCACGAACGGCCTTTGGGCTGCCGACACGCGTGGCGATTTCGGAATATGTGGTGACGTGGCCGGATGGAATATTAAGTAGCGCCTCCCAAACTTTAATCTGAAATGGCGCGCCGAGCAGGTGTAGGTTTGCTGTTCCGTTTTGTTGGAAGGCAGCCTCGACCCATGCTGCAATGCGCTCAGGAGCTTCGCGCAAGACTGCGTTAGGCCAGCGGCTTGCAAGGTCTGCGAAGGTCTCGTCGCGCGGTATTTCATCGGCGAACCCAAGGCCGCAAAGCCCCTTGTCCGTTCCCATTGCAAGGCAATCGCCAAAGGGGCTTTCAAACCACCCCCAGTAAACAGTTAGCCCGTCACCTTTGCGCGCAAATTCACCGGGGCTCATAGCTTCCCATTTGATGAAAAGGTCGTGCAAGCGCCCGCTTCCTGAAAGGCCGACTTCATTCACGACATCGAGGGTTGTGAACCGCTCTTGCAGCAACGCCTTTGCGTGGCCGAGCGTGAGGTATTGCTGATAGCGTTTTGGAGAAACACCGACCCAAGCTGAAAACACCCGTTGCAAATGCGCTGGGCTCATCCCGACCTCTCGCGCCAGATCATCGAGCGCAAGGGGGGTGCCTCCGGCGGCATCAACAGCCTCAATCGCGCGTTTAATGACGCCGTAATGATAGCTTGTTTCGATGTCGATCTTGGTCATTTGCAGCTCCTTTGCAAACAGAATAGGCAAATGCCGCAGAACGTCGATCCATTTCTTGCGCAATTCTGTCTGTTCTGTCCTTGCCCGTTTAGGCACAAACATGCATACCCTGCGCCCATGGCAAAACAGATGACCTATCACCAGATCGTCGAGATATTTGAGCGATTTCAAGAGGCGGAGCCGGAGCCGAAGGGCGAGTTGGATCACACCAACGCCTATACGCTTGTGGTGGCAGTTGCTCTTTCGGCGCAAGCGACGGATGTGGGCGTTAACAAGGCCACAAAAGAGCTGTTCAAGATCGCCGACACGCCGCAGAAAATGCTCGACCTTGGCCTTGAGGGGCTGACTGAGCATATCAAGACAATTGGCCTTTACCGTCAAAAGGCAAAAAACGTCATCCGCATGAGCGAAATTCTGGTGAACGATTACGGCGGTGAAGTTCCTTCGTCGCGGGCCGCTCTCGAGTCGCTGCCCGGTGTTGGGCGCAAAACCGCGAATGTTGTTTTGAATATGTGGTGGCATCTCCCGACCCAAGCGGTTGATACGCATATTTTCCGTTTCGGGAACCGTTCTGGTGTCGCTCCGGGCAAAGACGTTGTGGCCGTCGAGCGCGCAATCGAAGACAACATCCCCGCTGAATTCCAGCGCCATGCACATCACTGGATGATTCTGCATGGGCGCTATACCTGCAAAGCCCGTAAACCGATGTGCGGCACCTGCCTTATTCGGGACCTTTGCGCTTTCGAGGACAAAATCTATGACTAAACAATACAAAACCGTCGGCATCGGAAACGCGATTGTCGATGTGATCTCGCACGCAAACGACAGTTTCCTCGATATCATGGGCATCGAGAAGGGCATCATGCAGTTGGTGGAGCGCGAACGCGCCGAAGTCCTATACGCCGCGATGGAAGATAGGGTTCAAACTCCGGGCGGCTCTGTTGCAAATACGCTGGCGGGGCTTGGTGCTCTTGGCCTCAAGACAGCATTCATCGGGCGGGTACACAACGACGCGCTTGGCCGTTTCTACGCCGATGAACTCACCAAAGGCGGGACGGATTTCGTCAATGATCCTGTAGCCGACCAAAACATGCCAACATCGCGTTCTATGATTTTTGTGTCCGAAGACGGCGAACGCTCGATGAATACATACCTCGGCATTTCAGCGGATCTTGGTCCTGATGATGTCTCGGAAGAGGTTGTTGCCGATACGGAGCTCCTGTTCCTTGAAGGTTATCTCTTTGACAAACCCAAGGGGAAAGAAGCGTTCGAGCTTGCCGCGAAAACCTGTCAGCAGGCGGGCGGCAAAGCGGGTATCGCGCTGTCGGACCCTTTCTGCGTGACGCGCCATCGTGAGGATTTCCGTCGTCTATCGCGTGAGTTGGATTTCGTGCTGGGCAACGAGCAAGAGTGGCTTGAGCTTTACCAAACCGATGATCTGGAATCGGCGCTTCGCCATGCGGTTCAAGAATGCGGGTTGGTGGCGTGCACCCGCTCTGGATCCGAAGTTGTTGTGCTCCACAAAGAAGATCAGGCTGTGATTCCGGTAAATCGCGTGGTGCCGGTGGATGCAACCGGCGCGGGCGATCAATTTGCCGCCGGGTTCCTTTATGGCATCGCAACCGGACAGAGCCTCGACGTCGCTGGTAAAATGGGTTGTATCGCCGCCGCTGAGGTCATCAGCCATGTTGGCCCACGGCCACAAGAAGACGTAAAGGCGCTCTTTTCCGCAGCAGGTCTCTAGGCCGCTTTCCCTTTCGCAAATTGCCGTTACACTGCGCACTCGTGAGGAGAAGCGCGGGGAGGCGATATGCACGTTTTGATAATTGGTGCGGCCGGAATGGTCGGCCGCAAGCTAGTTGATCGATTGGTGGCAGACGGTGGCCTCGCAGGGGCGGAGCTCACCAAACTTACGTTGGCCGATGTCGTGCGCCCAGATTTTCCTGCGGCTTTTGCCGGAGATGTAAGCACGCTTGAGGTCGATATCGCGGACCCCGCAACGGCCCCGAGGTTGGTGCAGGAACGACCAGATGTGATATTTCACCTTGCCGCGGTTGTATCGGGCGAAGCGGAAGAAAATTTCGACAAGGGCTATGCGATAAATCTCGAAGGGTTTCAGCATCTCTTGCGCGCGATTGAGCGGCAATCGATTGAGGCTCCATATGTGCCGCGCCTAGTCTTTACGTCCTCGATCGCTGTTTTTGGCGCGCCTTTCCCTGATGTGATTGGCGATGATTTCCTCATGGCACCACTAACAAGCTATGGGACGCAAAAAGCGGTTTGCGAGCTGCTGCTGAATGATTTCTCACGCAAAGGGCTGGTTGATGGCGTGGGTATCCGTTTGCCGACGATCTGTATCCGCCCAGGAAAACCGAACCTCGCGGCGAGTGGTTTCTTCTCTAATATTTTGCGCGAACCATTGGTGGGGCAAGAAGCCATTCTTCCTGTCGATCGCGACGTCATGCATTGGCACGCCAGCCCTCGCGCGGCAGTCGGGTTTCTGCTTCATGCAGCAGCAATCGACACGGGGCCGCTTGGCGGTCGGCGGTGTTTAAGCATGCCGGGCGTTGCGGCGACGGTGCAGGAACAGATCGACGCGCTTGAACGCGTTGCTGGGGCCAAAGCCACTAGACTGATCAAATACCAGCCAGACGAAAAGATCGCGCATATCGTTGCAGGATGGCCCCGCGCATTTGATCCGCAACGCGCTTTGGCGCTCGGGTTTGAAGCAGAGAGCAATTTTGATGAGATCATCCAAGCCCATATCGAAGACGAGCTCGGCGGCAAGATCGCTTGATGCTGTTACACGCTGCGCTGTGACAGAAGCTCGTGAAAACGCGCGGGGCCAATGTTTGAACCGCAAGCCACAAGCGCCACGTTTTTGCCTGCAAGATGCTCGCGCAATGGTCCGGTTGCCGCTGCTGTCGTCGCTGCACAAGCGGGTTCGGCCACGATTTTCAGCCCATCATAAAGCAGCCCCATCGCGTTGATGAGCGCCTGATCGTCAACGCATATCATCTGGTCAACATGGTCTTTGGCGAGCGAAAATGAGTAGGGCTGTGCTGAAGGCGCGCCAAGGCTGTCAGCGATTGTTTGTACCTTTTCGATGGCTTGCGGTGTGCCTTCGGCAAAGCTTCTGGTCATAGTGTCCGCGCCAAACGGCTCTACTCCGATTACTTCACAGGACGGGTTGATGAGCTTAACAGCGCGCGAAATGCCGCTGATCAAGCCGCCGCCACCTACTGGGACGACAACCGCGTCGAGTTCGGTGATGTCTTGCATAATCTCGAGCCCGCAGGTCGCGGCTCCGAGGGTCATATACGGGCTTTCAAACGGATGTAGCGCCGTGGCTCCTTCTGCCGCGAGCTCTTCCATGCGCGCCACGCCCGTGGCTATATCTTCAGCAAGCTCAACCTCCGCGCCAAGCGAACGGCATCCTTCGATGCGGGCAGGATCGGTGGCTTTGGGCATGATGACACGGGCGCGGATGCCGAATTTTTTCGCACCATAAGCAACAGCGAGGGCATGATTGCCGCCGCTCACCGCTACAAAGCCAGCCTCTTTTTCTTTGCTACTTGCGGCCATGATGGCCAGCAACACACCGCGCGCCTTAAAGGTCCCGGTTTCCTGAAACAATTCAAGCTTGGAGGAAACTGTCGCCCCATTGGGAAGCGCAGGGATGCGGTCGTGGCTTAGGCGCACGACTGGTGTGCGGATGATCTGGCCGGCGAGGGTTTCGCTTGCTGCTTTGATTTCGTCGAGCGTTGGGGCGTTTGGCATATTATTGACCGAGCTTTGCATGGATTTCGTCAAGGTCGATCTCACCCGTTGGCATTTTGTTTGTGGGGTTCTCGAAATCATATTTGAACAGGCGGAAATCGCGTTTGTAGATCTCAAACATTAGATGCATCGACAGGTCGTCGAAGTAATCTTCGACCGGATGCAAACGTTTGGGGCCGTGGCCTTCGCTCTCATTAAAACGTGGAATTTCGGCAAGATTGACGGCATGCGGCGTTTCGATTGCGTCGATCACCCGCTGCATCCCCTCGTTAAAGTTTTCGGTGTGGACAATGGCGTCGTACTGACCGCCATTCTGAATCAGCGTCGAGACATGCCCAGATGTTGCAGACCAATGAATGTCCGGATCCATCGGTCGACGCCAGCGAATGGTGTCCCGTGCAAAAAGCAGGAAACGGCGGAAGCTTTTGATCTGATCAAACTCAAACCCTGTTTCAGGGCTGCCAACTTCGATTCCGTACTTCTGGGCCAGCAGAGGCACCAGATTGCCGCGATAGCGTTTGCCGTTGCGCTGGATACCGCAAATCTTGTCAAAGAAAGACGAGAGGATGCGCGTGTAAGGGTTGCGCACACAGGTAAAGGTATAGCTCTTGTGGGTGGTGATATTCGTTTCGATCAGCGCTTGGCTATCTTCGAACGCCCATTTGTGCATGCCGCTGGTTGCGTCATGAATGTCACCGTCGAAAAATTCGCCATTGTCAGAGTAATACATGATCTGACCAATGGTTGAGCAGGCGCATTTAGGCACCACGCGATACACGACGCTCTCGCTCTCGGTCATCCAGACACCGGGAAAGCCCATATGAAAATGCCTCCGTAAACTCTCGGCGTTTGCCAACACACCGAGATTAATTTCGCTTATGAGATCAAAGAAATGCTGTTTATTCAACGTCTCTTGGCGTTAAACAGGAAAACAATCAAGACTTTCGCATGCGCAGGTTCGCAATATGGCAAAAATAGCCTTCATACTTTTATGTCATAAAGACCCGGATGCCATTATCCAGCAGGCACTCCAGCTTACGGCGGCTGGCGATTATATGGCGATCCATTTTGATGCAAGCGCCAGCTCAGAGGCATATCAACAGCTTCGCAACGCGCTGGATGGAAATCCGAATGTCGTTTTTGCAAAGAAGCGGATCAAATGTGGCTGGGGCGAATGGTCTTTGGTGCAAGCCACGCTTAATGCCATCGAAAGCGCCACGGTGGCCTTTCCGCGCGCGACCCATTTTTACATGCTGTCCGGCGACTGTATGGCGATCAAATCCGCTGCCTATGCCCATACCTATCTTGATGATCGGGATGCGGATTTCATTGAATGCTATGATTTTTTCGAGAGCGACTGGATCAAAACGGGCCTCAAAGAAGACAGGCTTCTCTATCGCCATTTTTTCAACGAGCGGAACAACAAGCGGGCATTCTATGCCTGTTTGGATCTTCAAAAGAAGCTGGGACTTAAGCGCGAAATTCCGGCCGATATACAGGTGCAGATCGGGAGCCAGTGGTGGTGTCTGCGGCGGCGGACCATCGAGTGGATTCTCGACTTCACCCGCAAGCGCAAAGATGTGATGCGGTTTTTCAAAACAACATGGATTCCGGACGAAACCTTTTTCCAAACGCTTGTGCGGCATTTGGTGCCTGCCCAGGAAATCGAATGTCGAACGCTGACGTTCCTGATGTTCTCAGATTACGGCATGCCCGTTACGTTTTATAACGATCACTATGACATGCTGCTCGGGCAGGATTTCTTGTTCGCACGTAAAATTAGCCCCGAAGCTGATGAGCTCAAAAAACGCCTCGGGGCGCTTTATGCGAGCGAGCGGGAGGATTTCATCGTTTCGAACGAGGGGCAGAACCTGTTTCGTTTCCTGACAGGGCGTGGGCGCGAAGGGCGGCGGTTTGCGCCTCGGTTCTGGGAGTCTGAGGCAACACTCGGGCGCGGTCGGGAATTGATGATCATCGCGTGCAAAAAATGGCACGTGGCGAAGCGGCTGGCCGAAAGCATTCGCAATAGTACCAACTATCCTGTTGTCGATTATCTCTTTAACGAAGAGCATACCCCACTGCCGGATCTTGGCGGCATCCAAGCGTCGCTTGAAAAACGTACCCGCCATCGGCGCGCGCTGACACGGATGTTGTTTGATTACTATGAAACTGATCGCATGGTGATCTGTATGGATACGAGCAACATTGAGCTCATCCATGATTTTTATGCCGACCGCAGCAAAACAAAGCTGCTCGAGATCGAGTGTAGCTTTACCGACGACTACTTACATGGGCACGCCATTAGAGTAGGGCTTCTTGGAGAGCAGGCAGCAGAGGAGACTTTTGCGCGATTACTTCCCACAATCCGGCAAGATATTCACCACGAAGTTGACCGCATTCGCGATGAGGAATTCGCTGATCACTATCGGCTTCGAGAGGACGCTTTGCCCGAAGCAAACGCGCAAGCGTTGTCGGATTTCCTTGATATCCCGATGGAACGCGCTCTAGATATTGCCAAAACCGAACACTTGTTTGTCGACTAACAAACAGAACCGCAAGAAGGAGCCTAACCATGGCATACGCATACGATCCCGAAAATATTTTTGCCAAAATCCTGCGCGGTGAGATTCCAAGCACTAAGGTTACTGAAACAGAGCATAGCTTTGCGTTTCGCGATATCACCCCACAGGCGCCCGACCATGTGTTGGTGATTCCGAAAGGGCCATACGTTTGCTTCGACCACTTCGCGCTTGAGGCAAGCGACGCCGAAATTATTGATTTCAACCGTACGGTTGGCGAGATTTGCAAAGAGCTTGGCGTGCAACCAGGCGAGGGTGGCAATGGCTATCGTCTAATTGCGAACTCGGGCGAGGCCGCCGTGCAAGAGGTGCCGCATATGCACGTGCATATCCTTGCTGGACGCCCGCTTGGCCGGATGCTCAACCCAGCTTAAATAAATCAGGAGCCGGACTTGCTACTTGTGAGGCTCACGAAAACCTCCTCAAGGTCCGGCTCTTCGCTTCTGACATCCTTGATCGTTACATTCTCGCGGCTCAGCGCGCCAAAAATGCTGTTGGCGCTGGTTGTTCCGCTTGAATAGGTGAAGGCAAGGCTTCCGTCCGCGCGTTTTTCCAGCTCTGTACCTTCGGGTGCGGCAAGGCCGGTTACTTCGATCTCGGGGGTGATCACCAAAGTCTTGCGATCGAGCCGCCCAAGGAGAGCGGGTGTCTTATCCTGAACGATAACCTCGCCGTGGTTGATGATGGCGATCTCGTCACACATATCCTCCGCCTCTTCGAGGTAATGCGTTGTCAGGATGATCGTCACGCCCTGTTCATTCAGCTTGCGGACGTTATCCCAAAGCATCTGGCGGATTTCGATATCAACGCCCGCTGTTGGCTCGTCAAGAACCAGCACATCAGGATGATGCACCAGCGCTTTGCCCAAAAGGAGCCTGCGGCGCATCCCGCCTGAGAGCGTGCGCGCATAGGCATCCGCTTTATCGGTGAGGCCGATCATAGCGAGGATCTCATCGCTTGTTCGTTTCGACTTAGGAATGCCATAAAGACCCGCCTGAACCTCAAGCGCCTCGCGCGGCGAAAAGAAGGGATCGACGTTCAGTTCCTGTGGCATTACCCCGATTGAAGCGCGGGAATGGCGTGGGTTGGTGTCTTGATCAAAGCCGCAGATGTTGATCTGCCCTTCGGTTTTCGTAACCAAACCCGCAAGGATATTGATCAGTGTCGATTTCCCCGCGCCGTTGGGGCCGAGTAGTCCAAAAATGCTTCCCTTTGGAATCGCCAGATCAATTCCCTTGAGCGCTGTTTTCGGAGGTTGGTTGCCATGTGCGGCATAGGTCTTTTTAAGACCGGAAATTTCGATGGCATTCTCAACCATTTGGCGCTCTTTCGTCGGGTTTTCGATCTTGCCCCTATGGCGTGGATCGCTATCATGCGCCAGACTTAAGCCCGAAGCGCGCCTTCGACAAGCCATACGGAGCCACTATGACAATTGAAGCCCCCGAAACCGAGATCGTTGAGAAATCCCGCGTTGCCTGTGATGGCGGCGAAGGAGCACTTGGCCATCCGCGCGTGTGGCTGAGTATTCCCGAAGAGACTGGCTTTGTCGAATGCGGCTATTGCGACAAGAAGTTCATTCTCAAAGGTGGCCCCGCAGACTCCTAAACCCGCCTGTTTCGGGTGGCGTAGCGCGGTCAAACATGTAAAACTTTTCCGGCATTGAATTCGGGAAGGGCGTAGCATGGGTTTGGCTTTTGGCAAGGGGTGTCATCTTCACCTCATTGATGGTTCGGCATTCATCTTTCGCGCCTACCACGCGCTGCCGCCGCTGACCCGCAAATCCGATGGCCTGCCGATTGGCGCAGTGGCCGGATTTTGCAACATGCTGTTCAAGCAGGTCGAGGACAACAAAGGCCCCGACGCGCCCACGCACGTTGCGGTAATCTTTGACCATTCCGGAAAATCCTTCCGCAACGACATCTACGACAAATACAAAGCCAACCGCCCGCCAGCGCCAGAAGACCTGCGCCCGCAGTTCCCGCTCACGCGTGATGCTACGCGCGCCTTTAACATTGCCTGTATCGAGATCGAAAATTTCGAGGCCGATGACATTATCGCCACGCTCGCCCGTCAAGCCGATGAGGCCGGTGGGCGCTGTACCATTATTTCAAGCGACAAGGATATGATGCAGCTTGTAGGCGGCGGCGTTGAAATGCTCGACGTTATGAAAAACCGCCGCATTGACCGCGAGGGTGTTGAGGAGAAATTCGGTGTTGGGCCTGAGCGTGTTGTTGATGTTCAGGCGCTCGCAGGGGATTCGGTTGATAACGTGCCTGGGGCGCCGGGGATCGGGATCAAGACAGCCGCGCTTTTGATCAACGAGTATGGCGACCTTGAAACGCTGTTGGACCGCGCCGAAGAAATCAAACAACCCAAGCGCCGCCAGACTCTGATTGATAATCGCGAGTTGATCGAAGTTTCCAAACGGCTCGTGAAGCTCGATACGCATATGGACCTCGATTTCACCCTTGATGATTTTGAGGTGCGGGAACCTGAGCCAGAGGCGCTCCTTGGCTTCCTTACCGAGATGGAGTTCCGCACACTCACCAAGCGCATTGCCGATAATCTCGGTGTTGAGCCACCCGCGCCCAAAGAGGTTGCCGAAGCCGAAGAGGCGCAACCGGTTGAGGCCATTCCGTTTGAGCCCGAAAGCTATGAGTGCGTCTCTGATGCGGCCGCGCTTGAGCGTTGGATCGACAGAATATATGGGCGTGGTTGGGTTGCGGTTGATACTGAAACAACCGGCCTGAACGAAATGACCGCTGATCTGGTTGGTATTTCGCTGTGTGTCGAAGCAGGAGAGGCCTGCTATATTCCGCTCGCGCACCGTGCCAATGCCTGCGATGACCTCTTTGCCGATGATACGCTCGCAGATGGTCAGATGCCGATGGAGAATTGCCTCGACCTCCTGCGACCTATGCTTCAAGACCCGTCGATCCTGAAAATCGGCCAGAACATGAAGTACGACGCCAAAATTTTTGCGCGCTACGGTGTCAATGTTGCTCCGATTGATGACACGATGTTGATGTCATATGCAATGAATGCAGGCGTGCATAATCATGGCATGGATACGCTCTCGCAGCGCTATCTTGATCATTCTCCAATCCCGATTAAATCGCTCTTGGGAACAGGCAAATCCGCGATTACTTTTGACAAGGTTCCGGTGGTGGAGGCCGTGAAATATGCGTCCGAGGATGCGGATATCACTCTGCGCCTCTGGCAGTTGTTCAAGCCACAACTTCACCGCAAGAAGGTCACCACCGTTTATGAAACGCTAGAACGTCCGTTGGTGCCGGTTTTGGCCGAGATGGAGATGAATGGCATTAAGGTTGACCGCGATACCCTTAGCCGAATGTCCAACGCTTTTGCCCAGAAAATGGCTGGTCTTGAGGCGGAGATTCACGAGATGGCGGGCGAGACGTTCAATGTCGGCTCTCCGAAACAGCTTGGAGAAATCCTCTTTGACAAGATGGGCATTGAAGGCGGGAAGAAGGGGAAAACCGGCGCCTATGCTACTGGCGCGGATATCCTCGAAGACCTCGCCGCGGAGGGCCATGATTTGCCCGCGCGTGTTCTGGATTGGCGGCAGTTGAGCAAGCTCAAGTCAACTTATACTGACGCCCTTCAAACTCACATCAACCCAGAAACAGGGCGGGTTCATACGTCTTATTCCATCGCGGGCGCCAACACAGGGCGATTGGCTTCGACCGATCCGAACCTGCAAAACATTCCAATCAGAACCGAAGAAGGCCGCCGTATCCGTGAGGCGTTTATCGCTGATGAAGGAAAGCGCCTGATTAGTCTCGACTATAGCCAGATCGAGCTTCGTATTCTGGCGCATATCGCGGGTATCGAAACGCTTCAGCAGGCATTCAAGGATGGCCACGACATTCACGCGATGACCGCAAGCGAGATGTTTGACGTGCCGCTTGACGAAATGACACCCGATATTCGCCGACAGGCTAAGGGTATCAACTTTGGTGTGATTTACGGCATTTCTGGTTTTGGCCTCGCGCGCAACTTGCGTATTCCGCGCAAAGAAGCGCAAGGGTTCATTGACCGCTATTTCGAGCGTTTCCCTGGCATTCGCGCCTATATGGACGAAACCGTGAAGTTCGCCAAAGAGAACACCTATGTTCAAACGCTCTTTGGCCGCAAAATCAACACGCCGGAAATCAATGCCAAGGGGCCGCATGCCGGTTTTGCCAAACGTGCCGCGATCAACGCGCCCATTCAGGGGACCGCCGCCGATGTGATCCGCCGCGCAATGATCCGTATGCCCGATGCAATTAACGGCCTGCCGGCCAAGATGTTGCTACAGGTTCATGACGAACTGATTTTCGAGGTGGATGAAGCGGCTGTCGATGACACGATCAAAGTGGTGCGGGATGTGATGGAAAGCGCCTCGCTCCCAGCGGTCAAACTTGATGTGCCGCTTTTGGTTGATGCAGGGCAGGGCGCGAACTGGGCCGAGGCGCATTAAGCTAGGTTGCCGAGCTAAGGCGACGGCTTACATTTTTCAATGCGGTAGAAATCCGCCATGGTCTTGCCGCGCTCCGTTTCAAACGGGGCGCCCTCGGTTAGGTGTAAGATGCGATCAAGTCGGAACATCCGAAAATCATTCCGAAGTTCGCACCAGCCGACCAGCGTCCAGACACGCCCCCAGAACCACAACCCGAGCGGGCGGACAACTCGGGTGCTTCGGGTGCCGTCGGCGGTTTCATAGAGCATTTCGAGTTTCATGCGAGTGTTAACGGCGGCTTCAATTCGGTCGATCTGAGCGCGCTCTTCATCAGTAAACCAGAACGGATTGGGCGCGAAAATTTGAACGTTCTCCGCTTCTTTCCGCGCGTCATCTGGCAAGACCGCTTCGATTTTGGCAAGGGCTTCTTCTGCGGCCAACGCCATCGATGCGCCGCCCCATGCGCGCAGCATGCGTGCCCCTGCGACAAGTGCGGTGATCTCTTGGGTGTTGAACATCAGAGGCGGTAGGTCATACCCCTCGCGCATTAGGTATCCGACGCCAGCTTCGCCATCAATCGGGACGCCGGAGCCGATGAGGTCGGCAATATCGCGGTAAATCGTGCGCTCGCTGACCTCAAGTCGTTCGGCCAAGACGTGTGCCGTAAGTAGCCGACCGCCCCGCAGATACTGCACAATCTGGAAAAGGCGGTCGGCGCGTCTCATTAGGCGGCCAATTCAAAGATGCCGATGGAATTGCCGTCTGGGTCGAGCATGTATTGGAAACGCCCCGATGGAATTGTCACGGGCTCGCCAACAATTTCACCACCAGCGTCAAAAGCGCGTGCGACTGTGGCTTCCAGATTATCCGGCGCATTTAGGTGGATAGTCCCGCCTGTTCCCTTCTCGGCTGGTTTTCCCACGTAAATGTGGCCCGATGAGTCTGTGTCCCCCTCATGAGGGAAAAAGGCGATCTCTCCGCCATCGAACTCTGTTGGCTCGAGTTTGGTGTTGAAGACAGCGCTATAGAACTTCACGCCTGTGTTCAGGTCAGTCACAGGGATTTCGCACCATACGAGGGCATTTGTTACGGTATCAGACATTTGAATTATCCTTTGTTGAAATTTCCGATACCCATGTTCTGACATACCCCTCCTGACAGCATAGTGTCAGGAGCGTTTGGCGAAATACAGGTTTTTCAAATGTCTTTTGATGGCATAATCGGGAAGAATGTACCGGAAGACCACAGTCCGAACCAGCTTTTCCCTTCAACATCATGGTGTTGGCCAAGATCAATCAACCGATAAAAGCTCTTGCGATCTATCAGCGCCTCAAGGTTCGCGCGGACAAGGATGTAGGGCGATGGCTCCTTTGTGTCAGGATCAAAGGATACGCGGATCGGATTTTCGGCGCTCGCTACAACCGTATCGCCTACATGGGTTTCAAAGGTCAAAACTTGTGCCTCATCTTTCCCTTCGGCGTTGAAATCAATCGCCACGAAGGGCGCGTCATCAACTTGAATCCCGACCTTCTCAACGGGGGTCACAAGGAAGTAATCATCCCCATCTTTGCGGATGATCGAGGAAAATAGCCGCACAAGTCCCGCGCGGCCAATTGGGGTCCCGAGGTAGAACCATGTTCCATCCCTCGCGATCCTCATATCGAGGTCGCCACAAAACGGTGGATTCCAGAGATGAACTGGCGCGGGCCCCTTTTTCGTTGCGGCGCGCGCAGCCGTTTCAAGCGACGCAGCAGTGGCTTTAGGCGCGTCCGATGACGCAGATTTCACAATCTTTTCATCTGGTTTTGCTTTTGTCATTTGTACACCACCGCGTTTTTGGCCTTTAATGCAGTATATAGTTTAAGCCGGAGTCATTCCATGTCCGATACCGAGAATCTTGTTGCCGAAATCGAAGCCCTCTCTGCGCAGCTTGCGAAGGCAAAAGCGAGCCTGACACAGCGATTCATCGGGCAGGAGCGGGTGGTTGATCTGGCGCTTGCTGCTCTGCTCTGTGGGGGGCACGCGCTTTTGGTTGGCTTACCGGGGCTTGGGAAGACGCGCCTTGTCGAGTCGCTTTCGACGATCATGGGCCTCACGGGTAATCGAATTCAGTTCACGCCAGACTTGATGCCCGCGGATATTCTCGGTTCTGAAATACTGGATACCAATGCCGCCGGAGAACGTGCGTTCAAATTCGTACCGGGGCCGATTTTCTGTCAGCTTCTTATGGCTGACGAGATCAACCGCGCCAGCCCGCGCACTCAATCCGCATTGCTTCAGGCGATGCAGGAAAAGCAGGTTACAATCGCAGGGCAGGAGCGCGCACTTGATGCGCCCTTCCACGTTCTGGCAACGCAGAACCCGATCGAGCAGGAGGGGACATATACGCTCCCCGAAGCGCAGCTTGATCGCTTCCTTGTTCAAATCAACGTTAATTATCCAGACCGCGACACAGAGCGAGAGATCGTCCTTGCCACGACGGGCATTGAGGATGGGCAGGTAGAACAAGTGTTTACGGCTGCCGATCTTGTTGCGGCGCAAACCTTGCTGCGTCGGATGCCTGTAGGCGAGTCTGTGGTTGAATTGATCCTTAGCCTCGTGCGCTCCTGTCGTCCTGAGGATGAAACCGCGCCGGAGTTTGTGCGGGACGCAGTTGCGTGGGGGCCTGGTCCGCGCGCGGCACAGGCGTTGATGATGGTTGTTCGAGCGCAGGCCTTGCTTGAAGGGCGTCTTGCCCCGACGGCGGAGGATGTATTGCGCATGGCTGAGCCCGTGTTGCAACACCGCATGGCGCTTGGCTTTGGCGCGCGGGCGCAGGGCGTGACGCTTGAAGAAGTGATCGGGAAGGCTGCAGACGTGATAGGTGCGCAGACGCGCGCGGCATGAGTTCCGAGCCGCTCAGATTCAGGCAGCGGGCCGAAGAGCTCGCCGCCCCGCTCCCCGGCTTACTGGCCGAGGCAGAGCATCTGGCGGCGACGATCCAGATGGGCGAGCATGGCCGCCGCCGTAGCGGCGCAGGCGATGAATTTTGGCAATACCGGCCTGCAATGCCGGGCGATCCGGTGCGACTGATTGATTGGCGGCGTTCGGCGCGGTCCGACATCCATTTCGTTCGCCAACGCGAATGGCAAGCGATGCAATCGGTGCGCTTTTGGGCAGACCCCTCGCAAAGCATGAATTTCGCCAGTTCCAAAGACCTCACTACAAAGGCGCGTCGTGCGCGACTGCTTGTTATGGCGACGGCGATCTTGCTTCAGCGCGGCGGCGAACGTGTTGGCCTGCTGGGTGATGCTAACCCGCCAAGCGCAAATAAAGCCGCGCTTCTTCGTATGGCGGAAACACTGTTTGTTATGGGGTCAGAAGCGGAATACGGCGCGCCCGATGCGCCGGAGTTACAATCCAATTCGCAGCTTGTCCTTGTTTCAGATTTCCTAGGCGATCTTGCCTCGCTCGAGCTGGTGATCGAACGCGCAATGGCGCGAGGATTGCGCGGCGCGATGGTTCAGGTTCTTGATCCTATGGAGGTCGAGTTTCCCTTTGAAGGCCGAACGGTATTCCAGAGCATCGGAGGCTCTATTCGGTTCGAAACGCAAAAAGCAAATGCGCTGAAATCCCAGTATTCTGACCGTTTGAAAGAGCGACAGTTCGACCTTAAGGATTTGGCGAAACGAGCCGGCTGGCTTTTCGAAACCCACCTTACCGATACCTCTGCGGCTTCGGCGCTAATGTGGATCTACCAAGCGCTTGAAAGGGGGAGTTGATGGCTGGTCTGCTTCCCATCAGCTTTGCCTACCCTTGGCTTTTGTTGGGTTTACTGGCGCTGCCGTTGTTGATCTGGCTCTTGCGCGCGGTGCCGCCTGCTCCTGTTTTGCAACGCTTCCCGGCGGTCGGTTTGTTGCTGGGCTTAAAGGACGACGAAGCCCAATCCGACAGAACGCCATGGTGGCTGCTTGCGCTGCGAATATTTGCGTTGGCGGCGGTTATTGTTGGTTTCGCCGGCCCCGTCCTTGATCCCCAGACGCCGCCAGCGGAAGGGCGCGGTGATTTGCTGGTTGTGATGGACTCCACATGGGCGAGCGCGGCTGGTTGGAGCCGCACGCGCACGACACTAGAAGCCGAACTTGAGGCCGCAAGCCGCGCTGGGCGGCGTGTTGCTGTTCTTCAATTAACGGATGGGACCACCGAAGCGCCGCAATTCAACACAGCGGAGCATTGGCTTGCGGCTGTGCCGTCGCTTGTTCCACACCCCTATGAGGTTGGTGTCGATCAGGTTCTCCAACGGATCGAGGGGATCGAAGGCAACGAGCTAGATGTGTTCTGGATGTCGGACGGGCGGAACTGGCAAGGGCGTGAGGAGGTATTGGCCGCGCTGGAGGAGCTTGGCCCCGTGCGCGTTTATGAAACTGGCGCGCCAATATTCGCGCTTGGCCCCGCAGAATTCCAAGATCGTGCTATTACTGTTCCTGTTTTGAGGGATGTTGCCGTTTCTGCGGAGGGGCTCTCCGTTGCCGTGATCGGGCCGGACCCGAGCGGCGTTGAGCGCGTTCTTTTGCAAACACCTGTGGAATTTGATGGCGGTTCTATGGAAACCGAGGTTGTGCTTGAGCTCCCCCCCGAAATTCGCAATCGCATAACCCGTCTAACGCTAACTGGGCAAAACCACGCTGGTGCGGTCTGGCTTTCGGATGATGCGCTGAAGCGGCGCGAGGTCGCTCTTTTCTCTGCGCAATCCGAACAGGAGGCGCTCGCGGTTCTCGATCCGCTGCATTACTTGCGCCAAGCTTTGGTGCCGTCCACTGATCTGATTGATGGCGCAGTTGCCGAAACACTTCTGGCCAATCCGGATGTCGTCATTTTTGCGGATATTGCCCGACTTGCGGATGAAGACAATGCCGCGTTGATTGAGTGGGTTGAAAAGGGCGGTTTGCTTGTTCGGTTTGCGGGGCCACGCCTTGCGGCAAGTGACCTGAGCCGCGCAGAAGAAGACCCGCTGATGCCCGTTCGCTTGCGTGCAGGAGGGCGGACAGTTGGGGGCGCGATGAGTTGGGGGCAACCGCGTGAACTTGCGCCCTTTGCTGCCGAGTCGCCCTTTTTCGGGCTAGAAGTGCCTGATGATGTTGCCATAACCGCGCAGGTGATCGCAGAGCCAGACCCGACGCTTTCTGCCCGTGTTCTCGCATCGCTCAAGGATGGCACGCCACTGGTTACGCGCAAAGAGCTTGGCAACGGTCACGTCGTCTTGTTCCACGTCACCGCGAGCGCGCGTTGGTCGACTTTGCCGCTCTCGGGATTGTTTGTTCAGATGATGGAAAGGCTGGCGATTTCCAGTCAGGGGATGCCGATTGAGGAGCAGAAACTGGAAGGTACGGTCTGGACCCCGAAGCAGGTTCTTGATGGGTTCGGCCAAATCGGCTTGCCCTCTGCGGAACTTGCTGGCGTCAAAGGTGAACAATTGGCAGAGGCGCCGCTGAGTGCGGAAGTACCGCCTGGCGTTTATACCAGCGAAGACCGCCAGATCGCCCGCAATGTCGGTGTTGATACAGAGCAGCTCTTGCCGATGGATTGGCCCACGCGAATTCCCGTTGATGGCGTTGCAGTTGAACGCCCGCAGCCGTTGAAGGGCATACTTCTTGCGGCGGCGCTTGTCGCGCTTTTGGCGGATGCGCTGGCAGCGCTGATGCTTTCCGGCAAGCTTCGCCGTGAGGTGGTGCATGGCGCTTTCGCTGCCGCAGCGGTTATGCTGTTTGCCGCAGAAGATGCGCGAGCGCAGGAAGAGTTGCCCCCCCTTGACCCCAAGGCCTATGCCGCGACCCGAGAGGTTGTGATGGCCTATGTGGAAACAGGTGACACAGCAGTTGATGAAGTGTCCTATGCGGGGCTGTACGGGCTTGGTCTTGTGCTGAACCTGCGGACATCTATTGAGCCAGCGGAGCCGATTGCGATTGATCTGGAGGAGGATGAGCTTGCGTTCTATCCGATGATTTATTGGCCGATCACGCCGGAACAACCGCTCCCCACGCCCGCAGCCTACGCCAAATTGAACCGCTATATGCAGAAAGGCGGGCTTATCCTTTTTGATACGCGGGACGCGGATCGCGTGTCGTATCGCGGTACATCAGAAAATGCGCGAAAGCTGCAGCAACTGGCGCGGCAGCTTGATATTCCACCGCTTGAGCCTGTTCCTGATGATCACGTGTTGCGCCGGACATTCTATCTATTGAGTGACCTTCCCGGTCGCTACTACGGGCCGGATGTCTGGGTCGAGGCCGCCCCCGCCGATGCCGAACGCGCCGAGGGGATGCCCTTCCGCAATCTCAACGATGGTGTGACACCTGTTGTGATTGGCGGAAATGATTGGGCCGCAGCTTGGGCCATGACGGAAAACGGCAACCGTATGTTTACCGTTGGTAGAGGGCGTGGCGGCGAACGGCAGCGCGAACTGGCATTTCGGTTTGGTGTGAACCTGATGATGCATGTGCTGACGGGTAACTACAAAAGCGATCAGGTGCATGTGCCCGACCTGCTGGAAAGGCTGGGTCAGTGATGCGCGAACAGATCCTGTTTGATCCGCTTTTACCGGTTTGGCTTGTTGGTGTGCTTGCCGTTTTTGCTGGGGTTGTACTCGTGATCGCCGCGCTGCGTGGGCTTTCGGGGTGGTGGCTGCGCGGATTGGTGGCTGCAATACTGCTTGTGGCGGTTCTGAACCCGTCGATCCAGCGCGAAAACCGAGAGGCGCTTTCTGATCTGTTGCTCGTGCTCGTTGATAACTCGGCGAGCCAACGTATCTCTGATCGACCGGATCAAACCGCGGCTGCGTTTGCAGAGGTTCGTGCAAAGGCTGCGGCTTTGCCTAACACCGAAGTTAAGGTCGTAACCTTTGAGGAGGCCGAGCAAGATGGCGGTACGCCGATTTTCTCGGCACTCGTGGCTGCGCTCGCGGAACTGCCTCAATCGCGTATCGCGGGGATCATCGCCATCACTGATGGCCGCGCCCATGATATTCCGACAGAAGAAGCGTTGGCGACATTCGCTTTGCCCGCGCCATTTCAAACTGTCTTAACCGGCCGTGAAGAGGATTGGGACCGCCGCTTTTCTGTGTCCAATGCTCCGGCCTTCGGGATCATTGGCGAGCCTGTTTTGCTCACGCTCAAGGTCGAGGATCAAGGCAACATTCCTGCCGCTGTCGGTGATATGGCGGAGCTCATCGTGTCAATCGACGGTGGCGCGCCCGAAAGTTATCAGGTGCCTGTGGGCGAGGAGCTTGAGGTACCCCTGGTTTTGAATCACGCGGGGATGAACGTAGTGCAGTTCGAAGTGCCCACCGCCGAGGGTGAGTTAACAGACCGAAACAACAGCGCCGTCCTTCAGATTAACGGCGTGCGTGATCGGCTCCGTGTGTTGCTTGTTTCTGGTGAACCGCATCCGGGCGAACGCACATGGCGCAACCTTTTGAAATCTGACAGCTCGGTGGACCTTGTCCATTTCACCATCCTGCGCCCCCCAAATAAGCAAGACGGCGTTCCCGTAAGCGAGCTTTCTCTGATCGCGTTCCCAACGCGGGAATTGTTCCTTGAAAAGATCGATGATTTCGATCTCATCATTTTTGATCGCTACAAGCGGCGGGGTATTTTGCCGTCTGTTTATCTTGATAACGTGCGCGATTATGCCTTGCGCGGTGGTGCGGTTCTTGTGGCGGCTGGACCTGATTTTGCGTCTGTGGACAGCCTGTTTTACTCGTCGCTGTCAGAAGTCCTTCCCGGAGCGCCGACGTCCCGCTTGATCGAGGAAGAGTTCCTGCCGCGCGTGAGTGAACTCGGGCAGATGCACCCCGTCACCGAAGGGCTTCAAGCTGGCGAAACGCCTGATTGGGGACGCTGGCTTCGTATGGTTGAGGTCGCTCCATTTGGTGGGCAAACGATCCTTACGGGCGCAAATGACGCGCCGCTTCTGATGCTTGATCGGGTAGGCGAGGGGCGCATTGCGCTCCTTGCAAGCGATCACGCGTGGCTCTGGCATCGTGGCTTTGACGGGGGTGGACCGCAGTTGGAATTGCTGCGCCGCCTTGCCCATTGGATGATGAAAGAGCCAGAGCTTGAGGAGGAGGGGCTTTGGGCCACAGCAATCGGCCAAGAGATGACAATCACGCGCCGCACGCTTGAGCCAGACGCGGCTGAAACTCTCCCGCCAGTAACTCTAACAACGCCGAGTGGAGAGGAAATTGCGCTTTCCCTTTCTCAAGCCCGACCAGGGCGGTTCGAGGCGCGGTATTCAAGCGATGAGTTGGGCCTTTATCGCCTGACCCAAGGCGAGCATTCCGCCGTTGTCGCCCTAGGGCCTACAGCGCCACGCGAATTCATCGAGACCGTGGCGTCCGCCGAAGCGCTCGAGCCGCTCTCATCGCAAAATCGCGGCGGCAGTTTCCGAGCAGAAGAGGGTGTGCCGGATTTCAGGTTCGTTCGAGAGGGAAGACCTGCAGCAGGGACGAACTGGGCGGGCTTTTGGCAGCGCGAGGCTTTCTTGACCACAGATATTACAGTTCACCCGTTTGCGCCCGCGTGGCTTGTGTTGTTGCTTGCCTCCGCACTCACCCTATGGGGCTGGTTGCGCGAAGGGCGGCGTTAATTACGGGCTAAGCTTCACGGCAAATGGCGGGCTTGTCTCTCCATCCTGCGAGCAGTTGGCAAAAATATAAACCGTTTCGATATCCTCGGGAATGACGACACCAGAGACCGAGCGGGTAAAGGGCTGTTCGGTTTCATGCGGATGGGCCAGCGGGCGGGCGCCAAGCTCTGTGCCATCTTCGGTCCGAACAACCCAGCCATCAACGTAATGATCCCAGCCTGTATCTGGATGTAGGATAGTCACGTCAAAACGCCAGCCGTTTGTACCTTTTTGGGCAACGACCTCGGTGATCTCGATTGGATCGGCCATCACGGGGGAAGCCAGCGTTGCAAGCAAAAGTCCAAGTAAGCGCTTCATTTCCGAACCTCCTTGTCCAACAGAACAACACGCGAATGAGAAGCAAATTCGCGCCGCCAAAGGACAAGGCTGGTAAATACAGTTGCCGCAATGAGCGGTATCGCACCGAGCATCCATCCAAGGGCCGCAAGCGCGAAATATACGCTCCGCAAACCGCGATTATAGCTGCGTGCGGCGGTAATGTTAATCTCTGCGGATTGTTGGGCGCGATGCAATGCAAGCGGGTTATCCTCGTCATTTGGCGCAGCAGCCATCACAACGGCTGCGTAGCCGAACAAACGGTGCGACCAGACGAATTTGAGAAACCCACTGGCCAGCAACAGCAAAATCAACAGGATCTTCACCTCCCAAACAAGCGCTGGCGCACTTTCAAGCGACAGGTCCTGCGCAAGGCCGCGCAATTGTTCCTGATTGCCAATGAGTGCGAGCCCACCGCCGATCCCGATCATACAGGCAGACGCAAAGAAGGTTGTCCCAAGACGAAGTGTGGAAAGGATTGTTGCGTCGAAAATGCGGGGCTGCCGCGTGACGTATTGCACCATCCATTCGCGACGGTAATTCGCCATGAGGCTGGATACAGAGGGCTTCGAGCGCGGCGGATTCTCGATATGCCAGCCGATTGCGACCCAGCTAACGAGAAAAAACAACACCGCAAAGGCGTCTAGAAGGTCAAAATATTCAAGTCTGACAAGTAGTTCCATGAGAGCGAGCATAACGGCGGGGATTGTGGCTTGCTAGTCTGAAAAATTGGTTATATTTTCTTACCAATCCAGCGGAGGAGCCAGATTCCATGCAAATGCCCCAGCCAAATCAGGACGTCCTAGGGCGAAAATCCCGCATCGTGGCACTCCTTGCCGAGGCGCTGCCAGAAGGTGCAGTCATTCATGACGAGAACGAAACGCGTGCCTATGAATGCGATGCGCTGACGGCATATAAGTGCCCTCCTATGTGCGTAGCGCTGCCCACTTGCACCGAAGAGGTGGCGGCAGTCCTTAGGATTTGCTCGGAAAACAATGTGCCTGTTGTGCCGCGGGGTGCCGGAACTTCGCTTGCAGGCGGAGCGCTTCCAACGGCCGACTGCGTGATCCTTGGCGTGGCACGCATGAACGAGGTGCTTGAAACTGATTACGACAACCGCTTCATCCGCGTTCAAACGGGTCGCACGAACCTGAGTGTTTCTGGCGCCGTGGAGGAGAACGGATTTTTCTTTGCCCCTGACCCGAGCAGCCAGCTTGCCTGCGCCATTGCGGGTAATATCGCGATGAATTCGGGTGGCGCGCATTGCCTCAAATACGGCGTCACGACGAATAATCTTTTGGGGGTGAAGCTCGTGACCATGGAGGGCGAAATCGTTGAGATCGGTGGCGCGCATATGGATGCGGCGGGTCTTGATCTCCTCGGCCTGATCTGTGGTAGCGAGGGGCAGCTTGGCGTGGTCACAGAGGCAACATTGCGGATTTTGCACAAGCCCGAGGGTGCGCGCCCCGTGTTGATTGGTTTTGACAGCAACGAAGTCGCTGGTGCTTGTGTGAGTGACATTATTCAGACGGGTATCTTGCCCGTTGCGATTGAGTTCATGGACCGCCCTTGTATCCGCGCTGTCGAGAAATTCGCAAAAGCGGGCTATCCTGATTGCGAGGCGCTTCTGATTGTCGAGGTTGAGGGGAGCGACGCCGAAATTGATCATCAGCTTGGCCTAATCAAAGACATTGCCTCGGCGCATAATCCGGTAGAATTCCGTGAGAGCGGCTCTGCCGAAGAAAGCGCTGCGATCTGGCTTGGGCGGAAATCGGCGTTCGGCGCGATGGGGCAGATCAACGACTACATGTGCCTAGACGGGACAATCCCTGTGTCGGAATTGCCGCTTGTGTTGGGCCGTATTCGCGAGCTTTCCCAAGGCTACGGGCTTGAGGTTGCCAATGTGTTTCACGCAGGCGACGGCAATATGCACCCGCTGATCCTGTTCAACGCAAACAAGGATGGCGACCTTGAAAAATGCGAAGCATTAGGGGCAGACATCTTGCGCTTATGCGTTGAGGTTGGTGGCTGTTTGACGGGTGAGCACGGCGTTGGCGTTGAAAAGCGTGATTTGATGACGAGCCAATATACTGCCGATGATCTTGAGGCGCAGCTTCTGGTGAAGGATGTGTTTGACCCGAAGTGGCTGCTGAATGCGGCCAAAGTCTTCCCTCTCGACGTAACGCAATCGCGCCGCTCTGCTTGATTATTCAAGGATACATTCAAGAATGACCGATATTTTAAAACCAGAGAGCGAAGCTGCGCTGGCCGAAGTTATTGCAAGTGCGGAAACGCCGTTGTGCGTCACGGGCGGCGGAACGCGTGGGATTACATCGGGGCTAACAGGGCAGCAATTGTCGACCTCTGGCTTGAGCGGTGTCACGCTTTATGAACCTGGCGCGCTTACACTTGTGGCGCGAGCCGGAACCTCTGTTGCCGAGATTGAGGCGCTTTTGGCCGAGAAAAAACAACGACTTGCGTTCGAACCGATGGACCATCGCGGATTGATGGGTACGACAGGGGAGCCGACGATAGGCGGGATTGTCGCGGCTAACGTTTCTGGTCCGCGCCGCGTTGCGGTTGGGGCGTGCCGTGATCATTTGCTTGGCGTGCGCTTTGTTGATGGCGGCGGGAAGGTCATCAAAAACGGTGGTCGCGTGATGAAGAATGTCACGGGCTATGATCTCGTGAAGCTGATGGCGGGAAGTTTCGGAACGCTCGGTGTTTTGACTGAAGTTTCGCTCAAGGTTCTGCCCGAAGTGGAGGCGCGCGCTGTTCTTCTTATCAACGGCTTATCTGTTGCAGACGCGGTTGCGGCCATGTCGCGCGCGCTTGGCTCGCCTTACGAGGTAAGCGGTGCGGCGCATACGCCTTCGGGGCTGGACGGACATCCGGTAACGATGCTGCGCGTGGAGGGATTTGCCGAGTCCGTGGCCTATCGCGCAAAGGCGTTGCAAAAGCTTCTTGCGGAGTTCGGTGAAAGTCAGATTGAAGACGACCCCGCGCGCACAAAGGCCGGTTGGAACTGGGTCCGAAATGTAGAGGCATTTCACGGCAGTCAGGGCGATGTCTGGAGGGTGTCGTGTAAGCCAAGTGATGCGCCGCGGCTGGCTAAGGAGGCTGGCGGCGAGGCGTTGCTGGATTGGGGCGGAGGGCTACTTTGGGTGCAGCTGCCAGAAGGAACAGACTTGCGCGCGCGGCTTTCTCCGTATGACGGGCACGCGACTCTTGTGCGTGCGAGTGCCAAAACGCGCGACGCGCTCTCTGTTTTTGAGCCGCAAAACGAAATTCTTACCCGTATGGCGCAAGGCCTGCGGGACCGGTTTGACCCGAAACAGATATTTAACACAGGCCTGATGGGGTAATCTATGCAAACGAATTTCAGCCCCGAACAACTTAAAGACCCCGCGATTGAACGGGCCAACGAGATTTTGCGGGCCTGCGTCCATTGCGGGTTTTGTACCGCCACTTGCCCGACCTATCAGGTGTTGGGCGATGAGTTGGATTCTCCGCGCGGGCGAATTTATCTTATCAAGGATATGCTCGAAAGCGGTCGACCAGCGGATGCGAAGACGGTGAAGCATATTGATCGCTGCTTAAGTTGCCTTGCCTGCATGACGACCTGTCCCTCGGGCGTGCATTATATGCACCTTGTCGATCAAGCGCGCGCCTATATTGAACAAACCTACAAGCGCCCATTCATGGATCGCGCCTTGCGGTGGATGTTGGCACAGATATTGCCCTATCCAACGCGGTTCCGGTTGGCGTTGCTAGGAGCCAAAATCGGACGACCTTTCGCGTTCTTAATGCCCGATGCGCGGCTCAAGGCGATGCTAAAGATGGCGCCCAAGAAGATTCCCCCTGTTTCGCGCAATGATGATGAACAGGTCTTTCCGGCGATTGGCGTGCGCAAAAAACGTGTGGCGCTGATGACGGGCTGTGCGCAAAAGGCGCTGAACACGGATATCAACGATGCAACAATCCGACTTCTGCGGCGGTTAGGCTGTGATGTTGTGATTGCCAAAGGTATGGGATGCTGTGGCGCGCTCACGCACCATATGGGGCAAGAAGACAAGAGCCACGCGGCAGCAGCCAATAACATCCGCGCTTGGATGGCCGAGGTAAATGGTGAGGGGCTCGATGCGGTTGTGATCAATACCTCTGGCTGTGGCACAACGGTCAAAGATTACGGCCATATGTTCCGCAACGATCCGCTTGCAACAGATGCGGCGAAGGTCTCGGAATTGGCGATGGACGTGAGTGAGCTGTTGATGACGCTCGACCTTCCCCAACAACAAGAACAGGGATTACGCGTTGCCTATCATTCGGCCTGTTCGCTTCAACACGGTCAGCAAGTTAAGACACACCCGAAAACCCTGTTGAAAAATGCGGGGTATGAAGTTGTCGAGCCTGCTGATCCACACCTGTGTTGCGGCTCTGCTGGGACTTACAACCTGATGCAGCCTGAAATTTCCGGCGAACTCAAGAAGCGGAAAGTGGCAACACTCGCGGCGAAAAAGCCTGACGTTATTGCCGCAGGGAACATCGGTTGTATGATGCAAATCGGTGATGCGGCAGGTGCGCCGATTGTTCATACGGTGGAGTTGCTGGATTGGGCCACAGGCGGGCCAAAACCCCCATCTTTGAGCGAAGGACCAAAACCGCCATCATTGAGGTAGGCTTGGTCATATTCCTGCCTTAACTCGCCACTAGACCACTATTAATTGGAGGTCAAATGCGTCGGTTGTTGGTGATTTTGTTCTTGGTATTCGGGTTTGCGCCTGCGCAGGCCAATGAACTTGTGAGCCTTCAAACTGGTGATGACGGGCGTGGTTGGGAAGCCGTTGGGCGGCTCAACATCAACAAAACGGCTATGTGTACCGGAACGCTGATTGCGCCAGACCTTGTTCTTACGGCAGCGCATTGCCTGTTTGATAAGGTGACCCGCCAGCCGATTGATCCGCGCACCATCGAGTTCCTCGCGGGGTGGCGCAATGGTCGGGCGTCTGCGTATCGTTGGGTTGCACATGCGGTGAAGCACCCGGATTACAAATATGTTTCCAAGAACCCAGCCATCCGCGTGCGGAATGATGTGGCGCTGCTTCGGCTTTCGCAGCCGATCCGAAATCAGAATATCGTGCCGTTTACCACTTCGGTTCACCCAAAGAAGGGTGCGGCGGTTGATGTGGTTTCTTATGCGCATGACCGTGCCGACAGCCCAAGCCTTCAGCGGGAATGCCATGTGCTTGCATTGCGGCTTGAAACGCTTGTTTTGTCCTGTGACGTTGATTTCGGAGCGTCCGGCGCGCCAATCTTTAGCTATGTGAACGGTGTGCCGGAAATTGTTTCGGTCGTGTCTGCGCGCGCGGAAGCGGGCGGGCGTCAGGTTGCGCTTGGGACATCGCTCGAAAAACCGCTTGATGTGCTGATGGAAGAGATGGCCGCTGCGCCAAGTGTTTTTAAACGCGGCGCGCCGATCATGCGCAATGGGGTTCGCGAGGGCTTCAAGCAATCAACTGGCGCGAAATTTGTGCGGCCCTAGTCGAAAAACTGCGTTTACACCCCCTTGAAACGCAGAAATCCATTTCCCAAATTGAGTGTACCGGAGTGCCGAAGTCGGGCTCTGTAACCGCCTGTCCCATGAGGGAAGGCCTTAACGTTGT
This sequence comes from Halocynthiibacter sp. C4, assembly GCF_028823805.1. Taxonomy (NCBI): domain Bacteria; kingdom Pseudomonadati; phylum Pseudomonadota; class Alphaproteobacteria; order Rhodobacterales; family Paracoccaceae; genus Halocynthiibacter; species Halocynthiibacter sp. C4. The sequence goes on along the minus strand of NZ_JAPEIE010000002.1, from coordinate 963,331 downwards.
TGCTCAATAGGAGAATGACCATGAGAAACTTTGACCTTACACCGCTTTATCGCGCAACTGTTGGCTTTGACCAAATCGCTGATCTTATGGATCGCGTCAGCACAACAGACCAGACGCGCCAAAGCTACCCCCCATACAATATCGAGAAAACCGCTGATGACGCGTGGCGTGTGTCGATCGCTGTTGCAGGATTTTCATCGGAGGAGCTGACTGTAGAGCTTCGTGCCAACGAGCTTGTCGTGACAGCCAAGAAAGAAGCCGATGATTCCGAAGTGAAATACCTGCACCGTGGTATCGCAACCCGCGCATTTGAGCGGCGTTTCCAATTGGCAGAGCATGTGCATGTCACTGCGGCCAACCATGAGAACGGTATGCTGTCGATCGACCTGAAGCGTGAAGTCCCTGAAGCGCTTAAACCGCGTCGCATTGAAATTGCGAGTTCTGGTGTGAAAGAGTCACCCAAGATCGAAGCAAAACCGGTGAACTAATACGCTGCGGCGTTTGAGAACTTGTAACGAGTAAGGCCGCCGCCGTCTGTCTCGGACGTGTGAAAGCCAGAGTTGATGTGAAAGCCCGCCGGAAGCCAAGTGCCTCCGGCGGGTATTTTGTTATTTGCCTTGCAGAGATTTGGCGAGACGCATGAGGGTTACGGCTTCGGCGCGGTAGCCAAACTCGTCCTGACCCTTGGCGCCATTGGCCAGCGCAATCGCCTCGTCCCAGCCCCAATCACCAAGATAGGTATCATCGCGAAGAAGCTGGCCGAAACCTGCGATCGCGGCGGAGAAACGGACGTCATCATTTCCGTTAACCTCGTTGCGGTTGATCGGAGTTTCCAGCAATTCGCTTGTCGTCTCGCCAGGGAGTTTGAAGCGCAATTTGAGGAAACCCATTTCATCGCTCGGCGCGAATTCGGCGGCGCTTTCGTCGCTATACCGAAGCGTATCAACCTTTACCGCGGGTGAGCCAACAGGTGTGATTTCATAGATCGCGGTCACAGAATGGCCTGCGCCGATGTCTCCGGCATCTACTTTGTCGTTGTTGAAATCTTCGCGGTTGAGGATGCGGGTCTCATATCCGATCAGGCGGTATTCCGCGACTGTTGCGGGGTTGAATTCCACCTGAATTTTCACATCATTCGCAATAGGGTAAAGCGCGCCAGTAAGTTGATCGACGAGCGATTTCTGTGCTTCTGCGAGTGTGTCGATGTAAGCGGCCTGTCCGTTGCCATGTTGGGCGAGGGCTTGCATCGTGGCATCATTCAGATTGCCGCGCCCGAAGCCAAGTACCGACAGGTAAGTGCCAGAGTCGCGTTTTGTTTTGATGAAGCTTTCAAGTGCATCTGGATCGCTGATGCCCACGTTGAAATCCCCATCAGTGGCCAGCAAGACCCGCGAAACTTCGCCATCTTTTTGCATTGTCTCGGCAATTGCATAGGCCTGTTCCAAACCAGCCTCACCGGCGGTGCCGCCAGCAGATTCAAGTTGGTCTAGCGCGGCGAGAATTTTGGAAGACTCACTTGCAGCGGTTGGCGCAAGAACTTCGCCCGCGCTTCCCGCATAGGCAACGATTGCAACCTGATCTTCTGGCCGCAATTGACCGAGCATGAGGCGGAAGCTCTGTTTCAAGAGTGGGAGTTTATCCGGCTGGTTCATTGAGCCAGAGGTGTCCACAAGGAAAACAAGGTTGAGTGGTGGGCGGTTTTCGACCACAGGCATTTCGCCTTGGATTCCGATATGCACAAGGCTCGTATCTGGGTTCCACGGCGTTTCGATCATTGTAACTGTTTGCTGAAACGGCATGTCGCCAGCGGGTGCTGGGTAGTCATAGGGGAAATAGTTGATCATTTCCTCTATACGCACCGCCTCTGGATCAGGGAGATAGCCGTTGGTGAGCGAGGAACGGATAATCGAATAAGACGCTGTATCAACATCGATCGAAAACGTTGAAACTGGCTCTTCGCGTGTCACCTTGAGCGGGTTTGGCGCTTCGTTCGCGTATGTTTCGTCGTCAGCGTCAAATTCCGGCATCGGGCGCGAAATGTTGTGGTCTTCGAAGTTCGCAATCGGATGGATAGGGCGAATTTGACCATTTGCGCCGCCGGTTGCCATCATGCGGTCAGCAGCGACCGAGGCCCGTGGCGCGGGTTGAACTTGCTCGAGAATTTCAAGCTGCCCTTCTTTTGGCGCTTTGAGGTACTGCAAAGTTGGCTCGCTCTCGGCCGCCATTTCTTCGGTTGCGATTGCGGTGGAAACATCTGCGGGGGCCTTCGCTTTTTTGGGTAAGAAACCGTCCGAGCCGCCTTGGGGCAACAGTACGAAAACCACCAGTCCGAGGGTTGCTACAGATGTGGTTGCGGCCAACGCGCCGCGTGTGGTGAGGGAATTCAGCAATGCTCTTACTCCTGTGTTTAACCAGCCCCTCTTGGGCTTGGTCTCAGAAGTAGGACGCACGCCATCGCGCGATCCTTGGAGATCGGCAAAGTTTTTTTCCGCCAGCGCTATATTCTCGTGCTTTTTCTCCGCGTCAGGGGCGGGTGTGTCTTGCAAGAGTGCCTTTAGGGCCTTGAGATCATCGCTCATGGATAGCCCTCCTTTTGGTGGTATGCGCGCAGGTGTTTCTTCACTTCAGACATCCGCCACGCGATTGTGCCTTCGGAAACGGATAGAATTTCGCCAGCCTGCGCCTGTGTCAGTTCTTCGCCGAGGATAAGGATCACTGTATCACGAAGCTCTACTGGCAATTTGGAGATCGCCGTTGCGAGCCAATCTGATTGTTGTGCGGCTTCTTCGTTTTCTGCCACGCGGTTCAGTTCCCAATCGCCCCAGTTGTTCGCGGCGCGGGCATGGGTGGCGCGGCGCCGGCGTCGATCATGTGATGCGTTGATGGCCACACGATAGAGCCAAGTTGTGAACTTTGCGTCGCCTCGGAAGTTCGCGAGCTTGGCGGGAAGCGCCGCGCAAATGTCCTGCGTCAGGTCTTCGGCTTCGGTTGTGTTGCCGGCAAGGCGGCAGCACAGACCAAAAAGCCTGTCGTAGTGCCGTCGAAGCAGCAAGCCAAATGCCTCGCCGTCTCCGTTCGCAGCGGCGAGCGCAAGTGTTTCGTCATCGGTTTCCATCAACATCACATAAAGTATGACGCGCGCCGTGGGTCAATCCTTGGTATCGCGTGAAAAAAATCTACAGAGCGTATCGCGCGCGGAATTGCTTGCATCCCGCCGCGCCCACACGCAGAGTTAGATCGCTAGAAAACGGGAGCCTTTCATGGACACAAGCGACGCCTATGCCAACGCGAAATATATTGAGAATGCCGCGTCTTATCCGCCCAAATGGGAGGCGCAGGCAGCGACATTTCGCGAGGAGTTGAGCAAAGCAGGGCGCGCTGAAATTGGTGTTCGCTATGGTGATCATCCGCGCGCGCAGCTTGATCTATTCTGGCCGGAAGGAGAGGCGAAGGGGCTGTTTGTCTTTGTGCATGGTGGGTATTGGCGGGCGTTTGACCGCTCCACATGGTCACATTTTGCAAGGGGCGCATTGGCCGAGGGCTGGGCCGTTGCGATGCCTGGCTATCCTTTGGCACCAGAGGTCACGATTTCCGACATCACTGCGAACATTAAAGTTGCGATCGAGAAGGCAGCTACGATGATTGATGGCCCGATTGTTCTGGCGGGTCATTCTGCGGGCGGCCACCTTGTGGCGCGGATGTTGTGCGATGATGGTGTGAGCGAAGAGGTGGCCAAGCGGATTACAAATGTTGTGCCCATATCGCCATTGTCGGATTTAAGGCCGCTGATGAAAGCGGACCTGAATGATGACCTACACCTGACAGAAGCAGAGGCCGCAAGTGAAAGCCCAATACTGCGCAATAAATCTCATCCTGCCCCCGTGACTGTGTGGGTTGGCGCGGAAGAGCGCCCGGCGTTTCTTGATCAGGCGCGTTGGCTTTCGGAGGCTTGGCCTGACACGGTTTGCGAAATTGAGGAGGGCAAGCACCATTTCGATGTGATCGACGGGCTCTTGGACGCGCGGCATCCCCTTTTGCGCGCGATTTTAGCCTAGCGGCTTGCTAGAAAGGCGATATTAAAATGCTGTTTTCATTTCTAAGGGCGTCGCTTCTTGGTTTTGCTGTCCTGACGGTGATCTACTTCATTATGCGTTGGTATGTATTCTCGCTTCGCCGCGAAGAACTGGAAAAAGAATTTGACCAAGAGGTGCAATCCGGCGATCGCGATGCCTATGTTGAAGCGGGCATGAAAGAGTATCGGAAGTCGCCGCTGCGTAAACTGCTGTTGCTTGTGTATATCGTGCCGCTTCTGCTCTATGTTGCTGTGATGTATTTTATAAATTTTAACTGAGGGCGTCATGCGCTACGTAAAAATAACTTTCTGGGTGCTTCTTGCGGCGCTTGTTGTTGCGTTTTTTAGTTACAATCTTCCAAAGCGTGACATCGTTCGGATTACGGGAACTGAAGTCATTCGCACCGATTTGTCAGGGGCGAACCGGTTTTTCTATGCCGAGCCGGATAGCGGAAATTCCCCTCAAGCCAACCGCGATCTGCGGCTTATCAATACGGTTTTCGAGAGCGGAAAGGTCAAGGTTTTCCGCAATGAGGATACTGGGTTATTCGGCTGGCCGCCCTACTTTAAAATCGACAGTTCCAACATGCACGCAGAGGCTGCCGACCTTGTTTCGACCCGCGATGCACCAGTTTGGGTTGCGATAACACATTATGGTTGGCGCAGCGAATTCCTGTCGATCTATCCGAATGCCATCAAGTTCAAGGTGGTTGAGGGGCCGGATGTGCGGCTCATTCCGTGGATGAGCATTATCATTCTATTGCTCTGTGTGGCGTTTGTGTTTTGGCTCTGGCGGGTTTGGGTGCAGTTCAAGGAGCGCAAGATTGACCCTTTGCTGGATGATGCCAACAATACGATTGAGGCCGTGGATCAGCGCGCTGACGCCGCCAAAGATCAGGCGCGAAGCTGGTGGGCGCGGCTGACACGCCGCAAACCCTGATTATTCGCCGTCTTGCCTACTCTCCGTAAGGCACCCAGATATTCTTGACCTCGGTTGCGTGCCCAAGGAACTCGCGGCCTTCGCCATCTTTGCCGAACCAGTCGCGCGCGTGGCCTTGGTTAAGCCATGTGCGCTTGAGGTTTGATGCCGATGCCGCCTCCAGGGTGGCCGTCAAATCGGGCGTAGAGGAGAAACTCCACACCGCATCTACATCCATGTGATCGGCCAGCGTTTTCCCAAGGTCAGCATGGTCGCCTGTCACGATATTCACCACACCTGCAGGAACATCAGATGTCTCGAGTACCTGATAGAAATCGGTCGCGGCAAGGGGGAAGGCTTGGCTTGCGCAAAGGATTGCGGTGTTGCCCATTGCGATCGCAGGCGCCATCACTGAAATCGCGCCAAGAAGCGGCGCCTCATCCGGACACAGGGCGCCGATCACGCCAACCGGTTCTTTCATCGCCAATGCAACGCCACGGATCGGAACCCCGTGGGCCTGACCGTCGTATTTGTCGGCCCATGCCGCATAGGTGAACAAACGAGAAATCGTGGCTTCAACCTCGGCTTTGCCATTATGTTTCTTGCTTTTGGGCTGCATCTCGTCGAGCCGCGCGGCAAATTCCACGGCACGCGCCGAAAGGTTCTCGGCGATGTAGTAAAGGATCTGCGCACGCAGGTGCCCCGTTGTCTTGGCCCAGCCAGCGGCTTTGTGCGCAGCTTCGACCGCGTTGCGGATATCCTTACGATTACCGATGCCGACGTGCCCCAAAAGGTGGCCTTTCGGCCCATAGACAGGTTGCGAGTAGCCGCCGTCGGGGCGCGCTTGTTTCCCGCCGATATAGAATTTTGCAGTACGATCAAGCCCATCGACAACCGGAGATTTCGGCGCGGCAATCGGAGCGACTGGTGCAAGTTTTTTCGCTGTGGTTTTGGGTTTTGTATAGGCAGCAAGCCCCTCCCAGCCGCCTTCGCGCCCCATACCGCTTTCGCGACGTCCGCCAAATCCGGCGGCCGCATCAAAGAGGTTGGTTGCATTGACCCAAACAACGCCCGCAACCAGTTTTGGCGCGATATCAAGTGCGAGGTTTATGTTCTCCGTCCAGAGCGTGGCGGCCAATCCATAGCGCGTGTTATTGGCAAGCTGCACAGCCTCAGACGGTGTGCGGAACGTTGTGGCACAGAGGACAGGCCCGAAGATTTCCTCCTGCATGAGCGGCGATGCGCTGTGCAGGTCGGTAATCAATGTTGGTGGATAGAAACAACCTTCGACAGGCATGTCGCAAGGAGCGTGATAGACCTCGCCATCACCGCCATGGGTTTTGACCAGATTGGTGATGGTTTCCAGCTGTACCGGATCAACGATTGCACCTACGTCGATGCATTTATCAAGTGGATCGCCGATGCGAAGGCTGGCCATCCGTTTGCGCAAGCGGGCATAGAATTCTTCTGCAATACCTTCCTGCACCAAGAGGCGTGACCCTGCACAACAGACTTGCCCTTGATTGAACCAGATCGCATCGACAAGCCCCTCAATGGCACTGTCGACATCGGCATCCTCGAACACGATGTAAGGCGATTTGCCGCCCAGTTCGAGCGTGAGGGATTTGCCTTGTCCTGCGGTGGCCTCGCGGATTTTGCGGCCAACCGAGGTGCTGCCGGTAAAGGCAACTTTGTCCACGTCCTCATGCGTGACAATGGCTTCGCCCGTTTTCCCGTCGCCGGTTACGATGTTGATAACGCCCTTCGGTACACCAGCTTCGACACAGATTTCAGCAAAGAGCAGCGCAGTGAGCGAGGTATACTCCGCTGGTTTCAACACAACGGTATTGCCGGTTGCGATGGCGGGCGCGATTTTCCACGCGAGCATTAAAAGCGGGAAGTTCCACGGGATAACCTGCCCACAAACGCCGATTGCCTCTGCATCGGGCAGTTCGCTTTCCATGAGTTGCGCCATGCCAGCGTGGAAATAGAAATGCCTCGCGACAAGCGGGATGTCGATATCGCGGCTTTCGCGGATCGGTTTCCCGTTGTCGAGTGTTTCCAGAACAGCAAAGAGGCGCGCGTGTTTCTGTAAAAGTCGGGCAAGCGCATAAAGTACCTTGGCGCGCTCATGCCCCTTGGTCTTGGACCATTTCGGGAAGGCCGCGCGGGCAGCAGAAACGGCTTTGTTCACCTCGGCTTTACCTGCTTGCGAAATTATCGCGAGCTCTTCGCCTGTTGCTGGATTGCGCGTGGCGAAGCCTTTGGTAGGGGCGGTGAACTCACCATTGATGAAATGGCCGAATTTCCCGTCTTTTTCTTTGATCCACGCCATGGCCTCGGCGCTGCTTTCGGGCGCGGGGCCATATGTCATGGAGTCAAAAACCTCTTTCACGTTTACGGTCATAATCTATCCAATCGCGTGGCGGTAATCGGCAGAGTAGCGGCCGGTGACCTGATGTTCGAGTTGTCGTTCGATGTCGCCCAAAAGCGAGCTTGCGCCGAAGCGGAAGAGGTCTGGCTGGAGCCAGCGGTCTCCGAGTTCGTCTTTGATGAGGGCAAGGTAAGTGAGGGCATCCTTGGCTTTGGAAATCCCGCCCGCAGGTTTGTACCCGACACGGAAACCTGTACGCGCGTGATAGGCGCGGATGGCGCGGATCATCACAAGGCTTACGGGCAGAGTGGCATTCACCGGCTCTTTCCCCGTTGAGGTTTTGATGAAATCAGCGCCTGCCATCATACACACAAGGCTTGCTTTTGCGACGTTGCGCAGCGTGCCGAGCTCGCCTGTGGCCAAAATCGCCTTAACATGAGCGTCACCACAGGATTCACGCATGGCGCGCATCTCGTCATAGATTGCCTGCCAGTTTCCGGTTAGGGCGTGGCGGCGAGAAATGACGATATCAATCTCCTTGGCACCTGCGTGAACGCTCTCGCGGATTTCCTGAAGTCGTAGAGGGAGCGGCGAGAGACCCGCGGGAAAGCCCGTGGAAACAGCGGCAACGGGAATGCCAGTGCCATCAAGTGCCTTGACCGCGGTTTCGACCATATCGTGATAAACACAAACTGCGCCTGTTGTGATTGGCGGCATGTCGAGCGCGTCGAGAATGTCCTGCCGCACCGGATGGGCAGCTTTGGCACATAGGCGGCGCACGCGTCCCCATGTGTCGTCGCCCGAAAGTGTTGTGAGGTCGATCATGGTGATCGCCTTCAGGAGCCACGCGGCCTGATACTCCTTCTTGACCGAGCGCCGTCCTGGAAGTGTTTTTGCGCGGCGTTCAATGGCGGATGTGTTGGCCTGTGCGGCGGCAACCCAATCCATATCAAGCTCCATACCGGCGTTACGCGGTTCATGGAGTTGAGGCAGTTGCGAAGCAGACTTGGTGTCGGAACTGGCGGTAGCGGTGGATTGGTTTTCCATGTGGAACTCCGATATTGGCAGGCGCAAAGCGTCTCATGGTTTCTGTGCTATTGCAAGTTTGACCATTTGGTCAAGTATTGTGTGCTGCGCCCTGTTCCCAAGAGAGGCAAACCGCGCTAACAGAGGGCGAGAGACTTGCCAAACCGCCTAGCCCACGGAGACAGACATGAGCTTTGACCGCAGCATAAAAATCGCCCCATCCATCCTTGCCTCCGATTTCGCCAACTTCGGCGCAGAGATCGAGGCCGTCGAAGCGCAGGGCGCGGACTGGATCCATGTGGATGTGATGGATGGGCATTTCGTGCCCAACATCACCTTTGGCCCAGAGACGTGCAAAGCAATTCGTCCGCATATCAAGGGTGTGATGGATGTTCACCTGATGATTGCGCCGGTTGATCCATATATCGAAGCGTTTGCCGCATCTGGCGCGGATATCATCACTGCACATGCCGAGGCCGGCCCGCACATTCACCGCACGCTCCAAGCTATTCGCGGCGCAGGGGCAAAGGCGGGGTTGGCGCTTAATCCTGGGACTCCGGTTGAGGCTGTGGATTATCTGTTGGATATGGTCGATCTGATCTGTGTGATGACAGTCAATCCCGGTTTCGGCGGTCAGAAGTTTATTCAAAGCCAGATTGCCAAGGTCGAGGCCTTGCGCGCCAAGATTGGTGATCGCCCAATCCATATTGAGATCGACGGAGGCGTAACGCCGGTAACCGCGCCACTTGTGGCTGCTGCCGGTGCGGATGTTCTGGTTGCTGGCTCGGCCGTATTCGGCGGGGGAAGCGTTGCTGACCCTGCGCCTTATGGCGACAATATCCGAGCCATTCGTGAAGCAGCAACTGCGGCGCAATCCTAGACGAAGCACGTTTTCGCAGTACGCTTCCCGCAGTCTCAAAGGTTTAAGGGCGCAACAATTAGCACCCCGCTGGCCGTCGGCAGGGCTATTGCCATTGCGCGCGGATTTTCCGATACATTCGCAGGTGTTCAGCCTGCAGATATTTCGGAATTCTGGGTAACTAAGTTTTTCGGCGCGATTTTTGCGGCCTTTAACTTTTGTTGGCTGATCCGCCCTGCGCATCAAATGGAGGCCATAGATGGCAACAAAGATTTATCATAATCCAGCGTGCAGCACGTCGCGAAACGCACTCAAACTTTTGCAAGAAGCTGGCGAAGAGCCCGAGGTGGTTTTGTACCTAAAAGTCGGCTGGACTCGCTCGCAGCTCGAGGCGCTTTTTGAGGCCGCTGGAATTACTGCCCGCGATGCCATGCGTACGCGCGGCACTCCCGCAGAGGAGCTTGGTCTTCTTGCAGAGGATGTTTCGGAAAGCGCAATCCTTGATGCGATGGTTGAACATCCCAAAATGGTCGAGCGCCCGTTCGTGACCACAGATAATGGCACGGTACTTTGTCGTCCGTTTGAGCGGATTGTCGAGGTACTGGGTCCGACTGCGCCGCGAGAGTTCACGAAGGAAAACGGTACGACGATCGCGCTTGCGCGCTAGCCAAAGATAACCCGCGATCCGTCTGGCATATTGCGCATGGCGGCTTCGACCTTATCGCGTGGCAGGATGCAAAAACCGGTTGAAAGCCCATCTGCAATCGCGGCGGACTGGCTTACGACCGAAACGGTGTTGTTTTCGGTTGCTGGCAATCCGGTGCGCGGGTCGAGGATGTGGCCGACTTTGCCTGCTTGGTCAAACCCTGTACCTCGGATTGCGGATGTTGCGACGGCCTGATTGGAGAGCGCGAGGCGTTCAGCGGGTGTCTGAACAGGCCAATCGCCAAGCCCCACGATCTCACCTGTGTTCACCAAGGCTTCGTGCACGCCGTTTGCACGAAGGAGTGCCGCGACCTTATCAGCGATGTAGCCCTGCGCGATGCCGTTCAGCGTTAGCGCCATGCCTTGTTGGTTGAACGCAACCTGCGCGCTGTCGAAGCGAATGTTGTTCCATCCGGTGATCGATTTGGCCGTCTGAATTTCGGCTTCAGTCGGTGCAGCACCCTTGGCGTACGACTGTGCATAGAGCGCCCAAAGAGGCTGGATTGTCGGATCAAAAGCCCCTTTTGTCTGGGTATGCACGCGTCCCACGATTGAAAGCAACTCCACCATCTCTTGCGAGGGAGATGTGAGCATGCCTTGCCTGTTTAAGCGGGAAAGCTCGCTGTCGTTCTGATAGAGGCTGAAGATGTGCTCAAGTCGATGGATTTCAGAAACCGCAAGCGGCAAGAGCGTCTCCGCCTTAGGGTGATCCAGCACGATCCGCGCCTCGGCACCAAGGGCGACCCCGCGCCATGTCTGGGTGTTGGCGGTTGCTGTACCAGCCAAAGGAAGGGCCGTGGCACCAGCGAGGATGGAAAGCATGCGGCGACGTGTAATCATGTGTCTGGCTCCTGATCGGCAGAGTTGAATTCGACGGGCGCGAGAACCTCGGCAACGGGAATATCTGTTAGTGCGGCGACCCTGCCGCCGCGTGTTTTTGCAAATGCCATGGCATCGGCTTCTCGGGCAAAGGGAACGACTTCGGGCGCACCCATGCCGCCGATTGCATCAGATCCCAAGACATAGAAGGCGTCATTGGCATTTATCCAGTTGTTCGTGCCCGGATCGCTCCAGCTGTTGGCCAGCGCCATATCGTTTACATAGAGCACGCGCACCTCGCCATCTTGTTCAGGCGACAGCAGATAGGCCAAGCCATCGCGGACTTGGCTAAACCAGAGCGGGTTGTCCATTCCCGCAAGGAATACTTGTGCTTTTGGGCCTTCATGTTCGAGGATGAACATCTGACAATAATGGCCTGCGGCGTCCTCGGTGAGTTCGAGCGGATCGGGGAGGGCGAGGTTGGCCGAGTTTTCCTTGCACGCGGCAAGTGCAAGAAACGATGCAAGTGCGATAGCGGCTCTCATGGCTCGATCCTCCGCAGGCGGGTCCAAGCGATCGCCAAAGCAAGCACGGGCCAGCCTAGAATTGAGATAAGCTGCCCGACCGTGCTTGTCGCCATGCCCGCCGCGCCAACACCAGTTGTTAGCACTGACACAGCAGCGTCCGGCGTGTTGAGGAGGCGGAACGCATCAGCGGGGTTCGCAACGAGCATCCACGGAAACACACTCTTGGTGAAATACCCACCATCGTCAGCGACGAGCGCGCCCAGCAAACCCAAGTCATAGAGCACCACACAAACCAGCCACACAAAGATCGCCAGCCCCGAGGCAACAGACGGTTGGCGTACGCTTGAGGAGATTGCGTAACCGATACCAAGGAAAGCCGCGCCCAGAGCGAGCGCCGTGAAAAAGAGACGGAGGAGGGGTGTAAAATCAAGTCCGTTCAAGCCGTGCGACCAGATGACCAGAAGCGCCGAGACCAGCAATCCAGATGCAATTGCTGCGGCCAATACCGCGAAATGCGCAAGGAATTTCCCGAGCAACAGTTCGGCACGCGACAGCGGGTAGGTAAGGTTGAGTGCCAGTGTCCCGCGTTCGGTTTCACCAGCGATTGCGTCAAACGAGAGGAGCAAGCCGATCAGCGGCACGAGATAGACCGATAGCGTGGTTATTGAACCGGCCGCGATGGTGATCGGGCTAACGTTTAACGTTCCGCTGGGCGCGGAGCCGGCGAGGGTCAGGACAGCGGCAAACAGGGTCATCAGCAAAATTGAAGTTGCAACCCAAAGGTTGCGACGCGCGATGAGCAGTTCAAGGCGAGCGACATGTAAAGTAAACATTACGATGCCTCCTGTGCTGAAAGGCTGTAGTGACGATACAGGTCTTCGAGGCTGGCCGGTGTCATTTCGACATCTTCGATAATCGACCCAAACGCAGAAATCCGATTGACCAGCTTGAGCTTGTCTTCTTGCTGGCAGGTCAAGGTAACGGAACGGCCATTGATACGCTCGCCGCCGATTTCAGCGGCAACGCGATCTGCCTCGTGCGCGATCGTGAGGATATCAATACGGATCGGTAGGCGCGCTGTTTCCCGCAGGTCGCGCAAGCTGCTGTCAGCCAGAAGCTTGCCCTTGTTCATAATGGCGATCCGATCTGTTCTGGTCTCAAGCTCGGTTAGGGCGTGCGAAGACAGCAGGATCGCCGTTCCTGCTTGTGAAAGCTCCTCGACGATGTCGTAGAACTCATGGCGCGAAATCGGATCAAGCCCGCTTGTCGGCTCGTCTAGAAGTGCGAGTTTGGGCGTTCCCAGAAGCGCCTGTGCAAGTCCGACCCGCTGGCGCATCCCTTTAGAGTAGGTGCGGATTTTCCGATCAGCAGCCTCATAGAGCCCGACCCGCTCAAGCAAGTCGTCGGCTTGTTTTGTCGAAACGGATTTAAGACGTGCAAAGTGGCGAAGCTGCTCCCTTCCGGTTAGCGCGCCGTGAAACGCTACACTTTCCGGCAGGAACCCGATTTGCGCACGTGCGGCGCGTGATCCAGCACCGCCGCCAAGCACTTCGAGTTTGCCGCCGCTAGGCTTCGTGAGGCCGAGGATCATCCGCATTAGCGTTGTTTTGCCCGCGCCGTTCTGGCCTAGCAACGCCACGCGCTCTCCTTGGTTTACCATCAGCGAGACATCGTCAACGGAGCGGAAGTCGCCATAGGTTTTGCTGACATTTTGAATGCGAAGCGGGGTCATGAGCGTTCTTTCCATGAAGGTATTTCAGGGGTAGGCGGCGCCATCAGCGGGCTCTTGTCGATTACCCCGCCGGGCAGCAGCGCGGGGAATGCCGATTGCGACCAGCGGATGAGTTGCACCGCGGGCGAACCAAGCAAGGATTTCGCAGCGGGTTGGCTCCAGAGCACATGGTCCATAACGTCATTTGGGCGATAGGCAGCATCGGCGATGCCGTTGCCATCAAGATCAAAGGCGCTGCCGTCTGACCAATAGTTTCCGCGCCCTTCCAGACTCCATTCAACCCATTTCGAGCCGACATATTTGACCTGTGTGCGGTTGTTGATAAAGCCGTTCTCGAAGATATCATTCCGTTCGGAGCCGGCGGTGAAGTGGATGCCAATGCCACACCCCTCAAACCGATTGCCGCTAAAGCTGTTCTTGTGGGCGTTATAGATGAATGTGCACTTATCGCCCGTTTCCAGGATGGTGTTGTCCTTTACGATGCTCTTGTTTGTGTAATTCATCATAATGCCATGGTCGCGATCGCCCACGGAGAGATTGCCGACAATCTCGACCGAGTTTGAATACATGATCGCGTAACCGAGATGGTTCCCGAGAGAGATATTGTCGGAAACGATGCTGTCGTGGGCGTGCATGTAGTGAACTGCAAACCGCAAATCACGGAACCGGTTGCCAGAGAAGCGGTTCTTTTTCGAGGTGTTCACGAATATCCCGTCGCGCCCGTAGCGGATATCGTTGCCTTCGACCACCGCACCTGGCGCATTCCAAACGTAAACGCCGTTGCCGCGAGAGTTCATGTGGCGGTCTTGGCGGCCCTCGATACGGTTGTTTCGCACGATGCTGTCTTTGGCGCCGTGAATGTCCACGCCGTAGAGGTTGCCGAGAATGGAGTTGTTTTCAACGATCACAGCGCGGGCTGTTTTCTTGAGCTGAATGCCGCTATCGATTTCCTGGTGGTCAGAGCCGGAGCCGATTACGGTTAAACCGCGAATGGTAACATCAGCGCCAGTGACGGTAATAACGCTGCCTTCACCTTGGCCATCTATTGTGGCCTTGCCCATGCCGTCGATTGTAACGGGCCGGTCAAGTACGAGGGTTTCAAAATATGTTCCTGAGCTCAGGCGGAGAGTGTCTCCATTCGCCGCCTGCGCCAGTGTTCGGGCGATGGCCCCTGCTTCATTTGGCACGTCCCAGTCGGCCGCCCAAAGAGGCGACGCAAACAAGAGCGATATGAGCAGGGACCAACGCATGATTTATGCGCCTGTTGGCTCTACGAGCATCCGGCCGCGCATCTCCATGTGGAGCGCGTGACAGAACCACTGGCAATAGAACCAGTGAACGCCTGGACGGTCGGCTGTGAAGGTGATCGAGGCGGTGGCCATTGGTCCGATCTCGAATGCGATGCCATAATTGCCAAGGCAGAAGCCGTGGGTCACGTCATCCACATCATCAAGGTTGGTTACGAAGATTGTAACCTCGTCGCCCTGTTTGACGGTGAACTTCTCGTGGCTGAACATCGGCGCTTGGCTGGTCATATAGAGACGCACCTTGTTGCCATCGCGGATCGGCTCCTCGGCACCATCTTCAAGGACGACGCCATCGGCTTCGGCTTGTTTGCGGGCGTCTTCCCAAGTTACGTCGTTCCGATCCCATACATTGACGGGATTGACGATGTCGGCCCGCACAATGATCGAGTCATGTGGCTCGGCAAATGTCGGCCCATCGTGAACCACTTCCATTTGGTCGGTGGAAATGTCGATCAACTGCTCGTTCTCCGGCTTCAACGGACCAACGTTGATAAAGCGGTCTTTGGAGAACTTGTTCATCGAGATCAGCCATTTGCCATCGGCCTCTTTGGTCTCGCCCATCGAAGTCGAGTTGTGGCCGGGCTGATAATGCACGTCCACTTTGGAAATGATCGGGTCGGCCTCTTCGCCATTAAAGGCAGCGATGGCTTTGTCGATGTTCCATTTTACGATCTGACTATCGAGGAACAAAGTGGTGAAGGCGTTGCCCTGACCGTCGAACGCGGTGTGAAGCGGGCCAAGACCCAGTTCTGGTTCACCAACGATGCAAGAGCGCGGATCAACGTCGCTTTCAAACAAGGCGTCGAGCTTTGTCACATCCATGATCGACACGGTGGGCGAGAGCTTCCCGTTGATACAAACGTGCTTGCCGTCCGGTGCTGTGTTGATGCCGTGGGGCGAGTTGGGAATCGGAATATAACGTGTGTAGTTCTTGTTCGAGCCTTTGCGCCCGTCAATCACCTTCACACCTTTAACTTCCTGATAATCGCCCGCTTCGATACCCGCTTCGATCTCGGCGAGGTTAAAGACAACAACGTGGTCCATTTCGTTCTCTGTCATCTCGGCGAGGTTCATACCCATTTCCGAGTTGTACGAAGTGGAGTAGGCATATTTACCCTGATAATCACAGTCGGTGTTGTCGAGGTTGCCCGAGACCATCACCTGCCACGCGATTTCCATTGTGTCGCCGTCGATCGCTGTGAAGATGTTCACGTATTGCGATGGATCGTCGAGAATGCTGCCGTCATTGATTAGCGGTGTTTCATCTTCGCCGTTGGCAAAGACATACCCTGTGCGTGGGAATTTTTGCGGACGCAGACCGTGGATCGCCTTGGCGTTGGGGATCTCGATGATCTTGTCGCACTTCATCACGTCACAGCGTACACGTGCCACGCGCGTGTTGGCCTTGTCGTTCATAAAGAGGTAGCGGCCATCATATGTGCCGTCAGTGAAGGACATATGCGGGTGGTGCAAATCGCCGTTGTCATAGGTTTTCATGCCGCGTTTTGCGAGAAACTCTTTGGTTTCCGGCAAAAGGCCTTCGGTCATGATTTTGAGCGACTCGTTGGTTTGGCCCCAACCGGTTGCCGAACAACGGTTGAACACAGGCACACGCATCAGTTCGCGCATGGACGGGAAGCCCATAATACGAAGCTCGCCTGTCTGGCCCGAGGACCAGAAGCCATAGTATTCGTCAAGCTCGCCAGGAGCGACTTCGCCGCCAGCTGCTTTTGCTTGTTGGGGTGTAAGTGCAACCCCGCCGACAGCGGCGACTGCACCAGCAGCAACCGCACCTCTCAGTGGGCCGGTCAGGACGTCGCGACGTGAGACGCCTTCTTTTACTTCATTGTCTTTAGACATGGTTTTCTCCCTTACTTGCGAGTGTGTTTGGGTGGTCTGGGAAACGGCCCAGTGTTTCGCCGTCAGCGGCGGAACCTTTGGCCATTTTTGCGCGTCGTTTCACTTTTTTGATGACGACGGGGCATTTCTGGTCGTCCTGATACAGAACCTGACAGTGCAGGCAGGACAGGCATTCATTCGGGTTGATTTCACCTGTCGGATGGATCGCCTGAACAAAGCATTCGTTTGCGCAGGTCTGACAGGGATTGCCGCATTCCTTGTAGCGCTTGAGCCAGTCAAACATCCGCAGACGTCCCGGAATGGCGAGAGCCGCGCCAAGCGGGCAGAGGTAGCGGCAGTAGAACCGTTCGACGAAGAGCCCGAGCCCAAGGATGACTGTGGCGAACAGAACGTATGGCCAGCTGCGCACAAACTTAAGGATGATTGAGGTTTTGAAAGGTTCGACCTCTGCCAGCTGTTCGGCGAGCGGGATCGACACGATCGAAACGCCGAATAGCCCGAGGAAGATGATATATTTGATTGGCCAGAGCCGCTCATGCAGCCCCCAAGGAAGGGTCCACTGCGGCACTTTGAAGAACCGCGCGATCTGGTTCGAGAGTTCCTGCAACGCCCCGAAGGGGCAGAGCCAGCCGCAAAAACCGCCACGTCCCCAGAAGAGAAGAGTCACCGCAACCGACGTCCAGAGGATAAACACCAGCGGGTCCATCAGGAAGGCATCCCAAGTAAACCCAGTCACAAGCGATTGTCCGAGCGCCATCAAGTTCACGACAGAGAGTTGTGCGTTCTGCGACCAGCCAAGGAATACCAGCGTGACCACAAGAAAGCCCATGCGGAACCAGTAGAAGGCGCGCGCATTGCGGGTTGCTTGGGTTTGGAAAAAGAACACACCGGTCAGAACAACGAGCATGCCAACAAGGATGCCGATTTCCAGCGTCTTGGATTTCCAGATACGTTGCCACAATTCCGCGCGAGCGGCCTGATCGTCGTCAGGAGTGCTGATTTCGACAGCGGGGGCAGGGGGCGCGAGCGGTGTGAGGTATTGATCGGGGATGATGTACCCTAGATCATAGGTCAGGAAAGATTTCTCGACCGGGCCAACGGCGCGCTGGGCCAAAAGCTGAATGCGCCATGGTTTTGTTGGGTCAAACCCTGCATCAGCCGGAATTTTGAAAACATCAAGCTCGGTGAAACTTGGCGCATCTGGTGCGGCAATACTTCCGAGGCGGCGATGCTGTCGGTCATGGAAGCGCACCGAAATATCGCCTTGAATAAGTTGGATGCGGTCAAAAATACCACCGCGCACAAAACCGGAGCCCTTGAAAGAATAGATTCCACGCCCAACGATCAGGATGGCCTCCTCGCCCTCTTCGAGCCAATCCTCAAGGTTGCCGTATTCGTTTGGGCCCATCAGACTCAGGCCAATGCTCGGCGCCGAAACAAGGGCGGTATGCATGTCGATATAGGTGTCTTCTGGATCGCCCTTTTCGGCATATTTCAAGACGCGCGGATCGCCGGTTGCTTCAAACGCGGCGTTAATCTGGCCAACGTCGATTGTCAGTCTGCGGATCGTGCCGTCGCCCGACATTGTTGCCCAGTCGTTGATGCTACGTTCATCCATATTGAGCACGTGAGTCGGGCCGCTCTCGGCGTCATCATTTGCAAGGCCGCCCAATCCAAGCGCGCGCGATACCTTTAGGCCGGAGCGCACAATCGAGTCGTCGATGATCATGATGGTCACGGTTGCGCCGGATATGATCTCGAGATCATGGGCCGATCCACCAGCCGCCGCCTCTGCGACGATATCAATGCCTTTGTAGGATTCAGTAAGCGCCTTGATCTTGGAATCCGGTATCCCGATCAGAACAATCGGCTCGGAATGTTTCACAAGTTCGGCGCGAAGGATTTTGGCATCAGGGTCAATCGCGACCATCACGTGGATGGGCTTGCCCGAGTACCCCGTGGTCGAAACGAAATCAGAGGTTATGTAGGCGTACCCAAGGAGATCGCTGCCATTAAGGATCGGGGCCACCGGCACGTCGTCGCGGATTTCACCATAGGCGGTCGCGCCTTCGATAAACTCGGACGCGGGAATGTCGGTAATGAATTTTTCGAGGATTGATTGCGCTTGTGCAGTGGAGGCCAACACGCTGGCCAATACAAATGCAAGGCAAAAGAGAGCGGTAAGACTCGCCGCGCGTGCCCGTTGGAATAGGCTTTGGACGCGGGGTAGGGGAGATAATAGAGTGGCAGAACAATCAGGCATGGAAATCTCTTTTGAATGGCTGCACTGGCGGCGCACGGCTTGGATGTTGCAAGGCAGGTTTAAGCACGCAAATGTCACGCGCATTTAACGCGACGCTTTGAGTGGGCATGGTGTTAAATGAGATGTCGAAGTGCTGTGCGGTGTCGAGGATTGGGCTTGATGCATTGAGCATACAGACCGAGCAGTGGATACATTCGGCGTTCGGCTCTGTTTCATCGGCTTCAAGGGCAATCAGCTGCGTCCCGCCGTCTGCGCAAATCTCTATAAAGGAAGTGGATCGCCCCATTGCCATGCCACTGTTGGCAAGAGAAATGAACAACGCGAGGGTCGTGATAAGGAGCATATGCGCGAAAGCCGCAATTCTCCGACCGTCCAGCCGGACGACCATGGTCGTGGAGAATTTAGGGTGCGCAAACATATATCACATAACGAATTAGAGTCGCGCACACTCTAAAGAAGCAATGCTCTGGCAGTATTGACTTAGATCAACAGTCAGAGCATTGCGAAGTTATTACGTAAGTGGAGGAGGCATGCGTTTAGGAGCAAGTGTCTCTTAGCGCGGGTTTTTATGCCGC
This sequence comes from Halocynthiibacter sp. C4, assembly GCF_028823805.1. NCBI lineage: Bacteria > Pseudomonadati > Pseudomonadota > Alphaproteobacteria > Rhodobacterales > Paracoccaceae > Halocynthiibacter > Halocynthiibacter sp. C4. The sequence goes on along the minus strand of NZ_JAPEIE010000002.1, from coordinate 944,293 downwards.
TTGCCGCGCCCAAGAAATGCCGTTTGAAATGAGGAAAAAGAGCGCGGCAGTACACACAATTGTTGGTCCGGCGGGGGTGTCATAAATAAATGCAACGCGCAATCCTACTGCCATGGAGGCGGCGCCAATCAGTGTTGCTCCGACGGCCATTAGCTCTGGAGTCTTGGTCAAAGGGCGCGCTGCGGCGGCGGGAATGATTAGCATAGCCCCGATAAGAAGCGCCCCCACAACCTTGATGGCGACAGCCACAACAAGCGCTAAGGCGATGGTTAAGATAAGTTGTTCGCGCCTTGGGTCGATGCCGCTCGCGTAGGCCAGATCACGGTTGAGCGTTGCGGTCAGCAGTGCGGACCACCGCCATGCCAAAAGCGCCAGCACCAACAGTGCTCCGCCCCAAATCCAGAGGAGGTCTGTTTTGCTCACGGCAAGGATTTCGCCAAAGAGATAGGCCATAAGATCAATGCGCACACCATCGATGAAGGCCACCGCTACGAGCCCGAAGGCAAGCGCGGAATGGGCGACGACGCCAAGCATCGTATCGACCGAGTGACCCTTATCGCTGGCAAACCAGACAAGGAGCGCCACCAAAAGCGCCACGACAAGAACGCTGCCAAATATCGGAACAGAAAAGCCAAGTGCCAAGGCCACCCCAAGGATCGAGGCGTGTGAGGTCGCGTCGCTGAAATAGGCCATGCGTCTCCAGACGACGAAACAACCAAGCGGCGCAGCAGCAATGACAACGCCCAAGCCCGCCAAAAGCGCGCGCATCATGAAATCGTCAAGCATCGGCGCCCTCTTTCTCTGCGGAGTTTGCGTGGCTGTGATCGTGATCATGATCGCAGCCGTCATCGTGGCTATGGGTATGTTGATGGCGATAAAGCGCCAGCGCACCACCGGTTCCAGAGCCAAAAAGCGCTCGGTATTCTGGCGCAGAGGCCACGATATCAGGGGTGCCGTGGCAACAAACATGCCCGTTTACACAAACAACGCGATCTGAAGCGCTCATCACCACATGTAGATCATGGCTGACCATCAAAACTGCGCAGCCGAGTTCCGTGCGCACGTCTTCGATCTTGCGATAAAAGGCGGCGGCCCCTGGCTGGTCTAATCCTTGAGTGGCCTCGTCAAGCAGCAACAGGTCTGGATTTTCCAGTAGCGCCCGCGCCAAGAGAACCCGTTGAAACTGTCCGCCGGAGAGGTTTGTCATTTGCGAGTCGCCAATATGGGCGACATCGGCGCTCGCAAGTGCGGCTTCAATTGTGGCGCTAGGCTTTCGTTTGGGTAGGCCAAGAAAGCGCTTCACCGAAATCGGCAGCGTTGGATCAATATGGAGTTTCTGCGGGACGTATCCGATGCGTAGGCCGTTTTTGCGCTTCACGCTGCCTTTGGCCGGTGGAATCGCTCCTACCAGTGCCCGCACGAGCGACGATTTTCCCGAACCGTTGGGGCCAACGAGCGTTACGATCTCGCCGCGATCGATATGAAAATCAACATCAACCAAAGCGTCCTTGCGGCCATAGCGTACGGTAAGGCCGCTGGTTTCTATGAGCCTCACGCGGATGCCTCGTTGTTGCATTTCGGGCAAGTGCCCAGTGCTTCAACCACGGTGCGCTCGACGATAAATCCAGTTTCAGCAGCGGCATCTATCAGGATTGGCTCGCACTGGGTTTCGGCGACGCTGTCGCAAGTTCTGCATATGAGGAATGCCGGTGAATGATTTTCGCCGGGGTGCATGCAGGCCGCAAAGGCGTTGAGCCGTTCGATTTTGTGGGCAAACCCGTTAGACACAAGAAAATCAAGCGCCCGATAAGCTACAGGCGGCTGGCTTCCCATGTCTTCCTTTCGCAGGGTGTCGAGGATTTCATACGCCCCGACCGCACGGTGTTCGGTAAGCAATATCTCAAGCACGCGTTTGCGTACGGGCGTGAACTGGAGCTTGCGGTCCTTACAGAGAGCATCGACCTCTGCAACGCCTTTGCGAATGCATGTTTTATGATCGTGGGTTTCGAATCCGATATGCGCCATGGGGCCTCCTTGTTGGGGCTTGATATGTTATATTATCACAGATAAGTCTAGCGAAAATTTTCCGAATCAAACTGGAGTTCAATGTGAAGCGTTCGTTCATTTTGGCGCTCGGCGGCCTTGCGGCAACCGCAGCGACAGCAGAAACACCGCGGGTCGTCGTCGATATTGCGCCTGTCTATAGCCTTGTTGCGCAGGTCATGGACGGAGTGGGAGAACCGCAATTGCTTGTGCCCGCCAATGCTTCGCCGCATCACTATTCTATGCGCCCCTCTAATGCGCGAGCTTTGCAAGAGGCGACACATGTCTTTGCGCTCGATGAAGGGCTGACGCCTTGGATTGAAGGGGCGAAAGAAGCGCTAGGGCCCGAAGGCAAGTTTGCATTCCTTTCGGAAGTTGACGGCACAACGCTTTTGCCAAACCGCGATGGTTTCGACTTTGCAGAGGAGCTTGAGGACGATCATCACGACCACGACGACCATGACCATGATCATGAGGACCACGAAGAGCATGATGATGGTCATGACGACCATGACCACGAGGAAGAGCATGCGCACGATGATCATGCAGATGATGATCACGCCCACGAAGACGAGCATGACCACGATCATGGAGATCACGACCCCCACAGCTGGCTCGACCCGCAAAACGCAGTTGTTTGGCTTGGCTTTATTGCCGAAGAACTCGCCGCGTTCGATCCTGAAAATGCCGAGGCCTACCGCGCAAATGCGGCCAAATCGCAAGAGGCGCTAGTGTCTCTAGAGGCCGAAATCTCTGGCAGTTTCGAGGCGCTGGACGACGTCAATTTTGTTGTGAACCACGATGCATTCCAATATTTCGAGGCACGCTTCGGACAGACCGCGCTTGGTGCGATCTCGTTCTCTGACGCTGCCGAACCTGGCCCGACGCATATCTCGGAACTGGCAGAGCACATTGCCGACCACGGCATTACCTGCATTCTCACGGAGGTTGGCGGGCGCCAGAAACTGATTGATGCAGTCTTTGCCAAGGGTGATGCGACGGTTATTGTTGTTGATCCACTTGGTGTGGAGCAACCGCTCGATGGTACGCTCTATTCCGGCGTTCTTCAGAACTTGGCCGAAGGGATGACCGCCTGTAAGGGCTGAAAACTGCGCTAAACTCGGCCCGCAAAGGGGCAATTCCGGTTTTCGGTGTTGCCTCTTTGATTAGCTTGTATAAGACAGGCACAACCAAGCCCCGCAGCGGCGGGTGCAGGAAAATAGGGTTGAGATGATGACAAAAAGCTACATTACCACGCCGATTTACTATGTGAATGCCGCGCCGCATCTTGGGCACGCGCATACTACGGTGATGTGTGACATCATGACCCGTAACCGCAAGGCCAACGGTGTGGATACACGCCTTTCAACCGGCTGTGATGAGCACGGGCAGAAAAATCAGGAAAGCGCCGAGAAGCTCGGCATGGACGTGATGGAGTATCTTGATCTGCGCAGCAGCGAGTTCAAGAAGGCTTTTGACCTTCTGGATGTGGATTACGACTACTTCGTGCGCACCACCCGCCCGTTCCACAAGGAGCAGGTTGCCGCCATGGAGCAGAAGTTCATGGACGCGGGCCTTATCATCGAGAAGCAATATACCGGCATCTATTGCAAAGGCTGTGAGCAGTTCAAAACAGAGTCTGACCTGAACGACGAAGGGCGCTGCGTTGACCACCCGAATATGGATGTCGAGGAGATCGACGAGAAGAACTATTTCTTCCCGCTAGAGCCGTTCCGTCAGCGGCTTCTGGATCATATCGAGGCGAACCCTGATTTCGTGCAGCCGCCGAAATTCTTGTCCGAGTTGAAAAACATGCTCGCCGAACCGCTTGAGGATCTTTGTATTTCGCGGCCCAAAAGCCGTGTGTCGCTTGGTGTGACACTGCCGTTTGACGAGGATTTCGTGACTTATGTTTGGTTCGACGCGCTCATCAACTACCTGACCAACCTTGGCTGGCCAGGGAACGATTACCAAGACTATTGGTCTGAAGTTGAGCATGTGATCGGTAAAGACATCCTCAAAACCCACGGCGTTTACTGGCCGATTATCCTGATGGGTATGGGGGAAACGCTACCCAAACGGATTTCGGTGCACGGGCATTGGCTTGGTTCCGGCGGTGTGAAAATGTCAAAATCGCTGGGAAACGTGGTTGATCCGCTCGAAATCGTTGAGAAGTTCGGCGCCGATGCGCTGCGCTACTATCTCGCGCGCCACATGCGTGCAGAGAATGACAGCCAGATTTCGGTAGAGCTTATTCAGGGCGCGTATAATGGCGAGCTTGGCAATAAGGTCGGGAACTTGCTTTCGCGGGCGGCGAAATTCTCGGTTGATCGCTTTGACGGGAAAATCCCGACCAAAGGCACGTTGACCGCAGAGGACGAAGCCGCACGAGCGATTGCGCTTAAGGCTGCGCAAGGATTTGCAGAGGTGTTTGCCCTAACCGATATTCCAGCGCGGACAGAGGCTCTGGTGCAGGCTGCGGATGAGTTGAACAACTATTTCACCGCTCAGGCGCCTTGGAAATTGATCAAAGACCCTGAAACTGCTGACCGTGCGCAGACCGTACTTTATGTCACGCTCGATAGCCTGCGGGTCTTGCTTGAAGCTTTCCGCCAGATCATTCCAACCTCTGCGGATAAGGCGCTCGCCATTCTCGCGGCACCGGTTGAAGAGGGCGTTTGGTCCCCTGAGTTGGATCGTTTGGAAGAGGGTGGAACCTTTGGCGAGGTTGTCGCGCTGTTCCCGCGTGTGACCTGAACTGAACGGGTCTGAAATTAGAAAAGGCGCCCGATTGTGGCGCCTTTTTTCGTTAGTCAGTAAGTTCTGAAACCATTCCGACTTTGGCCATTTCGTCCCAGTAGTTCGGGAAGGTTTTCTGTACGCAATCCGGGTTTTCGATAATGATCCCGTCGATGCGAATTGCGGCGAGCGCAAAACACATGGCGATGCGATGATCGTTGAACGTCCGAATTTGCGTGGTTGGATTGTCAGAAACCAGATAGGGCGAGCCGTTCACCAGTAGGTCGTCTCCATCGACGGTGGCAAGGTTCGCGTTGATCCGCACCAGACCTTCGCGAAGGGCTTCGACGCGATCACATTCTTTTACCCGAAGGTTTTTAAGGCCGACAAAGCGAACTGGCGTTTCGTTAAAGGCCGCCAAAACAGCCAAAGTCGGAATAGCGTCCTGCATTTGCGAGCCGTCGACAATTGCGGGCATGTTTGGGAACATACGGATCACATCAAGCGCCTTGGCGTCGGGTTGGGCTGTTTCGCCTTCTTTGGAGTTGCCGATCGTAATCGTCTTGGCCGAAAGCGCATCTGCGGCCCAGAAATAGGTGCATGCGGAGTAATCCGGCTCAACCGCATAGGTCGGGGAGGCATATACTCCATCCGGAACATTCCAGCCCGCGCCCTCTTCGGCAACGTTAACACCGAACTCCGCCATTATGCGGGTTGTGACATCAAGGTATCCGGCACCGTCAAGCGAACCAGCGTTCTTTAGCTCGATGCGCAACCCATTAGCGAGCTTCGGTGCCATCATCATGAGGGCAGAAATATATTGCGTCGAAAGGCCCGCATCCACGCCGACCTTCGCTGCTATTTCTTTTGCGCCGCCGGTGACTGTGACTGGTGGGCAACCCGTTGCGCTTTCGGCAGTAAAGCCAAGCTCGTTAAGCGCGGTGATGAGCGGCTGAATTGGGCGGCGCTGCATGTCTTCGTCGCCATCAATGACCGTTGTGCCATCGGCCAGACACGCCGCTGCTGTAAGGAACCGTGCTGTTGTTCCGGCGTTGCCAACGAAAATCGGCGCGGCTGGCGGCTTTAACGTTCCGTCGCTCTTAACTGTCACGCTTTCTGGGTTCACCTCGGAAACTTCAACCCCGAACTGGCGCAGGGCCTCGGCCATCAGAAGCGTGTCGTGGCTTACAAGGCAGCCGCTCAGGGTTGTTTCTCCTTTGGACAGCGCGGCGAGCAAAAGCGCGCGGTTGGTGATGGATTTTGAGCCGGGAACCTGTGCAACCCCCTCCAACGTCTGGTTTTCAACCGATAGGTGCAGCGTTGCGGGGGATTTCGGATTGGTCACGGATGTCTCCTCGGCTCAAGGTGTCCGCGAAGTTTTACGGCGGATCGCGGGGGGTCGCAACAAGGGATTAGGGGCCGAATTTTCCGCCGGATGAATTGACATTTTATATATAAAAGATAGTTTCACAGAGAGGAGCCATTATGCGCTCTAGTTTGGCCGAGATACAGAAAAGGGACGAAACATGATCGTCGAGGAATATTACGAAGACTATGAGATTGGATTCTCCCGCACCACGTTCGGTCGAACAATTACCGAATCCGATATCGTGACGCACGCAGGGCAGACAGGCGATTTCTTTCCCCACCATATGGATAAAGAATGGTGTGCCACGCAAGATTTCAAACAGCGAATCGCGCATGGTACGTTGATTTTCTCTGTCGGGATCGGGATGACAGCCACAACGATCAACCCGCGCGCAATGTCTTATGGCTATGACAAAATGCGATTTATCAAACCGGTTTTCATTGATGATACCATCACAGTCACCGCTACGATCTCCGAGAAAAAAGACCATCCACGCCGCCTTACGCATGGCATCGTGCATGAGGCGATCAAGATTACAAACCAGCGCGACGAAACGGTTCTGGTCTGCGATCACCTCTATCTCGTTGAGCGCCGCGAGCCACGCACGGAAACGTAGTTAGGTTGCCGTTAGATCCATGTCCGGAATGAAATAGTTGGGGTATTCTTGAACCATTGAAGGCAGGTCAAGCTGTAGCCCCATGATGTGATCCCACATACGTTGGCTCGCGAGCTCCTCGTCGCCTGCTTCGATCGCGTCCACGACTTTTTCATGCTGCACTGTCACAAAGCTTTTGCGGCCCGGGTCATGGAGCGTAAGTTTGCGGCAGCGGTCAATTTGGGTTTTTACCTGCTGCACCATGTCCCAGAGGCTCCCGAGGCGGGCAATTTCAGCAATCTTAGCGTGAAGCTCATCGTCCACCACGTGATAGTCGCTGTTGTCACCCGTTTCTACGATTGCATATTGCCGAGAGATAATATCGCGCAACGCGACGATATCTTTTTTGGTTGCACGTCGAGCCGCGGCGCAGGTGGTTTCAATCTCAAGCGCGCGACGAGCGATTTGCGCTGCTGGCAGAGCTGATACGGGAATCCGTGCAACAAATGTGCCGGATTTCGGAACCACCTCGACCAGTTTTTCATCGGATAGACGTAGAATCGCTTCGCGGACCGGCGTGCGGCTCACGCCCATGGCGGCGGCGATCTCGTTTTCGGAAAGCGGAGTTCCTGGCAGGATATCCATTGCCACGATGGATTTGTGCAGGTCTTGATACAAAGTTTCAGCGAGTGATTTCACTGGGCGTTGGGCAAACATTGCCTCGCCTGTCGGGGGCGCATTGGGTGCGCGTTGCCGTCGCTTCGACTTGGTCGAGACCTTTGGTTTGGACCCATCCATCATTGCATTGTAGCTCCTACTCCTCCCCGCCGTACCAAGCCGTGTTTGTAATCGACACTTGCCTGACGGTTTTAACTTGTATATTAGATATTGCGATAGCCGTCAAATTTTGCATTTTGGCATGACGTTATTGAGTAACCCCGAAGAATCGGGATCAAGGGAGGAAATTATGAAATTCACAAATTTTAAAGCAGCTTTAGCAGCGGGCGTATTCGCGCTGGCTTCGGGAACGGCTGCATTTGCCGCTGAGACTCTCAAGTGGGCACACGTTTACGAAGAGGGCTCGTCCTATCATCAGGTTGCTCTCTGGGCCGCTGACGAAATCAAGTCACGCACAGATGGCCGTGTTGAGATTCAGGTTTTCCCTGCATCCTCGCTCGGTAAAGAAGTTGAAATCAACGAAGGCCTTGGTCTTGGTTCCGTAGACATCATCTATACTGGCCCAAGCTTTGTTGAGCGTTACTATGGTCCGATCGCGATTTCGGATTACCCGTTCATCATGCGCGATTACGACCACTGGCTGTCGTATCGTGGTTCGGACCTCTTCGCTGAGCTGTCCGAGGGTTACCATGACGCCACAGGCAACCAGGTTCTTGGCCTTGTTTACTACGGTCAGCGACACGTTACATCGAACAAACCGATCCTCGCACCGGCTGACATGGAAGGTCTCAAAATCCGCGTGCCTAACTCGCCGCTGATGCTGATGTTCCCGAACGCAGTTGGCGCAAACCCAACACCTATGGCGTTCTCCGAAGTGTATCTTGCCCTTCAGCAGGGTGTGGTTGATGCACAGGAAAACCCACTTCCAACCATCAAGTTCAAGAAGTTCTATGAGGTTCAAAGCAACATTAACCTCACAGGTCACATCCTGAACTCGCTGCTTACAATTGCGTCTGACGATGCTTTGGCACGCGTTGGTGATGACGAAGCTGTTCTGCGCGAAGTACTCGACGCTGCTGCGCTCAAGGCTTCCGAAGAAATCCGTCAGTCCGAAGAGGACCTCGTTTCCTGGTTCGAAGAGCAGGGCATTGCAGTGAATGTTGTTGACAAAAAACCATTCCAAGATGCTGTACTGCCAATGCTAACAGGTGACGGTGTGCCTTACACCATGGATCACTTCAAGCGCCTCGGCGAACTGTAATCAGGTTTAAAGTTGACTCCGGAAATGGATCAATCTGAAAAAGACCCTCAGGACGCGCAACCCGCGCGCCCTGAGATCACATTTGCCGATAACGAAGTCGATGTATCGGATTTCGGGCTCATGGATATTCCCGGCCTTATTGCCCTTTGGGGGCTATCGGCTATCGTGTTTATCCAGTTCTTCACCCGCTATGTGCTGAATGACAGCCTCGCGTGGACCGAGGAAATCGCCCGATATGTTTTGATTATCGTTGCTTATTTCGGGGCCATTTCGGTCACGCGGAAAGGCACGCATATCTTCCTTGAGTTTTTCTATCGATATCTGAGCCCACGCGCGGGTAAATACCTCGCCGTTGCGATGGAAGCTCTGTCGATGGTGTTCTACGGATACCTTGCCTATCTTGGCTGGATACTTGCGGCAAAGACGCGAACCAAAATGGCGTCGATCGCGATCCCAAAGAACATTCTCTACTACGCTATTGCCATCGCTCTAGCGATCATGACGGTCTATTCGCTGTACTGGCTAATCCGCAAAATCCGCCAGTCGCCCGACGACGTCCTCCGCGAAATCGAAGAACATGCGTTGCATGAGATTCACGAAGAAATTTCGAGTAACAAATGACCCTAGTCCTTCTTTTCGTCATCCTGTTTTTCCTTTTGATCGCAGGGGCGCCCGTTGCCGTTGCGCTCGGGGTTTCCTCTCTTGTGTTCGTCCTGCTTGATGGCCTGCCACCGGTTGTTGTGCTGCATAACATGGTGAACGGGATTAACAGTTTCCCTCTTATCGCGGTTCCGTTCTTTATTATGGCGGGCCACCTGATGAACACCGCAGGTATCACCACCAAAATCTTTGCTTTTGCCCGTGCGGGTGTTGGTTGGATGTATGGTGGGCTTGGTCACGTAAATGTGGGCGCGAGCGTGGTATTTGCCGGTATGTCTGGTGCGGCTGTTGCAGATGCGGGTGGCCTCGGCAATATCGAGATCAAAGCCATGCGCGAAGCGGGCTATGACACAGATTTCTCCGTTGGCATTACGGCCGCAAGCTCGACCATCGGGCCAATCATTCCACCATCGCTGCCGCTTGTTGTTTATGGCGTCATCGCCGACACTTCGATCGGTCAGTTGTTTGCCGCTGGTCTTATTCCGGGCATGCTTATGGCGTTCTCGCTCATGGTTATGGTCGGTTTCTATGCCAAGGTCCGCAACTACCCTCGTGATGAGCGGTTCAGCATCAGCGTATTTGCCCGTGCATTCGTGCAGGCGATCTTCCCGCTGTTCACGCCGATTATCATCGTTGGCGGTATTCTCTTTGGTATCTTCACGCCAACAGAGGCCGCGATTGCCGCTGTGGTTTACTCGATGTTCCTCGGTTTGGTTGTCTATCGCACCCTGACATTCAAACGCATCTTGCGCGTTTCGATGGACACCGTAGAGACAACTGCGTCGATCATGATGATCGTTGCCGCCAGCACCATCTTTGCTTGGATCTTGACGGCAAATCAGGTGGCTCAAATGTTTGCGACGGAGCTTCTTGGCTTTACCGAGAACAAAACTGCGATCCTTCTCATCATGATGCTGGTTGTGCTGATTGTTGGCTGTTTCATGGAAACCATCGCAGCCATCACAATCCTGACGCCTGTGCTTCTGCCTGTAGCGATCACGGTGGGCGTTGATCCGGTGCACTTCGGGATTATCCTGATCCTTAACCTGATGATCGGTCTGCTGACGCCGCCGGTTGGCATGGTGCTTTACGTATTGGCCAAGGTGTCGGACGTTCCGTTTGAACGCTGTGTGGTTGCGACGGCACCGTTCCTCATTCCGCTGGTCGCTGTGCTTCTGATGCTGACCTTCATTCCGTCGCTGTCTATGTGGTTGCCAACAACCTTGTACCGCTAGGCGACGAACTAACTTCTGGCGAACACCGGCGCGGAAAGTCAATTCCGCGCCGGACTGCCGCCTGAAAGGCCCATGTAAATTTGCCCGTTCTGCGCTTCGCTGTGCGTTCGGGTTAACCTTAATTGTGGCGCCTGCCACTTCTGACGAGAAAGTCTAGACATGCAAAACACTTCTCTCTTTGATCTCTCCGGAAAAGTTGCCCTCGTTTCCGGCTGTAAGCGCGGTATCGGAATGGGTATGGCCAAAGCCCTCGCCGAAGCTGGCGCCGACATTATCGGCGTAAGCGCGAGCCTTGAAGCATCCGGCAGCGACATTGAAAAAGCGGTCACGGCGCTTGGCCGCAAATTCACCGCATATCAATGCGATTTTTCTGATCGCGCGTCCGTCAAGGCATTTGCAGATAAGGTTCAGGCCGAGAATCCGGTGATCGACATTCTCGTGAATAACGCAGGAACCATCAAGCGCGCACCAGCGGCCGAACATCCGGACGAGATGTGGGACGAGGTGATTGAAGTTAACCTCAACGCACAGTTCGTTTTGTCGCGCGAAATCGGCAAAGGTATGGTCGAACGCGGATCGGGCAAGATCATCTTCACGGCGTCGCTGCTGTCGTTCCAAGGTGGCATCACGGTTCCGGGCTATGCCGCATCCAAAGGCGGCATAGCGCAGCTTACCAAGGCTCTGGCCAACGAATGGGCGTCTAAAGGCGTCAACGTAAACGCTATCGCTCCTGGATATATTGCGACGGATAACACCCAAGCCCTTCAGGATGATGCCGATCGCTCGCGCTCCATCCTTGAGCGTATTCCCGCTGCACGCTGGGGCACACCGGAAGATTTCTCAGGACCTGCAGTGTTCCTTGCGTCTGATGCCGCGAACTATGTTCACGGCACTGTCTTGACGGTCGATGGTGGTTGGATGGGCCGCTAAGGCTTCACGTCGGCACGAAGTTTCCACATCGTTGTAGAGACCTGTTCCAGCCCTGAACGCGAGGCGGCACTTTTGCCTTCGTTCAGGAGTTGGGAGAGGTCTCTTCCAACTTCTGGGTTATAAAGATGGTACACATGGCCCGAAACTGATTGCAGCGACAATTCAGAAATGTCGATGATCTCAATTCCATCCATTCGGTTAAGGTGCGGCCCCAGTTCGCCAAGCCGTGGGTAACCGTTTACACTTCGTGACAAGGAAAGCGGGCGGTCTGTATCCGTTGCATAGAGCGTAATTCGATTGGCCAACGGGCGAATTTGGTCGAGGTAAAGCGCAAATAGCTCTGCGTCTACGTCGGGCGCCAATAAGATCACATTATTAAGGAGCGGCGGCATCCCGATACGTTCATGCGCCATGCTTCGCAATGCATTGAAAAGCGCGCGTCCACCGAGGCTATGAGAGGCAAGGTCAACACGCCCCTCGCCGAATTCTTCAACAAGCCGGCGCACAGTGCGCTCATATTCATAGCTGCTCCACTCAACATCGGAAACATCTTCGGTGTAGTTCAGAATATCTCCGGCAGAGGGCCAGCTGAACAGCATGACTTTCCCTTCAAGGCCAACATTCCGCTGAAGATGTACAGCGCGCTTACAGCTGCGCTCGAAGTTCATGTAGTAGCCATGCGTGTAAAGGAGCGGGTTGCGCGCGCCGGTTGTCTCTTTGAGGGTTTCGATCACTTGGTCCATCTCGAACAATCGGATGGTTGAAAGCTCGACATCATCCTCTGGAATATAAAACGGTGCGATCTCTGCCAGTGGCTTCAAAAAGCTGTTCTCTGAGCGGGTGACATCGCAAAATCCAGCGCTGAGGGGGCCACGTGTTTTGCCGTAGTATTTCTTGGGGGACTCGTTCGGATTCACGTTGCGCACTGTGAGATACGGAACAGAATCCACGATGCCCTGCGCTTGAACACTGGGGCTCATGGCCGCCGAGATTGTTGCGAGGGCGAGTGCGGATAGGGGCGTTTTGAACATGGCTTTGGAATATCCCGAAAGGAACCTTCTTAGATCAATTTCGTAGAGAATGGCGGTTTGGGCGCGGTGGCGCAATATGGATTTACCCAGAAGCGGCTATTCCGCGCGCATAAGCCTCCATTCGCACGGCGATACTGTTCACCGCTATGCGCAATAGGATCGCCCCGAGCGCGAGAACTATCAAGCTGGCAAACATCAAATCTGTTTTGGCGCGACCGTTCGCCAAGAGCATCAAATACCCCAGCCCCCGAGAGGCCCCGACCCATTCCCCAATAACAGCCCCAATCGGCGCATAGACAGCCGCGAGCCGCAATCCACTGGCGAGGGATGGAAGTGCCGCCGGAAGCCGAAGGCGAAGAAGCGTCGGCAAGGGTTTCGCGCCCAAAGTCTGCGCAAGATCAAGCAGTGCTGGGTCTGTTTCTGCAAGCCCATCGCGAAAGGCCGATGTGACAGGAAAATAGATAATCAACACCGCCATCGCGACTTTAGAGCCCATGCCATAGCCAAACCAGAGCGTCAGGATTGGTGCGAGTGCGAATACGGGAACAGCTTGCGTAAAAACGAGCAGGGGGAAGAAAAGCTCATGGAACCGTTTGGAATAGGTCATTGCCACCGCCGTCGCGATCCCAAGAGCCGTTCCGGCGAGCAGGCCGAGCAGAACCTCAAGCGCAGTGATGCCCGCGTGAGACGCGATGAGGCTGGCGTTATCAAACGCAGCAGTGGCGACGCGGAGTGGTGAGGGTAGGATGAAAGGTGGCACCCCAGTAAGCCAGACCGTGACCTGCCAAATGGTAAGCCCGATGCAAAGCGTGATGAGCAAACGAAGCGCGATCATGCTGCAAGTCCGCGCATATGAGTCATGAGGAGATCAGATGACGCTGTGTCAGCCCAAAGCTCTGCGCCGCCGCGTGACATCACGATTATCTGGTCCGATAGGCGGCAGGCCTCTGCTGGATCATGCGTCACCATGATAACGGTTTTGCCACGAAGAGCGCGATCAAGTAGCTCTTGCATTTCTGCGCGCGTGCAGGCGTCAAGTGCTGAGAGCGGTTCGTCCAGCATTACGATGGGACGGTTTTCCATCAGCGTGCGCGCAAGCGCGGCGCGTTGGCGCATTCCACCAGAGAGCGCGCGTGGTTTTTTGTGTTCGTGCCCCGCCAGACCGACCTGCGCGATCACCTCATGCGCGCGGTCCAGATCGGGCGTTTCATTCCGCAAGCGCGCGCCAGTTACCACGTTCTCGAGCAGCGAAAGCCACGGAAACAACAGATCACTCTGCGCCATGTAGGCGATACGACCTGCAAGGGGTGCGCCATCACTGGCCGAGATCTTTCCGTCATGCTGCGCCCCTGTATCTAGGCCGAGCAAAAGCCGCAGCAACGTTGTTTTGCCTACGCCCGAGGGGCCAAGGATGCTGGTCCGTTGGCCCGCAGGGCATGTGATATCCACGGGGCCAAACAAGGGCTTGCCACTGAATTGCACTTTGCCAGTAAAATGGATCGCAGGCGGTGTGATCATCTGCCCCGCAATCCCATGCCCCAGAAGCCCGCTTCAAGCCGACATGCAGTGGTGAAGCGGCTTTGCAGTTTACCCCAACGCGGCGAGTTTTGTGGTAGACCTCCAATGCGGTTTGCGACGGATTGATCCAGCATCGCGCCGACATCGCGACAAACAGATTGGTACTCTTCGCCCGCATAAGTGTTGATCCACTCGGCATATGGGTGAGCTTGGTCGCGAACTGCGGAGCCTAGCTTGTGTCCGATTTCGCCGTACCCCAAGACACAAGGGGCGAGGGCTGCCATAAGGTCGAGGAAGTCGCCAGATAGTCCTGCATCAATCACATAACGCGTATAGGCGAGATTCTCGGGCTCTTCAGTCGCGGCAAACAGTTCGGCTTCGCGAATGCCTTCCTGCGCGCAAACTTCGATGTGCAGCGCCATCTCGGTGTTTACCAAGCCGTCTACCGTAGCCGCACAGTTGCGCAGCTCTTTCATGGTTTCGGATTTCACAACGCCAAGCGCCCATGCGCGCGAGAAATGCACAAGGAAGACGTAATCCTGCACCAGATAATGCAGGAATGCCGCGCGGGGCAGGGTGCCATCGCGCAGCCCGCGCACGAAGGCATGATCGGTATATGCCGTCCATGCTTCACCCGCGCCGCTACGCCAATGCGCAAAGGTCTCGCCATAGTCAGGTGCGGCGCTCATGGCTTGGTCACATCAACGGCGATGACGTCTACTGGGTTCGCTGACGGCGCCAAGCCTGCGTCGACGAGAAACGCCTCGAACGCGGAATAGCGACCCGCCGAAAACGCAGACGGACGGAGGGCGAAACGCGGGATCGTGTCTGCCCATGCGCGCTCATTCAATTCGTCCTGAAGCTCCGGCGAGGTGCTGGCGAAAATCTCCCAGCTTTCTTCTGGGTGGTTCACGATGAACTGGGTTGCCAACTCAGTGGCCTGTAGGAAGCGCGTGATTTTATCGGCATCAATCTCGTCGGACTTGGCCACATAGATCAACTCGTCATACGGGGGGAGCCCCTCTTCCTCGACGTAGAAACACTTGCCGTCAACGCGTTCGATTTCCATCTGGTTCAGTTCGAAATTTCGGAACGCACCGATGACCGCATCCACCTGACCGCTCATGAGCGAGGGGGATAGCGACCAGTTCACATTCACGAGCTCGATCTCATCAAATGCAACGCCGTGGTTCTCCAGAATTGCAGTCAGCATGGCCTCTTCGACGCCAGCAACAGAGAAGCCGATTTTCTTGCCCGCGAGGTCGGCGGGAGATTTGATCGGCCCATCTTCAAGGACAAGGAGGCAGTTTAGCGGTGTGGCAACCAATGTGCCGACGCGTTTAAGTGGCAGCCCCTCGTGGATTTGGAGGTGAAGTTGCGGCTGATAGGAAATAGCGAGATCGGCTTTACCAGCGGCCACAAGCTTGGGTGGGTCAGACGGGTCGGCGGGCGCAATCACCTCGACCTCAAGCCCTGCATCGGCGAAGTAACCTTTTTCCTGTGCAATGATAATCGGACCGTGGTCAGGGTTTACAAACCAATCGAGCAAGACCGTTATTTCGTCAGCAGCAAAGGCAGGTTGCGCAAGGGAGAATGCGGCGAGGAGAGAGAGCTTTTTCATATTAATTTTCCGTTTTCGGGTCTGTGGTTCCAAGGGCAACAAGCGCGAGGTTTTGATGCCCGTTTTCGCGTAGGGTTTTGGCCGCACGCCACGCGCGCAGGCCTGAGCGGCAGGCAAGAACGACGCGCGTTTCAATTGGGTGCGGTATTGTCGTGATGTTCTCTGGCAAAATGCGTTTCGCAGATGGGTGAAAAAGGTTGGGCGCCTCTTCGACACCACGCAAGTCGACCAGCATGTCACCCGGCGCAATCATACTGGGGGCGATGAAGCAGAGCTTTGGCCCTTCGGGTTCGGGAGCGCCATCGAAGCGAAATCCAGAGGTTCTGTAGGTTTTGGCATCAAATTGCACCAACTGACCAAGCGGAGAGGGCGAAAGGCCGAGAAGGTAGTTCAGCGCCATAGTCGCCTGAAGGCTGCCGATCATTCCCACAACAGGGCCAAGGACGCCTGCGGATTCACAGCTCGCGGCCTGTGTAGGAAGATCAGGAAAAACGGCGCGCAGGCTCGGCGTGCCGCCACAAAACCCGCCCGCGTACCCCGCGAATGCCAAGACTGATGCGGAAAACAGGGGAATCCCTTCAGTAAAGCAATGGTCAGAAAGTATGTAACTCGCGGCGAAACTATCGGCGCAGTCCAACACAACCGTGGCATCGCGGAGCAGGGTTTGAACATTGTCACAGGAAAGCGCGCATTGTACGGCGATGATCTCGCAATCTGGGTTAAGGCCAGCGAGGGTTGCGGCGGCCGCTTGGGCCTTGGGTTTCCCGACGTCTGTTTCGCGGAATAGGGTCTGGCGGTGCAGATTGCTTTGAGCAATGTGATCATCATCAACCACGGTGATTTTGCCAACCCCTGCGCCCACGAGATATTGCAGCACCGGCGCACCAAGCCCGCCCGCACCAATGACCACCGCATGCGCGGCGGCAAGTTGCTCCTGACCGTCCGCGCCAATCTCTGGCAATTGTATCTGGCGCTGGTAACGGCTCATCCTTTCGCCTCACAGGCGGCGAGCCACTGATCAACGCGCGCTTCGGGGTTTTCGTTGAGCGTAATGTCAGTAACCACTGAAACGCAGTCTGCCCGCGCTTCGAATGCGCCCGCTGCGCGATCAACGGTCATGCCGCCAATCGCGACGAGTGGGCAATCTCCGATACGGGTTTTCCATTTGCTTAGTCGCTCAAGCCCTTGAGCGTGCCATTTCATTTTCTTGAGAATGGTCGGGTACACTGGGCCAAGCGCGATATAATCAGGTGTCAGGGCCAAGGCGCGGTCAAGTTCGGCGCGGTCGTGTGTGCTTAGGCCAAGGCGAAGACCCGCGCGGCGGATGGCAGGTACATCGGCAGTATCAAGGTCTTCTTGCCCGAGGTGGATGAAGTCACAACCTTCTTCTATGGCGAATTTCCAATAGTCGTTCACAACCAGCGTGCAGCCATGAGCGGCGCAAACTTTCTTCGCTTGCCGGATCTCAGCACGGATTTGGTTTGTGTCGGCGTCTTTGATCCGCAGCTGAACCAGCTTAATTCCGCGCGGAACAAGCCGTTCGATCCAGTCAGAGCTATCGAAGATCGGATAAAAACGAGGAATGCTCATGAGAGAAATGCCTTGCCAATAACAGGGGTTGAGGGCGCGGCCATGTCACGTGGTTCCATCGGGTCGGCGAGGTAAGCGGCGCGTCCGGCCTCAAGCGCTAGGGCAAAGGCATGGGCCATCTCCGCAGGGGAGCCAGCTTTGGCAACTGCTGTATTCAGCAGGACAGCGTCAAATCCCATTTCCATCGCCTGCGCTGCCTGTGACGGAAGGCCAAGACCCGCATCAATGACCAACGGCACATCGGGAAAATGTGCCCGCATGGCCCGCAATCCGAAGATGTTGTTTAACCCAAGGCCAGAGCCGATCGGCGCTCCCCACGGCATCAAAACCGCGCATCCTGCGTTAAGAAGGCGATCGGCAACCACAAGGTCGTCGGTGGTGTAGGGAAAAACCTGAAACCCATCCTCAGATAGAATGCGCGCTGCTTCGACAAGGCCGAAGACATCAGGTTGTAGTGTGTCTTCTTCGCCGATGACTTCGAGCTTGATCCATTTGGTTCCAAACACCTCACGCGCCATATGGGCGGTTGTGACGGCTTCTTTCACCGTATGACAGCCAGCAGTATTCGGCAGGATTTGAACGCCGAGCGACTGTATCAGAGACCAGAAATCCTGTCCTGCGCGATCTTGTCCGCTTTCACGACGCAGGGAGACAGTGGCGATCCCGGCGTTGCTCTTTGCAAAAGCATCCGCAAGGATTGCCGGAGAGGGGTATTGCGCCGTGCCAAGCATAAGGCGCGAAGAAAGCTCTGTTCCGTAAACCGATAGCATCCTTAGCCCCCCTGCATCGGCGCAAGAACTTCGATTTGGTCCCCTGCTTTGATCGCAAAGTCAGAACGCGCCTCCGCCGGGACAAACGTTCCATTCACCGCAGTCGCAACAACCGTGTCGGCATATCCGTTTGCATTGAGCGCATCAGCGAGCGTTGCGCCATCAAAGGGCGTGGCTTCGCCGTTAATCAGAATAGTCATAGAGAAACTCCGGTCGGGTGTTCTTGTTGAAAACGAGGTCGGCCACCATACCGCCAAGCGCTGGCGAGAGTAGGAATCCGTGGCGATAAAGACCGTTCACGCGGATAAGATTGCCGTTTCGCGTAATGCGCGGCAGGTTGTTGGGAAAGGCAGGGCGGCTGGCGACACCAATCTCAACGATCTCCGCTTCGCCAAACGCTGGATTGAGCGCATAGGCCGCGCTGAGCAGCTCCAGAACCGAACGCACGGAGGCGCGGTTGCTGTCTTTGCTTTCGATCATCGTGGCGCCGATCATGTATTCACTCCCTTCGCGCGGGACGACGTAAATCGGGATGCGCGGGTGCAATAACCGGATGGTGCGTTTGAGGGTCACATCTGGCGCGTGGACGATCAGCATCTCGCCTTTGACACCGCGCAAATCCGGAAAGGCATTAGCGGCCGCGAGGCCACGGCAATCAATGGTCATCCCGTCGCGCGCCAGAGCTTCTGGATCGGCCCAACCCGTTTCAAAGCTAACGCCGTCGCGCTCGAGGCCCGTTTTCAAAGCTGACAATGCCTCACGCGGGGCAAGATTGGCTTCGGTTTCAAAGTAGAGCGCTTGCTGGATGCCGTCGGGAAGTTCCGGTTCCATCGCTTCGATCTCAGCGCGGTTCAAGGTGCGGTGGTTTTTCGTTCGGCGCGCGAATTGCTTCATATCTGCCCGATCACGCTGCGCGGAGACAACGAGCGAGCCACCAGTTTCAACGGCGTTGGTTTTCTCCTGCCACCACCCCAAGGCCTCCTCGCCGTGCCGCACAACGGGCTCTTCAGCGCTTTCGCCCTCGCAAAATGGCGCCAGCATGCCGCCAGCCCACCAAGAGCAGCTTTGCTCTCCTGCCTCACCGCCGCTGTCTATTACGCGCACAGTTGCGCCTCGATCAACAAGCTGCCGCGCAACGCAGAGCCCAACAACTCCGGCGCCTATTACTGTAACTTCCGTCATTGCGCCCAAACCTGAGCGAAGTGATGAACCGGTCCGTGACCTTTGCCGATCGACAAGTCCGCGCCGGCAAGGATGGCTTTCTGAAGATAGCCATGCGCTTGTTTCACGGCATCGTTGAGCGGGAGGCCCTTGGCGAGGTTCGCCGCAATCGTCGCGGCATAGGTACACCCCGTGCCGTGGGTGTTTTGAGTATGAACGCGTGCGGCGGCTAATGTTTGGTTGCCAGTTGGTGAAAGTAGAATGTCTTCACAGATTTCACCTTTGCCATGCCCACCTTTCAGCAAAACGGATTTTGGCCCCAGTTTGGTTAGTGCTTCGGCCTGTGCGAGAGTCTCTTGGGGGCAGTTGGCCTCTTCGGTTCCGAGCAACACCGCCGCTTCAGGTAGGTTCGGCGTAAGAACATCCGCGCGCGGAAGGAGTAGCTCCTTGAGCGCGGCCAGCGCTTCGGATTGCAACAACCTGTCGCCGGATTTCGCGATCATCACCGGATCAACCACAAGCGGCCCGTCAAAGCCGCGAAGAGCATCGGCCACGGCATGAATGATCTCGGGCGAGAACAGCATTCCGAGCTTGATCGCGCCCACGTCCATGTCATCCAGAACCGCGCGAATTTGTGCAGCAACGACATCTGCGGGAATCTCGTGAACCGCAGTAACGGCGCAAGTGTTCTGCGCAGTGACGGCGGTAATGACGCTCGTTCCGTAAACCTCGTTTGCCGAAAAAGCCTTGAGGTCTGCTTGAATTCCCGCGCCGCCGCCGGAATCCGATCCTGCAATAGTCAGAGCAATAGGGGGCGTTGTTTTGTCTTGCATCAAAGTCACTCGTTTCGGGGACTTACGGCAAGAAAAACGGCACAGATTGCGCATGTTGCGCGGTGCTTACCCGTTCCCTACGCCGGTATTGTCCGGATCAGGTTCGACGGGTCAGTGCAAGCACCTCTCAGCCCAATGGGCACCCCGACGGATAGCGATGGGCTAGAAGGTATTTTTCGCAATTGCAAGAGGGTTGTTGGCTATTGCAACTGTGTCACAGAGGGTTAGAGGCGTCTGTGAGGCGCGTTTTTTGAGTTATTTATTAATCAGTTGTGTGTTTTCTCACTTTAATGTGAACTGAAAGCTACGCCTATCCGATTCGTCGAAAAACGGATAACATGGGGCTATTAGTTCTGCCTTTTTACAGATTCGAAGAGTGAATAGTGCTTTAGTTTCGAAGATGCCAAATAAGAGCGAAAGAATTATTTATGCCCGTTGCCAAAGAGCGCAAAGACTTCATTTTCAATATCGTAGCGGGCCTTTCGCTGTCGCTCAGTGCAGGCGCTGTTGTCGCGCAAGAGGTGGAAACTGAAAGCCCTTGGAAAGCATATGGACAGCTTAACGTTGGTATCCTCTCGTTCGACGACGGCGAAGTAAACACGAACTATGGCCTCGTAGATAATGACAACTCCAG
The DNA here is from genome assembly GCF_028823805.1 of Halocynthiibacter sp. C4. Taxonomy (NCBI): domain Bacteria; kingdom Pseudomonadati; phylum Pseudomonadota; class Alphaproteobacteria; order Rhodobacterales; family Paracoccaceae; genus Halocynthiibacter; species Halocynthiibacter sp. C4. The sequence goes on along the minus strand of NZ_JAPEIE010000002.1, from coordinate 923,625 downwards.
CACGCGGATCGGCGTGTTCTATAATGGCCAAGCCGGCAGCACCGGATGGACGACAATGGGCAACATGGAGTTTCAGTACAATCCGAAGTCCACGTCCAACGTGAGCCAAATCAACCCAGATGGCGGCAGCACCGAAATCACCAAGGCGAACATTCGGAAAATTGAAATACGGTTCTCCAATGATGAATACGGTCGCGTTTGGCTTGGCCAAGGCTCGATGGCTTCGGATGGGATTGCTGGCCAAGACGTATCAGGAACAGGCACAATTGCCGGTGCGGCGACGGCTGACTCCGCAGGTGCGAGTTTGTTCCGCCAAAAAGATGGCATCCTCTCTGACGAAAGTGTGGGTGAAGCGACTGATCACTTCAACGGTCTCGGCCGGCGGGTAAGGTTGCGTTACGATACACCAGAATACAACGGCTTCCGTGGTGGCGTTTCTTATGGTCAAGACCTCCTTTCCGATGATCCAGACCGTCAAAAACAGGGCCTGATTGATATCGCGGGCTACTATGCGCAAGAACGCAATGGATACCTGATCAATGGCGGAATCGGGTATGGCCACAACCTAGACACCAAGCGCGACGTGTTTTCAGGATCGATTTCCGGCCTTCATCTGGACTCTGGCCTGAGTCTTACGCTTGCGGCGGGTACAAACTCAGAGGACGGCCTCACAGGGACCTACGGATACACGAAGGTTGGTTGGGAAACCGATTTCTTTGATATTGGCTCTACGGCCTTCTCGCTTGATTATTATGCAGGCAATAGCATTTCAGAGGATGGCGACAATTCCGGCTCGGTCGGCGCTGCTGTTGTGCAAAACCTTGGTTATCAGCAGCTTTGGTTCATTGCCCGAAAGTTCACATACGATCGCGAAACGACAGATTACTACGATGGCGTCGCAGTCTTTGGCGGCACGCGCCTTCGGTTCTAGTTCCTCCCGGAGAGTCTGGCCCGTTTGGGGCCGGGCTCTTTCAGGAATGTTTTAACAGACGACAAATTGCATGAGATAATTTGGCCGGCGGTATCGCCGGCTTTTTTGTGCCCGCGGCTCGATTATTGGAAAGCCTGTAGCCCGGTTTGTCCGCGCCCGAGGATGAGGGCGTGGATATCGTGGGTTCCTTCATAGGTATTGACCGCTTCAAGGTTCATCACGTGCCGGATTACGCCGTATTCGTCGCTCACTCCATTACCGCCGTGCATATCGCGGGCGGTTCGGGCAATGTCGAGCGCCTTGCCGCAGTTGTTGCGCTTCATCAAGCTAATCAGATCAGACGAGACCTTACCGCTGTCCATCAAACGCCCCATCCGCAAACAACCTTGGAGGCCAAGGGAAATCTCTGTTTGCATATCGGCGAGCTTTTTCTGAACAAGTTGTGTGGCGGCGAGAGGTTTGCCGAATTGTTTGCGCTCGAGCGTGTAGTCGCGCGCCGCATGCCAACAGAATTCCGCCGCGCCCATCGCTCCCCACGCAATGCCATAGCGTGCACGATTAAGACAGCCAAACGGCCCTGCAAGCCCTTCGGCATAGGGCAAGAGGTTGTCTTCGGGTACAAACACCTCGTCCATATGGATCATTCCCGTGACAGATGCACGGAGCGAGAATTTCCCTTCGATCTTTGGCGCGCTTAAACCCTTCATGCCTTTCTCAAGGATGAAGCCCTTAATCTTTCCGTCATGCGCGTCGGACTTGGCCCAGATGATGAACACATCGGCAATCGGTGAGTTGGTGATCCAGTTTTTGGCGCCCGAAAGCATATACCCGCCATCGACAGGCTTGGCGCGTGTGAGCATCCCCGCCGGATCAGAGCCGACATCAGGTTCCGTCAATCCAAAGCACCCAACATACTCGCCGCTTGTTAGCTTTGGCAGGAATTTTGCGCGCTGCTCATCGGCGCCATATGCAAAGATAGGATGAATCACGAGGCTCGATTGCACCGACATGGCCGAGCGATAGCCCGAGTCAACGCGCTCAACCTCGCGCGCGACGAGCCCGTAAGAGGTATAGCTTGCATCTACACCGCCGAATTCTTCGGGAATGGTAGAGCCAAGCAAGCCGAGTTCTCCCATCTCGTTGAAGATCTCACGGTCGAAAGTTTCGTTGCGGTTGGCCATCAACACCCGTGAAGCGAGGCGATCCTGACAAAACGCATGGGCTGTGTCACGGATCAAGAGCTCTTCTTCCTCTAGCTGATCCTCTAGAAGAAACAGATCCGACCATTCCGGTTTGGCCAAACGTGCGCGGGCGTTTTCGGGGGTGTTGAGCTTTTGCGACATGGGGAACTCCAATGGGCCGAGGTTGCCGAAACTGAACAGGAGAAAGGCGGGTGGTTCAAGCGCGAAATTGCCGCGCCGAACTGTGGCCGTTTTCATGCAGTTGCGCTGTTGCCGATCTTGCCCTCTGGATTTCCGCAGGCGCGGGCGTCACAAAGCGTAAAACACGTCGTGGAGGGGTATGTGAGCGCTATCCTGTTGATAGAGCAGATTTTGAACGGGTTGCAATTTGGCGTCATGCTGTTTTTGACGGCTGCAGGGCTAACGCTCGTTTTCGGGGTCATGGGCCTCATCAATCTTGCGCATGGATCTCTTTACATGGTCGGGGCCTTCGCTGCGGCCGCGGTTGCAGCGGCGACGGGGTCTTTCTTCCTCGCGCTTATGGCCAGCTTGGCTGCGGCAGCGGCGGCGGGTGCAATCGTTGAGGTTGTGGTGATCCGAAGGCTCTATAATCGTGACCATCTCGATCAGGTTCTGGCAACCTTCGCGCTTATTCTGATCTTCTCTGAAGGGACGCGTTGGATTTTCGGGTCTTTCCCGCTGTTCCTCAACATTCCAGAGGCTCTATCCGGCCCCGTTACGCTGCCAGGTGGTATCCAGTATTCGCTTTACCGTTTAGTTTTGATCGGCATTGGCCTTGCTGTGGCGCTGGGGCTGTTCTTGTTAATCAACAAAACGCGCCTCGGAATTCAAATCCGCGCTGGCGAGAATGACCGTGAGATGATCGCCGCGCTCGGCATCGATATTTCGCGTCTTTATACGATCGTTTTCGCCCTCGGTGCGGCGCTCGCAGGATTTGCCGGCGCACTCGTCGGCGCGATCCAATCGGTGCAGGTGGGAATGGGGGAGCCTGTTTTGATCCTTGCTTTTGTGGTGATCGTGATCGGGGGAATTGGCTCTATCAAGGGCGCGCTTGTCGGCTCTATTCTCGTCGGGCTGACCGATACGCTTGGCGGGGTTTTGCTGCCTTCGTTCTTCAAGTTGTTCATGGACAATGCAGCCGCGACAGCAACCGGAACCGCGCTTGCGACAATGGCGATTTATATCCTGATGGCGCTGATCCTTGTGGTTAAACCAACCGGCCTTTACGGAGCATCAACATGAGCCGCGAAGCCTATATCAACGCCATAGTAATTGCTGTTTTGCTGGCGGTTCCACTTTGGGCGTGGGTCGCGGATGCGCCCTTTATCATTACCCTCGCCACACGGATTGCCATTCTGGCGTTGGCTGGAGTTGGGCTGAACATTGCGCTTGGATTGGGAGGGATGGTGAGCCTTGGTCATGCTGTGTTCTTCGGGATCGGCGGCTATGCAATGGGTATTCTCGCCAGCCACGCGCAGGATTATAGCCCCCTTATGGAGTGGCCGTTCCTAATTGAAGGGACGAAATCAATGCCGGTGATATGGCTTGCGGCTCTACTGATGTCAGGTCTTGCTGCGCTCGTGATCGGGTTCTTGTCGCTTCGAACCTCTGGCGTTTACTTCATTATGATTACGCTCGCTTTCGGCCAGATGTTTTTCTATTTCACCGTTAGTTGGCCCGCCTATGGTGGCGAGGATGGCTTGCCGATCTATGTGCGCAATTCCTTCCCTGGGCTAAATACGCTCGACCCGATCCAGTTCTTTTTGATTTGTTTTACGGTGCTGGGGTTGGCGCTCGGGTTTTCCGCTGCTCTGGTGCGTTCGCCATTTGGGCTTGCGCTCAATGCGACGCGCCAACAGGCCACGCGAGTCGAAGCTGTGGGCATTGCTCCATTTCGTATCCGGCTTGTTGGGTTCGTGATCTCGGGCATGATAACAGGGCTGGCTGGCGCGCTCTTTGCCGATCTTAACCGTTTCGTTAGCCCGACCATGTTCTCGTGGCAAACCAGTGGCGAGATCATGGTTTTTGTAATTCTTGGTGGCGTGGCACGGTTGTTTGGGCCTGTGGTTGGCGCTGCGATCTTTATCACGCTCGAACATCTGCTCGGCGGTGTTTCGGATTACTGGCATATCTACCTCGGAGCGCTTCTGCTCTTGGTCGTGCTGTTTGCGCGTGGCGGGGTGATCGGCCTGTTGTGTTCATGGAGGAAAGCCAATGTCTGATCCGCTTCTCTCTGTGCACGGCCTTTCGAAACGCTTTGGCGCTCTTCGGGCATCAAACGACATTACGCTTGATGTGCGGTCTGGTGAAATTCACGCTCTGATCGGTCCGAACGGTGCTGGTAAATCGACGTTGATCCAACAAATCTGCGGCGCGCTTCGTCCTGACACGGGGGAGATTTGGTTTGATGGCCAGAACGTCACCCCGTTATCCGTTGCCGAGTGTGCGCGCATGGGGCTTGGCCGAACCTTCCAGATTTCGTCACTTGCGATGGAAGATACCGTTTTACAAAACGCAGTATTAGGGGCGCTTGGCGGTCATGGCGCGCCGTTTCGGTTTTTTAGGCCGGTGTTAAAAGACGCTGCGCTTGTTGCGCGTGCAGAGGAAGCTCTTGCGCGCGTGGATATGCTGAAGTTCGCGGATAAACGCACCGCCGACCTAAGCCACGGCCAGCGCCGCCAGCTTGAAATCGCCGTCGCGCTTACCTTGCAACCCAAGCTCTTCGTGATGGACGAACCAATGGCGGGGCTTGGTGCAAGCGGGACCAAAGACCTAACGCCAATCCTAAGCGAGTTGCGCCATGACGCGCCGATCCTGCTGGTGGAACACGATATGGATGCGGTTTTTGCGCTCGCGGACCGCATAAGCGTTTTGGTCTATGGCAAGGTGATTGCAACAGGGACAGTCGATGAAATCCGTGCGGATGCCGCCGTGCGCGAGGCTTATTTAGGAGAGGATGCATGAGCCTTTTGTCACTGCGGAATGTAAGTGCGTTTTATGGCCAGTCACAGGCACTTTCATGTGTCGATCTTGATGTGGAGCAAGGCGCGCTTGTTGCCTTGATGGGCCGCAACGGCATGGGCAAGAGCACGACGATTAAGGTGATCCTTCAAATGTTGCCCGCTGCGGGCGGTGAGATTGCTTTTGATGGGAAGGACCTTCGTGCCTTGCCGTCTCACAAGGCCGCGCGACTTGGGATCGGGCTCGTACCAGAAGGGCGGCGGTGTTTCCGCTCGCTATCGGTTGAAGAAAACCTGTTGGCTGCGGCTCGTAAAGGGCATTGGGATATCGCGCGCGTTGGTGAAATTTTCCCACGCCTGCTTGAGCGGTGCAAACAATCCGCGGGGTCGCTTTCGGGCGGTGAACAACAAATGTTGGCGATTGGCCGCGCGTTGATGACAAACCCGAGATTGATGGTGCTTGATGAGGCCACCGAAGGGCTGGCCCCATTGGTGCGGCAAGACATCTGGAACGCAATCTCGACCCTCAAGCGCGAGTCCGGGCTATCGTTTTTGATCGTCGATAAAACGCTTAAGGAAATCTCTGCTGTGGCGGATAAAATCGTGGTCATGGCGCGGGGCGAAACCGTGTGGAACGGCGCGCCAAATGCACTAACCCCTGAAATCACAGACCGCTATTTGGGTGTTTGATCCTTCGGGTAAAACAACTCCGACCGAACATCATAAAGATCATGGAAAAAGCGCAGGTTTAACGCGCGCTTGAGGAAAGCCACCCCAGACGAGCCGCCCGTTCCGTGCTGCATCCCGATCACCCGCTCTACGGCGGAAGCATGATCAAACCGCCAGCGTTGGAATAAAGTCTCGATGTCCATCAGCGCTTCAGCAAGGCAATAGAGATCCCAGTGATCGTCGGTGTTGAGGTATACTTCTTTCCAGATCGCCACGATCCGCGCGTCACCACCATAAGGTTCACTAAAATCGCGTTCTAACAATTCTTCAGGAACCTCAAATCCCTGCCGCGCGAGCAGGCGGATAACTTCGTCATAGACCGATGGCTCACGAATTTCGCGCTCCAGCATTTCGGTCACGGCGGCATCGTGTTTGTGAACGCCCATGGTCGCGCGATCTTTGTTGCCGAGGATGAACTCAATGCGGCGATAGCCATAGCTTTGAAAGCCGGAGCTGTTGCCAAGCGCGTCACGGAACAGCATGTAATCCGAAGGCGTCATCGTAAGCAGAGTTTCCCAAGAGGCGATGAGTTGCTTCTGAATGGACTTTATCCGCGCCACGTTCTTGATCGCAGGGCCAAAACGGTCGTTGCGCAGGTGATCGCGCATTACAACGATCTGGTGGTGCATCAGTTTGAGCCACAGTTCGCTTGCTTGGTGAATGATCACAAAGAGCAATTCATCGGGCTGCGCAGGGTCTTGAAACGTGTCCTGAATGTTCAAAAGCGTGTCGAGATTTAGAAAATCGCCATAGCTGCTGCGCTTCTTCTCGCTGAAGTCGGTAACGAGCGTTTCTTCAACGCCACGCTCAAGGATACGGTCTTTTTTCGGTGGCTTGCTCATGCGCGGGCTTTCTTCTTGCTTGGGTGCTGCACAAGGAGTTTTTGCATCTCGGTGTAGCATTCCATGGATTTTTGGGAGTGTTGTGCGAGCGCTGGGAGGGCTGCAGTCGTATCGCGGTCAAGCACGGATGTCATCAGGGTCTCGTGGTCCGCAACGCCCGTGGCTTCAGTGAGCAAGCCGTTTACCTTGTCGGCAATTTCGGGCGCGGTTTCCGCAATCTGGCGGAGGCCGCTCATGATATTGCGTTGATACATCTGAAGGTGTGCGCCGAGTTGGGCGTTGAGATGGTGAAGCCAGTCTGATGCGCAGCCCGACAAAAGCGCGGCATGAAATGCGGCGTGGCGGGTCTCCCAATTGGTGAATTCGGCGTCATCGGTCCTCAGATTTGGGGTTTCAATACGTTGGAACTGGTAGAAGGCGGCAACGATGCGCCCTTCCCACTCCTCGCCGCCCGTTTCAATGGACTTGGTGAGTAGTTCGCTTTCGATCAAAAGGCGGCTTTGGCTCAGATCGGTGAGACCCTCGTCGGACATCGCGGCAACTGCGAACCCGCTGTTATGCGCCATCTGTACGAGGCGCTCGGCCTGTAACCGCGTGAGCGCTTCACGGATCGGAGTGAGTCCCCAACCGTTCTCGCGCGCTAGAGTCGCTGCGCGCAGAGGCATTCCGGCGGGCAATGTTCCGCGAAGAATTTGCTGTCTGATCTCTTGGTAAACACGATCTGCGTTTGACAGACTCATGGGGCAAGTCTCCTGTTTGCGGCGAATATCTTATAAAATATTTCCTCTTGCAAGAAATTTTATAAGATTTATGAAGGTCTGCAATAGCGAGATCAGGAGACGCACATGATTACCCGTAGCGATTGTGAGAAAATGGACGCCACAGACCCAATGGCGGCCGTACGTGATTTGTTTACCCTGCCAGAGGGAGAGATTTATCTCGATGGCAACTCGCTTGGCGCATTGCCAAAGGCGGCTCCGGCACGGATTGCGAAGGCTGTTGAGCAAGAGTGGGGTGTTGATTTGATCCGAAGCTGGGGAAAAGCTGAATGGTTCACGATGCCCGAACGGCTTGGCGATCGGCTCGGGCGGTTGATCGGCGCAGCGGAAGGGCAGATCGTCGTTTGTGATTCCACCTCAATCAACATTTATAAAGCGCTGCACGCAGCTATGGCAGCTCGGCCGGATCGCAAGGTGATCGTTTCGGAGACTGCGAGCTTTCCGACTGACCTTTATATGATCGAGGGCGCGTTAGCGGGGCAGGGGAATGCGTATTCCTCGCGGCTGTTGGGCCGTGATGGCGATGATATTGCCGAGTTGATCGATGGCGATGTCGCCGCTGTTCTTCTGTCGAACGTGGATTACAAAACCGGTGCGCTGCATGATATGGAGCGGATTACAAAGCTCGCCCACGACGCTGGTGCGATGGTGATCTGGGACCTGTGCCACTCTGCGGGTGTCATACCAATGGAGCTTGACCGGATCGGCGCAGATTTCGCCGTGGGGTGCACGTACAAATACCTCAATGCAGGCCCAGGAGCGCCCGCCTATATCTATGTGGCGACGCGTCATCAAGAAAGAACGACTCAGCCGCTTTCGGGGTGGTGGGGCCACGCGGCGCCATTCGCGTTCGAAACAGCATATCGCCCCACAAGCGGCATTCGGCGTTTCCTTTGTGGAACACAGCCGATTTTGTCGATGACCGGAGTTGAGACCGCGCTGGATGTGTTTGACACGTTTGACATCAAAGACGCCCGCGCCAAGAGCCAGAAGCTTACTGGCTTGTTCATGGACCTCGTGGCGCAATCAGAGATTTGCAACGTGATGCGTCCGATTTCGCCACGCGAGGATGCGATCCGTGGCAGCCAAGTTTCATATGCGTTTGAGAATGGCTACCCTGTTGTCAAAGCGATGATCGAGAAAGGCGTGGTTGGCGATTTCCGCGCGCCTGATGTAATGCGCTTCGGCTTCGCGCCGTGCTACCTGCGCTATGTTGATGTATTTGATGCGGTTGCTGCGCTCGAAGATGCTCTGACGCGCGAAGTTTGGAACATCGCGAAATACTGTGAAATGGAAGCGGTGACATAGCAGCGCGGCAAAAGCCGCCAGAGTGCGGAGCCGATGCATTCAAACTTTTGGGATTTGGTAGCGGAGGAGGGACTTGAACCCCCGACACGCGGATTATGATTCCGCTGCTCTAACCACCTGAGCTACTCCGCCAAACCGTGGGGGTGTTTAGGCCCGTCCGCTTTGGGCGTCAAGTGGGTTTACACTGATTTTTGCGGCAGGGCAGAATTTTCTTGCTGGCGGCTCTGGGCCGAGAATTCGCCTACCCGATTTTTGCAATTGAAATGGGTTCCTCGCCCGCGTTTTGGCAGGGGCGTTATTCATCACGCTCCTATCGGGCGAGCAAGCCATCTTTGGCGTTCTGGATCGCCTCGTGGATGTCATCCGCCGCTGGAAAGGCGAGCGAAACTGTGGTGCCAGCGATGTCATCAAGGACTCCCCAGCGACCAGCGGGCATACGCGCGAGGATTTCGCCGTTCCATTCAGGATCGTAACGCAGGTCGGCTCGTCGTAATCGAGGTAGGCTTCCATGTGGCGATCAGGGAAGTGCGAAGGCATCTTGTTCCAGGCAGCGTTGTTGGAGGGCTAGGTGTTGCCCATCAGAAGCTGGCAGTTTTGACGCCCCCTCAAGCAGTTAGATTTACAGATCGAGCGATCGTTCTCAACAAACGAAAAACCCGAAGCCATTTGATTGGCTCCGAGTTTGTTCGTGTTCGGTGAGTGAAGGTCCCGTGTTAGACGATACCGCCGCCCGAGCCGTCAGCTTTTGGCCGTTTTGCGGCAACTTCGGCGCGATAGCCAGAGGCGCGGTAAGTCTCGATGGGGTGAATCGCACCACCAGACAATTCGCGTGCTTTGGCAAGGATCGGATCAACATCTGTGCGGAAGGCCGCACGCAGGGTTGCCGAAGCCATAAGCGCATCGTTGTCGGACTGGTATCCGGCAAGCGCTTTACGATCCACCAAGGAGGCCTGAACGAAGGCGCGTTGGATTTCGATAGACGACACCATCAGGCTTTCAATCGGGTCAGTCACATTGTGCGACTGATCGATCATATGCGCGAGGTCGAGGCCAGGAGTGTTTTCGGCATCGACCAACTCGTTCCAGACGAGGAAGAGGCGGTAGGGGTCAATCGTGCCGCTATCAAGATCGTCATCGCCATACTTGCTGTCGTTGAAGTGGAAGCCGCCGAGCTTACCTGCATGGATTAGGCGCGAGACGATCATCTCGATGTTTACATTCGGCGCGTGGTGGCCAAGATCAACGAGACACATTGCTTTCTCGCCAAGCTCTTGCGCTGTCAGTAGCGAGGTGCCCCAATCCTGAACAACGGTAGAATAAAAGGCGGGCTCATAGATTTTGTGTTCCGAGAAGATCCGCCAATCATCTGGGAGACCTTTGTAAATCGCCTTCATCGAATCGAGATAGCGCTCGAACTGACGTCCCATATGGGTTTGGCCAGGGAAGTTCGCGCCATCGCCGATCCAGACTGTCAGCGCCTTGGAACCGATAGCCTTGCCGATCTCTATGCATTCAAGATTGTGCTCGACCGCCTGCGCACGAGTTTCTTCGTTGGTGTGGCTGAGTGAACCGTATTTATAGGACTGTGCCTGATCTGGCTGGTCCTGAAAGGTGTTGGAGTTCATCGCGTCAAAGGAAAGGCCGTATTCGTCAGCTTTTGCCTTAAGGTCTGCAGGATCGGCCTTGTCCCATGGGATGTGCAATGAAACCGACGGCGCGGCGCACGTGAGCGTATGGATCACACCGCAATCGTCGAGCTTGTCGAAGATATTGGCGGGCTCGCCTTCACCGGGAAAGCGGGCAAAGCGGGTTCCGCCCGTGCCGGTTCCCCAGGATGGTACCGCAACGCCGAAGCCTTGCGCGCGCTTTACGATGGCGTTGATATCAATGCCCTTGCGGTCAAGCCGCTCGGCAAGTTGGTTGAAGTCTGTTTCAAGGTCCGCGGCGCGTTTGGCGTTTTCGGCCTCGATAATAGATTTGTCTAGCATAATGTCCTCCCGAAACCTCGCGGGCGCCAGAGCCTGACGCCGCACGAGGGGATAGTTTAGCGTGTAAAGGCCTGAACGTTGCCTGCGTCGACATTCACGATGTTGCCTGTCGATTTTGCCGATTTGTCGGAGGCAAAGAAATAGGCCGCCTCGGCAATGTCTTCAGGAAGAACAGAACGCTTCAGCATGGAGCGGTTGCGGTACATCTCCTCAAGGCCCTCTTTGTCGGTTCCATATGTACCGGCACGTTGGTCAAGCCACTCACCTTCCCAGATTTTAGAGCCGCGCAGAACCGCATCAGGGTTTACAACGTTAACGCGGATCCCAGCCTCTGCACCCTCAAGCGCGAGGCAGCGGGCAAGGTGGATTTCAGATGCTTTGGCTGTGCAATAGGCCGCAGCATTCGGCGAGGCTGCGAGACCGTTTTTCGATGCAACAAACACAACAGAGCCGCCCATATCCTGAACGCGCATCATCTTGAACGCTTCACGCGACACGAGGAAGTAACCTGTGGAGAGGATATCCATGTTCTTGTTCCAAAGGTCGAGCGTTGTCTCTTCAACAGGTGCAGAAGAGGCGATGCCTGCATTGGAAACCAGAATGTCGACGCCGCCAAATTCAACCGCCGTGTAGGCGTAAGCCGCGGCAACAGCGTCCTCGTCGGTAACGTTCATGACAACGGTGCGTACAACATCTTTGCCATAGCGCGAGGTTAGGTTGTCGTAGGTTGCCTTGAGGCTATCCTCGTTGATGTCGGCCAGCATCACGCAGGCCCCTTCGGAGAGATAGCGTTCAGCAGTGGCCGAACCAATGCCGCCAGCACCACCAGTTACAAGCGCAACTTGGCCAGCGAGGCTCTTGGGTTTCGGCATCCGCTGGAGCTTGGCTTCTTCAAGTAGCCAGTATTCGATGTCGAAAGCTTCTTGTTCGGGAAGGCCGCAGTACTCGGAGACAGCGGAAGCGCCACGCATCACATTGATCGCGTTGACATAGAACTCGCCCGAAATCCGCGCGGTTGCGCGATCCTTGGCGAAGGTGATCATGCCCACGCCAGGAATGAGGTAAACAACTGCATTCGGGTCGCGCAGAGCGGGGCTGTCGTCGTGTTTGCAGCGATCGTAATATGCCGCGTAGCCTTCGCGATACTTGGCGATCTGAGCTTCGAGACCTTCAAGCACTTCGTCGATGTTGTTTTTTGCCGGGTCGAAATCAACAACCAGCGGGCAAATCTTGGTGCGGAGGAAGTGATCGGGGCAGGACGTGCCGAGTGCCGCGAGGGCAGGCATATCTTTAGCGTTCACGAATTCCAGAACAGCGTCGGAGTCTACAAAGTTGCCGACCATGTGCTGCTGACCGGAAACAAAACCACGAATCGCGGGCATCAGCTTCGCTGCAACTTCGCGACGGGCTTTCGTTTCAAGACTTTCGTGAACTGCACCACCGAAAGCGGGCACATCAGCAGTTTTCTCTTCGAAGTAAGCGATGGCTTTGTTGATGATCTCAAGCGTCAGCTCGTAACAGGTCTTGGCGTCGTCATCCCATGTGAACAGCCCGTGTGATTCGAGAACAACGCCTTTTGCGTCGGGATTCTCTAGGCAGAATTTCTCCAGCCACAGACCCAATTCGTAGCCCGGTTTTTTCCAAGGCAGCCAGCCGATATCGTCACCAAAAATCTCTTTGGTCATGGCCTTGCTGTCTTTGGAGGCCGCAATCGCGATGATCGCATCAGGGTGCATGTGATCGACGTGCGCTTTGGGAACATAAGCGTGCAGCGGCGTATCGATTGAGGCCGCGCGCGGGTTCAGGTTGAACGTACAATGGGGCAGGTAGCCGACCATTTCGTCTTCAAATTCAACGCCGCGATACTTGCCTTTAAGGGCGCGGAGTTTGTCCATGTACAGTGTTGAAAAACCGTCCATTTTGATCGAGCCAACGTCGCCGCCGGAGCCTTTGACCCAAAGTACTTCGACTTCTTCGCCGGAAAGCGGATCAGCTTGAAAAACCTTAGCTGAGGTGTTGCCACCACCATAGTTGGTTACGCGCTTGTCAGAGCCAAGCAGGTTTGAGCGATACAGAAGCTTTTCTGGCTCGCTCATATTCGCGGCTTTCGCGTCATCCCAGAGCGAAGCTAGCTGGGTTGTTTCGGTGGTCATTGTGATCTCCTCCCGATCCGTGGATAGTCTGGTCAAATTTGGTCAGAGACTGAGCGTGTTGCGACAAGATGTCAATCATAAATAGTCATAAACGATCAAATTTGGGCATAAATGAAAGAAAATGACAATTAGTGATTGACATGCGTGTGTCATCTGCGGCACCGTTGCTGTCAACAGGAGGAGAAGAATGCACGAAAAGGAACGCCATAGGATCATTCTGTCCGCGGTACAGGACCGTCCGGTTGCGACGGTTTTGGAGCTGTGCAGCATGACTGGAGCGTCCGAGGCGACAGTGCGGCGCGATATTTCTGCTTTGCATAAAGCCAAGAAGCTGCGCCGCGTGCGTGGCGGAGCAGAGGCGTTACATCCAAATCAATTCCTTGGTTTGGCAGGTCGTCCTTTTGCAGTGAATGAAACGATCAATATCGCGCAAAAGCAAGCAATCGCCCGCAAGGCAGTCGAGTTGTGCGACGAAGGTGAGCCGATCATTATCAATGGCGGTACGTCGACTTTCCAGATGGTGCACCCCCTGACAACCAAGCGCTTTCAGGTTTTTACCAACTCTTTTCCGATTGCCGAGCACCTTCTCCAGAACTCGAAAAACACCGTCTTGATGTCAGGCGGGGTGATCTATCGGGAGCAAAAGATTGTGCTTTCGCCGTTCGATAATGACGTGACCCGCAATTTCTATGCGCGCCGAATGTTTATGGGCGCACAGGGCGTTGGGCCACTTGGCGTGATGGAAGCGGACCCGCTGATCATTCAGGCCGAGCAAAAGCTGATCGGGCAGGCCGATGAGCTCGTGCTTTTGGTCGACTCAAGCAAATTCAAAGCGCGCTCCAGCCTCGTGCTGTGCCCGCTGAATAAGATTGATGTGCTGATTACCGATGAAGGTATCAGCGACCGTGACGCCGCAATGGTGGAATCGGCAGACATCGAACTGATCGTGGTGCCAGTTGGCGCCTCGAAAGAAGAGGTGGCTTCGTAATCACCGACATGAAAGCGGAGCTGCAAATGTTTTGGAACCAAAGGGAGGAAATCCAATGAAACTAACCAAACTTCTCGCATCTGCGGCCGTTGCTGCAGGTTTGTTTGCAGGCCCCGCATCCGCCGAAGACATGCGCATTGCGCTTGTTGTAAAGGCTCTTGGCATCGGCTTCTTTGAGGCTGCTGCGAAAGGCGCTGAAGAAGCTGCCGAAGAGCTTGGCGGTGTAGAGATCATTTACACTGGTCCAACCGACACAACTGCCGAAGGCCAGATCGAAGTGATCAACTCGCTGATCGCGCAGAACGTTGATGCGATTGCAATCTCCGCCAACGACACTGACGCTCTTGTGCCGACACTTAAGAAAGCCATGCAGCGCGGCATCACTGTTGTGTCTTGGGACTCTGGCGTTGCAGAGGATGGCCGTCAGGCGCACCTTAACCCGTCATCGAACCCACTCATCGGCAACATGATCATCAAACTCGCTGCTGATCACCTGCCTGATGGTGGTGAAGTTGCTGTTCTTTCGGCGACTACAACTTCGACAAACCAGAACGTCTGGATCGAAGAGATGAACAAGGTCATGGGCGATTACCCTGGCATCGAAGTTGTTGCGACTGTTTACGGTGATGACCTTGCCGATAAATCCTATCGTGAGGCCACTGGCCTTATGCAATCCCACCCGGATCTTGATGCGATCATCGCGCCAACTTCTGTTGGTATCGTTGCGGCAGCACAAGCCGTTGCTGATGCTGGCAAGATCGGCGAAGTCAACGTAACTGGTCTCGGTCTGCCGTCTGAAATGGCGGGTGCGATCGAAAGCGGTGCGTCCAAGTCCTTCGCAATCTGGAACCCGATTGATCTCGGTTACTCTGCAACAATGCTTGCTCACCAGCTTGCAACTGAAGCAGCAACAGCCGAGCCAGGTGCGGAAATCTCCATTGGTCGCATGGGTACCATCACGCTGGACGACACAAACGCCGCCGCGATGGCCGATCCGTTTGTATACGACTCCAGCAACATCGATGACTTCAAGGATATCTTCTAAGATATTCTGATTACTTAAATCGATTGGCAGGGGCGGCGTAGCATTTCGCCGCCCCACTGCCCAAACGAACAAGCTGCTCAATGCGAGCCGCTACGGGGATGTGTTCATGCAAGACCTTACACAAAAACCAGATGTCAAAACGCAGGGCGGAGCCGTTCTGAAGCTTGACGGCATCACCAAGTCTTTTCCGGGTGTCAAAGCGCTGGATGGCGTAGAGCTGGAGCTTTACGCAGGTGAAGTCACGGCGCTCATCGGCGAAAACGGTGCGGGTAAATCGACTGTGGTGAAAACCCTGACTGGGATTTACCAGCCTGATGGCGGCAGCATTCTTTTGAATGGCGCGCCGGTTCGCTTTACCACGCCGCAGGATGCAGCGGATGCGGGCGTTACGGCGATCCATCAGGAAACGGTTTTGTTTGACGAGTTGAGCGTTGCCGAAAACGTCTTTATCGGCCATGCCCCCAAAAACAAGTTCGGCCTCATCGACAAGAAGGCGATGTTTGACCGGACAACCGAAATTCTTAATTCCATCGGCGCCAAGATCGACGCTCATGTGAAACTAAAAGACCTAGGTATTGCTTCCCGACATCTTGTTGCGATTTCTCGCGCGCTGTCGGTCGAGGCGCAGGTCGTGATAATGGACGAGCCAACCGCCGCGCTCAGCCAGACCGAGATCGAAGAACTTTACGAATTGGTCGATACGTTGAAAGCGCAGGGTAAAGCGATCCTCTTTATCTCGCACAAGTTCGACGAGATTTTCCGTATTGCGGATCGCTACACTGTGTTCCGCGATGGGCAATATGTTGGTGCGGGTCTTATGAAAGACGTTAAAGAGGCTGACTTGGTGCAGATGATGGTTGGCCGCGCGGTTGAGCAGCTATTCCCCAAGCGTGAAGCCGAAATTGGCGAAGAAGTTCTTACTGTTGCTGGCTATAGCCACCCAACAGAGTTTGAAGACATCAACTTTACGCTCCGCAAAGGCGAAATCCTCGGGTTCTACGGGCTTGTTGGCGCGGGTCGTTCAGAATTTATGCAGTCGCTTATCGGTATCACCCGCCCGTCCAAAGGCGCAGTGAATATCAATGGCGATGTGCGGGTGATCCGCTCTCCGGCCGAGGCGATCGATGCGGGTATCGTTTACGTTCCCGAAGATCGCGGCAAACAGGGCGCAATCCTTGATATGCCGATCTTCCAGAACGTGACGCTTCCGTCGCTGAAGAAAACGTCGCGCGATGGCTTTATTCAACTGGCCAATGAATTCGCTCTGGCACGCGAATATACCGAGCGGCTCGACCTTCGGGCGGCGTCACTTGATACCAACGTGGGTGCGCTCTCTGGCGGAAACCAACAGAAGGTCGTGATTGCCAAATGGCTGGCAACGAAACCGCGTGTCATCATTTTGGATGAACCGACTAAGGGGATTGATATTGGCTCTAAGGCCGCTGTTCATGACTTCATGTCCGAGCTCGCATCCGAGGGGCTTTCGGTCATTATGGTCAGTTCTGAAATTCCTGAAATTCTTGGTATGTCCGATCGTGTGATCGTGATGCGAGAGGGCCGGATGGTCGCCGAGCTTGAAGGGGATGACATGAAGCCGGAAACCCTTGTTCGCCACGCCGTTGGCATCAAATCAACAGGAGATGCAGCATGAGCGCGCTCAAATCTCGCGAAGCCATACTATTTGGCGCCATCTTTGCCCTCGTGGCTCTGATCGCAACGCGGTTTCCGGGCTTTGTTGCTCCGGGAAATCTCGTTGCGGTGTTCACCGATACAACGCCTCTCATGATCCTCGCGATGGGTCAGATGGTGGTTATTCTTACCCGCTGTATTGATCTTTCAGTGGCCGCGAACCTTGCGCTTACAGGTATGGTCTGCGCCATGATCAACGTGGCCGCGCCCGATCTTCCCGTGGCAGTTATTCTTGTGATTGCGCTTGTGATGGGGTCTGCCCTTGGTGCGATCAACGGTATTCTGGTCTGGAAACTTAACATTCCGCCAATCGTTGTAACGCTTGGTACGATGACAATTTTCCGTGGCGTGATCTTCCTTCTGACTGAAGGAAAGTGGATCAACGCCCACGAGATGAGCCCGACCTTTACAGGGTTCCCGCGCGCCGAATTCCTCGGCATGCCGGTGCTTGGCTGGATAGGCGTTGTGATTGCGATTGTCATGATGGTTGTCATGGCGCGAACTACACTTGGCCGCGCGGTTTATGCTGTTGGCGGCAACCCTCATGCGGCGGTCTATACGGGTATTGATGTGGGTAAGACCCAATTCAAAGCCTTTGTGATCTCTGGAATGTTGGCTGGTCTGACTGGCTACCTCTGGGTTGCTCGGTATTCGGTGGCCTATGTTGATATCGCGGGCGGCTTTGAGCTTGATGTTGTGGCGGCCTGTGTGATTGGCGGCGTTTCTATTGCAGGGGGCGCAGGAACCGTTGTTGGCACGTTGCTTGGCGCGCTCTTTCTTGGCGTCGTCAAAAACGCGCTTCCGGTCGTCGATGTTTCACCGTTCTGGCAGCTCGCGATCTCTGGCGCTGCGATCATCATCGCCGTTGCGTTCAACGCAAAATCTGGCCGCTCGAAAGGCCGTGTTATCCTTAAATCTGCGGAGCATGCACAATGAGCCTTGCTGAAAACACACCCCGTCACATCCCAGACCGGCTGCGCTCTCCTCTTCAGGCGAAACTCGTAAGCTGGGAAAGCCTTCTCCTCGCGGTTGGGATTGGCATCTTTATCTTCAACTCGCTTGCGTCTCCGTACTTTCTCAATGCGTGGAACCTGTCGGACGCGACATTCAACTTTACCGAAAAGGCGATGATCGCCTTTGCTATGGCGCTGCTCATCATCTCTGGCGAGATTGACCTCTCTGTTGCGGCGATTATTGCGCTTGCTTCTACGGCGATGGGTGTCGCGATGGAGATGGGCGCAGGGACGCCAGTTCTTGTGCTGGTTGGGCTGGGTACGGGTTTGCTTTGTGGCGCGTTTAATGGTGCGCTTGTAACCAAACTTGGCTTGCCGTCGATCGTTGTGACCATCGGTACGATGAGCCTGTTTCGCGGGATCAGTTACATCATCCTTGGCGACGGAGCCTTCCGTGGCTATCCCGAGAGCTTCTCGTGGTTCGGGCAGGGCTATGTCTTCTGGGTCATCACCGTCGAGTTCGTGATCTTTGCTATCCTCGCGGTAATCTTTGGCGTAGTGCTTCATAAAACCAATTTCGGGCGCATGGTTTACGCGATTGGTAATAACCCAACAGGCGCGCTGTTCTCTGGTATCCGTGTGGATCGGGTTAAGATGATCCTGTTCTTGCTGACGGGCCTTATGTCTGGCCTTGCGGCAGTTTGCTTGACCTCGCGGCTTGGCTCGACTCGGCCTTCAATCGCCTCCGGTATGGAGCTGGAGATCGTCACGATGGTTGTGCTTGGTGGCGTTAATATCCTCGGTGGCTCTGGCTCTATTCCCGGTGTTGTGATTGCGGCCTTCGTTATGGGCCTCGTGACCTTCGGACTTGGGCTGCTCAATGTGCCGGGGATTGTGATGTCGATCTTTATCGGCCTGTTGTTAATCGGAGTAATTGCATTGCCGCGCCTTTGGGCGATGCGGCGCAAATCTTGAGGTTAGGCATGGAAAAAGTTGCTTTCTGCATGACCCTTCACGAGGGTAAACTCGACGAATATCGCCGGCGCCATGACGAAATCTGGCCAGAGTTGGTCGATCTTCTGAAAGACGCGGGTATCGAGGACTATTCTATTCACTATCATCCACAAACGCGGCAGCTTTTCGGTGTCCTGTGGCGGAGCGGTGATCACGGGATGGACGATCTTCCCAATCACCCCGTTATGAAGAAATGGTGGGCGCATATGGCGGACATCATGGAAAGCAACCCTGACAACAGCCCCGTAGTTACGGATTTGGAAAAGGTCTTTCATCTGGCATGACACAGCCCCTCGCGCACCCCGAACATATCGCCGTTATCGATGTGGGCAAAACCAACGCGAAACTGGCGCTCGTTGATGGGCAAACCCTGAACGAGATAGCGGTCGTGACCCAGCCCAATACGGTTCTCGCAGGTCCGCCTTATCCGCATTTCGATCTTGAGCGTCATTGGAAGTTTTTCCTTGAGCAGCTCAAAGCCTTCCATGCTGAATACGGGATTGATGCGATCTCGATCACAACGCATGGGGCGTCGATTGTTCTGCTCGATGAAGCAGGTGATCTGGCAACGCCAATGCTGGATTATGAACACGATGGGCCGGATGGAGTGGCTGAGGAATACAACGCGCTGCGCCCGCCGTTTGCCGAGACTGGCTCTGCGCGACTGCCTGGCGGATTGAACGTCGGGGCGCAAATTCATTGGCTGTTTCACCAAGACCCAGCCTTAAAAGACCGCACCGCACATGTCATAACCTATCCGCAATATTGGGGGCAGCGGCTCACGGGGCGCTGGGCTTGTGATGTAACCTCGCTCGGGTGTCATACTGATCTCTGGAACCCGTGGACAGGCGAAGCTTCTGCGCTGGCGGAGCACCTTGGCATCGCCGACAAGATCGCGCCCGCACAAAAATCATCTGATATTCTTGGCCCTCTTTTGCCCGAAGTATCGGCGGCAACGGGCATTCCGCAAGACACGCCGGTTGCGTGTGGCATCCACGACAGCAACGCCTCTCTTGTGCCCCATCTGCGTAAACAGCAGGGGCAGTTCTGTGTGGTTTCAACAGGAACGTGGGTCGTGTGCCTTGCAATTGGTGGGTCGGCGCAAAACCTTGATCCTGAGCGGGATTCGTTGGTGAATGTGAATGCCTTTGGGTCTCCGGTTCCATCCGCACGGTTCATGGGAGGGCGCGAGTTCGAGCTCATCCGTGATGGGTCTGACGCGGTTCCAACGGATGCGGACCGCGATGCGGTTCATGACGCTGGTACGATGCTGCTTCCTGCAGTTGTTGATAACAGTGGCCCGTTTGCGGGCCGTACCGCCGAGTGGATCAACCCGCCCGAAACGGACGGCGCGCGCATTTATGCGTTGTCGCTCTATCTTGCGCTAATGACGCACACATGCCTTGAACTGGCTGGCGGCGCTGGACCGACGATCATCGAAGGGCCGTTCGCACGCAACCAAGACTATCTTGCGATGCTTTCTGTCTTGCGCAGCGGCGGGATTGAAACGGCATCCTCCGCAACAGGAACAAGCGTCGGTGCGGCGATGTTGTTGCCTGTTAAGGGCAGAACAAACACCGCTCCTGTGCAAAAGCCAAGCGGCGCTGCTCTTGATCGTTTGCAAACTTACGCCTCTGAATGGAAACGGCGCGTCGAGGGCTAGCTCGGCGAAACCGAAATGGAATACGCCGTGCGGAATGGTTCGGACGGCGTGAGGCGTTGCGAAGTAGGGCCGTGCTTGGCCAACGCGGAATCGGGGTTGCAGCTATGGCTGGGGCCAAGGTCAAAGACAGAGGCAACCGGCTCGATCCCAAGGGCATAGTGGCGGTTGTTCCACGGAGCGAAGCCGCGGCCTCCATTTGACATCCAAAGAAGACAGAACGGGTAATGCGCTGCGTTCCAGTTTAGGTCGACGGAATATTCCTCATCTGTATTGGCCAGCTTCGCAAACCCTTCAGTAACGGCAACCTGCACCAATTCCTCGGTTTGATAGGCGAAAGGCAGGGCGGTAATGTCGATTGCGTCACCATCTGCAGTGGGCATTGCGGTTAGGTCGGTTGAAACCCCGCCAGGCAAGAGTTTTGAAACATTCGGTTCAACCTCGGTTGGATAGATATGCCCGCTCTTTGCAGACGGAATATCAAGACGCGCCGCGCCGGGCATCCGCGGGAGTGCGAAAACGGGATGCAATCCGATTGGCAGGCTTGCTTCTTTTTTCATGTAGATTTCGAGCGTTATGTCTAAGGCGGCCTCGCCTTTGCGGCCCTCGATGCGACGAACAAGCTTTTCCACGGGATGATTAGATGGGTAGCTAACTTCAATTTCAACGCCAGTGCCGAAATGCTTGCGCAGGCTCCAGTCGACGTTTGAGGAAACACCGTGGGGGTCTTTGTGAAATTCGGTGTTTATGTCCGCTGCCGGTTCCCAGCCGTTTACAAGGTTATCTGGTGGCGTAGTCATTCCAAAAGGCACGCATGGCCACTCCCCCCGCAAACGCCGCAAAATTCCGGGCATATCCGCTGGAGCGTCGGGCTCATCGCCCCATGGCGCAATCGCGAAGGGCTGAACAATGCGCCCATCCGCCAGCGAGAACTTCACTGGGCCAAGCATACCACCAAGTGCCGCAACTTCGCCGCGCCCGCGATCCCATTCAAATGACCAGCTCTGGGCCTTAGAATTTACCATGTTGTATTTTGCCTCTTATGGATCGTGATCAAAATGGACCGCAGAGCGAACTTATCCTCTGTTGCGCGTTCATTCTGAAATTCGCTTATTCTTCTGCGGTGCGTTTTGCCTCGATCATTTCGAGGAGTTGGTCCTTGGTGCGCCCGATATGAGCAGAGAGGAGCGCGCAGCCCTCTTCAATTTGGCCATTTCGCGCGAATTCCAAAAGCTGCCGATGTTCGGCTTTTGCAGGTTCGCGCTGTTTCATCACGCTAAGGTGCAGGCGGATATAGCGGTCGGATTGAACGTTGATCCGGTCAAGCAATTCTGTTGTCAGGCCACGATCTGCTGCTGCATATAGCGCGGTGTGATAGGCGTGATTAAGCGTTCCCCAGCGAGCGACATCATCTTCGTCATACGAGGTTTCCATCTGGGTCAGGATTTGATCGCAATCGTCGAAATCCTCTTTTGTCATTGATGGGATCGCACGGCGAAACAGATCCACTTCGATCAGAATGCGCAAATCAAATATCTCGCCGATTTCTTCAAGAGAGTGTTTGGTAACGGTGCCGCCACGGTTATTGGCCCATTGAATCAAGCCTTCCGCATTCAGCCGCTTCAGCGCCTCGCGGATCGGCATGCGCGAAACGTCATACTCTTCGGCTAGGGCCTCTTGCCGGATCGGCTCGCCTTCTGCCATTTCCCCGCTTAGGATCCGTTCCCGAAGGTCGTTCGCAATCTGCTCCGGCAGGCTTTGCTTGGATACGGAGCGCTTTCCGGCCATTGGGTCTTCTCCCTCGTCTTGAATTTTGGATACAAATACCGCCTCAGCGCTGATTTTCCAACTGAAATGGCGACTTTTTTGCTGTTAAGGCGATTGCCTGTCGTTGCCGGATTATTGTATCCAGTATCCATAAATGCAAGGGCGGAGACACAAATGGCAGATACGGTTCGGATCAACCTGAATGATATTCGGGAAATTTCCACAGAAATTCTGGAGAAAGTCGGATACGGCCGCAACCATGCCTCGGCGATTGCGGATATGCTGTATACGTGCCAACTGGATGATTGTCAGTCGCACGGGCTGTTTCGTTTGTTCATGTGTCATGAAACAATGAAAGCCGGTAAAATAGACGGCAATGCAGAGCCTGTTTTAGCGGAGTCAGACAACGCAATCGTGCGGGTTGATGCGCGGGGCGCGATGTCTCTGCTCGCGGTCGAGAAGGCGATGCCGCACTTGATCACCAAAACGCAGAAATTTGGGATTGCGGCGATGGCCGTTAATAATTGCTTCCACTTTTCGGCGCTTTGGCCGGAAGTCGAACAGCTTTCAGCGGTTGGATTGGCGGGCATGTCTATGGTGCCGAGCCACTCTTGGGTTGCGCCGGCTGGCGGAACGCGCGGCACGCTTGGGACAAACCCGCTGGCGTTTTCGTGGCCGCGGTCTGGGAAGTCTCCTTTCACATTCGACTTCGCCACGAGCGCCTTTGCTCGCGGAGAGATCGAGCTTTACAAACGCGCGGGTAAGCCGCTTCCAGAGGGTGTCGCGGTAGACGCAAACGGAGCGCCAACAACAGACCCACAGGCGGCGCTTGATGGAGCGATGTTAACCTTTGGGAGCTACAAGGGCTCTGCCCTTTCGATCATGATCGAGCTGCTTGCGGGACCGTTGATCGACGATCTGACCAGCATGGAAAGCATGGAGTTTGCTGAGGGGAAGGGCGGCGCGCCTTATCATGGGCAAATCATTCTGGCGTTTGATCCAGAGCAATTCAGTGGCGGCAAAGCAGCAGCAAACGACGCGCGTGCAGAGCGACTTTTCGCGGATATCGTGGATCAGGGCGCGCGGCTCCCGTCGCAACGGCGGTTTGAAGCGCGTAAACGTAACCAAGAGCGCGGCTATGTCGAAGTGCCTGCCGCGTTGCTGGACGATTTGCGTAATCTAACTGCTTAGATCACGCGCCCCAAGTATCCGAGAGCTGATAGCCTTCGGGCCACGGATCGCTTGGGTCAAGCATGTGTTGGTGGGTGCCAGTAATCCAGCCGCGCCCGCAAATTTCCGGAACAATTGCGTCGCGGCCTCCGACTTTGGCGGGGCCCACAATTTGGCCCGTAAACCTTGAACCGATGATTGAGACGGCCTCGAAAGTCTGCCCTTGCTGCAGTTGCCCTTTTGCCGCCATCAGTGCCATCCGCGCAGAAACGGCTGTTCCTGTTGGGGATCGATCGACTTTGCCTGGTTGGATTGCAACGGCAGATTTTCCGGTTAATCCAGTTTCTGTTTTGCTAACAGGGCCGCAGAACGCGCAGAAAGAGATGTGATCCCAATCCGAGTTTTCGGGGTGGGTGAAGCCAAGTTGTTCGTTGGCGGCATCGGTGATTTTGACGCCCAGTTTTGCAATCTCCTTCGCCTCTCTTTCGACGATCTCAAAGC
Source organism: Halocynthiibacter sp. C4 (assembly GCF_028823805.1). Lineage (NCBI taxonomy): Bacteria > Pseudomonadati > Pseudomonadota > Alphaproteobacteria > Rhodobacterales > Paracoccaceae > Halocynthiibacter > Halocynthiibacter sp. C4. The sequence continues at coordinate 899,946 of NZ_JAPEIE010000002.1, read as the reverse complement.
CAAGCGCCTCCGCGTTCACAACAACAAAGCTGTCTCCGCCATAGGCCGTATCGACGGTGATTGTACCAAGTCCGTCAACTTCAAGCGGCACCTCGATTTTGTCGGCAAAGCTGGGGAGGTTTTGTACGAAAATGCGCTCGGCCTTGCCGTTCTTGCAGAGTGCGCGCACTCGAACCAGTCCGCCCGGTGCTTCGAGTGTTAGGTGGGTTTCGGGCTCTTGCATTGGGATTATCCCGCCATCAAGCAGCACCGTTGAAACGCAAATCGAATTCGAGCCGGACATTGGGGGTGTGTCTTCTGGCTCCATGATTATGAAGGCCGCGTCGGCGTCTGGATGTTTGGGTGGCACCAGTAGGTTCACATGGCGAAATACGCCACCACGCGGCTCGTTCAGAACGAAGTTGCGTAGAACTCCGTCATTGGCGATGAAGCTCCGTTGATTCCAGATCGTTTCACCTGGTGGTGGGGTAACGCCGCCAACAATAACGTCGCCAACTTCGCCTTCGGCATGGGCCGAAATCACATGAATTGTCTTGCTGCTGCGCATTGCGGGGTCTTTCTTGGCGTGGATTAAAAGCGATTGGGCGCGAACGGCTCTAAAGAAATCTTGGAAGATTTGCGCTCAACCATATCGGCAATGAGTTCGGCTGTTCCCGCGGATTGGGTTAAGCCGAGATGCCCATGTCCGAAGGCGTAATGCACATTTGGTGTTTTTGGTGCGGTGCCAATGACGGGAAGGCTATCGGGCATAGAAGGGCGAAAACCCATCCACTGTTTGCCGCCCTCGGTATCTAGTGCGGGCATGAACTGTTTGGCTTTGTCCAGAAGGACTTCAGCGCGCTTATAGTTTGGCGCAAGTTTGAGGCCGCCGAGCTCCACAGCGCCACCAACGCGAATGCCTTCGCCGATCTTGCTTGCAACGAAGCCGTGGGCAGAGAACGTAATCTGCGTCTTTAGGTCAAACGCGCCAGCAGGAAGTGTTGTGTTGTAGCCGCGCTCGGTTTCAAGTGGCAAACGGTCTCCCAGCGTGCGGGTAAGGAAATGGGACCATGCGCCAGAGGCAATGACAACTTGCCTGGCCTGTAATTTCTCGCTCGAAGTTGTGAGGGAAACGCCTTCGCTGCTGTGCTCTACGGAGCGAACTTCTGCGCGCGCGATGCGACCGCCCGCGTTGATGAAGGCCTTTGCGAGATGCTCTGTCCAGAGCTTCGGATCCGTTACGCCGAGCCAATCTGGGGTGAATACCCCATGGGTAAAGCGCGGGCTTAGTCCCGGCTGGACTTCGGCAATCGCATCGGGGCTTTCAAGCTTGGTATAGGTGACGCCATGCGTGCTCCGCGCCTCCCAAACACGAAGTGCCGCGCGATATTCGGCTTCGCTTTCGTGCAGTTGCAGCTCGCCTTTGGGTAGGATGAAATCTGCGCCATTTGTGGTTTCAATTTGACGCTTCAACGCCTCGCGCGACAGGGCCATAAGGCTCGCGTGAGCCGAAACAGCCCTGTCGTACTGCCGCTTGTTGCTCGCCATAGCAAAGCGCCACATCCAAGGCGCGATCTTCGTGGCATAAGCGGGCGGTATAGAGAGCGGGCCAGTTGGATCAAGCAACCATTTGGGTGCCTTGAGCATGATACCGGGCGTGGCGAGGGGTTCAAAATCAGAGAATGCAAAGGCGCCTGCGTTACCTTGCGAGGCTTCCGCCGCAACACCTTCGCGATCTACGACGCAAACGTCAAAGCCACGTTGTCGAAGTTCAAGCGCGGCGGAGATACCGATTATCCCGGCGCCAATGACGATGATCTCGCTGTTCATAGCCTGCCTCTTTTTGCGGTCGCCTTAGCCGTCGATCGGATTGACCGGAGCCGATGGAATTCCGTTTTTGAATGGGTCTTTTACATCAAACAGTAAACGGGATTCTGCCATAACATATGCTTGCCCCGTCAGGCGGGGGATTACGCCGCCTGAGTTTCCCGCGGTATAGGAGAGCCGATACGCGCTGCCGATCACGCTTTCTTGGATGATCTCTTCTTCAGGCGCGAGCGCTTCATCAGCCGCTAAACAAGCCAGCCGCGCAGAGCTTCCTGTCCCACAAGGTGAGCGATCATATGTGTCGTCAGGGCAGAGTACGAAATTTCGGCTATGGATGGTCGGGTCGTCGGGTGTGTCCTGAAAGATCACATGATCAATCGGTTCGCCGTTCTCACCACCAATCCCCGCAGTAATGGCGGCGGTGCGTATGGCGATTGCGGTGTCAGTGAGGGCGCGAATATTCTCTGGATGAACGGGTAGGGGGGCCGGATCAACGATAAAGAACCAGTTGCCGCCATAGGCAACATCGCCAGTGATCGGGCCAAGTTCCGGAACATCAAGCGTTACATCCTTGTGAATACGGCGGCTCTCGATATTGGTCACAGTTACTGTATTCGGATCGGAAAGCTCCACTTCGACAATGCCAGCTGGGGTTTCAATTTTGTGGCGGCCAAGGCCGATCCGCCCGAGATGCGCAAGCGTTACCGTCAGGCCGATCGTGCCGTGACCACACATGCCAAGCACCGCGCCCGCGTCAAAATAGATTACGCCCGTCACGCAGCTTGGATCCACCGGCTCTACCACAAGAGCGCCAACCATTGCGGGCTGTCCGCGCGGTTCGCACATCACCGATTGATAAAATTCAGCATGATCGCGCGCCAAACGTTGCGCGCGCTCTGCAAGCGGCCCGTTCCCAAGGTCGGGGCCGTCATCCAGAATAACCCGTGTAGGTTCTCCGCCAGTATGGCTGTCTATGACATGCATTCAGCGATGACTCCGCCTTGCTTGGACCAATCGGCAAACCATGTGCGGAACAGAGTGTACTGCTGCTCGCAATAGTTGCGCTGGGCGTCAGTAAGTTCGTCAGTTTCGTTGAAGTGGAGACGGTATTCCTCTTCGCCATTCAGGACGAGCAAGTATTTGTAATACAGAACAAGGTCTGTTCCCTCGTCAAAACTGGCCAGAACGCCAAAGGCTTCTTCCAATTCACGGGCGCGCATACGAGCTTCGGCATGACCTGCAGCGGCTTTTTGTGAAAGCGCTGCGAGCAACAGAGCCTCTTTGGGCAGGGCGGTACCGATACCAGTAATCGAGCCGGTCGCGCCGCAGTTGACGAAGCCGTGATAAACCTCGGTATCAACGCCAACCATGAGCGTGACCTGATCGTCTTTGGAGGTGATATGCTCCGCCGCATAGCGCAGGTCGCTTTTGCCGCCGAATTCTTTGAAGCCGATGAGGTTTGGATGCTCCGCGCGCAGCGCAAGGAACAGGTCTGCGCGGGTGGCGAAGCCATAGACTGGGCTGTTGTAGATGATAGCGGGCACATCCGGCGCGGCTGTCAGGATTGCTTTGAAGTGATTGCGCTGCGCGTCAATCGAGGAACCGCGCGACAGCACGCGAGGAATGACCATAAGGCCAACAGCACCAACCTTTTGGGCGTGGGCAGCATGGGCAACTGCGGACTTCGAATTGATCGCGCCCGTACCGACAACAACGGGGACGCCAGCCTTTACCAGCCGCTCAACGCCTTCCATGCGCTCTTCGTCGGTAAGAAGGGGCCAGTCCCCCATGGAGCCGCAATAGACAACCGCGGACATGCCCGCGTCGATCATCTCTTTTCCTTTGCGCACGAGGGCGTCGTAATCAGGCGTGCGGTCAGCTTTGCATGGGGTCATGAGGGCCGGCATCGTGCCAGTGAAGATATTTTTGGTCATGGTCTTTCTTTCTATTCGGCCAGTACGTTTCTAGCGAACATTGGCGAGGAATTTGCGGGTGTGTTCGGATTGGGCGTTGCTGAATATCTGTTCCGGCGGTCCGATCTCTTCCATCACACCTTGATGGAAAAAGGCGACCCGATCCGATACGTCGCGGGCAAAGCCCATTTCATGTGTGACGCAAATCATGGTCATCCCTTCTTCGGCAAGCATACGCATGGTTTCAAGCACCTCGCCCACAAGCTCAGGGTCCAGCGCGGAGGTTGCCTCATCAAATAGCATGTATTCAGGCTCCATCGCCAGAGCGCGCGCAATGGCGAGACGCTGCTGCTGCCCGCCGGAGAGGGCGGAGGGGTAGACGTCCAGCTTCTCGCCAAGGCCCACGTGTCTTAGCTGTTGGGCCGCGATCTCGCGCGCTTCGGCCTTGGATTTGCCTTTCACGATCTTGGGGGCAAGGGCGACATTTTCCAGCGCGGTGAGGTGCGGAAAGCTGTTCCATTGCTGAAATACCATCCCAAGGCGCTGCCGTAATTTGTTGATATCCGTGCCTTTGGCGTGGACATCGGTGCCGTCAACGACAACACGGCCTTGCTGTACGGGCTCAAGCCCATTGATGCAGTAAAGCAGCGTTGATTTCCCAGAGCCAGACGCCCCGATCACAGAGAGGACTTCGCCCTTTTCGACGTTGAGGTCGATACCTTTGAGCACGTGCAAAGTGCCGAAGTACTTGTGCAAATCATGGATTTCGATCATTGGGCCCACTTTCTTTCAAGCGACGCGGCATAGCGCGAAATTGGATAGCTGAGCGCGAAATAGAAGGCGCCCGCAATTGTAAGGATCAGGAAGGGTTCCTGTGTTCGGGTGATCAGAATTTGGCTGGCCTTGAGCAGTTCGACATAGCCAAGAACCGAGACAAGCGCGCTGTCTTTCATGACCCCAAGTGCCACGCCAACCCAAGCTGGGAAAACCGCGCGGCCGCCAATCGGAAACACCACGTAGCGCAGGTCTTGCCAATAGGTCATGCCAAGGCTGCGGGCAGCGCGGCGCATCGGTGTCTCGACCGCCTCGATCCCGCCGCGTGCCACATTGGCCACCAAAGACGCGGTATAGATCGTGAGGATCACCACGCCGGATGCAAAAGGATCAAGGTTCAGCCCGACAATTGGTGCGAAGTTATAAAACAACACCAGTTGGATAATGAGCGGTACAGAGCGGAAAATATCCAGCACCGGAGCGACCGTTAAAGTGGCCGCAAGCTTGCCTTCATAGAGCACCCAGCCAAAGAGCACGCCGAGCGCGGTTCCGATTGTGATGGACAAAACCGATATCCACAGAGTCCGGAGCGCCGCTTCGCCAAGAAACAGAAGATCGTTCGGGGTAAACCCGCTGAAGAAGCTAATTGTTGGTTCCATGACAGCCCCCTAGTACCGAAAGAGCCGTGTGGCCAAGAGGCGCGAGGCGATGAGGATGAGCTTGACGATCACGTAGTAGATGACCGCCGTGACGGCGAAGTATTCAAAAATGCGGAACGTCCGACTGGCAAAAAACTGCGTCTCACCAGAGAGTTCGCGAAAGCCAACAAGCATTCCGAGGGATGACATAAGTACCGCCCAGACCATCTGATTGGTGATCGGGTGATAAACGATGCGAAAGACCTGTGGGATAACAATGCGGGTATAGGCCTGCCATGCGGTCATACCGAGGCTGCGGGATGCGCGGAGCTGGGTGTCAGGCACCGCGTTAAACCCGCCACGGAAATTTTCGGCCAGATAGCCTGCGCAGTTAAAAGTTAGCCCCGCAAGCACGATCATGTAAGGCGAGAGGTGAAGGCCAAATGCGCCGAGACCAAACCCGAAGAAGAAGAGCTGAAACAGCGCGGGGGTGTTGCGGGCAAGCTCGACCCAACAACTGGCGAGCCAGCGAATGGGCCCCTTCATATGCATGCGAATAAGCGCAAGGCAGAGCCCGATGATGATGCCTAGAACCATTGCCAATACAGCCACCTGTAGCGTCAGGAATGCTGCGTCAAGCAGGTCAGGCAGGCTCTTCATAACGGGCCGCCAATGGAAGTTGTAATCAAACATAATTTCGGTTTCCGTTGCTCCTGCCCTCAGTCTGGGCAGGAGCGTTTCCGTGAGTGGCGGGCTTAGTACATCACGCCTGGGATGCGGAGTTCAGGTGCGTCACCACCAACATATTTCCCCCACAGTTCGTCGTAGCGACCAGAGCGAACCTGATGGGTGACGAATAGGTTGAGATAGTTGAGCCAGGTAACGTCTTCGCGTTTGCCAACGACCGAGGTGTAATCGGTGGTCCAAGGCATGCGTGGGCCAGCGACAACCGAGTCATATTGCTGGGTAATCGGGAGAATGGCGGTGTTTGTGGTGATGCCGATATCAGCCTTGCCTTGTGCGACAGCGAGGAACACTTCGTTCTCGGACTGATACCCCTGATAGTTCTTCTCTTCGCCCCACTCAGCCGCGATCTTGAGCCATTCCTGTTCAGGAACCGTACCAATAGCGGCGGCGACGCGTTTGCCGCGAATATCCTCAAAGCTTTCGATGCCGCTGTCTTTGTTTACGACGCCTTGCGCATAGTAAATCGCGTAAGGAATGGTAAAGCCGACGGTACGGGCGCGGGCGAGGCTGTCAGAGGTTGCGCCAAAAACAACATCAGCGCGACCGGTCACAATAACGGGCAGGCGCTCGGCCCATGTCACAGGGAGAACCTCAGCTTCGACCTCAAGAGCCTCGGCCAGATCGTTACAATAATCCACGTCGAAACCCGCGGGTTCGTTGTTGGCGTCGCGGTATCCGATAGGCGGGAAATCGAGGACCACACCGCATCGCAGCGTGCCGCGATCTACGACGTCATCCAGAGTGTCAGCGAGGGCAGGGCCCGTCGAAAGCGTTGCGATGGCCGCGATTGCGGCAAGTTTTTTATACATTGAGAACTCCCTAATTTTTGTTGTGGAAATTCTAATAGTGCAGATTGTATCCAAAATCCAATATAAAATTTACGGCGAAGCCAAGAAAGAGGAATTGCAAACGCTTTTCTGTCCTTAACTTGTTGTGAAATAGAGGTTTTGTGATTTTGCAGGGCGATATGCTGCTTGCTTTCGAGTGCACTTGGCGAACCAAAGGGGAGTGGTCGTAACGCCCCGAATCTGCGCTTAAATGCCCGTCCGATTCTGTGGTTTTGCCCCCGGAAATTTACCCTACGTCAGGCCGGAATCGCTGTGATTTTTCGTCAACATATCTAATCTGCGGAATGAGATTTTGCGTTTCTGCGAATTGGCAGGAAAAAATTTTGATGGCATGCATCGGTTAACTCCCTATGAACAAAGGGACTTTTCACCTGCGTCAATCGAGCATGGTTTTTGGCTCTTGTTGGCCGAGTTGTGTTACCCTAGGAGTGCTTGACTGTAGATTCTGAATATGGATATTGTATCCAAAATCTAGAATTCAGACCCGCCCGTGCATTTTAACGTGACCGTTCGACGGGAGGGGCGCTCTGAAGCATCTGAAAAAAACGAACGGATCCATTTGGGAGATAATCATGAAATCAACCTTGACCATGGCTACCGCTGCATTGGCGCTTTCCGCGTCAACAGCATTCGCCAGCAATCTGGTTTACTGCTCGGAAGGTTCGCCTGAAGGTTTTGACCCTGCGCTGTTTACAGCGGGTACAACCTTTGATGCATCCTCGCACCCGATCTATAACCGCCTGCTGGAATTCGAAACCGGCACAACCAACGTTGTTCCTGGCCTTGCCGAAAGCGTAGAGGCGAGCGAAGACGGTCTGGAGTATACATTCAAACTCCGTAAGGGCGTTAAGTTCCACTCCAACGAAGACTTCACGCCAACACGTGACTTCAACGCAGATGACGTGATCTTCTCGTTCCAGCGTCAGGGCGATGAAAATCACCCATACAACAGCTACTCCGGCGGTACTTGGGAATACTACCAAGCGATGGGTATGCCAGATCTTGTAGAGTCCATCGAGAAAATCGACGACTACACAATCAAAGTTACCCTGACCAAGCCAGAAGCGCCGTTTGTTGCAAACCTCGCAATGGACTTTGCTTCGATCGTTTCGGCTGAATACGGTCAGGCAATGCTTGACGCTGGCACACCAGAAAAAATGAACACAGCGCCAATTGGTACTGGTCCGTTCAAATTCGTGGCTTACCAAAAAGACGCGGTTATCCGTTATGCGGCGAATGCCGAGTACTGGAAAGAGCCTGCTGATGTTGAAAACCTGATCTTCGCGATCACACCGGATGCCTCTGTTCGTTACCAGAAGCTGAAGGCTGGCGAATGCCACATCATGCCATATCCGAACCCAGCTGACATCGAAGCGATGCAAGCAGATGGCGACATCACCATGATGGAGCAAGAGGGTCTGAACGTTGGCTATTTGGCTTACAACACAACAATGGCTCCGTTTGACAATCCGAAGGTCCGCAAGGCCCTGAACATGGCGATTGACAAAAACGCGATCATCGACGTTGTTTTCCAAGGGTCCGGCGAAGTTGCTAAGAACCCGATCCCACCAACAATGTGGGGCTACAACGACGCAATCGTTGACGATGCTTACGATCCAGAAGCTGCAAAAGCGATGCTTGAAGCTGAAGGCGTAACTGATCTGAGCATGAAGGTTTGGGCGATGCCTGTTCAGCGTCCTTACAACCCGAACGCACGTCGTATGGCCGAGCTGATCCAAGAAGATTTCAGCAAGATCGGTGTTGATGTAGAGATCGTATCCTACGAGTGGGGCGAGTATCTTGACCGCTCCAAAGACCTCAACCGTGACGGCGCTGTTCTTCTCGGCTGGACTGGTGACAACGGCGATCCTGACAACTTCCTCGCAGTTCTTTTGGGCTGTGACGGTGTTGAAGCGTCCAACCGTGCACAGTGGTGCCACGAGCCATTCGAAGAGCTGATTCTCAAGGCCAAGCAGGTCACAGATCAGGCCGAGCGTGCTAAACTTTATGAAGAAGCACAGGTTATCTTCAAAGAGCAAGCTCCTTGGGCAACAATCGCTCACTCGGTTGTTTACATGCCAATGCGCAACGAAGTTAAAGGCTACAAAGTACACCCACTCGGTGGCCACATCTTCTATGGCGTAAGCGTAGAGTAATCACTCTCTTGAAATCGCCGGGGCCGCCCTTTCAAAGGCGCGGCTCCGGCTTTTGCTGTTTCTCGTTAAGAGGTTCCGATGTCGTCTTTGTCCGATTACCGTCAGGTTGCGCGCGACCTGTCTGTTGATGCGGTGGCCCTTGTGCCAGGACCGAATTTCAACCGCGCATTCAAAAAGCCATTCATGTCGCATGAGCGACCGTTTCTCGCAGTTATTCCGGCGAACGGCCCCGCGGCCGCGCTTGTTCCGAACCTAGAGTTGGGAAGCTGGGCGCTTGTCGGTTTTGAGGGCGAGGTTTTTGATTGGCGAGATCAGGATGGATATCACGCGGCGTTTTCCGCGTTGACCAAGCATCTCAACATTCGCTCCCTTGCCGTCGAAGGGCAGGTGATGCGGTTTTTCGTATCAGACGCTCTGAAAAAGGCGCAGCCGGATCTTGAGATCATTGACGGGGAAAAGGCAATCTCGGGCCTTCGAGTTATCAAAACCGAAGAAGATATCGCCGCGCTTCAGGTTGCGATTGATATCTCCGAACGCGCTTTGGCCCGCGTTCTCGAAGGCGTTGAAATCGGCCAAACAGAAAAACAAATTGAACAGGCGCTGGTGCAGGCCTTGTTTGCCGAAAGTGCAGACGATCAAGCCTTTACGCCGATTGTTGCCGCTGGTGATAACACCGCCCGCCCGCACGCAAAGGCCCGCACGGACTACCGCGTTAAGAAAGGTGATGCTCTGCTCTTTGACTTTGGAGCGCGCAAGAACGGATTTGCCGCCGACATCACCCGCACATTCTTCGTTGGGGACGTGAGCGATGAGGGGCGTGCAGTTTACGAAACTGTGCTTGCCGCCAACCTCAAGGGTTTTGACGTCACCAAGCCAGGCGTGACGGCGCATGACATTGATGATGCCGTGACCGGTGTGCTTGAGGCGTCGCCTTTTGCGGACCGTATCCGCACCAAAACAGGCCACGGTCTGGGTCGCGAGGTTCACGAGGCACCTTATATCATGCGCGGCAATACGGAGGTCATGCGCGAAGGCATGGTCTGGACCAACGAGCCTGGCCTCTATCAACTCGACAACTTTGGTGTTCGCATCGAGGATGACGTGCTTGTAACCGAAACCGGATGCAGGTCTCTGACCTCCTTCCCCAAAACTCTGACCATCGTGGGGCGCTAATGCTACGATTCTTACTGAGTAAATTGGCCACGTTCGTTCCGACGTTTATCGGCGTGACCCTTATTTCGTTTATGTTCATCAGGGTGCTTCCTGGCGATCCGATCATTGTTATGGCCGGTGAGCGCGGAATGACCGAAGAACGCTATCAGGAAATGGTCGTGAAGCTGGGCTTTGATAAGCCCGTGATCGAGCAATACTGGAGCTATCTGACGGGCGTGCTGCAAGGCGATCTTGGTGAATCGTTCATCACCAAAAAGCCAGTGTGGGACGAATTCTTTGCCCTATTCCCTGCTACGCTTGAGCTTTCGATCTGTGCGATGATCTTTGCGATTGTGCTCGGCCTTCCGGCGGGTGTTATCGCAGCTGTGAACCGCGGCAAATTCTTTGATCGTGCTCTAATGTCGTCTGCGCTCATCGGGTATTCGATGCCAATCTTCTGGTGGGCGTTGCTGCTTATTATCGTCTTCTCCGGCAACCTTGGCTGGACGCCGGTTTCCGGACGCATCAGCTTGATGTTCTTCTTTGACGATGTGACGGGCTTTATGCTGATCGACAGTTTGCTGTCCGGTCAGAAAGGCGCGTTTGCTTCGGCGGTGCATCATCTTGTGTTGCCAACCATTGTGCTTGGTACCATCCCGCTAGCGGTGATTGCGCGCCAAACGCGTTCAGCCATGCTTGAGGTTCTCGGCGAGGATTACATCCGGACCGCCCGCGCAAAGGGCCTCGCGCCTGCGCGGATTAACGGCCTTCACGCGCTGCGCAATGCGTTGATCCCCGTTGTTACAGTGATCGGCCTGAGTGTTGGTACGCTGCTTGCTGGCGCTATTCTTACCGAAACCATCTTTAGCTGGCCGGGTATTGGTAAGTGGATGGTAGATAGCATCTTCCGCCGCGACTACCCCGTTGTGCAAGGCGGCCTGTTGATGATCGCGGTCATTGTGATGATCGTAAACCTGACTGTTGATCTGCTCTATGGCGCGATCAACCCTAAAATCCGGAGGCGGTCATGACAGATCAAGTGGCCAACACCACCGAACCCGCGGAGGTCAAGGAGATTCGTCCGAGTGCCCTGCGTGAATTCTGGTACTATTTCAGCGAAAACCGCGGTGCTGTTATCGGCATGTGGGTGTTTCTTGGGTTTGCATTTTTGGCGGTCTTTGGCCCGCTGATCGCACCCTATGACCCGACAGAGCAGTTCCGTGACCATATCCTGCAACCGCCGTTTTGGCAGGAGGGCGGAAGCTGGGCGTTCCCGCTTGGAACTGACCCGCTTGGCCGTGATATGCTTTCGCGGCTCATCAACGGAGCGCGCTATTCCTTCTTTGTTGGGATCGTCGTTGTGTCTGTTGCGGCGTCGGGTGGGATTATCATCGGTCTGCTCTCGGGCTTTGCGCCCAAGATCATCGATACCATCATCATGCGTGTGATGGACATTATCCTCGCTTTCCCGTCGCTCCTTCTTGCGCTTGTGCTGGTGGCGATCCTTGGGCCGTCGCTGACCAATGCGATGATCGCGATTGCGATTGTGTTTCAGCCTCACTATGTGCGCCTAACGCGGGCGTCTGTTTTGGCAGAGCGGCAAAAGGACTACGTGACCTCCGCGCGTGTTGCTGGGGCCGGAAAATCGCGGCTGATGTTCATAACCGTGCTTCCGAACTGTCTCGCACCAATTATTGTTCAGGGCGCGCTTAGCTTCTCGACAGCGATCCTTGATGCGGCGGCGCTTGGTTTCCTTGGAATGGGTGCGCAACCGCCTACACCAGAGTGGGGCACTATGCTCGCTGAAGCACGTGAATTCATCCTGAGGGCGTGGTGGGTTGTGACCTTCCCGGGCCTTGCAATTCTCGTCACTGTTCTGGCGATCAACCTGATGGGCGACGGCTTGCGCGACGCTCTTGATCCGAAACTCAAGCGGAGCTGATGATATGAGCCTGCTGAAAATCCGAAACCTCTCGGTCGATTTCGCAACGGCCTCTGGCCAGTTCCGCGCGGTTGATAGCGTTGATATGACCGTCGAGAAGGGCGAAGTCATGGCAATTGTTGGCGAAAGCGGCTCGGGCAAATCCGTGTCTATGCTGGCGCTTATGGGCCTCTTGCCGTGGACTGCAACAATCACCGCGGACGAGTTGAGCTTCGAGGGCATTGATCTTCGTAGCATCACCCCGCGTGCGCGGCGCAAGATTATCGGCAAAGACCTTGCCATGATCTTTCAGGAGCCAATGTCCTCGCTCAACCCTTGTTTCACAGTTGGTTTCCAGATCAAGGAAGCACTGCGGTTGCATATGGGGCTAAACCGTGCGGATCGTCACAAACGCGCAATTGAGCTGTTTGAGCATGTGGGGATCCCCGCGCCGGAAAGCCGTTTGAATGTGTACCCGCACCAGATGTCTGGCGGGATGAACCAGCGTGTTATGATTGCGATGGCGATCGCCTGTAAGCCCAAACTCCTGATCGCGGACGAGCCGACAACAGCGCTCGACGTGACTATTCAGGCGCAAATTCTTGATCTGCTGGTTTCCCTTCGTGACGAAACGGGGATGGGCCTTGTGCTGATCACGCATGACATGGGTGTTGTGGCTGAAACCGCCGAGCGCGTGAGCGTGCAATACGCGGGCCAACGGGCCGAGGAACAGCCAGTTCGCGACCTGTTTGAGCATCCGTATCACCCTTACACATCTGCGCTGTTGAACGCGCTTCCGGAACGGGCAACGAGCAAGCTTCTGCCAACCATTCCCGGCGTTGTTCCAGGACAATTTGATCGGCCCAAAGGATGTTTGTTCGCGCCACGTTGCGCTTACGCTCAAGAGAAGTGTCACACAACGCCACCTGTCCCAAGTGGTGACGAGTTTGGCCGTGCGCTTTGCCACTTCCCACTTGAAAAAGAACAAAGAGGTGTCTCATGAATGCTCCGATTGTAAAGGCAAAGGGGCTGGCCCGTCACTATGAAGTGGGCGGCGGACTTCTGAGTAAAGGCAAAATCGTGCGCGCGCTTTCGGGCGTTGATTTTGAACTTAGTCCTGGCAAAACTCTTGCGGTTGTGGGCGAGTCCGGCTGCGGTAAGTCCACGCTCGCGCGGCTCATTACGATGATTGAAGAGCCGACGGAAGGCACGCTTGAGATCGACGATAACAATGTGACGCCTGACAATTGGGCCTCGCTTCGAAGTTCGGTCCAGATCGTGTTTCAAGATCCATATGGCTCTCTCAACCCGCGTCAGAAAGTCGGTTACATCCTTCAGGAGCCTCTGATCATCAATCGTCCTGATATGTCCAAGCAGGAACGCGAAGCCAAGGCGCGGGAAATGATCGAATTGGTGGGGCTACGTGCGGAACATTACGACCGCTACCCGCATATGTTCTCCGGTGGACAGCGTCAGCGGATTTCGATCGCGCGCGCGCTGATGCTTGAGCCGCGCGTCGTTGTGCTCGACGAGCCTGTTTCCGCGCTCGACGTTTCCATCCAGAGCCAAATTCTTAACCTTCTGGTGGAACTGCAAGAGCGCCTTGGGTTGGCGTATCTGTTCATCTCGCACGACCTTTCGGTTGTGAAGCATTTCGCCGATGAGGTGATCGTGATGTATCTGGGGCGTGCTGTTGAGCGCGCAAGCAAAGAGGAAATCTTTGCCGCGCCAAAGCACCCTTATACCAAGGCCCTGCTCTCAACCACGCCGCGAGCCGATCCTACAGCCACGAAGGAGCGCATTAAGCTTGAAGGCGAATTGCCTTCCCCGCTTGATAACCTTCCCGGATGCGCATTCGCGCCGCGCTGTTGGAAAGCAACCGAGGAGTGCCGCACAGGCCGCCCCGCGCTTGAGGGCGATGCGCATGGCGTCGCCTGTTTCCATCCGGAATAAGATCTGAAAGAATAAGAAAGGGCCCCTGCGAAATTCACAGGGGCCCTTAGTGTATTCTTTGGGTCAGTTTTGCTTGTTCGAAAAGACGGGAACTGAAACTTACTTAAGAACAAGACCGCCTTTTGTTACGGCGTTGACCAAGCCTTTGCTGGCCTTGTCTGTCTTGCCTTTTCCGCCATTGTTTGTTCCGGCGGGTGGGCTCAGGCTATCAACTGTCCAAACAGTTTTGCCGGATTTAGTTTGAACTTCTGCAGCAGTGGCAGGGAGTGCAAGCGCGATGAGCGAAGCGGCGGTAAGTGCGATGATTTTCATAATATCCTCCAAAATGTGTTAACGAAGGTTAATACGCGGACGAATTCGCTATGGATCAAATCATCACGAAGCTGTGAACTCTGGACTGCTGCTAGCAGTGTTTTTTAGCGCGGGCGAAGTTAAATTGAACCCCGCCCACACCAATCTATGAGTTAAAGTAACCCGCGTCTTGCGAGGTTGGTCATGAGTGCGCGGGCGCCGAATGTCCACTCGGGGCATTCGGTCGAGAGTTTCACCGTGTTGGTGAGCGCTCCAAGATCATCACAAGAGATTGTCACGACGTCGCCGATTTTGTGGGTGAAACCACCACCGGGTGTGTCGCGGTCTTGGGTCGGAGCAAAGAGCGTGCCGAGGAACAGCATGAAGCCGTCGGGGTATTGGTGGTGCCGTCCGATTGTCTGTTTGACAAGATTTGCGGGATCGCGGCTGATCTGGTTCATCGAAGAATGGCCTTCGAGCAGGAAGCCATCCTCGCCCTCAACACGCAGGTCAACTTCGGCATTACGAACGTTGTCGAGCGTGAAGCTATCGTCAAAGAGGCGGATCATCGGGCCGATGGAGCAGGATGCGTTATTGTCCTTTGCCTTGGAAAGCAAGAGCGCGGAGCGACCTTCGACATCGCGCAGGTTCACGTCATTGCCGAGCGTTGCGCCTTTAATCTCGCCCCGAGAATTCACGGCAAGCACGACTTCTGGTTCCGGGTTGTTCCAGTTTGAGATGGGGTGTAGCCCGATATCTGCGCCATGGCCGACCGAGGAGAGGACCTGCGCCTTTGAAAACACTTCTGCGTCTGGGCCGATACCAACTTCGAGATACTGGCTCCACAACCCTTCGGCAATCAAGGCCTGCTTCACAGCTTCGGCTTCTTCCGATCCGGGCGTGATGTTTGAAAGGCTGTCGCCAATTCGCGCGCCGATCCGAGCGCGGATGTCTTGTGCTTTAGAAGCGTCGCCTGCGGCCTGCTCTTCGATCACGCGCTCAACCATAGAGCCGGCAAAGGTCACGCCGCATGCTTTGACAGATTGCAAATCGCAGGGTGCGAGCCATGAGTGATCGTCATCCAAAGAGCCAACTAGCGAGCCTTTGGCGGATTTCACATAGGCGGCAGCGTCCTGGCGTTCGAGAATATCACGCACGGTCGGGGCTTCTTTGCTGGTGATGTCAAAGAGTTGGCCGTCGCGAAGCGTCACGATGGCTGGGCCAATACCCGTGCGTTCGATTCGCCCGAGCCAAATACCGTCGGGAAGGGAGAGTTTTGTCATGATTTGTCCTTTAATTTGTAGGCGCGTTGGGCGTTGCCACCCATAATCGCGGCTCGCTCCTCTTCAGAGAGCGAGGCCAGAAACTGTTCTGTCATTCCGACCCATTCCTGATAGGTCGTGGCCAGCGTGCAGACCGGCCAGTCGCTTCCCCAGATGAGGCGCGATGGTCCGAATGTTTCGAGTAGGTGGTCCACAAAGGGCTTCACCGCTTCAAACGACCAACGATCATCGGACTCGGTGGCGAGGCCCGACAATTTACAATAGGCGGTGGTGTCGTTGGCGATCTTGGCCATGCCGTTGGCCCAACCGTCGAATTCCGCGTTGCGGATTTGCGGTTTAGAGGCGTGGTCGATCACACAAGTCAGTCCGCTGTGGCGCGTGAGAAGCGTGTGTAGGTTGTCGAGATGGATCGGGAAGGTCAGCGCGTCAAAGGCAAGATTGTGAGCCTGAAGCGCGTCAAACACAGATGTGAATTGCTCGTTTAGCATCCAGTCAGGGTCCGGAATGCTTTGGATCATCGGCCGAACACCTACAAGATGCGGGTCGCGGGCGAGTCTCCCAAGCGTAGCGATTGCGTCTTCGGCCTCAAAATCAATCCAGCCGACAATGCCGCTGATCAATTCGTGGGTTGCAGCCAACTCCAGAAGGTACTCTGTTTCGGCCACTGTTGGTGCAGCTTGAACTGCGATTGTTCCGTCTATTTTTGCTTTCTCAAGCATTGGTGCGAGATCGGCCGGAAGAAAATCCCGATAGATATCCGCCAACTCCGGCGTGAGCCAATCATAGTCGCCACGGGCGAGTGCCCAGAAATGCTGGTGTGCATCAATCCGCATATCTATCCCTTTTTGTATGGCGTTGAAGTGGGCGTTGGGGCTTGCTCGTGAAGCAAGCCTTGCGCACGGAGATCAGACCAGAATGCTTCTGGAATTTCGGTAAAGGCCCATTCGAGAGTCTGGTCGAGTTCAGCTGTATTGCGCAGGCCAGGGATTACGGACGCCACAAGTGGATGCGCGAGCGGGAACTGAAGCGCTGCTGCAGCGAGCGGGACGCCGTGGTCCTGTGCGGTGGCCTTTAGGCGCTTTACGCGGGCGACAATATCTTTAGGGGCCGCGCCATAATTCCATGTATCACCGCCAGCAAGAATGCCGGAGTTATATGGGCCACCGAGGATGATTGAGGTTTTCGCTTCCTCACATTCGGGAAGCAGATCGTCCAAAGAACCTTGTTCCAGAAGGGTGTAGCGACCCGCGAGGAGAAACGCATCCCAATCACCAATCTTGAGGCAATCGCGGCAGACCTTCGTTTCGTTCACACCGATGCCGATTGCTTTGATCTGACCGTTCTTGCGCAATTCGTCGAGCGCGCGATAACCGCCCTCTTCGAGGTCTTTGAAATGGCGAGCATTGTCTTCGCCGTGGGTCATTTCACCAATGTCATGCACCAACAACATATCGATCCGATCAAGACCAAGGCGCTGAAGGCTATCTTCGAACGAGCGCATAATGGCGTCATATCCATAGTCAAACACCTGATGGAAGGGCAGCGCATCAGGCCAGCCAAGCGCGCCTGCATCCGCAGGGAGACCTGGTTTCATAAGCCGCCCGACTTTGGTTGAGAGGATATAGTCTGTATCGCGAATGGCATCGCCGACCATACGTTCCGAGCGGCCAAAGCCGTAAAATGGCGCGGTATCGTAATAGCGATAGCCAACGTCACGTGTTCGGGCCATCATTTCACGTGCTGCGGTATTGTCGTTCGCTTGCAACAGACCACCAAGCGGAGCGCCGCCAAAACCGAGGACTGGCAAGCTGAGGGCGCCGCTGGCTAATGTGCGTTCAGGGAGAGAAAGTTTGGTCATTTGGTTTCCATTCCGGTTAAGTGTTCGCCACGGAAATAGGCGCTGAGTTCTTCAGCGATCTTTGAGATTTCGCGTGCGGCGTCTTTGCGCGAGGCGGCTTTGTGGCCGTCAACGCGCTCAAGATAAGGGCAGGTTAGGGCGGCAATAGCATTCCCCGATGGGTCGAATATCGGGTATGTCAGGTTGGTCACGCCATAGAGCGTTTCGGATTTCTTGTTATAGTGGCCGCGTCGTTTGACCTCTGCGACTTCGGTTAGGAACTTGTCGCGGTCGAGGGGCGGTTCGCCAGATACCGGCGCATGCCCGCTGATAAGCTCCTCGCGCTCGGCCTCGCTTCTGAAGGCCGCAAGAACACGACCTGCGCCCGAGTTCCAGAGCCCAAGCACAGCGCCGGTTCGAATCATCAAACCCCAATTGCCAGGTGCCTCTACAGAGAGAATCACAACGATCGCTGCGTCGTTCTCCATGACGATATGACAGGACTGGCGAATGCTGCGCGCGAACTGCCGCATAAGAGGCTGCGCAACCTCCAGAACACGCTCGATTGGTGCGTGCTGCTGGGCCGTGGAAAATAGCTTCAAGCTCAACGAATATTGGTCTTTTGCAACACGCGAGACATAGCCGCGGCGCACCAAAGTCGAGAGCATCCGGTAAATTTCGCCCTGTGATTTATCGAGCGATTTCGCGATTGCGGATTGCGTCATTCCGCTCTCGTGCGCGGCCAGCAACTCAATAATGTCCAACCCTTTCTCAAGGGCCGGAGCGCGATATTTTACTGGGTCTTCGAGCTTCTTTTGCTGGGCCATGTGCCTTCCTTTTGGCCGGACGGTAGAGGGGGCAGGATATTGGGTCAATACATAATGCAAATAAGAATTATCTATTCATATATGACGAAGCGACCTGTGCCTTGTTTTTGTTGAATAATCGAAAAAAATGTCGATTTCAACAAAAATGCATATTGCATACAGTAATCATTTATGGAAACCTAGCGAGCATCGAAACGACGGATGGAACGAACATGGCTCGAGTCAAAATTGATGCTCTGAGAAAAAGTTATGGCTCTGCACAGGTCATTCACGACATTGATCTTGATGTGCGTGACAAGGAGTTTGTGGCGCTTGTTGGTCCTTCGGGATGCGGCAAGTCGACGACCCTTCGTATGCTGGCCGGACTCGAAGATATTACGGGCGGGACCATCTCGATTGATGATCAAGTGATCAACGATCTTGACCCTGCGGACCGTGGTATCGCGATGGTGTTCCAATCCTACGCGCTTTATCCGCATATGTCGGTTGCCAAGAACATGTCGTTCGCGCTTCGGGTGGCAGGTAAGCCGAAAGCCGAGATTGATGCGCGCGTCAAAGAGGCTGCGCGTATTCTGCACCTTGAAGAATACCTTGATCGCCGCCCTGCGGATCTTTCGGGCGGTCAGCGCCAGCGCGTTGCGATGGGGCGTGCGATTGTGCGTCGTCCGGATGTATTCTTGTTTGACGAGCCGCTGTCCAACCTCGACGCCAAGCTGCGCACCCAGATGCGCACAGAGATTAAGCGCATTCACCAAGAGGTCGGCGCGACAACTGTTTACGTGACGCACGATCAGGTCGAGGCGATGACCTTGGCGGATCGTATTGTCATTATGCGTGGCGGACATATCGAACAGGCCGGTGCGCCTGACGAGGTGTATAACCACCCCGAATCTGAATTCGTGGCGTCCTTCATCGGCTCTCCGCCCATGAACCTCACGCCTGCTGAGGTTGCCGATGGCGGCCTTGTTCTTGAGGATGGCACCAAGCTCCCTGTCAATCTCGCGCGGTTCGAGGGCCTCTCTGCTGGTGACAAGGTGACATTCGGCCTGCGTCCCGATGACATTGTTCTAAGTGGGCACGGTATGGAAGTTAACGAGCCTTGGAACAGCAAGGGGACCGTCAACCTATCTGAACCTTTGGGGGGCGAGACGCTTGTATTCTTCCCCTTCGCCGGAAGCGAGTGGATCGCAAAAATGCTGAAACCACGAGCACTTAAGGTGGGCGAAGCTATCGACCTGCAATTCGACCTGTCGCGCTGTCACCTCTTTGACCGCGCCTCGGGCAAACGCATCAACAACACGAAATAACATCACGTTCAACGGAGGAGGAACTCATGATTAAGAACGGACTATACGCAACGGGCATCGCTATGTCTGCGTTGCTGGCCAATGTGGCCACTGCGGAAACAACAGTTGTTTTCCAAGGAATGGGCGCAGAGCGCGAAGCCTTTAACAAGGAAGCGATCCGCCTGTTCGAAGAGCAAAACCCAGACATCAAGATCGACTATAGCTGGGTTGCAAACGAGCCATATAAGACTGGCATCAAAGTGATGCTTGAGTCTAACTCTCCGCCCGATCTTTACTTTGTTTGGGCTGGTTCCTTTGCAAATGATTTCGTGGATAGCGGCGTTGCCGAGAATATCCTCGATAGCTATGAGCGTGGCGATGCTTGGGGCGAAGCGCCCGCAGGCGTTGTGGACCAGTTCCGCTATAAAGATGGTCTTTATGGCGCGCCTGGCCAGCTGTACACAAAGTACTTCTGGAAGAACGATGCGTTCTTTGAGGAAAACAATCTAACAGCTCCAGAAACAATCGACGAGCTGATTGGCATGTGTCACCAGATCCGCGAAATCGATCCGTTGATGACGCCCGTTTCTTTCGGTGCATCGGAAAGCTGGACGATCAACCACTACCTGACCATCTTGTTCCAGCGTCATGTTGATCTGGAGACGATGCAAGGTGACTGGCACCTGACCAACGACGAAGAAAACCTTTGGGCGCATCCGGGTTACCTGAACGCGTTGAAAGATTTCAAACGTTTGGAAACCGAAGGCTGCTTCAACGATGGTATCAACTCGGTTGATCCTGGCGTGTCTCGCACAATGTTCGCTACAGAGCTTGCGGCGATGACATTCTGCGGAAGCTGGTGCCCGCCGATCTTCAACTCCGAAGGGTTCGAAGGCAAATACTCTGCATTCCCGTTCCCGAAAGTTGAAGGCGGAGCAGGAGACCAAACTGGTGCGCTCGTTGGTGTTCAGGGGTATCAGGTCTCTGCAGCGACAGAAGAGCGTGAGGCGACTCTCAAGTTCCTCAGCTGGTTGCTGAGCCCAGAGATGCACGCCCTTCAGGCGCGTCTTGCAGGTCAGCTCTCTGCGAACGCAACAGCGCTCAAAGAAGGTGACCTTCCGAAAGAGTCGGTTGACCTGCTGAACCGTGTTGCTCAGGCAAACGTATCGGTGCCACCACTCAACACTATCGTTGAGACTTCGGTAAGCGATGTGATCCTCAAGTCGGGTCAGGATCTGGTTGCCGGAACGGTCACACCAGAAGAGTTCATGGAACGCGTGCGTACTCAGGCTTTGGAAGCAAAGTCGCGGATGTAATCGCGTAAACAGGCGGCGCAGTATCCCTTTATGCGCCGCCACTTATCCCAATTCCCCAATTCGGAATACGATGATGATTTATAACCGCAAAGTACACGGAACCTACTTCGACCTCGTGATGGTTTTGCCCGCGTTGTTGCTGTTTTCAATCTTCATTGTCTGGCCCGCAGTCGAAGCCATTTTCACGTCGCTTTATGCCTCGCCCAACCGTGGCGGTGACTTTGTCGGCCTTGCAAATTACCGCGAGATGGTTGGCGATCCTGTGTTCTGGATCGCGATGAAAAACAACCTGTTGTTCATCCTCTGCAACCTAGTGTTTCAGGTCGGGATAGGGACGATCTTCGCTGCTCTACTTGACCGTGGCGTGCGTCGGTTCTCCACAACGATGCGGACAATTATCTTTGCGCCGCTTGTGATTGCGCCCGTTGCGATTGGTGTGGTGTGGTCCATGCTACTTGAACCGAACTTCGGTATGGTGCGTCAGCTGGCGAATACTGTCGGTATCAAATTGCCGTCCCAAGGTTTCCTTGGAAACCCCGACCTCGCGTTCTACTCAATCGTTGCTGTTGGTGCGTGGAACTACATCGGTTTCATGATGACAATCATGTTGGCCTCGATGCAGGCGATCCCGCGCGACCTCTATGAAGCTGCGCGCCTAGATGGCTCCTCTGCGATCCAGACGTTCTTTCACATCACATTGCCCGGCGTTAAGGGCGCGCTGATCCTCTGTTCGCTCATCGTGATTGTTGGGTCGTTCAAAACCTTCGAGATCGTCTATGTCCTGACCCGCGGTGGCCCAGGTAACACGACACAGGTCCTTGGTACCTACATCGTCGAGAGCGCATTTACACTGTTCCGACCAAACTATGCCGCCGGTATGTCAGTGGTCGTGCTCATCGTCGCAATCTTATTCGGATCCCTTCAGGTCCTCACGTCACGCAAACGGAAATAACCCATGTCAGCAGTCACACACACCGACCGCGCCGTTGTTCGCGCAAGCCACAAGAGCCACCCTGTCGTGCGCTGGCTCCGCCGGAACGTGCCCTATGTTATCCTCGTGTCTTACTGCGTGGTGGTTCTGGTTCCGATCGTTTGGGTTATGTTGGCCTCGGTCAAAACCCGCCGCGAGGTGTTCCTTTCGCCACTCGGTTTGCCAGACAGCATCCAATGGCAGAACTATTTCAACATCTTTGAAAGCGGCTTCCAGCATTACATCTGGAACTCGCTGGTGGTGACGATTGGTTCTGTGGTGCCGATGGTGATCGTGTCGATCATGGCCGCCTATGCGCTGGCGCGGCGTGTGTTTATCGGCCGTAAAACGATCTATCTCTTGATCGTTTTGACCTATGCGATTCCGATCCACTCTATCTTGATCCCGCTTTATCGGATTGTGGATGACTTCGGCATGCTCAACACCTTTGCGGGCCTAATCTTGCCGCATATCGCGATTGGTATCCCGTTCTCTGTGGTGATCTTGTATTCGTTCTTCCTCGATTTCCCCGAGGAGTTGGAAGAGGCTGCGCGGCTGGATGGGTGTTCTCCTTGGCGCATCCTGTTTAGCGTGGTCCTTCCGCTTTCTGCTCCTGCGGTGTTGAGTGTCGTGATCTTTCAGACCGTGAGCGTTTGGAACGAGTTCCTGTGGGCCTCTATTGCCACTAGCGGTGAGGAGCGCCGTCTCTGGACCAATGGCATTATGCAGTTCCAAGGCGAATACAGCAGCGACTGGCCCAAAATTCTCGCAGTCGTGAACCTGATGATGGTGCCGCTTCTCGTGATCTACGTCCTGGCCCAGAAGCACTTTGTGCGCGCCTTTGCTGGAATGGGAAAATAGAATTACCTCCCCTAACTGGCCCCCTTTTTTGGAAGGGGGCCATTCTTTTGGGTGACAGTCAGACAAAACAAAAAACGGCGCTCCAAATGGGCGCCGTTTTTGTGTGTTTCGAACTTTGTGAGTTAGGAGATCCGCTTCATATAGGGCGGAATGAGCCCCTCTGGTGGCGTTGGCTCTTCTTCGAAATACTCCAACGTAGCACGCTCCGCCTGTACAAGGTGCGCGCGCATCATGTCCGCGGCCTCATCAAGCCGCCCTTCGCTCAGAGGAAGCAAGACGCGGTAGTGGTCGCTGATCAGGCGGTTCATCTCGTTGCGACGTAGGTAACGATCGGTGACGCTGTGCGGAGCAAGCAAGAGGAGCTGGCTTCGATAGAGCGTCTCGCTCATGTGGCGGTTGGGACAGCCCAAGACCAGCTTGCCGTGAAGATCGTCTTCAAGCGTTGTAATGTCTTCTTTCTTTGGGCGGACGCCACTTTGCAGAAGGCGGTCAACAAATTCGAACGCTGGGCCAACAACATCGGGCCCAAGCTCTTTTGCCGCTTCAACGAGCGCAACAGGCTCAAGCAGGCGGCGGATCTGGTAATAATCGCTAACGTCTTTGGACGTGAGAGCCGGGGCGCGCCAACGGCCGTTTGCGCCTTGCTCGATCAAGCCGACCCGTTCCAGGCGGCTTAGCATTTCATGGGATGTTGTGCGTGAGAAACCATAGTGCTCGGCCAGCGCGGTGCTGCCGATCGAAAACGTGCCATAACGCACACAGCCGGCAACGGTGATTTCAACAGTTGGATAGAGTGTGTCGCGCCAAGAACGGTTGACCAGCACCTCTCCCTTGTCGACAGGGCTTTTGAGGTCTGTCTGGTCCATTTCCATTCGGATCGGTTTGTCTCGGCCATTTCCGACCATAAACCCACGGCCGTCAAAACGGCTGATCAGGCCAGCTTTTTCCATGCGTTCCAGCGCATCGGCAGCGGGCGCGCGGCTTACGCCGAAAAAGCGCCCGATGCTGCTTTGTGTGAGGACAAGCCCCTTGGGTAATGTGCCGTCTTTGATCGCTTCGCAAAGGGTGTCGAATACCATTTGGTTGCGCCGCGTGGGTGCATAGGTTTCGGCCTTTTCGGAACGATTTGACATGAATTTAACCCTTAAATACTGGGAGCTTATCAAACTCCAGCTTGACGATATTGTCCAGCCCGTCTTGATATTTCAACGGCAAAACAAGGTGGAGATATTCACCTTCAACCGACCAGTTCACGGTGCCGGGTGTTACCATCTCAACAGACTTGACGTTACAGCCGCCAAGATGAAGCTCCAGAAGGTCGCCTTTTTCCGGCCAACGCTTCACGTGAAGGTAAACGGTTGTCCCCGTGTGGGTCGATCCGCCCCATGTCCAGCGTGGGTATGGGCCGCCGCGTGTGCCATAGATTGTGTGACCGTATTTCTTCATCCAGTCGCCAACGGTGTTGAGCACGCGTTCTTGTTCGGGGGGAACAATGCCGTGCCGATCTGGGCCGATGTTCAGAACAAAGTTGCCGCCGCCAGTGGCGCAATCAACGATATTGTTGATGCATGTTTCGGGTGTTTTGACGACTTCGTTAAAGGAATAGGCCCACTGGTCACCAAGCGTGATTGTGGCTTCCCATGCCTCATCAGGGTTGTAGTCCCCAACGCGCTGCTCTGGTGTATAAAAATCGCAGGGCATAGCACAACGGTCATTGATAACCATGTCAGGCTGCCATTTGCGCATCTTTTTGATGAGGTTTTCAGCGTCCCAGAGGGTTGGGTCGTGTGGCTTGTAAAACGGCTCTGGCGCTGCGCGACCTGTTACGTTGCCTTCTCCACCAAGGCCATCAAACCACCATGCCGCGATCTTCCCGTATTTGGTGCAAAGCTCTTCGACCTGCGCGTGCAGATAGTCGATGTAGTTTTGGTGATTTTCGGTCCGGTAATCGGGGTGGTGCCAGTCAGGCTGTGAATAATAAACAGCAAACGCCATACCCGCTTCGTGGCAGGCATCCGCGAGCTCTTTGGTCAGATCACGACCGGCGGGGCATTCGGGCGCAGTCACCTTGTAGGTGTTGTGCGCAGTATCGAAGTTCGAAAAGCCGTCGTGGTGTTTGGTGGTGAGGTAAATGTATTTGAAACCCCAGTCCTGTGCTTTGGCCACTAGAGCGGGCGCGTCGAAATCACGAGCGTCGAAATACTTGTAGAGCGAATCATATAGCTCGGCGGGAATCATCACGCGCGGGGATACATCGCGACCACGGGTTTTCAGGTAGATTTCGGGCTTATCGCCTTCACGCGACCAGCTGATTTCGTGTCCTGCAACGCTTGACGGGTTCCAATGAAGGAAGAGGCCGTAGCGCATGTCCATAAATTGATCGACTTGGGGGGTGGCCCCGAAAGTATTGGGCATTTTTTTGATCCTGTAGTGTTGTCTGGCAAAAACAGGATAGACTAATATGCATATTGCATGCAATAAGCATAAATGAGCTGATGCCAGAAAATTTGGATCAGCAGCTTTGAATTTAGATGCCTGGAAACGAACTATGCCCAAAATCGAACGTGTCGAGATAACGATGGTGAATCTTGCGCCAAAAACACTGCGCGAAGATGCCATTCAAACCTTTACTTGTCAGGAAACTCCGCTGGTTACGATCACCGACAGCGACGGTGTCTGCGGAACCGGATACTGCTATACCATCGGTACCGGCGGCCCCTCGGTTGTGGCGCTTCTTGAGAAGAGTTTCGCGCCAGCGCTCATTGGCAAAGACCCCGAGCGAATCGGCGGAATTTGGCACGAACTTCTGCTTCAAACGCACGCGACTTCGGTCGGGGCGATCACATCGCTCGCGCTGGCTGCAGTAGACACAGCGCTTTGGGATATGGCGTGTAAACGCGCGAAGTTGCCACTGTGGAAAGCTGTTGGTGGCGCGCGCGAAAGCATTCCTGTTTACTCGACAGAGGGCGGTTGGCTTCAGATTGAAACGCCTGCTTTGGTCGAGGATGCGCTGGCGAAACAAGCCGCAGGATTCGGCGGGGCTAAATACAAAGTCGGCCATCCCCATGTGGCAACAGATGCCAAGCGTCTGGCTGCTGTGCGTGAGGCCGTAGGTGATAATTTCGACATCATGACCGACGCGAACCAGTCCTTCTCGCTCTCGGAATCCATTCGCCGTGCGAAAATGCTCGAAGAGCAGGGCATCGCTTGGTTCGAGGAACCCCTCAAGGCCGATAACGTCACGGCTCACGCCGAACTTGCGCGTTCGACATCGGTTCCGATTGCTGTTGGTGAGAGCATCTATTCCCTTAGCCAATTCAAGGAATATCTGGTGCATGGCGCGGCCAGCATCATTCAGGTTGATGTTGCGCGGATTGGCGGGATCACACCGTGGCTCAAGGTTGCTGCATTGGCGGAAGCACATGGCGTTGTGGTCTGTCCGCACTTCCTCATGGAGCTGCATTTGCCGCTCGTATGCGGGATCAACAACGCACAGTGGCTTGAGTATATTCCGCAGCTTGATCTGATCACAGAGCACGGCATTACAATGAAAGATGGGCGCGCTTATCCATCAGATGAAGCCGGGCTCGGCATCGCTTGGGACTGGGACGCCATTCAGAAGAATGCTTCCTACGGCGCAGAAATCTAAGTTACTGAAAAGAATTTACTAAAATGAGGGGGCAGCATCCGTGCTGCCCTTTTTTGTTTGGTATCGCGACATAAAAAACACCCGCTGGAGTGGAGGCCAGCGGGTGTTTGATTTGACCGTATTGCCGTGGTTAGGCGCGGGTCAACTCGATCATGGCATGCCCCTTTAGGACAGGCACAGTGAATTTCACGCGACCGTCTTTGGCCTCGAATGGAAGCTCGCGACCCTCCGGTACGATTTTAACAGCGGAGATATCGTCTGCTTCGACGTCGACTTCGATGTCATGCAGCGGGATGATGTCCTGAATGGGTTGGATCGCATCGCCGCGCAGGTTGCCGCGCTGGACCGGTGTTGCGAACAGCATATGCAGTACATCGCGCCCGTCTTGCGCGCGCAGTGTCGCACGCCCCGCAGTTGGAAGAGATGTCTGGATCATCTGTGGTTGGCCAAGCGCCTGCCGCACGACGTTGCCGATAATCTGCAAGAGCGCAACGGCACCTGTTTGGTGATAGATCGAGAATACGGGATGCGCCAAACGCGTCACCGCGCCATCGCTCGCACCAAATACAAACCCGCTTGGCTCCGGCCGTGCTGGTGTGTGTAGGTGGCCGCTAAAGTATTGTTTTTCGCGGTTAAAGTACGGGTTGAACAGTGTTCCGAGGCTTTTCGCATCGTCCGCGGCCAAAAGCTGCGGCGCTTGATACATAAACATCGGATCATTCACAAACTCGGCACGCAGGCTTTCGATTGGAAGCGCATAATCGCCGCCCGTGAATTTGGAAACTCCGTGGTGCGTTGCGCCAGCAGGGTATAGCATGCCGTCGTCCGAAATGCCGCTCGCGCCGGTCAATAATAGGCGTCCACCGTTTGCGATAAAGGCATCGAGCCGCGTTTTCAGGTCTTCTGAAACAGGGATCGCATCGGGCAGGATGATCAGGCGATAGGGTGAGAAATCAGCATCGTCATCCAACAGATCGAACGTAAAGCGGTTTTCCAGAAGCGCGCGCACGGTCCCATCATCCACATTGCTGTGGTGGCTTGGGACGTCAGAGAACAGTGGGTGACCAACTGCCTCGTGCGAGATCACACCGATTTCTGCTTTGTTGGTGCTGCCGATCGCCCAAGGCTCACAAGCCTCTACATGGTCATAGGCTTCACCGATGATTTTATAGGTTGAGTGGTCGACGCTGCCAGACGGGTTCAGGTGATCGCCGATGCAAATCCGCGCGCCCTGCGCCAGCATTGCGCCGCATTCATACACAAGCGCTTCAGGCTTTTTATATCCGCCCATTTCGCCCCACATATGGTGGAATTTGCCTGTCATTCCGAGGAATGGCATGCCCAAAGGCTCGACATAACGTGCGGAGACGGGGAAGTGCTCATAGCCCCATTGTCCAGTGGGCAGGCTCTCGATCTCGATGTGGCTAAAGTATTTGCGCAGAACCTCAGAGCGCCCGCGGCGGATGTGACCAAGGTTAAAGAACAGCGGCACATCGCCTTTGTCGGCAATGGCTTTCACGCGCTCAAAGAACCGCATGGACGTCAGTTCGGCAAATTGGTCGCGATGTTCGGCGTCGGTCCAGTCTAGACCTTCGGCCTCCATCCCTTGCTGCGCCCAAACCGAAACCGATGGCTTCTGGAAGCAGATATCGATCCACAATCCATCCATCTGTGGGTAGTGAGTGACGGCTTCGTCGATTTGGGCGCAGAGGTAGTCAGTGTAGGGCGATGACAGGTCCAGATACTTCCAAACACCTTCGTGTTTGTTGTCACCCGGGAACTGAAGCGGGCGGCTGAAATCCGGTGCGACGACGCGCCATTCAGGGTGGCGTTGCGCAGCGAGTTCGTCCCAGATCGCAGAGAGATAAACCGGTGTTTTGATCCCGACGCCTTGCAATGCTTCGATTTGCGCGCCCATCAGGTCGCTGTCCAAATGGGGGTGCATCTCGCCGACTTTGGTCGGGTGATAGGAATATCCGTGGTGGCATTTGGAGAAAACATTTACCGAATCCACCTTCGCATCACTGAACGCCTTGGCGAAGTCGGCAGGATCAAACTGTGAACCGATATCTGTAATTTGAGGGGCGGTGTGAAAGTCGAGGTGTATTTGGCGAAAGCGCATCTCGTAGTCCTGATTGAGTGGGTATGCCTTTTGCTTACGAATATTGCATGCACTATGCAATAAGTTTCTTCACATGATTTTTCGAATGCCCGAATTCCGCTAATGCGAAGGGACGAAACAGGTACCAGAAAGATGGCTCTAGGCTATTGGAATGACTTGAAAGCGAGCGCTAGGCGCGTTGGATGAGCTCGTACGGCAAAAGAATTTCGCGCGCCGCGCCATTGCCGGTCAGAGTCTGCATTTGCTCCACGGCAGTGCGGGCAAGCTCGACATGTGGAACGCGCACGGTGTTGAGCCACGGGGCGAGCCATTCGTTCATTGGGTTGTCATCAAACCCGTAAATCCGAAGTTGATCCGGAACGGCAATGCCGCGCTCCAAGCAGCGCCGGTAAACGCCATATGCGATCTGGTCGTTGCCGCAAAAAATCGCATCAAGATTCTTGTCATCCAATAGTGGGCCTGCGCAATCATAGCCGCTTTCCATCGACAGGCGGGCTTCTTTTATGGCATTCGGCGCGATATTCGCACCCGCATCACGCGCGGCGTCAAGCATACCACGCAGCCGCCTTGCGCTTGTATCGGAACTTTCTGGCCCGTGAATGATTGCAATGTTGCGAAGGTCTCTTCGTGCGCCAGACCGCATCTGCGCGCGGGCGGCGGCTTCGTCATCAATGCCGACGAACGAAATCTCAGGGCAGGACCGAAGTCGGCGGTTGATAAACACAACGGGGTCGTTCTTCGTCAGAGTGGTCAAGCCTGGGCTATCTACGGCGCAGAGAAAGAAAACACCGGAAACCTGCCGTGATCGAATGTCTTCAATGCAGCGGTCTTGCGTCTCGGCATCTTCATTTGACGTATAGACAAGAAGCGCGGACTTTTCGGCAGAGAGAAGGCGCTCCAGCTCCCAAGCAATTGCGGCATAAAAGTTGTTTTGGATGTTTGAATTTATCAGCGCATAGGTGTTGGTCGACTGCGATCTTAAAGCGCGTCCTGCCTGGTTCGGGCGATAGTTGAGCGCTTGCGCCGCCGCCGCAACTTTCTCCTGCGTTGCTTTTGATACGCTGCCTGAGCCGGAGTTGAGTGCACGCGAAACGCTGGCAATCGAAACGCCCGCCCGCTTGGCGACATCACGTATAGAAACCGTACCAGATTCTGACTGGCGTGGATTTCTCGATTTGTCGTCGCTGGATGCTCCCATACGTCCTCCTGTTTAGGCAAAAGAAACGGCGCGGCAGAACAAGTCAAGTGATCAAAGTCTGCGCCGTACGATTCGCCCGTATTTGGCTATCGATATGTAAATCATATTGGAAACGTTTACAATTGCGAGTTGGTGCGCAAGTGATTGTGGCGCACCAAGTAACTCCCAACTATTTCCCTTATTTTTATGCTAAATATATGGTTTTGATCAGTCGATTTAAGGGCTTTGAAGTGGCCGCCTCTTCAGGTGTTAGAGAAAATTCGTTGACATGTGTAAACGTTTCCTCTGATCATGCCATCAACTGAGGAGGAGCTGTGACAGGTGTTGTTGCGATCATAGGAGCGGGAATTGTCGGCCGATCTTGGGCGATATGTTTTGCGCGTGCTGGCATTTCGGTTCGTTTGTTTGATGCTGCCTCCGGAGTGGCCGACGCGGCGATTTCTGAAATTGCGCAGCAACTCGTTGGACTCGACGAAAAAGGGCTGCTTGGTAGCAGATCCCAATCTGAAATCCTTGAGGCAATTGTTGCCACTGAGACTTTGGCAGATGCAGTGGCGCCAGCCGACTATATTCAGGAGAATGGCCCGGAACGCCTCTCGGTCAAACAGGCGCTTACCCAAGAAATCGATGCTTTAGCGCGCTCCGGTGTGCCGATTGCCAGTTCGACCTCTGCGATTTTACCGTCTGAGATCGCGCGGAATACTGCGGGCAAGTCGCGCTGTCTTGTTGCGCACCCGCTTAATCCGCCTCACCTGATCCCCGCCGTCGAGATTGTCCCTTCGGCGGACACCGATACCGCGATTGTTCAGCAAGTTGCGGCCCTCATGCAGTCGATTGGCCAAACGCCAGTGGTGGCGCGGCACGAAGCCGAAGGGTTTATCATGAACCGCCTTCAGGGGGCTTTGCTTGATGAGGCCGTCAAGCTGGTTGCTGAAGGGATTGCCGATCCAGCCGATGTTGACCGCGCAATGAGCGCCGGGCTTTCGCGGCGCTGGTCCTTTATGGGGCCGTTTGAAACCATCGATTTGAATGCGCCCGGTGGCATAGCCGAGTTCTTTGACCGCTACGGAGAGGCTTACCGCGCAATCGGACGCGAACGCCCCGCGCGTTACGACTGGAACGGGCCCGTAGCTGAGCAGCTTGTGGCATCGCGTCGAAACGAACTCCCCGCCAAAGATTTACAAGACCGCCAGAACTGGCGCGACGACAGGCTTGCTGAGCTTGCGGCGTTCTGGACGAACAGAGGAACCAAGATACATGGCTAAGCCAAGAAAAGTTATCATTAGCTGTGCATTGACTGGCGCGATTCATACGCCGTCTATGTCGCCGCATCTGCCTGTCACCCCCGATGAGATCATCGCGGAAGGGCGCCGCGCGGCCGACGCTGGGGCGAGCATTCTGCATGTTCACGCGCGTGATCCGGAAACAGGTCGGCCAGATCAATCTGTCGAGGCGTTTTCGCGCATTTTGCCTGCGCTTAAGGAAACCGGAGCCGTCATTAATGTAACGACAGGCGGCAGCCCTTTTATGGATGTCTCCGAACGCGCTGCGCCAGCGCTTCACTATAAGCCTGAGCTGGCGTCGCTCAATATGGGGTCGATGAATTTCGGGCTCTATCCGATGCTCGACCGGTTCTCCGAGTTTGAGCATGACTGGGAGCGCGCGCATTTGGAGAATTCGAAGGATGTGATCTTTAAGAACACCTTCGGCGATATAGAATATATTCTTGGTGGCGGCCTCAAGAATGGCACACGCTTTGAGTTCGAGTGCTATGACATAAGCCATCTCTATTCGTTGCAACATATGGCTGCGCGAAAAGGGATCGAAGGCACGCTTTTTGTACAGTCGGTTTTCGGCCTCCTTGGGGGGATCGGCGGACATCCCGAGGACGTTCAAATGATGCGCCGCACTGCGGATCGGCTTTTGGGCGACCGATATGAATGGTCGGTCTTGGGAGCTGGAGCCAACCAGTTGCGCATCGCGGCCATGTCAGCGGCGATGGGAGGGCACATTCGCGTTGGTCTAGAGGACTCGCTCTGGGCTGGACCGGGTGAGAAGGCCACGTCATCCGCACAGCAGGTAGAGCTTGTTGGCCAAATCCTCGCTGGTGTTGGAGCCGAAATGGCAACTCCTGATGAAGCGCGCGATAACCTTGGGCTTAAAGGTGCATCGGAGGTTAACTTCTGATGCAGATTTCCGTTTTCGCAGATGTGAAACCGCTTCTTGGTGAAAGCCCCCTGTGGGATGCCGAGGCGCAGCGCCTCTATTTCATAGATGGGCTGGGTAAGCGGATTTTCGGATAGACGGAAACGGCGCAAACATAACGTCTTGGATCATGCCGTCGGAGATTGGCTCGATTGCACTTGCGCGCGAAGACCGTTTGCTTGTTGCGCTGCGCGACGGATTTCACTGGCTCGAGCTAGACAGCGGGGAGCTAACGTTCATCGCCAACCCTGAACCAGATGCCGCGCAAAACAGGTTGAATGACGGCAAGGTTGATCCCGCTGGCCGGTTTGTTTGTGGCTCAATGGATACGGGCGAAGAGAACCCGACGGGCATGCTCTGGCAGCTTGGCTCGGACATGTCTCTTCGCAAGCTGGATGACGGAATAATCTGCTCCAACGGCCCTTGTTGGTCGCCTGACGGCACAACGTTGTATTTCGCGGACAGCTTCCAGAGCGAGATTTACGCCTACGATTATAACGTCGAAACAGGCGAGGCCATCAACAAGCGCGTTTTTGTCGAGATGGATAAGTCACGCGGCGGCGCCCCCGATGGAGCAACTGTTGATGCAGAAGGCTTTATTTGGTCGGCAAGCGTTTTTGACGGGAGGATTTTCCGTTACGCGCCGGATGGTTCGGTTGATCGCATTATTGAAATGCCCGTTTGTAAAATCACCAGCCTGAACTTCGGCGGTGCTGATCTTGACCGTCTTTTCGTGACTTCGATGGCCGAACCGCCACTGCCGAAATATCCCGGCGATGGCCCGCTGCGTGGCGCTGTATTCGTGATCGACGGTTTGAATACGCACGGCATTGCCGAACCACGGTTCGTAGGGTGAGGAGGCTCAGAACATGACACATCCGAAAACAGCGATCGTAACAGGAGCCGCGCAAGGCATCGGCGAGGCGGCAGTGCTTCGGCTCAAGCAAGATGGCGTGAAGCGGTTTTTGTTGATCGATTGGCAATCAGAACCGCTTGATGCGCTTGCCGCCAAACTTGAAAGCGACGGCGCAGAGGCACAGAGCCTAAGCATCGACCTGCGCGACATCGATACCGTAACCAGCCAGATCGGCGCAGCGGTTCAAAAGCTCGGCACGGTCGATATTTTGGTGAATGCGGCGGGCACAACCGAACGCGGTGGCTTGTCTGATACAACGCCCGATGCCTTTGATCGCATCTTTGCGCTCAATGTGCGTGCACCGTTTTTCCTAATGCAGACCGTTGCGCCCGTAATGCGGCGTGGTGGTGTAATCGTGAATATTTGCTCCATGCTTGCCTATGGCGGCCCGCCCTTCCTTTTGGCGTATTCCTCTTCGAAGGCTGCGCTAGCAGGGCTGACCAAGGGCGCTGCAAATACGCTCAAGCGTGATGGTCTGCATGTTTTTGGCATCAATCTCGGCTGGACATGGACGCCCGCCGAACAAGAGGTGCAAACCAAGGTGCATGGCCTGCCGGAGGACTGGGCCGACACTCTCGGGGCAAAACAACCCTTCGGGCGTTTGTTGATGCCCCAAGACCCCGCCGCCCTCATCTCGTTCCTCGCCTCTTCGGACGCGGCGATGATGACGGGGGCAATAATCGATCTTGATCAATACGTTGCAGGCACTGTGGACGACAATCCCGGCGCCTAATGCCAATCGGGGTGGAAAATCCGCCCCAACAATAGGGAGAGAGAAGATGAAGAGAAGATCTGTAATGAGCCTCTTGGCTGGTTTGAGCCTGAGTGCGTTGATGACTGCGCCTGCGCTGGCGCGGATATCACGGTGGGCATGAGCTGGGCCAACTATCAGGAAGAGCGCTGGAAAATCGACGAAAGCGGACTGCGCGCCGGACTTGAGGAAGCCGGAGCGGAATTGGTAACCGCAGACGCCCAGAGTTCTAACGAGCGTCAGGCATCCGATATCGACGGTTTGTTGGCACGTGGCGTTGATGTTTTGCTCATCGTTGCTTGGGATTCCGAGGCGATTATCCCATCAGTTGAACGCGCGCTTGCCGAGGGTGTTCCGGTTATCGCCTATGAACGTCAAATCGAGTATCCGGGCGTTTACTATGTCGCGTTCGACCCTGTCGAAGTGGGCCGCATTCAGGCGCGTGAGCTTGTCCGTGCGCAGCCCAAAGGCGATTACGTTATTATCAAAGGCAGCCCAACAGACCAATACGCCCACTATGTTCTGACGGGCCAGAAAGAGATTATCGATCCACTTATCGCAAACGGCGATATCACAATTGTTGGCGAGCAATGGACCGATGGCTGGGTGCCGGATAACGCGCAGAAAAATATGGAAAATATCCTCACCGCTGTAAACGACAAAGTAGATGCCGTTCTTGCGTCGAATGACGGTACTGCGGGCGGCGTTGTTGCTGCGCTTACATCCGTTGGCCTAGAGGGCATTCCTGTGTCTGGTC
The DNA here is from genome assembly GCF_028823805.1 of Halocynthiibacter sp. C4. Lineage (NCBI taxonomy): Bacteria > Pseudomonadati > Pseudomonadota > Alphaproteobacteria > Rhodobacterales > Paracoccaceae > Halocynthiibacter > Halocynthiibacter sp. C4. Next base: position 865,769 of record NZ_JAPEIE010000002.1, on the reverse strand, counting down.
AGGATGGGGACATCGCGGCGCTTAACCGCATCGCGCTCGGCACGCAAACCGTGACCGCGTGGAAGGACGCCCGCGATCTTGGCCGTCTTGGCGCGAAAGTTGCGCTTGAACTGGCCAAAGGCACGGCGCCCGAAGATATTGAAGGCTCTGTTGTTTGGGACAAAGGCCCCAAAGGGACGGCGCAAAACGCATCGGTTCTCGCGCCGGTAACGATCACCCACGAGAACCTCGATGTGGTGGTTGATGCCGACTGGATCTCCAAAGAAGACCTCTGCGCTGGCGTTACGGAAAACGCACCTGCTGCATGTAACTAAACCCATTGGGTCGGCCTTTGGGCCGGTCCGTTCTGAATTTTGGGAAACGCCATGACCACCGAGACCCTAGAGCCGCCATCGTTGGCAGAACCGACAAACAACCGCGGGTTCAACGTTCGTACGTTGTCGCTTGTTGGTCTGCTCGTCGTTATTGCCGTGACGTTCCATTTCTTGTCAGGAGGTTTGTTCCTCTCGGCGCGGAACCTTTATAACCTCGTTGTTCAGACCAGCGTGGTCGCCATTCTGGCATGCGGTATGACGCTGGTCATTGTGACCCGCAATATTGACCTCTCTGTTGGGTCCGTCTTGGGCTGTGTCGGGATGGTCATCGCGATGCTCCAGATCGAGATTTTCCCACAAGATGCAGCATGGAACTGGCCGCTCACGGTTGCTATCGGCATCGGGCTTGGCGCCTTGATTGGTGCGTGGCACGGCGTCTGGATTGCTTATTTCGGCGTGCCCTCTTTTGTTGTGACGCTTGGTGGCTTGCTTATCTTTCGCGGCGCGGCCTTCGAAGTTGCTCAGGGCAAAACCCTTGCGCCGTTTGATCCCGTTTATCGGCTGTTTGGCGGCGGTATTGATGGCGCGCTCGGCGTCGGACCGAGTTGGGCGTTGTTCGCGATTATCATGGTGCTTTACGGTCTTGGCGAAATTTTAGTCCATCGCCGCCAGATGCGGCTTGGGTTTGACTCGACCGTTCGCACCAAACTGCTGCGCTTCTTTGCTGTATTCGTAGTTGCTGCCGCATTCGTTGCCACGATGAACTCCTATATGAAACCTCGGAGCGATATCGGGCGCGGCATTCCGGTTCCTGCACTTGTGCTTCTATCGGTCGTGCTGTTCATGGAGTTCGTTACCCGCTTCACCACCTTCGGCCGTTACATTTTTGCTATAGGTGGCAATATCGAAGCTGCGCGGCTTAACGGCATTCCAACACGTCGCACCGTGCTCAAGGTCTTTATTGCGATGGGGGTTCTCTGTGCGATTGCCGCTGTAGTGACCACGGCGCGCCTGAACGCCGGAACGTCAAGCACTGGCGAATTGTTGGAACTTTCGGCCATCGCGGCTGCGGTGATCGGGGGGGCGTCCCTCTCTGGTGGTCGCGGAACAATTGCGGGTGCGGTTGTTGGGGCGTTGATCATTCAGAGCCTCGAAAGCGGAATGGTGCTGATTGGCGCTTCGAGTTCGCAGCGGATGGTCGCTATTGGCCTTGTCCTGATGGTTGCTGTTCTGGCGGATAAATATCTGTCGGGCGAAGAGTGAGGAGGGCACAATCATGAAGCCACTTATTGAAATGCGCGGCGTGTCCAAGGCTTTCGGCGGAGTCCATGCTGTTGAAGATGTAGATGTCGATCTCTATCCAGGCGAGGTTGTTGCTGTTTTAGGGCACAACGGTGCGGGTAAATCAACTCTGATGAAAATGCTCGCAGGAGCCTATCGTCGAGATACGGGCTCCGTGTTGGTTGACGGCAATCCAGCAGAGCTATCCTCTCCGGCAGAGGCTTTCGACTTGGGCATCGAAACCATCCACCAGACCTTGGCGCTTGCGGACAATCTCGATGCATCGGCCAACCTGTTCTTGGGGCGTGAAATCGCGTGGAGGGTTGGGCCGTTCAAGATTATGGACAGCGCGCAAATGCGCGACCATGCAGCCAAGGTTATCAATCAGCTAAACCCGCGTTTTACCAACCTGAACACCCCGTGTCGTGATCTGTCTGGTGGACAACGCCAAACGATTGCAATCGCCCGCGCGATCCACTTTGAGGCGCGCGTTTTGATTATGGACGAGCCAACCGCCGCGCTTGGCCCGCATGAAACCGCGATGGTTGGCGAGTTGATCCGCGAACTCAAAGCCAAAGGTATCGGCATCTTCCTCATCAGCCACGATATGCACGATGTGTTTGATCTTGCCGATAGACTCGTCGTGATGAAGAACGGGCAAGTGGTGGGGGCAGCCAAAAAAGATGACGTAACTCAGGACGAAGTGCTTGGTATGATTATCCTCGGGAAATGTCCTCCGAATGCCGAACCAGGGCCTGGGGCGCGTGTGAGCCAGTAAGTGTATTTTGCGGGCACGGATCGTTGGGATGTGCCGGAGTAGAAGTTCTATGATAACGGTCTTCGCTGTATCGGTTATTCGCAACTGCGGTATGATTTGTATGTCGTCAACAACGGCAACTTACATTGATCAATACAAGCGGCGCTAGATTTGTTGGTACCATCAAGTAATCGCAAGGTATTGAAGCGGCTGCCTAAGTTCTAGCGGCTTCGAATTCTGCCCATGCGGCTTCGAAGGCTTCGAAGTCAAAACCCTCTTTGCGCGCGGGTTCAAGGATGAGGTTTTCTGTGTCGAGCAACTTGCGAATTGCAGCTTCCAATTCGGGAGTTACTTCTGGTGGGATCACCAGTGCGCCATGTCTGTCTGCGTGAACCAGATCGCCATCGGCAACGCGCATCCCAAAGATTGTTACTGGCTGCCCGATATCTTTGACGTGGACAAATCCATGGCTCGGACCGATGGATCCTGCAACAACTGGGTATCCATCAGGCACATCCCCAAGGTCGCGCATAACCCCGTTTGTAAGCGTTCCGGATAGGCCGAGCCCCTTGTGGACGGTGGTGTTTATCTCGCCCCAGAAGGCGCCGATGCAATGCGGGAAATCCACGTCTTCAACCACGGCAATGGCGGGGCGCGGACCTTCTGACATGTGGCGATAATAGTCCATGCGCCGCGCTTTTATCACCTCTGGCGCTTCAGTGGGCGGAGCAACTGCGGCAATTCGTGCGGTGCGCGCATAGCCGACCATCGCGGGAGCATCCGGATGTGACGCCAACATTGTACTGCGCGTGAAATCATTAAAGCCGCGTTTGCCTTGAGCGACCTCAATGGCGTTGCAAACTGTAGGGGTATCGACCTGCTTAAGCAGCTTTAAAAGAGTGTCGTTCATTATGCCTCCAGCCAACGGGCCAGTGCCGCGTTGGTTTTTTCGGGTTGTTCAAGCGTGGGCAAATGCCCCGCGTTATCTATAATTTCCAGATGCGCGCCCTCGATCAGATCCGCCATCATTTCGTGTCGTTCTGGAGGGCAGAGGATATCTTCTCGTCCGCAGAGAACGAGCGCGGGAATCTTGGCGTTACGCAATGTTTCTGTTTGGTCTGGCCGGTCCATCAAAGCGCGCGATTGGGTCAGGAAAACATGCGGCCCCAGATCAAGAGCCATATCCATGCAGAGATCGAGCGTTTCATAGCGACGCGGGCCGGAGCTTAGATAGTTGGGCTTCATTTCGTCGCGCATTACGGTTGCGAGCCCACCGTCGCGCACCGCCGTCATCTGGGGAAAACGGCGCGCCTTGACCTCTTCAAGCTCGGCAAGCGGGTTGGTGTCGAGAAGCGCTATGCGTTCAACACGCTCGCCCTCTTGCCGCAGAACCTCCATGGCCACGATCCCGCCCATTGATAGCCCAGCTAGGGCAAATCGGGGTGGGGCGTTGGCCAGAATATCGCGTGCAAGCCCCTCGACGGTGGCGCGTTCAACAAGTGGCGCGCAGGCCACCATACGTTGACCGGAAAACGCGGCAAACTGCGGCGCAAAAAGCCGCGCATCACACATCATACCAGGGAGCATCACAAGCGGTGTCATTTAACCAGCGCAGCCCCCTCCGATAGTGCCGCGAGCTTGGCATAGGCAATGTCCGGATCAATGGCACCAAAGCCTGCAAATGTCCCAAACCCACAGTCGCTTCCAGCAATGACCCGCTCTGCGCCAACGATATCGGCAAACCGACCGATGCGCTCTGCGACGAGTTCGGGGTGCTCAACGAAATTGGTGGTTGTGTCGACAACGCCTGGCACGAGGACTTTATCGTCAGGAATATCACCGCGACGGTCACGGAACGTGGTCCATTCATGACCATGGCGCGGATTTGAAGTTTCAAACAGCACGTAGCGTGATTTGGTGCTCATCAAGGTATCAAACATCTTGGCCATCGGAATATCGCAGCAATGTGGCCCTTCGTAATTGCCCCAGCAGATGTGCACGCGTACCTTTTCTGCAGGCACATCAGACAGCGCATGATTGAGCGCTTCGACATGCATATCGGCAACCTTGATAAACTCGTCGTCGCTCAAATCGGTAAAGAGCATATGTCGCGACAAGGCCAGATCAGGGCAGTCCAGTTGCAGATCAAGCCCTGAAGCCACGATGGTTTCGTATTCGGCCTTCATCGCATCAGCTAGAGCCGCAAGATAAGCCTCGCGCGACTTGTAGTAATCGTTCTGCAGGAACAGAGAGATCACCCCGGGGCTTGCGGCATTCATAAATCCGCGCTCCGCTCCATGCTCTTTCATTGCGGCTTTGAGATTGGCGATGTCTTTCTCAAGTTCGCCCTGACCTTTGGAACGCACCTCGCCAACGCACATAGGGCGTGCGTATTGCGGAGTTCCGCCATCATCGGCCAACCGCTTCAGGAATCCGGGGAACATCTTGAGGTCCGCTGGCGGATTGCGCGGGCTGTCACCGTCAAAGCCGGTGTAGCGATCTTTGACATAGGTGGCGTAGGATATCTTGGATGTCTCGCCGTCAGAGACGATATCAATTCCAGCCTCGACCTGCTTGCGAACCGTTTCGGAAACGGCCTGCGACATGCAGGTGTCAAAGGCATCTGTATCGAAGGGCTCGCAATTCTCGCGGGCGAAAATAAAATCGACGACATCCTGCGTGCGCGGCAAGGAGCCCACATGGGTTGTTTTGATACGGGTCATAATGGGCTCCTCTTGAGGTTAGCTGCCGGTCCAGGTCAGGCCGGCGGGGTCATCGGTGGTGCGAACGCGGTAAAGGCTCGCTTCGCCAGTCATCGATGGGGCGAGTGCGTGTTCTTCTCCCGGGTTAATCAGACACGTATCGCCAGGGTTCAGAACAGTTTCGCCACCCTGCCACCGGAGCTTCCAGTGTCCGCGCATTGGCATCAAAACTGTTGGTTTGTCATGGCTGTGCATCTCGTCTGGAATTGAGCCTCGGGATAAGAAGTCAATTTCAAAACCCGGCTTGTCCTTGAGCAATGCATCCTCGCCGATCACCTTGGCGGGCTGCTTGCCTGCAAGCGCCATCAGGTCCCAATACCGCGCGACATAATCACGGATTACGCCATCAACAGGAACTTCGGGAAATGCCTTCAGCTCTTCTTCCGTCAAAAGCGGCATCGGGTTTACGCCTTGGGGTAATGTCTCGCCCTTTTTAGTGTCGTACAGTGTGCCGTTCTCGCCGAGCACAAGCCCGTGGTTGCTGGCGTCTTCGATAACTTGTGGCGCCCAAGTTACGCCGCCGCCCGCGTCATCTCCGCCGAGGACGGCCATGATCATTCCGTAGTCGGTTCCGATGTTCTCGAACCCGCGGAAAATGCCGGTTGGAATGTTGAAAATGTCGCCTTCCTCGGCCACGAATTCACCCGCAGTTCCATAGCGGCCCCAGAAGAACCGCCAGCGGCCCTTGAGAACAAAGAATACCTCTGCCGTTGTATGGGAATGAAGCGAGTTTCGGCATTTGGGCGGCTGACCTGCAGCGCCGATGTTGAAGCCGATTTGGTCGGTGATGTGAACGTGTTGATCGGGGCTTTCGCTGACGCCGCCGCCAATAATGGTGAAGTTTTCCTTTTGATCGGAACCTGGTGTGTGGGCGTCGATAAAGGCTGTTTTACAGGGGCGCAGATCGCCATAACGTACGATGCGGTCTTGAATAGTTGTCATTGTTTTGTCTCCTATTGGTTCTGATTTGAGCGGGTCAAACCAGAAGGCCGGGCGGACGATTGTTCAGGCGTCGCGCGCGACGCGAAGCGCGAAAGGCATGGAACCTTCGGCTGCCCTGACTTGCGTCTAGATATGGCGCGCGCGCAAGCACCTTAAAGCTCTCCTGTTTGAAGCAGGATCTGCTTCCAGACGGCGGTTTCATCAAACAGTGTGTATTCGCGGCGCAGCCCCCAAGGGCCAAACTCGGCATGGCTCGCACCAAGGATATAAACATCGGCCCCGGTCGGCGCACCAAACACGCCCCAGCCGTCATGCTTGCCATGGAGTGTCCAGCGCAACGCAGCGCGCGGCGGCATCATCGGGTCGTCCCGACCGATTTGGTGCTCGATGGTGAACTTTGCGTTCGGGAATGAGGCACGTAACCCCATCCAGAAGCGATCAACTGGCCCCCAGCTATGCCCCGTCATGCCGCCGAGGTATTCCGATTGCACGGCGCGGTCGTATTCGCGCTCAATGACCGACATGTCTGCATTCATGATACGGTTGAGAATGTCCGCGTATTTAGCGCCCCATTCGTTGTCATTCCCTTTGCCTTTATAAGGGCCGGGCTTGTCGTTGGCGGGGGTGAAAGGCTTTACGCATTTCTCAGGTCCACCTTCGCGCGTAATCAAATCGCGTGCAAAATCCTTGGGGGCCCATCCCATTTGCGCAACGATTGCGCCCTGATCTCGAATGAGCCATTCGTCGTTGATCTGGTTATTGATAGCATGGCAATCAGCGATGATCCGATACGTCAGCGTTTTGCCTGTAGCCTTGCCATATACCCCGTCGCCCAGATGCGTTGCTGTCGACAAAAGGCGGTGCGAAGAGAGCATTCCTTCTTCTGGAGTGCCGGACCAAATCACATCCTCGCCAAGCAGCGTTCTATCGGGAAATTCCGCAAGCGTCGCCATCGTTGCACCGATCACATCTTGATTGCCGACGACAACAGAGGCTGGCGACCGGACAATGATATCCGGTGCGTAGTAGTCATGCAGCGTAGCGATGCCGCGATCTTCCCAAATCTCCTTGGTTATCCCGATGATATAGTCGGGAAAGTCCTTGAACTTGCTGTCAAATCCCTTCATGTGCTCCATCCTTCCGGTACACGCGCCGAACCGCGCACGATGAGCGGCCCGTCAATCTCTATTTTCTGTGGTCCTTGCCCCGTTGCGTCGATCTCGGCGAGCAATAACTCGACGGTTTCTGAAACCATTCGGTTTGCAGGCTGGCGGACCGTTGTGAGGCTGTAGGCAGGCCACGCGGCAATCGGAACATCGTCGTATCCAACAACCGAAACATCGCCGGGAACAGACAATCCAAGCTCAAAACGCAGCACATCCATAACCGCAAAAGCCATGTGGTCGTTACAAACGAAAATGGCGTCTGGGCGATCTTCGCCTAGGCACATATTGCGGGCGGCTTCGGCGGCTTTTTCTGATTTGAAATCGCCGTCAGCGCGGGCGAATAGCGAAAGACCGTGCGCGGCCAATCCCGCACAGAACCCTGTTTCACGGTCGCGCTGGGTCGATGCGCCTTCCCACCCTGCGATATAGCCAATTTTACGGTGTCCCCCAGCAATCAGGAATTCCGCAACTTTGCGCCCGCCCTCAACATTATTCGATGCCACGGAAGAGAGGTCTGGCCCATCTTGCGAGCGGTTGAAAAGGACAATCGGAATGCCTGCATTGCGGCACCGTTTGGTCAATTCCGATGACATGGCAACAGAAGCCGTGATGATGCCATCGACTTGATAATCAAGAATTTCCTCGACCACAGAGTTGATGTTCTCGGCATTGTTTGACGCCATGAAAATCAGAACGTGATATCCTTGTTCCTGAAGTGCATTTGACAGTTTTTCTAGCGCCTCAGGGTAGAAGTGGTTTTCCAGATACGCGACGACAAGGCCAATGATACGGCTCTTGCCTGAAACCATCGCGCGGGCAAGTGAGTTTGGGCGATAGCCAAGCTCCTCGGCGGCTTTCTTGACCTTTTCAACGGTCCGTTTGGAGGCCGACGCGCCAGGCGTAAACACGCGACTAACTGCGGATTGGCTGACGCCTGCGCGCTCTGCGACTTGGGAGGAGGTGACTTTGCTCATTCTGCTGTCCATCCTCCATCGATCATGAGCGACGTGCCGGTCACAAGGCTTGAGGCATCAGACGCGAGAAACTGCACGGCGCCCATGATGTCTTCTACCTCACCAACGCGGTTGAGCTTGATCTTGTCCTCGATCCACGCTCGTTTTTCGGGCTGCTCAAATGTGGTGCGCGTTAAGTCGGTCAGAATGAACGTCGGACAGATCGTGTTGACCCGAATGCCCGCCTTGCCCCACTCGATGGCCATGGATTTGGTAAACCCCTCAACCGCGTGTTTCGTTGCGCAGTAAACAGCGCGATCAAGCCCGCCCACATGGGCCATCTGCGAGGATATGTTGATAAGGCTGCCGGGTTTTCCGGCCTTGATCAGCCCTTTTGCAACGGCTTGTGTGAGGAAATACGCGCCTTTAATGTTGAGGTCAGCGACCGCGTCAAAATCCGCTTCTGTTGTGTCGACCGCGGGGCTGTGGCGGGCTAATCCAGCGGAGTTGACGAGGATGTCAAATGGGCCGCTCTCCTCAATCGCGGCTCCCGTGCTTTCAATATCGGAGACATCAAGCGGCAGCGCATGCGCCTTCATGCCTGCGTTCGTCATTTTCTCGACCAAAGCCTCAAGCGTTTCTAAGCGCCGCGCGGCGAGGGTGACTTCGGCCCCCGCTTCACCAAGAGCCGCAGCACAAGCAAGGCCGATTCCGGCGCTGGCTCCTGCGACGAGGGCGCGTTTGCCATCAAGGCGAAACGAAGGGGTCTTGGGCAATTGCTGCATCAACTCATTCCATCTGGGATATTCAGGCGCTGCATGTGCCGCACCTTGTTGAACTCTCGCAGACGTGCAAACACGTCCACACCGAGTTGATGATACGCATCCAATAGATCAACCAACACCCAATTCTCGCGGATTTTCCCGTTTTCGATGCGCCAGAAATCCAGACTGCGCATGGTGATTTTCTTGCCCGAGGGGGCAATGCCGAGCCAGCCGCCGTGAGTGACGGTTTGGATCATGTCCGGCCAGCCAGTGACGGCAGCGTAGTCGCCATCGCCAAAGAAATGATAATCGATCTCGTCCACATATTGACCACGATCCGGCATGCCGGACAGAAACGGGATTTGGTGCCAGTTGCGGAAGCCCCGAATGCCGCGCCCTGTTCCGATACCAGAAGGGCCATACCAGCTCATCTTTTCGTGCCAGAACCGCTCCATCTCCATGACTTCCGGGCCGCCCTCGCTTGGATGGCGTTTCATGTGTTCGAGCATATCGATGATGTGCTGACGCGCTTGGGTCCCTTTTCCCATGTCATACGGGCCTTGCACGATGCCATCGTTTGTTGCGGGTCCCGGAATATGCCATTCGCGCCCAAGAGATGGGGCAAGTGGCCAAGCATTTGCTTGCATCATGACTTCGGGAATGTCCCACAACGCTTGAAATTCGACGATCTTGCCGTTTTCGACACGGAAGAATTCGTGAAAACGCATATGGACCTGATGACCGGTCGGGGGGATATCAAGCCAAGGCGCCTCGAAGGTTCCGGTGTAGTATCCACCACATCCTACCCACTCCGCGCCATCTTCGTCTGGGCCAGCCATGACGATGTAATCGCGCCGCTCAAGGTCTGGCCACGCATTCAATAAGTCTCGGTAGGCGGTGTCATAGAATGCGTCACCGCCGACGCTGTCGCCAAAGGGAAAGCAGAGATGGAAGATTGCGTCAGGCGCTGATGCATTGGCGAGCGCCTTGCGCACATCGGCTTCGTTAAAATCATACATCGCGGCGCGAATTGGCGCGATCAGGTCTTTGTTCTTGGTTTGAACATCCATTTTAGGTGTCTCGTATAGTTCGGAAGCACGCATGGCCTTCCGGTTGCAATATTAATTTGATGTGTCCTGATGCGGTGCGCCTTCGCCATAAGCTACGTTCACACCGCCATAGCGTCGAACGCGAAGGTTGCATTGCTCAGCGTGGCCGACGAACCCTTCAAGCATACAGAGCCGAGAACCATAGGCGCCAATCTCGGCGGCGGCCTTGTCGGTTATGACCTTCTGGTAGCTGTGTGTTTTAAGGTATTTACCAACCCAGAGCCCGCCGGTGTAGCGACCTGCCTTTTTGGTGGGGAGCGTATGATTGGTGCCGATCACCTTGTCGCCATTGGCCACATTGGTGCGCGGGCCAAGGAACAGGGCGCCGTAGCAGGTCATGTTTTCAAGGAACCAGTCGTCGCGGTCGGTCATCACTTGGACATGCTCTGATGCAATATCATCTGCAACTTCGAGCATCTCTTCATACGTGTCGCAAAGGATCACTTCGCCATAGTCCTCCCAGCTAACACGTGCGGTGCCGGCAGTTGGGAGAATTTCAAGGATGCGGTCGATCTCGGCTAATGTCTCTTCAGCGAGTTTGCGTGAATTGGTAACGAGAACAGCAGGGGAGTTGTATCCATGCTCTGCCTGACCCAGCAGGTCGGTGGCACACATCTCTGCGTCAACGGTCTCATCGGCAATCACCATAGTTTCGGTCGGACCTGCGAAAAGGTCGATCCCGACGCGGCCGAAAAGCTGCCGTTTGGCCTCGGCGACAAAGGCGTTGCCCGGACCGACCAACAGATGCACAGGGGCGATGCTTTCCGTGCCGAGCGCCATGGCACCAACGGCCTGAATGCCGCCAAGCACATAGATTTCATCCGCACCGCCCAAATGCATAGCCGCGATAACTGCCGGATTTGGTTCGCCGTTGAAGGGCGGGGTGCAGGCGATGATCCGCGGAACACCTGCGACCTTGGCTGTTGCCACCGACATATGCGCGCTGGCGACCATCGGGAATTTACCGCCCGGCACATAACAGCCAACAGATTGCACCGGAATATTCTTGTGGCCAAGGATTACGCCGGGAAGAGTCTCGACTTCGATATCTTTCATGCTGTCGCGCTGCGCCTGAGCGAAATTCACAACCTGCTCTTGAGCGAACTTGATGTCCTCCAAATCACGCGGGCTTACCTTGGCAATTAGCGCTTCAATCTCATCTTGCGTTAGACGGTAGCTCTCTCGGTCATAGCCGTCGAATTTGTTGGCCAACTCGCGTACCGCAACGTCGCCGCGCGTTTCGATGTCCTTCAAAGTCGCGGCCACAACCTCTGCGGTTTTCGCGTCATCTTCGGCGCGGTCTGCAGCGGGTTTGCCGTTTTTGAGGTGTGTGATTGTCATAGCTTTATCCTTGCTGGTTGGGCCGTGGGGCAAGACGTTCACCCCGGTCATAGGCTTCCCAGCCTTCTCCGTTAAAAAAATCCACGCCGAGTTGTGCGGCGACATGTGCGAAATCCACGTTCACCCAGTTGTCGACAATTTTGCCGTCCACGACTTTCCAGAAATCCATGTAGCGGATTTCAACGCGCTTGCCTGTGGGCGCGATGCCCATAAACGTGCCGGAATGGGTGGCCTCTTGTCGTCCGAATGCGGCGGCCCATTCGCCCATGTAGAGGCGGGCTTCGTCGATACAGGTCTTGTCGGAAAACGCCGCCTGAAAGGGGCGTTGCCAATTGTCCTGAAACTCTTGCAGGCCTGTTTTCGTGCCGCAACCTTGATTGCCCATCCATCGAAAACCGTCAGCGAAAAACTCGCCGATGTCGTTGATGCGGTGATCGTTCAACCCGTCGACCATACTCTCGATGACGCGGCGGGTTTCGTCTGTTTTGCTCAAGTCCGTGTCTCGGGTCAGCACCGCTTGTTCGGGGCGGGAACCTTTCATCACTCTTCTCCTGTCAATGTTCCTTGGAATTCTGCGGGGAGAAGATCACCGAGCAGAAAATCCCGTGGCATCCGGTTTAACGCGGGATGCCGTGACAGGGCGCTATGTCGGGCAACGCGGCTCATCTGATCACCCTTTCACGGCGCCTGCGGTCAGGCCGCTGACGATCTGACGCTGGAACAGCATCACAAGGAAGAACAGTGGAGCGGTAATCGAAACCGCCGCCGCAACCGCCACAACCTGATCGGTGGTGGTTGTTTCGCGGCTGAACATGCCTGCGATTGCGGGCACCATGGTTTGGTTTTGCGCATCAAGCAAAAGCGACGTCACGAGGAAATCGTTATAGCCGAGCAGGAAAGAAAACAGCCCGGTTGTAATCACACCCGGCCACATCACCGGCATAATCACACGGCGGAAGGCCTGAAAATGGCTGCATCCGTCAACGCGCGCGGCTTCGTCAAGCTCGGCCGGAATGTTCTGGAAGAACGAACGCAGCATCCAGATGGTGAAGGGTTGGTTGATGGCCACCAAAACCGCAATAACCGCGAATGGTTTGCCGTAGAGGGTCGGGGCGTTTTCACCAAGGATCGGCGCAAGCCATTCTGAGGAGCTGATGAATACGGGAAGATAGCCCGCCACCAATACAGAGTGCGGAAGGGCGCGGAAAATCAGCGCTGTAATGAGGATGGCAAAGGCCAAACGTGAGCCGGAGCGCGCGAGGCCATATCCTGCAAGCGTTCCGAACGTAAGCGAGACGACAACAACCCCGGTTGTCACGATCATCGAATTCTTGAAGTTATTTGAGAATCCGCGTTCCACCCAGACCGTTTTGTAATGTTCGGTTGTAAGGCCAATAATATCGCGTCCGAGCGGCCCGAGCATCGGGTTAAGAACGTCAAGGATTGCGGGAAGAATAGCAAAGAACGTCACGAGGAAGCCCAGAACCAACGCAAGCCCGCCGATCACCCAACCGACCCATTTTTGCCCCGCTGGAGAATAGGCTTCGACCATACCTGGCAGCTTCTTGGTCGCGATCCGCACGGTGGCCCAGATCACGATGATGCCGAAGATAATATCAAGCAGCGAAAGCCCGTTGCCGCCTGCTCTGGTACTTGGCCCGAATATCACATTCAGCGGGTTCGACGAGAATGCATCGACTGGCGATTTGAAGCTCATCACCATGATCCAGAAGATCGGGAAGGCAGCAACAAGGCACCAAACGGCAAGGAAGGTCGCGGAGGTAATTCTTAGGGCCAGTGGCTGACGAAGCGCGCGTGATGACATCTTAGTGGCCTCCTTTGTGGTCGTTCCATGTGCGGCGGAGTAGCGGCACCAGAAGTATGGCAATCCCGATCATTGTAATCATCGCGGAGGCCGATGCGCGGCTTACGGAGCGGTTGCCCGCTTGGTCCGGCACGAGGAAATCATAGGTGAGCCACTGCAAGCTGATCACGTATCCCTGACTAGAGAAGCCAACGACCTCTTCGAATACTCGATAGGAATCCATCAGGTGGATCATCGATACAAAAACGATAAGTGGCGTGAGGTGCGGAATGACGACGTATTTCAAACGCTGCCAACGGCTCGCACCATCAATAACGGCGCTTTCAAGAGCGTCTGTATTGACTGTCTGAAGCCCTGCATAGAAGACGATCCCCGCGAACGGTGCAACGTGCCAGACCCGATAGAGCATCATCAATAGTTCGATGGTCCAAGCCTGCGCAAATAGGGATACATCGCGTCCGAGGTACCACTCGATGAACGCGGTCAGAATGCCGTCTCCACGAAAGAGCCAGTTGATGCTCAGCGCGCCAATGACCGGCGTAATGATAAACGGCAGGAGCGAGAGAAAAATGACAGGGCCTTTAATCGCGCTCGTTGCATTGTTGATCATTAATGCAATGCCAAGCCCACCCGCCAGAACGAGCGGCAGGGTGATAAGCGTAAAGGTGAGTGTGAAACGAAGGGCTTTCCAGAAATCAATCGACTGAAGCGCAATCAAACCATCGGTCTTTACCGCGTTCCATGCGCGTTCGAGTTCAAGAACATTGGAGTAGCTTTGCAACCCGACGAATTCGGTTGTTTCAATAATATTGCCTTCGTCGTCCAACTTCGGGACGGATTTCTTTTCGGTGACGCAGATCTGGTCGGGGAATCCCGGAGAGCAGGATTCAACCTCGACTGTCTCGTAAATCGGCTTGGTATTATAGAAGCTTTGCTTCAGGACGCTTGCGAGAGGGAAGGCGATGAAAAGGATCATCATAATGACAGAGGGCCCGACGAAAGCTGCGAAAGTCTTGAAATTCATGGCTCTGCCTTTCTGGTGATCCTAAAGTTTCGTTAAAGCCGGGGGAGGGCCGAAACCTCCCCCCGACAGGGAGTGTTATTCCACCAGACCAGATTCTTTGGCGGCAGTGATGTAGGCAGCTTCGATGTCAGAGAGAGTTGTCGCTGCATCTTTGGCGCCTGTCAGATAGTCGGAGATGCCATTGCCCAGAACCGTGTGCATGATGCCCATCGGGCCAGAGCCAGGGTATGGCGCGGTGCCAGCTTGTGCGGTTTGATAGGCGCCTTTGGCCAGCGGACCAGCAGTGAAGCCATCGATCAGCCACACAGCGGCATCGTTGTTGGCTTGGACCATCTCTGTGTCCATGCCCTCCATGGCAACCTGAAATGCTGCTTCGGCTTCTTCATCGGTCATGTTGGCGGCAAAAACGACGCCATCCCACCATAGCGAAGACGCTGGACGCACCGAACCCATCGGCGCTGCGGCCATCACGACCTTGCCAACAACTTGGCTCTCGGCTTCATCATCCATCGCGGCGGCACGGCTGGCCCAAAGGTTCGCCATGGCAATCTTGCCTTGCTGGAACTGCTGCTGAACATAGGTCGAGTCCGACACGAGGTACTCTGGGTCCATGTACTCTGTGAGTGCCTTCATAACCTCGAGAGCAGCAACGCCTTTCTCATTGTTGATGTTAGGCATGTTTCCGTCAGTAAAGAACTCGCCACCTTCACCAAGGTAGTTGTTGATGAATTCTTCGCCGAGGTTCCAGCCTGTCTTGAAGGTGCCGCCAATCGGGTAATCTACCACGCCCGCTTCTTTGATCTTCTTCGCAGCTTCGATCATTTCGGCGTATGTTGTTGGAACCTCAATCCCGAGATCGTTCAGGATATCTTCGCGGTACATCAGATGTTGAAGGTTCACCATCATCGCGATTGCGTATGTCTTGCCGTCAACTTTGATGAGTTGGTTCGGAGCAAGGTGTTGGCCATACTTCGCAACAAGATCATCAAGCGGGCGGATTGTGCCTGCGTTCAAAAGCGGGATCATGGTCGAGTTGGCAACGCCGCCAATCTGGTACAGCGCGGGTTTCGCGGCAAAGGCTTCGGGCTGTTTCTCGCGGAATTCCTGATCGAGGGACGCTTGGAAATTCCCGCATTCCGCCATGGCGTCTGTGACGGCTTTCCAAGCTTCAAAACCAGCTGAAAGTGATTTCAAAGGTGTCGTGTTTTCATAGGCACATGCTGCCCATGCGCCGCTTGTCATCACCGACAACGCGCCGGCCAGTGCGAGTTTCTTTAACATTGATTATCTCCCTGTTGTGTCAGGTCCGCCGTCGACACACGGACCCCGGTTGTATCGCGCAAGGGCGAAAGAATTACGGGGGTCAGCCCCCGATACGTTTGCCATCTTCGGTTGCTTCAAAGAGGTGGCAGGCTTCGCTTGGCACCGAGATCGAGACCATGTCCCCGATTTCGGCGCGATAGGATTTGTCGGATTTGACAGAGACAAGCGCACCGTTGATCCGTACTGAAATCATCGTTGCATCGCCAAGCAGCTCGAGTGTGTAGATCGGCGCTGTGATCTGGCCTTGGCCGTCAAGGGCAAGGGCGGCGTCCTCGGCACGGAAACCAAGAGTCACCGGGCCATTCGGCACGTTAAGCCCTTGAATTTCAGTATTTTGGGTGCGGAATGTGCCGCCTTGTATCTCGCCATCCATCAGGTTCATGGCAGGTGAGCCAATGAAACTCGCGACAAAGGTATTGGCGGGCGTGTCATAGATATCGGTGGGGCTGCCAACTTGCTGCACGATTCCGCGCTTCATCACAACGACACGATCCGCAAGCGTCATCGCTTCGATTTGGTCATGGGTCACATAGATGGTTGTCGCCGCAAGATCGTGGCTCAGGTTCTTAATCTGGGCGCGGGTTGAAACACGCAGCTTTGCATCGAGGTTGGAGAGCGGCTCGTCCATCAAGAACACTTTCGGACGTCGAACGATGGCCCGAGCAAGCGCAACGCGCTGACGTTGACCACCCGAGAGCGCCGCCGGTTTACGTTCAAGAAAATCAAGAAGCTCAACGCGTTCGGCCGCTTGCATCACTTGGTCGTGGTGCAACGCCGTATCAACACCGCGCACTTTCAGTGGAAAGCGGATGTTCTCATAAACGTTCATGTTGGGATAGAGCGCGTAGCTTTGGAACACCATCGCAACATCGCGATCTTTGGGTTCCTTGTCGTTCACGCGTTCGCCATCAACGATGATATCACCCTCAGTTGCGTCCTCGAGACCAGCGATCATCCTCATCGTCGTGGTCTTGCCGCAGCCGGATGGACCAAGCAGAACAAGAAACTCCTTGTCGGCGATTGTCAGGTCAAAGTTGTCGACGCCGACGAATGTACCCCAGCGCTTGCTGATATTGCGCAGTTGGATCTCTGCCATCGGGCCTCCTCCCATTCGATTATTTTGCATACGAATGCAAATAGGTTAGACTTAGCTGCGACAATCTGGCAAGACATATTTGCAATCGTATGCAAAAAACGGCTTAACCCTTTGTAAAGAGAATGAAATGCAGGAACTACAGTCAGCCAAAGAGCTGGTTAAACGCTATTATGCCATGCTGGACGCATCGGGAATCACTGCGCAGGAGACGCTAGAGGCGTTTACCGCCGATACCTATCTTTGGCGCGGTTTCCATCCATTTGGAGAGCTGAATTCAGCCGAGGAAGTTGCTCACAAATTCTGGGGTCCATTTCACAAAAGTCTGACGTCTTTGCAGCGTCGTGAGGATGTTTTCTTTGCGGGATTAAACCAGATCGACGGCTTTAACGGTGTGTGGGTTGTCTCGATGGGTCATTTGCTTGGCCTGTTTGATGAACCGTTCTTGGGTATTCCGCCCACCCAGAAGATTGCGATGCTTCGATACTGTGAATTCAACAAAGTTGAGGATGGGAAGATCGTCGAGACAGCGATGTATTTTGATCTTCCTGATCTGATGGTTCAGGCGGGTTTGCGTCCGTTCCCGAACCAGACGGCGGCGCAATTGGTGCAGCCAGGGCCGAAAACGCATGATGGGTTGCTGAAAAATTCTCAAGACAAGAGTGCAGGCGAGGCAACCTTGGCGCTTATCAACCGAATGATCGGTGACCTTGGCCAATGGAACAGCGGTTTGAGCCTTGAAGATGAGCTCCGTCAGACATGGGCCGAAGATATGCTTTGGTGGGGCCCCACGGGCATCGGTGCGACATTCACGATTCCGCGCTATGCAAAACAGCATTCCGGACCATTCCGCGCCGCATTCACCGAACGCTCAAAGACCAATCACATCGCGCGGCTTGCCGAAGGGAACTATGGCGGATTCTTTGGGTGGCCTAATTTCACAGCACGCTTGTCAGGGCCGTTCATGGGGCAAGATTCCACTGGGAAAACCGGTGAATTTCGTGTGATTGATATCTATCGGCGCGAGAGCGAAAAGCTTGCCGAAAACTGGGTGTTCATCGATTTGTTGCATTTCTGGAAGTCGCAAGGGAACGACGTATTGCAGCGCCTTGCGAGCGGCGATCTCTAGCCTTGAAAGGAGCGGTGTCCGCTTGCAGTGTTATCGGCGTTAACTCGGGAACTGCCAATTTGACGCTTCGGTCGAAATCTGAGCAGCGGTCTGTTTCAACACCGGTTTCAACTGTTCGAGGTCATCGAGCGATCGGCGCGAAGTAGAAGTCGCGATCGAAATTGCGCCGATAACAGTATCATTCGCCGCCAAAATCGGCGCGGCGATGCTGATGATGCCCTGTTCGTGTTCTTCGCGATCAAACGCAACGCCTTCGGATTGGACCTGTCTTAGCTCCTTGTTGAGCGTCGCGGCCAGAATGTGCGTTGATGGTGTGTAGGCCATGAAACTCTGTTGCTTTAACGCGCGTTCGCGACGTTCTTCACTCATGAAGGCCAACATCGCTTTGCCAACTCCCGTGCAATAGCTTGGTGCAACCCGACCCGCGCGCGCGAGCGTATCGAATGAGCCGTTGGATTGGCGTTTGTCGACAAATAGAACCTGCCCATTATCAAGCTGCGCGAGGTGAATCGTTTCGTGCACCTTCTCTGCGAGCTTGTCGATATGGGGCCTGGCAATCGGTGCGAGAGAGGCTTGAGTCCATGCGGAATGTGCGAGACGCACGAGGCGAACTCCCATGGAATATGTCTGGGCATCTTTGTTGTAGGTTAGCATGCCCTGATTGCTCAGGCTTTGCAGTATCCGATAGAGCGTGGCCTTGGGAAATGGGCTGTTTTCAAGGAGTTCGCTGTAGCGCACCGGCCTCTGAAAGGCCGCGACCTGATCCAGTACCGCACAGGCTTTTGCTATTGTTCCTTCTCCCGACACAGAGAATGCCTCCCTCAAAATCTCCTGACGTCATTCAGGAATCTGTTGACATGTTAAGCGCGCTGAGGTGTAGTTTTCAATATGTAAAACCTGTTTTCACTATGTGGAAACAAAAATTACACGATAATTGGGAAGCAAAGGGAGGAAAATTATGCGTTCCATGATCAAATGCGCCGTTGCGGCGCTTGTTACCTCGACGGCACTGGCAGGACCTGTCAGCGCTGAACTGAACGGGGATCTAAAAATCTTCCTCGACACATCGAACCCAGCGCCACGGGCGACGATGGAAGCGATGATTTCGCGTTTTCAGGAGCAGCATCCTGACCTCAACATCGAAACAACCGTAATCGACCGTGAGGCCTATAAAACCCAGATTCGAAACTTCCTCACCGCCGATACGCCGGACGTTGCAACTTGGTACGCTGCCAACCGGATGCGCCCATATGTAGAAGCGGGTCTCTTCGAAGATGTGTCTGATCTTTGGGCCGAGCCCGAAATCGCCGAGAACCTTGCTTCCACAAAAGGCGCGATGACGATCGATGGTAAACAATGGGGCGTGCCCTATACCTACTACCAGTGGGGTGTTTACTACCGTAAGGATATCTACGAAGAGTTGGGCTTGTCCGAGCCTTCGAACTGGGAAGAGTTCAAAGCAAGCTGTCAGGCTATCGTTGATTCGGGTCGTGCTTGCTTCACAATCGGTACAAAGTTCCTCTGGACTGCTGGCGGATGGTTTGACTACCTGAACATGCGCACCAACGGCTTTGATTTCCACATGGACCTCGCTGCTGGCAAGGTATCGTGGGAAGACGAGCGCGTTAAGCAAACGTTCATGAACTGGAAAGAGCTTATCGACATGGGGGCTTTCGTTGAAAACCACCAGACGTACAGCTGGCAGGAAGCGCTGCCGTTCATGGTGAATGGCGAAGCTGCTGGTTACCTGATGGGTAACTTTGCTGTGGCGCCGCTGCGCGAAGCTGGCCTGACTGATGATCAGCTTGATTTCTATCAGTTCCCAGCCATCAACGCAGACGTTGAACTGGCAGAAGATGCGCCGACAGACACTTTCCACATCCCGGCAAATGCTTCGAACAAAGAAGCCGCACGCGAGTTCCTTCGCTTCGTGGTTTCCGCGGATGAGCAAACCGAGATCAACAACGGTGCAAACCTTGGTCAGCTTCCAGTGAATGCGAAGTCCTCTGTAGATGATGACAAGTTCCTAAACCAAGGTTTTGAAATGCTGTCGTCCAATTCGCCAGGTGGTGTCGCTCAGTTCTGGGATCGCGATGCACCAGCAGAGATGGCTAAAGTCTCTATGGAAGGTTTCCAAGAGTTCATGGTTAAACCAGATGAACTTGACAAGATCCTTGCCAAACTCGAGCGCGCACGCGGTCGTATTTATAAGTAAATGCCAAGAGGAGGCTCAGCAGGTCTGGGCCTCCTTTTCGTCGATATTGAATTAAAGGGCGGGCAACTGCGCGCCATATCAAAAGAGACACCCCTATGAGCGTCACGCCCACCACCCCAACCGAAACGAGGAACTGGTATTATCGCAACCAGCAAGCGATTACACCGTGGCTGTTCCTCGCGCCCGGAATTTTGTTTTTCGCAGTCTATGTGATCGTTCCGATTTTCCAGTCCTTTAATATCTCACTTTATGAATGGGATGGGCTTGGTACTGCGGAGTATGTCGGGCTGCGCAATTACGAAGACCTGTATTGGGAGTTCGTTGACCGCGACGCTTTCTATGTGTCTCTCAAGAACAACGTCATTTGGCTGGTAATGTATTTGCTGGCCATCCCTGCGGGCTTGTTCATCGCGCTGTTCTTGAACCAGACGGTGACGGGCATCCGCGTTTATAAATCCCTGTTTTTCTTTCCATTCGTGATCAGCCAAGTTGTTGTGGGCCTCGTGTTCAGCTGGTTTTACGATCCGACGTTTGGCTTGTTGAACAGCTTCCTCGGCGTATTTGGGCTTGGTCCTGTAAATGTGTTGGGGAACGAAAATATGGTGACATATGGAATCATTTTTGCGGGCCTCTGGCCGCAAACCGCATATTGCATGATCCTCTATCTCACGGGCCTGAATGCCGTTGATCCCGAGCAGATCGAAGCGGGCCGTCTGGATAATGCAAAAGGGCTTAAGATGCTCTGGTATATCATCCTTCCGCAACTTCGCCCCGCAACATTCATTGCTTTTGTCGTTACGATCATCGGCGCGCTTCGCTCGTTCGACCTGATTTCGATCATGACGGGCGGCGGACCGTTCGGCTCAAGCCGCGTTTTGGCCTATTACATGTTCGAAGTTGCCCTGAGCGAATACGGGTTCCGAATGGGATATGGCGCTGCAATTGCTGTGGTTCTGTTCGTAATCATGATGGGATTCATCGCCTATTTCCTCTGGTCGATGTACCGCGAAGAGAAGGGGGCACACTAAGATGTTTCCGACACCAATTGAAAAACAATCCGCAGGTGCGCAGGCCGCCTATAAAACGCTTCTTCCTGTTGCCTTGCTAATGTGGCTCGCCCCGTTGCTTGCGGTTGCACTGTTCTCGATCAAGCCTGACACTGACTTCACCAATGGGAATTATTGGGGGCTGCCGTCTTCGTTTGAGTTTGCCCACAATTACGGCCAGGTGTTTTTTAACAGCGACATGCCGCGTTACCTGCTCAACTCCTTTCTGATCACTGTTCCAACTGTGATTGGCGCTGTCGCCCTTAGTGCGATGGGTGGCTTTGCACTGGGCATCTATAAATTCCGCGCAAACTTGTGGATTTTCTTCATGTTCGTAGCGGGGAATTTCGTGCCATTCCAAATCCTTATGGTTCCAGTGCGCGATTTGACGCTTGGACTTGGGCTTTACAACACGAAAACAGGCCTGGTGCTGTTCCATATCGCTTTCCAGACCGGTTTTTGCACGCTCTTTATGCGTAACTTTATCCGCTCGCTCCCTTACGAGCTGATCGAGGCAGCGCGGGTTGAAGGCGTGGCAGAGTGGCGTATCTTTTGGTACGTTGTTCTTCCGTTGATGAAACCCGCGCTAGCCGCGCTTTCGGTGCTGATCTTTACGTTTATCTGGAACGATTACTTCTGGGCGGTGGTTCTGACACAGGGCCCCGAAAGCCAGCCAGTAACCGCTGGCATCACCAGCTTTAATGCGCAGTTCCGCGCGGCCTATCACCTGATGAGCGCCGGAAGCATTGTCGCTGCCTTGCCACCTGTTGCGATGTTCTTTCTCATGCAGAAGCACTTCATCGCAGGCCTCACTCTTGGAGCTGTTAAATGACAAAAATCACCTTTGTTGGTGCCGGCTCGACGATCTTCATGAAGAACATTGTCGGAGATGCCTTACTCACGCCTGCACTTGCCGATAGCCACTTTGCATTGATGGATATTGATCCTGTGCGCCTTGCCGAAAGTGAAATGGTTGCCAAGGCAATGATCCAAACCACGGGAACAGGCGCCCGCGTAACAACGCACACGGATCGGCGCGAGGCGCTTGAGGGCGCGGATTTCGTTGTCACCACCTTTCAGGTTGGTGGATACGACCCTTGCACAATGACAGATTTTGAAATTCCCAAGCAATATGGGCTTCGCCAAACCATCGCCGACACGCTTGGTGTGGGTGGTATCATGCGTGGGCTTCGCACCGTTCCGGTTCTGTGGGACATCGCGCGCGACATGGCAGAGCTTTGCCCAGACGCCACCATGCTCCAATACGTTAATCCGATGGCAATCAACACTTGGGCGCTCGCAGAGCGTTACCCCTCGCTAAAGCAGGTTGGGTTGTGCCATTCGGTGCAAAATACCGTTCAGGAAATGGCCCATGATCTGGACATTCCAGAGGGCGACATCCGCTATAAGGTGGCGGGCGTAAACCACGTGGCGTTTTTCTTGCGCTTAGAGCAGGAAAAAGATGGGGCTCTGCATGATCTCTATCCAGCGCTACGCAAAGGGTATGCAGATGGCAGCTTGCCCAAACCGCCACTGCTGATGCCGCGTTGCCCGAATAAAGTCCGCTATGAAGTGATGAACCAGCTTGGCTATTTCTGTACCGAAAGCAGCGAGCATTTGGCCGAATATGTCCCTTGGTTCATTAAAGATGGGCGCGAGGACTTGATTGCGGAATTTGGCATTCCGCTGGATGAGTACCCCGCGCGTTGCATCGAGCAGGCCGCAAGCTGGAAAGACCAAGCTAAGACACTTGAAAGCGCAAGTGAAATCGAGGTTTGCAAGAGCCACGAATTTGCTGCCGAATTGATGAACGCTATCGTCACTGACACGCCCTATGTTGCCTATGGCAACCTGCCCAATACGGGCCAAATCCCGCAATTGCCCTTGGGAGCAGCCGTTGAAACACCCTGTCTCGTTGATGCCAACGGTGTGCAGCCAAGCGTGGTCACTGACATCCCGCCGCAGCTTGTTGCTGTGATGCGTAGCCAGATCAATGTTCAGGAACTGACAGTCCGCGCGCTCATGGATGAGAACCCCGAACATATCTACCACGCAGCAATGATGGACCCACATACAGCCGCCGAACTCGACATGCGCCAAATTCGTTCGATGGTGGATGACATGCTCGCCGCGCATAAAGACTGGCTTCCAGATTGGTGCCAATCAGGCCGGGCTTAATGACCTAAGAGGTACTGCGGGAATTGGCCTAGTAATCGTATTCTAGGCCCCGTGAAAAGAAAGAGCCGCCTCGTTTTCGAAGCGGCTCATTACTTTTTGATCGGTTGGCTTTCGCCTTAAGTGACGCCCCCTGTAAGGGTGGAGCGCCGGCTTAGCGTTCCAAAGCGTTTACGGCATCTTGAATAACGGAAGTTTCCTGGAGCTTCGCCAACTGTTCGAGGATGCGCTGGGATTCCTGTTCATAGTTCTTGCCCATCATGTCGATCTTTTCGATGATCTGATCAACGCCCGGGTTTCTAATGTCGAACACGTAATCTTGCTGTTTGAAATGCTCGGCGAGGTCGATGTATTTGCTGGCCCAGCCGAGTGTGATTACCGGAACACCACTTCTGTAGGCAAAAACCACCGAGTGATACCGTGACGCAACCACGTATTTGAACCTTGCGATGATGTCGATCAGTTCCGGGCTTGCGTATTCTTTGGTGATTACCGTTACCTTGTCTCTGTTCTTTGTTTTGCTCAGAACCTGCTCAACAAGATGAATATCCGCTGTAGACGTGCAGAGAATGTAGACATTTTCGCCGTTGTCCACGACCCTGTCCAAGCTCTTTGCGTAGAGATCAAAAACAGCGCCGGAGTCGCCAATACGGAACACGTTTTCATTTATGATGAAGCCAACAGAGCCTTTGACAGGGTAGTTTGCCTCGTCATTCGTGTAGGATGCATAAATCTCGTCTGCCGTCGGAAAGAGCTTCTCGCGAATTACCATATCGGCCGACAATTCGACATTATCCAGATCCAGAGATTTCAGGCAGGCGTATCCTTCTTTCTCGCGGGCATAAATCTTGGTGGCGTAGGTCAATTCCTTTTTCACTTTCTTAAGGAATTCCTCATTGTCGCCATCGTCATCCCAGTCGAATGGCCCGAAGCTTTGGGGCATCAGGATGACTTTTTTCTTATAGCGCTTCGCGATTTGAATCGTCTGAAGCAGCAACTCACCACCACCTTTTGGCCAGCCGGAACCAAGTGTGTAGCCGCTCGCATCAAGAATGGCGTCCGCTTCTCTCAGCGCTTTATCCATTTCCGAAACCTTGCCGTTCCACTTGTCTGTCTTTCGCGACTTCCCAGCGAGGCGCGTTATGAGCGGCTCTAATAACGGCACTTTGTTCAGGTTATATTTGAACACCAGACGCGTGTAGTTGTCGTACGGCAATAGCTTGAAGGCATATTGCTCTGGGTCGTCAGTTTTGTTCGCAAAACCAATAACTTCGCAATCCTTGTAAATGGCCTTTAAGCCATAGCAAAGCGATAGAAACATAGCCTGAGAGCCTTTGTTTCTCATCTGTATTCCGGTAATAATAAACTTTTTCATACTAGTTAGCGAAAAACTTAGACTTCCGCTTTTCCTCCTTGGATTTCCGAAATGTCGTGGTGTCTGTCCTGATTAGTCTTTGATCATCAAACGCGGCAAGTAATGGTCTTGGGCTTAGTTTTTGTGCGTAAAGAATGAGAGAGCTGCATCAATTGGTCCGATCCGAAGGCTGGTACCAGTGGCTAAGAGATTGCCCGCTCATTTTCTCAAGAGCCTCGATCGACGGATGGTAATAGTCGTTCAAACGATTGCGCAGCTCGTCTGTTAGTTTCGGGTAATTAGGCTGCGCAGCAACCAATCCTCGGACAGTCTCGAAAGCGGACGTCCCGCGAAGGGGGCGAACGATCGGTTTCATCCATGCCAGGCTACGGCGCAACCCGGGAGGGACCGTCTCTGTTGTCTTGTCCTTAACTTTCTTGGTTCCGTTTACCAAAATCTGGCGGGGCGGAAGGCCAAGGTGCGAACGGACCTGTGAGATTTGCGTCTCTGGATCGCCTGCGACCCCTTCGAAGAACAAGATCAGCAGCTTTTCGTGACCATAGAGATCTATGTAGTCTTGAAGGAGCGCTGCATATTTACCCGAGATCAGGTATTTGAGGTTTTCGCCCTGAGAAGGATCCAGATATGTTTCAATATCTTTTCCAACCTCGCCGCGTCTAAAGCGCATGCAATAGCTGGAATAGGCCCGTTCAACCGGATTGCGCAGCTGGGCAATCAGCTTAACGTCTGGCAAGTCGTTGTGAAGACGTGCAGCGGACTCGGGCTCATAGAGATAGGAGTTGGATTTCTCGCCAACGATCTTGTCGCTCATTTGTGAGTCAAACTGCGAAAAATACCAGTCCGGCCCCCGACTGTACTCTCTAGAAAAATAATGTAGCTCCGGATCAGGCATATAAACTGCCGGATCCATCTGTAATTGCTTTTGAAGCCATGTCGTCGCTGACTTGGCGGCGCCGATAATGACGAAATCGATATCTTTAAATTGCATTAGCTGGTGGAGTCTCTGATCTGTGCGCTGGAAATTAGCGGTAAATACCGACGATACCACGCAAATGTTAAGTCTAGCAAATGTGAATTAGGTTTCTTGGAGGCCAATCCCCCAGTCTCAATCGAACGTTCTCCTCATTAATCATGTCAGCTTTGCTGAGCTGTCAAGGAATGTAGGTAAACTCCCATCGATTTGTGCGCATTTGATGACAATGATGAGATTTCGCATCAATTGTGTATTCTGTAGTCGAGCACGACCAAGTAAGACCGAACTTCCAACATGGTTCAAAGTGCGGCTGCAATTGTGTCCGTAGGTTTTTTGGCCATTGGCGCTAGCGCAATCGCCTAAACTGATCTTTATTCCGACGGACAAAGTCTTCCAGCGTTTCAAACTCATGCGCAGGGAGTTTAGGCGATGCGGCGAGGGGTTTTGCTGCGGGGCCTAGGCGTGGAAGAAAATGCAAGAGCAGCATAACCGCAATAAATGGCCAGTCATTTCCCTGTTTCCGCATGTACCAGATGTAGCCAAACAGGCTCGCGGGTTCATAAGTGATGCTTGTTCCTGCAATCTCGTTGATCGTTGAGCAAACCTCAGAAAACCCTGCATAAACGCCAGCGTTCACCAAAACGCCGCGCTCGCCAATTTGACCAATTAGCGCCGCAACCGAGACGGAAGCCACATCGCGAACCGATACCCAGTTCAATTTCAACTTCCCCGATGGGAGATACACGCGATTGTTTGCGTCCAGTTCTGGCCAGAGCGTTGTCAGAAGGTTCTCCATGAAATAGGTCGGCCGAGTGAACACGTGTTCAAATCCCATCTCGGCGATCTTCTTTTCGATTTTTGCATGCGGCAGGTAGGATTTCGTGTCTGCGCCCATCACCGAAAGAAACACAATCCGCGTTGAGCGCGCGTAGGGTTGCAAGAAGCTTTCGAAGATATCGGGGTCGGTTAAATGCGGCGGGCGCATGAGAAAGATCGCGTCGAACGTGCGCTCCGGCTTAATGCCCTGCTCAAAGTCAACCACTGTAGGAATTACGTTATCATTTTGCCCATAAGAACCGGATCTTGTGCCCGCAAAAACATTGTGCCCATGAGAGAGCAAGAGGTTAACAATCTTGCTGCCCACATTGCCGCTCGCTCCGGTAACCAGAATATCCATTTAGATGGCCTTTTGACGCAAGTGTTGAACAAAGCATTGAATTCAAACTTGGTGCCACCTGAAACGTGCTGATGCAACAATTTCGCGCGCTAAAGCAACGTGTTCGGATGTGAGCCTGGATTGTGGGAAAGTTTGTGGCTGGGGTGGTAGGATTCGAACCTACGGTACACGCTACCAAAAAGCGTTGCCTTACCACTTGGCTACACCCCAACTGTGAGCGGCTGTTTACGACGAGCGTTGCGAGTCTTCAAGCCCTGAAATGCTGCTATTTGCGATTTTTTTGGTCACGCCCGTATCGTCGGTGCGGCGTGCAACAAGGCGCGCCACACCGCGTTGATTTGCAGAGATTAAATCGTTTGGTCGTAGTCTCCAACCGAAGGCTCTGTGCGGATAACCTCGTCAATCTCTTTGAAAATCTGTCGCAATTCCGCGTCAGATTCGGGGCTTTCACAGACGACCACAAGGTTAGGTGTGTTGGAACTCGCGCGCACCAACCCCCAAGCACCGTTCTCAAGGATGACGCGCGCGCCGTTGACTGTAACCACCTGTTTGATGCCATGGCCGGCAATTTTCTCGCCCGCGGCTTCTTTTGCGACGAGTTTCTCGACGATGCGGTCTAGCACCTCGTACTTCTCGGTATCGGCGCAATAGGGAGACATGGTGGGCGTTGACCACGTTTGTGGCAAGGCCTTGCGCAGGTCAGACATCTTTTTGTCGGGGTTGCGGTCCATAAGCTTGCAAATCTCGACCGCCACGCGCATCCCGCAGTCATATCCGCGCCCAACTGGTTCCGCGAGGAAGTAGTGGCCGGACTTTTCAAACCCTGCCAATGCCCCGATTTC
Organism: Halocynthiibacter sp. C4; assembly: GCF_028823805.1. NCBI lineage: Bacteria > Pseudomonadati > Pseudomonadota > Alphaproteobacteria > Rhodobacterales > Paracoccaceae > Halocynthiibacter > Halocynthiibacter sp. C4. The sequence continues at coordinate 838,183 of NZ_JAPEIE010000002.1, read as the reverse complement.
CTTGACGCGGCGCTTCATATAGCTGTGGCCGGTTTTCCAATAATCTGCCGTGACTCCGTTTTTTATTAGTTCCGGATCGGAGGCAAATAGCCCCGTGGATTTCACATCGGCCACAAAGGTTGAATTCGGGTAAAGTTTCGACAAATCGCGCGCCATGATGACGCCGACCTTATCGGCAAAAATCTCTTCACCTTCGTCATCTACAACGCCGCAGCGGTCTCCGTCTCCATCAAAACCAAGCGCGAAATCGGCACTGGTTTCGCGCACTGTGTCTGCCATATCGTGAAGCATTTCCATGGCTTCGGGGTTCGGGTTGTAATGCGGGAATGTATAATCAAGGCGGTTGTGGCTCTCGACCACTTCAACGCCCATCCGCTCGAACACCTTGGGCGCAAATGCAGACGCCGTTCCGTTGCCTGTGGCGCAGACAACGCGCAGCTTGCGTGACATTTTGAAATCGCCGACGAGGTCGTCGATATAAGCGTCCATCACGCCATCAATAAATTCGTAAGAGCCGCCTTCTGCAGCAACACCTTCGCCATTCAGTACGATTTCGCGAAGTTCGCTCATTTCGTCCGGACCATGAGTCAGGGGGCGCTCGAAGCCCATTTTTACGCCTGTCCAACCATTGGGGTTGTGGCTCGCCGTGACCATGGCAACTGCGGGCACATCAAGGTGAAACTGCGCGAAATACGCCATTGGAGATAGTGCGGGGCCAATATCCTTGACCTGAATGCCAGCCTGCATCAGCCCAACAATCAGCGCATTTTTGATCGAAAGGGAATAGTCGCGATAGTCATTTGCCACAGCGATAACAGGCTCGATCCCGCGCTTTCGCATTTGTGTGCCAAGGCCAAGACCAAGAGCTGTAATGCCAGGCAGATTGATTTCGTCTGGATATTTCCAGCGTGCGTCATATTCGCGAAACCCCGTGGGTGTGATCATTGGGTCGCGCAGGAATTCCCAAGTGTTTGGCGTAACGGTGGAGAGCGGCTTTTTCATAATATTCATGTGTCCTGTACAGGCGAAATAGTTAAAAACTAATAAATATTGTCGCAAATGAAGCTGAGGCTTCGTCGGTGTTCGGGGCGATCATAACTGTTGCGCAAGGCAATTTCATGGCGTTCGAGAAGTTTATGCAGACACTTGCTCCCTTAGAATTGAGGCAGTCAACGAGCAGAGCAAGTAGATTCCGGAGAAAATCAGGAATGCCAGCACAGTGTTTTCAAAAGCACGAGGATAAGCGGCCTCATCAGGTGTGATCGGTGAAACGGCAGTCACAAGGTAACGCGTTTGGCGCGCGGCTTCGGCGCGGGCAAGTTCCATATTTTGTAGCGCGGCCTGTAACATGGTCACACGGGTCAGCAGGTCGCTTTCGGCGATCTGGAGTTCGCCCTGAATGCGCGCGAGCGATTTGCCCCCCGCTATTCCTTCGGTGAGTTGGGCGCGCAAATCCTCGATCACGATTTTGCGGCTGGCAATGCCACGCTCAAGTGTCGCAACTTTGGTTCGGTTCGGGCGCGGGTTGGCGTTAAGCTCCTGCAGGGCGATTTCATCTTCGGTTACGCGCAGTTCAAGCGCAGAAATGCGGTTTGTCAGAAGCGAGACTTCAAGCTCCGTACTGATCACGTCGTACAGCTCCTTGAGGTCAATCACCCTTTGCTGCGCGTTGGTGACAGCGAGTTCAGCCTCGTCATAGCTTTCGCGCGCGCCCTCAACCTGATCGTCTCGTACGCGTTGCGAGAGGCTGTCGACCTGTTCTTCGGCAATCGAAATCAGGAACTCTGCGTATTTGGTGGCCAGTTCTGGGTCCGCAGCGATCACCTCCATCTGGATGATTCCTTCGGTCGGATCATAGCCGATTTTCACGTTCTTTTTGTATAGCTTATAGGCCGCTTCGTTGGTGGCGTCAGGATCAAGGCGCTGTACGGGATCAATGCTTTTCTGACTGAAGTGCGATTTAAAACCGAGCGCTTCATCAAGGCGCAGCATCGCTTCGCGGGATTGGAGATAATCCTGTACAACAATACTGTCTTCGGACGTTGCGAACTGTGTACCCGCAAGGAGACCCACCGGCGCGCTTGAGGGGCTCTGGGCCTGTTGCACCTTCATTTCGGAGAAGGTCGCGTACATGGGGGTCGCGATGCTGTAATAGTAATATCCCGCAATGGCAGTGGGCAAAAATACGAGCAGCAACAGTCGAAGTGACAGCATGAAAAGCCGCCGACGCCGACGTTTTGCAATGTCTTTCTGGATGCGCTCAAGCTCGCCAAATCCGCCATCAGCAGGGATAAACGGCGTGGATGGCAGCGGCGACGTTTCCGCTTGAGGCAGGGTGTTTGTCTGATTGTTGCCGCCAGTTGGGCCAACGATATCAAGCATGTTCGAGCGCTTGAACGGGTCGATACCCTGTTCGCGCAACATACGGACAGCGTCAAAATCCGAGATTGGTGTAAGCCCATGCTTTTGCGCAACACGCCGCGCTGTGCGAAGTTGGCGGCCGGTCAGGCCTTCTTCGCGGATGGCGGCAAGTGCTGCTTCTTTGCGCGCGTTGATTTCGGCTTCGTTACGTTCTTGTGGAGTGGCGTCCTCTTTCGCAGCGTCTCCGAGCGGAGATGCCTTCTGGGTTGCGCTCTTGCGGATGTTAAAGCGCCTAGCTCTGGTCGTCATAGTCATAGAGCCTTTTTGCCTCTTCCAATGTGTCGAACATATGCAGCTTACCGCCTTTTAACACCGCTGCGGACCTACAGAATTTCTCAAGCGTGCGCGCCTGATGCGAAACAATCACAACTGTGGATTTCTGCAGCCGATCACGAAGGATGCTGCCCGCCTTACGGTTGAACTCAACATCGGTTGTTGAGGGCATGCCTTCGTCGATCAAATAGATGTCAAACTCCAGCGCAAGAAGCAGGGCAAAACTAAACCGTGCGCGCATCCCTGAACTATAGGTGCCGACGGGCATTTCGAAGTATTCCTCAAGCCCGCAGAGCCACCGACAAAAGGCTTCGATGTAATCTGGATCGAGCCCATAAAGCCGCGCGATATAGCGTGAATTTTCAACCGCCGTATGTTTGTTCGAAACGCCGCCCATAAAGCCAAGCGGGAAGGACACGCGGCAATTGCGGTTGATTATTCCCTCGTCAGGTTTTTCTAGGCCAGCCATCATGTTGATAATGGTGGTCTTACCCGTTCCGTTGGGGGCCAGAATGCCCATGGAATTGCCAAGCTCAACGCGAAATGTTGCCTGATCAAGAATGACCTTGCGCTGTTTTCCGGTCCAGAAGGACTTGCTGACATTCACAAATTCAAGCATTTCCGTGCTGATTGCGCTCTTTCCATTGCCTCAAATGCTGTGTTCGGGCGTTGTTTTATTGCTGTTCACCCAACCTTAGTATGGCGAAGTTGATCATTGGTTTACAATGGTTTTTCTGTGGCCGCACCCAGAAACGCAAAACCCCGATACATTGGCCGGGGCTTTGGTTGAGTAGGGCGTCCAAATGTATGGTCGCCGCCTAGAACTCTTTTTTCTCCACCCGAAGCAAGATCCCCGCAATGTAGGAGACGATCGCGGCACCAAAGCTAAAGAGTGCGCCCATTTTAGCGGCATCCTGCACAGGGCCCGGTTCAAACGCGACAGCGGCAATAAAGAGCGAAACGGTAAAGCCAATGGCGGCCACACAGCCGATGATAAAGAGGTCAACAGTGCGCATGCCTGCTGGAAGCCCAAGCTTCAAGATGTGCGCGCCGAAATAGCCGAAGAGTAGAACGCCAAATGGCTTCCCGATCATCAGGCCTGCGAGGACGAGCCAAGTTGCATCACCGATCGCTCCAAACTGTACCCCTGCGTTCAGGAGGCCGAAGAAGAAAAGTATAACTTCAACCGGATGCTCAAGCAGGTGCTCGCAATGGTTCAACAAATCTTGCAGGTGTTCCTCGGCTGCGGCGAAAATGCCGAAAGCGCGGTCTGCATGCGGGATTGCTGGAATGACGGGCAATAGGCCTAGGGATGGGTGTAGACCCGCTTCCTGAAATCCATACCACGACAGACATCCGGCAATGAGATAAGGCCAGAAACCAAGCTTCTTGCGCACCCATGTTGAGTTTTTGCGCAGCTGATCTCCCCGATCAAGGCGGCGGGGCAGATAGTTGAAAAAGAAGAACGCCGCGAGCGCAGCCCCAACAGATAGGCCCAGCCATTGCAGCGCCAGATCGCCCGTTGGGTAAAACACCGCCAGAATAATGAGACCTGCCGCGTCATCTGCAATCGCCAAAAGCAACAGGAACCGAACCGCTGGGTGCCCCGCGCCGAAAATAAGGCGCCCAACAAGATAGGAAAACGCAATGTCGGTCGCGGTTGGAACGGCCCAGCCATTGGCCACAGCGTTGAAGGTTGTGCTGCCCATGACATAGGCAACCCCGAGGTAAACTGTTATCGGCCCAATCATCCCGCCGAGCGTCGCAATCAGCGGTGTTGCGGCCTTTTTCCCACGTAGGCTGCCGTTCTTGAGGATGACGGCTTCCCAGACTTCCTTGGCTGCGATGGCAAAGAAAAACGCCATCAGCACGTCATTCACCAGATAATGGAGCGTGAGTGTGCGGACGATATGGCCGTCATGTTCATGGGCGTGGCCGATAAAGAAATCGTCGATCAAAACAAGATGAACGAGCGCGTCGTAGCTTTTGGGGTCGATGTTTGCCCAGAGGAGCGCCGTCAGGGCGCCCGTGATCAAAAGGATCGAATAATTGGTAATAAAGTCCCAAACGCGATACATACCGTCTCCTGCCCTGTCGAAATATTTTTAGGAAAGGGATAGTGGAATCGGGGCGGCCAAGCAAGCGCTCGGCCGCTGGAAGCTGTTTCAAGGAATAGCGTAAGCTGGCTTAAGCGATGAAACCCCAGCTTAGTCCTGCCAGAAATGCGCCGACCATTGCGATACCGATATAGGCCGCAAATACGCGAGGTTTGACCAGCGCCCAGACCGCGAGGGCGGCCGGAATGCAGCTCACACCACCAGCGAGCACAAAGGACATGGCTGCGCCGTTGCTCATCCCTTGCTGCAGCAGCGCATCAACAAGCGGTACGGCGGCAAATCCGTTGAGATAGGCCGGTGCACCGATCAACGCCCCAAGCAGGATCGGCATAACCCCGTCACCGCCGAGTACACCTGCGATCTTTTCCGCAGGAATGTAGGTCAGCATCAAGGCTTCGATCATATAGGCCAGCAAGAGCCACTTCCCGAGGAAGAGCGCATTATCCAGTACCGTTTTCCCAAAGACCGAGCGGCGGTCAGCGTGAGGCAGGATGTTCCATACGGGCTTCCCTTTGAAGGGGGAGGGGCCGCATCCGCACCCTGATGTCGCCTGCCGTTGCTTTAGCGGGTCAGCAAATACGGCGGAGTTGGCAAAGAGGCGCACTGTAAAGCCGCCGAAAATGCCGAGTGCGATAGCCGCGATACCCTTCGCGATTGCAAAGTCAAAGCCGAGCGTGCCTGCTGTGACGAAGAACATTGCAGGATCCATAAGAGGCGAAGCCAACCAGAATGCCATCACAGCAGAAAGAGGCGCGCCGAGAGCAAGCAATGCCGCAATGAACGGGATAACCTCGCAAGAACAAAACGGAGATAATCCGCCAAGCGCAGCGGCCATAAAAATCATCTGCGTTTCGCGCCCTGTGAACGCTTTGGCCAAGAGCGCCTCGGCACCTGATGCCTTCAGGTATCCAACCGTTAAAACGGCGAAAACGATGAAAATCCCCGTATGCGCAATCGCGCCGCCAGCAAATGTGATTGTCGGAACGAATTGTGTTGGATCAAAGATGGCAATCAGCAGCGGAATAATAACAATTGCTGCCCATGCGCCGTCAATGCGGCGCCAGATTGGAGGGGTCGCCGGGGCGTGGGTATGGGGGGTGTCAGTCATGATGATGTTCCGAATCTGGGCAATCGGCGCAGCATTCCCGCAAAAGATAATCGGCAAGGTCGCGCATTTCTGTGTAGTCGGCGGTGGCGCAAATGATGCTGCGCCCTTGTTTGCGTTGAACCACCAGCCCTGCCTGCGTCAGGATCTTGAGGTGATGGGTCAGGGTCGATCCCGTAACGCCGCTGCGTTCGCCAAGGGTGCCGATGGTCGTGCCCTCTGGCCCTGCGCGCACCAAAACGCGCAGCACTTCAAGGCGTTGTTCGCTGCCAAGCGCTGCAAACCGCGCAGCGGCGGTCAGAAGGTCAAGCTTGGACTGGGATTCGATCTCTGTATTTTCCATATTTCTACAATTATAGAAATATGGAAATGAGTCAACAGGTTTTGTTTTCCAGATGAGAGCGGCATACTGCAATCATGACTGCTCTCGGGCCATTGATTGCCGAAATTCAATCCTGCCGAATTTGCGCGGACCGGTTCGCCGCAACCGAAACGGCCCATAAGCCACACCCTGTTGTTCGGGTGCGCAAACATGCGCCGATCCTGATCATCGGGCAAGCTCCGGGTGCGCGGGTACATGAAAGCGGAATCCCGTTTGATGACCGCTCCGGTGATCGCTTACGCGACTGGCTTGGGGTGGATCGCGACGCGTTTTATGATCGTGATCTCTTTTCCATCATGCCGATGGCGTTTTGTTTTCCGGGATACAACGCCCGAAAATCCGACCTGCCACCGCCGCCAATTTGCGCAAAGACATGGCACAAGGGACTGCGCGCAGGGCTTACGCCAGAAATCACTTTACTGGTTGGTGGGTATGCACAGAAACGGGAGTTCGGACCCGCAGCAAAAGGCGGGGTAACGGCCACAGTTTCCGCATGGCGCGATCATGCGCCGCGCCGCTTTCCCTTGCCTCATCCGTCATGGCGCAATACAGGCTGGATCAGGAATAATCCGTGGTTTGAGGCCGAACTCCTGCCCGAGCTGCGCCAGCGCGTCAAAGAGGTGCTATATGCCAAACGAAACTCCGATTGATCTGGCCTTTGCCGAGATGGACGCAGCCCAAAGCGACGAGGCCGCGCGGCTTGTGTATTTCGAGCGGCTGGCCGACGCAGAACTGTTTCTTCTGCTTGAGGAGGAAGCAGAAGGAGAGCGCATCAAGCCAGAGGTTTTTGAAACTCCAGCGGGGCAGTTCCTTCTTGTTTTTGATCGCGAAGAGCGGCTTTCGGCGTTTACTGGCAAACCCGCGCCCTTTGTCGCGCTCTCTGGCCGCGTGATCGCCAACCTAATTCAAGGGCAGGACATTGGCCTTGGCGTGAACCTTGGCGTTGAGGGAGGAGAAAACCTGATAACACCCGATATGCTCGATTGGCTGCTGCAAACGCTGGAACACGCCCCAGAGGAAGCGGCAGAATTGCCGGTTGAGGTGGCCCGTCCAAAGGCGCTGCCGGACGCACTTTTGAACGCACTTGATCGCAAATTGCCAACGGCGGCTGGCCTTGCCAGCAAAGCGTTCCTCGCGGAAGTAACCTATAAATCAGGGCGCAGGGGGCACCTGTTGGCGTATCTTGACGCCAAACTCGGGGCGCAAGAAGCGCTGGCAAAAGCAACGAACGAGGCGCTGGTGTTCTCGGGCATTGATGCGGGGGAGCTGGATGTGGTGTTCCTGCGCAGCGACGATCCAATCGCCGAGCGTTTGGCGCGTGTGGCGCTGGTATTTGATCTTCCCGAACCCGCCGTCGCGCCGGAACCAGCCGCCCCCAAAGCGCCCGGCACCGATCCGAACAGCCCGCCGATCCTGCGTTAATACCCTGCGCTTCGATCTACGAGAAACCGCATAGGCTCGCCGTTTTCATTTCGGTGAATATTGTCAGCGATAATCTCACTCGCCGTTTCGGGGCGCGTTTCGGAAGCGATGTGCGGCGTCACGGTAACTTTGGGATTGTGCCAGTAAGGATGCTCCGCGGGCAGGGGCTCTTGGCGGAACACATCAAGCGTTGCGGCGCCGACGTGCCCCGAACCGAGCGCAGCAAGCAATGCGTCATCATCTATCAAAGCGCCCCTGCCGGGATTCACAATCGCCGCCCCTTTAGGCAGCAGCGCGAGGGTGTCGGCATTTAGAATATTCGCCGTACCATCAGTTAGCGGGAGGAGCAGAACAACGATGTCACTCTTGCTCAGCACGTCGCGCAAGCCATCCTCGCCACAGAAACAAGAGACGCCGTGTATCTCTTTTTGGCGGCGGCTCCAGCCCAGCACGTTGAAATTGAGCGTTGCAAGTTGGCGCGCGCAAGCTTCGCCCAAGGCGCCGAGTCCTAGAACAGCCACCGTTCGATCCCGTGCGAGCGGAGGAATAACAACGTCCCAAACGCCGTTTTGGTTCAAAACCTGACGGTCGGTATCAAGATGATGGCGCAAGACATGCGCGGTCACATATTCCACCATGCCCTCTTGCAAACCAGTGTCGACCATCCGAGTGAGCGGGATATTGAGCGTTGGATTTTTCACTAGCCGCTCAACACCGGCCCAGAGGTTCAACACAGCTTTCGCGTTTGAATAGGGAGTAAAGTCCTGCAAAGGGCCAGTCGGCCCATAGACGATATAATGCACCATTTCCGGATCAGAAAAGTCCGGCTGGAGATTGATGCTCAAGTTCCGTGACGCAAAAGCCTTGCGGAGCGGCTCTTCGTAAACGCCCCAAAGCCCATCTCTGGCCGAGAACAAAACGTTAAGCATGGTGAATTCCTATCTTGGGCGGTGAATGTGGGCGCTTTGAACTAGGCCGAAAGCGGCGAGCAAAACAAGCATCGCCGACCCGCCGTAAGATACCAGCGGCAAAGGAACCCCAACCACAGGCGCAAGCCCCATGACCATCGACATATTCACCGCAAAGAACAGGAAGAACGTACCCGCGATGCCGAGCGTTAGGAGCGCGGAAAAGCGGTCTTTGTTCTGAAATGCGGAGACCATGCAGAAGACAATCACAAGCAGGTAAACACCCAACAAGCTAAACCCACCGACAAAGCCGAATTCTTCCGCAAGTGTCGTGAAGATAAAGTCTGTGTGTTTTTCGGGAAGGAAATTCAATCGGCTCTGCGTGCCTTGCATAAAACCGCGCCCTGTCCAGCCGCCAGAGCCGAGCGCGATCTTGGATTGGGTGATGTGATACCCTGCACCGGACGGATCGGCCGACGGATCAAGGAAGGTATCAATCCTGCGGTACTGATAGTCTTTGAGGAACTGATAAGGCGTGCCGCGGAATTGGAATACAGCAGTTACTGCGCCAACCACCATTGCGATCACCGCGCCGAAATACCACCAACTCACGCCAGCGAGGAACATCACAATTGCCCCGCCTGCGATCAATAGGATCGAGGTGCCAAGGTCAGGTTGCCTCAAGACAAGCGCGGTCGGGATCAGGATGATGATCACAGGCAGCAAGACCCACAGAGGGCGTGATGTTTTCTTGATATCTAGCCAGTCGTAATAAGCAGCGAGCAACATGACGAGCGCGATTTTCATCAGTTCGGAGGGTTGAAGCTGCATGAAACCAAGGTTGATCCAACGCTTTGCCCCCATGTTGACCTCGCCAAACTGGTCGACCACCACCAAGAGAACTAGCCCGAAGATATAGGCAAGCGCGGCGATATTTCGCCAGAACCAGATGGGAACCATCGCAATAACAAACATCATTGAAACGCCAAGGCCAAAGCGCTTCATCTGGGCCTCGGCCCATGGGGTCATCGATCCACCCGCAACCGAGTAGAGCATCATGAACCCAACGCAAGACACCGTTGCCAGCAACACCAGAAGCGGCCAGTTGAAATAGAGGATCTTACGAATGCCGCTTGGGACAGTTTTGACGTTGTATTCTAAATAGCTCATGCGCGGTCCGACTTCTGTTTGAGGAAAGGCGGGATATGCGCTTCGTATTCTTCCTGTTGGGCGCTGATGCGGGCGCGGTCTTTGGCGGGATACGCAGACAAGGGCGGGTTGCCGCCATAAAACGCTTGAAGCGCGATATCGCGCACGACCGGCGCTGCCGCCGATGATCCGCCACCGCCGTGTTCAACCACAACCGCGACCGCGATACTTGGGTTTTCATAGGGGCCAAAAGCGGTAAACAGCGCGTGGTCGCGTTCTTCCCAAGGGGCATTTGCGTTGTTCACAACGCGGCTTCGTGTCTGCGAGGTTCCGGATTTTCCGGCCATGCGATAGGCGTCTTCGACGATGCGAGAGCCATATCCTGTTCCTCCGGTTTCATTACAAACACCAAACATCGCTTTGCGCACATAGCGCAGGTGATTTTCGTTCAGGCCAAGAGGCTCACCGCTGCGTGGAGGTTCCTGCACGCCGTTGACCGACGCGATAAGCCGTGGAGAAACAGAGCGCCCCGTTGCCAGACGTGCAGAAAGCACAGCAACCTGAAGCGGTGTTGCCAATACAAACCCCTGACCGATGGAGGCATTGAGGCTGTCGCCGATCACCCAAGGCTTTTGATATACCCGCTGCTTCCACTCTTTGTTGGGAGCTGTTCCAGAGGACACCGCAGAGAGCGGCACGTCAAACTTCTGGCCAAACCCGAAGAGTTTTGCCATCTCGGCGATTTTGTCGATCCCAACTCGTTGCGCGAGTTCGTAGTAGTAGACATCGCAGGATTTTTTGAGCGAGTTGTGAAGATTGACGTTTCCATGCCCGCCGCGCTTCCAGCAGTGGAACCGTCGGCCGCCCATCTCGATGTGGCCGCGGCAACGTATCGTCTCCTCAGCACTGATCACGCCCGCATCAAGCGCTGCAAGCAACGTAATCATCTTGAACGTCGAGCCAGGTGGGTACCGGTCTTGCACGGTTTTGGAGGCGAGCGGGCGGTATTTGTCTTCGGTCAGCTCGCGGTAATCGGGGACCGAAATGCCTTTGACGAATTTGTTCGGGTCAAACGACGGCGCAGATGCGCAAGCGAGCAAATCGCCATTGCGCACATCCATAACGATGGCCGACGCACTCAGCCCCTCGAGGCGTTTATGGGCATAGTTCTGGAGCCGCGCATCGATCGTAAGCTGCAGCGCATTGCCTGGATCGCCTTCTTTGCGGTCAATCTCGCGGATGATCCTGCCCGTGGCGTTAACCTCAACGCGTTTTGTGCCCGCGGTGCCGCGCAGTTCCATTTCGGTCTTGGCCTCGACCCCGAACTTCCCGATCTGGAAACGCGGAATACGCAGGAGCGGGTCCGGGTCTTCGAGTTTGGAGAGATCGTAATCGCTCACCGGCCCGACATATCCCACCACATGGGCCAAATCGCCCTTGAGCGGATAGAGCCGCGACAGCCCGACATCGAGCGTAATTCCGGGAAGGGCAGGGGCGTTGATCGCGACTTCTGAAAAGATCTCCCAACTCAGGCGGTCCGCGATGGTTACCGGAACTGATGGCCCCGCTCGGCGCAGCTCTTTTTGGATGCGGTCAATGTCTTCCTGTGTGAGCGGCACAATATTGGATAGACGCAGCAGCACATTCTCGAGGTCGCGCGCGTCTTCACGGCGTACAACGACACGGTAGTTCTGTTGGTTTTGCGCCAGCGGCACGCCGTTGCGGTCATGGATCAATCCACGCGCAGGCGGCAGCAGGTGTATGTTGATGCGGTTCTCTTCGGCCAAAAGACGGAACTGGTCGGCCTGATCCACCTGAAGATAACGCATCCGGAGGCCGAGCAGCCCCATAAATCCGATCTGGCTCGCCCCGAGTATCAACCCGCGGCGGGTGATCATACGGGCGCTTGCTTCTGTATCTTTGGGAGGCCGTTTCATGCGCGCTGCCCCCGTGCATCAAGATCGCCAGGCGATGGTTTGCGCACGCCGAGCAATCGCGTTGAGAGGATTACGACAACTGGATACAGCAAAACCGTTCCAGCGAGATGTTGCAACGTTAGCGACAAAGAGGGCAAATCGCTGCCCACGAGGAACAGGATAAACCGCCCGCCAAGCATCACGCCAACCATAACTGACGCCACAAGGAGCCATTCGATCAAGAATGGCAATTCGTGGTTTACTTGCGCGCGGTTGCGCAAGAATTCAGCCCCTAGGATGATCAAAGCGGTCTGCAATCCGGGCGGGCGCATGAAAAAAAGGTCCATTGTCAGAAACACGACCGCCAGCAGAAAGACAGGGACATAGTCCGGTCTGCGTAAAACCCATGCATAGGTAATGCAAAGCATCAGGTCTGGTGCCGCGCCACCGGTCTGTGCGGGTTTGAACGGCAGCAGGTGGAGAAACAGCGTACAGAAAGCCACCACAACAAAAAGCAGGTTAAAGAACCACGCACGTGAAATCGGCAAGCTATCCATCGCCCGCCTCACTCTCTTCGGACTCGGTTGCCTCTTCTGGTTCGGCTTCGGTCACCGCTGGTGCCACTGGAAGGATTAGCGCGCTGTCTTCGTCAATCACGCGGGTTGGGCGGCTGCGTAGCACTCGAAGAAACTCAAGCCGTTCGTAGTCTGCCGCAAGTCGCACGCGCAGGCGACGATCCGCGCCCTGAACCACTTGGCCAACGAGCAAGGACGCAGGAAACACGCCGCCGTCGCCCGAGGTCACAACCCGATCACCTGGGCGAACAAGCTCGGGGTTTTCAAGGTATTCAATAAGCGGAGCCGCGGAGTTCTCGCCCCGCATCAACGCACGTTGTCCCGATGGTTGAATTGTTACAGGAATGGCACTGTTGCTGTCCGTCAGGAGGATAACCCGTGAGGTTTCGCTTCCTACGCCCGAAATTCGCCCCACAAGGCCGATGCCATCCATCGTGGCCCATCCGTCCTGTACCCCATCGCGGGCGCCGACATTCACCAAAACCGATTGACGAAACGGGCTGCCGCTGTCGGCGAGAACCACGCCCGTGACATGCGTGAGTTTCGGGTCAAGGCGCACCTTGTTGAGGTCGAGCAGTTTGGCGTTGCGTTGCTCAAGCTGAAGTGCGGCCTCTTTCCACGCTTTCATCTGCTGTAGTTCGCGGCGCAACTCTTGGTTCTGTTCATAGAGCTTTGCATAGCCCTGAAAGTCATCGACCATATTGCCGAAGGCCGTAACCGGCGCCAGCGCCCAACCGAAACTTGGCATGATCGTGTCGATTACCTGCGCGCGGAAACGCTCCACGCGCGGGCTATCAATCCGCCAGACAAGGAACACCGCCAGCAGCACAAGCACAAGAAGGCCAACCAGCACCCGCCGGATTGGCCTTGTGTAATTTTCGTTGTTCGTGCGTTCACTTGCCACGGTATCTCCCGTGTCTAATTAGCTGTCGTAGTCGATGACGTGACGCAGTTGTTTTTCGTATTCGAGCGCCTTGCCAGTGCCGAGCGCCACACAGTTGAGCGACTCATCCGCAACCGAAACAGCAAGGCCAGTTTGTTCACGTAGGGCCAGATCAAGCTCACCCAAAAGCGCACCGCCACCGGTAAGCATAACGCCACGATCCACAATATCGGCCGCGAGGTCTGGCGGGGTTGCTTCAAGCGCGGTCATCACGGCTTCGCAGATTTGTTGTACCGGTTCGGCAAGGGCCTCGGCCACTTGCGCTTGGTTGATCTCAACTTCTTTTGGCACACCGTTCAAAAGATCGCGTCCGCGGATTTGCATGGAGGAGCCGCGCCCGTCGTCAGGCATCCGTGCGGAGCCGATAGAGGTCTTGATACGCTCGGCTGTGCTTTCTCCGATCAAGAGGTTCTGCTGGCGACGAAGGTAGCTGATAATCGCTTCGTCCATCCGGTCACCACCAACGCGAACCGAGCGCGCATAAACGATATCGCCAAGCGACAGAACCGCCACTTCGGTTGTCCCGCCGCCGATGTCGACAACCATGTTGCCTGTCGGGTCCGTGATCGGCATTCCCGCGCCAATCGCAGCGGCAATCGGCTCTGCAATCAATCCGGCGCGGCGTGCGCCTGCTGACAGAACCGACTGGCGGATCGCGCGTTTCTCAACCGGTGTCGCACCGTGGGGTACACAGACGATGATCTTTGGCTTGGAGAACGTGGTGCGTTTGTGGACCTTACGGATGAAGTGTTTGATCATCTCTTCGGCCACGTCGAAATCGGCAATCACACCTTCGCGCATCGGGCGAATGGCCTCGATGCTTCCGGGTGTCCGGCCAAGCATAAGTTTCGCATCTTCACCTACGGCCAGAACCTGTTTGCGCCCGTCTTTGACGTGATAGGCAACCACGGAAGGTTCGTTCAGAATGACACCCTTGCCCTTGACGTAAACGAGCGTGTTCGCCGTCCCAAGGTCAATCGCCATATCCGACGAAAACAATCCTGCAAATCCTGCCATAGCCCACTGTCCCAATTCTTCTGGTTATTGCCTGTCCGACTCTCGGATTACAGGCCATTCACACTTATAATCGGCCCTTTGCAGATTATAAAGAGAACATTAGGGGGCCAAAGGCGAGTTTTTGCCGCTTGCAGATATCTGACATTTTTAAGCGCAGAATTGCCTTGATTTTCCGCAATTATTTACATTTTGCAACATTTGCGCTGTTTGAAGACACCATTTCATAGCCGTAACGAACTCGCTCTCGGGGGGGGGCTATGCAAAAGGGGCGCCAACTTAATGTGGCGCCCCTTTGGTCTTAGAGGTGGATTCTCTTGGCAAAGGCCTATGAGACATCCTTGTAGTTGATCTCTTTCACGTCTGAATTCGGCGCGACTTTTGAGCGGCGCGCGATCAGGCGATTGAGCGCGTTGACATAGGCTTTGGCGCTGGCAACGACAGTGTCGGTATCAGCGGATTGGCCAGTGGCGATGTTGCCATCCTCTTCCATCCGCACGCTGACGGTGGCCTGCGCGTCTGTGCCTTCGGTTACGGCGTGAACCTGATAGAGCTGAAGATGCGCGCTGTGGTCATAGAGAGCCTTAACCGCGTTGAAGGTGGCATCAACGGGGCCATCTCCGGTTGCGGTGACGGATTTCTCCTCACCGTCAATCGTGAGGGTCAACGCGGCCTCCTGCGGACCATCGGTGCCGCAAACCACGCGCAAGGATTTTACCTTGAGGTAGTCGTTCTGTTCGCTTGCGTCAGAGTCCCGCATGAGGGCGATGAGGTCATCCTCGAAAATCTCTTTCTTGCGGTCGGCCAACTCTTTGAAACGAACGAACACATCCTTGAGTTGGTTGTCGGCCAATTCAAAGCCGAGATCCGCCAACTTCGAGCGCAATGCAGCGCGACCGGAGTGTTTGCCCATCACGATGTTGGTTTCAGTGAGGCCCACGTCTTCGGGGCGCATGATCTCGAATGTCTCAGAGTTCTTGAGCATCCCGTCTTGGTGGATGCCGCTCTCGTGTGCAAAGGCGTTCTTGCCAACGATGGCTTTGTTGTACTGCACAGCAAACCCAGAAACGGAGGCAACGCGGCGGCTGATCTGCATGATCTTCTTGGCGTCGATCCCTGTTTGGTAGGGCATGATGTCGTTGCGGACCTTGAGCGCCATCACCACCTCTTCGAGAGCGGTGTTGCCGGCGCGCTCGCCAAGGCCGTTGATCGTGCATTCGATCTGGCGGGCACCAGCTTCAACCGCGGCGAGGGAGTTGGCTGTCGCCATGCCGAGGTCGTTGTGACAGTGCGTCGCAAAGATGATCTCGTCAGCACCCGGCACATTCTCGATCAAGCGCCGGATGATGTCCGCACTCTCGCGCGGGGCGGTATAGCCCACAGTGTCAGGGATGTTGATTGTCGTCGCGCCTGCTTTGATCGCGATCTCTACCACACGGAAGAGATAGTCTTCTTCGGTGCGGGTCGCGTCCATCGGGGACCATTGCACGTTGTCACAGAGGTTGCGCGCGTGGGTCACGGTTTCGTGGATGCGCTCTGCCATCTGGTCTTTGTTGAGTTTCGGGATGTCACGGTGAAGTGGCGATGTTCCGATAAATGTGTGGATGCGTGGGCGCGCGGCGTGTTTGACGGCCTCCCAACAGCGATCGATGTCTTTGAAGTTCGCACGGGCAAGGCCGCAAATCTGGGCACTCTTTGCGCGGCGCGCAATCTCGCTTACCGCCGCGAAATCACCTTCTGATGCAATCGGGAAACCGGCCTCGATAATATCAACTCCCATATCGTCGAGCATCTCGGCAATTTCGAGTTTCTCGTCATGGGTCATTGTTGCGCCGGGGCTTTGTTCGCCGTCGCGCAATGTGGTGTCAAAAATCAAGACGTGATCTTGTTTGGCTGTATCGGTCATTTTGAAATCTTTCGTATGTCTTAGCTGTGCTGGTTACGGGCGGTTTGTTGCCCTCTCTTGGCGCGGTGTCCTCCCCTGAGCGCTCGCGCCAGAAATGGCACGCTCAGAGGCAGCTAAGTAGCAGCAGTGCGCATAGGCCAGCGCCACAACCGGAAACCGGCGCGGTTGCAATAAGAGACATATGTGCGTTTGCGTTCATGGGCGCGATCATACGCAGCCCGCCTCGAAAGAAAAGAGGATTTTCGCAACAAACCGCGAAAAGGTAGATTTTCAGTATCTAGCCGTCGTTTGCCGGGGCTTCAGGTGTTGCGGAGTCTTCGGTTTCTGGCGCTGTGTCTGCCTCGTTGGCTTCGGTGCTGTCTTCGGTGCCATCGGTTAATGCACCGTTGCGCCAGATTCCCTCTTTTTCCTCGCCACTGGCAAAGGCCATCGTGCCCTTACCTGCACGTTTGCCTTGTTTGAACTCGCCAGTGTATACATCCCCATTGGCATAAGTGGCGACGCCTTCGCCGTCGATCTGGCCATCTTTCCATTGCCCGAAATATTTGAACCCGTCCGGCATCGTGATTTCGCCGATGCCTTCGCGCTTGTTGTTAACGAACGCGCCTTCATAGATCGAACCATCCGCGTATTTCGTGGTGCCTTCGCCATGACGTTGGCCATTTTCCCATGCCCCCGCGTATTCATAACCGCTTGGATAGGTGATCTTGCCGATTCCATGGTATTGGGCGTTTTTGAACCCGCCTTCATAAACCATACCGCTGGATTGAGTTGCGCGGCCTTCGCCTTCGATGACGCCCGCTTTCCAGCCGCCCTCATAGGTTCCACCGTCGGCATATGTGATTTTTCCGGTTCCATCGGGCAAACCAGCCGCGAAAGTGCCGGTATAGACCGCACCATCAGGGTAAGTGATCTCGCCTTCGCCTTCGATTTTGCCGTTTACCCAGTTGCCGACGTATTTATACCCGTCCGCCCCGTTGAATGTGCCTTGGCCGTGGCGTTCATCGTTGGTGAACTGGCCTTCATAAACATCGCCGTTGGCATAGGTGACTTTGCCCGTGCCCGCGCGTTTGCCATTCTCGAATTGGCCAGTGTAGACATCGCCATTTGATTGGGTCAGCACGCCTTCGCCGTGAAATTGTTCGTTGAGCCATCCGCCCACATAAGACAGCCCGTCTTCCATCACGAGTTTGCCGGAGCCGCTGCGGGTGCCGTTTACAACGTCGCCCTTATAGGTTGCGCCGCCGGGAAATGTGATTTCGGCCTGACCTTCTTTGACACCGTCAACCCACTCGCCAGCATAGATATAGCCGTTGGGGCTTTCGAGCGTCCCAACGCCGTGGTGCAGACCGCCTTTGAAACCACCCTGATAGGTCGTACCGTTTGCATAGGTCACGATGCCATTGCCGGTTATCTCGCCATCAAGCCAGTCGCCCTCATAGACACCGCCATCGGCAAAAGTCATTTTGCCAAACCCATGCGGCTCGCCTTGGTCGAACTGTCCTTCATAGACAGCGCCGCCTGGGAACTCGGCTTTGCCACGCCCTTTTATCTGCCCCTCGACCCATTCGCCCTCATAGCGATAGCCGTTAGGCAGCGTATAGGTGCCGCGCCCGTGTTGTTTGCCGTCTTGAAACGTGCCTTCATAGACGCCGCCGTTGTCGTATTCTTTGGTAAGAGTGTCCTGCGCGAATGCCATGGACCCGAGCAAAATGAGTGCGCTTGTGCCGAAACCGAGGGCAAGCGTCTTTGCCGTGGTTTGTGTTTCGGCCTTGAGTAGTATCGCTTTTGGCACCGTAACCCCCGAGAATCCAACGAAATGCTATGGCAGCTTATGGGACAGAATTTGGGGTGACAACGCTTTTGCGTTCACAAGCAGTTAATGAGCGTCTAATTACCTGTGCCCCCTTTCCCTTGGGCAGGGGCTTGGGTAGATAACTCCGGTAAACGTATCGAGAAGACAGGACAGCTCGTGACATTTCGATTAACTCTGGCGCAGCTTAACCCCACGGTTGGGGATATCGACGGAAATATCGCCAAAGCGCGCGCCGCTTGGGAAGAGGCTCGCGCCGCCAAAGCTGATATGCTGGCCCTGCCGGAAATGTTCTCTGTTGGCTATCAAACGCAGGATCTTGTGCGCAAACCCGCGTTTTTTCGCGATGCGATGGCGGCCATCGAAGGTTTGGCCAAAGACTGTGCGGATGGGCCGGTCATCGGGATTGGCGGGCCGTACTTCGATGGCGAGAAGCTGTTTAACGCCTATTATATTCTTTCGGGTGGTGTGATCGCTCATAGGGCGCTCAAAACCAAACTGCCGAATGAAACCGTGTTTGACGAAAAGCGGCTGTTTGCAGCCGGAGAGGTTGGCGCGCCCTATCAAGTAGGGCCGCTCAAGATCGGCAGCCCGATTTGCGAAGATTCATGGCACGAAGGCGTTGCCGAAAGCTTGGGGGCGCAGGGCGCGGAAATCCTGCTGGTGCCGAACGGATCCCCTTATTACCGCGATAAATTCCCAACGCGCCTTGAACGGATGCGCGCTCGGGTGAACAACACGGGTTTGCCGCTTGTCTACCTGAATATGGTTGGCGGACAGGACGATCAGGTTTTTGACGGTTCAAGCTTCACCCTTAGGGCGGATGGTGCGCTTGTAGATCGGATGGGCGTATTCGCCGAAGAGCTGCGCCACCTCGATTTTGAAAAGGATGAAAACGGTTGGAGCGTTGTGAACGGCGAAGTCGCGCCGCGCCCTGATGCTTGGGAGCAGGACTATCACGTGATGGTGCATTCGCTGCGCGATTATATGGCCAAGACGGGGTTCAAAAAGGTGCTGCTTGGCCTGTCCGGCGGGATCGACTCTGCAATTGTAGCTACGATCGCCGTGGACGCGCTGGGCGCGGAGAACGTGCGCTGTGTTATGTTGCCCAGTGAATACACGTCGCAAGGGTCGCTTGATGATGCGGAGGCCGTGGCGAAAAATCTCGGCTGTCACTATGATTATGTGCCAATTGCCGAGGGGCGCGCCGCGATTACAAATACGCTCGCGCCGTTCTTTGAGGGGATGGAACCGGGGCTGACCGAGGAAAACATCCAATCGCGACTACGTGGGCTTCTTCTCATGGCGATGAGCAACAAGTTCGGCGAGATGCTCCTGACGACGGGCAACAAAAGCGAAGTCGCTGTGGGCTATGCCACGATCTATGGCGATATGGCGGGCGGATATAACCCGATCAAAGACCTCTATAAAACCCGTGTGTTTGAGCAGTGTCGCTGGCGCAACGCCAATCACCGTGTCTGGATGAAAGGGCCAGAGGGCGAGGTTATCCCTGTCTCTATCATTGATAAGCCACCAAGCGCCGAACTTCGACCAGATCAGAAAGACGAAGACAGCCTACCGCCCTATGAGGTTCTGGATGCAATCTTGCACGGGCTGGTGGATGAGGACTTGTCAGTGGCTGATCTGGTTGCGCAAGGGTTTGAGCGCGAAACCGTGAAGCGGGTGGAACATCTGATCTATATCTCAGAGTACAAGCGCTTTCAGTCCGCACCCGGTGCGCGTTTGACCAAAGGCGCGTTCTGGCTTGATCGTCGCTACCCGATTGTGAACCGTTGGCGCGACGGCTCCTAAGCCAGAAAAGCCTTGCCACAGCGGTTCGGTTTGCGAAAACTGAGCGCAAGGAGGTGCGTCATGGCCAACAAGACCCAACCCACCGAACAGGACGTTCACGCCTATCTTGCCGCAATTGAACACGAGGGCAAACGCGCGGATGCGCTCAGGCTGAATGATATATTCAAGCGCGTCACTGGATATAATCCGGTGATGTGGGGCGAGGCGATTGTTGGCTATGGGCAATACCACTATCGCTATGAAAGTGGGCGAGAAGGGGACTTCTTGGCAACGGGCTTTGCCCCACGCAAGGCAAATTTCTCTGTCTATATCATGCCCGGTTATGGCGACTTTGGCGATATTCTTGCGCGGCTTGGCAAGCATAAACTCGGCAAGGCGTGTCTCTATTTCAATAAGCTGTCGGATATCGATACGGATGTGCTTGAGGAGTTGATCGGTGCGGGTCTGCGCGATCTTGAGGGTCACTGGCCCGTTAAGCCGACATAAACGCGGGAAATCCTGCGGGTTACTTGCCTGCCGTCGCAGGGCAGCGTAAGAGGGGCCAAACCATCCAAGAGGCCCTGCCATGACAACCACCCGCTTTGCCCCAAGCCCGACAGGCTATATCCATATCGGGAACCTTCGGACCGCGCTTTTCAACTATTTGATCGCGCGCGCTCAAGGTGGCGAGTTTATCCTGCGGATTGACGATACCGATCCGGAGCGGAGCAAGGAAGAATATGTCGAGGCCATCAAAGAAGACCTCACATGGCTTGGCCTAACGTGGGATCGGATCGAGCGCCAGTCAACACGGCTTGAACGCTACGAAGAAGCGGCAGAGCAGCTGCGCAAGGATGGGCGGTTTTACGAGTGTTTTGAAACACCTGTGGAGCTTGATCTCAAGCGTAAGAAACAACTTAACATGGGCAAGCCGCCGGTTTACGACCGTTCGGCGCTGAAGCTGTCCGACGCCGAAAAAGACGCTTTGCGCGCGGAGCGTGGCGGCCATTGGCGGTTCAAGCTCGATCAGGAACGGATTGAGTGGCATGACGGCATTCTTGGCGATCTGTCGATTGATGCGGCCAGCGTGTCTGATCCTGTTCTCATCCGCGGCGATGGGCAGTTCCTTTATACGCTCGCGTCGGTTTGTGACGATATCGATTTTGGTGTGACCGATGTTGTGCGCGGCAGCGACCACGTAACCAACACCGCCACACAAATCCAGATCATCGAAGCACTTGGCGGCAAGGTTCCAAACTTCGCGCACCATTCGCTTTTGACGGGCCCGCAGGGTGAGGCGCTGTCAAAACGGCTCGGCACATTGGCGCTTCGCGATCTGCGCGCTCAAGGGATTGCCCCAATGGCGATCTTGAGCTTGATGGCGCGGCTTGGCTCTAGCGACCCTGTCGAACTGCGCACAGAAATGGATGACCTGATCAAAGGTTTTGACCTGAGCAAATTCGGGTCTGCGCCAACCAAATTCGACGTTGAAGACCTTAAACCTCTGACCGCGCGCGTTCTGGCCGAGCAGCCCTTTGCCGATGTCGCCGACCAAATCGCGGCACTTGGCGTTCCGGACGATCAGGCAGAAGCGTTTTGGGAAGCCACGCGCCAGAACATCTCGACCATGGCTGATCTTGAAGGCTGGTGGACCCTGTTCCGCGATGGTGCGGACCCTGTAATTGATGCGGATGACGCGGAATTCGTGAAGGAAGCGCTCGCGCTTCTGCCGGATGGTCCGTATGACGCGACAAGCTGGAAAGAGTGGACCACCGCCGTTAAATCAGCGACAGGCCGCAAAGGGCGGGGGCTTTTCATGCCGCTGCGCAAGGCTTTGACTGGAATGGAGCACGGACCAGATATGAGCGCGGTGCTGCCGCTGCTTCAGGTGATCCGCGCCAAAGGCTAGATCGCGCGACCGTTTTTGCGGTTCCCATTCGGGTTTTCGTCGCTATAGTCAGCCTTCCTGCACATGTGCCCGCGCGTATTTCTGCGCGGCGATCAGGGAGGTTGCATGTCAAATTCCGAACCCGCCAAACCCGCGAACGCGCAGGCTAAGTTCTTAACTGGCAATCTATTTCGGCATGTCACTGTCATGTCGCTCACCGCGTCTATTGGATTGATGGCGGTGTTCATTGTTGATTTCGTCGACATGATATTCATCTCGATGCTGGGCAAAGCCGAGCTTGCCGCTGCTGTGGGATACGCGGGCGCGATCCTGTTTTTCACCAGTTCTTTCGGCATTGGCATGTCCATCGCCGCGGGAGCGTTGGTCGCGCGGGCCTTGGGGCAGGGCGACGAGGATATGGCGCGCCGCCGCGCAACAACTTCGCTGTTTTATGGGGTTTTGTTCGGAAGTGTCTTTGCCGCGACGGTCTGGATATTCGTGCCGACGCTCGCGGGGTGGATGGGGGCAAAAGGCGATGTTTTGCCGCTCACGGTATCCTACCTGCGTATTATCGTGCCAAGCCTGCCGTTGCTGCTTGTTGGCATGGTTGGCGGTGCGATTTTGCGGGCGCATGGAGATGCCAAACGTGCAATGTTCGCGACCATTCTTGGCGGCGTTGTTAACGCAGTGCTCGATCCCATCCTGATCTTCGGGCTTGATCTGGAACTGACGGGCGCAGCGCTTGCTTCGGTGGCGGCGCGTATTGCGATTGCCAGTTATGCGCTGATCCCGATTTATAAACACTATGGCGGCCTGCAAAAGCCAACTTCAGAGGAGTTCGCGCTTGATTTCCGGGCAATCTATACGCTTGCCGTTCCTGCTGTTCTTACGCAGCTTTCAACCCCCATCGGGCAGGCCTATGTGACACGCGCGATGGCCGAATATGGAGAGGATGCCGTCGCCGGAATGGCGGTGGTGTCGCGGATGGTACCGATTGCTTTCGGTGTGATTTTCGCGCTCTCAGGGGCCATCGGACCGATCATCGGCCAAAACTATGGCGCGCAATTGCATGACCGCGTGCAGCGTGCCTTCAAAGATGGGTTGCTGTTTATTGCGGGCTACGTGCTGATTGTGGCGCTGATCCTCTTTGCGCTGCGCGGCCCTGTGCTTGCTCTATTCCGTGCGGATGGGGTGACGGCGGATATCATCTTGCTGTTCTGTGGCCCGCTGGCGCTCTTGTGGTTCTTCAACGGGGTGATTTTTGTGGCGAACGCATCGTTTAACAACCTTGGCCATCCGTTCTATTCCACCATGGTAAACTGGGGCCGGAACACACTTGGGACGATCCCGTTCGTGATTTTCGGCAGTATGTTATACGGGGCCGAAGGGGTGCTTATTGGGCAAGCGATTGGCGGCGTCGTCTTTGCGGCGATTGCACTTGTGTTGGTGGCGCGGATCATGCGCGACATCCGCGCCGAAAAACCGGTGGCTCCAGAGGCGTTTCGGAGCCAGAGCCGCTGGATGTCTCTGTTTAGTTTTCGGCGTTGACCTTGGCTACATAAGCATCAACCAATGCGGTTTCTGAGGGGCTCAACTCTTGGGCGCGCGGGTACTTGGGCGCGAGGCGGTCGTTTAGAATGGGAATGTCCCAGCCATCTGTTGTGGCAAAGAAATCTGCAACGCCCTCTTCGCCGAATTCACGCAAATACCCCTGAACCACAACGTCGAGATAACTGAGCAGAATGCCTGGCCCTTCGTCTGCATCAAACGGCTCCTGTTCGGGAACGGCATAGATTGCGATTTCGGGTTTGAACTCAAGCGGGTGGCGCACAGCGTCGGTGACGTGGCGGTTGTATCCGCTTTCGCGCTCATCAAGGGCCGCCCAATCCGCGCCGGGAACTTCGGCGATTAATCCGTCAATGCTGCTCTCGTCACATCGGATCGCTGTCAAAAGCGAGACGGGGTGATGCGGTGTGAAGCGCCACGTGCGCCGCCAGCCGGTGACATGGGCGCGATGGGCGTTGGTGTAGGTGTGGGTCGATTGGTTCACGAGCGAACCATAGCCAAAGAAGAAAGGGTTTTTCATGTAACCGGATTTAACCTGTATACCGGCGAATACAACCCCTTGCCCAAAAGCGCACAGGTGGGTACATAATGCGACATCCAAGTGGGAGAATCTGCGGGGCGAACGCCCTTCAGTGCCGAAGGAGCAACCGCCCCGGTAAACTCTCAGGCTTCAGGACCGCTCGGATACCAAAACTCTGGAGAGTGGCCATTGGCCCGCCGAAGGGATAACGATCTCAGGCGCCGCAAGGCAGAGACAGAGGGGGCATCAGGAGAGCGCGCATGGGGCGGGCTTGTTTTGGTGCCGCGCTGAATATCCAGTGTTGTACCGGTGATGAGGAGAAGGCAAATGGCCAACCCACACCTCGACGCGGATCTGGCGCAGACCGTATTCCATGACCTACACGTAGAATTGGGTGCCAAAATGGTGCCATTCGCGGGCTATTCCATGCCCGTGCAATATCCGCTCGGCGTTATGAAAGAGCATTTGCACACACGCACCGGCGCGGGGCTCTTTGATGTGAGCCATATGGGGCAAGTGATCCTGCGCGGTAATAATCCTGCGGCGGCGCTTGAGCGTCTGGTGCCGGTTTCGATCGTTCCTCTCAAAGAGGGGCGTCAGCGCTATGCTCTTTTCACCAACGAAGACGGTGGCATTCTCGACGACCTGATGGTGGCCAACCGTGGCGACCACCTGTTCCTCGTGGTCAACGCGGCCTGTAAAGAGGCCGATGTCGCGCATATGAAGGCGAACCTTGCTGATTGTGAGGTTGAGGTTGTCGAAGATCGCGCATTGCTTGCGTTGCAAGGTCCGAAAGCCGAAGCAGCGCTTGCTGCGCTTGCTCCATCTGCGGCCGATATGGTGTTCATGGATGTTGCTGTTGTGGAATCGGATTTCGGCGAGCTTTGGATTTCGCGCTCTGGATACACTGGCGAAGACGGCTACGAGATTTCAGTGTCCAACGACAGCGCGGTTGAATTTGCCCGTGCGCTTCTGGCCCAAGATGGTGTGGAGCCAATCGGCTTAGGTGCGCGAGATAGTCTCCGCCTTGAAGCGGGGCTGTGCCTTTATGGTAATGACATTGACGAAACAACAACGCCGGTCGAGGCCGCGCTTGAATGGGCGATGCAAAAGGTCCGCCGCACAGGCGGCGAACGTGAAGGCGGCTTTCCCGGGGCTGAACGAATTCTCGCAGAGCTTGAAAAAGGGGCAACCCGCCGCCGCGTAGGCATTCTGCCTGAAGGGCGCGCACCAATGCGTGCCGGAACCCAGCTTTTTGCCAGTGCCGACGCCACAGAGCCGATGGGGCGGGTGACATCGGGCGCATTTGGCCCCAGTATCGAACGGCCTATGTCGATGGGATATGTTGCTATCGACCACGCGGAAACCGGCACCATTATCTATGCCGAAGTGCGTGGCAAGCGGCTCCCCGCAACCGTGGCAGATATGCCTTTCCGGCCATCAACCTATAAACGTTAAACAGGAGACTCCCCATGAAATACACCGAAGAACACGAGTGGCTGCGCGTCGAGGACGACGTTGTTGTTGTTGGCATTACCGAGCACGCCGCCGAGCAGCTTGGCGATGTTGTCTTTGTTGAGCTGCCAGACGTTGGCACAACAGTCTCCAAGGACGACGAAGTTGTGGTGATCGAGAGTGTGAAAGCCGCTTCCGATATCCTCGCGCCAATCGACGGCGAGATTGTCGAAGTGAACGAAGCAATTGTCGACGAGCCAGGCAAGGTAAATGACGATCCAGAGAACGACGCTTGGTTCTTTAAGATCAAAGTCGAAGACCTCGGCCCAATGGACGACATGATGGACGAAGCCGCTTATAAAGCCTTCATCGGGTAAGGACACAAAATGCCCTATCAGACCACTGGTTATAACACCTATGATTTCGCAAACCGCCGCCATATCGGCCCGTCGCCAGATGAAATGGCCGAGATGCTCAAAGCAATCGGCTACGCGTCGCTCGATGAGCTGATTGACGACACAGTTCCGGGCAGTATCCGTCAGGCCGAAGCCCTGCCTTGGGCGCCAATGACGGAGCATGCGCTTTTGGAAAAAATGCGCAAGGTGGCCAAGAAAAACAAGGTGATGACCAGCCTGATCGGGCAGGGGTACTATGGCTGTGTGACCCCGCCGGCAATCCAGCGAAATATTCTGGAAAATCCAGCGTGGTATACGGCCTATACGCCCTACCAACCCGAAATCGCGCAGGGGCGTCTTGAGGCGCTGCTGAACTTCCAGACTATGGTAAGCGACCTGACCGGCCTTCCTGTTGCCAACGCATCTCTGCTGGATGAGGCAACCGCTTGTGCCGAGGCAATGGCAATGGCGCTACGTGGGTCGAAATCCAAGGCAAAGGCGTTCTTTATCGACGAGAATTGCCACCCGCAGAATATCGCGGTTATGCAAACGCGGGCGGCACCATTAGGTATCGAAGTCATCGTTGGCAATCCCGATGATCTCGTTGCCGAAGACGTATTCGGCGCGATCTTCCAATATCCTGGAACCTACGGCGAAATCCGCGATTTTGCGGCTGAGGTGGAGGCGCTTCATACCGCCAAAGCCAGCGCGATTATGGCGACTGATCTACTCGCCCTGACAATGCTCAAAGAACCGGGTGCGATTGGTGTTGATATTGCCGTTGGCTCTGCGCAACGCTTCGGTGTTCCGCTTGGTTTCGGTGGCCCGCACGCTGCGTTTATGGCCTGTGCTGACAACTATAAGCGCACTATGCCTGGTCGGATTGTCGGTGTGTCTGTGGATGCGCAGGGCGGCAAGGCCTATCGCCTGTCGCTGCAAACGCGCGAGCAGCACATCCGTCGCGAAAAAGCCACCTCCAACGTTTGTACCGCGCAAGCGCTGTTGGCCGTGATGGCGAGCTTCTTTGCTGTGTTCCATGGGCCGAAGGGTCTGAAATCCATCGCGGAAATGGTGCATTTCAACACGGTCGCGCTGGCAAACGGGCTGCGTGATGGTGGCTTTGAGGTCGAGACAGAGGCGTTCTTTGACACGATCACAGTCGAAGTTGGCGCGTTCCAGAAAGCGATCCTTAAAAACGCCGAAGCCGAGGGCATCAACCTGCGCGCTGTTGGTGACACCCGCGTTGGCATTTCGGTTGACGAGACGGTCGATGCGGCCTTGATCGAAGCGGTTTGGCGCGCCTTTGGTGTGAATAAATCCGCGCATGAATGGCTTGCGGATACCCCCGAAAGCCTTGAGCAAAGCTTCCCAGCTTCCTTCCTGCGTGAGAGCGATTACCTCACGCACCCGATCTTTCACATGAACCGCGCCGAAGCCGAGATGATGCGCTATATGCGCCGCTTGGCAGACCGCGATTTGGCGCTGGATCGGGCGATGATCCCTCTTGGCTCATGCACAATGAAGCTCAACGCAGCCGTTGAAATGATGCCGATTACATGGCCCGAATTCAACACAGTGCACCCCTTCGCGCCCAAAGATCAGACCGCTGGATATGCAGAGATGATCGAAGACCTTTCCGCGCGCCTCTGCGAGATTACGGGCTATGACGCAATGTCGATGCAGCCCAACTCCGGTGCGCAGGGTGAATATGCGGGGCTTTTGACGATTGCCGCTTATCATCGCTCTCGTGGCGAGGGCCACCGCGACGTCTGCCTCATTCCGGTTTCGGCTCACGGCACAAACCCAGCCTCGGCACAGATGTGCGGCATGAAGGTTGTTGTGGTGAAATCTGCAGAGAATGGTGACATCGACGTGGAAGATTTCCGCGCCAAGGCCGAAGCTGCGGGCGAAAACCTCGCGGCCTGCATGATCACTTATCCGTCGACCCACGGCGTGTTTGAGAAAACCGTCAAGGAAGTCTGCGAGATCACCCATGATTTCGGTGGGCAGGTTTATATCGACGGGGCGAACCTCAACGCGATGGTTGGGCTTTCTCAGCCGGGCAAACTGGGCGGCGATGTGAGCCACCTGAACCTGCACAAAACCTTCTGCATCCCCCATGGCGGCGGCGGTCCGGGCATGGGGCCAATCGGTGTGCGCGCGCACCTTGCGCCGTTTCTACCTGGGCACCCCGAGACTGGCGGAGAAGAGGGGCCGGTTTCTGCGGCACCTTATGGTAGCGCGTCGATCTTGCCGATCAGTTGGGCTTACTGCCTGATGATGGGCGGCGAAGGGATTACGCAGGCAACCAAGGTTGCGATCCTAAACGCAAACTACATCAAAGCGCGGCTCTCTGGTGCGTATGACGTGCTGTTCACTGGTAAAGGCGGCAATGTTGCGCATGAGTGCATCCTTGATACACGCCCATTTGCCGAAAGTGCGCATGTAACCGTAGATGATATCGCCAAGCGTCTGATGGACAGCGGCTTCCACGCGCCGACCATGAGCTGGCCGGTTGCCGGCACCCTGATGATCGAGCCGACGGAGTCTGAAACCAAGGCCGAGCTTGATCGTTTCATCGACGCGATGTTGTCGATCCGCTCCGAAATTGCAGCGATTGAAAGCGGCGAAATGGACGCGGAGAACAATCCGCTGAAACATGCGCCGCATACGGTTGCGTCGCTTGTTGGTGAATGGGATCGCCCCTATAGCCGCGAGCAGGGATGCTTCCCTCCTGGCTCCTTCAAGGTTGATAAGTACTGGCCGCCCGTTGGCCGTGTAGACAACGTCTTTGGCGACAGAAACCTTGTCTGCACTTGCCCGCCACTTGAGGAATACCTCGACGCGGCAGAGTAATTACCCGCTCGGGAACACACCCGCGACGGTTTCAAAACGGATATTGGCGGCGGAACATTCTGCCGCCAATTCTTTGCAGAACGTAGAGGCTTCGGTGTCTGCGTTGGTCAGCCAGACAACGCGCTTCCCGGCCTGTGCGGAGTCAAAAAGCTGTTGAAAAACCTCATTACTTTCAATGGTTTCAACGCGTTCGGCGTCCCTGCGGGCAAGCTCAAGAACGGTCATGTCTTTTAGGGGGGCGAAATAGATCGCGTCGGCTTCCTGCATCCGCTTTACCGCACGCAAAGTCATCATATCACGGGTGTCTGCGCCTGTTGAAACAACGCAAACACCCGGCAAGTCTTCGGTTGGTGCGCCGCCGTTTGCGATAGCCTCCTTGATCGCAAGGGCTGCGGGGCGCTCGCGCCCCGAGGTGAAATCTGCGCGAGGGCTTGCGGAAAACACCCATCGCCACAGATCGCGTCGCTTGATTGGGCCAAGGTTTTGTTCCGCGCTATTGCGAAGCCGCCCAGCAAGGGCCGCAAGCCCGCCGAGGTTTGGCTCTAGAATTTCTTCCATCCGCGTTTTGATCTGGCGGGCCAGAACCGGCGCCGTTCCTTCGGTGCCGATGGCTACTACAACGGGGTCACGGTCCACGATCGAGGGGGTGAAAGCATCGCACAGGTCGGGCTGATCCACCACGTTCACGGTGGCGCCAACGGATTTGGCAACGCCATGAATATTGGCGTCGGTTTCTTCGTCTCCTGTCGCGACAAACACAAGCGCGGACCCTGCGAAGATCTCGGGTGTGATTTCGCCTGTTATGCGCTCTGCGCGGCCTTCGTCGATGATGTCGGCAAGCTCGGCGTCGATCTCGCCCGTATGAACGATCACGATCTGGGCCTCTGTCTTAAGGGCAAGGCGGCATTTCTGTGCGGCCTGCTCGCCACCGCCGACAATCACAATGCGGCGGCCGGTCATTTTGAGGAACATCGGGAAGGTTTTCACGGGGTGTCCTTTATGTGGTGCTGTGTCGTGCGGCCCAAAGTGCGCGCGCCTGTTCGTCGGCGGCTTCTATGCTGTCGGCCTGCCTTGTGGTCAAGAGCGCAAGCCCTGCTGTGCCTATCACAACGGCTTCTGCAAACTCGTCCGAATGCGTTCCATTCCAGAGGTTTGCAAGGTCTTCGGGTTGGGATTCTTTCGTAGCGAGGCGGCGCGTTTCATCAAGAAGCGCGGGCGCGGTGCCTGTCCAAGGGCTTGTGTCGCGTAGGCCAAATCCGGCGATGTCTTTGGAGGGATGGCGCTCAAACTCGCCGCCGCCGCCTTTGATAACCGTCAGCCGCGCAAGTCCGAGAAGCGCGCCGGCGTCGGCCTGTAGCTCGCGATAAGACGGATGAAATACGCCCTGAACCGAAGCGGGCGCGAGCGAGGGGTTAAAGACCCGCAACGTGGTATTCACCGCCGAGCGTAGACCCAGCACATCGCGCAATTTTAGAATGCGGAAGGCATCTGGCGCGATTTCCTCAAGCGGGACATAGGCGATACCGCCGTTCTCGAGCGCTTTTGTTGCGGCCTCGGCTGTTTTTGCAACGGGGATTTCAACTGCTGTAAGCTGATCGCGAACCGAGGCAACAGGATTTTGGTGCGAGTTCCAACCGTGTAGCAAAACAGGTGTCCCGCTTGCGGCAATGAGCTTGGCTGACAGCAGGTAAAACGGAAGCCCGCGCGTACGCCCTGCGGCATAGGTGGGCCAATCAAGCCCAGCGGGGACATTCGTCCAACCCGCATCGACATGTGCACGAAGCGCTCGCACAAAACCTGCGATTTCAGGGGCAATCTCGCCACGGAACCGCATAAGCATCAAGAGCGCGCCAACCGCCTCTGGTGCTGCATCGCCTTGCAAAATGAGGGTGAACGCCTCAAATGCTTCTTCTTCGGTAAGTGATCTTGAACGCCCCGGTCCCCGCCCAAGAATTCGGACATAGGGAGCAAGTTTGTTCATTCGGCAGCCACTTTCATTGAAGGTATATCTTTCAGTAATGCCTGAAGTTCCGGCTTGCAAGAGCCGCAGTTGGTTCCCGCGCCTGTGCATTCGCCAAGAGCTTCGACCGTGCGCGCCCCATCGGAAATCGCCGCTTTGAGGGTGTTGATACCGACGTTCATGCAGGAACAGACCGTGGCGCCGGGGTCTGGTTGATCAGCCCCAGGGACTCCGGCAAGCACGTGCGCCGATGCCTCACTCCCAATCAGGTCACATACATAGCCACGCGCAACGGCAACTGGTGTGCGGGCGGCGAAATAGACACCGCGAAGGCGGCTATCCTCAAAGATCGCAACGCGGGCAATCCCGTTTTGTGCGTCCTCCAGCATCACGGCTTCACCGCCATCAAGGCCAAGTGTTTCGCGTGCTTCTTTTCCCCAATCCTTCGGCGCGCGCTGTCCTGAAATTTCGGCTTTCCATCCCGTTGTGGTTTTGGATTTTGCTACATAGCGGCGGGCGCTTTCAATCTGCTGATCGCTTGCGGCGAAGGCATAGAACGCGGCCTCGAATGGTGCGACGGTTACGTTTGCCCCTTTGAGTGCGGGTTGGCCTGACACGGGATCGGTCACGGGTGCAACAGCGTGGTTCACGCGGCCAGAGGCAGCAAATTGCGCGGTCCAATGCATTGGAACAAATATGGTGCCAGCCTGTACTTTGCTGGTAATCATAGCCCGCACAACAGCGCTACCATGTTCGCCCGAGATACGCAGCAGGGTCGCGTCTTTGATACCAAGGCGCAGCGCGTCAGTTGGGTTGATTTCGGCGAAAGGTTCGGCGAGGTGCTGGTTTAGGCGCGGCGCGCGCGCCGTGCGGGTCATCGTGTGCCACTGATCGCGGATACGACCTGTGTTGAGGCGGAAAGTTTCGCCGTTTTCAGCATGTTTCGGCGGTTTTACGGGAAGCATTTTCGCCTTGCTGTCCGCATGGAAAAAGCCGCCATCTGCGAAGAAGCGCTCGGTTTTAGATCCATTGGCGCGGATTGGCCATTGGGTTGGTTTGAGCACGTCATAGTCGGCCTCATCCAAGCCAGCGAGGCCGCTGATGTCGAAATCCTTGCCGAACTTTGCGGTTGCTTCGGAAAGGGCGGCGTATTCGGCGAAGACCTCGGCAGGAGAGGTAAACTCAAAGGCTTCCCCGAACCCCATTTTTTGCGCCACGTCGCAGATAATTTGCCAATCAGGGCGCGTTTCACCAGGGAGGGGTAGGAACGCGCGTTGGCGGCTGATGCGGCGTTCGGAATTGGTTACTGTGCCCGATTTCTCGCCCCAGCCCGCAGCGGGGAGCAACACATCGGCAAGCGCGCCAGTGTCTGTGTCTTTTAGGATGTCGGAAACAACGGTGAACGGTACGTTTTCAATGGCCTGCGCTACGTTTGCGGCGTCTGGCATTGATACGGCAGGGTTTGTAGACATGACCCAGAGCGCTTTGATCTTGCCATCTGCACAGGCTTGGAAAAGGTCTACTGCCTTGAGGCCTGCGTGATCAGCGATAACTGGGGCGTTCCATGCGGTTTGAACTGTATCGCGGTGGTCTGGGTTTTCCAGATCAAGGTGGTTGGCCAGCATATTCGCCAACCCGCCGACCTCGCGCCCGCCCATGGCGTTTGGCTGTCCAGTGACGGAAAACGGCCCCATCCCTGCGCGGCCGATACGTCCCGTTGCAAGATGGCAATTGAGGATCGCGTTGACTTTGTCGGTGCCGACGGCGGATTGGTTCACGCCTTGGGAATAAATGGTGACCACGCGCTCTGTGTTGATCCAGAGGTTGGTGAAATCTTCGATCTCGGCGGCGCTTAGTCCGGTGCTGCTTACGTCGCTGTCTTGTGCGGCGGCGAGTGCATCGGCAAAGCCATTCACGTGTTTGGCGACATAGTCGTCGTCAACCGCGCCGCGCGATGCGATTTCGGCGAGCAGGTGATTAAACAGGGCCGTGTCGCTATCGGCGTTGATGGCAAGGTGAAGATCAGCGAGGTCGCTTGTCGCTGTGACACGCGGATCAATGTTGACCACGCGCATGTCCGGGCGCGCTTGCTTGGCCGCCACGAGGCGTTGGAACAGGATCGGATGGCACCACGCGAGGTTGGAGCCAACGAGGACAACGAGGTCGGCCTCCTCAAAATCCTCATAGGTGCCGGGAACTGTGTCTGTGCCAAATGCGCGCTTGTGGCCCGCCACGGAGCTGGCCATGCAAAGGCGCGAGTTGGTGTCTATGTTGGCGCTGCCGATGAAACCTTTCATCAGCTTGTTGGCCACATAGTAATCTTCGGTCAGGAGCTGGCCGGAAACATAGAAAGCAACGCTGTCTGGGCCGTGTTCCTTGATTGCCGCGCTGAACTTCTCCGCGACGAGGGCTGTTGCCTCCTCCCAGCTTGCGCGTTGCTTATTGATCATCGGCGCGAGCAAGCGCCCTTCGAGCGTGATGGTTTCGCCCAGTGCCGAGCCTTTGGAGCACAACCGCCCGAAATTGGACGGGTGGTCCGGATCGCCCTTGATGGTGCCGTCAGCGCTCGCAAGAACGCCACAGCCAACACCGCAATAGGGGCAGGTTGTGCAGGTCATGCTCATGCGGCGGACCGTGCGGAAAGGCGGTTCACGTCAAGCAGGATACGCCCGTCCCGCACGTCGATGTCATAGGTTGCAACCTGTCCTTCGTCGGCTCCCTGTGCTTGGCCGGTGTTCATGTCAAACACCCAGTTGTGCAATGGGCAGGTAACGGACTCGCCATGCACGATCCCTTCGCTCAGCGGCCCCTTTTTGTGGGGGCAGGTGTCGTCCATGGCAAATACGCGGTCCTCTGCGGTGCGGAACACCGCGACGCATCCAAGCTGTGTTTTTACAAGGCGCGCCCCGCGTTGGGGGATGTCGTCAAGCGCGCCGATATCAATCCAGTCACTCATTCTGCGGCCTCCAAGCTCAGGTCAGCCATCGGCTGCCATTTTTTGCGGTTGTATTCGGGGGTGGCCTGTTCGGCCCATGGGTCTTTGCGATAGATGGTCTGTGAAAGCTCGAAGCGCTCCACCAATTCGGCGCGTTGGGCGAGGTCATCAACGATCTGTTCCTTGACCCAATCCAACCCGACCTTGGCGACCCATTTGTAAGCGCGATCAAGGTATTTCGCGTTTTCGCGGTAGATCTGCATGAACGCAGTCGTGAGGGCGATGGCTTCTTCTTCGGTTGCGACTTTGGCAAGCAATTCGGTTTCCCGAACGTCCATACCCGCAGCACCACCAACAGAAACCTCGTAACCCGAGTCGACACAGACGATGCCGATGTCCTTACAGGTGGCTTCCGCGCAGTTACGCGGGCAGCCCGACACGCCCAGTTTGACTTTATGCGGTGTCCAAGATCCCCAGAGGAGCTTTTCGAGTTTGATGCCCAGACCCGTTGAATCCTGCGTTCCGAAACGGCAGTGATCCTTGCCTACACATGTTTTGACCGTGCGCAGACCTTTGGAATAGGCGTGGCCCGATACCATACCCGCTTGGTTCAAATCGTACCACATGGCGGGAAGGTCTTCTTTCTTCACGCCCAGAAGGTCGATCCGCTGCCCGCCAGTTACCTTAACGGTCGGAACGTTGTATTTGTCGGCGGCATCCGCAATGGCGCGCAGCTCGTCGGGCGTAGTGATCCCGCCCCACATGCGCGGCACAACCGAATAGGTACCGTCTTTCTGGATGTTGGCGTGGTTGCGCTCGTTTACAAAACGGCTCTGTGGATCGTCCTGATATTCAAGCGGCCAATCAGCGAGCAAATAGAAGTTGAGCGCAGGGCGGCAAGAATGACAGCCGCAGCTTGTTTTCCAGCCACATTCCTGCATGACCGCGGCCATGGATTTCAACTCTTGCGATTTGATCATCCGGCGCACGTCTTCATGGCTCAGGTCTGTGCAGTTGCACATACCTTGAGCGGCGGGAATAACGAAATCATCGCCCAGCGTTACCCCAAGAACCTGCTCGACCAGACCGGTGCATGTCCCGCAGGAGCCGGAGGCCTTGGTAACCGCACGTACGGCGGCGAGGTCTGTTGCCCCGTCGTTGATCGCAGAAACAATCTCGCCTTTGGAAATGCCGTTACAACCACAGATTTCTGCATCATCTGGTAAGGCTGCAACGGCCGCCATAGGGTCCAGGGGGGCACCCCCCTGAAAGGCAGGTCCAAAGATCAGGGTCTCGCGCATTTCGCTGATGTCTTCGCCGGATTTGATCATTCCGAAGAACCAGTTGCTGTCGGCGGTATCGCCATACATCACGGCGCCGACGATCTTGTTGTCTTCGAGTACGAGGCGTTTGTAGACCCCACGCGCCGGATCGCGGAACACGATATCTTCGCGGGTGTCGCCCTCTGCGAAATCACCAGCAGAGAAGAGATCACAGCCCGTTACTTTGAGCTTGGTTGAAATCTCGCGCTGAACGAATGTTGCCTCTTCACCGATCAAGGTTTTGGCAACAACTTTGGCTTGATCATAGAGCGGAGCAACGAGGCCAAAGATATTGCCGTCGTGTTCCACGCATTCGCCCACGGCGAGAATGTTCTCGTCCGAGGTAATCATTTGATCGTCAACATGGATGCCGCGCCCAACGGAGAGGCCAGCATCGCCAGCAAGGGCCACATTCGGGCGGATGCCCACGGCCATCACAAGTAGGTCGCAGGGCAGTTCAGTGCCGTCATCCAACATAAGCGCTTTGACATGGCCGTCTTCGCCAACGATCTCTTTGGAGTTGGCCGAGCACATTACTTTGATGCCCTTGTCGAGCAACGCCTTGCGCAGAAGGTATCCTGCAGCTTCGTCAAGCTGGCGCTCCATCAGGTGGCCCATGATATGCACCACTGTCACGTCAACGCCGCGCAGCTTAAGCCCAGCCGCAGCTTCAAGACCAAGCAAACCACCACCGATCACAACCGCTTTCGCATCCGGCTTCTCGCCGAGGGCAATCATGCGGTTGGTGTCTTCAAGGTCACGATAGGCGATTACGCCCTCAAGATCGTGGCCGGGGAGCGGAATGATGAATGGGTTGGACCCTGTACCAAAGAGAAGCTTGTCATAAGGCACTTCGTCGCCATTTTCGGCGATCACGACTTTGCGCTCGCGGTCTACTTTGGCGACCTTTTCGCCGAAGCGGCATGTTACACCGTTTTCTTCATACCAATCGGAGGTGTGGATGATGATGTCGTCAAACTTCTTATCACCTGACAGAACCGGAGAAAGCATGATGCGGTCATAGTTGCCGCGAGGCTCTGCGTTGAAAAGGGTCACGTCATAGGCATCGGGCGCCTGCTTGAGCAGTTCTTCGAGCGCGCGGCCCGAGGCCATGCCAGCGCCGATAATTACCAGTTTCTCGGTCATTATGCGGCCTCCTCTTTCTTGGATTTGGGGTTTTTGCCGTGTTCGTATTCCTCAAGGAAATCGAGAACCTCGGCGCGGAATTTGTAATAATCCGGATGCTCCAGGAGCGCTTTACGGGTGCGCGGGCGGGGCAGGTCCACATCAACGATCTTGCCGATTGTGGCTTGTGGTCCGTTGGTCATCATCACAACGCGATCCGCCAGAAGGATGGCTTCGTCCACGTCGTGGGTCACGCAGATCGCGGTGACTTTCGTGCGGCTCCAGACTTCCATGAGAACTTCCTGAAGCTCCCAGCGGGTGAGGCTGTCGAGCATGCCGAATGGTTCATCAAGCAAGAGGAGTTTGGGCGAGAGCGCAAAGGCGCGGGCAATCCCGACACGCTGTTTCATGCCGTTGGACATGGAGTTCGCCATTTTGTCCATGGAGTCCGCAAGGCCAACGCGCTCAAGGTAGTATTCGACCACATCCTGACGCTCGGCCATAGAAGCAGTAGGATAGACCTTGTCGACGCCGATCGACACGTTTTCTTTGGCGGTGAGCCACGGGAAGAGGTTGGGCGATTGGAACACAACCGCGCGCTCGGGGTCTGCGCCTTGTACGTGGCGACCATCAAGGCGGATACCACCTTTGGAAATTTCGTTAAGGCCCGCCGCCATGGTCAGCACGGTGGATTTACCACAGCCCGAATGCCCGATCAGTGAGATGAACTCGCCACGGTCAATCTTGAGGTTGAAATCTTCAACCACAGTCAGCGGACCTTTCGGCGTTGGGTAAACCTTGTGAAGCTGCGAAAAATCGAGGAAGCGCTCGTCGATCAGCCCTTCTTGTGCTTTGGCAACCGCAGCAGGAACACCGTGGATTGGCGTTACATTTGGCAAGTTGCGGGTCTCTTCGACCTTTGCGGCGATGCCCACATCCATGAGGTACTTCGTGACCTCGGCGCGGAGCTTTTTAAACGACGCATCGTCATTCATCGCCATCCGGTCGCGGGGACGAGGGATGCTGACCTTGAACTCCTTGGTGATGGTGCCATCAGGGTTCAGGGCGATGATCCGGTCCGCCATAATGATGGCTTCGTCCACATCATTGGTGACGAGGATCACAGTCTTTTGGTCCGCATTCCAGATGTCGAGGATCTCGTCGGCCAGATTGGCGCGAGAAAGGGCGTCGAGGGCGGAAAGCGGCTCGTCCAGAAGCAGCATCTCTGGGCTCATCGCAAGCGCGCGCGCCACAGAAACCCGCTGACGCATGCCGCCAGAAAGCTCCGCAGGGCGGCGGTCTGCCGCGTGGGAGAGGCCAACCATAGCGATATACTTCGCCACCAGTTCGGCGCGCTCTTCCTTGGATTTCTCCTTGAAGACACTGTCAACGGCGAGAGCGATGTTTCCCTTAACTGTCAGCCACGGCATCAAAGAGTAGCTTTGAAAGACCAGCCCGCGTTCAGGGCCAGGACCAGAGATTTCAGCGCCTTTGTATAGCACTTCGCCCTGATCTGGTTGGTGTAGCCCTGCAACCAAGTTGACGAGGGTGGATTTGCCTGTTCCGGAGAAGCCGAGGATCGCAACGAACTCGCCTTCTTCCACTTTGAGGTTGATGTCGGAGAGGACGGGCGTGTGCTCTGTTCCTTCGCCGAAACCCTTGTAAACGTTATTGAATTCAAGAACTGACATAGGGATCACCGATTAGCCGAGAAGGTAAAGAAGGATTGGATCACATACATCAGGCGGTCGAGCATGAAGCCGATGATGCCGATGGTGAACACAGCAACCATGATCTTGGCGAGGGATTGGCTGGAGCCGTTCTGGAACTCGTCCCAAACGAATTTACCAAGGCCGGGGTTCTGGCGAGCATTTCCGCCGCGATCAGCACCATCCAGCCAACACCGAGCGAGAGGCGCAGACCGGTAAAGATCAGCGGGAGTGCGGAGGGCAGAACCAGCTTGGTGATTTTGGTCCATGTGGAGAGCTTCAGAACCTTGGACACAGAGATCAGATCTTTATCGATGCTTGCCACACCCAAAGACGTGTTGATGAGCGTTGGCCAAAGCGAACAGAGCGTCACTGTGATGGCGGAGTTTAGAAAGCTCTTGGAGAACATTCCGTCGTTCGTGGTGTAAACCGCCGAGACAATCATCGTCACAATTGGGAGCCAAGCGAGAGGAGAAACGGGTTTGAAAATCTGGATCAACGGGTTGATCGCGGCATTGACCGAAGGGGAGAGGCCCGCCGCGATCCCCAGTGGGACAGCAACTGCTGTGGCCAGTAGGAAGCCGAAGAATACGGTCTGGATAGAGGTCCAGATCTGGTCGTAATAGGTTGGTTTGCCGGTATAGGCGCGCTCTTTGATCTTGTCTTCTTTGCCGTCCGCGAGGAGCTTCGCGTTGCGAGCGTCCTGACGCTCATAGAAGGCTTCTTCTTTTTCGCGCTCACGAACGTGATCTGCATGAAGAACGCCAACCTGCTCCCATACCTGTGCAGGGCCGGGAACCGCGCCAAGCGATGTTTGAACCTTAGGTGCCAAAGCGCCCCATGCGGCAAGGAAAAGGAAGATCGAGAGAAGCGGAACACCGAGCAAAAGCCAGATTTGCTTGACCTGAGCGCGAGGGTTGTCGCCGGCGAGCGCTTTCAGGATCGGGGTCATCCATGACATGCCGATAACTTTGAACCAAGTGTCGGCTTTGTTGATACGGGTGAACAAGCGCGCGCGTCTGGCTTCTTTTGCCTCGTTTGCGGCGAATTCGGGATCGACTGTGGTCATCTGACCTTCTCCAATCTGGCGGGGTGTTAAGGGTAGTGGTGACCCCACCCGCATAAGCAGGTGGGGAGTGGGATGTTTAATTTGTGACAATGTCGCTATTGACGGTTTGGTCGCCCTTCAGGCCAATCGGCAGGCTGTCGAGATAGGCGTTCGGAGTACGACCGTCGTATGCGATGCCGTCGATGATATCTTCAGCTGGGGTAACTTCGCGGTAACCGTCTGTATCCCAAGGGAAATCAGCTTCGCTTGCGATGCCTTCTTCAACAAGTAGACGGGCGGCTTCGAGGTAGATTTCCGGCTTGTAAACGCTCTTGGCAGTCTCGTCATACCAAGCGTCTGTTTTGCCTTCAGGAATTTGGCCCCAGCGGCGCATTTGGGTCAGGTACCAAACAGCGTCAGAGTAGTAGGGGTAAGTCGCAAAGTAGCGGAAGAACACGTTGAAATCCGGAACGTCGCGCACATCGCCTTTTTCGTACTCGAACGTGCCGGTCATGGAGGCCGCGATCACGTCATAGTCAGCACCCACATATTCAGAGCGAGAGAGGATTTCTACGGCTTCTGGGCGGTTGGCGTTGTCGTTCTCATCAAGCCACATGGCCGCGCGGATTAGCGCCTTGGTCAGGGCAAGCGTTGTGTTCGGATACTCTTCGGCAAACTCTGCTGTGATGCCGAAAACTTTCTCTGGGTTGTTCTTCCAGATTTCATAGTCGGTCACCACTGGAACGCCGATGCCCTTAAAGACTGCGGCTTGGTTCCAAGGCTCGCCTACGCAATAGCCAAGGATAGTTCCGGCTTCGAGCGTTGCAGGCATTTGTGGAGGAGGTGTTACCGAGAGAAGAACGTCGGCAGCGATCTGACCGGACACGTTCTCTGGGGAATAGTAGCCAGGCTCGATACCACCAGCGGCCAGCCAGTAGCGCAACTCGTAGTTATGTGTGGAAACAGGGAAAACCATGCCCATGTTGAATGGTTTGCCTTCGTCGGCGAATTCTTCAACAACGGGTTTCAGAGCTGACGCAGAAATCGGGTGAACCGGCTTGCCGTCCGCATCTTTGTCGATGTGTGGCAGCATCTTTTCCCAGATTTCATTGGAAACGGTAATGCCGTTGCCGTTCAGGTCCATCGAGAAAGGTGTAATGATATGCGCTTCGGTGCCGTAGCCGATTGTTGCGGCAATGGGCTGACCTGCAAGCATATGAGCGCCGTCAAGCTGGCCGTCGATCACGCGGTCAAGCAGCACTTTCCAGTTCGCCTGCGGCTCTAGCGTTACGTAAAGCCCTTCGTCTTCGAAATAGCCTTGCTCATATGCAATGGCGAGCGGGGCCATATCGGTCAGCTTGATGAACCCGAGTGTGAGTTCGTCTTTTTCAACGTCGAGCATCTCGGCCCACGTTGGAGCGGCAAGTGCAAAGCTCGTCGCCACGGCCATGCTGATTGCGTTTTTCATCGTTCAGTCCCTTTTGTTGCGCCCCCGATGTTCGGTATGGGGCAAAAGAAAAAGCCGCTCGATTCAACTGCACGGGGAGGCGTGCGGTGAATCGAGCGGCTTTGCTCATGTCACCCGATCATTCGGGTGTTTCTGGCTGGGCGTCGTTGCCTAGCGTTAAGGCTTTTATAGAAGGTGCGCCGCAGCGCAGCGAGAGTCGTGGTGGGGCTCTGCGGAGAAAATCAGGGGTTTTCTGCGACTGCACATTTTTTGGGCGGAAATCACCGCGTCAGGTCAAAGATTTCGCCATTAAAGAAGGCATCCGGCCCGAGAATCATCTCGCCGCGGGTGGATGCAACGGCCGTTGGATGAGACAGCGCGCCCTCTAATTTCTCGGAGGCGCCGGGGAGGTCGATGCCGAGTCCGGCGAGGTTTTGGCGATATAGATCGCTGCGGAAACTGGCCTTGCCGACCTCGAGCGCGTGCGGGCGATCCAAGCCATTACGTGCGGCGAGCCGCGTAGCAATCCATGCGGCCTGACTGCGCCACGGGAATGTCGCTGCGGAACTAAAGAAGCGCTGAAACTCCGGAACATGAACGGGCGCACCGTTGTGGCGTGTCACGATCCGGCGGCTAAGGGCGCGGTCTATGATCTGTTCGGAGAGGTTCAGGTACTCCTGCCGTGCAAGGAGGTTTGCGGCCATCATGCGATTGTGATCGTCATGAAGCCACTCTGCCGCATGATAAACGGCACGCATGAGCGCCCGCACAGCGTTGGGGTTTTCATCAACCCAATCGCGCCGCGCGGCGAGGGTTTTTTCGGGTGCGAAACTCCAGATAGAAGAGCCGGGCAGCACCAGTTCGGCATGCCCGTTTTCAACCGCAGACGACCCCCAAGGCTCGCCGACACAGAAAGCATCAATCTCGCCCTTGGCCATGGCCGCGGGCATATGCGGAGGCGGGACAATGCGGATGTCGAGCTCTTCCTCGGGCATGCCAAGGGCGGTCAGCCAATGACGTAAAAGCTCAGTGTGCATGGCGAACGGAAAAGGCGAACCTATCCGCAGCTTTCCGCCCGTAACGGCAAGTAGAAACTCACCTGTCTCGCGCGGTGTCGTGAAGCTTCCGTCCCACCCGATTGCACGCATTTTCCCTGCAATATCAGGGTGAACGCCAATGCTGTTGCCGTTTACGGAGAGGACCATCAGCGTGTCGATCTGAGCGCTAAAACCACCAAGAGACAGCGACATGGCTATCGGCGTTGGTGCCAACATATGCGCGGTGTCGATCTGGCCGAATGCGAGCATGTCCCGAAGCGTGGACCAGCTTGGGTAGCGCGAGAGGCGAAGGTCGATGCCCTCGCTGCGGGCAAAGCCGAACTCGCGCGCCACAACCAGCGGCACACAGTCAACCAAAGGAAGGAAACCGCAGGTGATTGTCGCGTTCATTTCAGAAGCTCCGAAGCCGTGACCAAGGCAGTTGCCACATCGACAACTTTGCGGCCCTGATCCATCGCCGTTTTGCGCAGAAGCGAATAGGCTTCGTCCTCGCTGATGCCTTTGGCGGCGATGAGTAGCCCTTTAGCGCGATCGATGGTTTTTCGGTCGGCGAGAGCGGCTTTGGCGGCGTCGCGTTCATTGCGGATTTTGGCGACCATATTGAAACGCGCGATGGCGGCGTCGATCACAGGTTTGATGCGATTTTTATGTAAACCATCCACCACATAGGCGGAAAGACCGGCCTCTATCGCGGCTTTGGTCAGGTCTGGATCAGAACGGTCAACGAACATTGCGACGGGGCGAGATGCGGCGCCGGATGCAAGGGAAAGCTGCTCTAGAGTGTCGCGGTTCGGGTTGGCGATATCAACAAGAACCACGTCCGGATTGAGTTCGGACAGGCGCTGATTGAGAGAAGTCTCGTCTCCAATAATCGTGATGGAATAGTCGCCTGCATCGCATAACCCATCGACAATCATCCGCGCCCGTTCAGGGTCGGGCTCAAGGATGGTGATGCGAAGCTTGCTGGCCATGAACAGGGTCTAAAGTGGCGCTAATCCCGTGGCCAGAGAGGGCGGAATTTTGCAGGTGCAGCAATGGTGGGCTGCATTCGAATTGGGCGGAATATGCTGCGTATGCACAATAAATGGGCGGCGCGTTAACTGTTCCTGATGAGGCGAAAACGGCAATGTGAAACGCATATGATTTCCATATGTTTTGCATATGCGCGGGATATGCGCACGGTCCGGCGGCTGTCTGTTAACTTTTGAGAGCTAAGTTTGCGAAGTCTTAACCAAGTGGAGGCAGCATGGCCGAGCCGTATAACTTTGACCCAAGCAAGACATTTGAAGCGCCGGAAGGGCGCCGCCGCCGTTCGCGGGGCGAGCATCTTGCGCGGCTATCACTTGAGCGTACCATTGCGCGGCTGGCAACAGAGATGTACCCGTCTTCAACGCGGGAGAGATTTGTGCCGGACGCGTGGGAGGATTTGGCCGATGCCTTCCCCGTTCAACCCCGCCGCGCGCGGGTGACGCTTTTGCTGGAGGAGCCGGTTCTCAAATTTTACCGGTCATATGGCAGCGGCTATCAGCGAATTATTAACGATGTGCTGGCGCTCTATGCGGAGTTACGAATTGCGAAAGTTATTGAGGCGCGGGAGGATTAAGGGCGCTCCATCTCCACCGCGCCGACGCAACAAGTTTAGTTGATGTGCAAAGTCACGCGGCTGCGCATTATGATAAAGATGAGCCTTCGACGGCGCTGTTCGCTTTGGGGCGCTAAATTTGTACAATGAATTGGCAACACTGAAGAAAGGTGTCTGACGCATGAAGCGAATTTTCAATCTGCATCGGTATCACTGGTTAGCCGTCTTGACCTTAAGCGGGGTGTCTTTCGTCGGCTTTGCGTATTCTTCTTACAGCCTCTTCCACCTTTCGATGGCCAATATCGCGTTCCTTCGGAAACATGGCGCCAGCGCAATCATGGAGGGCGCTCTGTTTCAGTTGTTCGAGATTTTTATCGGCGGGTGTTTCGCTCTGGTTTGCTACCTCGGTTTTAAGATTTGTGAAACAGAACTTGTCTCGCGCTATCACCGCTGGGCGGATAGGTGAGGTTTGGGAAGGCTCAGAGCAATTGACGAGCGTTTGTGACGCGTCCGGCCTGACGTGGATATTGCCTTGGGCTGCGAGAAGGGCAGTTTTTTGCGGCGCTGCGAATTGCGCAGGTTAGCGTAGCGCGGGTGAATTGAGGGAAGCGGGCCGTCGAGAAAAGGATTAGCGACTGCGTTTCAATCGAATTTATGTTAGTATCACGAGATCCTGCCCCGTGAGTAATGGCGGCGGGTCCCTTGGGGAAGGTCACGGCAGAATCCGCGTGCGGTTGAAAGCGTAAATTTCAATTAGCCGAGGTATTATCATGACTACTCCACACTATATGATGGTTACAGTAGCCGCTTGCGATCAATCTTTCGTCGGCCAAGCATTAAAGAACCTTTCCCAATTATGCGAAGATTTGAAGAGCGGAGCGGGGGCCGTAACCACCCGATACGGCATTATGGCGACGGGTGAATACACTGGGCAACTGATCCTGTTCCAAACCTATGAAGAGATGAACGGCATCGGCGCCGCCTTTGATGTTTATTCAAATTCGGATGCCTATAAGACGATTGTTGGGAGCGGGCACGTTTCGGTGACGCTGCGCAATGTTATGAAAATCGAAGATGTGGGTTTGCCCAATCCATCAACCGAAGTTCCGGCCTATGGCGTTGTGTCACGTTGGGGAGCGAGCGATCTGAAGCTCGATGCGATCAGGGATCACGTTCCGCATTTTGCCGACAATGGCGCGATGATCTTTCGCTATTGTACAATTCTGACAGGCCTCGCCGCAGGCCGCCGACTTATGGCCGTTGGC
The DNA here is from genome assembly GCF_028823805.1 of Halocynthiibacter sp. C4. Lineage (NCBI taxonomy): Bacteria > Pseudomonadati > Pseudomonadota > Alphaproteobacteria > Rhodobacterales > Paracoccaceae > Halocynthiibacter > Halocynthiibacter sp. C4. The sequence goes on along the minus strand of NZ_JAPEIE010000002.1, from coordinate 794,317 downwards.
TATCCTTCGATGGACTCCATTCAGAAAACGTATGAAAGCCTGCGCAGCAGCAAAGGCTATGCCAAGTTGCTGGAAGAAATTGATCTCGACTGGCGAAATGTCGTCCGCATAGAGGGGTGATTTTGCCGCTACGTTAGTTACGCGCGCGCTTCTTTTCGGGAGGGCGCGTTGTTTGCGAGTGAGGGTTAGGTGCTGACGTTACTGATATGACTGCAATTCTGAGATCAAATTTCTATAATCAACTTTAATATCGTCGATATCCAATTTCTTTGTCTGATATGTTCTACTGTGTGCTGCATTGTCTCCAAGTTTCTTACACGTATCCATCCACTTTCCGGCATTTCTTGAAAGTGGAAAATCCTGTTTGCTGCCAATAGCACCGATCAGATTTGATAACTGCATATAGCCTTTGTCATCCTTGATTTTGGCGCTTTGGCCCTTGGCCTCGTAAGCATCAATAATGAGCACTTCCATCAGTCGTCGCATCATTACTGCGCAAGCATCGTAGCATTCGAACTGATAGGTTCCATTTATTTGCCGCGCCAACGAAATTACGTATTTTCTTGCTGATGTAAAATCAACCAGTTCTAGGATGGTGTCTTCAATTGCAGGTGGAGGGGGGGCGAGTAAATCTGCGTAGGTTTCGTTCAATAGTTGCTGGGTTTTTAATGGGACGGTGACTTTCCCATCCTTACGGCACGAAATGGTGGTGTCTTTCTTTAGTCGGCTTTTTAAGCGAGTACGGTTGAGGGAAGTGCGAATTGAGTGTTCTTCAATGAAATTCGCAATTTCGGGAACAGACGTACTGTCCGCTCCTTCAATGACGGTTTGAAACCATGCGACGGATATGGCCATTTTTGTTTCGGTCAGATTGGTTGCAGCGGCAAGCCGATGAGCGAAGTCTATTGCTTTAAGCGTCATCTTCACTCAGCCAGGCTGTAAAGTCGTCTTTAGCTTTTTGGGTCATTCTGAAGCACACTGGGTTTGATCCGTTTTTGAAGAAACTAGAAGTTTGTTTATTAAGTGATTTCAGGATGTTGGATCTGTCCGCCTTAACTCCCAGCTCAGTCAATACGTTTGCAATGTCAACGGCGCTCAGTTCCCTGTCCAGCGCAAATAACACGCCTTTGTATCTATCAATCGCCGAAGCGTTTGCATTTATTGCTTTACTCATTAACGCGTCAAATTTTGCATGCTCTTTTATGATGTTTGTTAATTCTTGGTAGTCTTTCCCATTTTCGGAAGTTGCCTTGTGCTTAGCCCTCGTTGCTTTGCCCTTTCGAGGCTTCGGCGTAGCAGATGGTTTATCAGTTCCACGAACTTCAATGGGCTGGGGAGGAGGGGTTGAAATAATGGCATCAACATAGGGCTCCCAGTGTTTACTGAGAATTAACTCAACATCTTCAATTTTGCCTTCAAGCTGAATTTCGCTCGTTCCCACTTTGATCTGCAATTTTATCATACTCGATACTCCGTAAGGTTGAGGAGTAGAGTAGAAATTCGCCACATCTTGTCAAGGGATTACAAGATGTGGCGAACCAAAATTGGAAATATACTAAATCTACCTCACGAACTTCTTATGCTTCAATCGCTTCGGCTCTAGCGCATCTGCACCCAGTCGGCGTTTTTTGTCTTCTTCGTAGTCCTCGAAGTTGCCTTCGAACCACTCCACGTGCGCGTCGCCTTCGAAGGCGAGGATGTGCGTACAAATCCGGTCGAGGAAGAAGCGGTCGTGGGAGATCACCACGGCGCAGCCTGCGAAATCGACGAGGGCGTCTTCCAAGGCGCGGAGGGTTTCGACGTCGAGGTCGTTGGTCGGTTCGTCGAGCAGGAGTACATTGCCGCCGGATTTCAGCAGTCGTGCCATGTGGACGCGGTTGCGTTCACCGCCCGACAGCATTCCGAGTTTTTTCTGCTGGTCGCCGCCCTTGAAGTTGAACGAGGAGCAATAGGCGCGGGCGTTTACTTCGGCGTCGCCCAGTTTGATGATGTCGCCGCCGTCGCCGATCGCTTCGAATACGGTTGCGTTATCGTCGAGATCGTCGCGGGATTGGTCCACGTAGCTGAGTTTGACGGTGTCGCCATATTCCACGGTGCCTTCGTCGGGCTGTTCTTGGCCCGTCAGCATCCGGAACAGCGTGGTTTTACCCGCGCCGTTGGGGCCGATCACGCCGACAATGCCGCCAGGGGGCAGGGAGAATTCGAGGCCTTCGACGAGGAGTTTGTCACCCATCGCTTTTTTAAGGCCAGACACTTCGATCACCTTGGCGCCAAGACGGGGACCGTTTGGAATAATGATCTGTGCGCGGCCAACCTTTTCGCGTTCGGACTGCTCGGCCATCTCGTTATAGGCGTTGATCCGCGCTTTGGACTTGGCTTGGCGGGCCTTGGGAGATTGCCGCATCCACTCGAGTTCGCGCTCGAGGGTCTTCTGGCGGGATTTGTCTTCGCGGGCTTCCTGCTCAAGGCGCTTGGCCTTCTGCTCCAGCCAGCTTGAGTAGTTGCCTTCCCACGGAATGCCTGCGCCACGGTCAAGTTCCAGAATCCAGCTTGTGATGTCGTCGAGGAAGTAACGGTCGTGGGTGACACAGAGGATTGTGCCTTTGTAATCAATGAGGTGCTGTTGCAGCCACGCGATTGTCTCGGCGTCGAGGTGGTTGGTTGGCTCGTCGAGGAGGAGCATGTCGGGCGCTTCGAGCAGCAGTTTGCAGAGGGCCACGCGGCGCTTTTCACCACCAGAGAGGGTTGTGACATCGGCGTCATCGGGTGGGCAGCGCAGGGCTTCCATCGACACATCGATTTGCGCATCGAGGTCCCAGAGGTTCTGGCTGTCGATCTCGTCTTGAAGTTTGGCCATTTCCTCGGCTGTTTCTTCGGAATAGTTCATCGCCAACTCGTTGTAGCGATCAAGAATAGCCTTTTTCTCGGCCACACCAAGCATCACGTTGCCGCGCACATCAAGGCTTGGGTCAAGCTCTGGTTCCTGCGGGAGATAGCCGACCTTGGCGCCCTCTGCGGCCCAAGCCTCGCCCTGAAAATCCTTGTCGATACCGGCCATGATCCGCATCAGGGTTGATTTACCCGAGCCGTTCACCCCGACCACACCGATCTTCACACCGGGCAGGAAGTTCAGGCGGATGTTTTCAAAGCACTTTTTCCCACCGGGGTAGGTCTTGGAAACGCCGTCCATGAAATAGACGTATTGATAAGCAGCCATGGGTCTCTCCGCAGTGTGAATTGGGTTTGGGTGGATTTAGCGAGTCTGGCGGCTATGTGCAATCATTGTTGGGGGAGGGGGCTCAAGACTTGGAGTTGCCGATGTAACGTACATGAACAGGACGCCCATTTTTTGGCACAAGTTCAAAGACGTCAAATTGTTTAATAAGATTGCCGAGTGTGGCTGACCCGTGCTTCTTTGGTGAAAATGACGGATCGGCATCTTTTAGTGATTTTCCGAGAGCACTTAGTGTAATGCACTTTTGATTTGCCCCACCGAGATCATGGATCGCTTTCGATATCAGTTTGCGCGTATTTTGTGTTGCTTGGGGCTTGTGCGCGGGCGCCGACTTTGCACTTGTGGCGATAGCGGTCGGCGCTGCCGAACTTTCGGTGTTTGCAGGTGTTGAATCAATTGTGGTGAAACTTGTGAACGCTGCGCGATGGCTGGCGGATGTTTTGGCGGAACCGAAGCCTTGAACGTCTAGGCCATATTCGCGCAGCTTTTTGGCGAGGTGCGAGAAGTCTCGGTCGGAGGACACGAGGCAAAACCCGTCGTATCCGCTTGTAAGGGCAAGTTCTATTGCATCAATGGTCAGCGCGATGTCGGTTGAGTTTTTGCCGGATGTTGTCGCGACGTGGAGGCTTGCGATCATGCCGTACTCGTCAATTTTCTCGAGCCAAGGTCGGTGCCAAGGGTTTGTAAAATCGCCATATGCACGCCGAACTGGTGTGTCGCCAAGAATACTCAGTTTACGGAACAGGTTGTCTGCGAGGTGTGCGGGAATGTTTTCGCAATCTATTAAAACAACATAATTTTTTGAGGTCATTAAGAATCCAATACATGGTGAATGCACTGATAATATGACAAAAACAACTTTTAGTTTAGGGGAAATTTTGAAGTAGGTTGTCAAAGTGAGAATAACTGCGACGCGTGGTAACTTTGAAAAACCGCCTTGCGGAGCGCCGCAGTTTTCCAGAGACTTGCGCGCGATACCGCTAACAGGAGAAGCGTGATGCCCTATACCCCCGCAGAGAACCGTTACGAGAAAATGAAATACCGCCGTTGCGGGAATTCGGGGCTGATGCTTCCTGCGATTTCACTGGGGCTTTGGCATAACTTTGGCGGTGACACGCCGCATGAAACCAAGCGCGCGATTTGTCAGACGGCGTTTGACAGCGGAATTACGCATTTTGACCTCGCCAACAATTATGGCCCGCCTCCCGGTTCGGCGGAAACGGCGTTTGGCGAGATTTTGCGGACGGATTTTGCCGCATTGCGCGATGAGTTGATCATTTCGAGCAAGGCTGGATACGAGATGTGGGATGGTCCATATGGCGAGTGGGGCAGCCGCAAGTATCTGATTTCGTCATGCGATCAGAGCCTCAAGCGAATGGGCGTTGATTATGTTGATATCTTTTATTCGCACCGGTTTGACCCTGATACACCGCTTGAGGAAACTATGGGCGCGCTGGATCATATCGTGCGGTCGGGGCGTGCGCTTTACGTGGGGATTTCCTCGTATAATTCGCAGCGGACCCGCGAGGCCGTGGCGATCTTGAACGATCTCGGCACGCCGTGCCTCATTCACCAGCCGTCTTACAATATGCTCAATCGCTGGGTCGAGAACGACGGGCTGAAGGATACGCTCAAAGAATTGGGCGTTGGCTCGATCGCATTCACGCCGCTGGCGCAGGGGATGCTCACCAACAAATATGTGGGTGGAATTCCGGAAGGAAGCCGCGCAACGCAGGGCAAATCGCTCAACCCAGATACATTGAATGAGGCAACGCTGGCCAGCATTAAAAGCCTGAACGAGATGGCCAAGAAGCGTGGTCAGACGCTGGCGCAGATGGCGATTGCGTGGGTTTTGCGCGAGGGCGGCATTACCACGGCGTTGATCGGTGCTTCAAAGCCATCGCAGGTTTTGGATTGTGTTGGCGTGATTGAAAACCTTGAATTCAGCGACGAAGAACTGGCCGAGATTAATCGCCTGTCTGTCGAGGCGGACATCAACCTATGGAAGAAATCCTCTGCCTAGAAATTGCCGTTGCAAATCGGAAATGGTCGTGAAATGACTGCGCCGAAATAATGGTTTCGACCTGAATTGATTTCGATCAATGTTTTGCTTCTCATGAGCGTTAGGGTCGCAGCCATAGCAACAGGTTTAATTGAATCATGCACACGCTTCGCAACACATTCGGACAGATGACAAGCCTCGTCGCTGCTGTTCTGTTCTTGTGGCTTGGCGCAATGCATGGTGCGGCAAAGCTTGAATTTGCGACCTCGCCAGAAGCTCTGGGCTATGCCGCGTTCGAGATTTGCGGCGATGGCGATGAGACGGGCGCGACGCAGCACTGTCCGCAATGTGTTGTGGTGCAGTTCGCCGGTTTTGAGCCTGAGATCACCGCGCCTGTTCCTGTTCAATCTGTTGTTCTAGCTTCGTTTTCCGAGCCTGATAGCAACTCCCCTTCCAAACGCCTTTGGCTCCGCGCGCCTGTGCGCGGACCCCCTGTCCTTACCTGACGACTAAACTTTTCTTGGCTGCGCTGTGTTTGGCGTAGCGAACCACTCGTCATGAATAAGGACTATCTAAATGACACTTAAATCCGTTTTCACCGGAGCCGTTGTTGCTGCTCTCACCACAACTTCTGCCTTTGCACACGCCACTTTTGAGGCCAAAGAAGTTGCGACCAACACCACCCATAAAGCAGTTGTTCGTATTGCTCATGGGTGTGATGGCGAGGCGACCTTGAAGGTACGTGTGACCATCCCTGAGGGTGTGATTGCCGTAAAACCGAAGGCGATTGCCAACTGGACACTTGAGACCGTTAAAGGCGACTACGCGGGCAGCTATGAGTATCACGGCACACATACATCCGGCGTCAAAGAGATCATCTGGACCGGCAATCTTCCGAATGATCACTATGAGGAGTTCATCTTCCGTGCGCGGTTTACCGATGCGCTTGAGGCTGGCGAGAAACTCTATTTCCCTGTGGTGCAGGAATGTGCCAACGGCGAGAACGCGTGGGTTGAGCTGCCAAACGGTGACGAGAAGCTGAAGTCGCCGGCACCTGGCTTGATGATTACAGAGGGCCACGCCGCCCATACGCATTAACTCATTCGGTTAATAATGTCCTTACTTGGCGTGTCTTCGGGCACGCCCTTTTTGTTTCTGTAAGAGGCTTTTGCGATTTACGCTTTTATTTGGCGCGGGTTCTGGCTAGGGCTAACCGATGCGTTGTGAGCTTCCATATGCCCGCGCCGGTATGAAAATCGGCCTGTTGGGAGGGTCGTTTGACCCGCCGCATCGTGGGCATGTGCATATCTCGCAGGCAGCGTTGAAGCGGTTCGGGCTGGACGAGGTCTGGTGGCTCGTCACGCCGGGAAACCCGCTTAAGGAAAATGGCCCCGCTCCGATTGCAAAGCGCATGGCGGCGGCGCATGCCCTCGTGGATCACCCGCGCATAAAAATCAGCGATTTCGAGAGCCGGATGCACACGCGGTATACGGCGGAAACGCTTGAGGCGTTGTTCAAGACCTATCGCGGTGTGCGGTTCACGTGGCTGATGGGGGCGGACAATCTGGCTGAATTTCACCGTTGGGATCGTTGGACGTGGATCATGGAAAATATCCCCGTGGGTGTACTTGCCCGACCAGGCGACAGTATTTCGGCGCGCATGTCTCCGGCGGCGAAGCGGTATGATTTTGCGCGATTACGCGGCGCGAGCCGCCGACTGTTGCCGCTTGCAGAGCCAGCGGCGTGGTGCTTTGTAAACCTGCCGATGACCTCTATTTCCTCAACAGAGCTGAGGGCAAAAACCGGCTGGGGCAGTTAACGCCGCAGGGCCAGTGTTGCAAAGCCAGAGGCGGTAAGTAACGTGAGCCCAAGAATGCTTATGAAGTCGGGAATAACACCAAACACGCTAAAACTAAGCGCGGTTGCTGCGACGAGTTGGAAATAAACCAGTGGCGCAAGTCGCGTCGCAGGCGCAAGCTTATAGGCTGTGATCAGAAGAAGATTTCCGACCAATGAGGCAATCCCCGAGAACGCGGTAAACCAGAGAACGGGCGGCGTCAGCTCTGGCCAGTCAGTATAGAAGAGCGCGGAAGGCGTCATCAAAGTAGTGGCGATCACCAATTGAGACAGGAGCAGCGTACGCGGTAGGGCCATTTCGCTCAGCCATCGGTTCGCGGTTAGGAACATTCCATAAAATAGGCCCGCGAGAACCGCGAACATCATTCCCGTTGTCATTCCGAAACCGGGTTTCACCACTAGCAACACGCCGCAGAACCCTAAGAGCAGAAGAATGAACCGCGGAAGTGTTGTTTTCTCCTTCAGAAGCCAGATCGAGATGATGTAAGAAACGATCGGCGCAACGAAAAATGCCCCGAATACATTGGCGATCGGTTCGGTTTTCAATGAGGTCAATATTGAGAGAATGGCCGCAAGTTGAAAAAGGCTGCGTAGCCAGATTTGCCATTTCAAAAATACGCGGAAATCTAGGTGACGTTTCTGAAGAAAGGGCAAAAGCAAGATTGTGCCGATGAGGAAACGGGTCCATGCCACATACACTTGGGATGCGTCGTATTGCTCCATTAATATTTTGCCCATGGCATCACCCAATGGGATTAATGAGACACCGATCAGCATGAGGGGAACGGGGTGGAGCATCTGGCGCCTTTCAAAGCTGTGTGCGGTACATCACTTCTTTGGCACCGGATTCCGGCACGCTTGTTTTGAGCGCAACCACAAGGTTATATGCACCTATGACACAGAGGTTATCAAGACGTTTCGTGCTTGGCGCATTGCTTGCGAGCAGTGCGGAAATCGCCTTGGCGGGGGCTCCGCCGACGTCGTTGCGGCCTCCGATCAAGCCCAAGGGCATGGCGCAGTTGGCCGCCAATCCGATGTCGCAGGTCTTGCGAGATGCTGCGTTTTCAGGAGAGGCGAGTATTCTTGTTGCGGATGCCGAAACTGGGCGTGTGCTCGAAGGCTTTAACCCGTTCGTAAAACAGCCGCCCGCATCGGTCGCCAAGGCTGTTACGGCGCTTTATGCGCTGCGGCAACTGGGGCCAGAGCATCGTTTCAAAACGCGATTGCTGGCCACAGGAGAACTTCGTGACGGCATCTTGGAGGGGGATTTGATCCTCGCGGGTGGCGGCGACCCGGTATTCGCGACCAACCCACTTACTGACTTGGCTAAGGCGCTGAAAGACAAGGGGATTCGAGAGGTTCGCGGGCGGTTTCTGATTTATGGGGGGGCCTTGCCGTTCGTCTGGTCGATTGACGCAGGACAGCCCGATCATTTGGGCTATAACCCCGCGATCTCTGGTATGAACCTCAATTTCAACCGTGTGCATTTTGAATGGAAGCGGGCACAGGGCGAATATTTGGTGTCGATGGATGCCCGCTCTGACAAATATCGCCCAGAGGTGCAGATGGCGCATATGGCCGTAAAGCCAAGATCTGCGCCGATCTATACCTATGAAGAGGGCGAAGCGGAGGAGCATTGGACGGTTGCGCGCGCAGCGCTTGGTGATGGGGGGAGCCGTTGGTTACCGGTTCGCAAGCCCGAGCTTTATGCCGCCGATGTGTTTGCAACTATGGCGCGTGCGCATGGAATTGTTTTGCCCAAGGGCGCTGTGATCGACAGTTTGCCCGAGACCCGCGAGATCGCGGTACATTACAGCGAGCCGTTGACGGATATTCTGCGCGGGATGCTCAAATATTCAACCAACCTCACGGCGGAAACGGTTGGGTTGAGCGCAAGCCAGCAAATGGGGCGGGTAGAGACCTTGGTGGAGTCGGGTAACCGTATGAGCGTCTGGGCAAAGAACGCGCTTGATATGACGACCTGCGAATTTGTGGATCACTCGGGCCTTGGCGATGCTTCTCGGATTGCGGCCCGTGATATGGTCCGCGCTCTTGTGGCGGCGGAGGATGATCCGGTATTTCCGGGACTGTTGAAAGAGATCAAGCTTGCCGATCGGAATGGCCAACCGATCCCTGAAAGTGACATCAAGGTACGGGCCAAGACCGGCACGCTTAATTTTGTTAGCGCGCTTGCGGGATACATCACCACGAAATCAGGCCGTAAGCTGGCCTTTGCTATATTCACGGCCGATATGGAAAAACGCGCTGCGATTGCTCCGGCGGACCGAGAAAGACCGCAGGGTGGCAAAGCATGGGCGCGCCGTTCGCGCAAGATGCAGATGGAATTGCTTGTGCGCTGGGCAGCCATGTTCGACACGCCTGCCTAAGCGTTTTCATTCGAAGACTAGAGCGTTTGGTGACGCGCGCGGCTTCCGCGTTCGATGGCGGCGGCGTGCAGGCGATCAATATTGAGCTCGTATCGGATTTCTTCGAGCATTCGCGATTCTTGCTCGCCGATGATCCCGTCTGATGCAACCACGTCGCACGCGAGCGCATAGGCCGTTTCATAGAGTTTTTCGGGAAGGTTTTCGCGAATAAGGCCAAAGAGCGCGTCCAGCCCGTCCTCTTCGGTGAAGAGTTCCAGCACCGTTGTCGAGATGACGCTCATGCGGTCCTGATCGAAATCGGCAAACACAGGCAGGTGGTTCACGACCCGCTGGATTGTCACCAATTCGGAGGTGCGCATGTTTTCATCGCTCGCCGATGCTGCGACCATCATGGCCACGAGGCTGTCTTGAGGGGTCCACGGGTGGGGAAATTGCGGCATTTTGCTCTCCGGTCAGGCATGTTTTCCCATGCAGAATATTGACGTGGGGCGGGGCGCGCAATAGGAGACAGGGCACATGGGGCATTGGGCCTCATGGTTTAACAGATAGAGTGAAAACATGTCCGATCTGCGTGATGCTGCGATGAGTTCGAAAGCCTGGCCCTTTGAAGAGGCGCGCCGGGTTTTGAAACGCTATGAAAAGCAGCCGCCGAAGAAGGGATATGTTTTGTTCCAAACGGGCTATGGCCCCTCTGGTTTGCCCCATATCGGAACCTTCGGCGAAGTTGCGCGCACAACCATGGTGCGCCGTGCGTTCGAGATGATTTCCGACATTCCGACAAAGCTCTTGTGCTTCTCGGATGACATGGACGGGTTCCGCAAGGTTCCGGGCAACGTACCCATGCAGGAAGAGTTGAAAGAAGACCTCAATCTGCCGCTGACACAGGTGCGCGACCCATTTGGCACGCATGAAGGCTTTGCTCAGCATAACAATGCGCGGCTCTGTGATTTTCTTGATAGCTTCGGGTTTGACTACGAGTTTGCGAGCTCGACCGAGTACTACAAGTCTGGCCGTTTCGATGAGGCACTGATCAAGGCCTGTGAGGTCTATGACAAGATCATGGCGATCATGTTGCCGACCCTAGGCCCAGAGCGTCAGGCGACTTATTCGCCGTTCCTGCCGATCTCTCCCAAAACCGGCCATGTGCTTCAGGTGCCGATGGTCGAGGTGAACGCAGACAAGGGAACAGTTGTTTACGACGAGCCCGATGGAGAGCGCGTTGAAATTCCAGTGACAGGTGGCAACGTCAAAATGCAATGGAAGCCTGACTGGGCGATGCGCTGGGCTGCTTTGGGCGTGGATTACGAGATGTCGGGCAAGGACTTGATCGACTCTGTGACGCAGGCAACCAAGATCTGCCGCGCGCTGGGTGCTGTTCCTCCTGTGACGCTGACGTATGAGTTGTTTAATGACGAGCTTGGCCAGAAGATTTCGAAATCCAAAGGCAATGGCCTTTCGATGGAAGAATGGCTGACCTATGCGGCGCCAGAGAGCCTTTCATATTTCATGTACCAGAAGCCTAAAACGGCCAAGCGTTTGTATTTCGACGTGATTCCGAAGGCGGTTGATGAGTATCACCAGCAACTGCGCGCTTATCCGGATCAGGACCTGAAGGGGCAACTCGCCAATCCGGTGCGGCATATTCACGGTGCGGATGTGCCGGAATCGGATATGCTTGTGCCGTTTGCGATGCTTCTTAACCTGGCCTCTGTTTCGGCAGCAGAAGACAAGGCGCAGATGTGGGGCTTTATCCAACGCTACGCTCCTGATGCAACGCCGGAAAGCAATCCGGGCATGGATGCTGCGGCAGAGTTTGCGGTGCGGTATTACAATGATTTTGTAAAGCCAGCTCGTGTGTTCCGCGCTGCGACCGAACAAGAGCAGGGCGCGTTGGCTGACCTTGCAGCGGCGCTCAAAGATGTGGACGTTGCCAAAGCGATGATCGCCAAGAAAAACGAGGCGATGGGACAAGACGCAGACCTTTCCGACTTTAGCTTTGACAGTGCAGAAGACCTTCAGTCGCTTGTGTTCGCCGTTGGTAAAAACCATGGTTTCGAGAACTTGCGTGAATGGTTCAAGGCGCTCTATGAGGTGCTGCTTGGTGCGAGCCAAGGTCCGCGCTTTGGCGGGTTTATCGCGCTGTATGGTGTCGAGGATTCGATCAAGCTCATTGAAGACGGTTTGGCGGGGAAACTTGCCAATTCTGCAGAGTAACAAAAAGAGCACTTGTCAGTTCCCCTACGTTGGTCTCAAAATAGGACCAGCGTAGGAGGGATATTATGCATAGATTTCTGTTTGCAATCCTTGGTGCTGTTTTGCTGAACCTGTCGGTCGTAAGCGGCCCTAAAGCGCAGGGTTCGCCAGACGGCGCGCTTGAATCCACCGTTTTAGGACAGATTGAGGCGCTAAAGCTGCGCGACTATGGGACCGCATTTGAGTATGCGTCTGATGGTATCAAAGCCTATTTCGGCACCCCAGAAAATTTTGCGATCATGCTCAACAGTGGCTATCAAATGGTGCTTGATCCTGCCGAGGTCGAATTTCTTGAAAACCGCCCAGACGGGCTTGCTGTTTGGCAGCGCGTGATGGTTACTGCGCCGAGTGGCGAGGAATATTTGCTGGATTATCAAATGGTTCCCGATCATGAGGGCTGGAAAATCAACGCTGTGGTTCATGTAGAGCCGACCATGCTCGCGGTTTAACCGACAAGTATTCAAGGTATTGCCGCCGAGGCGGTGTTCCAATTTTCGTATTTCTGCGTTCGCTACTCTAGCGGGCTGTTAAAGCCTGTTTGGTAGCTCTCTTTCCTGTGTTTCGCGCGCTCTTTTCGTCATTCGGCGAGGCGCCGCATGTGGATGTGGAAAGGGATTTCAATGAATAAAGCAATTACCGAGGGGCTGCTCCTCATGCCGCCAGCATTTTCGAATGGGCTGGATCAATGGTCATCACAGGATGGCACGGTTGGATCTGATACCTATGACGGGGCGGTCAATGCGGCTTTTGTTGCGGCGGATCAGGATTTTGGTGGTTGTCTTGAATTGCTGAAATCAGAAACAACGCAGAAGCTGCGCGCAATGGTTCAGACGCCGCTGCACCCTGGATGCTATCTTCAGATCAAGGCGCGGGTGAAGGCCATTAGCGGGAACCTTCCGAATGTTGAAATTGCCGGTTGGGCCGGTGGCGCGGGCGACGTGCATGTTTTGGGCGTTGTGGAGGCGGGTCCATCTGTTGCGCTGACGTCGTACGGCGAAGTTGTTGAGGTATCGGCGATTGTGGGTACAGGGGCTCGCAACGGTGTTGATATGCCATGGGGCCAAGACGCGCTTTATGGGCATTTCGGCCTGAACCTAACGGGGGCAAATGGCGGTGTCGTTCGGATTGATGATATCCAGATCGCCGATGTGACCAATGTGTTCCTGCGGGACATGATGGACTGGGTGGATGTTCGCGATTATGGCGCAATCGGGGACGGCGTGACGGACAACTCTGCCGCGTTTAACGCCGCCGATGCCGCAGCGAATGGGCGGCAGGTGCTTGTTCCTGATGGAGTTTATGCGCTTGCGAGCAATGTTACGTTTGAAAGTCCAGTGCGGTTTCAGGGGCAAGTCACTGCGCCAAAAGAAGTGCGTCTTTCGCTGACCAAGAACTTTGATTTCGGCAGTTATGTTGATGCGTTCGGCGGTGACGAGGTTTTGGCGCTTGAGAAGGCGATACAAGCGCTTTTCAATTTCACCGACCATGAATCGCTTGATTTGCAAGGCCGACGGATTGAGTTAACACGCCCGATCGACGTGCAGGATGTGGTCAACAACATTTCGACATATGCCATCCGCCGCGTCATTCGGAACGGGCAGTTTAATGTTCTTGCGGACCCTGCATGGGACACGGATGTTGTAACCTCGACCGCAAGCTATTCGGCCAGCACCTCCACCGAACTCACCAATGTGGCCAATATCGCGAATATCCAGCCCGGTTCGCTGGTAGAAGGCAACGGCGTGGGCCGTGAGGTTTATGTGAAATCTGTGAATGTCGGGGCGCAGACGCTCACCTTGAGCCAACCTCTTTTCGGCGCTGCGAGCAATCAGAGCTATACCTTCAGCCGGTTTAAATATGTGCTTGATTTCAGTGGGTTCTCTGGGCTGGATAAGTTCGTTCTGGATGACATCGAATTTCAGTGTAACGGCATCTCTAGCGGGATTTTGCTTGCGCCTGAGGGGCTGATATTCCATGTGCGGGATTGTTTTATCACCAAACCCAAAGATCGCGGGATCACCTCGCACGGGCGCGGATGTCAGGGCATGTTGGTTGATCGTTGTCAGTTCATCTCGAATGAACAACCCATGCGTGCACAGGACCGCACGACGGTCGCGATGAACGTCAACGCAAACGATACCAAGATGCGCGACAACCGCGTTATGTTGTTTGCTGCCTTTGGTGTTTGGGCAGGAACAGGACACCTGTTTTCCGGCAACCACTGGTTCCACGGCGACGGTGAAACAGATGGTGTTCGCCGCGCGGGCGTGATCTTTACAACGCCAAACCCGAAATCAACCGTGGTTGGGAACTACATCGATAACAACTTTATCGAGATGACCAACGAGCACGATGCCACGCCAGATTGGAACAACCAATATTCCTTCGGAGGCATTACGATCACGGGCAATATTTTCACGGTAAATGATGTTGCACCGTGGTTCAGCTGGATTGTGGTCAAGCCATATGGCAGCGGTCATTACCTGCATGGGTTTAATCTTTCTGGCAATGTGTTCCGAGCGCTGAACGGCAACATTGAACGTATCGAACGTGTGGATGAAACATACGCTGGATTGGATATGTCAAAATCGCGAAACGTGGTCGTACAGGGGAACGCGTTCAATTCCGTAGATACGCCGATTTTCAACCCGTTGATGGTGCGCCATACGGAGGCTGCAAATGCAACGACATGGGAGATCCCGGCCGACGGCAAACTTCCGTTCGGCGGAAGGGCGCGCCGCGTGGAAGGATTTGTGATGGATCAGCAGGTTCTGCGCGGAAGCAATACGGCGCATTACGAGTTTCCCTATGTGTCGCTTCAGCAAGGTGCCGATCAAAGTGAAGCTCATCTGAAATGGTCGCAGGCCTGTCGTGGGCGCGTGCAGATAACGCTTCGTATGGATAATGCAACCTAGCAAGTTTAGGAAAGGCCCCTGTGATCGCAGGGGCCTTTTGCTTTTGGGAATAGTGGGAATGTGGCGTAAGGTAAGGGGAAAGCTATTGAAAAAGGAGATTGCCCATGCCTCGGATCACCAAGGATGCCACATCGCAAACCGTTGTCACGACGTTTGAAATGACGCCGGGCACCTGTCAGGATTTGTTGGATGCGCTGACGGATGCCTATGACTCCTTTATCAGCAAACAACCCGGGTTTATTGCCGCTGGACTACATGTAAATGATGCGCAAACCCGTATTGCGAACTATTCACAATGGGAAAAGCGCGAAGATTTTCAGGCCATGCTTCGTACCGATGAAATGCGCAAACGCAATCGCGCGATCAACGAGCTTTGCAAAAGCTTTGAGCCTGTTATGTACGAAGTTGCGGCAGTATTCTGATTATTCGGGATAAAGTGCCAAACATTGATCAACACCAGCTTTAGCGCGTTTCTGCTCTTCTGGAAGGCGTTGTTTCAACTGCGCGAGCTTCCTCTTTTCTGCATCAAGATCAACCGTGACCGGAGTTGTGACGGTTCGGTAATATGTCTCTGGGCAGGAATAAGAGCGGATCGAATAGGAATCATAGCAGCGGCCATAAACCGTGTAGGGCACGCGCTGGACATTCACGCCATAGCCGCGATTGATGTTGGCTTCGGTGACCGCGATAAGTTGGGCAATGTTGCGCTGGTTTGCGGTCACTGAAGAAATGCAGCGTTGCTGTTGCGTAGCGCAGGCGGACAACGCTAGGAGGGCGCTAAGGGCGATAAAAGGCTTCATGTGCAAATCCGCTAACAGTCAGAATAAGTGTTTATTCACAATAGGTGCCGACGCGATTGAAAGCAATTCCGACTAGAATTTTGATTGCGATTTGCCACGATACGTCCGCGTCCCGGCTTTACCCGCTGTGCTGCGCCCTCGTGATTTCACCGCGTCCCGCGAGGCAGCTTCAACGGCGGATTGTCGTGCCAACGGATCATCGGCAATAGTTAGCTCGACACTTTCAAGCCGTTTGACCTCGTCGCGCAGGCGCGCGGCTTCTTCAAACTCAAGGTTCTCTGCAGCTTTGCGCATATCGGTTTTGAGCGCTTCGAGATGAGCGGCAAGGTTTGCGCCAACTTTGGGTGCATCGATCTTGGCGGTGACACGGTTCATATCCACATCGCCATCGTACAATCCGGACAATACATCCTCGACATTTTTACGCACGGTTTGCGGCGTGATGCCGTTTGCCTCGTTATAGGCGATCTGTTTCTCGCGGCGGCGGTTGGTCTCGCCGATTGCGCGCTCCATGCTTCCGGTAATCTTGTCGGCATACATAATCACGCGACCATCAGCATTCCGCGCGGCGCGACCAACGGTTTGGATGAGCGAGGTTTCGGAGCGCAGGAAGCCTTCTTTGTCGGCATCGAGAATAGCAACTAGCCCACATTCAGGGATATCCAGCCCCTCTCGCAAAAGGTTAATCCCGATCAGAACATCAAACGCGCCGAGCCGCAGATCACGCAGGATTTCGATGCGTTCAAGCGTGTCGATATCGCTGTGCATATAGCGCACTTTGATGCCCTGCTCGTGCAAGTACTCGGTAAGGTCCTCTGCCATGCGTTTGGTTAGTGTCGTAACCAGCGTGCGGAAACCGTTTTCGGTTACGCGGCGCACTTCATCAAGCAAATCATCCACTTGCATCTCGACCGGACGCACTTCGATCACAGGGTCAAGAAGGCCTGTCGGGCGGATAACCTGTTCGGCAAATACACCGCCGGATTGCTCAAGCTCCCAGTCCTTGGGGGTGGCAGAAACGAAAATCGTCTGGCTCCGCATGGCATCCCATTCCTCGAACTTGAGAGGGCGGTTATCCATACAGGAGGGCAAGCGGAAGCCGTGTTCCGCGAGGGTGAATTTACGGCGGTAGTCGCCTTTGAACATCCCGCCGATCTGCGGCACGGACACATGGCTCTCATCGGCAAAGACGATGGCGTTGTCGGGGATGTATTCAAACAGAGTGGGGGGCGGTTCGCCGGGGGCGCGGCCGGTCAGGTAGCGAGAATAGTTCTCGATCCCGTTGCAGAACCCTTGTGCCTCCAGCATCTCGAGATCAAATCGGGTGCGTTGTTCAAGACGCTGGGCCTCAAGAAGTTTGCCCTCGTCTTCAAGCTGTTTGAGCCGGACCGTGAGCTCGGCCTTAATCGACTGGATCGCCTGAAGCAGGGTCGGGCGCGGGGTCACGTAGTGGGAGTTCGCATAGACACGGACCTTTTCAAGAACGTCGGTGCGCTCGCCTGTGAGGGTGTCAAACTCCGTAATCGCTTCTAGCTCATCACCAAAGAACGAGAGACGCCATCCGCGATCTTCGAGGTGGCTTGGCCAGATTTCGAGACTGTCGCCCCGGACACGGAATGTACCGCGCGAAAAGGCGTTATCGTTACGGCGATATTGTTGCGCGACGAAACCAGCCATGATCTCACGCTGGTCATAAGTTTCGCCCGCAATCAAATCCTGCGTCATCTCATTATAAGTCTCGGGCGAGCCGATACCGTAAATGCATGAAACGGAAGCAATAATTATAACATCATCCCGTTCGAGCAGGGCGCGCGTCGCACTGTGGCGCATGCGATCGATCTGTTCGTTGATCTGGCTTTCTTTCTCGATGAATGTATCAGAACGGGGCACATAGGCTTCGGGCTGATAATAATCATAGAAAGACACGAAATACTCGACGGCGTTGTCCGGAAAGAAGCCTTTGAACTCGCCATAAAGCTGCGCGGCGAGCGTTTTGTTGGGGGCAAGGATAATCGCGGGGCGTTGGGTTTCTTCGATGACCTTGGCCATTGTGAAGGTTTTACCCGTACCCGTCGCACCAAGCAGAACCTGATTTCGGTCACCTTCGTTTACGCCTGCGGAGAGCTCTTTGATCGCGGTCGGCTGATCGCCCGCTGGTTCAAACTCTGTGTTCATTACAAAGCGCTTGCCGCCTTCGAGTTTCTCGCGGCGGATCGGGGCAGGTTTTGTCACGGGTGCGGTCATTGGCGAATCCTTATCCGGTTAGATTTGATCACTTTTTGTTCTTCTTCAAGGGGCGCGACCGACTCTGAGCGAGAAGTTAATGGATGCTTTCT
The DNA here is from genome assembly GCF_028823805.1 of Halocynthiibacter sp. C4. Lineage (NCBI taxonomy): Bacteria > Pseudomonadati > Pseudomonadota > Alphaproteobacteria > Rhodobacterales > Paracoccaceae > Halocynthiibacter > Halocynthiibacter sp. C4. The sequence goes on along the minus strand of NZ_JAPEIE010000002.1, from coordinate 776,532 downwards.
GCTTTAGGGAGAGTTTTAACTATAAACAATCAGCTTAAGTGCGATTTCCCTTTGTGTTTGCGGTTTGTTCGGCCCTAGACTGAACTGGTAAACAGCAGGCCGGCTGCCGACCTGCCCGCACCACCCACCCCACCCCTCACTCCAAGGGCTGGTCGGCAGCCAAATTTACGTCTCCAGTTTGGGGGCTTTCTTAGTAAATTTCGACAGATGCGGCGCTTCGTCTGCTTTCTTGGGCTTGCCATCGGCGCAGAATCTTTGCCATAACGACGCCAAGGTTTTAAGGAGATCGCAATGCGCGCCCGTATTTATCAGCCAGCACGAAACGCCATGCAATCCGGCATGGGCAAAACCAAGACCTGGGTGCTTGAGTTTGCGCCTGCCTCGGCCCGTTCGGTTGATCCGCTGATGGGGTGGACGAGCTCGAATGACACGCAGAGCCAAGTGCGCCTGAAATTCGACAGCAAGGAAGCCGCGCTTGCTTATGCTGAAGATAATGGGCTCGAAGCTGTTGTGATGGAGCCGAAAAACCGTAAACCTGTGATCCGTCAGGGCGGCTATGGCGAGAATTTTGCCACCAACCGTCGCGGTGTCTGGACACATTAACGATTTTCGGCTGCTAAGTGGCAGCCAATACAAACAGAACTACGGTCCCGTAGCTCAACTGGATAGAGCACCTGACTTCTAATCAGGGGGTTGGGGGTTCGAGTCCTCCCGGGATCGCCACTACCTATATAAGCATCTGATTTTGTTGCGTTTATTTTGCAAAGTTGGAACTAGTTGGAACTTTCACCCATTCGTTATCACTTTGCGCAGGTCGGCTGATTTGGAATAGCGGTCGGCCTCGGTCTTTGTTTCGTGGCCCAAAATTGCCATGCGTTGTTCGGGGGTTGCGCCATTCTCTTTGAACATCGACGCGCGGTATTTGCGGACGCCATGCGCTGACAGGTCCGGCAATCCGGCGGCGGTGCATGCGCGGGAAAACCAGCTTGCAGCGGCTTTGTGTGATCGGGGCTTGCCGTGGGTGGTGCAGATGAAAAGCGAGAAGTGGCGTTTTGTCTGCGCTGCTAGGGCGCGTTCTAGGTCGTCGGTCCAGTCGAACCATTCAGGGGCTACAAGGCCGCTAAAGGGCGCTGTGGCCATGCTGTGAGACTTCTTGCGGGTGTAGGTTAGCCAACCATCTTCAACCATATTTGGGCCAAGCGCCACGGCGTCACTGATAGCCGCACATGAGCGATAGAGAACTTCAAAGGCAACACGCTCTTGCGAATCTATCGGCCAGTAAGCGCGGAATGTTCTAACATCGTCGTGCGTCCAAGCCTTAAACCCCGTTGATTTAGCGGCTTTGCGCTTTCTAACCTCAATTGCGGGATTTGTCGGAATAAGGCCGAACTCATGCCAGTAAGCGCAAAGTGAGCGCCAAACCTTCAACCGGCTGTTTGCGGGGTGCGGTGTGAATTTAGATATGTCTGCGCGGATGTGCTGCGATTGCAGACCTGTTAGCGGGGCGTGTCCATATGCTTCGCGCAGTTTCAGGCTGATTCTACGCCATAACTGCTGACTTGATGGAGCCAGCGCGTTGAAGTTGTCGGAGCGCAAATAGCGGTCGATTGCATCGGCGGTTGTGCCTTCAATGCCCATTAGCGTGGGTGAGGCTGGCAGCTTGGCAAGCAGGGCATATGCTTTGAGAAAATCAGGGTGTTCCATCGGCAAATCGGGTAGGGGCTTCCCCTTTTCACCTTTGGGTCGGAAGTAATAGCGAGGGTTGCCACTAGGCCATTCGCCGGAGCGGTTCAGGTGCTTAAGTTTGACGCCCTTACGATTGCCTCGTCCCATTCGCTTGCTTCTCCTTTGGTTTCGGTTCCGGGAAATGTTACCTTAAGGGGCACGATAACGCGGCTTTTCCCTTTTACCACTTCAACGGCGTGGCACCCCTCTTTTTTGGCAGCGCGAATGACGCGGGATATTTCGGCCTCTGTAAGCCCGTGAATTTTACCCATCATCGCCTCCTTTATACAACGCCAGTTCCATATGACCCGCCAAGCCGTGCCATGTGGTCTCGACGTGCTTGATCTGCCGCCTAAGCAGGTCGTTTTCTTTTTCAAGCTGCTCGACTTTGGCTTTCAGCGCTTCCACCAGTTGCTTTATGGTGGCGTCTTTCGCGCGCCTCTCGAATGAGCCATTACCTTGTCTCCATGCATCCCAGCATTCCGAGCAATAGTCGGCCACACGCGAGAGCGACGAGGATTGAAATAATTGTCGGCAGTTCGGGCATACGCATTCGGTGGTCATGTTGGCTCCCCCCGCGTAGAAGTCGATTTGCTCCATCATATGAAGCGGGAAGAGTTCGGAGTTCTGCCCATCATGGAACGTGACAACAGCCACGTCATACCAGCCCATTGGGCCAGCAAGTTGGGATACCGTTATAGCTTCAACATTCTCGTTGAGGTTCACGGAGTATCCGATTTGACCTTCTTGGTTCTGCGGACCCCAAACAGCCTCAAGGCGCTGACCTTGTTTCAAGTGGGATTTATGCGGATTCATGTCGGCTCCTTGGGGGTAGTTGGCCCGATGAACGTCATGCCATGTTCATCGCAATAACGGTGGAAAGCAGCTTCATGATCCTCCCCTGCGATCATAGTAATCCCATGCCCGACCGTGCCGCCTTTCCATGACCCTTTGCGCTCCCCTGTCTCGCTTGAAAAGCGAATATCTAGGGAGCGGACGATGCGGCGCTTGCGGAAGAGGGATAGCCACTTAAACCAGCCAGTTCCGAACTTGTGTTCGTACTCTTCGATACGTGTTTTTGCGGTCAGCCTTTCCCCATCAAAATCATCGAAGATGAAGTCTACTGTCGAGACAGCTTCTTGCTTCTTCCGATGCTCTCGATAGTCTTCGATGGGACGTGAGCCAACATGGGTGTCTGTATAGGCAAGCGCACCCTCGGCATCGTAATAGCGGTTGGATATAAACCGCCATTGCGTCCAAGGCAGAAAGCAACCCCATCGCTGCTCTGTGTTGCTGTCGTGGGTTACGCGCCCAAGAGATACGTCGAGGTGGCCGTCGCTTATATGGATACCGTAGGCTCGGCTTCCTGTGTACCAGTAACCGCCCTGCGGGTTATCACTCCAATCGTAATGAGATGTATCCACCCATTTCCGCCAAGGTTTAATGATCTGTGGGAGAGCCGTAATGAAGGTATAGCCAAACAGGCTAACTCTTAGGCGGCACCCTGTGTATTCATCTCCGTCCCCAGAATCGAGAATGGCGCAGATGTGTTTGTAGCCTCCGTTCTTTGAGAGGGTGAACGGGCCAAAATATTTATCGTTATCGCTCCAGCGAATAGGTTGCATCACGCACCCCCTTTCAGCGGCCCGTATTTCAGGCGGTATTCGGCGCGTTCTTTAAGAAGGCGCTCGGTTTCGGGGTCAGGCTCCAGACGCGCACGAATATCGGCTTCGTGGTGCGCTTGGGCGGCGGCTTCGGCGTCGGACAGGTCGCCGTCTACGTCAAAGACCGGCTTGGACACATCGCGCCAGAAACCCCAGTAAACGTCGCCGTATACGTCAACACCCGCTTCGTACTTCACCCCAAGGACGGTCGATATTACACTGAAATCGTCGTCGGGGTTAGGCACCCATTCCAACGGCTTCACCTTGACGGGGCGGCACTGGTCTTTCTCCACCAGATCACCTGCGCGGACAGCAGCGACCAAAACCGCTTTAGCAATTTCTGTTGCGCCTCGAATTGTCGGCTCCCAACAACCTTCTGCTTGATCTCTGATTTCCTCGACGACCGCGAAAGACACGGCATCGCTCTCGGACAGTTTGCTTAGGTCAGTCATGACTTCAGCCCTCCCAACTTCGCAGCGCATTCAAACATTTCTTTGAACGCAGCCCGCGAGCCAGCGAGTGACCAGCCGGTAACTTTCCCGCCGTCAGCATCGTTGAGCGTGATTGCGTTGCCGTTCACCAAGTCTTTAAAGAACTCGGTTGTGTCGTCGGCTTCTATTGTTGGGAATGTGAACGCCATAGAACTTTGGTCCCAATGGGCATCATAAAGCGTCCATTCTGAACGATCGATTTCGAAATTCGCGTCGAAAATCTCGTCAAACCAAAGGTCGTATTCGGCATTGAAAAAAACGTACATTTGGAGCGATTCATCATCCCAAACAACGAAGTCGAGCGAGTGGCCGCTATTATTCATGCTGGACATGGAGCAGCCTTCGCCAGAATCCACATCTGCATAAGAAACGTCCCATGCTTTATAGGTGGCGATTGGGTGGATCTCGGCGGCGGCTGGTGTTGCCAGTAACGCGGCTAGTGCAAAAATGCGTTTCATTGTTGTTCCTCCGTTAATACTTTGGGCGCTTCGATAGCCGCGCCAATTTCTGCAAAAAAAATCATCTTTGAAGTCGCATGGCGTTCCGAACATCTTCCAGCTACCGTCAAAAAATTGAGCGGGGATTAGGTCGTATTCGTCTTTGATGCGTATCCAGTAAAATCCGTTTGCGCGGGTCATGCGATTGCCCTCAAGAAAATTAGAATGGTGATTATGGCCGTGAATATCGCCAGCGCGACAAGGTGACGCTCTGCGGTCAATGCGCGTTCGGCCTGAACCTGATTGGCGTTAAACTCTATTCGCCGGCACAGGTTTGCGATGTGCGTATCTCTTGCTAGCCGTTCTTCGGTCCATGAAATCCAATCGGTGTCGGCGCCGTAGCTTTCCCGCCATGATTTAGGCTCGCGGTGAATGGCAACCTTGCTCGCGTCAAACATTCCGAGGTGGTGGCCTTCGCAGAGCGGGATTGTCATGCTGTCCGGGGCGCGTCTGGTACTGTGACGGCCCATAATGCAATGATGCACTTGTGTCGGGCTGTTTTGCGGCATTCCGTATTCAAGGCAAATGCAGCAATCCAACTCAGCAACGGCAGCAAGCCGGGCTTTGTCTTTGGATTGCTTTGGCTCTTTCAGCCCAAGCGGGGGAAGGTTGGCAAGATTGCTCATTGTGTCGGGTCTTTCAAAGTTACGCCGTTTTGCGCGGCCCAAGCTTCAATGAAATCCATCAACTCGCCCATTTGCTCTTTGTTGAGTTTCGAGGACTTGAAGCCAGCCGGAAACCAATCGCCCGAAAGCCCTTGCATAAAGGCGACCTCATGGCCGCAAGCATCCATGAAAAGGCACTTCCATTGATCGGGCGAATACTTCTGCCCGTTGTGCGTTGCCTGTGATGCCACATCGGTGAGCATGGCCCACATGCGATCGTTCTGCGGGATGGTGCGCTTTGGCTTGTAGAACTTCACCACGACGCCAGCAGGGGCGTTATCAACCCAATGGTGCGCCCTCTGGTTATCGCGGGGCAGTATGACGGTTGGAACGGTCATTGACCCGCCCCGTCCTTAATTTCCATCAGCCGCAATTCGTAGGCGTCAATCACCTTCATGTGCAGTTCAGGAAAGCGTTCTTCTAGCCCCTCAATGATAGACGCGCGGCGGTCCCATTCGTTGGAAATCTGGCGCTCGCCTTTCATCCTCTTGAATTGCGCAACGAGGGCGTTTGCTACAGCTTCGGCCTTTTCCTGCGGCGTGGCATTTTCGGGCAGTTCATCGGTGATGGTTGCAGCCCAAGAGTATTGCTTTTTGGGGGCGCTATCGACGGGCGCTCCTGTGGCCCGTCCATCGTCTTCAACGTCATTCCCAAGGGATAGCCCTAGAATAGCCTGTGCGGTGTATCGCTGGCCGTATGTCTGGCTTGAGCCAACCGATTGAACGGCGTTTTTTGCTCCGCCCGTGTCGCGCGGCAATGCAATGCTTGTTGTTTCAACGTGGCCCGATTTATGCATGAGTTTCGCGGTAACAACCACGTCAGTGCCAACATCAATTGCAAAGGTGAGCGCCAAGCCGTTTTCCGAAAGGACGGGGCGCGTCAGTTTGGTGATATCTTCAAGCGTGGCGTAGGGCTTGTTATTGTGGCCCTTGCCGTTAAGCGGGATTGTTGGCAGTTCCGCGGTTGCTTTAGAGAACGCCGCGGCAAACGCTGCTCGCGCTTCGGCTGCTTCGTGCCGCTCTTTCATGTCCAGCATTTTTTCCAGCTTGGCCAAGTCGCTGCTTGGGTCCAATGCAACGCGCTCAATCATGCTAACCATTGGGTCAGCGGGAAGCGTTTCAGCGGTGTCTATCTTGGCGACCTTGCTCATTGTGAAAACCTTTCATATTGCGCCGCGTCATATGCGGCCTGTGCAATTGCTTTTGTTGCGATTGAGCCGATGAATGTTCCGATCAGAGCGGCGGCGATTAGGGCGCAAACCCACTTCGCAACGGCTGCAATCCTTCGGTTGCGCTGGCGTCGATTTAACTCCTCGTGCAAGCGCCCAAATCGGTTAAATCGTGCGGGAATTTTTGGGCCTCCGAGGGGCTGGTAGGATAGGGGGATAAACCCCTCGGAGGCGTTTGGCGTGGCCGGATTGCCAGCGCCATTCCGCGAGTGTACTGAACAAACAATTTCACTAGTTACGTGAGTGGGAGGAAACTCGGCTCGCAGAATTTCGGGTGTTGGTTTGTGGTTTTGCGGGGTCATTGGTCATCCCTCACAAGAACTCCGCCTTTGCAGACGTACCAAGTATCAGGCTCGATACCGTCTTTTCCAACGATACCGCAGGCGTTACTTACGATCTTTCCGCCTGCCCACTCTTGAGCAAACAGACCTCCGCTTTGCGCCTTAACCTTACTGCCTACCCCCGCAGCCATTGCGGTTGATTGGTCGCCCGTGGTTGCAGCGTGCGCCCCGTAGCCCGTGGTTGCAGCGTGCGCCCCGTAGCCCGTGGTTGCAGCGTGGGCCCCGTAGCCCGTGGTTGCAGCGTGCGCCCCGTAGCCCGTGGTTGCAGCGTGGGCCCTTGTGTCCGTGGTTGCAGCGTGCGCCCCGTAGCCCGTGGTTGCAGCGTGCGCCCCGTAGCCCGCGGTTGCAGCGTGGGCCATTCTGCCCGTGGTTGCAGCGTGCGCCCCGTAGCCCGTGGTTGCAGCGTGGGCCCTTGTGCCCGTGGTTGCAGCGTGCGCCTCGTAGACCGTGGTTGCAGCGTGCGCCCCGTAGCCCGTGGTTGCAGCGTGGGCCCTTCTGCCCGTGGTTGCAGCGTGCGCCTCGTAGACCGTGGTTGCAGCGTGCGCCCCGTAGCCCGTGGTTGCAGCGTGGGCCCTTCTGCCCGTGGTTGCAGCGTGCGCCCCGTAGCCCGTGGTTGCAGCGTGCGCCGAAATCAAACTCTTCAACACGGCAACTGAACGCTTCACGAAATCTGATAGTGAAATTTCTACGTCAACCGTGATTGAGGCGGATACCAGCTTATCACCTTCAGTCTTAACTTCGCCTAGAGTGACTTCGCAATATCGTGTAAGCTCTCCGTTTTCTGAAATTGGCGGGTAGTAACCCCAAACAGCGAAAGGACTATCTTCTGCGCAAGCATGAAAGCCGCTTTCGCATGGTTTAATCTCGCCCTTGTGCTCGTATGTCTTGCCGACTTCGTACTGAAAATCACGGCACGTAAGATCGGAGTTGAAGCCCTTAATAGCTTTAGCCATTACGCGGCCTCCCCAATGATGTTGCTGATCGGCAGGTCGCGGTCGATGCACTCGTAAACGTACTCGTCGCGGAAATCGCTTGTGATTTCGCGGGTGATTTCCAACTCGCTGTTGCCAATATCAAACTGCATCATGAATGCGCGGGCTGGCTGATCGTCGCCGATAGCATCGCAGTAATTGCTATATGCAAGGTCGCGGTCTGCGGTTGCATCGCCAGCGTTGCCGATACCGTTTTTGCCGTAGTCTGTAACGACGAAGTAAAGCGTGTTGAGTTTCATTGCCTATCTCCCAAGCAGTTCGTTGCTGTTGGGTTATTGATACATGTTGTGTATCTAGGCGTCAACAATAAAATTCATAATGTGTATCAAATATTTCGACACGCTCGAATCGGCGTGGTAGAAAAGGGGAGAGGAGAGGCCATGAATGTATTGAAGAATCAAAGCGCCAACGGCCAAGCTGAAGTTGTCCATCATGTAGAAGGTGACGACTTGGCAAGCTATCCTGTACGCGAGTATTCAAACCGACAAATAGCCGAAGCGGGAAAGATGCTTCGCGAACCTCTCCCATATACTGAAGAGGCGGTAGAGGTATTCCGTGTTGCTCATAATTGGCGCAATTCCCATGCCTACCCGATGTATATTGAGAAGGCTCGATTAACCCGGCTTTCCAATGGGGCGCTTACCGCAGGGCGTATCAAGCGAATGGCGTCGATCAGGAAGAAGTTGGCGCGGACCTCAATATCTCTAAAGCAAATTCAAGATCTCGCAGGGATTAGGGCGATTGTTGATGATATAGACGCTGTGAGGGCGATTGAAGCCAGATACACAGAGGGAAATCGTCGCGATACGATCAAGAAAATAAACGACTATATCGCATCCCCCAAGCGCGGCGGTTATCGTTGCTTGCATATGGTTTGCGCATTTGAAGGGGGTGGCAGGGGTGAAAAGTACCACGGCCAGAAAATAGAAATACAGGTGCGCACAAGTTTGCAACACGTTTGGGCGACAGCGGTTGAGGCTATCGGTTCGATGCGCGGAGAAGACCTTAAGGCAGGGGAGGGCAGTAAGGATTGGTTGCGCCTCTTAGAGCTTATGTCCGCGCAATTTTCGGAGGTTGAGGGCGAGCCGGTGAGTGAGTTCGTGCCGCAATCGTCAAGTGAGCGCACCGAAGAACTTAAGGCGCTATCGGTCAAGCTGGACGCGATCAATCATTTAGAAACGTATCGCAAAATTGTTAATATCTCTGAGGGCAGAAAGACAAATAGCAGCAGCTACTTTCTGGTTCACATGAATGCAGAAACCGGTGATATTTCAGTGAAGCCGCAAGTTTCTTTTATGCGTGGTGTCGAGGGGTATCAGCGATACATCGACACAACCGAAAGCAAGCAATCAATTCTTGTCTCTGTGGATAGCGTGGACGCATTGCGGGCCGCATATCCGAACTATTTTCTTGATGTTGCGCGTTTTCTGAAGGAACTGAAAATAGCAACTATGGGCGAAAAGCGTAGCATCTCTATGACGGAGTTAGACTTGAGTTTTTTGAAAGATGCCCGTGAATAAAGGTGCTTTCTTTGCCCACGTCATGCCGCCGGAAATTAAGAGAGTAAGAAAGATTTACGAAAGGTTTACGAAAGTACGAAAGGCTTTTACGAAAGATGGAAAAGCAATGACCCCACCGAAGCGGGGCTAAATAGTAATCTACAAATAGTTTAAGCGGTTTTCTATTACCTAGTGGATGGGGGCTAAGCGCGTAGCCTTCGCGCGGTCTGCTAGAAGGCCCGCAGACTTAGGCAAATCAGATTGTAGCTTTTCAATCGCTTGCTGAAGAACATCTTCAAGCGTTTCAATATGCTTGTCAGCCGACTGCGCATAATCAATCGTAGCTTTGAGGGCGTCCAGAAGATGTCCAACCTTATCGACTGTCTCGTTTGCAGATGAGCCAGGAGCAGGAATCTCTACTTCTCGATCTGTTTGGACCTCCATCCATGCTTGAAACGCGTCTTTCGCGTTCTCAAGGGCTTCTTCAGGGGTATCACCGTCAGACATGCAGCCCGGTAGATCGGGGTATGTGGCGAGATATCCACCGCCATCTTCGTCGTCCAGCGGAAGGATAACGACTGGATAATCATTCATTTTCGCTCTCCTTTTTCTTTGTTACCTCTATATGAGCATCAATATAGCCCACAAGCTTCTTAATATATAGTGATCTAATTGGGCGCTTATAAGGCACACAAAGCGAGTCACGCAACACAGGGCTAGACACAACATAGTGACTGCTGCCGTTAGGTTTGCGAACTTCCAACCCCATCTGTGCGCACAGATTTTCGACTTGTGCAATAGTCCAATCGTCGCGCGGGTTGTCCCGCATCTTTTCTAACAGGGGTTTCTTTTTTGCCATTTTGGCACTTTCCCCGCGCTTTCGGGATTCGTCAACCGGCTTCACAGGTCGGCACCACATTTTGTTTTTCAATCATTCAGAATCAATATCTTGCGTGAAATCTCATGATTTTGGCAGTTAGAAGGCTTCCCAAGCGTCAAGTGTTCGCTGTATGTTCTAATTGCCAAGTGAGAGAATCCTGCTCGGTTGAACACCTCGAAGCGCCTCACAATAAAATTGATAAGCTGCCAAATGTGAGGAAACGGTATGAGTGACGAAGAAATGAAGGTTTTTATTACCAACTTAACCGACGAGGAGATTGACCGGGTTATTCGGTTGGCTCTGTTGGCTCTGTCCGAGCAAGGCGAAGAATCGTAAAGATTTCGTCGCGTTTTGCCTCTGGTATAGACTTAAACAGGGTTAAAACCTGGTCTTCAACTTCACTTCGATCACTGAATATCTGTGAGAGCGTCACACCTAAAGCTTCTGCGCATGCCTTATAGGTTCCCAGTTTGGCGCTAGGGTCTTCTGTTTCGGCCCGCTGAATCGTTGGCTGACTGACATTAATCAGTTCCGCCAGTTCACGCTGGTTTAGGCCGCGCAACTCTCTGTAATGAGACAAATTATTCATGTCGTGATCTTGCATCAAAGCGCGACCCTCATCAAATACACCACGTGAATTTTAAGTCTTGACCCATTGATACATGATATGTATCTATAAGGCATGGCAAACAAATCAAAACAGCAAACACTAGAAGGCTATCTCCAAGAAAAAGGGGTTAGTCAGCGCGATTTTGCAGCTCAAGTTGGTAGCTATCAAAGCGTCATCTCGCGACTTCTTCGCGGAACGCTCCGGCCTAGCCTTGACCTTGCTTATCGCATCGATGTCGCAACAGGCGGCGCAGTTGGCATGTCCTCTTGGGCAGAAGCCCCACAAACACAGAAGGAGGCCAGCTAATGCCAGCCTCCTCCCAATCCATAAAAAACAAATCTTCCGTTCCACGTTCTAAACATAGGAAGGGAAATATCTGTATGTCTCCAAGAAAGTTTTCCGAGCGTTCTGCCGTTCTTTCTTACCGCCAGCATTTTGCAATCGTTTGGCAACAATTCATTCAGGACAATTTCGAAAGCCCCGCGCATGTGGCGCATGTTTTCAAAGTAGACCCGACAACCGCCGAAAAGTGGTGGGCAGGAAGCCACGCCCCGCAAGGCTGGGTGGTAGGTCAGGCTATGTCCAACCCGTCAACCCGTGACGCTGCAATCCGCTCATTCTCCGAGGCTCTCTGATGCGGTTTTTACGGTGGGTATTCAAACTAGAAATCACGGTTGCAATGCACCTTGGTGCGCTTGGCCGTTGGTGGGGCGCGTCTGCGGCTCATCGTCTCGGAAAACTTTCGGGAGAACGTTCAATTAATCAACGCGAGGTCGAGCAATGAACGCGCCAGCAGTAATCCCAACGGAAACACTCCCTGCTTTGATCGACAAGGCCACACAAGCTCTAGACAGCGCCAGAACCAGCGCAGAGGTGCTTGAAGCCCGTGACTTTGCACGCACCGCTTATGATGCAGCAAAGAGTGCAGGTCGCATAGCAAAGGCTAAGCAAGCGCACGACAGCATTATTTCAGAGGTTCACCGCGCACAAGGCCACGCGCTATCTATTCGCGCACGCGCTGAAATCCGGCTCGCTGATGAGTATGATGCCGCGCAGGAGCGGGGCGAGGTGGCGAAAGCCGGAGCAAACCAGCACGAGGTCGTTGTATCCGCCAACGACCTTGGTTTGCGCCGCGATGAAATCCACGAGGCTCGCAAGTTCAGGGACGCTGAAAAGGCAAGCCCTAACGCGGTATCTAGCGCCATTGAAAACATCATTGAGCGTGGTGAGGAGCCAACCCGCGCCGCGCTGCGCCGTAGCGTTCTAGCCGCCGTTGATGATGCCAAGCGCGTGGCCGAATACCGGATTGGGGTGCAGTCGTGAGTAAAGGTTTTGTTTACGTTCTCAGTAATCCATCAATGCCCGGACTTGTTAAGATCGGCAAGACGACACGGGAAGTCGAGTCTAGGGCTAACGAACTGTACTCAATCGGCGTTCCCGTTCCGTTTGTAATTGAAGCTCAATTCTCGTCGCCCGATTGCCACCAGCTAGAAGAAATGGTGCATAATTGCCTTTGCGATCAGAGGGTTAACTACAGCAGAGAATTTTTTAACGTTTCCGTTTCTGATGCTAAGAGGCACGTAACTAATGCGCTTACAGAGCAGGTTGAGGAACTTGTTTCTGAATATATGCCAAATCATATCATCGCTGAAAGTTGGGAGGTTCTCGACGTAGCGAATGTCTACCCATCCGTTAAGGAAACGGACCTTAAGATTCATCAAATCACTGAGGCCGTATACGAACTCACAGCGGACGAGATAAAGCCCGCCGTGGAGCGATACTTGAAGAAATATGCCGATCAAGCGCGAATAGAAAACGCAGATCAGGACTTATCTGATGCGCAGGTGCTGCAATGAGCAATGTGGTTACAGGCATGGCGCGGCAAAAGGTTCTCGGCTCCCCAACTCGGAAAATCGTTCTGATGTTCATGGCCGACTGCGCAAGCGATGATGGTTCGGGGATTTGGACTAGCAAATCTCATATGGCCGCTGACTTGGAAATGTCAAAGCGTACCGTTCAAAATGCCATAACTCAGATGATCGAAATGGGCATCATTTCAGAGACAGGAATCCGCAAGTGCAAGAACGGTTTCACGAAGGAATATCGCATCAATCTTGCGGCTCTTTCAGCCCTAAAATCGACCCGTGCAGGAGATTCACCCGTGCAGGAGATTCACCCGACGGGTGCAGGAGATTCACCCCAAGGGGTGCAGGAGATGCACCCAAACCATCCTTTAACCATCCATGAACCACATAAAGAAGAAACTAAAGTTTCTAAGAAAGCTGCGGCGACTAGAGCCACTTCCATTCCTGAGGATGCAGTCATTACCGAAAAGCATTTCGAGTTAGTCGAAAAGCACGGCCATTCTCGGCAAGAAATCGAAGCGCAGTTTCAGAAGTTCAAAGACAACGCTTTGGCCAATGGCCGGACTTACAAAAATTGGGACGCAGCGTGGCGCAATTGGTTCGCCAGTCCTTACTTTTCAACTCTAACCGGAGGGGGCCGAAATGAATTTGCCCGCAAAAGCACAACCCAAAACGCGAGAAGCGTATCTCGAAGCGATCCAGCCCTTGAGCGCATCGCTCGGCTTGCAGGACTTAGCGAAGCACAAGGCCATGGTGGCGCTTGAGTTGGAAGTCGTTTCTTCAAAGATTGACCGCTTCGGATGGTCGCAAATGTCTGACGCGCTGAAAGACCGCCTTGTTTCGGATTGGATGGAAGCGCTGAAAGATTATTCACTCGAAGAAATTCAAACGGCGATCAAACAAATTCAAGCTGACAAGCCGAAGGATGCGACCAACGAGGAAGTTGTTGCAAAGCGCATCGTGGCAAACCGTGGTCGGAAGCTGCGCATGCTACCGAAGGCTACGCAACCGGCACCAGAACCGGAAACCGTGACGCCAGAGCAGAAGGCAAAGACCGAGGAAATTCTAAACAGCTTTCTCAAACGCGCTCCTCGCAACCACGCGGAATCCGTCAAGCAAGCAGGGGGCGAGCAATGACCACCACCCGCGAAATCATCGAAGCCGTGGCGGAATATCGCGGCATTCCTGCGAATGACCTTCGATCGACTAAACGCAAGCGCCCTGTGGCTCACGCTCGGCAAGAGGCATTTTTCATCGCAAAGAAGGCAACGGGCCTAAGCCTTCGACAAATCGGGCGGCACATCGGCAACCGCGACCACACCACAGTTCTGCACGGGCTGGCAGCGGTGAAATGCCGAATGACTGACGCCGATTACGCAAAAGAGGTTCACGACATGATTTGCATGGCGGCTCCAGAGCGTAAGCCGGTTTTCAAATCAACGAGGGCGAAATGATTACAGCCGACACAGCAACACCCGAAAGCGTCGAGGCTGCTCTAAATGAGGCGTTCAGCATCGCAGAGAAAAGCCTTGAGGTTCAGAAAATGGCGTCATTCGGAAACTATCAAACCCGCAAGCAAGCCTATTACGACAAGTTCGTAAATGACGGTTTAACCGTTCGGCAAATCTCCGACCTTTTCGGCGTGTCATATCAGGCGGTGCGCTCAGGGCTTCATCGCATGGGTATCACCAGCCGCGACCGAGGAACGGGCCAATGACCCCACACGGCCATTCATACCTAATCACCCGCATAGCCCGCGCTCCGTCAGTCAAGACGCTCCGGCAAATCCGCGACGACTTAGCGGACGGGTATCGAACAGACCCAGAAATCAAAACAGCACTTTTGCAAAGAGAGAAGGAATTGACGTGCAAAAACTAATCATCGCAGGAAACGTTGGGAAAGACGCCGAATTGCGCAGAACACAGAACGGTGACGCGGTTCTTGGTTTCTCGGTGGCCGTGGATAACGGCAAGGACAAGAACGGCAACAAGCGCGAGACGACGTGGATTGACTGTTCGGTATGGGGCAAGCGCGCCGAGAGCCTCGAAAACCACATCAAGAAAGGCATCAAGCTGACGCTGGAAGGTCGCCCCACGGTTCGCGAGCATAACGGCAAGGCATATCTCGGAATGAGCGTGAACGAACTGACATTCCAAGGCGGCGGATCACAGGGCAGCAACCAAGGCCAGCAGCAAGGCAGCGCGCCCGCTGGTGGGTACAGCGGTATCGAGGATGCTATTCCATTTTGATTTGTTAAAACAAGGACTTAATGCTAAAATGTGGTGAACGGGAAGTGTTGGAAGCGCCCCCGTTCACCTAGACACAATAGCCGTTGGAGGGCCGATTATGTCCACAAAACTGGTAACCCAAATGTTGCCCGATTCACAACAACATTCATCTTTTAAGGGGGAAGTCTGGAAGCCTGTTCCCTCTGAATATGGGGTTTTAGCTAGCAGCGAGGGCCGCATTTTATTACCGCCGAGTTATGCACCGATGAGTAACGGAGGATTCCGCGCGTACTTTCCAAAGCCTCGTTATGGGCAAATATCGAGAGAGCATCGAACTGCGAAACATACATACCGTATTATTATGGTTCGTCGTGAGGGGGAGAATGCTCGACAATCTCCCCGGAAAGTTCACCAGCTTGTATGTGAGGCGTTTCATGGAGTTAAGCCCTTCAATGACGCCGTTGTAATCCACATTGACGAAAACGCACACAACAATCGGCCCGAAAATCTACTTTGGGGAACACAAAAGGAAAACCTCACAAAATACCGCACGCGCCACAAGCAAGAGAAGCAATCCCCAGAGGTGCGCGTATGACCCCACAGACAGGATACACGCCACTACGCGATCGCGAGATTGATGCAGCCAGCATCGAAGAACTATGCCGCCCTATTTCAGCAAAGAAGCAGCCCTTCGCGGCTCGCTTCACGCTGGACGGTTCGGAGAAAACACAGGGGCAGGACAGCCATGAGTAAACTGGAATATATCATCGAAAACGCTTTTCGCATGGAAGCCCACACCTCAACGCTATTCGAGGCAGAGATAGGCGCGAGGATGAAGAAATCAGCGCCCAAGCGCCCGCGCTCTTGGTATCCGAAAATCGTAGGCGATCAAAAGCCCTCGGCAGCTCGCATCCAAATCCTAGACGTTCTCAAGCGGGACGGACGGGCCACGGTGCGCAGTATCGCAAACCAAATCGACATGGACCCGCGCGGTGTGTCAGGCCACATCAGCCGCATGATTGACGCGGGCCTTGTTGAGCAAGAGGGCGTGAAAAGCAAAGGCTTCGCAGTTGATACGAGACTTTACCGAGCAGTGAGGCGGTGAGCGCTATGTTTGCATTTCTTTCAAGCAAGTCAGCAAAAGCAAAAGAAGATAGAGCGCGATCAAGGGCGGAGCAGGAAAGAGCAAATGCGGTGGTTATCTACCCAGACTTATTATCTGTCAGCCTGACACTTAATGATTTTTTGCCGGATGGGTGGCTAATTGCAGAGGCCCCACAACCATCAAGAATATTGGAATTGTCGGTTTTCGGGCAGGTTGTCGCACTTTTGCGCGCAGAAGAATATCAGCGATTGAATGAACAATTAATTTTCGTTGACCAGAGCGACTTTGCAAAATGGACGCTTCCCGGCTTAACCGACAAAGACAAACGCGAAATAAACGAAATCCTCGCCCAAGCAAACGAGGCGAGAATAGCCTGCGACAAGGCCGAAGAAGAAAAACGGCTTGTGGCGGTTCGGGCTGAAATCTCAAAGGCAAAGGGGCAGTAAATGGCAAAGCGTAAAAAAAAGCGCATCAAAAAATCATCGGGCTATCGCATCCAAGCCCGAAAAGAGGTTTCGCTTGCAGGGCTAGAGGGCAAGGTGACGCTATCGGATCTCGGCTTAAAATCACCAGCGGCGCAGGAGCGCATTATCGTTGAAGATGCTGTTTGGTTCGACGATAAGGGCAACCGCGTAAACCCCAACGGCGTAAAGCGGGCCCGGCGCGTATGCTGGCTTGAGGTCTACTACAAGCGCGGGGAAATATCCAAGCGGGCCTTTGCAGCGGGTGACAGCCTACAGAAAGCGTTTGAAGCCACAATGCGCGGCCCTGACGCAATCAAGGCGGTGCAGGTTGATAGCACTCCAAAGCCTGACGCCAATATCTCGGTTACAATCGATCGGCAGTCAAAATATCACGCGATTGCAAAGCACATCCCGCAAAACTATCGTGTGTTCATTGATCGGGTGGTGATCGACAACGAGCCAATCAACGTCAAAGGCAGGGCGCGGGAGCGTTACGCGCAACACCTTTCAGCGGGCCTTGAGATTTTAGCGGAGGCGTTGGATTAGTCCGAAGCGCCGCATTTGGACGTTGGAAAGCAAAAGCGCACAACATATTGACGGAACTTCTAAAACGTGTTTTTAATATAATCAACGGAACAGGCGCGGCGGAAACAGTTGCGCCTTTTTTGATTCAGGCGCTTGGGATTGGGAATTGCCCGGTCGGGCGCTTGGATTATCTCAAGACCCTACCAAGGGCAGCGGGATTGATCACCCGCCTTCTAATTCAGTCGGCATCCTCTCTTAGAAGCCCGGCCGCGCTTCTCTAACCCACATGCTTTCACACAGAGTTAACGCCGTGCCGACAAAGTGCATGTTTGAGCGGCGAATGTAGGGATGCGGTCAAAAACAACACAACAAGCGAAAGGCCAGCCCACAAGGGCAGGTGATTGCATATGTCTAAGCGAGATAAACTGACCGAAAAGCAAGAGGCATTCGCGCTCGCTTATTTTGAGACAGGGAACGCGGGGGAAGCATATCGTCGCGCTTATGATGTGGAGGAAAACGCCCGCGATTCATGGATATACGTTGAGGCCTGTCAGCTTCTTGATAACCCTAAAATAGCCCTAAAGCTAAATGCCCTCAGAGAGCAGGCGTCAGAACTTGCGATTTACAACGTTCTCCAAGCAAGCGCGGAATACGAAGCCGCAAGGTCATTGGCAGAGCAGGAAAAGAACCCTTCAGCGATGGTCGGAGCCATTTCGGGGAAAGTGAAGCTATTCGGGTTAGAAGCTCCAAAAGCATCAAGGCACGAGATTACCGGCAAAGACGGCGGCGCAATCAAAACGGAAGAAGTGGGGCAAGGCGCAGCAAAGCTGGCTTCATTCTTAGAGAATATTGCAGAGCGTAGCGGAACAGATAGCTAACCTCCCCCCCGATGAGCGGGCGCAGGCGCTATCAAAACTCTCCGATGCGGAGGCCGAGGCCCTTCTTTACGATTGGCGCGGCTTTCTGGCGAGGCCGGACCAGATCGCACCGGATGGAGAATGGGATATATGGCTATGCCTCGCGGGTCGTGGCTGGGGGAAAACCCGAACAGGGGCCGAATGGGTCAAGGAACAGGTAGAAAACAACACGGCTGACAGAATAGCGCTTGTCGCTGAAACTGCAGCTGATGCTCGTGACGTGATGGTTGCGGAACTTCTGCGCATCTTTCCTAAGCATGAGCGCCCTGTTTATACGAAATCAACAAGAAGCGTTGAGTTTTACAACGGAGCAAAGGCGTTCACCTATAATGCGGTTGAGCCTGACCAACTTCGAGGCCCGCAACACTCCGCAGGCTGGCTCGATGAGATAGCCAAATGGCGATACGCGCGAGAAACGTTTGACCAGTTCCAATTTGGTCTGCGGCTTGGCTCACACCCAAGGCAGATCATCACCACCACCCCAAGGCCGATTGAGTTAATCAAGGCGATTGTGGGCGGCCAGGAAGGCAAGGTTCACGTCACGCGCGGCTCAACGATGGATAACCGCGCAAACCTCGCTAGCAGCTTCCTTGAGCGCATACAGCGCCGATACGCGGGAACGCGGCTTGGGCGGCAGGAACTTAATGCAGAGATACTTGGAGACTTGCCGGGGGCTATTTGGTCGCAATCGGTAATTGATACATTCAGAGTGTCGGAAGCGCCGGAAGTGGGTCGCACGGTTGTTGCGGTAGACCCTGCGGTGACAAACACAGAAGAAAGCGACGAACACGGCATTATCGTTGCAGGCATCGGGCCGGATCAAGCCGGATACGTTTTAGAGGACGCGAGCAGATCAGGAAGCCCCGCAGATTGGGCGCGAGAAGCTGTTTCGCTTTACCACAAATATTCGGCTGACGGCATTGTTGTTGAGGTCAACCAAGGCGGCGACATGGTGGCGCACACAATTCGCACAATCGCCCCGAACGTTAACATCATTGAGGTGCGGGCAAGTAAGGGCAAGCACGTCCGAGCAGAGCCTATAGCGGCGCTATACGAACAGGGCAGGGTTCGCCACGTTGGGCAATACCCAGAACTAGAAGCCCAAATGACGCAATTCACGACTGAAGGCTATCAGGGCGACAACTCGCCCGACCGCGTTGATGCGCTGGTGTGGGCCTTCACAGACTTATTCACCGACATGGTTGAAACCGTGCCGGATGTTTCGCGCTTTTACGGTTCGGGGCGCAGTAGAGGGTTTTTGGCCACATGAACAAAGATGATATTCTAAGCGCCGCCCGTGGCCGCATGTCAGAGGCCGCCGAAGCTGACACAGATAACCGTGAGAAGGGCCTAGACGATCTCAAAATGGCTACTGGCGAGCAGTGGCCCGAAAATGTGCGCGAGGAGCGCGAGGCGGACGGGAAGCCTTGCATCACAAACAACTATCTGCCGCAGTTTGTTCGGCAGGTGACGGGCGATCTGCGCCGCATGAATCCGGCAATCAACATTTTGCCAGCAAGTGAGAACTCTGACCCAGAAACGGCGGAGACAATCGAGGGGCTAATTCGCCAAATCGAGTACCGTTCAGATGCAAGCACAGTTTACGAGCAGACAGCGGAAAGTGCTGCAGCAAGTTCAATCGGATGGTTTCGCATCCTGCACGACTACGAAGATGATGAGAGTTTTGACCAAGAAATTCTAATCAAGCGTATTCGCAACCCGTTTTCTGTGTATTGCGACCCGGCAGCAGAGGAAGCGACCCGCTCAGATGCGCAGTACGTGTTTATCACCGAGCAAATGAAGCTGGAGGAGTTTGAAAAGCAATTCCCCGACAAGAGTGCAGTTGATGTTGAACATGACGGGAATACAGATGGCCTTGAACATTGGCAGAATGGTGGCAAGGTTGTTGTTGCTGAATATTACTGGAAAGAGCCTATTACCAAGACCATTTGGCAGATGGCTGATGGTTCGGTCACAGACAAAGAGCCGCAAATTCCGATGGACAGCCCCCGCAAGCGGGAAGTCAAAACACATAAACTCATGTGGGCAAAAATCAGCGGTGCGGACATTCTTGAAGGGCCGCAAGAGCAGGCGTCAAAGAGTATTCCTGTAATCGCCGTAACTGGCGAGGAATGGCACGTTGGCGAAGATGTGCGCCGTTCAAGCGTTATCCGCTACGCCAAAGGCCCGCAGCAGCTTTACAATTATCATTCGTCGGCATCGGCTGAATACGTGGCTTTGCAGCCTAAAGCGCCATACATCGGCACAGTGAAGCAGTTCACGGGCCTAGAAAGCCTATGGAACGAAGCCAACACGAAAAACCGCCCGTATTTGCCATATAACCCTGACGAGAAGGCACCAGGCGCACCGCAGCGGGCAACACCGCCAGTTTCATCGCAAGGCATCATGCAAGAAGCCATGAAGGCCGTCGACGACATGAAGGCCACAACGGGCATTTATGACGCGGGGCTTGGCAATCGATCGAATGAAAGCAGCGGAGTAGCAATCCGCCAGCGCCAAATGGAAAGCGATGTCGCGACTTCGATTTATTCGGACAACATGGCCAAGGCGATTGCTCAATGTGGGCGCGTCATTCTGGAAATGCTGCCCAAGATTTACGACACGCAACGCATTATTCGCATTCTCGGCAAAGACGACGAACAGAAAATGGCGCAGATCAACGGCAAGGTGATAACTCAAGAGGGTATCCAGCCAGTTAACGATTTTTCATTCGGAAAATACGATGTGCGCGTTTCTGTTGGGCCTAATTACAGCACAATGCGCCAAGAGACAGCCGAAGGCATGATGAACTTTGTCAGCGCCTTCCCTGCGGCGGCTGGTGTTACAGCGGATCTCATTGCCAAAGCGCAAGATTGGCCAAACGCGGACCAATTCGCAGAACGCCTCAAGAAAACACTTCCGCCCGGCATTCGTGACGACGACGACCTGACGCCAGAAGAACAGCAAGCGGCCATGCAGGCGCAACAAGCGCAGCAGGCCCAAATGCAGCAGCAGTTGCAAATGCAGCAAATGGAAATGCAGAAAACGCAATCCGAAGGCGTTGAGGCCACGGCAGACGCTCAAAAGGCGCAGCTTGAGGTCGAAGAAAAGCGGCTGGACATACAGGAACAGCAAATGGAATTGGCCGTTAAGTCTGGCCAGATGAACGAGGCGATTGGACAGATTGTCCAGCAAGAAGTCGCCCGGGCGCTGCAAAGCGTATTTGCCCAATGAGGGCGCACAGAGTCATTTGGGCGATGTTTTACGGTAGATGGCCCGCAAAGGATATCGACCATATTAACGGAGACAGGACGGACAACCGTATCTCAAACTTAAGACATGTGTCGCGCGCCGAAAACGCAAGAAATTCGTCGAGAAGCTCGGCAAACACGAGCGGCCGGACAGGCGTATATAAAGTCAAGAAGAGTGGCAAATGGAATGCCCGAATACGGGTCGACGGTCGGTTTATTAACCTCGGCTTTTTCAAGGAATTCGAGGCGGCGTGTGCTGCCCGAGCAGTAGCTGAGTCCAAATACGGGTTCAGCGCGCGGCATGGTTCGCCGCGCAACCATTAAGAGAAAACAAAATGAGCGAACATCTAACCCCGGCCCAAGAGGACGGTGCAGAAGTCGATGGCGAAGATAATTCGCTGACGCCAAATACGGGCGATCCGGAAGCGGAAAATAATACAGAAGGGCAGACTAACGATCAGCCCGCCAAGGAAGAAGGCGACGAGCCGGAAGGCACGGAACCAGAGGCCGAGGAGAAAAGCCCCTCAAAACTACGGCGCGAGCGTCGAAAGGCCCAGACGGAGAAATACCGTCAAGAAGCGGCCAAGGAGCGCGAGCGGCGTCAAGAACTCGAAGCCAAGATGGCGCAATTCGAGGAGGCGGCGAAGTCTAATTTACCCCCGAAGGAAGCTGATTTTCAGGATTATAACGAATACCTGATGGCAACTGCGGCTTGGCAGGCTGGAAACCAGTTTGACCAACGGCAGAAAGCCGAAATCCAGCGTGAAGTGCAAGCCAGCAACGAACGAGCGCAGCAACTGCAAGCACAGGCGAAAGCGGAAGCCCGAGAGAATTGGGAAGCCCAAGCGACTGAGGCAAAAGCGCGTTATGCGGACTTCGATGCTGTTGTGAGCGCCCCTGACGTCATGATTACCAACGAAATGGCGCAAATCATTGCGACCTCTGATGTTGGTGCTGACGTGGCTTACCACTTGGGGACGAACAAGGCTCTAGCGGCTCAAATAGCCTCGCTGGACCCTATCGAACAGGCAAGGGAAATCGGACGCCTTGAGGCATCTATCTCGACTCCCAAGCCGCGAACCCAATCCAATGCACCAGAACCGATTTCGACGGTCAAAGCCAAAGCAACGGCGACAAAAGACCCCGAAAAAATGTCTCCGGCTGAATACCGGAAATGGCGCGGAACCGGCGCATAGCCATAGGAGTATAAGAAATGGCTAACACCCTTATCACCCCAAGCATCATTGCTAAAGAAGCGCTGATGCAGCTTGAAAACTCGCTTCACATGTCGAACGAGGTCCATCGCGAATATAAGAAGGACTTCAACGGCAAAGTTGGGGATTCTGTATCTATTCGTAAACCTGTGAAATTCTACACAGCGGACGGCGCAACGCGCGTCAACCAGAATGTTGAGGAGAAATCCACCAGCATTACTGTTGACCAACGCAAGCACGTTTCTTGGGGTTTTTCCACGCAGGATTTGACGCTTTCCATCTCGGAATACTCTGAGCGCTACATCAAGCCTGCAATGATTACGCTGGCGAACACGATGGACCGCGCAGGGCATTCGCTTTATTCGAGCGTCTGGAATAGCGTGGGAACGCCAGGAACCACTCCTGCGAACTTCGCAGCGGTTGGCGCAGCGGCGCAGCGTCTTGACGAAATGGCGGTTGAATCCTCCATGCGTAAGATGTTGCTCAACCCTGCCGCAGAATATGCGGTTGCGGGCAATCAAACCACGCTCGGCGCTTGGGACGGTAAGGTTAAAACTGCCTACGAACAAGCGATCGTTGGTCAGGTGGCTAAGTTTAAAACGCTTAGCTCGCAGAACGTATCGAACCACACCGTCGGTGTGGCAACTGGTACGCCTCTGGTGAATGGCGGAAGCCAAGAAGTGACCTACGCAAACGCAACGGGCGCCAACACGCAAACCCTGAATACTGACGGTTGGACAAACTCGACCACAGGCATTCTGAAAGCCGGAGATGTTATCACCATTGAAGGCGTGTACGCGGTTAACCCCGTTCCGGGTGAAGGCACCACAGGCAAGACAGTCATGCCTTATTTGCAGCAGTTCACGGTTGTGGCTGATGCGGATTCGGGCGCGTCTACTGGCCCTGCTGCGCTTACTATCTCGCCTGCCATTATCACTTCTGGACCATTCCAGACTGTTGATGCGGCTCCGGCAGATGATGCGGCAATCACAGTTCTCGGCACAGGCGGCACCGCCTACCCGCAGAACCTCGGCTTCCACAAGAATGCCTTTGCGCTTGTGACTTGTCCGCTTGAGATGCCCGAAGGTGCGGCATTCAAGGCGCGTGAGAGCCACAACGGCCTGAGCGTTCGTGTCGTGAAAGATTACGACATTGACAGCGACGAAGACGTTATCCGCTTGGATATTCTCTACGGCTGGAAAGCTATCTATCCCGATTTGGCTGTTCGCCTTTGGGGTTAAGCAATTTGGGGCGGCTTTCGGGCCGCTCCTTTCTTTTTAGGAGGGTTTCTCATGTCAAAGAGTAAATCGCCATGCTGGGGCTATCGGGCTGGCAAAGATGGTGTTGAATCCAAGCTGTTTCCAGACGGCAACCGACCGAAAGAGTGGAAAGACAGTCCCGCGAAGGTCAAGCTTGTAAAGGTGAAGCATGACAACGGTAAATGATATTGTTACTCGCGCCTTTCGAAAGATTGGCGTTGTCGGTGTTGATAACGACTTGCAGGACGATAGCGCCTCTGAGGGGCTTATTGCGTTCAACATGATGCTGCACGGCTGGAAGTTGCAGGGCGTTGATATCACCCACACTGACCAGACTTTAACCGATACATTTGCGCTCGACCCAGAGTTTGAAGAAGGCACTGTCTACCTTCTCGCCAAGCGTCTTGAGCCTGACTACCACATTCCGCCCGCGTTCGATGCCGATGCGTGGTTCCGGCAAATTCAAAACAGTTACGCAGAGGTTGAGGAGGCGACTATTCCGTCAAGCCTGCTTAACACGCCTTCACAGCGGACTTATTGCTAATGCCTCTCGTTGAGTTCACAGGCCAGACGGTTCAGGAAGCGGGCAATCCTGCGGTCAACTCCGGCAGGCTAATCAACTTCTACCGTGAAATCGTCATGGGCGCGGGTAAAACCACCCACACGCTGCAAAGCGTCTTGGGCCAAGCCTATTACAACGATATTGGCGCCTATTCTATTCGCGGCATGGGGCGCGGCAACGAGAAGAACTATCTCGCGGGCAACGGCAAACTGTACGAAATGACGGACGCGGGCGGCCTCGTTGACAAAGGCAATATTGCCGACGACGAAAACACCACCATTTCCGGCAATTATAGCGATGTAACAATCGTTTGCGGCGGCAACTATTACGTCTGGGACGGCGCAACCATTTCCGAGCCGGCAACCAAGACATTCGCGGAAGTTGGTTCGCACTGCTACGTGGGCGGGTATACGGTAATCACCGAACTCGACGGCAAGCGGTTTCAATGGTCAGACCTTGGGGATGCTCAAACGCTCGACGCGCTAAATTTCGCCAGCATGGATAAGGTTGACGACAATATCACGCGGGCCTTTGAGTTGCAGGGCAACTTGATGCTAATGGGACCGAAATCAACGGAACTCTGGCAGGTCACAGGCGCGGCGAACACCGAAGCCTTTGCATATGTCTCAAGCTGGAACCGAGGTTTGAAAGATTTCAACCTCCTTGTGAAGTTTGACGACACGGTTTTGTTTGTTGGCGACGACAACAACGCTTATATTGGCGCGGGCGGCGGTGCTGTTGATGTAACAACGCCAGGATTGAACGCAGCCCTTACCAACAGCGATGCGACCCACTGTTTTTATTACGAGGACCGTGGACACAAGTTCTGTGTCATTCGGTTCTCTGATAGGCCGGCATGGGTGTTTGACGTGAAAATGCGCGAATGGCACGAGCGGGCCGAAGGCGCTGGCGACGAGCAATGGAGAGCAACACACGCGGTTTACAGCGCGACATGGGATGACGGCGCCGCATGGGTTGTTGGCAACGAAGACGGCGAAGTCTTGAGACTTTCGCGCACCAATAAAGATTTGAACGGACCTCTGCGGCGCACAGCCATTTCATCGCCTATCTACATCGGTGACAGGCCTTTCACGGTTAACAAGCTGGAAATCAACGCTCGCGTTGGCAGCCAGACTTTGAACGACAGCACCGACTTTGGCCTAAGTGTTGGTGACGGTTTCATGCTTAAGGTTGAAACAGGCTTTGGGCTTCTTGTTGAAGATGTGGACGGAACCGAGCGCAACGCGATTATAAACCTCTATGAGAGCCGTGACGGTGGCTATACGTGGTCAACGGCTAAACCCCGCTCTATGGGCAAGCACGGCGACTACACGCAGCGCATGGTGTGGTGGGCGCGTGGCCAGTATCGGCAATACGCGGCAAAGCTGGTGATTTCTGAACCTGCTGACATGCCAATCAACACAACAGCCGTTCTGGAGGTTGTATGAGCAAGCCCATTCCGCGCGTAACGAACATCCAGAAGTATTTCGAGCCTGATGGTCGGTTAACGGCTGAAGGATTGATGCTATTTCAATTGATGCTCGAAGTTCTGCGCGACTTTGAGGCGCGGATCACGGCACTAGAGCCGTAAATCAACAAAAAATCGGAGTTAGTCTTATGTGGCCAGCAATAGCAATGGCGGCAGGCAGCGTGCTGTCTGGTGTAATGGGGTCAAATGCGGCCAGCAGCGCAGCAAGAGCGCAGCAAGACGCGGCAGACAAGCAACTTGCCCTTCAAGAACAAATGTACGGCGAGCAGAAATACATGTTTTCGCCTTACCTGAAATCGGGCAACAACGCGCTTGCGGCTTTGAATTACGAACTAGGCTTGGGCGAACGACCAACATTCGGCGCAACGCCTCTTGAGGTCGAGCGGTATCAGATCAATAGCGGCACGGGCGGCGCTAGTGGGCCTAAAACTCGAAGCCCTGAAGAACGTAAAGCGGCCTTGCCAAACGCTCTATTGGGCATGTTAAGCCTTGGTATTGGCGACGATAGACCGGCGGGCTTTTACGCGCCGAAGAACAACGCCAGAAAAGCCAAACCAAAGCCTCAATACGGCTGGCGCGTTGGCGGGAAAGAGTTTGCATCCAAAGAAGCGGCGCAAGCCTATGCAGAGAAAAATGCAAGGGGCGGAACGGCTTATCAGGGCTATCAGAAAACGCCGGGCTATGACTTCCGGCTAAACGAGGGTCTTGATTCCGTGGAAGCGGGCGTTGGTGCGCGTCACGGGCTGAACTCCGGCGCAACCATGAAGGCGCTGGACAAATACGGCCAAGACTACGCCACGGGTGAATATAACAACTACCTGAACGGCTTGCGGCAGTTGGCAGGGCAGGGCCAATCCTCCGCAGCCATGACGGCCAACGCTGGCACCAACTACGCCAATTCCTCAAGCAACGCTCTTGCGAACTACGGCGACGCGGCGGCGGCTGGTTCGATCGGTTCTGCCAACGCTTGGACGGGCGCAATGCAAAACGGGCTTGGCGCTTGGATGTACGGCAAAGGCGAAGGAATATTTTAAATGGAACGGGAAGTCATTCAGGGGCTTATCGCTCGCGGCGTTCCAGAACATATTGCCTACGGTATCGGGGGGAATATATCTGTTGAAAGCGGCTTTAACTCCGGCATCAACGAAATCAACCCAGTCGTTGAAGGTTCGCGCGGCGGTTTTGGCCTGAACCAATGGACAGGCCCACGCAGGACACAATTAGAAGCATTTGCAGCCGATCTAGGCGTTGCACCTGACGATATGGACGCGCAACTAGACTTTACGCTTTGGGAACTCCTCAACACCGAAAAACGGGCGGCAGAGGCGCTTTTCTCGGCGTCTACACCAGAAGAAGCCGCGCGGATTTACAGTGACCAGTTCTTGCGCCCCGGCATTCCTCACTTGGACAGACGAATTGCCGAAGCTGCGCGACTGGCGGGCGGTGAATACAAAACATCGGCGCACAACGGCGGGCAGGGTTACTCACAAAACGCACTGGCTAAAGGCTTTGAGCCTAAAGAGCAGAAAAACGCGCTCTATCAAGCCGGATACGCGGGCCTAGACCCGTCACAGTTTCAAAGCAATCGCAACCAGCTTGCGCAATACGACTTTAACGACAATCCATATCTGAGGGCCTTGTCATGAGAATGAATAGCGGAATTATCCTTCAAGGCCAGCAACCCGATTTAGTCGGAGCGGCTCATAAGGGCTTCACAGCAGGGCGTCAAAACGCTCTGGCGGGGCTTTACAAAGAACACGGCCAAGGCATCGCAGCGGGCGATCAGAACGCGCTCAACGCTCTTGCACAGTTTGACCCAAAGGCTGCGACCGCCATTCAAGCGACACAGCAAGGCCAACGCAACGCATCAACGCGCATGCAATGGGACCGTGAAAAGCTGGAAATGCTGCGCACAAAGGCGGAACGAGAAGCGGCGACATACGCGCAAGGCTTGGATGCAGCAGCCGCGGCAAAGGAAAAAGAACAACTTGGAGAAGTTCTAAACGGCGCGGCCATGTATTTCCGCAACGGTGACGAGGCGGGCTATAATCAATGGATGGTCGATCAGGGCATGGATGTTGAGCAATATCCGTTCGAAAACCTCCCCGCTAACTTGGCAACGCTGCAAGGCGCCAAGGACGCGCTCGATGCTCTTGGTCAGGATAAGCCAGCCGATGAATATGGCCGATACGTTCAAGAGGAGATTGCCGCAGGGCGTGAGCCATTGAGCCGGATTGATTACAAAAAGGCAGGGCATAAAAGCACTGTTACACGCATCAATCCAGAAACAGGCTCCATTGAGATTATCGAAGGCGCAGCGGCGGGCAACACACTGCCCAAGCTAACCGTTGATGCGGCGAAAAACTCTGGCTTTTTCCTTCGGACGCAAGAGGCAAACAAAGTTCTCAACGGCCTTGAAGACGAGGGTTTGAATTTCTGGCAGCAGAACGCGGAAAATATTCCGGCTGGGTTGGGTAACTATGCCCGCTCTCCAGAGTTCCAGAAGTTCGATCAAGCGCGGCGTGACTTTGTAAACGCCATTCTGCGCCGTGAATCGGGCGCTGTTATCTCCGAAGAAGAATTTGCAAACGCAAACGTTCAATATTTCCCTGTTCCGGGAGATAGCCCTGAAGTGATCGAGCAAAAGCGCCGCAACCGTGAAACGGCGATCGAGGGCCTTCGCCTTGGTTCAGGAGAGGGCGCGGAGTATGTCGATAGACTGAATCAAAACCCCGCAGAGGCGGCGCAAGAAATTCCTGAAATTCCAGATTTTTCGGTAATGTCTGACGAAGAACTCGACGCCTATATTGCGGAAAAGGAGGGGTCATGAGCGATCAACTAAAAGCGGCGCTGCTTGAAAAGGCCAAGCGCGAGAAAGCGCGGCGCACAGCTTCCCCCCAAAACCCAGATGGTTCATACGGGCAAATCCCCGAAGGTATGTTTGTTAACCCAGAAACAGGGCAGATCACATCGCGGGAAATGCTGAAAGCCAATGTGGACACCTCACAAGGCCAAGCCGCTGCGAATGGCTATATGCAGGGCATGTCGTTCAACACAACCGATGAATTAATGGGTGTGGCGGGTCGCGTTGAGGGTGCGTTGCGTCCAGACGTTAGCCGCGAGGACATGTCAACATTCCGCAGAGAGCAAGCGCGAGCGAATATGGAGGCTAATGCCGAAGCATTCCCCAAGACCGCCGCAGCGGGTGAAGTTACAGGGGCGGTTCTCAATCCGGTTAATAAAGTGGTTGGGCCTGTCAACACTATGACTGGCGCGGCAAAGGTCGGCGCGGGATATGCTGCGGGATATGCTGCGGGCGGTTCCGAAGGCAATGCGAAGGAAAGAGCCAAAGACGCGGCAATTGCGGCACCTATCGGCGCTCTATTCGGAGCGGCTGGCAAAAAAGCAATCGACGCTGGTTCGCGCGGCTTTCAACATCATTGGGGCAAGGTCGCTGAAAAGCCTACCGTTGAGGGGCTTCGAGCCGTGAAAAATCAGGCTTACAAAGCGGTTGATGAGTCTGGCGTCACATTTTCACCTGTAGAGATTAAGACGGTTCTGAATAACGTAAAAAACTCTCTGGACGGTGTGAACTATGTTGCGGGCGTTGATAAGCAAACAGGCGCTGCACTTCAGACAATCGCCAATTTGAGTAAGGGCCCGGTTACGATGGGGCAACTCGATCGTGTCCGACAATCTCTTTGGCGTCGATACAACGCAGCGCCAAGCGAGAAGGGTATTCTTGAGGCAATCGATGCCATTGATGAATTGGTTATGTCGAAGGGCAGCACCAGCAAATTGATGGACACTGCCCGCGCCGCAAACTCTCGTTATAAAAAGGCCGAGTTGCTTGATTTGGCGTTTAAGAAAGCGGAGCGCCAAACCGCCGGTTCTGGTTCGGGCGGTAATATCCTGAATAAGTACAAGCAAGCGGTCACATCTATCTTGAATGACCCTAAGCGGTCAAAGTGGTTTTCGCAGGATGAAGTCGAAATGATGGAGAAATTTGTCAGAGGCTCATTCACTCAAGACAAGTTGAGGCTCGCGGGCAAACTGTCGCCAAGCGGCAATGGCCTTATGCTCGCGTTGAACCTCGGCGCAGCCGCCGCCGATCCTTCTATGCTTCTTGTCGGTGCGGCAGGGCAGGCAGCTAAGACCGCAGCAGACAGAGCAGGGACGCGCGGTAAGGACCGATTGCTTGAGGCTGTTGGTGGATATGTAGCCCCACGAGCAGCGAGCGTTCCGAGCAGCGCCGGTGCGGCGTCTGGGGCGTTGGCAGATGAAACCAAAAACTACCTAGCAGGGCTTTAATCTCTGCGGGTGATGTAGTTGTAATAATCTTTCTTGCGTTTGGCTTCTTTCTCGCGGAGCAATTCCGTTTCCCCACGGAACCAAGCGCCAAGCCATTCTAGTTTGGATGGTGGTCGACCGTGGAATGCTTCGTGCATCTCGCGTTCAATACGCCTGTCACTCGCAACGCCAAACGCTGCGATAATCATCACGACTATAAAGATACCGACGATTTCCATCCGCACAGCCTAGCCACCAGAACACAAAACCTCAAGCCCTGCATTTGCGGGGCTTTTTTTATGGAGTAACCTAAATGGCAGACGTAAAAGCCTTACAGGACATTACCAACGAGCAGACAGCCGCCGCACCGGGCGACTTGATGTTTATCGAAAAGGGTGGCGTTCCTGCAAAAATCGCGGTGTCGGCCCTGAATAAAGGGGACGCTGTTTATGTAACGGCAGGAACGGGCAACGCTTACACGATTTCACCATCGGCTGCGGTATACTATTCCGACCAACGGTTTACAATCCGCATTGATCGCACCAACACGGACGCGGTAACGCTGAATGTGGACGGGCAGGGCGTTAAGGATGTGAAGATTTACGACACATCCGGGACGCTTGTTGATATTGGTGCGGGACGCTGGCAGAAGGGGCAAATCCACGAAGTCTCTTACGACGGGACGCAGTTTATTTGCCTTACTAATCAGGCAGACACTCAATTTCTTGAGTATGTCAGCTCGGACGGTGACGACTCTTGGATTTTGGACGCGGACTTTAGCGGCGATGCGTCTATTTCGCTACTAGATACTGAAATCTACCGCTTTTCGGTGGGGGATGTGGCGCATTTTAGCATTAAATTGATTGTCGGCGGTTTTGCTAAACGAGTTGATAATGACAACACATTCAGATTCCGCCTTGATTTAGAGGCTATCGCTACTGATCTGGGGTGGGATAGGCCAAACATATCCACCAATTCTGTCGCCCTAACAAACGGGGATTTCTATCAGGACGGTTCAGCCGATATGCCTAGAACGGCTTGGGTGGGAACAGTTCATTCCTCCGATGACGGAACTTGGCCGAATACAGTTTTTCTGTGGAGTAACGACAGGGCCAATATAGGTGATACAACACAAGCAAACCGCCTCAATATTTCTGCCGTGTTTGCAGTAGCAATTTCAGAATAAAGGGGGGGGGATACTATGAAGGTTTCAACCGCAAAAGTAATAGAAGGCGGGTTAATCTCCGTCGAGTTCGCAGACGGAACGACAGCCACAATCGACAGTTCGAAGAGTACGCCCGAAGTCGCCGCTTATGCAGCATGGTGCCGATCTGGTAACAAGGCGGAATCTTATGTTTATGCGCCATCAACCGACCCGAACGATTACAACCTGACGCCAGCGCAGTTCAAATGGCTCTTGGCCGCGAGCGGTCTGGACGATGTTCTTGCGGCTGTTCTTGCTTACGCCAAGGAAAACGCGCGCGAAACCTATGCGGACCTTGAGTTGAACCTGCATCGCAGCAAATTCCTGTTCAGCGTCACAATGGAACTGGTCGGCCAAATGCAAGCGGCTGGCGCGGTTCCAGAAGGTGCGGACGTTTCAGAGGCCACTATCGGCGCTCTGTGGATGCAAGCGAAGGACAAGTAAACAGGGGGCTTCGGCTCCCTTTTTTGTTGGCAAATCCAAGGGGCAATAAATGCTTTTCCAACCCGATGATTTTCAAGGCGATTGGTATGGCTGGCTGACCAACCAAGCAGCGCATGTTTTGCTTGGCATGGGGATATTTGCCGCTGTGTCGCTTCTATTCAGCCACATATCAAAACGCCCGCACGAGATGGCGCTGATTATATCGGCATTTGGCTATGGGTTCTTTGAATACCTCCAAGGTGGCACGTTTATCGATTCCGTCGCGGATTGGGCGTTTGTCATGTCCGGCGCGTTCTTTGCCGTGGCTGCTTGGCATATGCGGCGAAACATCATGGCGGGGCTAGTCGTTTCTGTGGGCGCTCTCTTGGTGGTGGGCGTATGGCGCAGAAAGTAATGTTCCCAACAACAATCTATTCGAACAACTTCGGCCTTTTGCTATTCTTCGCGCTTCAATGCCTCATGTCGATGGTGTTTCTATATGAGGCGGTGCGCGGTGGTGTTCCGATGCGCCCAGAGGTTTACGGACTGGCGGTCTATACCGTTCCGGCTGAACTTTGGGCAATCCTCGTGTTTTTGGCGGGCGCTCCCTATATCGCGGGTGCTTTTATCGGCGGCAATTTCGGCGCAACGCTTGGCGTGATTTCTGGCTTGATCGGAGTAGGAACGCAAACGGCTCTATCAATATTCACATTCTCAGCGGCGCACGGTGATGCGCTGATGTTGATGTGCGGGTTAATCGGTGCGCCCATGTCGGCAACCGTGCTTGTGCTTTCGTTTCTCAGCTACAGCAGGGGGTGACATGGACGACCTGAAGGCCAAAGTGGCAGTGTTGGAGGAACGCATTTCCAACCTGTCAAACCAGCTTACCGACATGAAGAACACAAACAAGGCGCTGTTTTTGGTTATCGCAGGCGTGATTGTTAAACTGACAGTAGATTTTTTTGTGGGTGGTGTTTAATGATTTCAGTCATGGATATGGTAATGGTTACGGCTGTTGCTTCGTCTGTCGTCGCGGCAACCAGCGTGGCTAAATTGACAGAAAGCGCGATTTTAGTGCCGTATATCGAAGGCGAGGGCGTTGTCGAAAGCCCTGTGACGGCGGGCGAAGATATTCTCGTCGTTTGGAACCTTCACAAGCGCACAGAATGCCCCGGCACTAATCGGCGTGTTTGGCGTGGCGAAGATGGTTTTCTTTTGTTTGAGCCTGTTGGCAAAACCACGCTTCCGGCAACCTCTGAGCCAGTGACCTATCGCGTTCAAACACACATCCCCGATTTAGCGCCTCCGGGTCGCTTAACCCTCACGATTGACGGCGAATATAAATGCCCGAATGAGCCAGTTGCAGAGTTCGAAATAGGGCCACAGTAGTTATGGAAGTTGCAGAAAAATGAAACGTATCATTAACCATTGGACGGCGGGCTCTGGCCGCGCAAACGACACGGACAAAGCCCACTACCACTTGCTTGTTGAGTATGACGGGACAATCATCAAAGGCACGCACGAGGTTGCTGATAACGTTGTAACGAGTGACGGCGACTATGCAGCCCACACGCGCAACCTGAACACTGACAGCATTGGTGTCGCGGCTTGTGGCATGAGGGGCGCAACAGAATACCCATTCGACGCAGGACCGGCCCCTATCACTGAAAAGGCGTTCAAAACGCTCTGCGTGGTTAACGCTGAATTATGCATGAAATACGGAATTGCCGTGACGCCTGAAACGGTTCTCACGCATGCCGAAGTTGAGCCTAACCTTGGGGTGAAGCAATCAGGCAAATGGGATTACACGCGATTGCCGCACCGCCCTGATTTAGTCGGCGCCAAGGCGATCGGGGATTACCTGCGCAGCGAAGTGACAGAGATTCTGCGGCTCAAGGGTGTTGTGCCTAAAGATGATTTGCCAGTGCTGCGCGTCGGATCTCGTGGCCCAATGGTTGCGGACGCTCAGGCGCAGATTGCAGCCCTGCGGTATTTCACAGGCAAGATTGACGGAATTTATGGAACGCGAACACGTGAAGCAGTTCTTGCATTCCAAGCAGACAACGGTTTAGCCACAGATGGGGCTATCGGCCCAAACACTCGCGCGGCGCTTGAAACAGCCGAAGCCCGTCAAGAGCGTGAAGTTAGCATGATTGACCTGCGCTCGGATGGTTCTCGCATTCTCGGCAACGCGGACAAGCTAGAAGTCGGCGTGGGCGGTGTTGCAGCCGTAAGCGTGGCGTCACAGGCTATTGAGGCCGCACAAGGCGCAACGGGCTTGCTGGACGCCCTCAAGGGCATTCCGTGGCCCACAGTGGCGCTAATCATCGCAGGGGCGCTGGCGGTGTTCTATTTTACGAACAACATAAAGAAAGCCCGGCTAGACGATGCGCGAACCGGCGCGAATATAAAGGGGTAAGACATGGCGAAAACCTATAAACGCGAAACCTCATGGGCGATGCTCTTATTCTTGGCCGCTCTGGTTGTTTGGGGGCCATGGAATCCAGAGGCTAAAGAGGCCGCGCGGTTCCTCTCAACCTACATCTTTATTTTTGCAGGGGGCGCGTTTGGCTTAGACGCGATCGTTAAGCAATGGGGGGCGTGATTGCGTTCTTTCTCAACACAACACTGGGCCGGTTCATTGCAACCGCAGTGGCGGCGCTTATGGCCGTTTTGCTGGTGTTCCATGCAGGGCAGCGCGAAGCCCGACAAAAGGCTAAAGCGAAAAAGCTGCAAGAATACCAAAACACCCGAAAGGCGGTGGATGATGCGGAAACTTTCTCTCGTGCTGATGATGCTCGCGAGTGGCTGCGCAAACGGAAGCCTTGAGGCGTTTTGCCATGCCTCCCGCGACACGGTGGACATTCACGCGGATGCGCTTGCCAATTCGCCAGATGATCGATCGGTTATTTCCGGCGCGAATTTGATTGCTCAATGGGATGCGGCCTGCCCGTAACTATCAAATACCTGTACTGCCTAACTTGCCCTCGTCGTTAATTCGGCGGGGGCTTTTTTGCGTTTTTGGGTGTTGGAACTGCCTAGCCTAACCTATTGATTCATATAGAGGGGGTAAGTTGGAACTTTTCGGCGTAATCGCTTGATTTTAAACGATTGGATTAGTCCTCCCGGGATCGCCATTATCTTTACTAAAGCATCAAAAAAGTTAGTTCTTACGCATCGAGGCGGCCTCATTCTTCGCAAGACGGGTGGCTAGTAGTTCAGGATAAACATTTTCGCCATGATCATGATAAGTGCGATGGCAGCTGGGATACGGACAAACATCGACAGAACAAGCCACAAACCAAGCGCCATAAAGGTTATGTAATAGGCGGTGTCAATTTTCGGTCCCAAACTTGTGGGTTCCAAAAGAATGGGAATAGCATTAATCGGATCTGCGTTTATGACCGTAGTGCCAACAATTCCAATAGCAAACATATTCAAGCCTGAAAACGCAGCGGCCCAATATGAGATTACCCTCACTCTGCCATCCCAAAATGTTACAATTAAACTTATAAAATCAATATACTGCGGTATTATTGTACCGACAGAATTGTTCTATTGCAATATACAGGATAGGGAGGTGCATTTTTGTTGCGCGATAAGCGACAGTGGTGAGAACTAGCCTAGTTTAGTTGCAAAATTCCGCGACTTTTTGCCAGATTTTTTCTTTGCCGGCAAAAAGTTGAGCGGGTGAACCGAAAACAACAACAATTGCCAGCAAAGTGATTAGTACAAACTCAAACATACTCTTAACTCCACTTACTCAATTCACTCGTTAATGTTGAGTTCAATGTAGTTGTACACACGTACAGTTCCTACCTGTCTTTTTGTACAAAAAGTCGGTCAATATGTTCAAAGTCGTGGTGTAACTGAGGCGAAACTTTGTGTTTCAATAGTGGCGATACATTTGATGATAAGTATTGGATGGCCATTGTGAATTTTGTCGGCTGCGCAGGGGGCATCTCTTGCTAGGAACGCTGGAGGGAACTATCAATCCCACTCAACGCCAAACTCGCGTACGAGGCCTTGAACCTGTGCGTCCGTAAGCAGATTTGGTGTCATGCCGCGGGTCATCAGGGTGAGCTTGGCGGTTTCTTCGAGTTCTTCCATCGCATAGGCCGCCGCCTCGAGCGTTTTGCCCGCCACAACTGGTCCGTGATGAGCTAAAACCACTGCCGAGCGTTTGCCTGCAAGCCCTCGGATTGCGCCGCCCATCGCCGGATCGCCGGGCATGAAATAGGGCAGGAGTGCCACCTTGCCCAACCGCATCACGCCGTAGGCTGTAATCGGTGGCAGCATGTTGTCTGGGTCCACATCGGGCAGCACAGAAAGCGCGACCGAGTGGCAGGAATGCAGGTGGACAATCGCGCCAGCCTTGTCGCCGCGCGTGTCGTAGAATGCAGAATGCAGTGGCATTTCCTTGGTCGGCTTGTCGCCGCCAATGTGATTGAGCTTGTCGTCAAATCGGCTCAGTCGGGCGGGGTCAAGTCGCCCGAAGGAACTTCCTGTGGGGGAGACGAGCAACCCGCCATCTTCGGTTCTGGCCGAGATATTACCGCTCGCGCCCGCCGTAAGGCCGCGATCAAACAGCGACTTTGCAATCAGGCAAATCTCTTCGCGGAGTTTGGTTTCGCTGCTGCTCATAGCTTCTCCAGAAGGGCAAGTGCGTCGGCAAAGAATGTCTCTGCACCGAAGTTGCCCGATTTGAGGGTGAGTGCGATTTCGGTGTCTCCGCTCTCGCAATATGTCCAAGGCACGCCAGGTGCGATTTCTGGGCCGATGGTCATGCGCTGCACGCCCAGCCCTTTGGTCACAGCGCCTGATGTTTCACCACCAGCGGCCACAAATCGTTGGGTGCCCATGTCACGCGCATCTACGGCCAGTTCGGCAAGCGCCGCTTCAACCAATTCGCCCGCGCGCGCAACGCCAAGTTTTTCCTGCGCTGCCAATACGGCCTCGGGTTCTGCGCTGGCATAGATCATTTTGACCGCCTCAATCGGTTGCGCCTTGAGCCACGCGCGCGCCGCTTCGTTGCCATTCTCCGCAAGGTCGAGCGGGTCAAGCCTAAGCGAGGCTGCTGAGCTTTTGATCGCGGCAACTTGTTTGCGGGTCATCTCCGAGCAGCTACCTGCTAGAATAATTGCGCCCTTGGCAAGCTGCGGGGCGCTTGGGCGTTCGGCGTTCGCATCAAGCACACCGTCTTTGATGTAAAGGTCAGGCAACGGCATGGCCACGGCGCTGCCCCCTGTCATAAGCGGCATGTCGCGGCAGGCTTCGGCGATCGTATAGAGGTCTTGGTTGGCTACGGCGTCAACGATTACGTGCTGCGTCCCCGTTGCTTTCAATTCGTTAAGACGCATACGAAGCGCATCTACGCCGCGATCCACCGCAAGCCGATTCACAAGACCAACCGCGCCCGAAACCTGCGGCGCCAGAAGGCGCATCAGGTTGCTGTCGCGCATTGGGGTGAGCGGATGGTTCCGCATGGGGCTTTCGGCGAGGGGCGCTTCGTTTACGAAGAGGTTGCCCATAAAGATGCTACGCCCGTTTTCTGGGAAAGCTGGGCAATAGATTGTCTGGTCAGTGCCGAGATCTGCCATGAGGGCCTCGGCGACGGGTCCGATATTGCCTTTGTCCGTACTGTCGAACGTAGAGCAGTATTTCCAGAAAAACCGCTCCGCTCCCGCAGCCTTGAGCCATTCAAGAGCGCGACGACACTCTGCAACAGCCTCGTCAACGGGCGACGTCCTACACTTAAGGGCAATCACCTCGAATGCGGCGGTTGTTTCGGGATTGGGCGCTTCATCGGGAATGCCCATGCGTAGCGAAACCTTAACGCCGCTGCGTGCCAGTAGTCCGGCCAAATCCGTAGCGCCGGTGAAATCATCCGCGATACATCCGAGAATTGTTTTCATTTTCTTACCTGATGTTTGCAAGCACCGCGTTCGCCGTAGATTCATTTACAGCGAGTTGGGTGTCATAGAGAATGGCCAGTCGAAGAAGCGATTTAACATCAACGTCATGAGGCAGGGCCGACAGCGGGTCTATAAAGAACACAAGCGCATCAAGCCGCCCCTCGGCAATCATTGCTCCAAGTTGCGCATCGCCGCCTTTGGGGCCGCTTTTGAGCGCCGTGAGCGTTAGCCCAACCTCGTCAGTTAGTCGGCCGCCTGTTGTACCCGTGGCAAATAGCGTGAGCGGCTCCAGAGCAGCCTTGTTGCGCTTGGACCAGTCGATCAACAGGTTTTTCATACCATCGTGCGCGACAAGCGCCATTGTACTGCCCGAAGTCATAGGCATCCTTTCTGCATAATTTAATGTATGCGTAGTTTTTCGTTTTCTATCCAGTTTCAGTGTGAGCGTAAAGTGCGGCGCCAAAGTTTCGCGATTAGAATGGCGTAAATGCGATGGCAACCCCGATCAACGCGATCAAGAGCCCGCCGCGCGCGCCCGAAACAAATTTTTTCATGAGTGCCGCGTCGGGCGCCGTTTTCTTGCGCGCTGCATTCAGGCTCAGAAAGTTCAGCGCTGCAGAGCAGCCAAGAACAATCGCCGCGCCGACGAGTTTTCCATAAAAGGCCCAGTTCAGGACCAGCGCCCCCTCAAGCGCCTGCACAAGCGCGATACCGGTAATCCAAAGAACAAGGATAGCGCCGAGGCTCATGAAGCCAAGCGTTCTCATGGCCGATTGAACAGGCGGGGCGGGCGGCGTTTTGGCCTTTGCATGGGCGGACTGCACGATGGAGCTGGCGATGGACACGCCACCGAAAAACAATGCTAGAAAATGCAGAAACTTAAGGAAAATCACCAACACATTCGGCTCCCGTGCTCAGAAATCACTTTGTTAACCGCATCATAGGAAGGTTTTGCATTTGATCCTAATGGTTTGTCCAACAAGTGGAGTTTTTCTTGATGCCAGCGAGAAGGGGCGCGGGGGCCAAATTTGGCCGCCACGGCCCGAAATGGTAGGGTAAGGGTATTCTCAACCCAAAAGTATTGCCGAGAGTGAAAGGAATTTCTCATGGCCTATGTTGACGGATTTGTTGCCGCCGTTCCTGATGCGCGGAAACAGGAATTTATCGAACACGCTGAAATCATTGGCAAAGTTTTTATAGAACACGGCGCAATTGAATGCGTCGAATGTTGGGGCGATGAGGTGCCCGAAGGAGAGATCACGTCATTTCCGCAGGCCGTTCAAAAGAAGGACGATGAAACCATCGTGTTTTCATGGGTTCTATGGCCCGACAAAGCCACACGAGATGCGGGTATGAAGAAAACCATCGATGACCCGCGCGCTCAGCCCGATGTCGCCCCGATGCCATTTGATGGAAAACGCATGCTTATTGGCGGATTTGAACAGATTGTTAAGTCTTAGGCCGTAAGACAGGGTCGCCCCACGCAATTTTCGCTGTTTGAAACGGAGGGTGGCCAAATGTCTGACGTGTTCGGAGCTGTGATGCTGCTTGCATTCATCACGCTGGCGCTCTGTGCCGTCTATCTGCTGTTTGCGATTATTGGAGACATGGCCAAAGCCCGAGGGCATTCCCCGTGGGCATGGTGGACGATGTCTTTGCTATGGTCGCCAATCGGCTCAATTTTCGTACTATGGCTGTTCTTCCCAATTGAGACAGGCACAGACCGCAACTGATGCCACTGGGCGTAGTCGAAAGCGCGAACTACAGCGTTTGCTGAGCTTTGATCGGGAATGTCAGGTAAGATTTGGTGGAGCCTAGGGGAGTCGAACCCCTGACCTCTTGCATGCCATGCAAGCGCTCTACCAACTGAGCTAAGGCCCCTCACGCAGATATTGTCTGCGAGCGTGTACTTATGGAAGCGCGCGCCGATGTTCAAGCGAAAATCACGCGCGCTTCTGATAATTTTGCGATTAATCGTCGTCGTTGGTAGAGACGTCCGCGATTTCCTCAAGAGGCACTGTATCGTCGTCGTCGTCATCCTCGAGGATGTCGTCATCGAGTTCTACATCGAGGTCATCTGCATCATCCTCGATCACGGCCTCATCGCCATCAACCAGATCTTTGGCTGTTGTTTCGGCGTCGGCTTTGTCGGCAACAAGGTTGCGTGTTTTCGCGCCCTCTTCGACGACAACTTCTTCGCCCGTGTAGGGGCTGATGATCGGAGTCTTATTGAGATCGTAGAAGCGTTTTCCGGTCTGGGGGCAAACGCGTTTCGTTCCCCATTCTTCTTTGGGCATTGTGATCCCCTTCAAGCTGGCTCATAAATTCGGATTTGGAGCCAACTGCCACAACAATTCGAGGGTGTCAAAGGCTTTTGAGGTTCCGGCACGATTGTTGCGGTATTTGGGCAGAAGTTCGCATAGGTTTGAATGAATGTTTAACAAGCGGGTACAGGTTGACAGTTTGCGGCTTTCGGGAACGCCCGAGGTTGTTGTGAAGCTGCGGCGGTCTGCGCGCGCAAAGCGTTTGAGTTTGCGTGTGTCCCGTTTGGATGGTCGTGTGACTCTAACATTGCCGACGCGCGCGCGCGTCAAAGAAGCCGAACGATTTGCGAATGAAAAAGCCGATTGGATTCGCGCGCAACTTGGCACTCAGGTCGAGCAGATTCGGCCCGCGCCGGGGAGTTGGGTCTGGTTTCGCGGGCAGCGGTTGGAGATTGCCGAGGGTACGGGCCGCTCTGCGCGCTTGGTTGGCGGGCGCTTGGAGGTTTCAGAAGAGCGTGCGGGCGTAAAGGTCGCGACATTCTTGAAACATGCGGCGCGCGCGGATTTGCTCGAGGCGAGCGAGGGGTATGCGCATGATCTCGGCGTCGATATCGGCAAAATCACCTTGCGAGATACGCGCTCTCGATGGGGGTCCTGTTCTTACGAAGGGAATCTGATGTATTCGTGGCGGCTGGTGATGGCGCCGCCGGATGTCTTGCGTTATGTCGCGGCCCATGAGGTTGCGCATCGGGTGGAGATGAACCACTCACAGGCGTTTTGGGATCAGGTCGCGCGGATCTATCCCGATTATGCCGCGCCCCGTAAGTGGCTTCGCGACGAGGGGCAAGAACTGCACCGGTTTCGCTTCAAGGATTGACCTCCGCAAGATTTGTGATCACATTGCGGCATGACGTTCAAACTCAAGGAAAATGAGGCCGTTCACGAACAGGTCTATCGCCATCTCAGGGCAAAGATCATGCACGGTGAACTTGCGCCCGGCCAATCGCTCACGCTGCGTGGGGTTGGTAAAGATTACGGAATATCCATGACGCCCGTGCGCGAGGCGGCGCGACGTTTGGTTGCCGAGGGGGCTCTAACGCTTTCCTCCTCAGGGCGGATTTCGACGCCGGAATTGTCGAACGAGCGGATTGAAGAGCTTGCCGCGTTGCGGGCGTTGCTCGAACCGGAGCTGTCGAGCCGCGCGCTTCCAAGGGCGCATATGGCGTTGATTGAACGGCTTCAATCCATCAACGCAACGATCGCCGAGCATGTGGCGAAACAGGACGCGGTTGGCTACATCCGGACCAATCTGGAATTTCATCGCACGCTTTATCTGCGCGCACAGGCCCCAGCGATTTTGGCCATGACAGAGACGGTCTGGCTCCAGCTTGGGCCAACAATGCGCTCGCTCTATGGAAAATTGCGCCGGACCGATCCGCCGCGCAATCACCGACTTATCATTGCAGCACTCCGGGCGGGAGACGAGCCGGGTTTGCGTCTGGCCATTCGCACAGACGTTACGCAGGGGCTTCGACTTTTGGCAAGTTGACTGGCGTTATTGCGCGGGAATGACCTGATCGTATGGGGATACAACGGCCGTATCTGGCGTAGGCGTCTGCGCGCTCGCCACGCATTTGTTTACGTCACGCCCTGAAAGGCGAAGGCCAGAGGCAAGGCTGCGCAGGAATTGCACCTCAGGGCGGATCAACCCGCGATGGCGCGTCGCAATCTTTAGAGCCGCACTATAACAGAGTCGACGGTTCGCGAGGCTCAGCCCCTTTCCAAGCGCACGACATTCCAGCGGAGTCATGTCGCGTTTGGTGTTCTTGATCAGCTTCACGATTTCTTCGGGCGCGATGTGATGGCCTGTCATTTCATAGCCAAGGCGCGCGATTACTCGGATTTCATGCGCATCCACCTTACGATCGATGATCGACATATGGCACATGACATTCACAACGGCCTCTGCGTCCGATTTGCTTGGCGGGGTCGCGCGCGCGGGAATGAGCGCGCGCAGTGAAGGTACAAAAGCAAAGAGTGCCGCAATCGCAGCTAACAACAGTGCAAATGCACCAAAGATGACAGGCGTGCGGTGTTTTGGAGTAAGGTCAGGGGTTGCAGGAAGAGCGGCGCTATACACACCCTCAGCCTGCGCATCCCGGAAGCCACCAGGGAAAAACTCCTTATGGCTTCCGGGAGTGCAACTGGATTCACTAGCTACATACCGTTGGTTGGTCACTGCGAGCTCTAGCCCAAAAACTGTTGTTACGTCTGCAAGGACACACAGTGAGAGGGCCGGCGCATGGGGGAGCGCGGCGTGTTCTGTTTCGACAAAGTAAAGTTTTTGGCCGGTACGAGCCTCTGATGGGAGAGGCGAATTTACTGCTAGGACACTTGTTAATATAGCCAGTAACGCGTTGCGCATCTTGCACCTTTGCAAAAAGAAGACGGACAGCCCGCAGGGACCATCCGTCACTTGTCATGCAAAAATGCGGCACGATTGTGCCGGATTAGGGAAATTAGCTAGGCGTGGATCGCGCCGTCGCCACAGGCAAGGGCTGCTTCGCGAACCGCTTCCGAGTAGGTCGGGTGCGCGTGGCAGGTTAGGGCGATGTCTTGCGCGCTGGCGCCGAATTCCATGGCCACGCAGATTTCGTGGATCATGTCACCCGCAGCAGGGCCGATGATATGCGCGCCGAGAACACGGTCTGTGTCTTTGTCGGCGAGGATTTTCACGAAGCCTTCGCCTTGGAACACGGCCTTAGCGCGGGCATTGCCCATGAAGGAAAACTTGCCGACCTTATAGTTAACGCCCTTTTCTTTAAGGCTTTGCTCGGTCGCGCCAACGCTGGCCACTTCTGGGGCGGTATAGATCACGCCGGGGATCACGTCATAGTTCACGTGGCCGGATTTGCCCGCGATCTGCTCGGCAACGGCCATGCCTTCGTCTTCGGCTTTGTGCGCGAGCATCGGCCCTTCGATCACGTCGCCAATGGCGTACACGCCGTCGACATTGGTGGCCCAGTGATCGTTGGTTGCGATCTGGCCGCGCTCTGTCATCTTCACGCCAAGCGCATCGAGGCCGAGGTTGTCAACGAATGGACGGCGGCCTGTGGCGACCAGTACAACATCAGCGTCGATAGTTGCTTCGCTGTCATCCTTGCGCAGTTTGTAGTTCACTTTGGCCTTGGTTTTGGTCTTGTCTACGGACTGAACCGCAGCGCCCATCACAAAGCTAAGGCCTTGTTTTTTAAGGATACGTTGCAGGGTTTTCTGAACGTCTTTGTCCATGCCAGGTGTGATTTCATCAAGGAATTCAACCACAGTGACTTCGGCACCCAGACGTGCATAAACAGAGCCAAGTTCAAGGCCAATGACGCCAGCGCCAATCACAACCATTTTCTTAGGTGTTTTGGGCAGGTCAAGCGCGCCTGTGGAAGTCACGACGATCTTCTCGTCTACCTCAACACCGGGCAGGCTGCTGGCTTCGGAGCCTGTCGCGATCACGATATTCTTGGCTGTGTGAACCTCGTCACCCACTTTGACCTTGCCCGCTTCGGGGATGCTGCCCCAGCCTTTGATCCAGTCTATCTTGTTCTTTTTAAACAGAAATTCGATGCCCTTTGTGTTCTGGTCCACGACGTCCTGTTTGTAGGATTTCATCTGGTCCCAATCGACGGAGGGCGACTTTCCTTTGAGACCCATTTTCGCAAAGTTGTGCTCTGCTTCGTGCAGCTGGTGGCTGGCGTGCAGCAGCGCTTTGGACGGGATGCAGCCCACATTGAGGCAGGTGCCGCCGAGCGTTTCGCGGCCCTCGACACAGGCCGTTTTCAGGCCGAGTTGTGCAAGACGGATCGCGCAGACATAGCCGCCAGGGCCGCCGCCAATTACGATTGCATCATAGTTCGCCATGGGTCTTCTCCTTGGTCATTTTCGCCAAAAATGGCGATATTATTTGCATATGTTTTGCATATGATTCCCATATGCTCAAATTCGGACTGGCTTTGCCTGTGTCATGGTGGGTTTTGACTGTGTTCAGAACCATGGCACGAGCGCCGCGATATAGAGGGCGAAGGTGGCCAGAAAACCCGCAAGCCAAATGAGGCTCCGTGCCGGTATCATTCCCTTAAGATAGGTCACCACATAGATCGCCCGCGCCCCCAGAAACAGCCCCGCACAGATTTGGGTGACGGGGGTGGATTGGTCTGTCAGCGCAAGGATGACCACGGCAGGTGTGAAAAAGATC
The DNA here is from genome assembly GCF_028823805.1 of Halocynthiibacter sp. C4. Classification (NCBI taxonomy): domain Bacteria; kingdom Pseudomonadati; phylum Pseudomonadota; class Alphaproteobacteria; order Rhodobacterales; family Paracoccaceae; genus Halocynthiibacter; species Halocynthiibacter sp. C4. The sequence goes on along the minus strand of NZ_JAPEIE010000002.1, from coordinate 732,719 downwards.
AGCGCCTCGCCGCTGTTGTTCAAGCACCGGTGGAGACGGCCCGTGATCCCCTTGAGGTAAGGGGAAACATCTTCGTCGCGCGTCCCGTAGAGCACCGAATGGGGCACATGCCGACGCGCGATAATCATCAGCGCCAAGTAGAGCGCCGCATGTATGAGGCCGGTGAGGGCAAGGGCTGTGAGTTCGGTGGTCATAGGCGGAATGCCTCTGGCGCGGGAAAGGAAAGGGGGCGATGCGCCCCCTTGGTTTTTACAGGTCCATCAACAGGCGGCGTGGATCTTCGAGCGCTTCTTTGACGCGCACGAGGAAGGTTACCGCGCCTTTGCCGTCAACGATCCGGTGGTCATAGGACAGAGCCAGATACATCATCGGGCGGATAACGACTTCGCCGTTGATCGCCATGGGGCGTTCCTGAATTTTGTGCATGCCGAGGATACCCGACTGTGGCGGGTTGAGGATCGGCGAGGACATCAGCGAGCCATAGACACCACCGTTGGAGATGGTGAAGGAGCCACCCTGCATTTCAGCCATTGAAAGCTTGCCGTCGCGGGCGCGGGCGCCTTTTTCGGCGATGGCTTTTTCGATGTCTGCAAAGGACATGCTGTCTGCGTCGCGGATCACAGGCACAACGAGGCCAGTTGGCGTACCGGCGGCGATGCCCATGTGGACATAGTTTTTATAGACGATGTCTGTGCCGTCGATCTCTGCGTTCACTTCGGGCACTTCCTTCAGCGCGTGGCAGCAGGCCTTGGTGAAGAAGGACATAAAGCCGAGCTTGACGCCGTGCTTCTTGAGGAACAGCTCTTTGTACTCGTTGCGCAGTGCCATCACCTCGGTCATGTCCACCTCGTTATAGGTGGTGAGCATGGCGGCGGTGTTTTGGCTATCCTTGAGGCGGCGCGCGATTGTCTGGCGCAGACGGGTCATTTTCACCCGCTCCTCACGCGAAGCATCGTCTGCTGTGACAGGCGTGCGCGCGGATGGTGCGGCGGCAGGGGCAGGGGCGGCGGCCGGAGCCGATGCGGCTTTCTGCACGTCTTCTTTCATGATGCGGCCATCGCGACCTGTTCCCTTAACAGAGGCAGGGTCGATGCCTTTTTCGGCCATAAGCTTTTTGGCGCTTGGAGCATCTTCCACGTCTTTGCCGCTAGTTGCGGCCGCGGGGGCTGCTTCTGCGGCGGCGGGCGCGGAGGAGGCGGAGGCGCTTGCACCGCCGATAACGGCGAGCTTGGCGGATGCGTCAACGGTTGTGCCTTCTTCGGCAACGATCTCGCTCAGGACGCCAGCGGCAGGGGACGGAACCTCAACCGATACTTTATCTGTCTCAAGCTCACAGAGCATTTCGTCCTGTGCGACGGTATCGCCGACCTTTTTGAACCATGTGGACACGGTTGCTTCAGTCACGGACTCGCCAAGAGTTGGCACCATTACGTCAACCGCTTCGCCACCTGAGTCAGCAGGAGCAGCGGCGGGCGCGGCTTCGGCTTTGGCGGCTGGAGCAGCACTGTCGGATGCGCCATCGGCGATTGTAGCGAGCAGGGCGTCAACGCCAACGGTTGCGCCTTCTTCGGCAACGATCTCGCCCATTGTACCAGCAGCAGGGGCCGGAACTTCGACGGTCACTTTGTCTGTTTCCAGCTCACAGAGCATTTCATCAACGGCAACGGCGTCACCCGGTTTCTTGAACCAAGTGGCAACGGTGGCTTCGGTTACGGATTCGCCCAGTGTTGGAACGCGAACTTCGGTGGACATATTGGTTTATCCTTCGAGTGTGAGCGCGTCGTTAACGAGCGCTGCTTGTTGAGCTTTGTGTTGCGATGCAAGACCTGTGGCAGGGCTCGCGGAGGCGGCACGACCGACATAAACCGGACGTGTGTGCTTGGCTTTGATGCGGTCCAGAACCCATTCGATGTTGGGCTCCATGAAGGTCCAAGCCCCTTGGTTCTTTGGCTCTTCCTGACACCAGATGACCTCTGCGTCGGGGAAGCGGCCAAGCTCGTTAACGAGCGACATGGCGGGGAACGGATAGAACTGCTCGACGCGCAGAAGATAGATGTCGTCGATGCCGCGGGCGTCGCGCTCTTCGAGGAGGTCATAGTAGACCTTGCCCGAACACATAACCACGCGTTTGATCTTCTTGTCGGCTACTAACTTGGTGTCGCTGTTGCCCTGCTGCGCATCATCCCAGAGGACACGGTGGAAGGAGCTTCCGGTTGTGAACTCTTCTTTGGTGCTGACGGCGAGCTTGTGGCGCAAGAGCGACTTTGGCGTCATCAACACGAGCGGCTTGCGGAAGCTGCGGTGCAGCTGGCGGCGCAGGATGTGGAAGTAGTTGGCTGGCGTTGTACAGTTGGCAACGATCCAGTTGTCTTGTCCGCACATCTGTAGGAAGCGCTCAAGGCGGGCGGAGCTGTGTTCCGGTCCTTGACCTTCAAAGCCGTGAGGCAGAAGCATCACGAGGCCCGACATCCGCAGCCATTTGCTTTCACCAGAGGAAATGAACTGGTCGAACATGATCTGCGCACCGTTGGCGAAATCGCCGAATTGCGCTTCCCATGCAACGAGGGCGTTCGGCTCGGCCAGCGAATAGCCATACTCGAACCCGAGCACAGCATATTCCGATAGCATGGAGTCGATCACTTCGTAGCGGGCTTGCCCTTCGCGGACGTGGTTCAGCGGGTAGTAGCGCTCTTCGGTTTCCTGATTGATCAGGCCGGAGTGACGCTGGCTGAATGTACCGCGGGTGGAGTCCTGTCCGGCAAGGCGAACGGGATAGCCTTCGGTCAGAAGGGAGCCGAAAGCCAGCGCTTCGCCGGTTGCCCAGTCGATACCTTTGCCGGTTTCGAACATCTTGTTCTTTGACTCAAGCAGGCGGCTCACCGTCTTGTGCAGCGGGAAGTCTGCAGGCACCGTTGTGAGGCTCTTGGCCACATCATCAAAGGTTTTCTCGGAGATAGCGGTTTTGCCGCGCTGGTATTGCTCGCCCTTTTTGTCGAGATGCGACCAGCGGCCATCAAGCCAATCCGCTTTGTTGGGTTTGAAGTCTTTGCCGATTTCAAACTCTTCGTTCAGGTGGGCCTGAAACGCCGCTTTCATATCCTCGATCTCGCCCTCGGGGATAAGGCCGTCTTTGACAAGGCGCTCTGTATAGAGCTGAAGCGTTGTTTTCTGCTTTTTGATCTTCTTGTACATGATCGGGTTGGTGAACATGGGCTCGTCGCCCTCGTTGTGACCAAACCGGCGATAGCAGAAGATATCCAGAACCACGTCTTTGTGGAACTTCTGGCGGAATTCGGTGGCAACCTTGGCGGCATGCACAACAGCTTCCGGATCATCACCGTTCACGTGGAAAATCGGAGCTTCAACCATCAGCGCGATATCGGTTGGATAGGGGCTGGAGCGGCTAAAGTGCGGCGCAGTGGTAAAGCCGATCTGGTTGTTCACGACGATATGGATAGTGCCGCCAGTTTTGTGACCGACGAGGCCAGAAAGGCCGAAACACTCCGCGACAACGCCCTGACCGGCAAAGGCCGCGTCACCGTGCAGAAGAACAGGCAGGGTTGCGATACGGTCTGCGTCGTTGGTTTGTTCCTGCTTGGCGCGGGCCTTGCCCAGAACAACGGGGTTCACGGCCTCAAGGTGGCTTGGGTTCGCCGTAAGCGATAGGTGAACCGTGTTGCCGTCAAACTCACGGTCGGACGATGCGCCGAGGTGATATTTCACGTCGCCGGATCCGTCGACATCTTCGGGCTTAAAGCTGCCACCCTGAAATTCGTTAAAGATCGCGCGGTAGGGCTTGCTCATCACGTTACAGAGAACGGAGAGGCGGCCACGGTGCGGCATACCGATCACGATATCCTTAACGCCGAGGGACCCACCGCGTTTGATGATCTGTTCCATCGCGGGAATGAGGCTCTCGCCGCCATCAAGGCCGAAACGCTTGGTGCCCATGTATTTGACATGGAGGAACTTCTCGAAACCTTCGGCCTCGACCAGCTTGTTGAGAATGGCTTTACGGCCGTTCTTGGTAAACTGTATTTCCTTGCCAAACCCTTCGATGCGCTCCTTGAGCCAAGCCGCTTCGTCAGGGTTGGAGATGTGCATGTATTGCAGTGCGAATGTGCCGCAATATGTGCGCTTCACGATCTCTACGATCTGGCGCAGGGTCGCGATTTGAAGGCCAAGCACATTGTCGATGAAAATCGGGCGATCCATGTCGGCATCAGTGAAGCCGTAGGATTTCGGATCAAGCTCTGGGTGCTTTGTGTCTTCACGCATGCCAAGCGGATCGAGATCAGCGGCGAGGTGGCCACGGATACGGTAAGCACGGATCAACATAAGCGCGCGAACGGAATCAAGAACGGCACGTTTCACTTGCTCGTCCGAAACAGACGCGCCTTTTTCGGCGGCCTTTTCTTTGATCTTTTTGCCCGCAGCTTCGGGCTCTGTGCCCCACTGACCATCAAGAGCGGCGGTTAGCTCGTCGTTTGGAACAGGCGGCCAGTCATTGCGCGCCCAGCTTGGACCAGCCGCTTCGGCAACCACGTCGCTGTCCAGATCGCCAAGAGCCGCAAAATACTCCTGCCACGCCGCATCAACTGCGTTGGGGTCATTGGCATATTGAGCGTAGAGCTGCTCGATATACTCCGCGTTGTGCCCTTGCAGGAAGGACGACGCATGGAATTGTTCGTTGTTTGACTGGTCGGTCATTGGGGGGCCTCATTCGGGTTGGGACCGTAAGTATTCGGGTTTGGATCAGAGGGGCGTGTTAGCCACCAGATCACAAGAAGCGGGGCGAAAATGCCAATCACAAGTGCGGGAAACAGGATCGCGAGGGACACAGCGCCGAGAGCCGTGGCAAGGCCGCCTAGTCCGAGCGTGCCGCCGGTAAACGCGATGGTTCCGGCAGAGACGGACAGGAACAGGCCGATGCCAATCATGGCGATCAGCGGGAAAAACAGATACAGGCCGGAGCGTCCGCTGTCGTGCATGCGCCGCCAACCGACCGCGAGAAGCGGGATCATAGTTGCGAGCGAAAACAGGCGGCCAAGCGGGCCGTTGTCGTGAACTTCGGTGGTTGTTGTGTGGGATGCATCATCGGTGGTGATGGTGAGATCAACGCCAAAGAAAGTCACATCCAGCACCGTTGTCACGATATTGCCGAGAATAATAAAAAGGAAAAAATACCAATACTCCGGACGAGAGGCCCGTCCGGAGAAAGTAACGTATTTCTGAAAACACGTCTTTATGGATTGGGTAAAGCTCATTGATCGGCTTCCACAGGGCAGGGACCATATTCGTTCTCTCCAGGCTCGGACGGAGCAAACCCCCAGAGAAAAATAATCAATAGTGCGACGGCAGATAGGATTGTAGCAGGAAGCCCTGTAAGGAGACCCACAATCAGGGCAAGAGGAATTGAAGCGTACGCAACTAAGCTAGATAGAGTTGCCGCAATGGTCGGCGCAAGGAACGCGCAGAAAACTGCAATCCAAGCGAAGTAGCTGGGATACCCAATGTCGTGGACCCGCCGCGTCAGCATAACCAAAAGCGGCAAAACACAAAGCCAACCGACAATGCTGCTTGCCAGTCTTGGGCCATAGTCCGTGACCTGACGTACTTCGACGCTTATTTCACCTGTGAGCAGACTCTTTGAAGTTGTCGTCTCCTCATAAATTTCAGGCCCGAGCACTAACAGACCGAAGGCCAGTGCTGCACCCATGGCCAGTAAAATTGGGCCTACGACACGCCAGTAGGATTTGCGGCCAGAACGACCCGCAAAGATAGCGCCAAGCTTACGCTGTGGTGCGGCAGTGTCAGTCATGCCTCGTTTCCTGCTAATTCATTAACGAATGATTTGCGCGATCCGCCCCGACCTACCGAAGGCGAGCCTCCGGTTGATCGAGCAGGCGCATCGCACCTGCCCTCGGGTATGGCGCCGCGTACAGCGCTATGTGCGGATCGCAGCATGTACATTAACCGAGCTCAATCGCTTTGATCACGGCTTCGCCAAGGGTGGCGGGGCTGTCGGCGACAACGATACCAGCGGATTTCATCGCTTCGATCTTGTCTTCGGCACCGCCCTTACCACCGGCAACGATCGCACCGGCGTGGCCCATACGGCGGCCTGGAGGGGCTGTGCGGCCAGCGATAAAGCCAGCGGTTGGCTTCCAGCGGCCTTTTTTCTTCTGCTCGGCGAGGAATTCAGCAGCTTCTTCTTCTGCGGAGCCACCGATTTCACCGATCATGATGATGGACTGTGTTTCGTCGTCATCAAGGAACATGTCGAGCACGTCGATGTGCTCTGTGCCTTTGATCGGGTCGCCGCCGATGCCAACAGCCGAGGACTGGCCGAGGCCAAGGTCGGTTGTTTGCTTTACGGCCTCATATGTGAGCGTGCCGGAGCGCGAAACCACACCACAGGAGCCACGCTTGTGGATGTGGCCAGGCATGATGCCGATTTTGCAGGCGTCAGGTGTAATCACGCCGGGGCAGTTTGGCCCGATGAGGCGGGATTTGGAGCCTTCAAGCGCGCGCTGAACGCGCATCATGTCGAGCACAGGGATGCCTTCGGTGATACAGATGATGAGTTCCATCTCTGCGTCGATGGCCTCGAGGATCGAGTCCGCCGCGAAGGGGGGCGGAACATAGATCACGGAGGCATTGGCTTCGGTCACGTGCTTGGCTTCGTGAACGGAGTTGAACACGGGCAGGTTCAGGTGGGTTTGACCGCCTTTGCCCGGTGTTACGCCGCCAACCATTTTGGTGCCGTAAGCGATGGCCTGTTCGGTGTGGAATGTGCCCTGCGAACCGGTGAGGCCCTGACAGATCACTTTTGTGTTTTCGTCTACGAGTACTGCCATGATCCTAGCCCTTCACCGCTTTAACAATTTTTTCGGCGCCGTCTTTGAGATCGTCGGCGGCAATCACGTCAACGTCGGAGTTGTTGATGATGGCCTTGCCTTCTTCAACATTGGTTCCTTCGAGACGTACAACCAGCGGCACCTTGAGGCCCACTTCTTTCACCGCAGCGATCACACCTTCGGCGATCACGTCACAGCGCATAATCCCACCAAAGATATTCACGAGGATGCCTTTAACGTTTGGATCGGAGGTGATGATCTTGAACGCTTCGGTCACTTTCTCTTTGGTCGCGCCGCCGCCTACGTCGAGGAAGTTGGCAGGCTCGGCACCGTAGAGTTTGATGATATCCATGGTTGCCATGGCAAGGCCTGCGCCGTTGACCATACAGCCGATTTCACCGTCGAGCGCGATGTAGTTGAGGTCGTATTTGCTGGCCTCAAGCTCTTTGGGGTCTTCTTCGGTGTCGTCGCGGAGAGCGGCGATGTCGGAGTGACGATAGAGCGCGTTGCCGTCGAAGGAGACTTTGGCGTCGAGCACCTTGAGATCGCCTTTGTCGGTCACGATCAGCGGGTTGATCTCGAGCATCTCCATGTCTTTTTCGAGGAATGCTTTGTAGAGCAGACCCATCAGCGCAACGCACTGCTTGACCTGCGCACCTTTAAGGCCGAGCGCAAATGCGATGCGGCGACCGTGGAAGCCTTGGTACCCTGTTGCCGGATCAACCGAGAAGGAAAGAATCTTCTCTGGTGTTGCTGCTGCAACTTCTTCGATGTCCATGCCGCCCTCAGTGGAGCAAACGAAAGACACGCGGGAAGTTTGGCGATCAACGAGCAATGCGAGGTAGAGTTCGGTTTCGATGCCGGAACCGTCTTCGATATAGATGCGGTTCACTTGCTTACCGGCAGGGCCGGTTTGATGTGTGACCAATGTACGGCCCAGCATCGCTTTGGCGTGCTCTGCGGCTTCCTCAACGGATTTCGCAAGGCGCACACCGCCTGCTTCGCCCGCTGCTTCTTCTTTGAATTTCCCTTTGCCGCGACCACCTGCGTGGATCTGCGCCTTAACAACCCAAAGCGGGCCGTCCATTTCGCCAGCGGCGGTTTTCGCGTCTTCGGCCTTGAGTACAACACGCCCGTCCGAAACAGGTGCGCCGTAGCTGCGAAGAAGCGCCTTCGCCTGATATTCATGAATGTTCACGAAAAAATCCTATCTACTACTGCGTTCTTTTCCACGTAAACACGCATATAGGTCGTAAACAAACGGATTTCACACTGTGGTGGCGGATTTTGGCTGATTTAGCCAATTTTGTGATCACAGCCCCAAATAGTGTGATCACAAAACGTGAAATACCCGAATCGCAGCGCCTAAAATGTTAGCGCTCCCTTAAGAATAAGGGGTTCGGGGCAGGAAACGAAAAAGGGCCGGAAAACTCCGGCCCAGTTTCAATAGATTTCAAGCAAGGCTTAGCCAAGCGAAGGATCGATTTCCTTACAAGCTTTCACGAGGCCTTTTACCGCGTCGACAGAGTTGTCGAACATGGCTTGCTCTTCTTTGTTCATCTTGATGTCGACAACGCGCTCGATGCCGCCGGCGCCGATTACGGTTGGAACACCCACATACATACCTTCGAGGCCGAGAGCGCCGTCAACATAGGCTGCGCAAGGCAGAACGCGCTTCTGGTCTTTGAGGTAGGCTTCGGCCATTTCGATTGCCGATGTGGCTGGTGCGTAGAAAGCGGAGCCTGTTTTCAGCAAGCCAACGATTTCGGCGCCACCGTCGCGGGTACGCTGGATGATCGCGTCGAGCTTCTCTTGTGTGGTCCAGCCCATTTTCACGAGGTCTGGAAGCGGGATGCCTGCAACAGTCGAGTACCGTGCGAGCGGCACCATTGTGTCGCCGTGGCCGCCGAGAACAAACGCTGTGACGTCTTTCATAGAAACGTCGAACTCGGATGCGAGGAAGTGGCGGAAGCGTGCGGAGTCAAGAACGCCAGCCATGCCGCAAACTTTTTCGTGCGGAAGGCCGGAGAATTCGCGCAGCGCCCAAACCATCGCATCAAGCGGGTTGGTGATGCAGATCACGAATGCGTTCGGTGCGTGCTTAGCGATGCCTTCGCCGACGGATTTCATCACCTTGAGGTTGATGCCGAGCAGGTCGTCGCGGCTCATGCCGGGTTTACGTGCAACACCAGCGGTCACGATGCAAACATCCGCGCCAGCGATATCAGCGTAATCGGTTGTGCCCGACATAGTAGCGTCAAACCCTTCGGAAGGGCCGGACTCCGCGATGTCGAGGGCTTTGCCCTGAGGGATGCCGTCTGCGATGTCAAAGAGGACGACGTCGCCCAATTCTTTCATTGCGGCGAGGTGTGCGAGCGTGCCGCCGATTTGTCCCGAGCCGATTAACGCGATTTTGGGTCTGGCCATGAATTTGATCCTTGGTCTGTTATGTCCACGAGTTTCCCTAGCCATTTGCGGCGCGTCACGCAAGTGCGCTGCACTGCGGCGCGTCTGTGGAAAAGGGGTTACGTTAGCGCTATCGAACGTATAATGGTGTTGGGAATTACCAATAAAACACCGCGCTACAGGGCAGTTACACCATGGAATTCGATCTGGTATTTTTCGCGTTTGCCATTCCGGCTGTGCTGTTTGCGGGTATATCCAAAGGTGGTTTCGGGAGCGGCGCGGCCTTTGCGGCGACGCCGTTTTTGGCGCTGATTCTCGAGCCGGGGCAAGCGGTTGGATTGATGTTGCCGCTGCTTATGCTGATGGATATCGGTGCGCTTAAGGCGTTCTGGAAGCAGTGGAATTGGGACGATGCCAAACTGATGATCCTTGGCTCGCTTCCTGGAATCCTGCTCGGTGCAGCGCTCTATAGTGTGGCCAATCCCGATGTGTTCAAGTTCTTGATTGGTCTCGTGGCGGTCGGGTTCGTGGCATATACCGCAGCGCGATCAAGCGGGCTTTTGAAGACGGCGGAGAAGCCCTTGCCGCGTGCAGCGGGGGCGATTGCAGGGGCGGTTGCGGGCTTTACAAGTTTCATTAGCCACGCAGGTGGGCCCCCTGCGGCGGTTTATCTTTTGTCGAAAAAGATGAGCAAAACCGAGTTTCAGGCCACAACAGTGATCATTTTTTGGGCGATCAACCTTATTAAGTTTGTGCCTTACCTGATGCTCGGCATCTTCAGCAAAGAAACGGCGATTGCGAATGTCTTGCTTGCACCCGTTGCGTTTCTTGGCGTGTATCTCGGGGTGATCGGGCATCGCAAAATGCCGGAAACCTGGTTCTTCCGCCTGACATATGCGTTTTTGCTGATTACGGGCTGTAAGTTGATTTGGGAAAGCCTCACTTAGGGCGGCTTTACAACGGGTGTGACGCGGCGAAAATTGCCGAGGTGGCGGATTTTTCTGCGTTGCGGCAAAATTAGCCTTGCCATTTTGGTGCGAATTGGGGATTGTTTGCGCAATATTATTGCGAGGACGATTGATGTCAGACACCATCCCCCCCAAACTTGTGCGCTCTGTTCTTTATATACCAGCGTCCAAACCGCGCGCGCTTGAAAAGGCCAAGGGGCTGCCTGCGGATGCGATTATCTTTGATCTGGAAGACGCTGTTTCGCCCGAAGAGAAAGTTGCTGCGCGCGCAACGCTTGCCGATGCACTCAAATTGGGCGGCTATGGAGACCGGCTCAAGGTCGTGCGGGTGAATGGCGCGGACTCCGAGTGGGGCGCCGCAGATTTGGCGGCTCTCAAAGGGCTCGCGTTTGATGCGGTGTTGCTTCCCAAGGTTGAAACGGCGGACGATGTTGCGGCGGCGCGGAAGGTGCTGCCGGAGGTGCCGGTTTGGGCGATGATCGAAACCCCGCTCGGGGTGCTCAACGCGGCCGATATCGCCGCTCATCCCGCGCTCGAGGCATTTGTTATGGGAACGAATGACCTTGCCAAAGAGCTCAACTGCCGTTTCCGCGCGGATCGACTGCCGCTGATGGGGGCGCTTCAATCGTCTCTTTTGGCGGCGCGGGCGCATGGGGTTATTGCGATCGACGGTGTGTTCAACGCCTTTAAAGATGACGAGGGCCTTGCGGCGGAATGCGAGCAGGGGCGCGACCTTGGTTTTGATGGGAAAACGGTGATCCACCCCGCCCAAATTGCAACCGCCAATGCTGTCTTTTCCCCCAGCGAAGAGGCCATCGACCTTGCGAAACGTCAGATCGCGGCGTTTGACGCGGCCAAGGCGGAGGGGCAGGGTGTTGCCGTTCTGGATGGCAAGATTGTCGAGAACCTGCACGTTGCCACAGCCCGCGATATCCTCGCCAAGGCAAAGGCCATTGCGGAGCGCACGGAATAGGGGCAATGTGAACGAGATTCACATTGGGAGGTTTTTATGATCTGGCTTATTCTCGGCGTTCTACTCTGGATGGACGCGCATATGTTCAAACGGATTTTGCCACAGGTGCGCGAACGCATGGGCAACGCTGGCAAGGGCGTTGTGGCGGGCACGCTCTTGTTGAGTATCGTGCTGATGGTGATCGGATACCGCAGCGCGGAGGTTATTCCAGTCTATACGCCGATGGCAGGGATGGGGCACCTTAACAATCTGCTTATGCTCTTCTCTATTTTCCTGCTTGGTGCAGGAAGCGCTCCGGGCGTTGTGCGGACCAAGATCCGCCACCCGATGTTGACGGGTGTGATTGTTTGGGCGGTTGCGCATTTGCTGGTGAATGGCGATCTGGCCTCGATCATCCTATTCGGTGGTTTGGGCCTCTGGGCCATTGCACAGATGCTGCTTATCAATCATGCAGAGGGCGCTTGGCAACGCCCCGAAGCGGGCACTTGGGCCAGAGATTTGCGCGTCGTGGTGATTGCGATCGTGCTCTATGCGGTCATTGCCGGCATTCACACTTGGCTAGGATATAGCCCATTTCTAGGAACTTACGGATGAAACTTTACAGACTACTCACAGAAGACGACACATCCGCATTTTGCCATAAGGTAACAGATGCGCTGAACAAGGGTTGGGAACTGCATGGCTCTCCCTCTTACGCCTTTGATCAGGCCAACGGCGTCATGCGGTGTGCGCAAGCCGTAATCAAAGAGGCCGAAGGCACATACACACCTGAAACCAAACTGGGTCAGCACTAATGAAAACCAACGCGGGGCGCTTTTTCGAGGATTTTGCCGTTGGGCAGGAGATTATCCACGCTGTGCCCCGCACACTCTCTGGCGGGGAGCGCGCGCTGTATCACGCGCTTTATCCCGCGTGCCATGCGATCCATTCGTCCGATGAGTTTGCCCGTAGCTCCGGGTTGCCCGAAGCACCGCTTGATGGGCTCATAGGTTTTCATACAGTTTTCGGCAAAACGGTGCCTGACATTTCGCTAAATGCGGTTGCCAATCTTGGATATGCGGAGGGGCGTTTCTTAAAGCCGATTTATACGGGTGACACGCTTCGGTCTGTGAGCGAAGTGATTGGCGTTAAGCAAAACAGCAACGGCAAATCTGGTGTTGTCTGGGTGCGGACCACGGGGTTGAACCAGCGAGATGAGGCGGTTTTAAGCTATGTGCGCTGGGTTATGGTTAAAAAGCGTGACGTCGGCTCAGAGGCGCCAGAGACCGTAATTCCAAAACTTAATCCTGTTGTTGCGGCGGACGACTTACCCGTTCCAAAGGGATTGAATTTTAGCGGTTATGATTTTGCCCTCGCCGGAGAGCCGCATCGGTTTGCGGATTACGAGGCTGGCGAGATCATCGACCATGTAGACGGCGTAACCATCGAGGAAGCCGAGCATATGATGGCCACCCGCCTTTGGCAGAACACGGCCAAGGTGCATTTCGATACGCGGCAGCGCCCAGACGGGCGGCGGCTTATCTATGGTGGGCATGTTATGTCTCTTGCGCGGGCGCTGTCATTCAATGGATTGGCCAACGCGCAACTCATCGCCGCGATCAATGGGGGATCCCACGCGAACCCTTGTTTTGCAGGCGATACGGTCACTGCATGGAGCGAGGTGTTGGACAAGGCGGAGGTTGACGCGCCGGGTATTGGCGCATTGCGGTTGCGGCTCGTAGCGAGCAAGGGTGGAGCGGCTGGCGCGTTGAAAGACGGTGCGGGGAAATACAATCCCGACGTTCTGCTTGATTTGGATTACTGGGCCTTCGTTCCGGTCTAGGGCAGGTCGCGGCAACCCGAAATCTTGCCAAACCGGCACAATCCTTAGAGATTCTCTTATCTTCACAAAATCAGAGAATTGTTACTTTATTTGTGATCACGGGGTTGCAAGCTGTGATCACATCTTGGGGTTTATCGCTAACTTGCGGCAATTTTCCCGCGATTTTACGCGCTCAAAGAGTGACAGCTTCGATTTTTCCGCTATTAGTGGCATAAACATACCAAAGGCATCACATCCTGAAAGGGAGTCCCCATGGCTGATCCAAAGCAGAGCGCGCGGCCGCTCTCTCCGCATCTCACCGTCTATCGCTGGCAGATAACCGCGATCTCTTCGATCCTGACGCGGATCACAGGAAACGCATTGCTGGCGTCATTCGTGCTTGGGGTCTGGTGGCTTTTCGCAGCGGCGAGCGGGCCGGAGTATTTCGACTTCGTCAATGGCATCCTGACCTGCTGGGTTGGTGACATCATCATGACGCTCTCGGTACTGGGCATCTGGTATCACTTCCTCGCTGGTTTGCGGCATCTCTATTATGATGCGGGCAAGGGGCTTGATATTCCGACCGCCGAGAAGCTGGGCTGGGCCTGTGTGATTGGCTCTGTCGTTCTGACCATTCTGACAATCGTGATCGTCTAAGGGGGCCGAGATGCGTTATATTACAGATCGTAAACGGGCCGAAGGCCGCGGTGCATCGGGCACAGGAACCTATGACCATTGGTACATGCAGGTAAGCGCCGTTGGCCTTGCTGTTTTGACCCCGTTCTTTGTTTACATTTTCGGCAGCGCGCTAGGCGGTACTTATGAAGAGGTGATCGCCACGTTCTCCCGCCCCATCCCTGCGATTATCACAGGTTTGATGCTTGTCTTTGGTCTTCAGCACTTCCGCAAAGGGGCGCAGATGATGATCGAGGATTACCTGCGGGGCTTTGCCAAAAAATTCTGGATCGTGACGGTGATCCTTTTCTCTTACGGGGTAATGGCCGCTGGCCTGTTCTCCCTCGCCAAAATCGCGCTTTAAGGAGCTGGCTCCATGACTGCATATGAATATGAAACCCACGACTATGATGTAGTTGTTGTTGGTGCCGGTGGTGCCGGTTTGCGGGCGACACTCGGAATGGCGGAACAGGGGCTGCGTACGGCCTGTGTGACCAAGGTTTTCCCGACGCGTAGCCACACTGTTGCCGCGCAAGGCGGGATTGCGGCATCGTTGTCAAACATGGGCCCTGATAACTGGCAGTGGCATATGTATGACACGGTCAAAGGGTCGGACTGGCTTGGTGATACGGATGCGATGGAATACCTCGCTCGTGAAGCTCCCAAGGCGGTTTACGAGCTTGAGCATTACGGCGTGCCATTTTCGCGCACCGAAGAGGGCAAGATTTACCAGCGCCCCTTCGGAGGCCACACAACCGAATTCGGCGAAGGCCCCCCCGTACAACGGACGTGCGCCGCTGCCGACCGGACAGGCCACGCTATCCTTCACACGCTTTACGGCCAGAGCCTCAAGCACAATGCGGAGTTCTTTATCGAGTACTTCGCGATTGATCTCATCATGTCCGAAGATGGCGAATGTCAGGGCGTGGTTTGCTGGAAGCTCGACGATGGGACAATCCACGTCTTCAACGCCAAGATGACCGTACTGGCCACCGGTGGTTACGGCCGCGCCTATTTCAGCGCCACATCGGCCCACACCTGTACGGGTGATGGCGGCGGTATGGTGGCGCGGGCTGGCCTCGCGCTGCAGGATATGGAATTCGTGCAGTTCCACCCGACCGGCATTTACGGCTCCGGCTGTCTGATTACTGAAGGTGCGCGCGGCGAAGGGGGTTACCTCACCAACTCCGAGGGCGAACGTTTTATGGAGCGGTACGCGCCGACCTACAAAGACCTCGCGCCACGCGACTATGTGAGCCGGTCGATGACCATGGAAATCCGTGAAGGCCGCGGTGTGGGCGAGGGGAAAGATCACATCCACCTCAACCTGAGCCACCTCCCGGCGGAAGCCTTGGCCGAACGCCTTCCTGGTATTTCGGAAAGCGCCAAGATTTTCGCGGGCGTTGACGTGACCAAGGAGCCAATCCCCGTCATTCCGACCGTGCATTACAACATGGGCGGTATTCCGACGAACTACTTTGGCGAAGTGCTGAACCCGACCAAGAAAGACCCCAACGCCGTTGTGCCGGGCCTGATGGCTGTGGGTGAAGCGGGCTGTGCCTCGGTGCATGGTGCGAACCGTCTTGGCTCGAACTCGCTTATCGACCTCGTGGTGTTCGGTCGTGCCGCTGCGATCCGCGCCGGTTCCGTTGTTGATGCCGAAGCACCGAACCCTGTGCTGAACCAAACTTCGGTTGATGCCGCGCTTGATCGTTTCGACGGGCTGCGCCACGCGAAGGGCAATGTCGCCACCGCAGAGTTGCGCCTTGAGATGCAGAAAACCATGCAGGCCGACGCCGCTGTATTCCGCACCGACAAAACCCTCGCAGAGGGTGTTGAGAAGATGACGGTAATCGCAGGCAAGGTGGATGACCTTAAAGTCACAGACCGTAGCCTCGTGTGGAACAGCGACCTTATGGAAACGCTGGAATTGACCAACCTCTTGCCAAACGCGATGGCAACGATTGTTGGCGCCGAAGCCCGTAAGGAAAGCCGCGGCGCGCACGCGCATGAAGATTATTCCGAGCGCGATGACGAAAACTGGCGTGTCCACACCATCAGCCGCGTGGATGGCAACAAGGTCGATCTGAGCTATCGTCCTGTTGTTGTTGATCCGCTGACGACCGAAAAAGAGGGTGGTATTTCGCTCAAGAAAATCGCCCCTAAAGCGCGGACGTTCTAGGTGTGTTGATGATGAAGCGCTTCACAGAAGACCGGATCAACCTTGCCCCCATGGGCGAGGTTTGTGACACCGACAAAGATTACAGGCGTTAGGAGTCTGAAATGGTTGAACTCGTATTACCGAAAAATTCTAAAATTAAAGTAGGGAAAACGTGGCCAAAGCCCGAGGGCGCGACGAATGTGCGCAAGTTCCAGATTTACCGCTGGAATCCTGATGATGGCAAAAACCCCCAGATCGATACCTATTTCGTCGACATGGACACCTGTGGGCCAATGATTTTGGATGCGCTGATCAAGATCAAGAACGAGATTGATCCAACGTTGACTTTCCGCCGGTCCTGCCGTGAAGGGATTTGTGGCTCCTGCGCGATGAATGTGGGCGGTGTGAACACGCTGGCCTGTATCTATGGCATGGACGAGGTGAAGGGTGACGTTAAGATTTATCCGCTGCCGCATATGGAAGTGGTGAAGGATCTGATCCCTGACCTCACCCATTTCTACGCGCAGCACGCATCGATCATGCCGTGGCTCGAAACCAAGACCAACCGCCCTGCGAAAGAGTGGAAACAGTCTATTGAGGACCGCAAAAAGCTTGATGGCCTCTATGAATGTGTGATGTGCGCGAGTTGCTCCACATCTTGCCCAAGCTATTGGTGGAACAGCGATAAGTACCTCGGCCCTGCGGCACTTCTTCATGCGTATCGCTGGATTATCGACAGCCGCGATGAAGCAACCGGCGAGCGTTTGGACGATCTTGAAGATCCGTTCAAGCTCTATCGTTGTCACACAATCATGAACTGCGCCAAGACCTGTCCGAAGGGTCTGAACCCTGCAGAGGCGATCAGCCACATTAAGAAAATGATGGTCGAGCGCGCAGTCTAAGGCGCGCAAATTTTAACGGAAAAGCCCCGCCATTTTGTTGGGGCTTTTTTGTTGGGGGCGTGTCAGTCAACGCTGATACGTTCAAGCCGCCCTTTACGTTTGACGATATTTTTGTAATCCCATTGAACCAACGGCGCTTCCGCCAGCCATGCTCGCAATAGGTCATGGTCGATCCCCTGCGCCTCAGTAAAGCGCGCTTCGGCTGCTTTGAACTTTCCCTCACGTGCAAGGCCACGCGCCTCGAAAGATTGTCCGCTCCAGAACAACAGCCGCACGCAATGCTTGAGTTTGCTGTAGCCGACGATCGGGTTGTCTTCCAGAAACCAGACCGGATGGGCATGCCAAATTTTGCTTTCGGCAAGTGGGAGAGCCGCGTCGATTTCGGCACGAAGCACATCGCAAATCTTCTGATCTTCTGGAGATTGCGCGGCGTGATAATCGGAGATCGTCCTATGGGTCATGCGCCCAAATTAGCAGATGACTGCGCCAATTCAAAAAACCTCACCACTCTGATTTGCTTTTTGCGTCACAACACCCTAGATGAATCAGCATGGGCATGCGTACGGCGCGGCCACGACATCCAATGTGTTTTTTGGCATATGAGGGCGGAATTATGGGTAAGAATACGCGAAAATTTGCGCTTTTCTAGGACGGGGAATGCCGCCTGAATCCGACGTTACTTGTTGTTTTTCAATGAGTTGCGAGCCTCTCTCTCATGCAGATGAAAAAACTTTGAAGTCGCGCAGCAAAAAACTGTTGATTTTGAAAACGATTCATCACAAATACCGCTTCTAGACGCCAACGCACGCGCCTCTGTCCCAAGGGTTTCATCCCCCATGGTTACGTAGCGACGGTAACGTCTCTGAATGGAAGTGAGCGGTCATATATGGCCGGGTCTGTTGGAGATGACCATGAACGCATACGTAACCGAGTTTTCGGTCCCTGAATCCTTTTCGCCTGTTCACCGAGCAGAGCAGTATATCCGTAACACCCGTTTTGACCGCCCCACACTTGTGGTGGACCTAGAGCAGGTTGCCGCCCAGTATGACGCGCTCAAGGCTGGCCTTGGACGGGCCGCGATGCACTATGCGGTTAAGGCAAACCCAGCTCCGGAAATCATTGCGAAACTGGCGGAAATGGGATCGAACTTCGATGCGGCCTCCCGTGCGGAAATCGAGCTGTGCCTTTCGCAAGGCGCACCAGCGGAGCGGATTTCCTTTGGTAACACCATCAAGCGCGTGTCCGACATTGCATTTGCGTATCAAGTTGGCGTGCGCCTCTTTGCAGTCGATGCCGAAGAAGAGATGGACAAGATCGCCGAAAACGCACCGGGGGCCGATGTATTCGTTCGCGTGATTGTAGAGAATTGCGATGCGGATTGGCCGCTCACCCGCAAGTTCGGTTGCGCGCGCGATAAGGTTCTGCACTTGCTGGAGCTTGCTGGTTCGCTTGGTCTGAACGCCAAGGGGCTGTCGTTTCATGTTGGATCGCAAACGCGCCAAGCTGCGATGTGGGAAAACACGCTCGATCAGGTTGCTGCGATTTGGCAAGACGCAAAAGAGGCAGGGTTTGATCTGTCTCTGCTTAACATCGGTGGCGGCTTCCCTGCGTTCTACGGTGACGAAATCCAAGGGCCGACTGATTATGCACGCGCCGTGATGGCGCAGGTTCAAGCGCGGTTTGGTGATGTTCCTGAACTTATCGCAGAGCCTGGTCGTGGGCTTGTTGCCGAAGCGGGGATGATCGCTGCCGAAGTTGTATTGGTCTCGCGCAAGTCTGAAAATGATCTGAGCCGCTGGGTTTACCTTGATATCGGCAAGTTCTCTGGCTTGGCCGAAACCATGGACGAGTGTATCCGCTATCAGTTCCTGACTGATCGCGACTACGAAGACACCGGCCCTTGCATCCTCGCTGGTCCAAGCTGTGACAGCGCCGATGTGCTTTATGAAAAGCGCCCTGTGCACCTGCCACTTGGCCTTAAATCAGGTGACCGGATTATCATCCCGTCCTGTGGGGCCTATACCTCAACCTATGCTTCCGTCGGGTTTAACGGCTTTCCGCCGCTCGATGTGGTTGTGCTGCCGTAAATCGGGCAGTAGAGGCAAAAAGAAAAGCGGCGAGGGGCAACCTTCGCCGCTTTCGTTTTAAGAGGTAATTGTTTTACGCAAACGCCGCTTCAAGCGCGATTTCAACCATATCGCCAAAGCTCTTCTCGCGGTCCTCGCTTGGCAGGGCTTCCCCTGTCAGCAGGTGGTCACTCACCGTAAGAACAGCAAGCGCGCGGCGGCCATAACGGGCGGCGAGATTGTAAAGCTCGGCGGCTTCCATCTCGACGCCAAGAATTCCGTGACGCTGCATTTGCTCGTTCAGGTCCGGGCGTTCGTCATAAAACACGTCGCTTGAGTATATCCCACCAACATGGGTTGGGGTGCCTTTGGCTTCGGCCGCATCCGCAGCCGCTTTGAGCAAGCCATAGTCGGCGCACGGCGCGAAGTTGAGTTCCTTGAAAATCCCGCGCGAAGGGGTTGAGAGGGTGGAGGCGGTCATTGCGATGATCACATCACGCACCCCCACAGATTTCTGCATCCCGCCGCAAGAGCCAATACGGATCAGCGTTTGGGCGTTGTATTCGGAGATCAATTCATTCGCATAGATCGACAGGCTGGGCATCCCCATACCAGAGCCGTGTATTGTAACGCGGTTGCCTTTCCATGTACCGGTAAAGCCGAGCATTCCGCGCACCTCGTTCACGAGTTTTACATCGGACAGAAAGGTTTCGGCCGCCCATTTTGCGCGATAGGGATCGCCGGGCAGGAGGACAGTTTCGGCAATATCGCCGGGTTTTGCGCCAATATGGACAGTCATTGCGGGCCTCGCGTTTTTTGATCGGATGGACAATCACTGCACAAACCGAGGCCGAGTTGCAAGCGTTACTCCGCGGCGGCGCGGGCCGGATCAACGAGGGTCACGATGTCATGCATGATGCGATTGAGCTCGAAATCCTTGGGCGTGTAAATCCGAGCGACCCCCTTGTTGATAAGACGAGTTGCATCCTCGGCGGGGATAATGCCTCCTGCGATGATCGGGATATGCCCAAGCCCCGCGACATGCATCCGCTCAAGCAATTCCTCAATCAGCGGCACGTGGCTTCCCGACAGAATCGAAAGCCCAACAACATGCGGGTTTTCACGTTTTGCCGCGGCAACGATCTCTTCTGGCGTGAGGCGAATGCCTTCGTAGCTAATTTCCATGCCGCAATCGCGCGCGCGTGTGGCAATTTGCTCAGCCCCGTTTGAGTGGCCATCAAGGCCGGGTTTGCCGACAAGCAGCTTCATCCGGCGGCCAAGATTCTGGCTCGCCACATCAACGGCAAGGCGAATGTCCTCCAGCCCCTCCGTCTGGTTTGACGGTGTTTTGCGCACACCGGTTGGCGCGCGATACTGGCCGAATACAGCGCGCACAACATCGCCCCATTCTCCCGTGGTTACCCCCGCTTTGGCACAGGCAATCGAGGCAGGCATGATGTTTTCTCCACTTTGCGCAGCGGCGCGCAGAGCGGCGAGCGCATTGGAAACCGCATTGGCATCGCGGCTTTCACGGAAGGCATTGAGCCGCGCGATCTGGTCTTCTTCGGCGCCTGCGTCAGCTTCCATGATCGCACGGTCGCCGGTTGTGAGTGGGCTGTCGGCAGTTTCTGTCCAGCGGTTCACGCCAACAACGGTTGTTTGGCCTGTCTCGATCTTGGCCAAGCGTCTTGCGTTGCTTTCGACGAGTCGCGCTTTCATATATTCAATCGCCGCAATCGCGCCGCCCATGTCTTCGATCTGGGCAAGTTCTGCGCGCGCGCCGTCTTTGAGCGCTTCAACTTTGCGGGTTACGGCAGGGTTCTCGTCAAATAGGTCATCGAATTCCAGCAGGTCGGTTTCATAGGCCAGAATTTGCTGCATCCTAAGCGACCACTGCTGATCAAAGGGGCGGGGCAAGCCAAGCGCTTCGTTCCACGCCGGAAGTTGTACCGCACGGGCGCGCGCATTTTTACTTAGGGTTACGGCCAGCATCTCAAGAAGGATGCGATATACGTTGTTCTCTGGCTGTTGTTCAGTCAGGCCAAGGCTGTTGACCTGAACACCATAACGGAAGCGGCGGTATTTCTCCTCCGTGATGCCGTAACGCTCGCGGGTAATCTCATCCCAAAGCTCAACAAAAGCGCGCATTTTGCACATCTCTGTAACGAAGCGAATGCCTGCGTTCACGAAGAAACTGATGCGTCCAACCATCTGAGGGAAATGCTCTGGTGGTGTTTTCTTGCGTAAGTCATCCAACACGGCAATCGCCGTGGCGAGAGCAAAGGCAAGCTCCTCTTCCGGCGTCGCGCCCGCTTCCTGAAGGTGGTAGGAGCACACATTCGTGGGGTTCCATTTCGGCAAATGCGTGCGCGTATAGGCGGCCACATCTGTGAGCATCCGCAGGCTCGGCTCCGGCGGGCAAACATAGGTGCCGCGGCTTAGATATTCCTTGATGATATCGTTCTGCACGGTCCCTTTGAGTTGGGAAACATCCGCGCCTTGCTCTTCGGCGGTCGCGATATATAACGCCAGTAACCATGGGGCCGTCGCGTTGATGGTCATCGAAGTGTTCATTTGCTCCAGCGGAATATCGTGAAACAGCGCGCGCATATCTCCGATGTGGTTGATCGGAACGCCAACTTTGCCAACCTCACCCCGCGCGAGCGCATGATCGCTGTCATATCCTGTCTGCGTCGGCAGGTCGAACGCAACCGAGAGTCCGGTCTGACCTTTGGCGAGGTTTTCACGATAAAGCGCATTGGATGCTTTGGCCGTGGAATGGCCTGCATAAGTGCGAAACAGCCATGGGCGGATCTGGTCTGGATTTGACATCTCGGAGTCGCCTTGCAATTAAATTTCTAGATGAGTCATATTTACGTAATAAAATATCTCTGTCAATCGCTGCGTTGCGGCATTAGCGGGTTTACTCCGAGGCAAGGGGCTGAAACCTTGGGCTGATGTTTCAAACCGTTGAAATTCCTGTCTGGGTAATCGTTATTGTCGCGCTATTGGCGGCGGTTGCGGCGTTGGAACGGATCCTTGTACCGTCTGTACGATGGTTTTTTCGCCGCCGGATGGAGCGCGTTGTGGCGCGGCTCAACACACGGCTGGAGCGGCCGATCGAGCCCTTCAAGCTCGCGCGGCGGCATGACACAATTCAGCGGTTGATTTACTCCCCGCAGGTCTCCGAAGCGATTAACGAATATGCCGCAAGCGAAGGGGTCCCGGAAAACGTCGCGTTTGAGAATGCGCAGCGTTACGCCAAAGAGATTGTGCCCTCATTTTCGGCAACAGCCTATTTCGGGTTTGCGATCCGATTGGCACGAGTGATCTCGCGTTCGATCTACCGGATCAGGATCGGCTATTTCGACGAAGAGGCGCTCTCGAAAATTTCCCCTGAAGCAACGGTTGTGTTCGTGATGAACCACCGTTCCAACATGGATTATGTGCTTGTCACCTATCTCGCGGCAAAGCGTGCGGCTCTCTCATATGCCGTCGGCGAATGGGCAAGAGTCTGGCCGCTACAAGGGCTGATCCGCTCTATGGGGGCTTATTTTATTAGACGAAAGTCTTACAACGCGCTCTATCGCGGGGTGTTGGCGCGTTATGTTCAAATGGCCACCGAGGCGGGCGTAGCGCAAGCAGTATTCCCAGAAGGGCGGCTTTCGTTAACGGGCGGCGTCGGCGACGCGAAGCTTGGCATTCTAAGCTATGTGATTTCCGGCTACCACCCGCTGCGCGATCGGGATGTGGTTTTCGTTCCTGTGGCGCTTAACTATGACCGCGTGCTTGAAGATCGGGTACTCCGCGAGGCGGCGCATGGCGGGCGCAGTAAATTCAAATTCTCTGTCTGGCGAAGCTTTGGGTTCATGTTCCGACAGCTTCGTTTCATGCTCACCGGACGTTTCCACAGATTTGGATATGCAGCTGTGAGTTTTGGCGAGCCACTGTCCCTGCGGGCGTTTTCGCAAAGCCAGACTGGGAACCTCCCACCGCTTGTCGCCGAAGAGTTGATGACGCGCGTGCGGGCTGTTGTTCCGGCGGTTCCCGTTCCGATGGTTGCAACGATCTTTGAACAAGCAGAGCGCCCGCTTACGCACGATGATGTTGTCGAGCGATATGTGAAAATGCTCGATCTGCTGCGCTCAAACGGTGTTCATGTGCATGTGCCGCGCGATAACCCTGCTTATGGCGCGGAAGTTGGGTTGCGGATGTTAAAGCTGCGCCGCTTCGTGTTGGAACAGGAAGATGGTTTTGTAATAAGCCCAAAATCAGCTGAATTCGTTACGTATTACGCTGAATCCATTGCGCATTTCTTTGAGCCGTCGGAGGTGTCGCTCTGATTATTCTGCAGTTGCTCGGTTATTAAATTACAAAAATTAATCAAAATGGGTTGCTTTGTTGCTAGCTCGATCTTACCACATAGGTAGGAGCGCTGATTCTGCGGCGCAGAAAACGAGGAGGAGCCCATGGCACTGGATCAAGACAACATTCGCGCGAATTATGATGCGCCGGTCAAAGATCTCTATGAGGTCGGCGAAATGCCACCGCTGGGCCACGTGCCAAAACAGATGTACGCGTGGGCCATTCGTCGCGAGCGGCACGGAGAGCCGGATCAATCCTTTCAGCTTGAAGTTGTGGATACGCCTGAAATCGGGAGTAACGACGTTCTTGTTCTCGTGATGGCGGCGGGCGTGAACTACAACGGTATCTGGGCGGGGCTAGGAATACCGATCAGCCCGTTTGATGTTCACAAAGCCGACTATCATATTGCTGGGTCCGATGCTTCGGGCATTGTTTGGGCCGTTGGTGATAGAGTTACGCGTTGGAAAGTTGGCGATGAGGTTGTGATCCATTGCAATCAGGATGATGGCGATGATGAGGAGTGCAATGGCGGTGATCCGATGTTTTCGCCAAGCCAGCGTATCTGGGGCTATGAAACGCCTGACGGGAGTTTTGCTCAGTTTACCGGTGTGCAAGCACAGCAACTTATGCCGCGGCCAAAGCATCTCACTTGGGAGGAGAGTGCTTGTTATACGCTGACCTTGGCCACCGCATACCGAATGTTGTTTGGGCACCATCCCCATGAGCTAAAGCCCGGCCAGAACGTGCTTGTTTGGGGCGCTTCGGGTGGCTTGGGCAGCTATGCGATCCAGTTGATCAATACCGCAGGGGCCAATGCAATCGGCGTGATTTCCGATGAGGATAAGCGGGATTTTGTACTCGGCCTTGGCGCTAAGGGCGTAATTAATCGCAAAGATTTCAAGTGTTGGGGGCAATTGCCTACGGTGAACAGCCCTGAATATAAGGAGTGGTTCGCCGAAGCGCGGAAGTTTGGCAAGGCGATCTGGGATATCACGGGTAAAGGCGTGAATGTTGACATGGTGTTTGAGCATCCGGGCGAAGCGACATTCCCAATTTCAACATTCGTTTGCAAAAAAGGCGGTATGGTTGTGATTTGCGCCGGTACCAGCGGATTTAACCTGACCATGGACGCGCGCTATGTCTGGATGAACCAGAAGCGCATTCAGGGAAGCCACTTTGCGCATCTGCAACAGGCGTCGGCTGCGAACCGTTTGATGATCGAGCGCCGTCTTGATCCGTGTATGAGCGAAGTTTTCGGTTGGGACGATATTCCGCAGGCCCATGTGAAAATGCGTAAAAACGAGCACCAGCCCGGCAATATGGCGGTTCTGGTGCAGTCACCACGAGCCGGTTTGCGGACATTCGAAGATGCGCTGGAGGAGGGCATCGATCCCCGGCTTTCCTAACGTGCCCGTGACGGGAAGCCATGAAAGGCCGCCAGAAATGGCGGCCTTTTTTGTGTAAAACAAGGTAAAACCACGAAAAAGCTAGACGAATAGCGCTAAAATTTGCCAGACTAAAATTCTCGCACTGGTTGTGTGGGGCAATCGTGTCGATCGTGGGGGATCTGAAATGACACATGACTGGGTTTTGTGCGTGCTGAATGACTTAAAGACATTCGCCGAGCGCAACAGGCTGCCTATTCTTGCGGAGAATTTGGAAGAAACGAAATTACATGCTGCGTTGGAACTGTCGCAGATTTCTGCCGTGGGGGCGGAGATCAAGGACAGCTATGATGCGCGTAAGCGGGTGGTAAAAGAAATGCGAGACCACTAGGCGCTTGCTCGCGCTTTCGGCTTCGCTCTTGTGATAATGTTGCTGGTCCTTACAAAAGGGCCGCTATATGGTCGCGTTATGAACGTACCCGCAGTTACTTTTTCGGATGATCAGGCCGAAGCTTACGATGCCGTCACCGAGCTATTGCGCGGGGCAGGTGTTGATCTTGATGAGGCAATGATCACGCCGCTAAGTGGCGGAAAGCAAAAGGTTCTTGCGGTAATCGGCAAGGCCGGTTCAGGAAAAACCCTGCTACTGGCGCAGCTGTATAAGGCGCTAGAGGACGCGGGCGTCGAGGTCGTTTCCGGCGACTATGAAAGCAAGAGCCGCAAAACCCGCCGTACCCTCGCAATTCTCGCGCCAACCAACAAAGCTGCGAGTGTTTTGCGTAACCGCGGTGTGCCGGCCACCACGATCCACCGCATTCTGTATACGCCGGTTTACGATCCGGAATACGAAAAGATTGCGCAATGGTTGGCGGGTGATTCAGAGAGGCCCGAAATCGAAGGGCTAACCGACGAGGCGCTTGATCGGGCTCATGCGTTTTACCAGATTCACAAGTCCATTCCAGGTGCGCTTGCCGCTGCGGGGCTGCGTGGCTCGGATTTCATTACCGGTTGGAGCCGTCGGGATGATGAGCTGGATATCGGTTTTATTGATGAGTCTTCGATGCTTGATGACAAGCAGTTCGAAGATTTGAAAGAGATTTTCCCAACTTTGGTTTTGTTTGGCGATCCTGCGCAGTTGGCACCTGTGGGCCAATCTGGAACGATGGTTTTCGACAAGCTGAAAGAGCCGCAGGTCAAGACGCTTTCGCGTGTACATCGCCAAACGCAGGATAATCCGATCCTCGATTTGGCGCACGCGTTGGGTGATCCGGACCTAACGTTCGAGGGGTTCGAGCGCATGGTCGAGGAGGCCGCGCGAAAGGATGATCGCGTTGTTATGGCTCAAAGGGTCGAAAGCGATTTGATGGCGCGTTCGCCGGTTTTGGTTTGGCGGAACGCAACGCGTGTACGGCTTATTCAGGCATTTAGAGGGGCCTTTGGTGCGCCAGCGGATGCGTTATTGCCAGGTGAGCCGCTGATTTGCGACGGGATTGAGTTGCCGGTAAAACACCGTAAGAAACGGATCGATCTCGAGGCGCGCGGGCTGATCAAGGGTGCTCAGGTTGTTTATCTTGGGCCGGGAAAGAAGCCGGGGTTTTCGCGACTGCATGTGATTGGCGCGGAAGACCCGCAAGTGAGTGCGGCTTCGATTGTGAAGATCGAATTCCCAGACGAGGAAGAGCCGTTTATCCCCTATGCGGCGCGTATGGGGGCGGCGTTTTTGCACGGCGCGGCGGTTACGATTCACAAGGCGCAGGGATCGCAGTGGGAGCAGGTGCAGGTCTTTGCGCCGGATTTGTATGCAGCAGCGCGAATGGGGCGGATCGAGGCAGGGCATCCCCTGTGGAAACGGCTTGCCTATGTGGCGATTACGCGGGCTGAGAGGCGGCTGCATTGGGTTGTGCGCAACCGTCTTGCGCGGCCATCTGGTCCGCTGGTGACGGATGATTTGCGGGCGGCGCCAGCGCCGCTTTCGCTTACGCTAGAGAATGAGGAGAACCAAGCATGAAGTCGATTATCATAACCGGTGCGAGTGGTGGCTTGGGCGCGGCAACGGCACGGCTGTTCCTTGAAAAGGGCTGGCGCGTTGGCCTTTTGGCGCGCAACAAAGACAAGCTAGAAGCACTCGCGGACGGGCATGAACGGGCCGTTGTATTGCCATGTGATGTTACCGATGAGGGCTCTATCGAGCGGGCTTTTGAGGCGTTTGACGGGCCACTTGATGTGCTTTTCAACAACGCGGGGACGTTTGGAAAGCAGGCTTTGATTGACGAGATCACAGTGGCCGAGTGGCGCCATACCGTAGATGTGAATTTGACGGGGATGTTCCTCGCTGCGCGCGCTGCTTTCACGCGGATGCGTACGCAGGATCCGACAGGTGGAAGAATTATCAACAACGGTTCAATTTCGGCTCATACGCCCAGACCACAAACCGTTGGCTATACAGCTACGAAACACGCGGTAACGGGGCTGACGAAAACGCTGGCGCTTGACGGGCGTCCGTTTCAGATCGCTTGTGGGCAGATTGACATCGGTAACGCAGCAAGCGCCATGACCGAGTCGATGTCGGCAGGCGTACCGCAGGCTGATGGGAGTATCGCGCCAGAGCCAGTGATGAGTTCGGATCACGTAGCCGAAGCTGTATTGCATATGGCCGAGCTGCCGTTGTCGGCCAACATACTCAACATGACCGTGATGGCCACGAATATGCCGTTTGTCGGGCGGGGATAA
Source organism: Halocynthiibacter sp. C4 (assembly GCF_028823805.1). Classification (NCBI taxonomy): domain Bacteria; kingdom Pseudomonadati; phylum Pseudomonadota; class Alphaproteobacteria; order Rhodobacterales; family Paracoccaceae; genus Halocynthiibacter; species Halocynthiibacter sp. C4. The sequence goes on along the minus strand of NZ_JAPEIE010000002.1, from coordinate 705,427 downwards.
TGCGGTTTAGGAGTTGAGATACCGGCGGAAGAACGCGCTCGCGCCCCAGCCCGCAACAATCGCGATAAACAGCGACAGGATGCCGTAAACCAGCGGCATTTCATGGGCGAGATTAAAGAGCCAGCGCTCAAGCCCGACCTTGCTCACATCTAATTCGGTCACATATTCACCCACAACGCTGCCCCCACGAACCAAGAGAAAACGGGCGTTATAGTCCCCCTCGGTTAGGTTGGCGGGGAGGGCGATTGAGGTGCGAAACAACGTGTCCTCAGATAGCTCAACACCGTTCTTGAGCGTTTGGTAGAGGCCCTTGTCTTCGCGAATACGGATGAGTGCTGCGGTGAAGTTCTCGGAATCCGTAATCGTTGCGGGTGCACCGACTGAGCGGATTACATTCTCAATGCTCACCTTGTGGCGCAGGTCTTCTGTGTTGGTGAGAATGTCGTCTAACGGGCGGGTCGAAGCGACGGCATAGAAACTTGGAGCGGCGTCAACTTCGACCGCGTCAGTGTTGACCCAAATGCCGACACGCTTGTCCTTGCGGCGCACCATAACCGGCGACATCGGACCAGAAACCGTGATGATGACGTCAAGCGGATCACCCTCAGGCGGAGGGGCAACGCGTTTGACCGCGCCGAAAATCAGAATCTCGGAACCGTCGAAATTCGCAGTGATCGCAACACGATTTTGCGAAAGTCCGGCAACAACCTCTTCGCCCTTCGCGGCAAGCGTAGACAACAGCAGGAGGGGGAGGAGCAGAAGAAACCGCATCAGTGACCTCCACCCGTGCCAAGCGAATATAGCTCGCTGGGTTGCAACAGAAGATCAAGCGCCAGCTTGCCACAGACCGCGAGCACAAGAACCGCGAGAAGAATGCGCAGTTGCTCGGCCTTGAGTTTCAGGCCGATGCGCGTTCCGATCTGCGCACCAATTACACCACCGATAAGCAGTAGAACCGCCAGCGCCATATCAACTGTTTGGTTGGTTGTCGCGTGAAGCAGTGTTGTGAATGCGGTAACGAAAATGATCTGGAAAAGCGATGTGCCCACAACAACCTTAGTCGGCATACCGAGAATATAGATCATCGCCGGAACCATGATGAACCCGCCGCCAACGCCCATGATCGCCGCAAGAATACCAACCAGTACACCAACCATAATTGGGGGGATGACACTGATATAAAGGCCCGAAGTGCGGAACTTCATCTTGAACGGCAGGTTGTGAACCCAGTTGTGTTTGCGCCGCTTCGGTACTGCACCAGGCTTCTTTGAGCGCATCAGCGCGCGCAGGCTTTCGATAAACATCAGCCCGCCGATTATCCCGAGGAAGACGACATAAGAAAGCGTAACAAGCAGATCGACCTGCCCGATTTCTTTGAGCGCATTAAAGAGCTGGACGCCGAGCGCAGCGCCAATCAGGCCGCCGACAAGTAAGACGCCGCCCATCCTGAAATCGACCGTTCGCCTTTTAAAATGTGCGAGAACACCAGAGAAAGAGGAGGCGACAATCTGGTTTGCCTCGGTTGCCACGGCCACTGCTGGCGGGATGCCGATGAAAAACAAAAGCGGCGTCATCAAGAAGCCGCCGCCAACACCAAACATACCCGATAATATACCAACCAATCCGCCAAGCCCTAAGAGGAGGAAAGCGTTTACCGATACCTCGGCAATAGGAAGGTATATCTGCATGGGCGAGTCCTGTGATAATCACGGCCCTTATAAGCCGTGATTGACTGAAATTTGAAGCCCACAATCGAGAAAAGAGTCGATTATTGTTCTTTCACATAGGGCTGGCCACCTGCGCGGGGCGGAATTGCCTTGCCAACGAACCCCGCGAGGATGATGACCGTCAGGATATAGGGCAGCGCATCAATGAATTGCGACGCGACTTCGATACCCATGAAGCTCTTGTTTTCAAGATAGGGTGCAGCGGCAGACAGGAAGCCAAAGAGGAGGCATGTTCCCATTGCTTGCCACGGACGCCACTTGGCAAAAATAAGCGCGGCAAGCGCGATAAAGCCTCGACCCGCTGTCATATCCTTTACGAAGTTCGCGGCAAAATCGGCAAGATACGCCCCCGCAAGCCCGCAGAGCAGACCCGCAATCAGAATCGCGTAATAGCGCAACCGAACAACGGAAACCCCAGCTGTATCAACCGCTCCCGGATTTTCGCCCGCAGCCCGAAGGCGCAAACCAAAGCGTGTGCGGAACAAGACGGCCCACGTGACCGGAACGGCAAGCAGCGCGACGTAAACGAGGATCGTATGACCCGAGATGAGTTCGGAGTAGATCGGGCCTAAGATTGGCACATTTTGAAGCGTGTCTGCCAACGGCAGGTTGATGTTCTGAAAGCGCGCTTCGGGTGGTAGGCTTGGTGTACGTCCACCAAGGCCGAACCATGCCGACGCGATCACAATTGAAAGGCCCGCGGCGAGGAAGTTAATCGCAACGCCGGAGATCAACTGATCCCCGTGGTAGGTGATTGAGGCAACCCCGTGGATCAGCGATAGCGCGATTGAAGCAGCGGTTCCTGCAAGCAGACCGAGCCAGATCGATCCGGTCACATAGGCTACGCCACCGGTTACGAAAGCCGCACCGAGCATTTTGCCTTCGAGGCCGATATCTACAACGCCAGCGCGTTCAGAATAGAGACCAGCAAGACAAGCCAGCAGAAGCGGAGTTGCGTAGCGCAGGGTACTGTCGAAAATGGCGATAAGCGTCATGAAATCCATGGCTCAGAGTCCCTTCGCTTTGTAACGCATAATGAACAGCTTCTCGACCGGACGGCGCACCATATTGTCGAGCGCACCAGTAAGCAGGATCACAAGAGCCTGAATTACGGTGACCATCTCGCGCGGAATCTGGTGCTCGAACTGAAGCTCGGCACCACCCTGCCACAGGAACCCAAAGAGGAGTGCGGCGAGGAAAATACCTATCGGATGGTTCCGCCCCATTAGCGCAACCGCAATTCCGATAAAGCCCGCGCCTTCAACGGCGTTGTGAATCAGGCGCTCGGCTTCACCCATCACATTGTTGATCGCCATCAGGCCAGCAAACGCACCGGAAATCAGCATCGTGATGATGATGATCTTTGCCGGATTGATACCTGCATAAACCGCCGCAGATTCAGACTCGCCAAATGCGCGGATGTTGTAGCCAAGCCGCGTACGCCAGACCAAAATCCAGAACACATAGAGGCAGAGAAGCGCCACAAGGAAACTGAGGTTGGCTGGAGCGTGTTTGGAGAATTCAATTCCAAAGGGGGCCAGCATTTCATGGAACGTCGGCAGATGCGCGCCTTCTGGGAACTTTGCCGTCTCAGCAGCCATTTTGCCCGGCACCTTGAGAACGCCTGTCAGCAGGTACCCCATCAAAGAAGCCGCAATGAAGTTGAACATGATCGTGGTAATCACGATATGGCTGCCGCGTTTGGCTTGGAGATACGCTGGAATAAAGGCCCAAGCAGCGCCGAACAAGCCGCCAAACAGGATCGCTGCGGGAAGTGCGAGCGTCCAATGGGGCCACGGCACAGCTAGAAGGATGAGCGCAACGCCAAGACCGCCAAGCGCGGCTTGTCCTTCTCCGCCGATGTTGAACATCCGCGCGTGGCTGGCGATGCCCATGGCGAGGCCCGTGAAGATGAAGTTGGTTGTGTAATAGAGCGTGTAGCCCACGCCGCGGCTGCTTCCAAAAGATCCATCGATCATGGTGCCAAGCGCGGCCCACGGGTCTTTACCGATTGCCAGCAATACGAGGCCGGAAATGATAAACGCAATTAACAGGTTCAGGATCGGGATCAGGGCTACATCTGCCCAACGCGGCATCTTTTTCATGCGTCTGCTCCCTGTTTCATACCGGCCATGAGCATGCCCAGTTCACGTTCATCTGTTTCAGAAGACAGGCGCTCGCCCATGATCTGACCGTCAAACATAACCACGATGCGATCCGCCAGAGACAACACTTCTTCAAGTTCCACGCTCACCAAGAGGATTGCTTTCCCCTGATCACGGAGTTCGACGATTTGTTGGTGAATAAATTCGATGGCGCCGATATCCACGCCGCGGGTCGGCTGTCCGATAAGGAGCAGCTCGGGATTCCGTTCGATCTCACGGGCCAGAACGATCTTTTGTTGGTTCCCGCCAGAGAAATTCGCCGCGTTGAGGCGAGGATTGGGCGGACGTACGTCGAAACGGTCCATTTTGGCTTGGGTCTCGTCCCAGATGGCTTTGTTATCCATCAAAATCTTGTTTTTGTTATATTTCGGGTCGTTCTGGTAGCCGAAAACCATGTTCTCCCACGCATGGAAGTTGAGGATAAGCCCCTCTTCGTGGCGATCCTCCGGCACATGCGCGATACCTTTTAAGCGGCGCGATTGTGCGTCGGATTCCGCACCTGAAAGGTCAAGCTCCTCGCCGTGGAGCGAGACTTTCCCCGTCGCTTCCGCGTAACCGCCCAGTACCTCAAGCAATTCGGATTGCCCGTTGCCCGACACGCCAGCGATCCCAAGGATTTCACCTGCGCGGATGTTAAAGCCGATACCTTTGAGGCGCTCGACACCTTGCTCATCGACAACTCTGAGGTTTTCGACCTTGAGGATTTCTTCGCCAAGCTGGGCAGGTTTCTTATCAACGCGCAGTAGCACTTTGCGTCCGACCATGAGCTCCGCGAGGTGCTCGGGACTTGTCTCTGATGTTTTGACGGTTGCGGTCATCTCGCCGCGACGCATCACGCTCACCGTGTCGGTGATATCCATGATTTCGCGCAGCTTGTGCGTAATGAGGATGATGGTTTTCCCGGCATCCCGAAGTCCCTCAAGAATACGGAACAGGTGATCTGCCTCTGCCGGTGTCAAAACGCCGGTGGGCTCGTCCAGAATGAGGATATCGGCCTTGCGATAAAGCGCTTTCAGGATCTCGACGCGCTGGCGATGACCCACAGACAGGTCTTCGATCAAGGCATCCGGATCAACGTTCAGCTCGTACTCTGCCGCAAGTTCAGTCAACAGCTTGCGCGCCTTCCGCAGGCTTGGCGTAAGACGGAAGCCTTCTTCCGCGCCGAGGACTACATTTTCGAGGACCGTAAAATTTTCGACCAGTTTAAAGTGCTGGAACACCATACCAATGCCTGCGCTGATCGCGGCTTGGCTGTCGGGAATAAGCGTTTCCTTGCCCCCGATAAAAATCTCGCCCGCATCGGCTTTGTAAAAGCCGTAGAGGATCGACATGAGTGTCGATTTACCGGCTCCGTTCTCACCGATAATCCCGTGTACCGTGCCTTTTTCGACGCGGATCGAGATATCCTTGTTGGCTTGAACCGGTCCGAACGCTTTGGAAATTCCACGCAATTCGATTGCCGGAGCGGGGGAGGCGAGGGCGGCAGTCTTCTGCCGCCCTGTTTCTGTTGCCGTAGCCATCCTGAATTACAGGGACGGGCAGGATTCGTCGGACATGTAGTCGTGGACTACGATGTCACCTGCGATGATTTTGGCTTTTGCTTCTTCAACAGCCGCTTTCATCTCGTCAGAGACAAGCGATGCGTTGTGTTCGTCAAACGTTAGAGCCACACCTTCGTTGGCAAGTCCCATGGCCGCGAACCCGGGCTCAACGCTTTCTCCGGCTGTGAAGCTCTCGTATACGGCGTTGTCTACGCGCTTAACCATGGAAGTCAGAACCGAACCGGGCTGAAGGTGGTTTTGGTTTTTATCGACGCCGATGGCGAGGATGCCTTGGTCAGCCGCGGTCTGTAGAACGCCGAGACCAGTTCCGCCGGCCGCATGATATACCACGTCAGAGCCTTGGCTGATCTGGCCGCGTGTCAGCTCGCTGCCCTTCACTGGGTCGTTCCATGCTGATGGTGTTGTACCTGTCATGTTAACGATGACGTTGGCATCAGGTTTGGTATCTTTAACGCCTTGCGCATAACCACAAGCGAATTTCGAGATGAGCGGGATGTCCATACCACCGACAAAGGAAACTGTGCCGGTTTCGCTGGCCATAGCGGCCATCACTCCGGCTAGGTAAGAGCCTGTGTGCTCGTCAAACACGATGGATCGCACGTTTGGTGCGTCAACTGGCGCATCAATAATCACGAATTTTGTGTCAGGGAAATCGGCTGCAACAGTCTCAAGTGCGGATGCAAAAGAGAAGCCTGCCATGACGATAGGGTTGTTGCCGCCTTCGGCAAAACGGCGAAGAACCTGCTCGCGCTGAGCGTCAGCGGAGAGTTCGAATTCGTCGTAGGAGCCACCTGTCTCGCTGGCCCAACGCTCGGCACCAGTATAGGCCGCTTCGTTAAAGGATTTGTCGAATTTACCGCCGAGATCAAAAACGATCGCAGGGTCGGCCAAAACAGCGCCAGCCGAAAGGGCAAGCGTCGCTGTCGCGCCGAGAATGGTTTTCATGAGGGTCATAATACTCTCCCAGTTGTTGTTATAGGGCGTCATTCCATAAACGACGTTACCCTTTGTTCTGAGCAGATCACAAGAAGATCATCGGCAATTTAGGGGGGAGTCCGGCGATTTGGTCAATAGAATTTTTACCAACCGGTCATATTTTTCGACGGAATGCCGCAAAATAAGGGAAATTCAGGTGTTTAGCCGTTGCCAATCTGTTTGCGCATTATAAGGGCATCTAGGGAATTGCCGCCCTGAACCGCGTAGTAGCGCCGCCTTCTGCCGGATTCGATATAGCCGTTGGCGCGATAGAGCGCGATTGCCCCTAGGTTAGTTTCTGCGACCTCAAGAAATGATTCTGCGGCGCCAAGTTGTGCTGCGCGGCTTTCATATGCGCGTAGCAGGTCGTTGCCATATCCTCTCCGGCGCATATCAGGAGAAACGGCGAGGGTGAGCAATTCGGCTTCATCGGCGATCACTCGGCCAAGCGCAAAACCGTGGTCATGGGGGGCGAGGAAGCAGCCGCGTGTGGCAAGGAGTTCGTCGAACTCTTCCGCTCGCCACGGGCGCGGAACGGTAAAACAACGGGCATGTAGAGCGGCAAGACGGCCAGCATCCCAGTCTATGGCTGAAGGATCAGTCAAGAAGCACCGGAGGCGCATCTTTTGCGGGAGCCGCATCCGCCTTGCGCACATAAAACGGGGCAGGGCGCATATCGGATGGTTGGCTTTCAAAGCGGCGTGCCGCAATGCGCGCGATCGCCTCGGCGATTTGGAGTTTCGGCGCGGTAAAGCTAAGATGCTCCGCACCGATGACGGTTTGTTCTCTGGTAATGGCATTCACATCGGTGACCAGTGGTTGCAGCACATCGGAGGCGGTGCCGATTTCCTGTAGATAAACATGGTCGCGTCGGGCTTCGATTGCCGAAAATACGGGTTTTTCAAACCCTTCGGTCTGTGCCTCGAGTGTCGTCACGCCAACCGCAGGAATGCCGAGCGCCAACGCAAGCCCGCGCGCGGCAGAGACAGAAACGCGGATTCCGGTAAAGTTGCCCGGACCGGTGCCGACGCCGATGGCTGCAAGATCGGCCCAGCTAACGTCGTGGGTGGCAAGTAAGTCTTCGAGGATGGGGAGCAGTGATTCCGCTTGTCCCTTCTTCATCGGAACGAGCGTTTCTCCCAAAACCTCATTGCCCGCAAGCAAAGCGGCCGCGCAATGCGCGGCCGATGTATCAAATCCCAGTACCAGCGGCTTAGGCGGCAACGGGGCGCACCTCCAGCACTTCTGGAATATAGTGACGCAGCAGGTTTTCGATGCCCATTTTCAACGTCAGTGTCGAAGATGGGCAACCCGCGCATGCGCCTTGCATATGCAGATATACGATGCCGCGATCAAAACCGTGGAAGGTAATGTCGCCACCGTCTTGCGCAACAGCTGGGCGCACACGTGTATCCAGAAGCTCTTTGATCTGGTCAACAATCTCGCCGTCTTCGCCTGTATGCTCGGCATGGCCGGTTGCGGGTGCGGCGTCATCGTTCAGGATCGGCGCACCGGACTGATAATGCTCCATAATCGCGCCAAGGATGGCAGGCTTGATATGGTCCCATTCGGTGGCATCACCTTTGGTTACGGTCACAAAATCAGTGCCGAGGAACACGCCAGTTACGCCGCCAACAGCGAAGATACGCTGCGCAAGCGGAGATTTGGCCGCAGCTTCGCCCGAAGGGAAGTCTGCTGTTCCCGCTTCGAGAACAGTCTGGCCAGGCAGGAATTTGAGGGTCGCCGGGTTTGGCGTGGATTCGGTTTGGATAAACATGGTCGCCTCCGTTTGCGCTAGATATGCGCTTTGGGCGAGGAAGTGTCAAGGATTAGAACCATTCTAAACTGCAATCAAGTGATCGCCTCTAGCTGCTCCTTGGTCAGATCGCCGGGCACAATGGTGACAGGGATCGGGAGAGAGCCCGAAGTGTTTGAAAGCGCAGAAACAAGAGGGCCGGGGCCGTGTTTGCTGGTTCCTGCACCAAGGACAAGCACGCCAATTTCTGGGTTCTCCTTGATGTGCGCAAGGATTTCCTGAATAGCCTCACCTTCGCGAATGACAAGGCTCGGATCAACATTTTGACGGTCGCGCATCCACTTGGCGAAGACTTCGTAGTGCACCTCAATCCGTTCACGCGCTTCAGCACGCATGATGTCCGCAACGCCAATCCAGTGATTGAACTCGTCTGGCGGAATAATCGACAGAATTTCAACGCCGCCCCCCGTGTGCGCCGCTCGCATGGCCGCGAACCGCATAGCGTTCAGGCATTCTCGGCTGTCGTCCAGAACGACAAGAAACTTGCGCATAGGTATCCTCCTTGTGCCGCGATAGTGGCGGCTTGGTGATTGCGACGCAATCCTTTATTTTTGCAAGACTTCTCTGGCGTTATCCGCGCTTGGGCAGGCTGCGTGCCCAGTCCCAGTACAGTTGCTTCAACCGTTTTGTAATCGGTCCGGTCTGGTACTGGGTATCGTCAAATGCGCTGACAGGGGTGATCTTGTTCATGTTGCCCGTGAGGAAGACCTCGTCAGCCTCGTGGAAATCATCCAATTGCAGCACAGTTTCTTGGACTTCTATACCCTCGGCTTGGGCATTCTTGATGTGGCGGGCGCGGGTAATACCAGAAAGGAAGGTGCCGTTCGCGATAGGTGTTTTAAGCACCCCGTCTTTGACCATGAACACATTGGCCGACGCTGTTTCGGCGACATTGCCGAGGGCATCACAGACGAGCGCATTGCCAAACCCTTTGGCTCGGGCTTCGGCGAGCATCCGCGCGTTGTTTGGATAGAGGCATCCTGCCTTGGCATTCACCACCGAGCTATCAAGCACAGGGCGGCGAAACCGCGTAGTTGTCAGGGTTGTGACAGCATTGTCAGGCGCCATCGGGATTTCTTCGAGGCAAATGGCAAAGCCGGTTGAATCCGACGCGGGAACGATAGCAGATTGATCGCCGTTGATTGCCCAATACATCGGGCGGATATAGACCGCAGCTTCGTCGTCGTAAGTTGCAAGCCCATCCCAGATCAGCTCTTCCATTTCTTCGGCAGAAACAGTTGGCGTGATCATGAGCGCTTCGGCGCTAGCGTTCACGCGCTGACAGTGCAAATCAAGGTCCGGTGCCATACCCTTCCAGAACCGAGCACCGTCAAAAACCGTTGTGCCGAGCCAGCTTCCGTGGTCGGCCGCGTTCATGATCGGCAGGTCGCCTTTGTGCCAAGCACCATTGTGATAAGTGTGAATATTTTTCCCAACAGCCATGCGACTCTCCTTTTGACATGCAGAGCCTAAATAAGCGCACCAGAAAGGTCGAGTGAGAATGCGAAGCGCCTCTGGTGGGGAAACCAGAGGCGCTTGTAGGTCGCGGAGGTTAGCGGGACAGCAGGAATTGGAGCGCGCCTACGTGACCTAGGATGCGCTGATTCTGAATCAGATTCATGACATGGGTATTCATGGTTGCGGGGCAGACTCCTTCAACAGATCTTCAAGGTCGAGGCGGGTGTTCACCATGGCAATATTCCCGTCAGTGTCGCGGGGCCAATCGGCTTCGGGTTTGTCCCAATAAAGCTCAACACCGTTCTTGTCTGGGTCGTCCAGATAAAGCGCTTCGCTCACGCCGTGATCAGCTGCACCTGTTAGGGTATATCCGGCGGCATAAATGCGGCGCAGCGCATCGGCTAGGTCTGCGCGTGTCGGATAGAGGAATGCTGTGTGATAGAGGCCGGTGTGGCCTGGTGGAGGGGGCGTTGAACCAAGGCTTTCCCACGTGTTCAGCCCGATGTGATGGTGATATCCGCCCGCCGCGAGAAAGGCCGCGCCAGATCCATAACGCATAGTTACTTCGAACCCGAGAACGCCGGAGTAAAAGCCGATCGCGCGTTCAAGGTCACTGACACGCAGGTGAACGTGACCAATGCGCGTTTGGGGATGGATGGAGGTGGGCTCTTCTTGAGAGGACTTTGTCATAGCGTTTCCTTTTGCTTGGAAAGACTATACTCACAGTAAATTCGAACAAAACCCACGGCGACGCGCAGGTTCTGTTCATTTTTTCACAAGCATTTAGCTGCGGACAAAACCGACAATGTCATACGCTTGGTCAAGGATTGGCGAGGCAATCTTACGTGCCTTTGCAGCGCCTTCGCCAAGGATCTTGTCAATCTCGGCTGTGTCTTCCATCAAGCGTGCCATTTCGCCGGAAATCGGCGAGAGCTTGGCCACGGCCAGTTCTGAAAGCATCGGTTTGAATTCCGAGAATACCTTGCCGCCAACCTCTTTCAACACGGCCTCTGGAGTGCTGTCGTCTAGCGCCGCATAGATGTTGACAAGGTTGCGCGCCTCTAAACGACCCTCTAGCCCCTCGACCTCACTTGGCAGCGCGTCCGGGTCGGTTTTGGCTTTGCGGATTTTGAGCGCGATTGTGTCGGCATCGTCTGTCAGGTTGATGCGGCTGGCATCAGACGGATCAGACTTTGACATCTTTTTGCTGCCATCGCGCAGGCTCATAACGCGGGTGGCTGCGCCCTCAATCACGGGTTCGGTGATGGGGAAGAAATCCACCCCGTAGTCGTGGTTGAACTTTGCCGCTATATCGCGCGTGAGCTCGATATGCTGTTTCTGGTCCTCGCCCACGGGAACGTGCGTTGCGTGGTAAACGAGAATATCCGCTGCCATCAGGCTCGGATAGGTGAACAGACCAGCAGAAGCATTCTCGCGGTTTTTGCCAGCTTTGTCCTTGAACTGTGTCATGCGGTTGAGCCAGCCCATCCGCGCCACGCAGTTAAAGATCCAGCCAAGTTGGGCGTGCTCTGGAACCTGACTTTGGTTGAAGAGGATCGACTTTTTCGGATCAAGACCGGATGCAAGATAGCCCGCCGCCAATTCGCGTGTGGCGCGGCGTAGGTTATCTGGGTCTTGCGGCATGGTGATCGCATGCATATCCACCATGCAGTAGAGCGTTTCTACGCCGCTGTCTTGCATATCGACAAAGCGTTTCATCGCCCCGAGATAGTTGCCAAGAGTCAGGCCGCCTGTTGGCTGGATTCCGGAAAAGACGCGCGGCGCAAATTGAGTGCCGGGCTGCGAGGGTGTTTGGACCACCTCGGTCATGGTGAATACTCCGTCTGGATTTATGTGCTCATGTCGCTTACCCATGGCGCAGGTGCGCGTCAACCGTCGCAGAGGTGTCGTGCGTAGAATACGAGACAGAACATGAGTGATTTTTCACCTTCGCGATACACGGAATCGCCATTCCTTGCGCTGCCTTGGGCGGTTGTTTGTCTTGCGTTGGTCGTCGCGGGTGTAGAGGGGTATTTGCTCCTTAGTGAGTTCGGTGCATTTGGCCCCGCCAAGATAGGCATGCGCGGTACAGCCATTCAGGAGTTTGGCTTTAACGGCGCGGTTGTGAGCTATTTCCTCGAAACGGGGCGCATTGTACCGGAGCATCTTATGCGGCTTTTCACCTATAGCTTTGTGCAGCCTGGTTTCTCGCAGGCGGTATTTATTGCCGTTTTGGTGCTGGCGCTGGGCAAGTTGACGGCGGAATCCCTAGGCAACGTCGCTCTTTTGATCATTTTCTTCGCTTCGGCGTTTATCGCAGCCTTTGTCTACGGCCTCGTGTTCGGGGCGCAGGCAATTGCCTATGGCGGCTATCCCGGCGTGTTCGGTTTGATCGGGGCCTACACGTTTATTCGGTATAAGGAGTATGCGGCGAGCGGTGGGCCAAAAGCGCGTGCGTTTAAACTTATCGCTGTTCTTGCTGGATTACGCCTTTTACTCGCGTTCTTTTATGGCTGGCAAAGCAATTGGGTTGCCGATTTCGCGGCATTTCCTGTGGGCGTAATTCTTGCGATTGCGCTTGTGCCGGGGGCATTTGCCGGTTTCGTGGCGAAGATGCGGCGGCAATAATTAACGGCGAAGCGCCGAGCGGAAATCACCAATTCGAAACGCGCCGATCAAATGCCCAATGCCGAAATAACTTACGATTCCTGAACCAATCAGGATCACGAGGCCAAGCACGCCAAACCCTTCGGTTCCGAACATTGGCGTTATGACGATTTGAACACCAAAAAGCGCGCCGCCCATAAGCAGAGCCGCCAGCACAACGCGCCAGACCCGCCCCCAGAACCGCGCATCAAATCGCGCAACTGTTCCGTAGCGCCGTGCGCCAAGGGCGAGAAGCAGAACCATGAACCAACCTGCAACCGTTGTGGCGAGGGCAGCAGCCCAGAAGCCGATGAACGGAGCAAGACCGATTGCGATTGCCGCGTTTATCACCATCGAAACAACTGCATAGTAAAATGGCCGTTTGGTATCTTCGCGGGCAAAGAAAACCGGTTGAAGCAGCTTTTGCAGCACGAAACCCGGGAGTCCGAGGCCATAGATCGCTACAGCAACAGCGGTGGCGGCTGTATCATCCGCATCAAACGCGCCACGTTCAAAAAGAACAGAGATAAGCGGCGTCGGGATTACCACGAGCGCAACAGCGGCGGGAATGGTCAGCGCCATCGAAATCTCGCCTGCGCGGCTCAGGGCGTCGCGGCTGCCGTCGGCATCATTCGCACCAAGGCGACGCGAAAGCTCGGGGAGTAGGACAACGCCAATTGCAATTCCAACAACTCCGAGCGGCAGTTGATAGAGGCGGTCGGCATAGGCAAGCCACGCAACCGCGCCTTCGAAATGGCTCGCGACCTGACGGCCGACCAACAGATTGACCTGGACAACACCACCAGCCAGCGCGGCAGGAGCAGCGATGATAAGAAGGCGTTTGAGATCAGGCGTCATTCGCGGGCGCTTTGGAACGAGACGAAAGCCAATCCGGCTCGCCGCGACCCAAACAATCGCAAGCTGCACAATGCCCGAAACGGGAACAGCCCAAGCCAATGTTAGGCCAATCGGCCAGCCCAAAGCGTCAGCGCCAAGCATTGCGGCAACAAACACCACGTTAAGGAAAACAGGGGCCGCGGCGGCGGCGGCGAAACGACCGCTGGCATTAAGCACGCCAGCCAAAAGAGCAGAGAGTGAGATGAAAAGGATATAGGGAAAAGCGATGCGGCCATATAGAACCGCAAGATCAAACCGCTCGTCTCCGATAAATCCGCTCGCCATCGCGATCACAAGCCAAGGCATCAACAGATGCGCGACAAGCGAGAACACAATCAGGATGCCGCCAAGCCCCGAAAATGCATCGCGGGCGAAGGTACACGGATCTTCGCCGCGCTCCAGTTTTTTGGAGAACATCGGCACAAAGGCCATGTTGAATGCCCCTTCGGCAAAGAAGCGGCGAAACATGTTGGGCAGCGAAAACGCAATCAGGAAAGCCTCTGCCACGGGGCCGGTTCCGAGGAAGCTCGCCATCAGAATGTCGCGCAGAAATCCGAGAATACGGCTCATCAGGGTCCAGAACCCAACCGTCATGAAGCCGGAGATCATGCGCGCGGGCTTCATCCGTTGAGTGCCCGCTTGGTGCCTTGCGCGATTGCTGTGCGAATTTTATCCGCCAGAACCTTTTGCTTGTCCTTGGTGTGATACTTCAGGCCGAACATATCCTTAACATAGAAGGTATCCACCACCTGCTCGCCATAGGTCGCGATGGTCGCGGTGGCGATATAGACATTTGCATTGGCCAATGTCCGCGTCAAATCAAACAGCAGGCCGGGGCGGTCGCGGGTATCGACTTCGATGATCGTATAGATTTCAGAGCCTTCGTTATCGAAGGTAATGATCGTTGGAACCTTGAAGGCTTTCTCGCGCTTCTTGAGCTTGTCGCGGTCAACCAAGGCGTCTCGCGGCACAACCTCGCCAAGCAGGGTCTTCTTGATCATATTGCGCAGGCGTTGCATTCGGCTTCGGGCGTAGGGATGCCCTTCGGAATCTTGAACCCAGAAAATCGCCGTCACGTAACCGTCTTTGGTCGTGTAAGTCCGCGCGTCGACCACATTGGCCCCAACCAGCGCGAGCGCCCCTGCAAGGCGCGAGAATATACCGGGATGATCGACAAGCGCGAAACAGGCACGCGTTGCGTCGCGGTCCTCATCAAGGCTGAGATCAATCTCGATCTCGTCGTCTTTAAGCTTCTTGAGCATATTGGCAAAGACAATATGCGTGGAAAGCTGGTTGCCTTGCCAATAAGGCGGGTAGTGGCGGGTGACTTCTTTGCGGACGGCTTTCTTATCCCAATCTGCAAGCGCGGTGCGCAGGGCTTTCTTGGCCTCTGTTTCGCGCGTTTCCCTGTTGAGGGCTTCAAGGCCGGACTCAAGCGCCATTGTGGTTTGGCCATGAAGATCCCTTAGGAGCATGGCTTTCCAGTTGTTCCACGTGCCCGGTCCAACGCCGCGAATGTCACAAACAGTTAGAACAGTGAGCAGGTCGAGCTGTTTGGTGTTGTTCACCGCCTTAGCAAATCCGCGCACCGTGCGAGGATCGGAAATGTCACGTTTCTGGGCGATATCCGACATCAAAAGGTGATTGCGCACGAGCCACTCGACAGTTTTGCATTCGCTTGGCTTTAGGCCGAGGCGCGGCGCGACCTTGCGGGCAATCCGTGCGCCAACAATCGAGTGGTCCTCGTCGCGACCCTTGCCGATGTCATGCAGCAGCAGCGCGACATAAAGCACCTTGCGGTTGATGCCGTCCTTGAGAATGCCGCTGGCCACGGGAAGCTCTTCGATCAACTCGCCGCGCTCGATCTGTGCGAGGGTCTTGATACATTGGATGGTGTGCTCATCCACGGTGTAGTGATGATACATATTGAACTGCATCATCGCGACGATCTCTTGAAATTCGGGGATAAACGCGCCGAGCACACCGATCTCGTTCATGCGGCGGAGCGCGCGCTCGGGGTTTCCGTGCTTGAGCATAAGATCAAGAAAAATGCGGCGCGCCTCTTTCTGATTGCGCATGTCGTCGTCGATCAGATCAAGGTTGGAGGCCACAACGCGCATGGCTTCTGGGTGCAGCAACACGCCCGTGCGCAACCCTTCCTCAAAGATGCGCAAGATGTTCATCTTGTCAGCTAGGAATTTCTCCTCATTTGCAAAAGTGAGGCGGTTCTGCACGATCTTAAAGCCGTCGCGCGCTTTGCGTTTCCGTTTGAAAAGTCCAACCAGCAACGGCTCTTTCTTGACGTGCGAGGCTTCGAGCGAGGTTAGGAAAATGCGGGTCAATTCACCAACGCGGGTGGCGTGGCGAAAATAGTCCTGCATGAACAATTCAACCGCGCGGCGTCCGGCGGTGTCGATATATCCCATGCGGTCCGCTACTTCGATCTGCATGTCAAAGCTGAGCGTATCCATTGCGCGCCCTGCAATCAGATGCAGATGACAGCGCACGGCCCACAGGAAGTTTTCCGCACGAACGAAGTTGTCGTATTCTTCTTGATCGAACACACCGAGCGCGACGAGTTCCGCGGATGTGTCGACGTTATGCAGGTATTTTGCCACCCAGAACAACGTTTGGAGATCTCGCAAGCCGCCTTTGCCTTCTTTGACGTTGGGCTCCACCACATAGCGCTGCCCGCCTTGCTTCTTATGGCGTTCGGCGCGCTCCTGAAGCTTTGCTTCGATGAACTCCGCTGCGGTTCCTTTGAACAGGTTTTTGTACAGGCTGTCCTCAAGGTCGCCCATGAGGTCCTCGGCTCCGGCGATGTAGCGATGCTCGAGGAGCGCTGTTCGTATGGTGATGTCTTCGCGCCCTAAGCGAACGCAATCCTTCACAGTCCGCGAGGAATGGCCCACCTTCAGGCGCAAATCCCAAAGGATGTAGAGCATGGATTCAATCACGCTCTCGGCCCAAGGGGTAATCTTGTACGGTGTGAGGAAAAGCAGGTCCACGTCAGAACCAGGCGCCATTTCTGCGCGGCCATAGCCGCCAACGCCCAACAGCGTCAGGCGCTCGCCGTCGGTTGGCGTCGGGTTGGGGTGTAGAAAACCTGTGGCCACGTTATAGGCGACCATCACAAGGCAATCCGTCAGGTAGGTATAGGCGCTCGTGACCGGCATGGCTTCGCGCGGGCGCAGGGCAAATGCCGCCTCGATTGCTTCGGACCCTCTTTTGCGTTCCCGCAAAAGGATATCGACCGTCGCCTTGCGAATGACGGCCGTATCGGTTTCACCCTGAATCGTTTCGGCGAGCTCTCCGCTCACCGCGACGAGGTCAAAGATGTCATTCGGCGCACATGCTAAAGATGGCGCAGGATAGGTTAGCGGCGTCGCCTCTGCGACGTTAGAAACCGGTGCCGGAGAAGCTTCTTGGAGCGGGGTCAATTATGTTTACCTGATTGTCTTGGATCTGACCGATGGCGAGACCGCGTTGGTTCGTTCCGTCAGGGAGCAGGCGGAATACGCCATTCACACCAACGAATCCCGAAGGTTGAGTGAGAGCCGATTGGGTGAGCGCGTCTGATTTGCCCGCGCGCACGAGGGCACCGATTGCGGCGATGCCGTCATAAGAGAGCCCCGCGATCGGGTGGGGTGGTTGGCCATAAGCGTTTTCATAGCGCGAAGCGAATTGCGCCGCCAAGCCAGGATCAGGAAGGGCAAACCAGCCGCTCTGAACACCAGGAAGCGCGAGCGTCGACGCCGGAATATCCCAGCGTGTCAGGCCGATAAATTGCGTCGCTGTCGGGTCGATACCGTTTTCCGGCAAAAGCTGCGCGAGTAACGGAAGAGCACCTTCGGTTCCGGAAGCAAAGAGTAGAGCCTCCGCACCTGAAGATTTTGCCGATGCCGCGAGATCCGGGATCGCATTGATCACACCTTGCTGGCTCATCTCGAAAGTGCCTAGTGCTGCTACGGTTACACCGGAATTGTTTGCCGCAGTCACCAGTGCGTCGCGGCCCGCATCTTCAGAGAGGTCGCCGGAGCCGGAAATCACCATAGCACTGCTGATGCCTTGACGTGCTGCATAGGACACGATGCGGTCTGCTGTGTTCTGGAATGTATTGCCGAGCACAAATACGTTGCCGCCAGCGATGTCGGGCTTGTTCGAGAAGGCAAGAATGTTCACGTTTTTGTTCGAAATCGCTACGCCGACAGCGTTGGCTGATTCTGCGTAAAGCGGGCCAAGAATGATTTTTGCACCATCGCTGACCGCCTCTTTGGCAACCTTTGCCGCAACATCGGCGCGACCAGAAGTGTTATAAACGCGCAGATCAATTTCGACGCCCTGAAGGTCTGCTATGGCAAGGCGTGCGGAATTCTCAAGTGCTGCGGCGATCAGGTTATCGCCTGAACTTGCAGAGTTGCCAGGAACCAAAAGCGCAACAGGAACAGCCTTTTGCGTGTTGATCGACGGGCCACCACCTGTGCCGCCTGGTTGACAGGCCGCGAGGAATATTGCCGCGATACCAAGGAGAAGAAATTGCAATCCAAAACGGGCATTTCGAAGAATTCTGAGCATAAAAAGGTCTCGCTTCAATTGATCGGCAACATGTCAGGCATTGACTCCGGACGGGGTGAACCTATGCGTTTACAAGAGAATAGTAAACGCTAGCGAAAGCCTAAAGAGATGAATTTCGAGACAAAAAAGCTCGCGTCAGGTCTGTATTTTGTTGCAACACCGATTGGTTCGGCGCGGGACATCACGCTTCGGGCACTGGATACGCTTGCATCTGCGGATGTTATCGCTGCCGAAGATACCCGCACAGCGCGAAGGCTCATGGACATTCACGGCATCCCGCTCCGAGATCGGCCAATGGTTGCGTATCACGATCACAACGGAGAGAAGGCGCGTCCGCGTTTGCTGAAATATCTTGAGGAGGGGTGCTCCGTGGCCTACGCCAGCGAAGCGGGAACGCCGCTTGTTGCTGATCCGGGCTATCACTTGTCCGTTGCCGCGATAGAAGCGGGTTATCCTGTAACCTCTGCGCCCGGACCGAGCGCTATGATCGCCGCACTTACGATTGCAGGGCTGCCGACTGATAAGTTCCTGTTCGCGGGGTTCCTTCCCAATGCGAAATCCGCGCGGCGAAAGGCACTGTCGGCTGTCGCAGATACCGATGCGACGCTTGTTTTTTATGAATCTCCAAAGCGCCTCAAAGCCAGTTTGAAAGATATGGCAGAGATATTCGGCGAAGAGCGAAAAGCAGCTGTTTGCCGCGAGTTAACCAAAAAATTTGAAGAGGTCGCGCGCGGCACATTGGAGGAACTCGCCTCGGCATTTTCTGAACGCACAGTCAAAGGCGAGATCGTTGTTCTTGTTAACCGCGTAGGCACCAAAACGGTGGATGCATCTTCAATTGAAGATGCTCTTAAAGAGGCTCTGAAATCAAACTCTGTTAAAGATTCCGCAAGTATTGTGGCCGATACTTTCAATATCGCGCGGCGGGATGTGTACCAAAAGGCGCTCGCCATCGCGAAAGACGCTAAGGATTAAAACACAACACGCTCTGCCGCGTTGTGAATTGCGCGGTTTTGGAGAGTTGTATGAGTGGAATGGTTTCATATCAGGCTGGGATCGCTGCCGAAGAGTCTGTTTCGAGAGATTATATTGCGCGTGGCTTGCCGATCTCGCGAAAACGTTGGCGCGGGAAATCGGGAGAGATAGACCTTGTTGCGAGAAATGGCGCGGGGGTTGTCTTCGTCGAGGTCAAGAAAAGCAAAACCTTCGAGCGCGCAGCGGCGCGTGTTTCCCGCCGCCAAATGCAGCGCATATTTGCAACGGCTTCTGAGTTTTTGGCCGGTGAACCAAACGGCCAGGATACCGAAGTGCGGTTTGATGTGGCGTTGGTGAACGATAAGGGGCAAGTGCAAATTCTTGAAAATGCCTTTGGACAATTCTAATTGCCATTGAACCGGTCACAACCTTGCGCCATGTAATGGGCAACAAGGGAGAAACGGTATGTCGCTAAAAGTCGCTATTCAAATGGACCCGATCGAGAATATTGACATCGCAGGGGACAGTTCGTTTCGAATTGCGGAAGAAGCGCAAGCGCGCGGGCATTCTTTGTTCTATTACACGCCTGACAAACTTGCCTATCAAGAAGGCAAGATTACCGCGCGTGGGTGGCCGCTGACTGTACGCCGCGAAGAAGGCAATCACTTTACGCTCGGTGCCGAAACAGAAATTGATCTGGCGGATTGGGATGTTGTTTGGCTGCGGCAAGATCCGCCCTTTGACATGGGCTATATCACGACCACGCACCTGCTAGATCGCATCCATCCCGATACCCTTGTTGTGAATGATCCGTTTTGGGTGCGGAACTATCCAGAGAAATTGCTCGTGCTCGATTTCCCCGACCTCACACCACCAACAACGATTGCACGTGATCTTGAGACGATCAAAGCGTTCAAGGCAGAGCATGGCGATGTCATTCTGAAACCACTTTATGGAAACGGCGGTGCGGGTGTTTTTCGGCTTGGTCCGGATGATCGCAACCTGACGTCTCTTCACGAGCTGTTTTCCGGAATTAATCGCGAACCGCTCATAGTTCAAAAATTCCTTCCAGCAGTTTCCGGCGGCGACAAACGGGTGATATTGGTAGATGGAGAGCCTGTCGGCGCGATTAACCGCGTACCGGCCAAAGGCGAAACGCGTTCCAACATGCATGTGGGCGGAAAGCCGGAGAAAACCGAGCTAACGGAGCGTGATTTGGAAATTTGCGCAAAGATCGGCCCGCTTCTGCGGGAAAAGGGTCAGATATTTGTCGGGATTGATGTGATTGGCGAGTATCTGACAGAGATCAATGTAACGTCTCCTACTGGAATTCTTGAGCTCGAGCGCTTCAATGGTGAGAATATTGCCGCCAAGATTTGGGAAGCGATTGAAGCTAAGCGTGCTTAAAGCTGCTGTGAGAGGGACGTTCGGTAACTGACGGCCTCGGCAACATGTGGTTTGCGGACCATTTCGGACTGGTCGAGGTCTGCGATCGTGCGCGCAACTCTGAGAATCCGATGATAACCGCGCGCGGATAGCCCAAAACGATCAGAAATCTGCTCAAGAAATGCGCGGCTTTCCGAGTCTGGGGTTGCGACGTCTTCCAGCAATTTCCCTTCGATATCAGCGTTCTGGTTGATTGCCGTAAGGCCTTCATATCGTGCTTCTTGGATTTCGCGCGCGGCACGAACACGCTTGGCAATTTCAAAACTCGTTTCACCAGAAGCTGGCAGGTCGAGATCAGAATATGCCATGGGCGGAAGCTCGATGCGAAGGTCGAACCGATCCATCAATGGGCCCGAGATTTTTCCAAGGTAATCTTCGCTGCAAACGGGCGCACGGCTACATGCGCGGTTTGCATCTGCGAGATGCCCGCATCTGCAGGGGTTTGCAGCGGCGACCAGCATAATGCGGCACGGATATGTAACTTTTGCGTTGGCTCGCGTGACCGCAATCTCGCCCGTTTCCAAGGGTTGTCTTAAGGTTTCAAGAACGTTTCGATTGTATTCTGGGAACTCGTCCATGAAGAGTACGCCGTTATGCGCCAATGAAATTTCGCCTGGGCTTGCGCCCCGACCCCCGCCGGCAATTGCGGGCATTGAAGCAGTGTGATGCGGTGCCCGAAACGGGCGGTCGCGGCGGATGCCTTGTCCGCTCAATAAGCCGGCAACCGAGTGAATCATCGACGTTTCAAGCGCTTCGCGTGGTGTCATTTCAGGAAGAATGCTGGTCAATCGCGCGGCAAGCATCGATTTGCCTGCGCCAGGAGGCCCGACCATTAACACGTGATGGCGGCCGCTTGCTGCGATTTCGAGCGCCCGTTTTGCACGTTCCTGCCCCTTAACGTCGATCATATCTCCGACATGCTCTGTTGATGCGACCTCTCCGGGTTTGGCTGGTGGCAGAACCGCGTTGCCCGTGAAGTGTTGAACGAGGCTGGTCAACGATGTCACACCAAGCGCTTGTGTGCTTGAAACCCATGCCGCCTCTGGAGCGCAGCCAGCTGGGCAAAGCAAATCTTTGTCTTCGCTGCTGGCGGCGAGAGCAGCAGATATCGCTCCATTGACTGGGATAATTGCCCCGTCCAACGCGAGTTCACCAATCGCGACGAAGGCCTCGATTTCTGCAGCAGGTACGATTTCCAATGCGGCCAAAACTGCCAAGGCTATCGGCAGATCGTAGTGCGAGCCGGATTTCGGCAGGTCAGCGGGCGTTAGATTGACAGTGATCCTTTTTGACGGAAGCGCGACAGCCATCGCTGTGAGCGCGGATCGAATGCGCTCTATCGCTTCGGAGACCGACTTTCCTGGAAGCCCCACGATCGAAAACGCGGGCAAACCCGCTGTGACGGCGCATTGTACCTCAACAATTCGGGCGTCGACGCCCTCAAATGCAACGGTATATGCCTTTGTGATCATGGCCTGCTTCCAATTTGAATCGAATTGGAAGCAGACTGAGTTAACAAAGTTTAAGAAGTATTAACTTTCACGGGCAAGAAGCTTCATGAACTTCGGCCACGCGGCGGGGTCTGCAACGGTCTTGTCGCGGCAAAAGTGATTACAAAAGCCAAAAATCCGCCCCTCTATTTCCGCCAAGACTTCAGAAGGTTTGCCAGAGTAAGGGCAACTTGAGTTTTCTGGTGTTCCAGCGGAAACGGCTTGAGCTTTGATTGGGGTTGGGCCGGGCCAAGTTTTGGTTGCAAAATCTCTTTTGTAGAAGGGCTGATCATCGCCATCAACAAGTCCCATTGCCCTCCAGCGACGAAATGCGCCGTCGTTAAGATGAGCGTTCACGTATTCCATGGCTTCGGATGACACATCTAGGCCATACCCCGCGATGCGTGCAGCGACGGGCGCAAAAAACGCGTCAGCAATAGAGTATGTGCCACAAAGCCAAGGCGTCTCGCTTTTGGTTTCTGTACGTGCCCATGCCCAAATCGCTTCGAGACGTCGAAGATCTTTCTCTACCTCAGCGCTTGGCGAGAAATCATCATAGGCTACGCGAAGGTTCATCGGACAAGCGTCACGAAGCGCCATAAAGCCGGCATGCATTTCGGCTGCAAGGCTTCGGGCAATGGCGCGGTGATGAGGGTTTGCTGGCCAATGATTGTTTTCAGGGTGACGCGTGGCGAGCTCTTCGGCGATTGCTAGAGATTCCGTAATGACGTGCCCTTCAGAGGTTTTGAGGGCAGGAACGAGCCGAGCAGGGGCGAAATCCGCAAGCATTTTCGGAAAATCGTCTGTATATAGCCGAGCAAACCTCGTTTGGACTGGGATGTTGAATTTCTCAAGCAACAGCCACCCCCTAAGGGACCAACTGGAGTATGCGCGATCGGTGAGAGCAAGAGTATAAGTCATAGCCTTCGATAGCTCATTAGTTACATTATCAAAAACGATAATATCTTATGTAATTCATCAAATAAATTGATGCGATAGAGGCCAGTGTATCGGCGCTCCTTTAAATATTGGCTTGCAACCGATGCCTACGCAAGTCACGTTTCGCGGGCGATTGAAAGCATGACAAAAATAACGAATTTGGGGCGTATATGGAGTATTTTCTGTTTGTCGGGAGCTGTAATTCCGCGGTTCCATATTTTGGAAACTCAAACGGAAAGGGCGTGAGCGCATATCGTTTCGACGCTGAAACCTGTGAGGTCGCAAAGCTCGGATCATACCCGGACGTCGAGAATTCGACATTTCTAAGCGTTAACCCGTCTGCAACCCGTTTATACGCAAACTCGGAACTGCCCGGTAAACCGGAAGGGCTTGTGACAACCCTCTCTTATGACAAAGAGCATGGGACGTTCGCGCACCTGGCCGAGCAATCAAGTCGCGGCTCGATTACGGCTTACAACTCGATTACGGAAGACGGAAAATTCCTACTTGTCGCCAACTATGGAGAGCTTCAGGAAGGGCCAGATCAGTCTTTGGTCGTTTACCCTATTTTGGAAGACGGCGAGCTTGGAGCGCCGGCTTGCACCGTGAAAAATGAAGGGTGTGGGCCGAACAAAGAGCGCCAAGATCGCAGTCATACGCATTTTACCCATCAATTGCCGAATGGAAACGTTGTCGTGGCGGATCTTGGGCTGGATAAGGTTTTTGAGTATAGTTTGAGCGCAAGTGGCCAGCTTTCCCAGCAAAGGGTGTTTGATATGCCAGCAGGGAGTGGGCCGCGCCATTTCGCTTGGTCGGCTGATGGTCGATGGCTGTTTGTCGTTAACGAACTGCTGAGCAATGTTGCTACGCTCGACTTGACCAAATCACCAAAGGACGCATTGGTATCGATCTGTCCGACGGTGCCGGATAGTTCGGTTGGTAAGAGCTTCTGTTCAGATATCCAAATCGCGCCTGACGGGCGCTTTCTCTATGTCGGAAACCGTGGGGATGACACGATCGCGGTTTTATCTGTGGCTGCTGATGGGACGTTGACCTTGATTGCGCAGGTTCCTGCTGGCGGGAAAACGCCACGAAATCTGGCGCTTACGCCATGCGGTCGTTTCCTGTTCTCGGCCAATCAGGATTCTGATGTAATTACGCTTTTTGCGCGAGACGAAAAGGATGGAATGCTCGAGAAAAGCGCGCTTACGATCGAAACGGGTACACCAATGGTCGTTGCGATTGTTGCGGCGTAACGTGCTGCATTAAAACAGCTTGTTGATGTGTTTAGCGCGCCACGTACCTTGATATTCGAGGCAGGTGACGGAAAGGTTGTCGATTTTCTGGGCGAAGACTGTGGGAGTATCCTGCCCAAGCGCACGCTGGACCTGACATAGGATTGCGCCGAAATGGGCGACGATAATGATGTCTGCTTCCGGTCTGCGTAAGAGCCTATCCGCAGCTGAGTCGACGCGTGCACGAAGCGCGTTCCAGCTTTCTCCGCCGGGCGGGTGTGTGTCTCCGGGAGTGTCCCAAAACGCGCGAAGTGCTTCTTCGCTCTCTGCGTTAACATCGTCGAAGGTCCGGTTTTCCCATTCGCCGAAATGAATTTCCCGCAAGTCAGGGTCCGGCTGCAAGGTATGGCGAGCGTTTGCGATCACTTTGCCTGTCTCAACTGCGCGCGACAAGGGCGAGGTGATGATTGGTGCGGTTTCTGGTAACGCGTCGGAAACGCGTTTGATCTGCGCGCTGTTTGAAAGGTCTGCGGGCAAATCGGTCCAACCGACCATGGTTCTTGCATGGGTCGGCGCATGGCGAACCCACCATAATCTTTTGATGTCGTTCACGGGTTTGCCTCTGGAAGTTTACCTTTAAGGGTAAGAGGAAGGCCTGCCATTACGGTGATAACCGTGTCTGATGCGGCGGCGAGCTCTTGGTTCAATTTTCCTTGAGCGTTTGCAAATCTTCGCGCGAGCGATGTGGCAGCAATTCCTCCACCGCCAACCTCGTTGCTCACGATAATAACGGGGGCATTACAGTCGGTGAGTGCGGATAGGAGCGCCATAGTGCGGGCTTCTACGTCGAATTCTGCCAAGAGCAGGTTGCTTAACCAAAGTGTGGCGCAGTCGAGCAGGATCACGTCTCTACTTGATGCATTGACGAATTTCGGTTCAATATCAACGGGTTCCTCAATTGTCGTCCAGCCGCTTCCGCGAGAGGATTTGTGCCGCTCTATTTTGCTCTTCATGTCGTCGTCAAACGCCTGCGCAGTTGCGAGATAGATTCGGTTCAGGCCGCTCTCCACCGCTAACCGTTCAGCAAAATCAGATTTCCCAGAGGCAACACCACCCAGAACAAGCGTTAGATTTGGCAGCATAGTTTGCCCCGTTTCCCGTTTTTGCGCAGCCTATCAGGGGTTTGCCGCGAGGTTAAGGGCTGGCATTTTAGCCGCGCGGGTCTTAGCAATGGTATGACAGAACCAAAGGGGCAAGAGATGCTTGCGCAAAAACGTATCCTTTTGATCATTGGTGGTGGAATTGCTGCCTATAAATCGCTCGATCTTATCCGCCGTTTCAAGGAGCGCGGTGCGGAGGTGACGCCTGTGTTGACTAAGGCGGGGGCGGAATTTGTTACGCCGCTCTCTGTTTCGGCGTTGGCAGGGCAGAAGGTTTTTGGCGATCTGTTTGATCTCACGGATGAAGCCGAGATGGGACATATTGAACTGTCGCGCGCAGCGGATTTGATCGTGGTTGCCCCTGCGACGGCGGATCTTATGGCAAAAGCTGCGCAGGGGCATGCAAATGATTTGGCAAGCACCGTCTTGCTCGCCACGGATACACGCGTATTGCTCGCGCCAGCGATGAATGTACGCATGTGGACCCATCCAGCAACCCAGCGGAATATTGATACGCTTAAGGCAGACGGGCTTGCGTTTGTTGGGCCGAACGAAGGCGATATGGCCTGTGGTGAATTTGGCCCTGGTCGTATGTCGGAACCCTTGGAGATTGTCGCAGCGGCGGAGGCGATGTTGGCCGACGGGCCGCTTGCGGGGCGAAAAATAGTTGTGACGTCGGGCCCGACGCACGAACCGATCGATCCGGTGCGGTATATTGCAAACCGCTCGTCCGGCGCGCAGGGAACCGCAATTGCGCGTGCGCTTGTGGCGCTTGGTGCTGAGGTTGTTTTTGTAACGGGGCCTGCGGATGTTGCGCCGCCAGAAGGCGTTGTTCTTAAGCGCGTCGAAACAGCAAATGACATGCGCAAAGCCGTCATGGAGGCGCTCCCCGCAGATGCCGCTATTTTTGCGGCTGCCGTAGCAGATTGGCGGGTTTCGAACGCAGCAGATAGCAAGATGAAGAAAACCAAAACGGGCCTTCCTGCTCTCGAATTTGCCGAGAACCCGGATATTTTGGCTGATGTGAGTAAAAACAAAGCCCGCCCTGCGTTGGTTGTTGGGTTTGCGGCAGAAACCGACGACGTTATCGAAAACGCGACGGCTAAACGTAAGCGAAAAGGCTGTGACTGGATTGTTGCGAATGATGTCTCGCCCAAAACCGGAATTATGGGCGGTAGCGAGAACGCGGTGACAATCATTGATGAAAATGGCGCCGACAATTGGCCACGAATGGGCAAAGATCAGGTTGCCCGTAAATTGGCAGAGCGTATTTCAGAGGCCTTGCAGGGTAAGCAGAAGTGACTGTTTCTATTAAGATAAAGCGGCTCGAAGGGGCAGATGAAGCCCTTTCTTTGCCATCCTACGAAACGGCAGGTGCCGCTGGTGCGGATGTCTGTGCGAACTTTCCAGTTGATGAACGCGACGGGATTGTTTTGGAGCCAATGGAGCGCGCATTGGTGCCCACAGGGTTGAGTTTGGAAATTCCTGTTGGGTATGAAGTTCAGGTTCGGCCCCGTTCAGGCTTGGCGCTTAAGCATGGGGTCACGTTGGTCAATACACCAGGCACGATCGATAGCGATTATCGCGGGCCGCTTGGTGTGATTATGATTAATTTGGGTGCGGAGCCGTTTGAAATTCGGCATGGAGATCGCATTGCGCAGTTGATCGTTGCGCCAGTTACGCAAGCGACGTTTGAGGCCGCTGAATCCTTGAGTGAAACGGCCAGAGGGGCGGGGGGCTTTGGCTCCACCGGACAGCGCGGATAAATGGCGATAACCTTTGTTCTAATGGGGGTGATCTGGTTTGGTGGGCCGATCTTGCGCCTTCCGAAAGCCGTGCGCGCGCTTCTTGTTGGATTGATCTATGTGCTTGGATTTGTTGTTTTATTGACCCTTCCCGAAGGGCACAATATGCGCGAATTGTTTGGCGATAGTGTGGGTATTTGGGCGCTGGTCGGGATGTGCGGTGCTGTTGTCGGTCTGTACGTCTGGGCGCTGCCGCTTTTGCGAAAACGTGGAGAAACGGCTGCCGGGGTCGTGCCAGAAACTGGCGGATCGTTTTCGGAGACCGAGCTTGATCGTTATGCCCGCCATATCGTGTTGCGAGAAGTTGGCGGCCTTGGCCAGAAGCGGTTGCGGGAGGCACGCGTTTTGGTGATTGGTGCGGGGGGGCTTGGGGCTCCGGCGTTGCAATACCTTGGTGCGGCGGGCGTTGGAACCATCGGCGTTGTTGACGATGACGTGGTCGAGAATGCCAATCTTCAGCGTCAGGTAATCCATAAAGATGCGGCCATCGGCACGCCCAAGGTCTTTTCTGCCCAATCTGAACTTCAGGCGCAGAACCCGTTTATTTCGGTGCGCCCCTATCATCGACGGTTGGATCAGGAGAGCGCCGAGGCCCTGTTTGCCGAATATGATCTGCTCCTTGATGGCACAGATAATTTTGACACCCGATATATGGTTAACCGCGTTGCCGTGGCGCTTGGGAAGCCACTTATCTCTGCGGCGATGACTCAATGGGAAGGGCAGATTTCGCTCTATGATCCTGCGAATGGCGGGCCATGCTATCAATGCGTTTTCCCAGAGCCACCCGCGCCGAGATTGGTTCCGAGTTGTTCAGAAGCCGGCGTCATCGGGCCGCTCCCTGGTGTTATGGGCTCTATGATGGCGGTTGAGGCGATCAAGGTCATTACGGGCGCAGGCGAGAACCTGCGCGGCGTATTGTTCACATATGACGCGCTCTATGGCGAGATACGAAAATTCACCACCAGCAAGCGAGCTGACTGTCCTGTTTGCGGTGAGATACAAGTGCGCGCTTGAAGCGCGCAACCAAAGGAGACTTTCATGACCAACCCGCTTCTGTCTGATTGGGACACGCCGTTTCAGCTGCCGCCATTTGCCGAGATTTCGGACGATGATTTCGAAGCGGCGGTTCACGAAACGCTCGCCAGTGCGCGCGCTGCAGTTGATGCGGTTGCCAATAATCCAGAGGCACCGAGTTTCGAGAACACGGTTGAGGCGTTGGAACTCGCGGATGCGGATTTGGGACGTGTTTTGGGCGTTTTCTATAATCTTGCGGGTGCAGACAGCACAGAGAAACGCCAAGAGCTA
Source organism: Halocynthiibacter sp. C4 (assembly GCF_028823805.1). Lineage (NCBI taxonomy): Bacteria > Pseudomonadati > Pseudomonadota > Alphaproteobacteria > Rhodobacterales > Paracoccaceae > Halocynthiibacter > Halocynthiibacter sp. C4. The sequence continues at coordinate 677,251 of NZ_JAPEIE010000002.1, read as the reverse complement.
CAACGCGCATTTTCGCCGCTTCTTGCGGCCTATTCGAGCGATGTCTCGATGAACAAAGAGTTGTTTGAGCGGGTAGAAACCCTTTGGCAACAGCGCGACAGCCTTAACCTGAACGACGAACAAGCGCGGGTGCTTGAGCTGTGTCGCCGCGGGTTTGTACGCGCGGGCGCGCAGTTAGAGGGGGATGCGCGCGAGCGTCATCGCGAAATCAAAGCACGTCTTGCTGTTTTGGGTACAGAATTTGGCCAGAACCTTTTGGCAGATGAGCGCGAGTGGTCGATGCCGCTTTCGGAAGATGATCTGGAGGGGCTGCCTGATTTCGTGATCGCGGCGGCGCGTTCGGCGGGGGAAGCGCTTGGCCACGAGGGGCCAGCGGTTACACTTTCACGGTCGCTCATTGTGCCGTTTCTGCAATTTTCGCCACGACGCGAGTTGCGCAAAACCGCGTTTGAGGCTTGGGTCGCGCGCGGCGCAAATGGTGGCGAGACAGACAATCGAGAGATCACGCGCGAAACACTGGAGTTGCGCGCGGAGCGGGCTGCGCTTTTGGGCTATGATAGCTATGCGGCCTACAAGCTCGAAACTGAAATGGCCAAAACGCCAGAAGCGGTGCACGATCTGTTGATGCAGGTTTGGAACAAGGCCAAACCCGCAGCCGAAGCCGATGCCGAAGTTTTGGCCGAAATGCTGGCCAAAGACGGGATCAACGGACCACTGGAGGCGTGGGATTGGTTCTATTACGCCGAGAAACGCCGCCTTGCAGAGCACGATTTGGACGAAGCAGAGTTGAAGCCTTACTTCCAGCTTGATCGGATGATTGAAGCTGCGTTTGATTGTGCAAACCGGCTGTTTGGACTTGAGGCGCGTGCGCTTGATGTGCCGCTCTATCATCCGGATTGCTGCGCGTGGGAGTTTACACGAAACGGCGAACATATTGCCGTGTTCATCGGTGATTATTTTGCCCGCGCGAGCAAACGCTCTGGTGCGTGGTGTTCGGCGATGCGCAGCCAGAAGAAACTTGGCGGCGACGTACGCCCAATCGTTGTGAATGTCTGTAACTTTGCCAAACCGCCAGAAGGAGAACCCGCGCTGCTGTCTTATGATGATGCGCGGACCTTGTTCCACGAGTTTGGTCACGCGCTTCACCAGATGCTTTCGGATGTGACCTATGAAAGCATCTCGGGAACTTCTGTCGCACGCGATTTTGTGGAGCTACCAAGCCAGCTTTATGAGCATTGGCTTGAGGTGCCGGAAGTGCTGGAGAAACACGCGATCCATGCCGAAACGGGCGAGGCAATACCAGCAGATTTGATGAAACGGCTTTTGGACGCGCAGACTTATAACACCGGCTTTGCAACGGTTGAATATGTTTCTTCTGCCCTAGTTGATTTGGCATTTCACGACGGTCCCGCGCCCAAAGACACAATGGCGCGTCAGGCCGAAGTCCTTGACGGTATTTCAATGCCTTATGCAATTCGTATGCGCCATGCGACGCCTGGATTTGCACATGTATTTGCGGGGGATGGCTATGCCAGTGCCTATTACAGCTATATGTGGTCCGAGGTGATGGACGCGGATGCATTCAAGGCGTTTGAAGAGGGCGAAGGGCCGTTCGATCCGGCACTTGCCAAGCGGCTAGAGGAGCATATCCTGTCGGCAGGCGGCTCGCGCGATCCAGAAGAGCTTTACCGTGCGTTTCGCGGACGGATGCCAAGCGTTGACGCGCTGCTTGAGGGGCGCGGGTTGCTTTAACGGTTACTTGCGAATCTCGTCGTCGCGTACGCCCCAAACAGCGGATTTCGGCGCCCAGCCCCTAAGGCCGTCGACGCTTAACTTGCACCATGTTCGATCGCAGGCCCCAAGCCGCGCGATCACGTCCTGTTCGAGCTTGGCAACCGCTTTGGCGTCCGGTTGGGGGAGAATCTTAAGCTCAACCTCTTTGGCGGTCACAACAACCGTGCGCACGCCAGAGAGAAGAGTGAAATGCACCCAACCGCCCGCACCGTCGCGGTCATGGACGCGACGCCAATGGCCGAACTCTGCGGTGATTTCCAGCGGCATATCGCGGTGTTTATAAACCCAATCAATGCGGTGCGTGAGGGAAGGGCCGCGCCGAACGTTTGCCTCGGTGGCTTTCATCGAAACAAAACGCGGAATCGGCAAGTTGGTCACGGGGCCGCGCTCTTGCGCGTGGGCGGCCTGAAGCCCGAGCATGGCCACGAGGGCCCAAATCGTCTTGCGGAGACTCATCGGATTTCTACCTGAATTTCTACTGCGCCTGTCTGTCGGTTCTTGTGTCCGATCATTTCATGGGCCACCTTAGCAGGGAGCGAACCAAAGAAAAGATGAGGGAGCATCCCATGTGCGCAAAACGTCTGAGTGTTGTTGTTACACGACGGTTGCCTGTGGCGGTCGAAACTCGCCTGAAAGAGCTGTTTGATACGACCCTGCGTGTAGACGACACGCCGATGAGCAAAGCCGAACTCGTTGCCGCAATGAAGAAATGCGATGTGTTGGTGCCAACCGTAACGGATACGATCGACGCGAGCATGCTTGCTTCGGCTGGGCCGGACCTCAAACTGATAGCGAATTACGGCGCGGGGGTGGATCATATCGACGTGGCAACTGCGCGGGAGCGGGGCATTCTTGTGTCCAACACACCAGGCGTTGTAACCGAAGACACCGCCGATATCGCCATGATGCTTATTATTGCGGTTACGCGGCGGATTCCCGAAGGGTTAAGCCTGATGCAAACCGGCGAGTGGCGGGGCTGGACCCCGACGGCGATGCTAGGTGGTCGGATTGCGGGTAAGAAACTCGGTATCCTTGGCATGGGCCGCATCGGACGCGCCGTTGCCAAGCGCGCGGCGGCCTTTGGCATGGAGATAAACTACAACAATCGCAAACGATTGCATCCCGAGGTCGAAGAGCGCCTTGGCGCTACGTGGTGGGAGAGTCTCGATCAAATGGTGGCGCGGGTCGATGTGCTGTCGATCAACTGCCCTCATACGCCGAGTACATTTCACTTGATGAATGCGCGGCGGCTTAAGTTGATGAAACCTTCGGCGGTTATCGTCAACACCTCTCGGGGCGAGGTGATCGACGAGAACGCGCTTACGCGGATGTTGCGCGCCGGAGAGATCGCGGGCGCGGGGCTGGATGTTTTCGAAGATGGCGCGAATATCAATCCTCGTCTGCGTGCGCTTGATAATGTTGCCCTCCTTCCGCACGTCGGTTCGGCAACCCGCGAAGGACGGATCGAAATGGGCGAGCGCGTTATGATAAATATCAAAACCTTTGACGACGGACATCGCCCACCTGATCTTGTGGTGCCGGGCGTTATTTAGGGCGCGAGCCCAGTCGGGTTTTGAACATGCAAACCGAGGTTTAGGTCGGTTTTGTGCGCTCTTGGGTCGGCGAGCGGCTGCATCTTCTGGTGCGGCGCGCCACTATAGGCCCAAGGTCGGCGAAACGGCCCGTTGCAAGGAGTGTGCCTGATGAAATCCCATGTCAAAGCTCTGGTTGTTGGCGGAGGTGCCGTTGGCACGTCGATTGCCTATCATCTTGCCCGTGCGGGGTGGGACGACGTTGTGCTGATGGAGCGCGATGAGCTGACTTCGGGAAGTACGTGGCATGCGGCGGGGCTATTGCCGTATTTCAACATGTCTTATGCGACGACACACATCCACGACTACTCGATCAAATTCTACAAAACGCTCGAAGAAGAAACGGGTTTGAACGCAGGATTTTCAGTGGTTGGCAACCTGCGCATGGCGCAAAGCAAAGAGCGCATGGACGAGTATATGCTCTATGCCTCAACCGCCGAAACCTGCGGTGTGCCTTATGAATGGATGACACCTGCGCAGATCAAGGAACGCTGGCCGCTGGTGCGGACAGAGGACCTTGAAGGCGCGATTTATCACCCGACTGACGGCTATATTAACCCCGCAGATGTAACCATCGCCATGGCCAAGGGCGCGCGGCAACGCGGTGTTGTTGTTGAACGCCGCTGGCAGGTGGATAGCTATCATTGGACGGGCGAGGCATGGGAGGTGACCTGCACCAAGATGGTCGAGCGGGGCGGTAATCTTGTTCCATCCGACGAACGGGTCGTCATCACCGCTGAACACGTGGTCACTGCAACGGGCAACCACGCGCAGCGTACGGCAAAGCTCTTGGGCATCAAGATTCCCGCCATTCCGGTTGAGCATCAGTTCATCGTGACCGAACCTGATGCCGCTTTGCTTGAATACCGCAAGACCCACGGCGAACACCCTGTTTTGCGCGATGCGGATGCCAAATGGTACGTGCGCGAGGAGCGGGGCGGTTGGATTCTCGGCCCCTACGAGCGCAACGCCCCTGCACGGTTTGCTTATGGTGTGCCCGATAGTTTCCGTGCCGATCTCTTCCCGCTTGATTTGGAGCGGATCGAAGAGGAATACATGAGCATGATTCACCGCATTCCGTCTTCGGAAACGGTGGGGCTCAAGGATGATTTCAACGGCCCGATTTGCTATACGCCAGATGGCAACCCGCTCATTGGCCCCGCGCCCGGATTGCGGAATATGTGGCTTGCCGAAGGGTTCAGCTTTGGCATTACAGCAGCGGGCGGCGCGGGCAAATACCTTGCCGATCTGATGGTCGAGGGCGAGGCCGAGATTGACATGGCGAGCCTTGATCCCAAACGCTTCGGAAGCTGGATGACCACCGATTATGCCGTGGCCAAGAACGAAGAAGCTTACGAGCATGTCTATATCCTACACCACCCTGACGAGGAGCGCCCTGCCGCACGGCCTCTGCGGACAAGCCCCGCATATGACCGCCAAAAAGCCGCAGGTGCGCAATTCGGGCAGGTGAACGGATGGGAGCGGCCAAACTATTATGCGCCTGAAGGGTTTGACGATCACGCCGCGCGCAGCTTCCAGCGCGGAGGTTGGTGGCAATATGCCGAAGAAGAGGCGCGCGCGATCCGCGAGGGCGTTGGGCTTATTGATGCGACGGCCTTCACCAAGCATTCGGTTTACGGACCGGGGGCGACGGCGTTCCTTGATTGGTTCACCTGTAACAAGCTGCCGCGTGTGGGGCGAATTAATCTGACCTATGCGCTGACTTCTGCGGGAACAACGCGTACCGAGTACACCATCGTGCGGTTGGCAGAGAACGATTATTACCTCGTGTCTGCGGGGGCGTGGTCCGATTATGATCGCGATTATCTGCTCAAAGCACTTGAGGATTGGAATAGCGGCGAAAATGAATGGGTCGGCGTGCAGGATGTCACGACGCAGTGGGGTGTATTTGCCATCGCAGGGCCGAAAACCCGTGAGGTTCTGAACGAACTTATCCGTGATGCAGAGCCGGAAACCGCGCTTTCAAACAAACGCTTCCCTTGGTTGTCATGCCGCGAAATCGAGCTTGGTATGTGTCCTGTCCGTGCTGTGCGGGTTGCCTATACGGGCGAATTGGGCTGGGAATTGCATCATCCGATTGAGATGCAAAATTACCTATGGGACCAGTTGATGCAAGCGGGCGAGAAGCACGGGCTGAAACTGGTGGGCGCTCGCGCGCAAAACTGGCTGAGACAGGAGAAATCTTATCGCGCATTCGGCACCGAATTGGGCCGCGATGCCACGCCGCTTGAGGCTGGACTTGATCGGTTTGTAGACCTTGAGAAAGAGTTTTTTGGCAAAGAGGCCATGATCAAGACCGGCGTGCGTAGCACCTGCGTGACCCTGTTGATTGACGGGCCGCAAGACGCCGACCCATGGGGGCGCGAAGTGCTTTATGCCGGTGACAAACGGGTGGGCCGCCTAACCTCTGGTGGCTATTCGGTGGCCTTTGGAAAAAGTATCGGCATGGGCTATGTCTCGCCAGATTGTGCGGCTGTCGGCACAAAGCTCAAGGTCAAGATGTTCGATAAACTGTGGGATGCCGAAGTCGTCGAAGATAGCCCTTATGACCCGACAAATGCCACGATCCGCAAGAATATCGTAGGTTAGGTTTTAGAAAGCTGATCCCAAGCATCCATTGCCTTGGATGCATACATCAGCGAGGGGCCGCCGCCCATATAGACGCACATGCTAAGGACGTCTGCGATTTCTTCGCGGGTGGCTTTTTCCCGTATGAGCGCTTCGATGTGGAAACCGATGCATGGCTCGCACCGGTCTGCGACAGAGATCGCCAGTGCAACAAATTCCTTGGTTTTTGCATCTAGAACGCCGCTTGTTTTCGCTGCGTGGGCAAGAGAGCCAAACCCTTTTGACGTTTCCGGGGCGGCGGCGTTGAAGTTGCCGACGGAGGATTTCATCCCTCCCATGAAGTCTTTCCAGTCCATTTGAGTTCCTTTCAAATTTTGTTCAGGTATCGGACGCGGCAAGATAAATAGCTTTGATCGCGGTCAAATTGACGTAGCGTTTGTTTGCATGCGTGAAGATAAGTTGTTTCTGGGACGCGCACAAAAAAAGGCCCGGACATAATGCCGGGCCTTTGAATATTGGTTTTGTAAGCTTTGGACTTAGCTTGGGATGTCGCCTTCGATGCCTTCGACATAGAAGTTCATACCAAGAAGATCTCCGTCACTCGCTGTTTCGCCTTCGGCGAGCCATGGTGTGCCGTCCTGCTTGTTCAGCGGACCTGTGAAGGCGTGGTAGGAGCCATCTGCAATTGCAGCTTCGATCGCCATTGCTTCGGCTTTCACTTCTGCTGGGATAGCGTCTGTGATGTCGCCGATCTTAACCATGCCGGATGCAATGCCACCCCAAGTGTCGACCTGCTCCCATGTACCATCCATAACCGCTTGTGTGCGCTCGATGTAGTAGGGTGCCCAGTTGTCGATAATCGAGGAGACGCGTGGGCTTGGCGCGAATTGAGCCATGTCAGATGCTTGACCGAATGCGATAACGCCTTCTGTCTCGGCAGCTTTCGCCATTGGCGCTGTGGAGTCAGTGTGCTGCATGATCACGTCAACGCCTTGCTCGATGAGCGCAGCAGCCGCGTCAGCTTCTTTGGCCGGATCGAACCAAGAGAACACCCAGATCACTTTCATCTCTGCGTCAGGGTTCACTTTCTTGGCGTGGATGTAGGCCGAGTTGATGCCACGAATAACTTCGGGAATCGGGAAGGACGCGATATAGCCGATTTTGTTGCTCTCGGTCATGTGGCCGGCGATTGTGCCGATCACTGCGCGGCCTTCATAGAAGCGTGCGCCGTATGTGGACACGTTCGGATGCTCGCGCTTGTAACCTGTGGCGTGCTCGAACTTGATGTCCGGGAATTTGGCAGCAACAGCGTTCGTCTGGTCCATATAGCCAAACGACGTTGTAAAGATCAGGTCGTGACCGGACAGCGCCATTTGTGTGAGGACACGCTCGGCGTCTGGGCCTTCGGCAACGTTTTCAACGAAAGTCGTTTCAACCTTGTCGCCGAAATGCTCTTCAACGGCTTTACGGCCTTCATCATGCTCATATGTCCAGCCGCCGTCACCAGGTGTGCCGACATAGACAAAGCCGACTTTGGTTGTGTCGGCCATGGCCGGAGCTGCAACGCCAAGCGCTACGGCTGCTGTCATGAGTGATTTCATCAATTTCATTTAGGAGTCTCCCCTTTGGTGGATTTTTGTTGTGATGTTTCGTCGGAATCTTTCCGGTGTTTTATTCTTGAATCTGTATCAATCAGAGCCGTTGTCACGATCGCAGCAGGAACTGCCACCACCCCCAATCCGACGAATAGAATGAAGGTTGTAAAGACACGTCCCCCGAAAGTTATGGGAATCATATCGCCATAGCCAACAGTGGTAAAGGAGGCGATGGCCCACCAGAATGAACTTGGAATAGATGAGAAAATTTCAGGCTGTGCTTCATGCTCAAAGATGAAAATTCCGACAGAACTGACATAGAGCATGATCATCGCAAGAAACACGAACATAAGAAGTTCGCTCCGGACGCTGTGAAGAGCTTCGCCAAAACGTTCCAACGCTCGTGAGCTCCGGAACAGTTTGAGCACGCGCAAAATTCGCAGCAGGCGGAAAGTTCTTACGACCTGCCATTGCGGCTGGAAGAAAACCAGTCCCGGAAGGCAAGAGACAAGATCAATCAACCCCCAAGCGCTAAAGATATACCGAAGCCGCTTCTCCGCGCAGTAAATACGCAGCAAATACTCCGCGAGGAAAATAAGTAAGATAGCAAACTCGAACACCCGCAAGGCTTCATATGCCCAATGAGGAAGTCCCTGCATTGTTTCCAGCGAAATAGCCACCGCGGACACTGCGATAATAGTGTTCAATGCCCACGACACTTTGTTAGGCCCGTCGGGCACCTTTCCATCCAAGTGCTGAAGAATGCGTTCGCGGTTCATTGAGGCTGCCTGTGCTAACTCGTTGCGAAGAAAGGTTTGCCAAGCGACGCGGGCGCGGCAGTTGAGCTTCTGGAGATCAATACCAACACAAGGATGGTGATGATGTAAGGGCTCATCGACAGATACTCGACAGGAACAGGGATACCCGCGACCTGTAGGTTGAGTTGGAGAACAGAAATCCCGCCAAAGAGATACGCACCAAGCAACACGCGCTGGGCTTTCCAGCTTGCGAAGACAACAATAGCCAATGCGATCCAGCCTGCACCTGCGGTCATGCCGTCTGTCCATTGCGCTACACGTACCAGTGAAAGATGCGCTCCACCAAGCCCTGCACAGGCTCCGCCGAACGCGATGGCAATCATGCGGATGCGTACAACCTTATAGCCAAGTGCGTGGGCCGCGTCGTGGTTCTCGCCAACCGCGCGCAGGACAAGGCCAAGACGCGCAAATTTTAGGAACGCCCAGACAGCGACGAGAAGCGCCAGCGAAAGGTAAACTATAGGATCGTGTGAAAACAGCACGCGCCCGAAAAACGGAAGATCCGAGAGGAAGCCAAGGTCAAGCCGCGCGGTTGAAGGGGGCCTTTGTTCGGCATAGGCCTGCCCGATGAGCGCGGATAGCCCGAGCCCGAAGAGCGTTAAGGCAAGGCCGGTTGCCACCTGATTGGATAAGAGTTTGAGGGTGAGGAAGCCAAACACAAGGCTCAACACCGCCGAAGCCGCCGCCGCCGCGACGAAGCCGAAAAACGGACTTTGCGTTTCGACAGCCACGGCAAATCCCGTGACCGCGCCGGTGATCATCATGCCCTCGACACCGAGGTTCAGTACACCGGATTTTTCCACCACCATCTCGCCGATTGCGGCCAGTAGGATCGGGGTTGCAGCGACCATGAGCGAAGCCAGAAGCGCTGCGGGGTTGATTGCAGAAAGGTCCATTATGCAGCCTCCGGTGAGCCGATACGAATACGGTAATTGGTGAAAACATCCATCGCCAGAAGGAAGAACAAGAGCATGCCCTGAAATACCTGAATGGCAGCGGCAGGAATGCCGAGCATCAACTGCGCCAGTTCGCCGCCGATGTACGTCAGCGCAAGAAGAAGCCCCGCCAGCAGGATGCCGACCGGATGCAATCGCCCAAGGAAAGCCACGATAATCGCGGTAAAGCCGTAACCGGCATTAAAGCTGATGTTGATCTGACCCGACGGGCCGGACACTTCAAAGATACCGGCAAGGCCAGCCGCCGCACCGGATACGCCCATGCAGAACAAGATCAGCAGTTTAGGGCGTACACCAGAGAAACGCGCCGCGCGCGGGCTTTCGCCCGTAAGGCGGATCTGGAAGCCAAGGATGTGGCGGTTGAGCAGGATATAAGCCGCGATCACCGCGAGAAAGGCAGTCAGAACGCCCCAGTGCATACCCGTTCCGGCAATCAGTTCGGCGTTATAGGCCGCTGGATATTGTTGGAAGTTCCTTGAACCAGGAAAGCCCATGCCGTCTGGATTACGGAGCAGACCCTGAGAAACCGAGGCAAGCTGGTTGCTTGCCACATAGACGAGCATAAGCGACACGAGAATTTCATTCGTGCCAAACCGCGTTTTTAAGAGGGCAGGGATCATCGCCCAAAGGAGCCCGCCGATCGCACCAGCGATAATCATCAGCGGAAAGATAAACCAAGCGTCCATCGGATAAAACGCAAGTCCAACAGCCGCGCCACAAATGGCACCAATGATATATTGGCCTTCTGCCCCAATGTTCCAAATGCCGGCGCGGAACCCGAGCGACAAGCCGATGGCAATCAGGATAAGCGGCCCTGCTTTCACCAAAAGCTGTGGACGGGAATAGGCCGAGAAATCAGGGTGGAACAGCGGATCCCAAAAGATAATGCGGATCACCTCAACGGGGTCTTTGCCCAGAAAGGCAAACAAAATGCCCCCCGCAACCATCGTGGCAACGACCGCCGCGATAGGGGTGAGATAAGTCCAGAGTTTGGACGGGACGGGGCGTTTTTCAAGACGGATCATTGGGCAGCCCCTGTGTTAAGCACTTGTGTTCGTGTCCGGCTGTTCATGACGAGTAAGTTAAACATGGGCCGCCTCCATACCGTGGGCGCCGCCCATCATCAGGCCGATTTCGTCCACCGTCAGCCCCTGCACCGAGCGCGGCGCGGTAAGGCGGCCTTCGTTCAGAGCTGAGAAATTGTCGGAGATCTCCATAAGCTCATCAAGGTCTTGCGAGATTGCAATTACCGCCGAGCCTTGCGCCGCCAGATCAAGAAGCGCTTGCCGGATATCAGCGGCCGCCGCAGCATCAACGCCCCAAGTGGGCTGGTTCACAACCAAAACGTCGGGCCGTTGAAGGATTTCGCGGCCGACCACAAATTTTTGCAAGTTCCCTCCCGAAAGCGCACGCGCGGCGTTGTTGGGGCTTGGTGTTCTTACATCAAAATTCGCAATGATCTTTTCGGCGAATGTTTTTGCCGCCCCCCATTTGAGGAAGCCGCGGTTTGTAAGGTTTTCGCGGATTGCGCCAGTCATCAAAGCATTCTCGATGAGGCTCATATCTGGTGCCGCCGCATGGCCAAGGCGCTCTTCGGGCGCGGTTAGGATGGCAAGCTTGCGGCGTTGGTTCGGGCCGAGGTGTTGAACGGGGGTGCCGTGAACGGTGACTGTTCCGGCATCCGGGCTGGTTTCGCCGGAAATTGCGGCAAGCAACTCGTCTTGCCCGTTGCCCGCAACGCCTCCGATGCCCAAAACCTCGCCTGCGTGAACCGAGAATGAAATATCCTTGAGCGACGTGCCAAAGGCCGTAGCAGAGCGCATCGAAAGATCAGAAACCTGAAGCACGACGCCTTCCTGCTTGTGCGGCTTGCGGCTTGGCGTGTGGAGCGTTTGGCCGACCATCATTTCTGCCAGTTCACGCGCAGTTTTTTCGCGTGGATTACAGATATCGACAACCTCGCCCAACCGAAGGATCGTGGCGCTGTCACAGAGCGCGCGAATTTCGTCAAGCTTATGGGAAATATAGAGAATAGCGGTTCCCTCTGCCGAAAGCTTGCGCAGCGTTTCAAACAGAATCTCCACCTCTTGCGGAGTCAAAACCGATGTTGGCTCATCCATGATGAGGATCTTAGGGTTTTGTAGCAGACAGCGGATAATCTCGACCCGTTGACGCTCACCCGCTGAGAGTTCTCCCACGAGGCGCTCCGGATCAAGCGGCAGGCCGTAGGTTTCTGAAACTTCGCGGATTTGGGCGCTTAACACGTTTTGCTTCGGTGGGTTCTCCATGCCGAGGGCGATGTTTTCCGCCACCGAAAGCGCATCAAACAGAGAGAAATGCTGAAACACCATCGCCACACCAGAGGCCCGCGCCGCGCGCGGTTCCGACGGAGTATAGGGGGCGCCATTCAGGGCCATATCGCCGCTGTCGGGCCGCACAAGACCATAGATCATCTTGACGAGCGTCGATTTTCCAGCCCCGTTTTCGCCCAAGAGCGCATGGACCTCACCCGGTTTTATCGAAAAGGAAACGTTGTTGTTCGCAACCACTCCGGGATAGGCTTTTGTTAGCCCATTCACGGATAAAAGCGTTTGATCTGGCACCTTTGGCTCCCCTTCTGTCCCGTCTTTTGTCATGCGACTCCCCGCTTATGTGGTGCGGAATTTTTTGACTGGCTGGTCAGCAATAGCCTAGTCGCAACCGATACGGCAATGGCTTGCGGGTGTTTGCCCGCCGCCGGATCGCCTATTGGGCAGGCAATGCCGCTTATTTGTGCATTTGTGTGTCCGAAATCCGCGAGGCGCTTGCGGAACCGCGCCCATTTGGTGGTCGAGCCGATAAGCCCGATCTGCTGATTCCCCGCGCTCAACAGCGCATGGCAGAGAGCGAGGTCAATCGCATGGTCATAGGTCATGATGAAATGTCGCGCGTCTTGCGGTGCGAATTTATCAAGGGCGGGCAAGTCAGCGGCCGTTACGGGCGTGACGGTTTCGGGGAGCGTGTCTGGTATCCGCTCTTGTGTTGTGTCGATCAAGGTCACGGCAAAATCGGGCAGCGGAGCAAGAACCGTGGCAAGCGCGCGGCCTACGTGCCCAGCGCCCCAAATCCAAATTGGCTGGGCGTTTTGCTTTTGCTGTTCTATCAGCCAGCCATCTTTGAAGCCCAATGCCTTCGGCTTCTCCTCCGTCACATGAGGCGCGACAGCGCGCGCGAAAGTATCATCAGCGGCTGGGAGGGTGTTTTCGTTGAAAATCTCGTACACAAGAGTCACCGATCCACCGCAGCATTGCCCGATATTGGGCCCAAGTGGGATGCGGGATAGAACAGGTGTAGAACCGTCAGAGAGGGCAGCGCGGGCGTCATGGATGGCTTGATATTCAAGCGCGCCACCGCCGATTGTCCCGCGAAAGCTATCGCTCCAGACATACATTACTGCCCCTGCTTCGCGTGGGGCCGAGCCGCTGGTTTCGGCAATAACAACCCGCGCCACGTCTCCGTGCTTGGCCACGAGGGCAGCGAGTGTGTCGCGATCAAAATGCATGTTCATACACAGGTTTTGCGGCATGCGTGCGAGGAGCTTCCCAAACAGACATGGCCGCCTTGCAGCACGAGAGCGCTGAATGTCGGGCGCATGCTCTTGCCCCTCGCGCCTTGGTATTTACATCGCGGTGGAATTGCTGCGGGCCTGTTTGCCAATAGGTTTCGCACGACCTGCCCAGCACCTTATCGGTCGCCGAAACCTGCGTTGGCCGAACAGTTTCTCCGCTTTGAAGAAACGTTATATCCATGCGAAAACCAGCCACTTTCTGTTCGCTAGAACCGCGGCGCATCGCCCGATGTGGCGTAAAGCGAAATGCGCAGGTAACACCGTAACAAAGCGCACTTGCGGCCTCTGTGGCAAGAAATCTTTAGCAGGCGGGGCAAAAAAGTGTATTTGGAAAAAACGAATAATCGGCGCGCCGCGCGGCTTTTTTCCGATTTGCGGCAAATGGCCGTTTCCCTTTTCAAGACGTCGGGCTAACCTCTGGCGCATGTCTGATCCTCGCTTCGTACACCTCCGCCTCCATACCGAATATTCGCTCCTCGAAGGGGCCGTTCCGGTCAAGAAACTTGCCGGACTTTGTGCAGCAAACAACATGCCTGCTGTGGCGGTGACGGATACGAACTCCATGTTCGCGGCATTGGAATTTTCGGTGAAAACCGCCGGAGAGGGCGTGCAGCCGATTCTCGGGTGTCAGGTTGATGTGGCCTATGATCCGGCGCAGGCGGGCGAAAAAGCCCGCGCGCCGGCACCGGTCGTATTATTGGCGCAGAGTGAAAAGGGCTATGAAAACCTAATGCGGCTCTCAAGCTGCCTCTATGTGGATAACGGCGGAGAGTTGCCGCAGGTCACGCTTGATGAGTTGGCGGAGTTCTCAGAGGGCATAATCTGTTTGACGGGTGGGCCTGAGGGTGCACTTGGGAAGCTGTTGCTGACTGCGCAACGCACCAAGGCCGAGGCCTTGCTTGATCGTCTACAGGAAATCTATCCCAATCGGTTATATATCGAATTGCAACGTCATCCGGGCGAAGGAGGGCGGCTCACCGAGGCCGAGCAAACCACGGAGCGCGCTCATATCGAGCTTGCCTATGCGCGCGACCTGCCGCTTGTTGCAACAAATGACGTCTACTTCCCGAAAACCGATATGTATGAGGCGCATGATGCGCTGATCTGTATCTCAGAGGGTGCCTACGTCGATCAGCAGCAGCCCCGCCGCCGTTTGACGCCGCAACATTATTTTAAGTCGCAAGAAGAGATGATTACGCTTTTTGCCGACTTGCCCGAAGCGATTGAGAATACGGTCGAGATTGCAAAACGCTGCGCCTACAAAGCGCCGCTACGTGATCCGATCCTGCCGAAATTCGCCGATGACGAGGTGCAGGAACTGCGCAGGCAGGCGAACGAAGGTTTGCAAAAGCGCCTTGAGGTCATCCCCCACGCCGCAAGTGTTGAGGAATATCAGAAGCGGCTCGATTTTGAGCTGGATATCATCGAAGGCATGGGCTTCCCCGGTTACTTTCTGATCGTTGCGGACTTTATCCAATGGGCCAAAGATAACGATATTCCGGTTGGTCCGGGGCGGGGGTCTGGTGCGGGCTCGCTTGTGGCCTATGCGCTTACGATCACCGACCTTGATCCCCTGCGTTATAGTTTGCTGTTCGAGCGGTTCCTTAACCCCGAACGTGTGTCGATGCCTGACTTCGATATCGACTTCTGCATGGACCGCCGCGAGGAAGTTATCCGCTATGTGCAGGAGAAGTACGGTCGCGACAAAGTCGGCCAGATCATCACTTTCGGTGCGCTGTTGAGTAAAGCCGCGGTGCGAGACATCGGGCGGGTCCTACAGATGCCCTATGGGCAGGTGGACCGCCTCTCCAAGCTCATCCCTGTCGAAGGTGTGAAGCCCGTTTCGATTGCGCAAGCTTTGACCGACGAGCCGCGCCTTCGGGAAGAGGCCCGCAACGAAGAAGTTGTGGATCGGCTTCTGACTTATGGCCAGCAGGTCGAAGGGCTGTTGCGAAATGCTTCCACCCACGCGGCGGGTGTTGTGATCGGGGATCGTCCTCTCGATCGGCTTGTGCCGCTGTACCAAGATCCGCGCTCGGATATGCCTGCGACGCAGTTCAATATGAAATGGGTTGAACAGGCTGGTTTGGTCAAGTTCGACTTCCTCGGCCTCAAAACACTAACCGTAATTCAATCTGCGCTTAACCTGCTCAAGCTGCGCGATATCGACATTGATATCGGCGCCATCCCGCTGGACGACGAGGCCACATACAAGCTCTACGCAAGCGCCAAAACCGTGGCCGTGTTTCAGGTGGAAAGCTCGGGCATGATGGATGCGCTGCGGCGGATGAAACCGACGTGCATCGAGGATATCGTTGCGCTTGTGGCGCTCTACCGTCCCGGCCCGATGGAAAACATCCCGACCTATTGCGAGGTCAAGAACGGGCAACGAGAAATTGAATCGGTTCACCCGTTGATTGATCATATTCTTGAGGAAACTCAAGGCATTATCGTTTATCAGGAACAGGTGATGCAGATCGCGCAGGTCATGGCGGGATACTCGCTTGGCGGTGCGGACCTGTTGCGTCGTGCGATGGGTAAGAAGATCAAAGAGGCGATGGACGCCGAGCGCCCGAAGTTTGAAGCGGGTGCCGCCGAAAACGGGGTTCCGGCCAAGAAAGCCAGCGAAGTTTTCGACCTTCTCGAAAAATTCGCCAACTATGGCTTCAACAAGTCCCACGCGGCGGCCTATGCGGTGGTGTCTTATCAAACAGCGTGGCTTAAGGCGAACCATCCGGTCGAGTTTATGGCCGGTGTTATGAACTGCGATTTGCACCTTACCGACAAACTATCGGTTTATGCCGAAGAGGTGCGGCGCGGGCTTGATATCGACATTATCCCCCCGTGCGTGAACCGCTCCCTTGAAAAGTTTACCGTACATGACGGCAAAGTCGTCTATGCGCTGGGCGGCCTGAAAAACGTTGGCGTTGAGGCTATGCGCCTCATTGTCGAAGCGCGTGGACCAGAGCCTGATGGATCAGGCGGCAAACCCTTTGCAACGCTCTTTGATTTCGCCCGCCGTGTGGATTTGAAACGCGTTGGGAAACGCCCGCTAGAGATGCTTGCGCGCGCTGGTGCCTTTGATCAGATTGATCCAAACCGCCGTCGCGTCTTTGAGAGTCTTGATAACCTTGTTGCCTATTCGGCGGCTGTTCACGAGCAACGCGCTTCTAGTCAGGTTTCGCTCTTTGGAGAAGCAGGCGATGATCTTCCTGAGCCGCGTCTTTCTACTGCCGCTGACTGGAACACTGACGACCGCCTGAGCGAAGAGAGCAAGGCCATCGGCTTTTATCTTTCCGGCCACCCGCTTGATGATTTCATGGCGCCGCTTAAACGGAAAGGCGTGAAATCTCTGGAAGAGGCCCGCCAAGAAGCCGAGCGAAAGGGCGCTGCGATTATCAAGGTCGGCGTTATCGTCTCTGGGCTACAGCAACGAAAATCGGGACGCGGTACGCAGTTCTTCCGCATGAACATTTCCGATCCAACGCTACAGGTGTCGGGCATGGCAATGTTCCCGAAGGATTTTGAACAGGCCCGCAAAGTGTTCGAAGAGACCAGTCGCGTTGTCATGACGCTTGAGGCGAAGTTCGAAGACGGGCAATTTGATCCAATTGCCCGCAGTATCGCTCCCATGGAAGGTATCGTCGCTGAAGCGGGGTCGATGGGGCTGAAGGTCTATATCGAAAACACCGACGGTGCAGACTCGGTTGCTTCGGTTTTGGAGCAGGCGCGGAGCGACAAGTCTAACCGAAGTTTCGGCCCGATCACATTCTGCTTGATGGACCCGAGCCTCCCTGGCGAGGTCGAAATTGACCTGCCTCAGGAGTATCCGGTTAGCCCACAAATCAAAAGCGCGCTGAAATCTCTTGAAGGTGTGATGACGGTAGAGGAATTGGCGTAATTTTGCGCAATTCCCGTGGGAACCCAAATCAGACTGCATTTTTTCGCCGTTTTGGCATGTGGTTCCCAGAATGGATTGATTTTTGCATGTATTTTCGGTTATGTGCCGCGGGTTACGAGTTTGCTTTGGCTGCGCAGAACGCGCGGACTCTGGGGGGTAAATGAGAAAATCAATCGTGTGTTTTGCGACGATTCTCGCGCTTGCGGGCTGTGTCACGACTGCCTCTGAAGAGGGGGCTGGTGGCGATGGTGTGAAGACTATTGCGGAGGCCGGAATCGATCCGAGCGCGCCGCATACAGCGCTGATTGCATCCCCACCCAAGACCAAAGACTTAAAGTTTGGCGAGGTGGTTAAGGATTGCACGATCTCTAGCTCCAAACTTGGTAAAAAAATCGAAGGCTACCCACAGAAACGTCCTGTTGTGTATCTCTACGACTCAAATCCCAAATCTTATGCGCCGCATGCGTTTTACCTAAAGGGCTTCCAAGACGGTTGTGTGCGAAAGTTTGTGGCGTCGATGGCGATGCTTGGCGATCTCGAGCTACACGAGGCGCTGCGCTATACGGTGGACGCCAAGACGATGCCCTATTCCGATACCGACAAGGAATATGAACGCCTCAAAGGGCGGATATGTGGCAAGAAATCTGGCGAGCCCTGTGGAGAGCGGCGAATGAAGTCTTTTGCGAAAACGACCGCGTTTCTCACCATTTATGAGTCTTTTGGCAATTCGAACAAATACGCCGAGGTGCTTGTCTATAAGGGCAAAGTTGTGGCTTCGGACCTCACCAATCTGCGCTAGCAGCACCTACCAATGCGGGGGCTTCTGATCCGCAAGAATGGCGGTGCCCCCTGCGTTTGCCTCCCGCTCTGCTTCGCGTTCCATCACCATTTGAAGGCGGCGTTTCAGGACAGCATTTTCCGTATCAAGCCGCGCGACGACATCAGAAAGGTCGTCGACGGATCGGGATAGGTGGGCCAGTTGCTCTTCGAGCGCGAGGATGCGTGTATCGGTCATGCCCAGAGCCATAGCACCACAGATGCCTGAATTCCAGCGCGCAAACCTTGCCCTTTGGTGGCCCGCGCGATAAAGCCCTCGGCGTAACCGATGCGATGAGGGCAGATATGGCCAAGCAAAAGAAACAGCCGCGACCCAAGGCAATTACGCCCAAAGGGTTCCGCGATTATTTTGGTGCCGAGGTTTCGGCCCGCAAAGACATGCTGGACCGGATTGCCGAGGTATATCATCGCTATGGATTTGACGCGCTGGAAACCTCTGCGGTTGAGACCGTTGAGGCGCTCGGTAAATTCCTTCCAGATGTGGACCGCCCAAACGAAGGGGTTTTCGCATGGGAAGAGGATGATAGCGGTTGGGTCGCGTTGCGCTATGATATGACCGCACCGCTCGCTCGCGTTTTCGCGCAGCACCGCAATGATCTGCCGACACCCTATCGCCGATATGCGATGGGTCCGGTTTGGCGTAATGAAAAACCTGGTCCGGGGCGTTTTCGGCAATTTTATCAATGTGATGCCGATACAGTAGGTACTGGCAGTGTTGCTGCCGATGCCGAGATTTGCGCGATGCTTTCCGACACGCTTGAAACTGTCGGCATTCCGCGCGGCGACTACATCGTGCGTGTGAATAACCGCAAGGTTCTTAACGGTGTGATGGAAGTTGCGGGGGTGCTTGACCCGACTGATCCGGATAAATTTTCACATGAGCGCGGCATTGTATTGCGCGCGATTGATAAGCTTGACCGCCTCGGTGTGGATGGTGTGCGGGCGCTGCTTGGCGAAGGCCGCAAGGACGCAAGCGGCGACTATACCAAAGGCGCGGGCCTTACCGAAGCGCAGGCGGAAGTTGTCATGGGCTTCATGGATGCCAAGCGGGACAGCGGAGCCGAAACGGTTGCGCGGCTTCGGGAGTTGGTTGGCGAAAGCAAAGTTGGCCAAGAGGGTGTTGCCGAGCTTGAGGAGATCGAAAGCTTGCTGGCCGCGCAGGGCTATGGCCCCGACAGGATTGAGATTGATCCTTCCGTTGTGCGTGGCCTTGGCTACTACACCGGCCCTGTTTACGAAGCAGAGCTGACTTTTGAAGTATTGGACGAGAAGGGCCGCAAACGCCAGTTTGGCTCTGTTGCGGGCGGCGGACGTTATGATGATCTGGTGAAGCGCTTCACAGGTCAGGCAGTTCCGGCAACGGGCATGTCGATCGGCGTTGATCGGCTCCTTGCTGCACTTCTTGCCAAGGGCCGCATCGACACCACACAAGAAGGTCCCGTGGTCGTGACCGTGATGGATAAGGGCCGCATGGCCGATTATCAGGGTATGGTTGCCGAACTACGCAACGCAGGCATTCGCGCAGAAGTGTATTTGGGAAATCCGAAAAACTTCGGCAACCAACTCAAATACGCAGACCGCCGCAACGCTCCGATTGCCATCATTCAGGGCGGAGACGAGGCAGAGGCCGGTGTGGTACAGATCAAAGACCTGATCCTTGGCGCGAAAATTGCTGAAAACGCTACGCTTGAGGAGTGGAAATCCCGCCCAAGCCAGATCGAGGTGCCGCGAGATGAGTTGGTTGCGCAAGTACAGGCCATGCTAAAGGGGCAGCGCGATGACGCAGAAACCTGAGGTCCGCGCTGAAGCTGCGCGGCTACAGGCCTTTTTCGCGGCCTCCGGCGCGCAGGTTGTGGATGCCGATATCCTGCAGCCTGCCGAAACCCTGCTTGACCTTTACGGCGAGGACATTCGCGCGCGGGCTTACGTGACGAACGATCCCCTGCGCGGTGAACAAATGCTACGGCCTGATTTTACAGTGCCGGTTGTTCAGATGCATATGGACAGCGGCGCAAGCCCCGCGCGTTATGTTTATTCCGGAGAAGTTTTCCGCCGTCAGGAAGAAGACACAGACCGCGCGACAGAGTTTTTTCAGGTCGGCTACGAGATTTTTGACGGGGCAAATCCTGCGGCGTCCGATGCCGAAGTGTTTGCTTTGTTTCAAGAGGTTTTGTCCCCACTCGGGCTTCGGGCCGCAACTGGCGATATCGGGATTCTGAAGGCAGCAGTTGAAGGGTTGGCCACGAGCGAAGCGCGCCGCGCCGCTTTGCTGCGCCACATCTGGCGGCCGCATCGTTTTCGCACGCTGCTTGACCGTTTCGGCGGGCGCACGCCTGTTGCGTCAAGCCGCGCGAAGCTTCTGAAAAATCTCGAAGATACAGAGGCTCAGGATCTGATTAAGGACGCAGGGCGTGTCATTGGGTTGCGCCGACCGTCCGAGATTATCGCCCGTCTTGAGACACTCCAAGAAGATGCCAAAGAACCAAATCTGAGCGAAACCGAAGTTGAGCTCCTTGAAACGATTATGCGGCTGCGCGAAACGGCTCCGAATGTGTTGGAAGCGCTGCGCGATATCGCGATTGATCTTCCGTCGATTTCTAATGCCGTCGGGCAACTGTCCGCACGGCTTGATGCGCTTGCGGAGCTTGGTGTTGATGTGGATTCGCTCGATTTCGAGACATCCTATGGCCGCAGCACGATGGAATATTACGACGGGTTTGTGTTCGGCTTTTACGTACACGGTCGTCCCGATTTGCCGCCCGTAGCAACCGGCGGGCGCTATGATGCGCTGACGCAAGTTTTGGGGCAGGGCAAATCCATCCCGGCGGTGGGCGGCGTTGTGCGCCCTGGCCTCACGTGGAAGATGCGGGAGGGCGCGCTATGAGCGATGCTGCAACACTCAAGCTTGGTGTGCCGTCCAAAGGCCGCCTGATGGAGAAAACCTTCGACTGGTTTGGCGCACGTGGCGTTATCCTGCGCCGCACTGGAGCAGAGCGCGAATATGCTGGCGCAGTTGAGGGCGTTGATGGGTTGGAACTTGTGCTGCTGTCTGCCGGTGAAATCCCGCGCGAACTGGCCGCAGGGCGTATTCATCTTGGCGTTACGGGTACTGATCTCATCCGAGAAAAGCTCGCTGCTTGGGAAATGCAGGTTGCGGAGCTTGCGCCTATGGGATTTGGTCATGCTGATCTGGTGATGGCCGTGCCGCAATGTTGGGTGGATGTGGAAACGCTTGATGATTTGGACGCAGTGGCTGCGCAATTCCGCAAGACCCACGGGTTCCGGCTTCGGATTGCCACGAAATACCACCGCCTTGTTCGGAATTTCTTAAAAGACCAAGGCGTTGCTGACTATCAGCTTGTTGATAGCCAAGGCGCGACCGAAGGCACCGTAAAGCACGAAACCGCCGAGATGGTTGCTGATATCACCTCAACTGGCGATACGCTGCGCGCCAATCACCTCAAGGTGTTGAGCGATGGAGTGGTGCATAAATCGCAAGCTACGCTTCTCAAATCGCGCAAGGCGGATTGGGATGGCGGCCGCCGCGAGATTCTACGCGCCCTTGAGGCAGCTTTACGTACGGCGGACGAATAGCCTAGAGAATGCCGATTTCGCCGAGTGCCGCTGCAAGTTCGGGCGGGAGGGGGCTTTCTTCTTTGTTGCTGCGCGTTAAATCAGGCGGCGCGTCCTCTGGCTTGAGGTAGCGCCACCCTTGAAAGGCGCGGCGGGGAGTGGGCTGTATGCGGATAAGCTCCGGGTCCATGATGATGGCGCAGCGGCGGATGCCGTCGTCTCCGATTACCTCATCAAGCCGCAACACTTTTTGCCGAGCAAGCATAACCCCTTTGATCACCCAAAAGAGCGAGCCGCCATCGAGCAATTCAGCCTCTCGTTTTGGCCACATGCGGGTGACGTGGCGGGTTGGTGTTTCGGGCGTGGGGTAATGGGCGGCGCGGTATGATTCCAGATGTTCGAGGGAATCGATGCCGACGCAGAGCTTTACTAGATGTATGGTCATTTCTTCCGCTCACCCCAATATATTGCGGGAATTTATCCCGTTTCGGTTGCGATAATAAGGCATCATCCCCCCGAAAGGCAATTGACCAAAACGCGATTGCCGCCTAATGTGGAAGGCCCTTTCAACGCCAGAGCAGGATACCCGTAAATGAGCCGTTTCTCCGCCCCTATCGCCGAGCAAATCTGGGATATGAAATACCGGTTCAAAAAGGCCGACGGCACCGCAATTGATGCGAGTGTTGAAGATAGCTGGCGGCGGATTGCGCGCTCGCTTGCCTCGGTCGAGGACAAGCCCGAGGCGTGGGAAGGCAAGTTTTATGACGCGCTTGAAGATTTCAAATACCTTCCCGCGGGCCGGATCACGGCGGGCGCTGGAACGGGGCGGGCTGTTACGTTGTTCAACTGCTTTGTGATGGGGACGATTCCAGACAGCATGGGCGGCATTTTCGACATGCTCAAAGAGGCCGCGCTTACCATGCAGCAGGGCGGCGGCATCGGCTATGATTTCAGCACCATTCGCCCCAAAGGCGCGGATGTGAAGGGCGTTGCGGCGGATGCTTCTGGCCCGCTGTCGTTCATGGATGTGTGGGATGCGATGTGCCGCACGATTATGTCCGCTGGTTCGCGCCGTGGTGCGATGATGGCGACTATGCGGTGCGACCACCCCGACATCGAGGATTTCATCACAGCCAAGAAGGATTCTGCACGCCTGCGGATGTTCAACCTTTCTGTGCTTGTAACCGATGACTTCATGGAAGCGGTGAAGGCCGATGGCTCGTGGGATCTCAAGTTTGATGGAAAGATTTATCACACCGTTCAGGCGCGCGACCTTTGGAACAAAATCATGCGCGGCACCTATGACTATGCCGAGCCAGGTGTGATTTTCATCGACCGGATCAATCAGGCCAACAACCTGAGCTATTGCGAAACCATCGCTGCGACAAACCCTTGCGGGGAGCAGCCATTGCCGCCCTATGGCGCGTGTTTGCTCGGGTCGATCAACCTTGCGCGGCTGGTCTCCGAGCCGTTTGAGGATGCCGCAGCACTTGACGAAAGCGCGCTCTCTGATCTTGTCGAAACCGCCGTCCGTATGATGGATAACGTGGTCGACGAAAGTAAATTTCCGCTTGAAGCACAGGCGCAAGAAGCCGCAGCGAAGCGCCGGATTGGCCTTGGTGTGACGGGCCTTGCTGATGCGCTTCTCATGGTCGGTTTGAAATACGGAACAGAAGAAGCCGCCGAGCAGACCGAGGCGTGGATGAAATCCATCGCGCGGGCCGCTTATCTTGCTTCTGTCGAACTTGCCAAAGAGAAGGGGCCGTTCCCGCTCTTTGATGCCGACAAGTATCTTGCCTCCGGCACCATGCAAGCGATGGATGAAGATGTGCGCGAGGCAATCCGCACCCATGGAATCCGCAATGCGCTCCTGACTTCGATTGCCCCAACCGGCACCATCAGCCTCTATGCGGGGAACGTGTCGAGCGGGATCGAACCTGTCTTTGCCTATGCGTATACTCGGAAGGTCCTGCAGAAAGACGGCTCGCGCACTGAAGAGGAAGTGGTGGATTACGCCGTGAACCTTTGGCGTGAAAAGTTCGGTGATAAAGAACTGCCCGAGTATTTCGTCAACGCCCAAACGCTCGCGCCGCTTGATCATGTGCGCATGCAGGCCGCGGCACAAAAGTGGATCGATAGCTCGATTTCCAAAACGATCAACTGCCCCGAAGATATCAGCTTTGAGGATTTCAAAGAAGTCTATATGGCCGCATGGGATCAGGGCTGTAAGGGCTGCACCACTTATCGGCCAAATGATGTGACCGGTTCGGTGCTTAGTGTTTCGAGCGAAAGCGAAGCGGCTCCCGAAGTGGATGAGGGCGCGGATGTTGTTTATATTTCCGAGCCGCTGGACCGTCCGCAAGCTCTCGAAGGTAATACGTATAAACTCAAATGGCCCGATTCCGAGCATGCGATTTACATTACGGTGAATGACGTGGTGATCGGCGGGCATCGCCGACCGTTCGAGGTGTTTATCAACTCGAAGAACATGGAACATTTCGCGTGGACTGTTGCGCTCACCCGCATGATCTCTGCGGTATTCCGTCGGGGCGGAGATGTGTCGTTTGTGGTCGAAGAGCTAAAGGCGGTGTTTGACCCGCGCGGTGGCGCATGGATGGAAGGGAAGTATATTCCTTCGATTCTCGCGGCCATTGGTGGCGTGATTGAACGGCACCTGATCGTGACTGGCTTTATCGAAGGCGAGGGCATGGGGCTTAAGGTTGATCCGCAGGCCGATGTTGTTGCTCTTGGCGGTGCGCCGCGCGGAAAAGCGTGCCCATCCTGCGGACAATATAGCCTTCGCATGGTCGAGGGGTGCATGACCTGCACCGACTGCGGCCATAGCAAGTGCGGCTAGGTCTTAGCTCTCGATAGAAGTTAGTTTTGCAAGAAGCGCGGGCGTGTTGCTGACGCCCAGCTTGCGCAAGAGCCGCGCGCGCACGTCTTCGATCGTGCGGGGCGAGAGGCTAAGCTGCTGAGCGATTTCCTTGCTGGTCCGACCGTGGCTAAGGTGGCGGACGACCTGACGTTCACGCGGCGTGAGGCTCACGCGCTCTGGGGTTTCCGTCATCGCGGCAAAGCTCATTACAACGCGGGCAAGGGGCGCTTCGGGTGTGAGCGTGCGGGCGCGAAACTTGCACCAAAATCGCTGTCCGTCTCGGCGCTGCATGATACGCTCGTCTGAATATGTCCCGCCTGATTTCAGGTGTTCGATGCCGATATCCCGAATGCTCTCGAATTCTTGGTACGTGCCGTACAGAATCTGAAACGACTCGCCTATCAGCTGTTTCTTTGTATAGCCAAAGAGCGTCGCAAACGTGCGATTGCAGGATTTAATGACGCGGTTTTCCGACATCACTATTCCGATTGGACATTCTTCAAATGCCAGTTGTTCAAGGTCTTTCATGTCCATTTCGGTGGGAGCTTTCTTCTGTCACCGTGTTTATACGGTATTGATACCGTATATATTGCGCGTCATGCTCCGTTAAGTCAATCGCAATGGGAGAGATGGATGGACTACGGAGCAAAGCTTGACGCGGAAATCGAAGCGCGGCGCGATGATCTTATTGCCCTAACTCAAGACCTGATCCGTATACCAACACTTAACCCTCCCGGTGATTGCTATCTGGAGATTTGCGAATACCTCCGAGATCGGTTGGCCGCTAAAGGCTTTGATGTGCAGCTTGTGCGAGCAGAAGGCGCGATTGGCGATTCTGACAAATACCCCCGCTGGAATGTTGTCGCTCGACGCGAAGGCGCGCATTCTGGCGAATGCGTGCATTTCAACTCTCATACCGATGTTGTCGAAGTTGGCCGCGACTGGACCTATGACCCCTTCGGCGGTGAGCTAGACGACGGCAAGATTTACGGGCGCGGCGCTTGTGATATGAAGGGTGGCCTTGCCACATCAATCATCGCCGCTGAAGTGTTTGTCGACCTTTTCTCGGAGTTTTCTGGCGCGGTCGAAATTTCGGGAACGGCGGACGAGGAATCTGGCGGTTATGGTGGCGTGGCGTACCTTGCTGAAAAGGGGTTCTTCGCGCCGGAGCGTGTTCAGCATGTGATTATTCCGGAGCCGCTTAATAAAGACCGGATTTGCTTGGGGCATCGCGGCGTTTGGTGGGCCGAGCTTGAGACATTCGGCGAGATTGCGCATGGCTCCATGCCCTTCCTCGGAGATTGCGCTGTTCGGCATATGGGTGCTGTTGTGCACGAGATGGAACAGAGCCTGTTCCCCGCGCTCGCTGAGAAACGCACCGACATGCCCGTTGTGCCGGAAGGGGCCAAGCAATCAACGCTCAACATCAACTCGATTCACGGTGGTATGGAAGAGCCGGAGGCCGATTATACCGGTTATCCTTCGGCCTGTGTTCCCGATAGCTGCCGCATGGTGCTCGACCGCCGATTCCTCATCGAAGAGGACATCAAAGACGTTCAGGCTGAAATTCAGTCCGTACTCGACAAGGTAAAAGCGGAGCGCGACACGTTCCGTTATGATTTGCGCGAAATGCATCGTGTTTTGCCGACCATGACAGAAAAAGACGCGCCCGTTGTCACAACTGTGGCCGAAGCCATTCAGGATATCATCGGCGCACCCGCAGAATATGTTGTCTCTCCAGGGACTTACGACCAGAAACACATCGACAGAATTGGTAAGCTCAAGAACTGTATCGCCTATGGGCCAGGAATTCTCGATCTCGCGCATAAGCCAGACGAGTATATTGGCGTTGAAGATATGGTGGATTCTGCGAAAGTAATGGCGCGCAGCTTGGTCAAGATCCTACTTGGCCATGATGAGATAACAGTTGGAGAACCAAAAATATGACAACACTTAGAACAGCGGCCGCCCTGACAAGTGCGCTTGCCCTTTGTGCGAGCCTCGGCACGGCCCATGCCGCGGGCGGAGATGTGACCGTCGGCTTGCAGCTCGAGCCACCGCACCTCGACCCGACAAGCGCCGCCGCTGGCGCGATCGATCAGGTGCTTTATTCCAATGTTTTTGAGGGTTTGACACGATTTGGCCCAGATGGATCGATTAACCCTGGTCTGGCTAAAGATTGGGACGTTTCTGAAGATGGCCTGACTTACACGTTCCACCTGCAAGAGGGTGTGACCTTCCACGACGGCACCACAATGGACGCTGAGGATGTGAAGTTCTCGCTCGACCGTGCGCGCGCCGAAGATTCCGCCAACGCGCAGAAAGCGCTGTTTGCCGATATCGCGTCTGTTGATGTAGTGGATCCAGCAACGGTCAAAGTTACGCTTTCCAAACCGAACGGCAACTTCCTGTTCAATATGGCATGGGGCGACGCAGTTATCGTGGCGCCGGAAAGCATTGAGAACATCAAGACAAACCCTGTTGGAACGGGCGCTTTTTCCTTCAGTAACTGGGTTCAGGGCGACCAAATCACCCTGACCAAGAACGCAGATTACTGGGGCGAGCCTGCCAAACTGGATTCTGCGACGTTCAAGTTCATCTCTGATCCAACTGCGGCTTTCGCGGCGGTGATGGCTGAGGATGTGGATGCCTTTGGTGGCTATCCTGCTCCTGAAAACCTGCCTCAGTTCGAAGCGGACCCACGTTTTAACGTGCTGATTGGTTCGACAGAAGGGGAAACCATCCTCTCGACCAATAACGCCCAGCCTCCATTTGACAATCCGAAGGTGCGCGAAGCTCTGGCTCATGCGATTGATCGCCAAGCGATCATTGATGGCGCGATGTTCGGGTATGGAACGCCAATCGGTACGCATTTTGCGCCGCACCATCCTGATTACGTCGATCTGACGGGGAACTCTGCGTATGATCCGGAGAAAGCAAAAGCACTGCTTGCCGAGGCCGGGTTTGCCGATGGGTTCACAACAACCCTCAAACTGCCGCCGCCCTCCTATGCGCGCCGTGGTGGTGAGATCATTGCAGCACAACTGCGCGATGTTGGTATCGAAACAGAGATCAGCAACCTTGAGTGGGCGCAGTGGCTTGAGCAGGTATTCCGTGGCAAAGATTTCGGTCTGACGATCATTTCGCACACGGAGCCGCTTGATATCGGTATCTATGCAAACCCTGATTACTACTTCCAGTATGACAGCGCCGAGTTCCAAGGCGTTATGGCAGAGTTGAACGAAGCAACCGACCCGGCCAAACGATCCGAGCTGCTCCAAAAAGCCCAGACGATCATCTCCGATGATTACGTCAACGGCTACTTGTTCCAACTCGCTCAGTTGAGCGTGGTTAAGGCCAATTTGGTCGGTATCTGGGAGAATGCCCCGACACAGGCCACAGACCTGACCGCTGTTTACTGGGAAGAGTAACGGCACATTTTAACACCTGCTCTCGCCCGATCCCTGCGGGCGGGGGCTTAATCTCTCAATTGGTGCCCCTCAATACATGCTGCGATACACGCTCAAACGTCTCCTTTCCCTGATCCTGAGCCTTCTGGTCGCAAGCCTTGTGATTTTCGCCGCGATCGAGGTCGTACCCGGTGATCCGGCGCAATATATGCTCGGCATCAATGCCCAAGAAGACACGCTCAACGCCCTGCGAGAGCAACTTGGCCTCAATCAATCTGTTGTATCGCGGTATTTTAGCTGGGTTGCTGGAATGGTTCAGGGCGATTTCGGCGTTTCCTACACATATCGAACGCCTGTGCGCGACATGGTTGCCGAACGGCTATGGATTTCGCTGCCGCTGGCTCTCTATGCGCTCGCACTTGCGATCCTCGTTGCATTTCCCGCGGGCATTCTTGCGGCGCGTAAACGTGGTTCTTTCCTCGACTCAACCGTCATGGGGGTAACGCAACTTGGTGTTGCGATCCCGAACTTCTGGTTTGCGATGCTGATGGTTCTTCTTTTTGCTGTGAGCCTGCGGTGGTTCTCTGCCGGTGGTTTTCCGGGATGGGACAATGGCTTCTGGCTTGCGATGAAGGCGCTGACATTGCCTGCTATTGCCTTGTCGCTTCAGCAAGCCTCGATCCTTACGCGGGTCATGCGCTCCTCGTTGCTTGACACATTGAGCGAAGATTTCGTTCGTACCGCCCGCGCCAAGGGGCTTTCGACGGGGCAAGCTCTCTGGCGCCATGCGCTGCGCAACGCGATGATCCCTGTGCTGACCATCATCGGTATGCAGTTTTCGTTCCTGATCGCCGGCGGCATCGTGATCGAGAACGTCTTTTTCCTACCGGGCCTCGGGCGTCTCATCTTCCAGAGTATTTCTCAGCGTGACCTCATCGTAGTTGAAAGTGTTGTGATGATCCTCGTCTTTGCTGTCATCATGGTGAATTTCGCGGTTGATCTGGCCTATGCCTTTGTCGATCCCCGTTTGCGGAGGCGTGCATAATGCCAACGGCAAAACTCTCTCGCGCAATGCTGTTTGGCGCTTTCTTGTCGCTCCTGTTTATCGGCGCGGCGCTCCTCTCTTTTGTCTGGACGCCCTATAGTGTCGAAACGCTGGATATCGCCAACAAGCTCCAGAAACCGAGCGCGGCGCATTGGTTCGGAACTGATCATTTCGGGCGAGATATCTTTTCGATGATTATGGTTGGCGCGCGCACCTCTATTGCGGTGGCGCTTGTTGCTGTTGGCATCGGCATGTTGCTCGGCGTGCCGCTTGGTCTGGCTGCGGCGGCCAAGCGCGGTGGGCTTCTTGATGAAATGATTATGCGCGGTAATGACCTTGTGTTTGCCTTCCCGCCTTTGGTGATTGCCATTATGATCACGGCCACGTTCGGCCCATCTGCCACCAATGCGATCATCGCCATCGGTGTGTTCAACATTCCTGTGTTTGCGCGGATGACGCGTGGCGCGGCGATTTCGCTCTGGACCCGTGATTACGTGTTGTCGGCCCGCGTATCAGGCAAGGGCGCGGCTCGCATTTCGCTTGAACACATTCTGCCAAACGTGGCCAACTTGCTGATTGTGCAGGGCTCTATTCAGTTTTCCGTCGGTATCATTGCCGAGGCGGCGCTGAGCTATGTCGGCCTCGGCGCGCAGCCACCAATCCCAAGTTGGGGGCGTATGCTTGCAGAAAGTCAGACTATGATTTCTTTCGCGCCGCATCTTACCGTATTCCCTGGTATGGCGATTTTGCTGACGGTTCTAGGGCTGAACCTCGTCGGGGATGGCCTGCGCGACTATCTTGATCCTAAGCTGCGGAGGTCCAAGACATGAGCCTTTTGTCGGTTGAAAACCTCTCTCTCTCCATTCACGGCACGCTGATTCTTAAGGATGTGAGCCTTTCGGTTGAGCAGGGACAGATCGTCGGAGTGATCGGTGAATCCGGTTCGGGCAAGTCGATGACGGCTTACTCTGTACTCAAGCTACTCCCCAATGGCGCCGAGCAATCCGGCCACATTCACTTTGACGGCAAAGACCTTGGTGCGGCGAGCGAACAGGATATGTGCGCCCTGCGTGGCAATGATATTTCGATGGTGTTTCAGGAGCCGATGACGGCGCTGAATCCTGTGAAAACCATCGGCGATCAAGTGGCCGAAACGATCCTGATCCACACAAACGCCAGCCGTTCAGAGGCGCGTGCCATGGCGCGCGAAGCGCTTGGTCGAGTGGAGCTTCCAGCAGATAAATTTCCGTTATCGCGTTATCCGCACGAGTTATCCGGCGGGCAACGCCAGCGTGTCGTGATCGCGATGGCTATTGCCTTGCGGCCAAAACTGTTGATTGCAGACGAGCCAACGACCGCGCTTGACGTGACCACGCAGGAGCAAATCCTGAAGCTTCTCAAGAGGCTTGTCGAAGAGGACGGCATGGGCATGATCCTCGTGACGCACGACCTTGCTGTTGTCGCCAATCTGGCCGACCATTTGGTGATCATGAAGAACGGTGAGGTTGTCGAAACGGGCGGCGCGGACGCGTTGTTTACCACGATGAAACACCCATATACGCTTGCGCTGATCGCGGCCTCGGGCCATGTTCCGGCGCGGCATGAGCAGGAAAGCGCAGAGGCACCGCTTCTGGAAGTGCGCGACCTTGTTCGAGAGTACCCAACACCGCGCAGCGGCTTGTTTGGGGCGCCGGGGGTGTTTCGCGCTGTGAAAGGCGTAAATTTTGACGTCAAACAGGGCGAGAGCCTTGGCCTTGTTGGTGAAAGCGGGTGCGGAAAATCGACGCTCACGCGCGCCATTCTTGGGCTTGAAGCTGCACAGGGCGGCTCGGTTTTGATCAATGGCGCGCCGATCATCCGCGATGGCAAAGTTGATCGCCACGTGCGCCAAAAGATGCAAGTTGTGTTCCAAGACCCCTATGGCTCATTTAATCCGCGCCACAAGGTTTCGCGTTTGATTACGGAACCGTTCTTCCTCTTGGACGAAAAGCCCAGCCCCGCCGAGCGAGACGCAGCCATTGCCGAAGCGCTGGAAAGCGTGGGTCTGAAGCCAGAAGATCAGGACAAATATATCCACGAGTTTTCAGGCGGACAGCGGCAGCGGATCGCCATTGCACGAGCTTTGATTATCAAGCCCAAGCTGATTATTCTGGACGAAGCTGTATCCGCGCTTGATGTTTCGATCCGCGCGCAGATCCTTGATCTGTTGGCGGATTTGTCGGCGCGGTTTGGCCTAACCTATCTGTTCATTTCGCATGACCTTTCTGTTGTTCGTGCGATCACGGATCGGGTTCTGGTTATGAAAGACGGCGAGTTTGTCGAGCGCGGCGAAACAGAAGCCGTGTTCACCAACCCGCAACACCCCTACACTAAGGCGCTGATCCAAGCGACGCCGCGCCTTCCTGAAACTGATGCTGCCTAGAGGAGCGATGTTATGAGCCTGACAGATATTTTGTGGTTCGAAACCGATAAGTGTTTCATTAACGGCCAATGGGTAAAACCATCTGGCGGAGAAACGCTCTCGCTCAAAAACCCTTCTGACGGAAGCGAGTTGTGCCAAATCGCGCGCGGAAACGCTGCGGATATCGATACAGCGGTTGAAGCTGCCCATGCGGCGTTTGACGGAGGTTGGAACCATACCCCTGCCGCAGAGCGCGGACGGCTTTTGGCCAAGCTCGGACGATTGGTCCTGACACGCGTTGACGAACTCGCGCAGCTTGAGGCGCTTGATGTTGGCAAGCCATTGAAGCAAGCGCGCGCCGATGCGATTGCCATGGCGCGGTATCTTGAATTTTATGGCGGCGCAGCAGACAAGCTACATGGCGAAACGCTGCCTTATCTTGATGGCTACACCGTTTATACCCTGCGCGAGCCGCACGGCGTGACGGGGCATATTGTTCCGTGGAACTACCCAATGCAGATCATTGGCCGCTCTGTCGGAGCGGCTCTTGCCGCGGGCAACACTGCTGTTCTGAAACCAGCCGAAGAAGCCTGCCTGACCGCGCTGGCCTTTGCTGATCTTGCGCGTGAAGTGGGGCTGCCTGATGGCGTATTGAATGTGGTTCCGGGCCTTGGGGCCGAAGCGGGCGCAGCACTTTCCGCGCACACCGGTATCCACCACATCAGCTTCACAGGCTCTGTTGGCGTGGGGCAGTTGATCCAGTCAACCGCCGCGCAAAATGTCGTTCCTGTTACGCTTGAGCTTGGCGGCAAATCTCCGCAGCTTGTGTTTGACGATGCGGACCTTGATGCGGCGCTGCCGTTCCTCGTGAATGCAGGAATTCAGA
Source organism: Halocynthiibacter sp. C4 (assembly GCF_028823805.1). Classification (NCBI taxonomy): domain Bacteria; kingdom Pseudomonadati; phylum Pseudomonadota; class Alphaproteobacteria; order Rhodobacterales; family Paracoccaceae; genus Halocynthiibacter; species Halocynthiibacter sp. C4. The sequence goes on along the minus strand of NZ_JAPEIE010000002.1, from coordinate 645,369 downwards.
ACGCAGGCCAAACATGTTCGGCTTCGTCGCGCATCCTTGTGCAGCGCGGCGTTTATGACGAGGTCGTGTCGCGCATGGCCGAGAAATATCGTGCGCTCAAAGTGGGTGCCTCTACTGATGATCTCGATGTTGGGCCACTCATTTCCGCGCGGCAAAAGGAAATTGTCGAAGGGTTTCTTGCCAAGGGTGCAGACCTTGAAACCGCTGCGCAAGGCGAAGTCGTCGCGGGTGCACCAGAGGGGGGATATTTCGTTCCGCCAACCCTGTTTACAAATGTTCCCGCCGATCACACCTTGGCGCAGGACGAGATTTTCGGCCCTGTGCAGGTTGTTATCCCGTTTGACGACGAAGAGGAGGCGATCCGCATCGCAAACGGTACGGAATACGGCCTTGTCGCTTCGATCTGGAGCCAAAACGGCGCGCGGCAAATGCGGCTCGCCAAGGCGATCCGTTCGGGGCAGGTGTTCCTCAATAACTATGGCGCTGGCGGTGGCGTAGAGCTTCCGTTTGGCGGTATCGGCAAATCAGGCCACGGTCGGGAGAAAGGGTTTGAGGCGCTCTATGGCTTCACCACGCTCAAGACAGTCGCGGCATATCACGGATAGGAATTGATCATGAAACTGAACGGAAAAACGGCGATTGTCACCGGTGGCGCTTCTGGCTTTGGTGCGGGGATTGCGCGCAAATTCATAGCCGAGGGCGCACGCGTCATGATTGTAGATATCAACGGTGATGCAGCCAAAGAGATGGCGCAAGAGCTGGGCGATGCCGCTGTGAGCTTTGAAGCGAATATGGCGAAAGCAGCGGATGTTGAAGCGCTCGCAAAGGCGGTGATTGCCGAATTTGGCGCGCTTGATATCCTTGTGAACAACGCGGGTATCACGCATTTGCCGATGGCAATGGAAGAGGTGAGCGAGGAAGAGTTTGACCGCGTGTTGGCGGTAAACGCCAAATCGGTATTCCTGACCGCGAAATACATCGTTCCGCACATGAAAGAGCAGGGGCAGGGCGCAATTCTCAACGTCGCCTCAACTGCTGGCGTGAGCCCGCGGCCACGGCTCTCGTGGTACAATGCATCGAAAGGTTGGATGATCACCGCGACCAAGGCGATGGCAGTTGAGCTTGCGCCGCTTGGCGTTCGGGTGAATGCGATCAACCCAGTGGCGGGCGAAACACCACTTCTTAAATCCTTCATGGGCGAAGACACACCAGAGGTGCGGGCAAAGTTCCTCTCGACGATCCCGCTTGGCCGTTTTTCCACGCCTGAAGACATGGGTGCGGCAGCGGCGTTTCTCTGTTCGGATGAAGCCAGCATGATCACTGGCGTGGCCATGGAAGTTGATGGCGGGCGGTGTATCTGATGAAGGTGGGCGCCAAAAACCTGATTACTGATGTGCCGGGAATTTATGTCGGCAATGCGCAGGATGATGCGTTGAAATCCGGCACGACGGTTTTGATCAGTGATGCGCCTTTCGTGGCGTCGGTTGATGTAATGGGCGGTGCGCCCGGAACGCGAGAAACCGATTTGCTGGCACCAGATAAACACGTGGGTGCAGTGGATGCGCTCGTGTTGTCGGGCGGTTCTGCTTTCGGGTTGGATGCGGCATCGGGTGTGGTCAATGGATTGCGCGCACAGGGGCGGGGATTTGCCGTTGGCGATGTGACAGTGCCGATCGTGCCCGCTGCAATTTTGTTTGATCTGCTGAATGGTGGTGACAAGGGCTGGGCGGACAATCCCTATCCCGCACTTGGCGAGGCTGCTCTCGCAGATGCAAGCGAGGACTTTGATCTTGGCTCTGTCGGCGCAGGAACCGGCGCGCTTACTGGGTTTCTGAAGGGCGGACTTGGTTCCGCTTCGTTTGTGTTGAATTCCGGCATTACGGTTGGCGCTTTGGTGGCTTGTAACCCTATTGGCTCCGTCAACACTCCTGGTGAACGGCATTTCTGGGCGGCGCCATTTGAGATGGACGGAGAATTCGGCGGCCTCGGACCGGACCCGCGTGCGGGGCTTTGCTTCCCGCCGCATAGCCTTAAAGCGCCAGGGATCAACGAGCGCAGCAACACGACGATTGCGATTGTTGCGACCGACGCGAAGCTCAACAAGGCGCAGGCCAAGCGGGTCGCGACTGCTGCGCAGGACGGAATGGCACGGGCGATTGTTCCGGCGCACACGCCGTTTGATGGTGATCTGGTTTTTGCGGCCGCCACAGGCAAACGCGAAATGGATGAGCCGGACAAAGATATGCTGCAGATCGGAGCTGCTGCGGCGCATTGCCTAGCACGCGCAATCGCGCGTGGTGTGTATCACGCAAGCCCGAAGGCGGGAGATGTCTTACCCTGTTGGAAAGACTCACAAAAATCATAGCGGTATTCCAGCACCGTGAACGCGTCTGACGCTCTTAAGAGTCCCTTCGTCGAATCGTCAGCACATTTTATTTCGAATCACCTGCATTTTTTGCTTCCCAAAGTGATTCGCAGCGTGCTATCGATTCGATAAGAACAAAAAGAGCAGGCATACAGGCTTCTTTAAAAAAGCGCGATTATAACGCGTGTTTACAAACTTGGCCGCAACCAAAATCAGACGGTGAAAAGCCGCGAAAATGGATTGCGATACGGTGGGCGCGATATGAGCGTCGGGACAGTGATGCAGCGCAATCGAGCAGATGCGCAGGCGTTTCTACAACATGAATGGGAAGGTCCGGCAGGCCTTCGGCGGTAATAAGAATAATTCGCCCATTCACAGACTCCGCGCTCACCGGCGCCATTTCAATTATCCTCCTTGCAGATTTCCGCTGATTTTACGCGATAATCCTTGTTTTGAGGCGTTGACTCTCCCTTACAGCGTTATATAAGCCACCCGTTCCCGGTCTTTGTTGGCCGGGATACTTGTTTTTTGGTGTTTGTGACCCCCGCGAGGGGATGTCTGTCGCCCAATGGAGTTCTCCGGCGGGAAAGGAAAGCACCTTTCATAGCCTGCACCTCGGTGTGGGAAACCTGAAAGGATCCAGCCGTGACTAAGCGTACGTCTGCCAAGCATAAAATCGATCGCCGCATGGGCGAAAACATCTGGGGCCGCCCAAAGTCTCCAGTAAACCGTCGTGAATATGGCCCAGGCCAGCACGGTCAGCGCCGTAAAGGCAAACTGTCCGACTTCGGTACTCAGCTCCGCGCTAAGCAAAAACTCAAAGGTTACTATGGTGACCTGACAGAGAAGCAGTTCCGCCGCATCTATGGCGAAGCCGAGCGTGTAAAGGGCGATACTGGTGAAAACCTCATCGGTCTGCTTGAGCGCCGTCTTGACGCTGTTGTATACCGCGCGAAATTCGTGCCAACAGTATTTGCTGCACGTCAATTCGTGAACCACGGCCACGTTCTGGTGAACGGCAAGCGCGTAAACATTCCGTCCTACCGCGTTAAAGAGGGTGACGTGATCGAAGTACGTGAGCGCTCCAAGCAGCTCGCCGTTCTGATCGAAGCGACACAACTCGCAGAGCGTGACGTTCCTGACTACGTTGAAGCCGACCACAGCAAGATGAAAGCCACATTCGTGCGCACACCTTCGCTCGGCGACGTTCCATACCCAGTTATGATGGAACCAAACCTCGTGGTGGAATTCTACGCGAAGAACTAATCTTCGCCGCACCATTGGAATTACAGAAGGGCTGCCATTTGGCGGCCCTTTTTGTTTGTGGCTAAAGTGGCAACGGCCGCCCTTCGGCAATGCTTTCCATTGCGAAATAGCTGGTGACGCTGTCCAAATCGACGCCCTCGATCAGGCGTTGGTAAACTTTGTCATAGCTGTCCATCGACTCGGTCACGACCTTGAGCTGATAGTCATAGTCACCGCCGATGCGGTGAAAATCCACCACCTCTGGAATGGTCAGCACGTGGCTTCGAAAATCCTTGAGCCATTGCGCGGAATGGTGCCTCGTTTTGAGCATTACAAAAACCACGAGCGAGAGGCCAAGCTTTCGACGATCAATCCGCGCAGTCGAGCCATTGAGAACGCCGGCCTCTGTCATTGCTTGAAGGCGCCGCCAGCAGGCGTTTTGCGAAAGGTTGACCCGTTCGGCCAAAGCACGTTGCGAGAGGGACGAATCCTTTTGCAGTTCCGCAAGGATTTTTCTGTCCATGTGATCTAAGTTTTCTGATTTCATGCGGCATATGACAACGAAAATGGTAGTTTTGCAATGAACTTTGGGTCAATTTTTGCAGAATTTTGGGGCAATCTATGCGCAACGCAAAGGAATACCCATGTCACTGACCCAATTTCGCTCCGATATCACTGTTTCTGACCCGCTCGCATTCTTTCGTGCCGGACTAATTGGCGAGGGAATGATGATCCCTGGTTCAAAAGGCGATGTACCACTTATTTATGCAGATTATGTTGCCTCTGGTCGCGCTCTGAAACAGGTCGAGGAGTTTGTCGCTTCACAGGTTTTGCCTTACTACGCCAATACCCACACACAAGCGTCGTTCTGCGGCGGATACATGACCCGACTGCGCGAGGACGCACGGGCAGAGATCGCTCGTTTGGTTGGCGCGGATGACGATTGCTCAGTGATCTTCACGGGGGCAGGGGCCACAGCAGGCTTGAACCGTTTGGTAGCACTTCTGGGTGTGAATGAAGCGGTGAAGCCTGTCGTGTTTATCGGGCCATACGAGCATCATTCCAACATTCTTCCTTGGCGTGAAAGCAAAGCGGAAGTCATTGAAATTCCCGAGGCCAAAGGCGGCGGGATCGACCTTGAGGCGCTTGAAACCGCGCTTGAGGACCATCGCGATTGCGACGTGAAAATCGGAGCGTTTTCGGCAGCGTCGAACGTTACCGGAGTTCTGAGCAATCAGGATGAAACCACCAGGCTGTTGAAAACTCACGGAGCCTTGGCGGTCTGGGATTTTGCGGGGGGTGGCCCGTATATCCCGATCGATATGGGGCGGGGAGACACGGCAAAAGACGCTGTTGTAACTTCGCCCCATAAATTTCCGGGTGGTCCGGGCGCAACTGGCGTCATGATCGTGCGGAACTCTGCGACACAAAGAGAAAAGCCATGTTTGCCGGGGGGCGGCACCGTTAGCTTTGTGTCACCATGGGGGCATACGTACTCCGATAATCTTTCCGTACGCGAAGAAAGCGGAACGCCGAACGTCATTGGGGATATTCGTGCGGCGCTTGCTTTCATGGTTAAGGATGCCATTGGCGAAGAGCGGATTGCGGCGCGGGAAGCGGCGTTTGCCGAGCGCGCCATGGCAGCCTTTCAGGCCCACCCTCAAATTCAAGTGCTCGGCCACGATACTGCTCATCGCTTGCCGATCTTTAGCTTGATGATCACCGATGTGAATGGAGCCCCTGTGCATCAGCAATTGTTTACGCGGATGCTCTCTGATCTGACGGGCATTCAAACGCGTGGCGGATGTGCATGTGCGGGGCCCTATGCGCATCGACTTTTGGACTTGTCGCGAGAGGAGTCTGACGAGCTCTTTGCTGACCTTCAAGCGGGAGCGGAGCTGCGCAAGCCGGGATGGGTGCGACTCAACTTTAGCTATTTGATGACGGACGAGACTGTAGATCACATCATTTCGTCGGTGCTGAACCTTGCGGAAACCGCGCATATCGAGGCAGAAAACTATACTGCCTGTCCGAAAACGGCGCGTTTTGCACCACGGCAAACTGCCGCCTGAACGTGACTTCCTCGCCACGGCGTGGCGCAAAGCTTGCCCAAACTGTGCAGGAACGCTCCCTGCGTGCTTTTGCGTGTGGATTTGATTGGTAAGCCTCGCTAAAACGGCCCTAACAAGGAGAGCCGTTCATGAGCGCAGAGATCAGACCTCAACCGGGAATTTTGGAAATCGCCCTCTATGAGGGGGGGAAGTCCAAGATTGATGGGGTGAGCAATACCGTCAAGCTGTCCTCCAACGAGAACCCGTTTGGCGCATCCGAAGCAGCAAAAGAGGCCTTTTCCCGCGCTGTTCATGAGCTCCACCGCTATCCGTCCTCTGATCACGCTGAACTGCGCGCGGCCATTGCCGAGGTAAACGGGCTTGATGCGTCGCGGATCATCTGCGGGGCGGGGTCGGACGAGATCATCGCATTTCTTTGTCAGGCATACGCCGGACCAGGCGATGAGGTGGTCTATACCGAGCACGGGTTTCTGATGTATCCCATCGGCGCTCATGCCGCAGGCGCGACGCCTGTTAAAGTGAAAGAGCGCGAGCGTGTTGCGGATGTAGATGCGATTTTGGCCGCCTGTACTGGCAAAACCAAGCTGGTGTTCCTTGCCAATCCAAACAACCCAACAGGCACGATGATCGGTCAAAGCGACCTTGCGCGCCTTGCAGAAGGTTTGCCGCCACAGGCTATCCTCGTGATTGACGGGGCCTATGCGGAATATGTTGAGGGGTATGATGGCGGCGCGTCTTTGGTTGAGGCGCGCGATAACGTTGTGATGACGCGGACGTTTTCAAAGATTTACGGGCTTGGCGGATTGCGTGTTGGCTGGGGGTATGGGCCACAGCATATCATCGAGGTTCTCAATCGAATTCGCGGGCCGTTCAACCTTTCGTCAGCGGCAATTGCAGCCGCAGAAGCCGCCGTGCGCGACACCGACTTCGTAGAGAAATGCCGCGCGGACAACACGAAAAACCGCGCATGGCTCGCAGAAGCGCTGGCCGAGCTTGGCGTTCCAACAGACACATCAACCGCAAACTTTGTTCTGGCGCGTCTTGCCGATGAAGCCGAAGCAGATGCTTGCAATGAGTTCCTCGCCAACGAAGGCCTGATCGTACGCAAGGTTGGCTCTTATGGCTTGCCGAACTGTTTGCGGATTACGGTGGGTGATGAAGCCTCTTGCCGCCGCGTGGCCCATGCGGTTGCCCAATTCAAAGGGGCGCAAAAGACGCCTGGAAAAGAGTAAACATGACCACCGATACCCCCGTGCAGGCCCCGATTTACAATCGCGTCGCCCTTATAGGCTTGGGATTGATTGCATCGTCCATGTATTGGGCGATCAAGCGTGGCGGATTGGCAAATGAAGTGACAGGCTATGCTCGTAGCGCCGAAACCCGCGAAACAGCGCGGGAAATAGGGTTGTGTGATCGGGTATGTGATACGGCGATTGAAGCCTGTGAAGATGCGGATATTGTGGTTCTGTGTGTGCCAGTCGGCGCGATGGAAAGTGTTGCGCGGGAAATAGCACCAGCACTTAAGAAAGGCGCGACGGTAACGGATGTTGGCTCGGTCAAGAAGTCTGTGATCGAGGCTGTTGGTCCGCATATCCCCGACGGTGTTCATTTTGTTCCCGGTCATCCGCTTGCAGGAACGGAGCATTCCGGTCCGCGCTCTGGGTTTGCTGAATTGTTTGATAATCGTTGGTGCCTTTTGGTCCCTGTCGAGGGGAGCGACCCTGCGGAAGTCGCGCGGCTACGTGCGCTTTGGGAAGGGGTGGGGTCCAACGTCGAGGAAATGGAAGCAGACCATCATGATTTGGTGCTTGCCGTCACGAGCCACGCGCCGCACCTCATCGCTTATACAATGGTTGGTGTTGCCGATGATCTCCGGCGCGTGACGGACAGCGAAGTCATCAAATACTCGGCTGCGGGCTTTCGTGATTTCACCCGTATTGCCGCGAGTGATCCGACGATGTGGCGCGATGTGTTTCTGACCAACAAAGAGGCGACACTCGAAATTCTGGGCCGCTTCACCGAGGAGCTTTTTGCGCTGCAACGTGCGATCCGAACCGGTGATGGCGAGCATCTTCAAGACTATTTCACCCGCACTCGTGCAATCCGTCGCGGTATCATCGAGGCGGGGCAGGATACCGATGCGCCTGATTTCGGGCGGATCAAGAAAGACGCCACATGATCCGCCTTTGCACCATAGCCCTTGCGCTCTGTCTCGGGGCTGAGGTGCAGGCCAACGCGCCGCAAACATCGCTTTTACCTGTTGCGCGACCGATCGATGTAAGGACCCAGCCGGAGCCGATTCAGCGGGTTTCACTCGTTCCGGTCTATTATAACGCCAAGATACGCCCCGCACCGCGCCCAGTTTCGCACGGGGGCAAGCCCTACGAGAAAATCGCGGCCACGGCTCCTGTTCCTGCGGCGAGTGTTCCCGTTAAGCTGGTGACATCGCAACAAGCTGTGCGCCTCTCGCTGCGTCCTTTGCCTCGGCCAGCAAATGTACCGCGTGCATTAAGCGGCGGCGCGCCCGCAGAAATAACCAAGACTGCTGCCGTTAAAGTCCCTGAGCCGATCCCGACGAGCAAAAAGGGCTCGATCTGTGGCGTGCGCCAAATCCGAGGGCAAAAAGTTTCGGCAATCCCTGGGCGGATTAGGGGCTGTGGCGTTGGTAACCCCGTCCGTGTGACCTCTGTAGCAGGAGTGGCGCTCTCGCGGCCTGCGCTTATGGATTGTAACACGGCCAAGGCGTTGAACACTTGGGTTGCAGATGGCGTAGTTCCAACTATCGGGCGGCTTGGCGGTGGCGTGAAGCGCATTAATGTCGTTGCCCACTATGCTTGCCGTACGCGTAACAACAAGAAGGGCGCGAAAATCTCGGAGCATGGCAAGGGCAAGGCCGTGGACGTCTCGGGTATTACGCTCAACAACGGGGTTGAGATAACTGTGTTGAAAGGCTGGAACTCCAAGGCACAGGGCAAGCTTTTGCGCGCGATGCATCGCGAAGCCTGCGGACCCTTTGGGACCGTGCTTGGCCCCAACTCAGACCGGTATCACCGCGATCATTTCCACTTTGACACCGCGAGCTACCGAAGTGGTCCCTACTGCAAATAGAGCTGGAGCGGCGGTAGATACCCGAGTGTGACAAAGCCAAACTTGATCGTACCCTGCGTTACGGTCAGAGGAGCTGTGAAATCTGTTTCGGGGCTCTCTGTGCTGGCAAGATTTGTCAGGATATCGCGCAGTGGCTCTTCGAATTCCGGATCAAGCAGCCCGCGCGCTTTTGCTTCATCATAGAGCGGTTGCCAGTTTTGCGCGGTAACCAAGAGAGCGCCGTCGGCATAGCCGAGGGAATCCAAGGTGAGGTCTCCCTCAATCCGCAGCAGGCTTGTACCCATCTTTAGCTCCGCTTTGTGCAGAGTAAGCGAGGTTGGGTTTACTTGCGTGGTATAGGAAATCGGAGCGTCAAATCCGAGCGTTGCGTCAGCAAATATTTCCTGAATCGCCAGAGGCGCTTGGTTTGGCGCTCTTAGATCAACGCCGTTAAGGCGCAGACCGATATGGTGGTCAAAACTGTCTTGAACCTGTTCGGACGCGAGCGAAATACCTGCGGCCGTAAGGTGTCCTTGCGCGTCGCTTGCGATCTTTATGCTCTCACCGGACAACTGGAAGCGGTCAAGCGCGAGGCTCTTATTGGCCTCAACAACAAGGCTCGCGCGCAACCGCTCGGTGCCAATGTTGTAGGTCGTGCCGTCAAGCCTAAGCTCCTGCTCGTTCGGCCAAACTGCGATGAGGTGGTTTGGGCGATAGCTAAGGGCGAAAAGTTGGAAGAATGGTGCTTTCCATGCAATCCGCTGGTCTGGCGTGACGGCGTTAATATTCTCAATCGTTGTGTCAAATCGGCTTGGGAAGCCGCGCGTATTGAGGTTGGAATATTCAAATGTCGCGCCGTCTTCGCGCGCCTGCTCGATCAGCTTGGCGGCGTTGCTTTCTACCGCCGAGGAACCGACGAACCAATATCCGCCCCACAACACAAATAGTGCTATCACCAACCCCACCAAAAACCGCATCTCTAACCTTTCCATCGTTGCGCCCCTGTTGTTTATAGAGAGGGTCAGGAAAGGACCAGTCAAATGACAGACACGCCACTGTGGGTTTTCGGGTATGGATCGCTGATTTGGCGGCCGGGGTTTGAGTTCCGCTCGAAACAAATCGCGCGGCTGTCTGGGTATCGGCGCAGTTTTTGCATGCGGTCGATCCACTATCGTGGCACGGCAGAGCAGCCAGGCCTTGTCCTCGCGCTTGATCGGGAAGAGGGCGTCCATTGCGATGGGATCGGTTTTGAAATTGCTCCCGAACAGGCGGATCAAACGCTCGAATACCTGCGCGAACGCGAACTGATTTCCTATGCCTATAACGAAGCCACGCTGCCGCTTGATCTCAAGGATGGGCGGCAGGTTATGGCCGTGACATTCGTGATGAATCCTGAACACGATCAATACTGTGGCCGCCTCTCGCTCGAGGAGCAGGCCGAGATCATCGCGCGTGCAGAAGGTACCTTTGGCCCGAACGTGGATTACCTCGAAAACACGACCTCCCATTTGCGCGAGTTGGGGATTGAAGACCCCGAACTGATCCGCCTCCGCGAATACACTCGAAAAATTCTCTCCTGAGGCGCGCTTCTCGCATTTAAACATTGGCTTAGCTGGCCCATCGGCCTATGTTACCCACAACAAAAACAGCGCCAGGATGTCCAAAATGGACTTTGCGGAACGCGAGGCCGAGCCCGAATTTTCAAAACCTATCCGCCAGATTACGATCATGCTTATCGTGCTGGCGCTTTTAGCTGCGGGGGCTTGGGTTGCCCTACCGCGGATTTTGCCGCTGTTTGTGGCCAATATTTGGCTCAATGGCTTTATTTGCCTTGTGTTTGTCTTTGGGGTGCTCGCCTGTTTCTGGCAAGTGTTGCAGCTCTTTAGTTCGGTGAACTGGATCGTCGGTTTTGCGTCCAACCGCATCGGCCACGAGCTTGTAACTGCACCGCGTCTTTTGGCTCCTCTGGCCGCCCTCCTGCGATCACGCGGGGCGCGGATGCAGATCAGTTCTTCCTCGGCCAGTTCGATTCTGGATTCGGTCGCGACGCGGATTGATGAGGCGCGGGATATCACGCGTTATATCGTTAACTTGCTGATTTTCCTTGGCCTTCTCGGAACGTTCTACGGCCTCGCTACAACTGTTCCGGCTGTTGTTGAAACCATCCGATCACTGGCGCCCCAAGAAGGCGAAACCGGCGTCGCGGTGTTCGAGAAGCTGATGGCTGGCCTTGAGGCACAGCTTGGCGGTATGGGAACGGCCTTCTCCAGCTCGCTCTTGGGGCTTGCCGGCTCGCTCGTTGTTGGCCTTTTGGAGCTTTTTGCCGGCCATGGTCAGAACCGTTTTTACCGCGAGTTGGAAGAGTGGCTCTCGACGATTACGCGTCTCGGCTTTTCCTCTGGTGAAAGTGAAGGGCATAGCGAATCCGGTCAGATGGTGGCGGTGCTTGACCATATGGCCGAGCAGATGGAAGCGATGCAAACCATGTTCACACAGTCGGATGTATCGCGCTCGATGGTGGATGAACGGCTTGGCAACCTCGTTCTTGCAGTTGAAAACCTAACTCAGACAATAAGCCAAGGGCCGGAAACGACTGCGTTGCAGCGCGTTGCCGAAGGGCAGGAACGTTTGATTGAAACGCTCCAGAGCCGTGCTGGCGCAGCGGACACAGGCGATGTCGATGCGGAGAGCCGGATGCGGCTGCGGTCTATTGACGTGCAACTCCTTCGGATTCTCGAAGAGATTTCGGCGGGTCGTCAGGAATCGATCACCGATCTGCGCACGGATATCGCAGGGCTAACCAACATCATCCGCCAAGCAACCCAAACAGATCCGCAGGGCTGACATGGCTCTTAGTCGGCGCACAGGTCAAAGGTTCCAAGGGTCAATCTGGCCCGGTTTTGTTGATGCGATGACGGCGCTTTTGCTGGTTCTGATGTTTGTATTGACGATCTTTATGGTCGTGCAATCTGTCCTAAGAGAGACAATCACCGGGCAAGAAACGCAGCTTGATGAACTAAGCTCACAGGTGATGAGCCTCGCTGACGCTCTCGGGCTAGAGAAAGAAAACAGCGCGGCCTTGCGCGACGAAGTTGGCCGTTTAACCGCAGGGTTGCAGGATGCCGCAGATGAGGCCGACGTACAGGCGCGATTGATCGCCAGCCTGACCGCGCAGACTGAACAGCAAGCAGATGAACTTGCCCAACAACGCGCCGCTATCACGAGCTTTGAATCACAAGTGGCCACGCTCTTGTCGCAGCGGGATGATGCGATTGCACGCGGCGATGATCTTGCCACGACGCTTACCGAGGCCGAAGCTGCAAACGCCCGACTGATTGGCGAGAAGGAAGCGTTGCAGCTTGCTCTTGCGAGTGCTCGTGAAGAGATAGATGCCAGTGTTGAAGAGGCGCGGTTGGCAGCGGCCAAACGAGAAGCGCTCGAAGCACTGATCGCGGATTTGCAACAAGAAAGCGAAAGTCAGGAAACATCGCTCGCCGCACTTGCTGCGCAGCTTGATGAGGCACAACAGCAGTATCAAGCGCTCGAAGCAGAAACCTCCGACTCGCAAGAAAAAATTGAAGCGCTTGAGGCGGAACGTCTGGCCGAGCAGGCCGCTGCTGAAGCGCTTCGCGCGCGATTGGCGGATACCGAAGGTGCGTTGACCGAACTTGAGAAAGAGAAACTGGCCGAAGCCGCCGCCGCAGAAGCGCTTCGCCAGAAACTTGCCGAGGCTGATACCGAGCTCACGGCGATGACACTCGCGCTAGAGGCCAAACGCAAAGAGGCGGAAGATACGTTGACTTTGCTCGCTGCGGCGGAGCTTGCTCAGGCAGACCGCGCAGACGAAGCAGAAAACGCAATGAGCGAAGTTGAAAAACAACGCGCTCTGCTGGCGGTTGCCAACGACCGCCTTGCCGAAGAAGAAGCTAAATCCGCAGAAAGTTTGCGGCAGGTGGCACTTTTGAATGAACAGGTTTCTGAACTGCGCATACAGCTTGGATCGCTGCAAGCGATGCTGGATGAGGCCGATGCCAAAGATGCTGCTGCCGAGGTTCAAATTCAGGCGCTTGGCTCTCGGTTAAATACTGCGCTCGCTCGCGTTGCATCCGAAGAGAAAAAGCGCCGTGCCCTAGAAGAAGCAGAGCGCCGTAGGCTCGAGCTGGAAGCCCAAGCGCTGCGGGATCAAACACAAGACCTCGCTAGGTATCGCTCTGAGTTTTTCGGGCGCTTGCGCGACCTGCTCGGAACGCAAGAAGGCGTTCGGATTGAAGGGGATCGCTTTGTGTTTTCTTCCGAAGTCCTGTTCGCGCTTGGCGCGGTGGAGCTGTCCGAAGAAGGGAAGGGCGAGGTGGCTAAAGTTGCGGCGATCCTTAAATCTGTGGCCGACCAAATTCCGCCAGAGATCGATTGGGTGATCCGCGTGGATGGCCATACGGATAACATTCCTTTGGTCAGCACCGGCAAGTATCGCGATAACTGGGAGCTGTCGCAGGGGCGCGCTCTTTCTGTTGTGCGCTATATGGTCGATGCGTTGGGCATACCGCCGGATCGTTTGGCGGCGAACGGCTTTGGGGAATACCAGCCTGTGAACCCAGCGGATACGCCGGAAGCGCGCGCGCAGAACCGGCGCATTGAGTTGAAGTTTACCGAGAAATAGATGCCCTTTTGGTGTCGGTACGAAAAAGCCCCCGCGAGATGTTCGCGGGGGCTTCTTTATTTCGATCGGCTGCTTCTGTTTAATCCGCAGTCAACAGTGGCGGCTTTTTCGAGGACAGGCGCGGGGTTCCCGGCTTTTCGATCTTGAGATCAAGTTTGCCGTCTTTCACGCCGACCTTCACCAATCCACCTTTCGCGAGCTTGCCAAAGAGCAGTTCTTCGGCCAGAGGCTTTTTGATGTTCTCCTGAATGACGCGGCCAAGTGGGCGAGCGCCCATCTTGTCGTCATAGCCTTTGTCAGCAAGCCATTCCGCCGCAGGGCGGGTCAGCTCAATGGAGACATTGCGGTCAAGCAATTGTGCTTCGAGTTGGAGCACGAACTTCTCGACCACTTGCAAGATCACCTCTTTGCCGAGTGGCGCAAAGCTCACGACCGCATCAAGACGGTTGCGGAACTCTGGCGTAAACGTACGCTCAATGGCGGCGGTGTCTTCGCCCTCACGACGGTCACGTCCGAAGCCGATGGCCGCTTTGGCCTGTTCGCTCGCGCCAGCATTGGAGGTCATGATGAGGATCACATTGCGGAAATCCACAGTGCGGCCGTTGTGATCGGTTAGCTTACCGTGGTCCATCACCTGCAGGAGGATGTTGTACACATCCGGATGCGCTTTCTCGATCTCGTCAAGGAGCAACACACAATGCGGATGCTGGTCAACGCCATCCGTGAGCATACCGCCCTGATCAAAACCGACATAACCCGGAGGCGCGCCGATCAAGCGAGAGACAGCGTGTTTCTCCATGTATTCGGACATATCAAACCGCAAAAGCTCCACGCCGAGGGAATCGGCAAGCTGGTTGGCCACCTCGGTTTTCCCGACGCCGGTTGGCCCTGCGAAGAGATAGTTCCCGATGGGTTTTTCGGGTTCGCGAAGGCCGGCACGGGCCAATTTGATAGCGGAGGCCAGTGTTTCGATGGCCGTATCTTGTCCGAACACAACGCGTTTGAGCGTTTTCTCCAGATCGCGCAGCACTTCGGCATCGTCCTTGGAGACGTTCTTCGCCGGAATGCGAGCAATTTTGGAAATGACGGTTTCGATTTCCTTAACGCCGATGGTTTTGCGGCGGCGGCTCTCTGGCAAGAGGTGTTGCGCCGCGCCAGCTTCGTCGATCACGTCAATCGCTTTGTCCGGCAGCTTACGGTCTGTGATATACCGTGCCGAAAGCTCAACGGCGGTTTTAATCGCGTCGTTGGTATAGCGAATATCGTGATGCTCTTCGAAATATGGCTTGAGCCCCTTAAGAATCTTAACTGCATCCTCAACCGCAGGTTCGTTCACGTCGATCTTTTGGAAGCGGCGCGATAGGGCGCGGTCTTTTTCGAAATGCTGGCGGAACTCTTTATAAGTGGTTGAGCCCATGCAGCGCAGTTTGCCGCCTTGGAGGGCGGGTTTAAGCAGGTTGCTCGCGTCCATTGCGCCACCGGAAGTTGCACCAGCGCCGATTACCGTATGGATTTCGTCGATGAAGAGGATCGCGTCGTCGTGGCTTTCCATTTCGGTCATCACGGCCTTGAGGCGCTCCTCGAAATCACCGCGATACCGTGTGCCCGCCAGAAGCGCGCCCATATCGAGCGAGTAGATCGTGGCTTTGGACAAAACCTCGGGTGTTTCGCCGTTGATAATTTTGTAGGCGAGCCCTTCGGCAATGGCAGTTTTACCAACACCGGGGTCGCCAACAAGCAGCGGGTTGTTCTTGCGACGGCGGCAAAGCACCTGAATGCAGCGCTCAACTTCGTGGCCGCGGCCGATGAGCGGGTCAACATCGCCCTTTGCGGCTTTGACGTTCAGATCAACACAGTATTTCGCAAGTGCGCTCTCTTTGGCATCGCCCTCATCAGTAATGGTGGCCTCTTCCTCTACATCGGTTGTACCGGTGACGGGTCGAGATTCGCCAAAGGCAGGGTCTTTGGCCACACCATGCGCGATGTAGTTGACCGCGTCGTAGCGGGTCATGTCTTGTTCCTGAAGGAAATAAGCGGCGTTGGATTCACGCTCCGCAAATATCGCGACAAGAACGTTTGCGCCGGTCACTTCTGTGCGGCCGGAGGATTGAACATGGATCGCGGCACGTTGGATGACGCGCTGGAATGCGGCCGTTGGGACGGCTTCGGAACCTTCAATCGTGGTTTCGAGCGAGGAGAGATCATCGTCGATGAAATCTTCAAGCGCAGCGCGAAGCGCATCCAGATCAACGCTGCAAGCGCGCATAACCTGAGCGGCATCCGGCTCGTCGATTAGGGCAAGCAGGAGGTGTTCCAGCGTGGCAAGTTCATGTTTGCGCGCGTTTGCCAAACCGAGGGCGTTGTGGATCGCGGCTTCGAGCGTGTTGGAAAATGATGGCATTCCACTTTCCTTTCTTAGGAATTGCGGACGCAGGCGTGCGCCCGTTCTTATAGAGTTCGGCTTTCTGGCGCAGTCTTCAAGAGGAAACACCAAATCATTGCAATTATTCTTGAGTTTTGCACTTTTTCGTTACCGCACTCCTAATAATAGAGCGCCTTTTTTCACTTAAACGTTATTCCGCCGCTCGCGGAGCTCGGTAAAGACGGCCAGATCGTCGGCGTTTTCCATTCCGAGCGTCTTTCGGATGTCGGGGCTGTCGCAACGTAAGAAGGGATTCGTTGCCAATTCTTCCGACAGAAGAGATGGAACCGAAGGTTTGTTTTCTGCGCGGAGAGCTTTGGTTTCGGCAGCGCGATTGACGAGGTTTGCGTTATTCGGTTCCACCGTCAAAGCCCAATTCAGGTTGGTCGTTGTGTACTCATGGCCCGAGCAAACCAGCGTTTCTGGCGGAAGTTTTTTCATTTTTTCCATGGATTTAAGCATCATCTCCGGAGAGCCTTCAAACAGGCGGCCGCAACCCATCGCCATGAGACTGTCTGCTGTAAAGACGTAAGCTGATTGAGGAAGGTAGAGCGCGAGGTGGCCGATCGTATGGCCCGACACGTCAAAAATCTGGGCCTCTTCACCGCAAAGTGTCAGCGGGTCGCCTTCGGATACGGCGAGGTCAAGGTCCGGAAGGCGATGTGCGTCGGCCTTGGCGCCAATTATGCGGGCATTTGAAACGCCGTTGATGTCGCCAAGGGCGTCTACGTGGTCCCAATGGTGATGTGTCAAAAACACATCGGTCAAGCGCCAGTCGTTTTCCGCAAGCACCGCGTTGATAGGCGCGGCTTCGGGCGCGTCAATGAGAGCGGTCTCTTTGGTTGCGGGATTGTGGATCAGATATGCGTAGTTGTCCTGTAGGCAGGGGATCGTCTTGAGTTCAAGGGGCATGGTCATTTGGCTTTGCTTTGGTATGGTTGCTTTGAGTTTTGCTGATTTGGCTCGCTATTCCAAGGGGAAAGCCAATGCACCTTGATGTGCGCGACCTGAAATCTTTCTACTACCGCAGCGCGCTTGGGCGAGCCGCGCAAAAGGCTGTGCGTGATCAGCTTGTTGAGTATTGGCCCGAAGCCAAAGGCCAGACGGTGGCTGGGTATGGTTTTGCCGTACCTTTGCTGCGGCCCTATCTGGAAGATGCGCGTAGGATTGTGGCGCTTATGCCGGGGCCACAGGGCGTTATGCCTTGGCCTGCGGGGCAAAAGAATGTCTCGGTCTTGTCGGAAGAGGTGAATCTCCCGCTCGATACCGGGTCGGTTGATAAGTTGGTTTTGCTTCACGGTCTTGAAACAAGCGAGCACCCTACGGCCTTGTTGGATGAATGCCTGCGCGTGCTCGGGCCAGGCGGACGGGCGCTTTTCGTCGTGCCTAACCGTGCGGGGCTTTGGTCGCGGAGTGATAAAACGCCCTTTGGTTATGGGCGCCCGTATTCTCTTGCGCAGTTAGAGACCCAGCTTAAACAGCATGCCTTTCTTCCGGAACGTCATAGTGCGGCGCTGTTCTCGCCGCCATCAAGCAAACGGTTTTGGCGACGGGCTGCGCCAATGTGGGAAAAGGCGGGCCGCAAGGTTTCGCCATATCTTGCGGGTGGTGTTTTGATGGTTGAGGCCAGCAAACAAATTCATGCCCCAACGCGCCCGGGTTTGCCCGAAGCAATCCGCAAACCACTTGGCGTTTTAGAAGGGATGGTCGCGCCGGAAGGCAAAACCGCGCAAAACCCAACTTGAGTGGTATTTCCTGATTCCAATTTGCTTGGGTCGAAACGACGAGAGCGGCGTTTTCGCTCCGCGATGCGTTCAATCAAAAGGCGAGAGGATTCGGCTTTAGAGCGGTTCAGCGCCTTAAAACCACTTACGACGAGGCGAAATCAGCAAACTCCGCGGTTAAATCGCAAGATGCGTCGGTTTGGCGCAAAGGAAATTCTGCTTGCGCTTGGGCGCGCGAAAGGGGCGTGGCGGCGAAAAAGGCCCATAAAAAGAGGGGTTAGCCGAGGCTAATAGTCGCGGTTCACACAAATCAGGGTGCCGTGGGGAAAAATGATGCCTCATTAGACGCTATAGAGTGTTGCGACGTGGCAAAGGCTCTGTTACATCACAGCCGATTTTAGGCACATGTGCATACATGTGTGACTTAGGCTGCCCCAAGATGATCTGCATACCGCAGTATACGGAAGGGGCACTGACAAGCGGAAGGGTGGACGTGTCCGAACCAGCTTCGATCTCCTTGGGCATTGCCGTGCGCTATGCCACGGCCGTGTTTGATCTGGCCAAAGAAGGCAAGAAACTGAAGGCTCTTGAGGCCGACATTAATGCGCTTGAGGGCGCACTTGCTGAAAGTGCTGATTTTGCAGATTTGATCAATTCGCCTGTGTACACACGCGATGAGCAAAGCGCCGCAATCACAGCCATTGCCAAGAAAATGAAACTTTCTCCCATCGTGTCCAACACGCTGGGATTGATGGCCGAAAAGCGTCGTCTTTTCGTGCTGCCCCAATTCGTACAGGCGCTGCGCGAGCAGCTCGCTGACGAGAAGGGGGAAGTGACTGCTGAGGTTACGGCAGCTAAGAAGCTGACCAAAGCTCAGTCTGACGCGCTCGCCAAGACGCTCAAAGCGTCCGTCGGCAAAGATGTCATCGTGAATGTGGTCGTTGATGAATCCCTCATCGGCGGCCTTATTGTTAAGGTGGGCTCGAAGATGATCGATACGTCGATCGCCTCCAAGCTCAATAACCTCCAGAACGCAATGAAAGAGGTCGGATAATGGGTATCCAAGCAGCCGAGATTTCTGCGATCCTTAAGGACCAGATCAAAAACTTTGGCCAAGAGGCCGAAGTGGCCGAAGTTGGCCGTGTATTGAGCGTAGGCGATGGTATCGCCCGTGTTCACGGACTTGATAACGTTCAAGCCGGTGAAATGGTTGAGTTCCCCGGCGGTATCGCCGGTATGGCGCTGAACCTCGAAGCAGACAACGTTGGTGTTGTTATCTTCGGTTCCGACCGCGACATTAAAGAAGGTGACACAGTTAAGCGCACCAACTCGATCGTGGACGTTCCAGCTGGTGACGAACTCCTTGGCCGCGTTGTTGACGGTCTTGGTAACCCGATCGACGGCAAAGGCCCGATCAAAACAAAGAACCGCGCCATTGCGGACTCCAAAGCACCGGGCATTATCCCGCGTAAATCGGTTCACGAACCGATGGCGACAGGCCTCAAGTCTGTTGACGCGATGATCCCGATTGGCCGTGGCCAGCGTGAGCTTATCATTGGTGACCGCCAGACAGGTAAAACTGCCGTTGCTCTTGACGCGATCCTCAACCAGAAGTCTTACAACGAAGCTGCTGGCGACGACGAGAACAAGAAGCTGTACTGCGTTTACGTTGCGGTTGGCCAAAAGCGTTCGACTGTTGCTCAGCTCGTTAAGAAGCTCGAAGAAACAGGCGCGATTGAGTATTCGATCGTTGTTGCTGCGACAGCTTCCGATCCTGCGCCAATGCAGTTCCTCGCACCATACGCTGCGACTGCGATGGCCGAGCACTTCCGTGACAACGGCCGCCACGCTCTGATCATTTACGATGATCTTTCCAAGCAAGCGGTTTCCTATCGCCAGATGTCCCTGCTTCTTCGTCGTCCTCCTGGACGTGAAGCCTATCCTGGTGACGTTTTCTACCTTCACTCCCGTCTGCTGGAGCGCTCCTCCAAGCTGAACGAAGAGAACGGTTCCGGCTCGCTCACAGCGCTGCCGATCATCGAAACCCAAGGTGGTGACGTTTCTGCGTTTATTCCGACCAACGTGATCTCGATCACTGACGGTCAGATCTTCCTCGAAACTGAACTCTTCCACCAAGGTATCCGCCCTGCGGTTAACACTGGTCTGTCGGTGTCTCGTGTGGGCTCCTCGGCGCAAACAAACTCTATGAAGTCTGTTGCTGGTCCTGTGAAACTTGAGCTCGCTCAGTATCGCGAAATGGCCGCCTTCGCGCAGTTCGGTTCTGACCTCGACGCCTCTACACAGGCGCTTCTGAACCGTGGTGCTCGCCTGACCGAGCTGATGAAACAGCCACAGTACTCGCCGCTTACAAACGCCGAAATCGTTTGTGTGATCTTCGCGGGTACAAACGGTTACCTCGACAAGATCGACGTAAAAGCGGTTGGCCGTTTCGAAGCGGGCCTTCTCAACCACCTCCGCGCGAAACATGCGGATCTGTTGCAGTGGATCACCGACGAAGACCCCAAAATCAAAGGGGAAGCCGCCGACAAGATCTCCGCTGCTCTGGATGAGTACGCCGCAGATTTCGCCTAGTAACCGTTTCTTAGGATAGGATTGGATACATGCCAAACCTGAAGGACCTAAAAAACCGGATCGAGAGTGTCAAATCGACACGTAAGATCACCAAGGCCATGCAGATGGTTGCCGCGGCGAAGCTTCGCCGCGCGCAAGATGCTGCAGAAGCCGGACGTCCCTATGCAGAGCGTATGAACTCTGTGTTGGGTGGTCTGGCGGCGGCCTCTGGTGGCTCGAATTCCGGCCCGAAACTTCTCACAGGAACTGGTTCAGATCAGACACACCTCTTGGTGGTTATGACGTCTGAGCGGGGTCTCTGTGGTGGTTTCAACTCGTCGATCGTCAAACAGGCGCGGGTTCACGCGCAGGAGTTGATCGGTAAAGGCAAAACCGTGAAAATCATCACGGTTGGCAAGAAAGGGCGCGAACAGCTCAAGCGCGAATACGCAGAGAACATGATCGATCACGTCGATCTCTCTGATGTAAAGCGCATTGGCTATAATGACGCGCACAAGATCGCCCACGATGTCCTGCACCGCTTCAACGAAGGCGAGTTCGACGTTGCGACGATTTTCTACAACCGCTTCGAAAGCGTGATCAGCCAAGTGCCAACCGCACAACAGGTGATCCCGGCCTCGTTTGAAGATACGGCCGACGAAGCATCAACGCTCTATGACTATGAGCCAAGCGAAGAGGGCATCCTTGCGGACCTTCTGCCGCGTGGTGTTGCCACACAGATTTTTGCTGCTCTCCTAGAGAACGGCGCATCCGAGCAAGGCGCTCGTATGACTGCGATGGACAACGCGACACGGAACGCTGGCGATATGATCGACGCACTGACAATCGAGTTCAACCGCTCGCGTCAGGCCGTGATCACCAACGAGCTTATCGAAATCATTTCGGGCGCTGAAGCGCTCTAAAGGACCGGAGAAACAAAATGGCAAAAGCGAAAGCTACCGGTAAAATCACTCAGGTGATTGGCGCCGTTGTAGACGTTAAATTCGAAGGCGAGCTGCCTGAGATTTTGAACGCTCTCGAAACTGACAATAATGGCAAGGCTCTCGTCCTTGAGGTTGCACAGCACCTTGGCGAGAACACAGTCCGCACAATTGCGATGGACGGGACCGAAGGCCTCGTTCGTGGCGCTGAAGTTGTGGACCGTGGTGAGCCGATCTCTGTTCCCGTGGGAACAGGTACACTTGGCCGTATCCTCAACGTTACCGGCGATCCGGTTGACGAGCAGGGCCCTGTGAAAACAGATACAAAACGTGCGATCCACCAGCCAGCACCAGATTTCGCCGAGCAGTCCACTGCTTCTGAAATCCTCGTGACAGGCATTAAGGTGATCGACCTTCTCGCCCCATACACAAAGGGTGGTAAGATTGGTCTCTTCGGTGGTGCGGGTGTTGGTAAAACAGTTCTCATCATGGAACTCATCAACAACATCGCCAAAGTGCACTCTGGCCTCTCCGTGTTTGCGGGTGTTGGTGAGCGTACACGTGAAGGTAACGACCTTTACCACGAGATGATCGAATCTGGCGTTATCGTTCCTGATAACCTCGACGAGTCGAAAATTGCGCTGGTTTACGGTCAGATGAACGAGCCTCCCGGTGCGCGTATGCGTGTTGCTCTCTCCGGTCTGACACTGGCTGAGCAGTTCCGCGACGAGACTGGTTCTGACGTTCTGTTCTTCGTTGACAACATCTTCCGCTTTACACAGGCGGGCTCCGAGGTGTCTGCGCTTCTTGGCCGTATTCCTTCGGCTGTGGGCTACCAGCCTACACTGGCGACAGACATGGGTGCGCTGCAGGAGCGGATTACATCGACCAAAGCTGGTTCGATTACATCGGTTCAAGCGGTTTACGTCCCTGCGGATGACCTTACTGACCCTGCGCCAGCGACATCGTTTGCGCACCTCGATGCGACAACCGTTCTGTCGCGTGCGATTTCGGAGCTTGGTATCTACCCTGCGGTGGACCCACTCGACTCCTCGTCGCGCCTGATGGACCCTGCGGTTCTTGGTGAAGAGCACTACAACGTTGCCCGTGACATCCAAGGTATCCTCCAGCGCTACAAGTCGCTTCAGGACATCATCGCGATTCTCGGCATGGACGAACTCTCTGAAGAAGATAAGCTGACCGTTGCTCGCGCACGGAAAATCCAGCGTTTCCTCAGCCAGCCGTTCGACGTTGCGAAAGTCTTCACAGGCTCTGACGGTGTTCAGGTTCCGCTCGAAGAAACAATCGCATCGTTCAAAGCCGTTGTTGCCGGTGAATACGATCACCTCCCAGAAGGCGCCTTCTACATGGTTGGCGGCATCGACGAAGTGATCGCCAAAGCCGAGAAAATGGCTGCTGACGCTGCTTAATCTAACGGGTCTGCTCTGGTTCGGGTTCCCGAGCCAGAGTAGCGCCGCTGAAGGAGGCCAATATGGCTGATACACTGCAGTTTGATCTGGTATCCCCCGAGCGCAGCCTTGCGTCGTTTCAGGCCACCGAGGTGCAAATCCCCGGAGCCGAAGGCGACCTCACAGCAATGGCCGATCACGCGCCGCTGATTACAACGCTGCGCCCTGGCATCCTCAAGGTTGTGGGCAAAGACGGCACTCAGGAATTCGTCGTAACTGGCGGGTTTGCAGAGATTTCTGCTGAGGCGACTTCTGTTCTCGCAGAACGCGCCATGCCGGTTGCCGAAGCGACACAAGAGGTTATCGACGAAGTGTTTGCCGAGTTTGCGGCTGCACGCGAGACAATCTCTGCAGATCGCCAAGACGCGCTGAACAAGCAAGTTGCCGATCTGAATGCGATCGCAACACAGCTTGGACTTGCTACAAAATCTGCCTGATACCAGTCGGATCAACAAAATTCAAAAGCCCTGCGCCACAAGCGCGGGGCTTTTTTTGTTTCCGTTAGACAAGTATCGTTGTAGCGCGCAATCGATCTCGCACCGCGTAGCAGTTCGTGGGGCTGGTTATTTCAACAAATCACCAACAATACCCACTGCATCGATAACGGTTGAAACGTCGTCGGTTACTTCCAAGATTTCGTCATCTACGCGGATGTACCTGTTGCCTTTACCTGGGGGCTTCAGCTTCCACTTCGAAAGGTCCCCGATATCTGTGTATTTTAGATCGACCGGTAGCTTTGCGCCGCGGGTATAGCGTTTGATCTGGCCTGGAGGAATTGCTTTTGGTCCCTTGCCAGGCTTGTCTATCTGAACTTTTTTACCTTTTGCTTTTCCGCCTTTTTCATTTGCATCGGCCATATCTGCGCCGCCAAGCGCTAAGGATATTGCGAGGGCAAAGGATAGTGATGAGGCAAGTCTCATGGGCGGCTCCTTAGAAAGGTGGACTGGAACTTAGAGCGTAATGTCGCAAAGACGTCCTATCAACCCAACTTGGATTTAGGTGCTCCGGTAATAGAATCTTAGGCAGTGGATGCTTTGAAGTCACGGCGCGGTGCCCGTTTCCTCGGCCCCCCTATTTCTGCCACGTTTTCCGGTTTATCCTTGCTCCTATACGAGTACGGCCGATTTTTGAGTGATTGATTATGATGCGCATGCAGCCCCATATGCTTGGGATTCAACAAGATACAACAGTTCTATTTTCTGATTTTCAGCACAACGGTGAGATGTGGACGGGGACTGGTGATCGCGAATTCCGAAGCGAGATCACGTTTGAGGAGCCGTTTCTAAAGCCGCCGATCATGCAGGTGAGCGTGGAGCTTTGGGATTTTGATCACGAAACGAACCAGCGCGCTGAGTTGGTTGCTGAGGACATTGGAAAATCCGGCTTTACGCTCGTTTTCAAAACATGGGGTGACACGCGCGTCGCGCGAATGCGCGCGACGTGGACCGCGTTTGGGCCTGTTAAGAATGAGGATGATTGGGACGTCGAATAGACAACGCCCCAAATGCGTTTAACCCGCGTAGGTACCTTCGTAGATCGGGCCGAGGGTTTCGGCCTCAAATAGCGAGGAAACCGAGGTGCCGTTCCATGTGTTGAGAATGGCTTGGGCAAACATCGGTGCCGTTGGCACGATCCGAATGTTCGGTGTGTTTTTGACCGCATCGGTTGGCTGGATCGAGTCAGTGATGACAAGCGATTTCATGACCGACTTTTCGACGCGCTCAACAGCGGGGCCAGACATAACGCCATGGGTGATATAGGAATGCACTTCCTTTGCGCCATTTTCCATCAGCACTTCGGCGGCCTTACAGAGCGTACCTGCGGTATCGACCATATCGTCCACGATGATGCAGGTTTTCCCTGTCACGTCACCAATCACCGTCATCTCTGCAATCTCGCCGGGCTTCTCGCGGCGTTTATCAACGATCGAGAGCGGCGCGTTGATCCGTTTGGCAAGCTCGCGTGCACGGCCAACGCCACCAACATCTGGTGACACGACCATGATTTCGTCCATGCGGCCTTTGAACTCGTGTTCGATATCAAGGGCGAAAACGGGCGAGGCGTAGAGGTTGTCTACTGGAATATCAAAGAAGCCCTGAATCTGTGTCGCGTGCAGATCAAGCGTGAGCACCCGCTCAATTCCAGAGTTTGCGATGAGGTTTGCCACCAGCTTAGCAGAGATCGGTGTGCGGGCCTTTGTGCGGCGGTCTTGGCGGGCATAGCCGAAATAGGGGATGACCGCTGTGATACGCGCAGCAGAGGAGCGGCGCAGCGCATCGGCGATAATCAGCAGCTCCATCAAGTTGTCGTTTGCGGGGTTCGAAGTCGGCTGGATGATGAACATATCCTCGCCGCGTACGTTTTCGAAGACTTCGACGAAAATTTCCTGATCGTTGAAGCGCTCGACGCGGGCATCCACAAGCCCAACATTTACCCCGCGATGCAGGGACATGCGCCGCGCGACGGCGGAGGCAAGTGGGCGATTGGCGTTTCCAGAAATGAGCTTGGGAGCAGTTGTGGTGGGCATGGCAGCGGTTCCCCAGATTGGATGTCACATGACAGAATCGTAACGTTGACACCGCTTACCATCCGGTTACGGTCTTGCCAAAGAAAATGCCTCACGGAGCGCTAAAATGACCCAGATTGACTATTATTTCGCAACAATGTCGCCGTTTACCTATCTTGCGGGTGGGCGACTTGAGGAGGTCGCGGCAAAACACGGCGCGACTGTGAAATATAAACCGCTGGATATTATGGCGCTGTTTTCCCGTACTGGCGGTACTCCGCCAAAGGATCGACATCCGAACCGCATCGAATACCGGCTTCAGGAGCTCAAGCGGGTCGCGAAGCACAATGACATGCCGATCAACCTTAAACCAGCGCATTGGCCCGGGAATATGGCACCGTCGGCCTATGCGATTATCGCGGCACAGAATGCGGGCGGCGGTGATGTTGGAGGGTTAACTCAAGCGATCTTGCGCGCTTGTTGGGCCGAAGAGAAAGATGTTGCGGATGAAAGCGTGATCCGCGAGGCGCTTTCGGCGCATGGTTTCGATCCGGAACTGGTTAACTCAGGGTTGCTAAGCGGCGCAGAAACCTATTCGCGCAACCTTGACGAAGCGGTCGAGGCCGGAGCCTTTGGCGCACCGACCTATATCGTGGGCAAGGAAGTGTTTTGGGGGCAAGATCGCCTTGATTACCTCGATGACTATCTTGCCGAGATTTCCTAGCTCTTAAACAAGCCAAGAAACTGGTCGATGGCCGCGCGGTCGATTGACCAGTCGCACACAAATCGCGCCAGCAACGGCTCATCAGGGTCGGCACCTTCAAGCGTACCTGACATGATGTGATACTTCGCGCCACCTTCCTTAAGCCGCTTGTGCGTGGCGCGGGGCAGGTTAGCGAAGATGATGTTGCCGCCGATCGGTTGGGTGATCTCTGCGCCTTCTTTGCGCAACCCTTCGGCCAGATAGGCAGTTGTTGCATTAGCCTGTTCAGCGCTTTTGAGCCAGAGATCGTCAGTCAGGTAGGCTTGCATTTGTGCGGCAAGATAGCGGTTCTTGGAAAAGAGATGCGCTGCCCGTTTGCGACGAAGTTCGAATTGGGCCGCAAGCTCGGGGTTAAAGAAGATCGCCGCCTCAACGCCCAACAACCCGTTTTTCGTTCCGCCAAAGCTCAGACAATCAATACCGGCTTCCCACGACATCTCTGCGGGGCTGCACCCGAGCGTCGCGACGGCATTGGCAAAGCGCGCGCCGTCCATATGTGTGGAAAGCCCATATTGCGTAGCAACGCCCGTGATAGAGCGGATTTCTTCGAGGTTATAGATCGAGCCGGTTTCGGTGATCTGGGTGATGGAAACAGGGCCGCGCTGAGGTCCGTGAACGCCGCGGTTCTCTTCCAGCAGCAGTTTGGCTTCAAGATCGCCGGCCGTTATCTTGCCGTCGGTTGTTGGAACCAAAGTGAGCTTTGCTCCACCGGTAAAGAACTCGGGTGCGTTGCATTCATCTTCGTGGATATGCGCGCGATTAGAACAGAAAATGGTTTCAAACGGCTTGGTGATTGTCGAAAGGATCAGCGAATTCGCCGCCGTTCCTGTGGCCACCAAATAGACAGCGGCTTTAGGCGCCTCAAAAAGCTCGCGTATTTTCGCGGACACCTGTGCAGAGAGCGGATCAGAACCATAGGCCGAGGCATATCCCTCGTTCGCATGAGAAAGAGCAGCCAGCACAGATGGGTGCGCGGGGCCGGAATTATCGCTTTCAAAAAACATCAGTCGAGGTCCTCTATGATATAGTTTTCCCATTCCTCTTCGGGGATTTCGAATTCGGGTACGGTCCAGCCGCGCACGGATTCTCCGGCTTCGTGAACTGTTTCGGGGGTGCCGGAAATCAGAGGATGCCAATCAAAAAGCGGCTTGCCCTCAAACAGCAACCGGTATGCGCAGGTACGCGGCATCCAATAGGCCACATCCTTGATCGTCTCGGGTTTCAGTACAACGCATTCCGGTACGAATTGCTTGCGGATGTCATATTGTGCGCAGCGGCAAGACTGGTCATCCAAGAGCCGACAGGCCACGCGCGTAAAGGCAACCTCGTTTGTGTCAGGGTCTTCGAGCTTGTTGAGGCAGCATTTCCCGCAGCCATCACACAGCGCTTCCCACTCCTCGGCGTTCATTTTGGTCAGGGGAATTTTTTCCCAGAATTTGGACCGCAGCCCAGTACGTTTGATCGGGTCTTTCATGGGCGGCTCAAGGTGTTTCTAGCGCATCAAGGATGTTCTGCGCTTCTTGGCAGTCCTTGTTCATCTGGGTGATGAGCGCCTCTACGTTTTCAAATTTCACTTCGGGGCGCAGGTATTCCACAAGCGCGACTGACAAGTTCTCGCCATAAATGTCGCCTTTGAAATCAAAGATATAGCTCTCGAGGTTCGGGAGGTTTTCGCCAAACATCGGACGAACACCCATAGAGGCCGCACCGCGGTACTGCCCTTTGTGTGGTCCGGTCAGAATTTCGACCAACACAACGTAAACGCCGAATTTTGGCGGGTGTAGACCCGTGATCGACATATTTGCGGTCGGATACCCAAGATCGCGGCCGCGTTGGTCGCCGCGGATTACGGGGCCTTCGATGCGGTGGTGGTGGCCAAGCATCCGCGCGGCGTCGCGCGGGCGGCCTTCGGAGAGCGCTTGGCGGATGGCGGAAGAAGACACTTCCTCGCCCGCGTCATGAATCAATTCGGCGATTGTGACGTCAAAACCAAGTTCGCTTCCAAACGCGATAAGATCTTGTACGTTGCCGCCACGGTTCTTTCCAAAGCAGAAATCCGCACCAACGGTTACATGTTTAACGCCCAGATTTTCTGCGAGGATCACCTCGGCAAACTCTCGTGCGGTCAGGTTCGAGAGTGTGTCGTTGAAGCTGAGTTCGTAGAGCCGCTCAACGCCAAGTTTCTCGAGCCGATGCGCTTTGGCCTCTGCATTCATCAGGCGGAAGGCGGGTGCTTTGGGCGCGAAATACTGACGGGGGTGCGGCTCGAATGTCAGAATGCCAAGCGGACAATCCGGCGCAGCGTTGCGCGCAATATCGATCACCTTCTGGTGGCCTTTGTGCACGCCATCGAAATTGCCAATGGCAATGCTGGCGCCACGATCGGCAGGGGCTAGGAATTGGTAATCACGATAAATGCGCATGGGTTCGACATATCTTTGGCACCCACCGCACGCAAGGGTTAGTCGAACTTTCGTGACGTAGCGAGGACTTGCGCCTCGCCCTTCAGCACAGGCTTGTCTTTGATCGTGCAGATGCAATCCAGCGCAACGCGGCGGTTGGTGTAGTTGATATCCGCAACCGTAACTTCGGCGCGAACAACATCTCCGGGGCGTACCGGCGCAAGAAACTTAAGCGACTGGCCAAGATAGATCGTGCCATGGCCGGGAAGTTGCTCGCCGATCACCGCTGATACGAGTCCTGCGGTTAACATCCCGTGGGCGATGCGGCCTTCGAAAATCGTGTCGTGGGCGTAGTCATCATCCAAGTGAACAGGATTGTGGTCGGTCGAAACTTCAGCAAACAGCGCGATATCGCGATCTGTTATTTCCTTTTGGAGATAACGCGACATGCCGACTTCCAAATCTTCGATACAGATCGTGCCGCGCGGGAGGTTGTCGCGGTGCGGGGCAAGCGGTGCTATGCTTGAAATCTGAGTCATTTGGGTGTCCTGCAGCAAGATTTTGGTGAGCAACAAAAGTTCCGTAAATAATACATTACAGAAATTTTATTACTTTGCAACTGCAGAAAATTCCAAGGGCGTCAGCGCAGGAAGCCAATCGAATATGTGGGCGAGAGACTGTGTTTTGCGAGGTAATTGTCCAGAAGCTGTGGATCTGGCTGTGTTTTGGTTGCCGTTTCAGCGGCTGCGAGGCCTCCGGTGATGAACAGGCAATCAATATTTTCGCCAATCGCGCCTTGAATATCGGTATGGATGCCGTCGCCAATCGCCAATACGCGGGTATCGGGGATGTTTGGATCAAGCTCTGCAAGGCGGCGGCGGGCGAGGTCATAAATCGGCGCATGTGGTTTGCCGAAGTAGAGACTTTCGCCGCCCATCTTAGTATAGAGCGCCGCCAATGCGCCGGCGCAGTATTCGCGGCGGTCACCACGGTCCACGACGATATCGGGGTTGGCACAGAGCAATTTCAGACCGCGCGCCTTGGCCGAGAGGAACGTGGGACGGTTTACTTCTGGTTCGGCTTGCGCATCCGGTGCGCCGCAACAGACGATGCCCTCAGCCTCTTCGAGCGGAACAGTTGTGATCTCGTGGGGATTGTGCAGGAGGTGCAGCGGTTTGAAAAACGCGGCTTTCTCTTCTTCGGTGCCCATGAAATAGACTTTGTCGCCAACGATGCCTTCAAACATCGCCGCACGCGCGGAATCGCCAGAGGTTGCAATGGTGTCCCATGCGTCAGTTGGAACGCCGAAGCCCTTGAGCTGAATTTCGACCGAGGCGCGAGGGCGGGGTGAGTTTGTCAGCAAAACAACCTTACCGCCTGTTTTGCGATAGGCTTGGAGGGCCGCAACCGCATCGGGCAGAGCCGCGACACCATCGTGGACACAGCCCCAGAGATCGACGAACAGCGCGTCATAGGGGGCGGAAATCTCGGCCAGCGATCGAACGATACGTGTCATGGGGCACCTGTTTGGAAATGCGAGTTTGAAATGCACCTCGGGGCAGGAAGGCCCGCCCCGAGAGTTTGTCTGGATCAGACCTTGAGGTTTGGAATGATCTGTTTCTTGCGGCTCATGATGCCTGGCAGGACAACGCTGTCGCCCTCAACGGTTGCGCCAAAGCTCTTCTCGGCCACGGATTTCACGGTGTCGTTTGGAATGAGCAGCGTGGCCTCTTCGTTGAGGATGTCGACAACAAAGAGCAGCACGTGATCAACGCCATCTTCCTTGGCAACGTCACCACAGGAATTCAGCAGGCTTGCTTTGCGGTCCAGAACGATAGCGGGTGCAGTCGTTTCCAGTACGGACACGCGGAATTTGGTGCCGTCCACGGCATATTCCTTGCTGTCCATGCGGATCAACTCGGCGTCGCTAAAGGCCGAAACGTCGGACTTTGCAGCGAACATTTCAGAGGCATACTCAGAGATGTCGAGGCCCAATTCACTGGCAAGTTTCTCGGCCAGTGCTTTGTCTTGATCTGTCGTTGTCGGGGAGCGGAATTCCAACGTATCCGACAGGATGCAGGACAGCATAACGCCCTTAACCCAATCTGGCATTTTCTCTGCGTTTGGTCCCATCAGGTTGTGCATGATGGTTGCGGTACAGGCCAGCGGGCGGATTGTGATGTTGATCGGTCCTTTTGTCTCGATGCCGCCAACGAGCTTGTGGTGGTCGATGATCGCCTGAATGTCAGCGTCGTTGATGTTATCAGGCAGCTCGGCAGGGTTGTTCGTATCGACGATCACAACCGGTGTGTCTGCGGCAACTTCGGAGATAATCGAAGGCTTGGTCAGGTCCCAGCGTTTCAGAACAAAGGCGGCTTCGGTGTTGGGCTCGCCCAAGAGAACGGCTTCTGCTTTCTGTCCTTTGACATCGTTCAGATACCACGCCCAAATGATCGCGGAACCGAGGCTGTCTGTGTCGGGGGACTTGTGGCCAAATACGAGTGTTGTCATGAGTTTTTCCATATCGAGAGGGAGTTTGCCCGCCTTATAGGCCCGTTGGCATGGCTTGTCACCCTGTCTGCGCGTGATAGGCTGTGAATGGCCAAAGCAAAGTAAAACAAGCGGAACGGGTGGCGTGGCAAAAGCGGGCAGCAGCAAAGAAAAGGCGGCAAAAACAGGGTTTGCCCGTGAGGCTGATCTCTACCCACCGATCAAGACCTATCTTGAGGCGCAGGGCTATGAGGTTAAGGCCGAGATAGGTGCTGTTGATGTTGTGGCCATTCGCGGAGAGGAACCGCCTGTTTTGGTCGAGATCAAGCGTGGATTTACGCTATCCTTGCTGCATCAGGGCGTTGCGCGGTTGGCCATCAGCGATGATGTGTATCTTGCGATTCCGCGCGGGAAGGGGAAGGCTTTTCTTACGGCGCTCAAGGGGCACAAAACTCTGTGCCGTCGCCTTGGTCTTGGGCTTATCACCGTGCGTCCGCGCGATAATTTCGTCGAGGTACATCTCGATCCGGGGCCGTATACGCCGCGCAAATCAAAGCTACGGCAAGGGCGATTGCTGCGTGAATTTGCTCGCCGTGTGGGGGATCCGAACGCTGGCGGCCAAACACGCAGTGGCATCGTAACTGCCTATCGCCAAGATGCGCTCAAGGTCGCAGCTTATCTTGCGGCGACAGGGCCAAGTAAAGGCGCTCATGTGGCCAAGGCCACGGGGGTTGAAACGGCCACGCGGTTAATGGCGGATGATCACTATGGTTGGTTCGAACGGGTAGAGAAGGGGATTTATGCGCTCACACCCAAAGGAGAGGCCGAGCGCGGTGCTTTTGAGGGCGCGCTCCCAACGGCTACTCCATCGGCGTAAGCGTATAGCCCGCTTCGGCGAGCAAATTCAAAACGCCTTCATCTCCTGCCAAATGAGCCGCCCCGACCGCCACAACAACAGATGCGTCTTCCGCTGCAGGGAGAAGCACATCCATCCAGTTTCGGTTCCGCCCGTTGATCATCAATTCCTCAACTTCTGTGAGCATCTCCGTCACTTCTTCACGCGTGGTTCCTGGCGTTTCGTAGGATTTCAAGCGGCTGAATTCCCAGATCAAGCTGTGCTCCCCCTCGAAATAGGCATCGACCAAAGTGACGTTCATATCTGCGCTAATGTCTGCTTGGGCGAGCGCGGTCCGAAGGAAATCCAATGCAGTTTCATCCTCGCCCTGATCGAAAAAGGTAAGAGCCGTGTCATACGGCTCAAGCCCGCTGGTCGGGATGCCTTCACCCTCGGCATAGGCCATGAGCAGATGATCCAGCCCCTCGGCCTTACCGGTTAGCAGTTCAGAGGCGCAGGGCGGCACAGAAAGCGTCATCATCGCATAGGATGGTTTGAACTTGCTTGCCAAAAACGCAGGTATGCCCCGTTGGGTCATTTGATCGGAAAGTAACTGCCATTCATCTTCAGTCAGCAATTCAGGCAGCGACGGCCCGTCAGTAATAAAGAGAAGTTCGGGTTGGCTGGCAATCGCGTCTTGTGCCTTGGCAAGGTCCTCGCTGTTGGCTTCGAAAAATACGATATCGCTTGCGTCAATCAGCGGCTTAAGCTTTTCGATCTGCGCTTCGTGGCGCGCATCGGGCATATGAAGCGTGCCCTGCACGTAAATATCGCTTCCGTCCTTCTTTGCATGCCAAAGATTCCCAACGGGAAATGGCTTGGCGTGCGCCGTAGAAACAAGGGCTTCGCGCTGGTCATCTGGCAGAGCGGCAATCAAGTTTTCACCCTCGCAGGCCGCCGTAGCGGGAAGGGCGGAGAGAAGTAAAAATACAATTGATTTCAATGTTTTGCGCATGCCGCCTCCAATGTCTTAACCTAACTTAATGCCCAATCGTTCAAATGCAATTTGGTTTCCGAAAAAAAATCGTATCCGCGCTGTTGACAGAGCATGACCCGATACATAGGTTCCGTTCGTTATCACTCGCACGTGATGAGTGATAACATTGATTGAAACCTCGAACGAAGGAGCGTTCAGAGATGGCATTTACCCCGTTGCACGACCGTGTTCTGG
Organism: Halocynthiibacter sp. C4; assembly: GCF_028823805.1. Taxonomy (NCBI): domain Bacteria; kingdom Pseudomonadati; phylum Pseudomonadota; class Alphaproteobacteria; order Rhodobacterales; family Paracoccaceae; genus Halocynthiibacter; species Halocynthiibacter sp. C4. The sequence goes on along the minus strand of NZ_JAPEIE010000002.1, from coordinate 612,589 downwards.
TCCGTCGCGTTGAAACCGACGAGAAAACCGCTGGTGGCCTCTATATCCCCGAAAGCGCAAAAGAAAAACCTGCCGAAGCAGAAGTTATTGCAGTTGGTGAAGGTGCCCGCAAAGACAGCGGCGAGTTGATCCCGATGTCTGTTAAAGCTGGTGACAAAGTTCTCTTTGGCAAGTGGTCCGGCACAGAAGTGACCGTTGACGGCGAAGAGCTGCTCATCATGAAAGAAAGCGACATCCTTGGCCTCATCAGCTAAGCGATCACTTTCCAATTTTTTAGAATTCTAGGAGTTTGAAATGGCTAAAGAAGTCCGTTTTGATACCGACGCCCGCAATAAAATGCTCGACGGCGTGAATGTTCTGGCTGATGCCGTCAAAGTGACGCTCGGCCCTAAAGGCCGCAACGTTGTGATTGAAAAATCCTTCGGCGCGCCACGCATTACAAAAGACGGTGTATCCGTTGCCAAAGAGATCGAGCTTGAAGACAAGTTCGAGAACATGGGCGCACAAATGGTTAAGGAAGTTGCTTCCCGGACCAATGACGAAGCAGGCGACGGTACAACAACCGCGACTGTTCTGGCACAAGCCATCGTTAAAGAAGGCCTGAAGTCGGTTGCCGCTGGCATGAACCCGATGGACCTGAAGCGCGGTATCGACCTTGCAGTTGCAAAAGTTGTTGACGCGATCAAAGCGTCCGCACGCGCGGTTAAAGACAGTGACGAAGTTGCTCAGGTTGGTACAATCTCTGCCAACGGCGAAGCAGAAATCGGCCGTCAAATCGCCGACGCTATGCAAAAAGTTGGCAACGAAGGCGTTATCACTGTTGAGGAAAACAAAGGTCTGGAAACAGAAACAGACGTTGTTGAAGGCATGCAGTTCGACCGCGGCTTCCTCTCCCCTTACTTCGTGACAAACCCAGACAAGATGATCGCCGAACTCGACGATTGCTTGATCCTGCTTCACGAGAAGAAACTCTCTTCGCTTCAGCCAATGGTTCCACTGCTCGAAACAGTGATCCAGTCCGGCAAGCCACTCCTCATCATCGCTGAAGATGTTGAAGGCGAAGCTCTTGCAACTCTCGTTGTGAACAAGCTGCGCGGCGGTCTGAAAATCGCTGCTGTTAAAGCTCCTGGCTTCGGCGATCGCCGTAAAGCCATGCTGCAAGATATCGCGATCCTCACAGGTGGTCAGGTGATCTCCGAAGAGCTTGGCATGAAGCTTGAGTCCGTCACTATGGACATGCTCGGCACTGCGAAAACTGTTTCGATCACAAAAGACGAAACAACTATCGTTGACGGTGCTGGCGAGAAAGCCGAGATCGAAGCACGTGTTGCTCAGATCCGCACTCAGATCGAAGAGACTTCTTCGGACTACGACCGTGAGAAGCTTCAGGAACGTGTTGCGAAACTCGCAGGCGGTGTTGCAGTTATCCGCGTTGGCGGCATGACAGAAACAGAAGTGAAAGAGCGCAAGGACCGCGTTGATGACGCTCTGAACGCGACACGTGCCGCTGTTCAAGAAGGCGTAATCGTTGGTGGTGGTGTTGCTCTGGTTCAAGCCGGTAAAGCACTTGTCGACATGACAGCAGCTAACTCCGACCAAGAAGCTGGTATCGCCATCGTTCGCCGCGCTCTCGAAGCTCCGCTTCGTCAGATCGCTGAAAACGCAGGTGTTGACGGCGCAGTTGTTGCTGGCAAAGTCCGCGAAAGCGACGACGTAACATTCGGCTTCAACGCTCAAACCGAAGAATATGGCGACATGTTCTCCTTCGGTGTGATCGATCCTGCCAAAGTGACACGGACAGCACTCGAAGACGCTGCTTCCATCGCTGGCCTTCTGATCACAACAGAAGCAATGATTGCCGAGAAGCCTGCTCCTGCATCCGCACCTGCTGGTGGCGGCATGCCAGACATGGGCGGCATGGGCGGCATGATGTAAGCCACCCGGCTATAACTAACGAAAGGGCTCGCCATGTGCGGGCCCTTTTGCTTTTCCGGCTCACGCTCAATTTTCGGTGACAGGCGCTTGCCTTACAGTTCCAGTCCCGTATGAACCCATTATGAAACTCATCCTCCTTACCGCTCTCACGATGGTTGCTTTTGCGGCCAATTCGGTTCTGAACCGTCTGGCACTGGCTGACCAAGCCATCGATCCGGCAAGCTTTGCGGCTATTCGGATTGCGGCGGGGGCTCTCGTTCTGTGGCTTCTGGTTCAGCTGCGAAAAGGAGTGATCCGGTTCCACCTTGGCGGAGTAGTGTCACTTGCGGCTTATACGCTTGGCTTTTCTTTTGCGTATGTCTCGCTTGATACGGGCGTTGGGGCGCTCATCCTTTTTGGCGGCGTGCAAGTTACCATGTTCCTTGGGGCGCTCGTGAGCCGCGAAGCCCTTCCGCCTGCGCGGTGGGTTGGCGCTGGTGTCGCTTTTGCTGGCCTTATGGTGCTTGTCTGGCCGGGTGGCGCAGTTACGATTTCGCCGGTAGGCGCTGGGCTAATGGCTGCTGCGGCTGTGGGGTGGGGCGTCTATTCGTTGATCGGCAAAGGCGCTTCTGATGCGCTGGCCAATACGGCGTCAAACTTCATTTTTGCACTGCCATTTGGCCTCGTGGCGTTGCTGATTGTGCCGGAGTTACACGCCACTGGGTCTGGCGTTGTTTTGGCGGTCATCTCTGGGGCCGTGACGTCTGGTCTTGGTTATGCGCTTTGGTATGCGATCTTACCGCGTATGTCGGCTTCTATTGCGGCAATTGTGATGCTTACCGTGCCAGTGATCGCGACTGCGGGCGGTGTAATCTTCTTAGGTGAGAATGTTGGTCTGCGCTTCGCCACCGCGACGGTGCTTGTGCTGGGTGGTGTGCTGATTGCCGCCAAACCCGCGCGAACGTGATGTTACCCATACGTCAACGCCCCTCGTAATTGCCGCAATGCATGGCTAAGCTTGGGGTATGAGATTTGTTTTTGCCTTTCTACTCGGCTTTGTCCCGTCACTTGCACAAGCCGATTGCGTTGTGCTTTTGCACGGGCTGGCGCGGGGTGCCGGCTCTATGCTTGGGTTGGAATATGCTTTGCAATCAGCGGGATATCAGGTCGTAAACAACGGTTATCCGTCAACCTCCGCTGATGTACAAACTCTGGTGGACGAGGCTATTCCGCCCGCCGTTGAGGCTTGTGGCGACCAAAAGGTGCATTTTGTGACCCACTCCATGGGCGGTATCCTTGTTCGCGCATGGCTAACCCAAAATCGCCCCAAAGATATGGGTCGCGTTGTAATGATGGGGCCGCCCAATCATGGCTCCGAACTCGTTGATATTTTTGGAGACTTTGAGCCGTTTCAGTGGATTAACGGCCCTGCGGGCCTTCAGCTTGGAACGGATGAGGACTCGGTCCCGTCCCAACTAAGCTTTCCTGCCTTTGAGCTTGGCATCATAGCAGGGGACCTCTCGCTCAACCCGATCTATTCCGCGCTCATTGAAGGGCCGGACGATGGTAAGGTTTCGGTTGAGAGCACGCGCCTTGTTGGCGCACGCGATCACATCGTACTTCCGGCCACCCATACATTTATGATGACCGACGCGTTGGTCATCTGGCAGGTGGTCGAGTTCCTCAAGACAGGCAGTTTTGACCGCGAAACAACTTGGACAGAAGCGGTCGAACATCTGCTACTTGAGTGATCATCCTGCTGACGTCTTGATCCGGTTAACGTGGCCCATTTTGCGGCCCGCTTTGACTTCGGCCTTGCCGTAAAGGTGTAGCGCCGCGTTCCCTTCTGCGGAAATTTCGGCGACCTTGTCCATATCATCGCCAATCAGGTTCAGCATCTCGACGTCGGCATGACGCGTGCCATCACCAAGCGGCCAGCCTGCAACAGCGCGAATATGCTGCTCGAACTGGTCAATCACACAGCCGTTCTGGGTCCAATGCCCTGAATTGTGCACACGCGGGGCGATTTCATTCACGATAAGCCCTTGCGGGGTAACGAAAAGCTCCACCCCCATGACGCCTACATACTCAAGCGCATTGAGGATATTTGCAGTCAGGAGAACCGCATCCATCCGCTGGCTCGCGGTCAGGTTTGCTGGCACTGTGGTTGTGTGCAGGATGCCGTCGCGATGCACGTTTTCGCCGGGGTCAAAGCACGAAACCTGACCAGATGCAGATCGGGCACCAATCACAGAGACTTCGTGGCTGAAGTCAACAAACCCTTCAAGGATCGCGGGCGCGCCAGCCATATCTGCGAGCGCGTTGGCGGCATCTGCGGGTGATTTCAGGCGAGCTTGCCCTTTGCCGTCATAGCCGAAGCGGCGTGTTTTCAGAATCGCGGGCGTGCCGATATCGGCAATTGCGCGGTCCAGATCTTCTGCCGTATCCACGGCCATATAGGGCGCAGTTTGCAGCCCCAGATCGCGGAGGAAATCTTTCTCGGTGATGCGGTCTTGGGACACGCGCAGCGCCTCACGTCCCGGGCGGATCGGGCGCAACTTTTCGAGGTGGTTGAGTGCCTCTGTCGGGATGTTCTCAAACTCGTAGGTGATCACGTCCACCGCAGAGGCAAAATCGGTTAGTGCGCCAAGGTCGTCATACCCTGCGGTCGTAACCTGCGCAGCAACGTCGCCAGCAGGCGGGTTTGCTCCCGGTTCAAAGATGTGAGTTTTGAAGCCGAGGCGAGAGGCCGCCACAGAGAGCATACGGCCAAGTTGTCCGCCACCCAGAATGCCGATGGTCGCGCCGGTTTGCAGGATGAAATCAGTCATCTTGTGGCTCGTCTGGAATTGAGGCAGCGAGGGCTTCGCGCCAATCGTCAAGCCGCTCGGCAAGGGCGCTATCCTCATTGGCGAGGATACCAGCGGCCATCAAGCCAGCATTTGCCGCACCTGCGGCGCCAATAGCCATCGTTGCAACAGGGAAACCTTTGGGCATCTGGACGATGGAGTACAGGCTATCCACGCCTGAAAGCGCCTTGGTCTGAACAGGAACGCCAACAACCGGCACACGTGTTTTGCTGGCCATCATGCCGGGCAAATGCGCCGCGCCGCCAGCGCCCGCGATGATGACTTTGAGGCCGCGCTCCGCAGCGGTTTTGCCGTAGGACCAAAGGCGGTCCGGTGTGCGGTGGGCCGATACGATCTTTTTCTCATAAGGCACGCCCAATTCATCAAGAATTTCGGCTGCAAGCTTCATCACGGGCCAGTCGCTCTGGCTTCCCATGATGATTCCAACTTTTACATCTGTCATAGTATTCCCGTCGCAGGGTTAAAGTGCCGTAAACGGCGGCGGCAATCGAAGCGGCACTATAGCTATCTCGTACCGCTAGGCAATGATATCAGGGGTTAGTTCGTCCTCGATGGCGCGAATTTGGTCTTTGAGAGCCAGTTTTTGGCGCTTCAGGCGGCGAACTTGTAGCGGATCGGTCGACCGTTTCTCCTCCAGCGCCTGAATCGCAGCGTCTAGGTCGCGGTGCTCCTGTGTGAGAACTGAGAGCTTCACACGCAGGACCTCTTCATGAGACATTTCAGCAGAGTTTTCGGTCATAGTGTTCGTACGAGTCGCTCGTTAACTTTCGTTAAAACTAGCCCATAACGTGAGCGGCGGAAAGAAAATAGGGATGCTGCCGAAGGTGATGCGCCCGAACCCTTGCGACTCAGCCAGTGCCTCCCCATATTGAAAGAGAACGGTCGCCGGATGGTCGGGGCCTGCTTTGGACAGTCGCTTTTGAAAAGGACGCGTCGATGACGAAACTTACACTTGGATCGCACCCATTCCTATTGGGTTTCGATCAGCTTGAACGCCTCGTGGAACGGACCGCCAAGTCTGGTAACGATGGCTATCCTCCTTTTAACATTGAACAAACGAGCGATAACAGCTACCGCATTACGCTTGCTGTTGCTGGGTTTGCGGATGACGATCTATCGATCACGGTCGAGGACAAACAGCTTGTTGTGCGTGGCCGACAGAGCGAAGACAGCGAGGGGCGCATCTTCTTGCATCGCGGAATTGCCGCACGTCAGTTCCAAAAAAGCTTTGTGCTTGCAGAAGGGGTTGAAGTTGGCGGCGCCAAGACCGAAAACGGCCTCCTGCACATTGATCTGACTCGGTCCGTGCCGGATTCGATCGTTCAGACGATCAAAATTAACAAAGGTTAAGAGTAGGAAAAGGGCTTGAAAATGCACACTAAATTCCAATTGCCCGACGCTGACAGCCGGATCGTATATGTCCGCGCTGTTGATGTGGCCGACCTTCCTCAGGATATCCGTGACGAGATTCCCGATGTGGATCAGGTTTATTCGGTTCATAAGGCAGATGGCGAGCAGCTTGCATTGGTAAACGACCGTCGTACGGCGTTTTTCCTCGCACGCGAGCATGACTATACGCCAATGACGGTACACTAACCGTCGCAATCATAATCGGAAAACAAGAAGGGCGCAGCCGAAGCTACGCCCTTTTTTTATGCTTTGTTACGCTTAGTTAGGCTTTGATCAAGCCGAGGCTTTCCAGCTTGAGAATGACCTGATGCGCGCAGTTGTCGACATCCACATTCTCTGTTTCTACTGAAAGTTCTGGGTTTTCAGGAACGTCATAAGGGTCTGAAATACCAGTGAACTCTTTGATCTTGCCTTCGCGCGCAAGCTTGTAGAGACCTTTACGGTCGCGGCGTTCGCACTCTTCGATGCTGGTTGCCACGTGCACTTCAACGAAGGCACCGAATTGCTCGATTTCCTCGCGAACAGCGCGGCGGGTTGTGGCGTAAGGCGCGATCGGCGCACAGATTGCGATACCACCGTTTTTCGTAATCTCGCTTGCAACATAACCGATGCGACGAATGTTCAGATCGCGGTGTTCTTTGCTGAAGCCAAGCTCGCTGGAAAGGTTTTTCCGCACGATATCGCCGTCAAGCAGCGTTACGGGGCGGCCGCCCATTTCCATCAGCTTGACCATGAGCGCGTTAGCGATGGTCGATTTACCGGAACCAGAGAAACCGGTGAAGAATACGGTAAAGCCTTGTTTGGCACGTGGTGGACGGGTGCGGCGGAGTTCTTTCACAACGGATGGGAAGCTGAACCACTCTGGAATTTCCAGACCTTCGGCCAAACGACGACGTAGTTCTGTGCCCGAGATATTGAGTACGGTTACGCCTTCTTCGATTTCGTCCGCGGGCTCGTATTGCGCGCGTTCCTGCACATAAACCATGTGTTTGAAATCGACCATTTCGATGCCCATTTCTTCCTGATGCTCGCGGAAGAGGTCTTGTGCATCATATGGGCCGTAGAAATCTTCACCGGCGGAGTTTTTACCGGGGCCAGCGTGGTCGCGGCCAACGATGAAGTGGGTTACGCCGTGGTTTTTGCGGATCAGACCGTGCCAAACAGCTTCGCGCGGGCCAGCCATACGCATGGCGAGGTTTAGCAAGCTCATGCTTGTCGTCGAGGCTGGGTACTGGTCGAGTACTGCTTCGTAGCAACGCACGCGGGTGAAGTGATCAATGTCGCCAGGTTTGGTTAGGCCCACAACAGGGTGAATCAGCAGGTTGGCCTGTGCTTCCTTCGCGGCGCGGAACGTAAGCTCTTGGTGCGCACGGTGCAGCGGGTTGCGGGTTTGGAAGGCTACGATTTTGCGCCAGCCCATTTTGCGGAAATAGGCGCGGAGCTCGTTTGGCGTGTCGCGGCGTGCGCGGAAATCATAGTGAACAGGCTGTTGGATGCCTGTGACCGGGCCACCGAGGTAAACTTTGCCAGCTTGGTTGTGCAGGTAATTCACGGCAGGGTGGGCGGAATCATCGGCGCCGAATACTTTTTCGGCTTCGCGCGCTTTGTTCGGCACCCAGTTGTCAGTGACTGTCATTGTGGCGAGGATCACGCCTTCTTGGTCACGCAGGGCGATGTCTTGTCCGGCCTCAAGGCCAGCAGCAAACTCTTCGCTCACGTCAAGTGTGATGGGCATGGGCCAAAGGCTTCCATCGGCCAAACGCATTGTCTCTACAACGGAGTTGTAGTCCTCTTCGGTGAGGAACCCTTTGAGCGGGTTGAAGCCACCATTCATCAGAAGCTCCAGATCGCAAATCTGACGCGGTGTCAGATCCCACGACACGAGATCGGCTGCTTCGAGTTTGAGTTTTTGGGCGCTGTCATAGGAGACATAAAGCTCTGGAATAGGCGCAAGAGGCGTTTGAGACATGGCGGTTATGGTCCAAATTAAGAAAGCCCCGAAAATTGGGGCGCATAAGGTTTGACGCGGCATAGCCCGTAAAAAGGACAATATTCAAGTTGTCCGTGGGCTTTTTAGAAATTTTAGGCGGAAATCGTTCGAATTGCAGGGATTATGGGAAGAATTTCCGAAAGTTGCAATTGTTCTGAAACCCGTTGGAGAAATAATTGGGTCTTTATGTGCTTGCGGCAGCGCTCGGCCCCCGCAAGCAGGTTCAAATGGCGTTTAATTTACGCTTCGGCGAGGAATCGTTCGGCCTCCAATGCGGCCATACACCCCATTCCCGCCGAGGTCACAGCTTGTCGGTATTTATGATCCGTCAGGTCGCCCGCGGCAAAGATGCCTGGGATAGAGGTTTCTGTGCTGTCTGGCTTTGTCACAACATAGCCGCCCATGTGGGTTTCCAACACGTCCTTCACCAGTTCGTTGCTAGGTGCGTGGCCGATGGCAACGAACACACCCTTACACGGAATTTCGGTGATCTCGCCTGTCTTGGTGTTCTTGGTGCGCACACCAGTTACGCCAAGCGGGTTTTCGTCCCCAACCACTTCAACGAGTTCATTGAACCAAAGTGGTTCGATCTTCTCGTTCTTTTCGAGTCGGTCGATCAGGATTTTCTCGGCGCGGAGTTCATCGCGGCGGTGAACAAGTGTTACCTTGCTGGCAAAATTGGTGAGGAAGAGGGCCTCTTCAACGGCGGTGTTGCCGCCCCCGATCACAACGATCTCTTCGCCGCGATAGAAGAACCCATCACAGGTTGCACAGGCGGACACGCCGAAGCCTTTGAATTTTTCTTCGCTCTCAAGGCCAAGCCATTTTGCCCGTGCACCGGTCGCAAGAATAACGGCATCAGCGGTGTAGACTGTGCCGGAGTCGCCAACGGCGGTGAAGGGGCGTTTGCTTGTGTCGAGGCTTAGAATGATGTCGCCGATGATTTCTGTTCCCATCGCGCGCGCGTGGGCTTCCATGTTCACCATTAGGTCGGGACCTTGAATTTCTTTGTGCCCCGGCCAGTTCTCGACCTCTGTCGTCGTGGTGAGCTGGCCACCTGGCTCAATGCCCTGCACAAGGATCGGCGAAAGCATGGCACGGCTCGCATAAACCCCCGCTGTATAGCCTGCAGGGCCAGAACCAATAATCAAAACTTTTGTGTGACGTGTATCGGCCATCGGGGCCCCCGTTCTCTCGAATCAAAATCTGTTACATGCGCGAATTCCGGCGCGGCCTTTTCAACGCGTCGCATACATATAGAGATGCGAAACCCTTCCGAAAACCCTTGAGTTTGCGAATGTCAGGAGCGTTGTTTTTGTGTTGGTTTCGGTTCGATTGTTGCTGAGGTGTGAAATTTTATTGCGCGTTGCTGGCGGGTCGCGTACGATTGTGCAAATTCACTGGCCTCGCGCCGTATTGCCCATAACTTCAGGAGTTGCCATGCCCGTTGCCAAGCTCGACCCGATTGATCGCAAAATTCTTGCCGAGCTTCAGGCCGATGGTCGTATGACCAACGTGGAGCTTGCAAAACGCGTTGGTATTTCGGCGCCGCCGTGTTTGCGCCGCGTGCGTACACTTGAGGATGAAGGCTATATTCGCGGCTATCACGCCGACGTTCATTCTCGTGCTTTGGGCTTTGAGGTGCTGGTCTTTGCTATGGTCGGGTTACAGTCACAGGCCGAGTCTGACCTTGCTGCATTCGAAGCGCTTTGTCAGGAGTGGCCGCTGGTGCGCGAGTGCCATATGCTGAACGGTGAGGTGGATTTTATCCTTAAATGCGCGGCGCCGGATCTCTCTACATTCCAGAGCTTTCTGACGGGCGAACTGCTCAAGGCGCATAACGTAGCCAGCGTTAAAACATCCTTGGTTATTCGCGGTGCCAAAGATGAGCCGGGTGTTCCCTTTGAAGTCCTCGAAGAGCGTTTGGCGCGCGAGGCATAACGCCCCACTTTGCACAAACCCTATACCTCAAGCTGCGGAATAGGCCGAGACACCCGCCTGCATTTCCTCGAAAGACAGTCGCGGTAGGCATTGCGGGCCGAAATCACTCATCTTTTCCACATGCGGGAACATCTCGAGAAAGAGTTCTTCCATTTCGTGGGTCAGGCTCATCGCGGCGTCATCGCCCGGATGATAGCTCTCAAGCTCAAGTCCGTTGATGCGGATGATGTGATGCTCGGCAAAGCCAATGTGATAAGTTTTGACGGGTGAAACAGGGGTGATGCCAATTACGGTCTCGCTGTTCTCCATCGCACGGATCGGAGCGAGCACCTTACCCTTTGCGCGGTTATGCATTGGCATGCGCGCAGCAGGGCCGACCATCAAATCTGGCATCGGACGACCAAGACCAAAGCTATCGGGCGAGATCCGAGTCAGTTTGCCCATCTCTTCGGCCTGATTGCCCGACATAACGAGGCGCTGCGGTACAATCATTGTGCTGCCAATCCACAAAACTTCCTGAAAACCGTCGTCCACAGTTTGAACTTTGTATCCCGGGAGAAGGTCTTCAACGGAGGTCGGGCCGACATCTGTGTGAAGAATCCCGCCGTGCGCAACAGCAGAGAAAGCCTCCTCAAACAGAGGCAGGGAGGGGGCGACTTTGGTGAAGTTGTCGATAAGCCCGTTCGGATCAAGGCAAGCGATCTCGAAGCGGCGCATCGGTACGGAAGAACGAGGGTCCAGCCTATCAGGGCGTGGTCTTAATGCGGATGGTGTGTGTGTTCTAAGTCTCGCCGCGCTGGCAGACGCGGCATGATGGGGTCTCATAGTAACGTCCTCTCGAACATTAAATGTTGGCCCCCCACCGAGGATTAGAAACACCTATCAATGTGTCAATTTTGAGGAGTAGCAGGAGAGTTCCTGTATTGTAAATTCTGCGGCCAGTAATGAGGTTTTTGCGCGAATATTGTTTCCGGATGAGCTTCAATATTCACGGAATATGGCGTGCGCGCGGTGGGCTTGATGCTCGAATTTCCCAAGAATCAAAGGCTGGTCAGGCGTCAGGAGCCTGTTTCCGAAATCGACCCAATCAGGGATTCGACTGCAATATTGTTTCAGAGTCGAATGCAGGAAATCAGACGCCCGTAATCGGCCTCTTTTTTATGGGTCGCGCGGCGGTAGGAATAAAACCGATCCGCATCCGCATATGTGCAATGGCCGGTGTATTCTGCCTCGCCAATCCCTGCTTTTCGCAGGCAATAGAGGCCAAATCCAGGGAGGTTGAAATGCATCCGATCATCTTGGCCTTGGGCGAAAAAGCGGCTGTATTCAACGTCATGTGACATGAATTCGTCAAAGAATTCCGGCCCAACCTCATACGCCGCCTGACTGATGCAAGGTCCGATAACCGCAACTGTGTTGTCGCGGTCCGCACCGAGGGTCTCCATCGCATCAAGTGTTGCGTCTAAAACGCCGTTGAGTGCGCCCTTCCAACCTGCGTGCGCCGCAGCAACGACGCCAGCGTCGTAATCGGCGAAAAGCACGGGTTGGCAATCTGCTGTGAGAATCGCGAGCGCAATATCCGGTGATTTGGTAACGATCGCGTCCGCCTTGGCTGGCGCAGGACTGGCATCCTCGGCTATGTGAACATCGGCGGAATGCACTTGATGTACACCGCAGAGATGGCTTGTCGGAACCTGCATGGCCTCCGCGACGCGCGCGCGGTTGATCGCAACAATATCAGCCTGATCGGATGATCCGGTGCCACAATTCAACCCTGCAAAAACGCCAGAAGACGCGCCGCCTTTGCGGGTGAAGAACCCGTGGCGCAGAGGGGCGAGACTGTCACTTGTGAGGATTTCGAGCGTCATGTTTGCAATCCGGGCGGCGGGCTGAATCGGCCGTCATAGAGGGCGAGTATCTTGAAGAGGTTCCCCATTTCATCGGGGTGGGTCAAGCGCCGATGTGCAGCGATGTGGTTTTCAAGCGCTGCGCCGGAAAGAGCCTGTGCCAATTGCTGCGCGCGGTGCGTAATCCCGAGGCGTTCAAGAAACACGCCCTGTGGAATCATTGCCGTGGCAGCGCAGGATGCGGCCCCTTGCACGGCATTTGCAAGAGCGGCGAAATCCACATGCGCGGTAAGATCGGCTTGGCCGGGTGTTGTAAGGGGCGATGTTTTCTTGTGGGATTTCACGGCTTGGAACGTATCGCCGTAGCTTGCCCAATCGCCATAATCGATAATGAGTGCAGCGCCGCCGTGATCAGAGATATGGGCGCCAATTTCGCTGGCGATGGCCTCGGCAGCGGCGCAAATCTCAATGAGTTGCCCTTGCTTGGTCTCGGCGAGCCGCCCAGAGAGAGCCGGGACTTCGGCAGGGTCACCAGCACCAAATGCGAGCTTGCCATCGACCAAGCCAACACGCCGCTCGCGCCATGCATTACCTTCATCGCGCAAGAATTGGCGAATGGGGAGGGCATCGAAAAACTCGTTTGCCACAAGTAAAAGCGGTATTTCGGGCAGGGTAGAAAGCTGGTAGTGCCAGTCAATTTTGTGGCCGTCCAATGCCTCGGCTTGCGCGGTACGGAGCGTATCTGACGCCTCGATAAGATGAATGCGCGCTGCGGCGTGAAAACCCGGCACAGAGGCAGTGGCGCGCAGAATGTCGGCCATGAGTGTTCCACGACCGGGGCCAAGTTCGGTGAGGGCAAAGGGGGCGGGCGCACCATGATCAAGCCACGTCTGGGCAAGGCAAAGGCCGATCAACTCGCCGAACATCTGCGAAATTTCCGGCGCTGTTGTGAAGTCTCCTGACGCCCCAAGCGGATCGCGTGTTGTGTAATATCCAAGCGTCGGATGAAGCAGGCACTCGCTCATGTAGTCCGCAATAGTGAGCGGCCCATTGGCGAGGATTCGCGCCTTTAAGTGATCGGTCAAGTCTTTGGGCGTGTCGGTCATGCGCGCTCTTTCGAGGGAGCTTTGCGCATTGCATAGACGATGAGCGCCACACCAACGAGGATCATAGGCACCGAAAGTTCTTGCCCGCGTGTGAGGCCCCACTCTCCGAGTTGAAGCGCATATCCGTTGGGGTTTGTCGCCGTTACAAATTGGCTGTCTGGCTGGCGGACAAATTCAACAACGAACCGCGCCGCGCCATATCCGATGAGGAAAACACCAAACGTTAGGCCGGGCATCTTCAGGCTTTTTCGGCGGAAGACCAGCCAGAGAAGAAGCGCCCCCAATACCAAACCTTCAAGCGCGGCTTCATATAGTTGGCTTGGATGGCGGGCGCAGAACCCACCAGCAATTTCGCCGATTGTCCCTGGGCAATAATTCGCTTCTGACCCAGGGAAGATCACGCCCCAAGGAACGTCAGTTGGCCGCCCCCAAAGCTCTGCATTGATGAAATTTGCAAGCCGTCCAAGTAGAAAGCCGATGGGGGCGGACATTGTCAGGACATCCGCGAGATTGAGGCGGGGTGTGTTGTTGCGAATGGCGAATATCCAAGACACAACCACAACACCAAGGAAGCCGCCGTGGAACGACATGCCGCCTTGCCAAAACATCAGAATTTCTTGTGGATTCGCGAGGTAGTATGCAGGCTGGTAGAACAGGACATACCCAAGCCGTCCGCCCAGAACGACACCGATGATGATCCACGTTAGAAGGTCTTCGGCCTTGGCTGGTTCCATGATCGGGGTGTCATTCGGCCAAAGCGCAGGCCGTTTAAGTGCTGCCACGACCAACCGCCAAGCGATCAGGATGCCGACGATATAAGCCAGCGCATACCAGCGCAGCGCGAGCGTGAACCCTCCGATTGAAAACGAAAAGAGTTCGGGCGAAATATCGGGGAATGGTAAAGCAGCCAGCATGCGCCTATCTGCCTCGCTCAAATCGGGGAAGTCAAGCTTGCGATTTTGCGGAGTTGCCCCCATATAGTTTGCAACAGAGTGATTTATTCGCAGCAGCCCGCTAAGGAGCACCCATGCAGACGCGCAACAAGATTTTTGACGATATCTCGCAACTGATGACCAATGCCGTCGGCGTGGCACAAGGCGCGCGGGACGAGGCGGAAACTGCGATGAAGGGCTTTTTTGACCGTTGGATGGCAGACCGCGATTTCGTGTCGCGCGAGGAGTTTGATGCGGTACGCGCCATGGCGCAAAAAGCCCGCGAAGAGAACGAAGCCCTGAAGGCGCGTCTTGATGCGCTGGAAACTGTGCCAGTGAAAAAGCCTGCGGCTAAGAAAACAACGCGCAAGGCGGCTCCGAAAAAGGATTCGGGCAAAGCTTAACCGAATTTCACCGATATTTTGACTGTATGAGGCGTCCTTTTCGGGCGCCTTTTGCGTTTCTGGGCGACTCTCGCCGAATATGCGCAATATATAGCGTTTTTTGCGCCGTCATCCGCGCGTTATCCACAACTTATTGATATATCCACAGATATTTTCCTTTACAGGGCCACCTCCATCGCACACCATATTTAGTGTAAGGGCAGGGTGCCTCCCCTTTAATTTGTGTAGGCGCCGAATACTTGCGGCAAACGCGGGCAGAACAACAATCGAGGCTGGGCAATGTCACTCACGGAAGACTTTTTTGGCAGCGACGATATCCACCCGATTGATATGGTCGAAACCCTCGCGCAACATCATGCATGGGAGTTTGACCGCGTCGCCGACGACCAGATTGCAATGGCCGTCGAAGGGCAGTGGCGCACATATTCCATAACTCTGGCATGGTCCCCGCAGGATGAAACGCTTCGCCTGATTTGCACCTTTGAAATGGACCCGCCAGAGGAGAAGCTGCCGAAGTTCTTCGAGATGCTGAACCTTGTGAACGATGCCTGTTGGGCGGGCGCTTTCACCTATTGGCACGAGCAGCGGTTGATGGTCTATCGCTATGGCCTTGTCCTGTCGGGCGGGCAGCAAGCTGGTGTTGAGCAGATTGATACGCTGATCTCGGCGGCGGTCATGTCGTCCGAACGATACTACCCTGCATTCCAACTGGTGAACTGGGGCAATCAATCGCCCGAAGAAGCGATGCAAGTTGCCATTGCAGAGGCTTACGGACGGGCCTAGTCTCTCTCGCGAACGTAAGAGGGAGAGCATTCATGCAAGAAATCAAAAGCCGCGGCATCGTCCTGTTAGGATGTGGAAAGATGGGGTCTGCGATGCTTGCAGGATGGCTTGAGAATGGCCTCACCGCGAATTCCGTTTGGATACTCGACCCTAATCCTTCGGACTGGGTCCAATCGCTTGGCGCACATGTAAACGAAGGCGTGCCAGAAAATCCGGCGGTGGTTTTGATCGCGGTTAAACCGCAAATGATGCAAGACGCGCTTCCAACTCTGAAACCTCTAGGGAATGGCGAGACACTGTTTGTTTCGGTCGCTGCAGGTTGCACCATCGCAAGTTATGAGGCGGTGTTGGGCGCACAAACACCAATCATTCGCGCGATGCCGAATACACCCGCTGCAGTTGGGCGCGGAATAACTGCGCTTGTCGCCAATGCACACGCGAATAGCGCGCAGCTCGATGCCGCAGAATCCCTCCTTGCGGCTGTGGGCCAAACGGTTCGCCTTGATGACGAAAGCCAGATGGATGCGGTTACGGCGGTGTCTGGGTCTGGGCCTGCTTATGTATTCCACCTCATAGAAACGCTGGCAAAGGCGGGCGAGCTTGAAGGGCTGCCCCCTGAATTGGCGATGAAGCTGGCCAAAGCAACCGTTGGCGGCGCTGGGCAACTGGCCGAGGATGCAAGCGAAACGCCAAGCGAGCTGCGTGTGAATGTGACCAGTCCAGCGGGAACAACTGCTGCTGCACTTGAGGTCTTGATGGACGAGGAATGCGGGTTCCCCGATCTCCTTGCCCGCGCCGTCAAAGCTGCTGCTGACCGTAGTCGTGAGTTGGCGCAATGAGCGAGTCCATCTCGTTTGACGACTTCCTCAAAGTCGATATTCGTAAAGGCACCGTTGTTAAGGCTGAACCGTTCCCAGAAGCGCGAAAGCCCGCAATCAAGATTTGGGTGGATTTTGGCGATGAGATTGGCATCAAGAAATCCAGCGCTCAGATCACGGTGCATTACAACCCGGATGCGTTGATCGGCAAAGAGGTGATGGCGGTTGTCAACTTTCCGCCGCGCCAAATCGGCAAATTCATGTCCGAAATCCTCGTTCTTGGTGTGCCGGATGAGGCAGGCGAGGTCGTTTTGATCGGGCCAGATCAATCGGTGCCAAACGGCGCAAGGCTCTTTTGATATATCTCGCGTTGCGGTAGCCTGCGCGCGACCCATAATAATACCGCCCTATAACCTATAGGAATAAAATGAAGAAAATCCTGATCACCCGTATCCTACCTGATAAAGTCCTTGATGCTGCACGCGCCAAATTTGATGTGACCGTGCGCGATGACGTTACTCCGCTGAATGTGAACGAAGCCGCCGATGCGCTTCAAACATACGACGGTATTCTACCCACGCTTGGCGATGCCTTCGACGCAACGTGCTTTGAGCAAGCAGGCAAACCGCGCTGCAAGATTTTGGCGAACTTTGGTGTGGGGTATAACCATATCGATGCCACCGCTGCGGCAAAAGCGGGGGTTTTTGTCAGTAACACACCCGGGGCCGTGACGGACGCCACAGCCGACATCGCCATGACGCTGCTCTTGATGACCGCGCGGCGAGCTTCTGAAGGGGAGCGCATCACCCGCGCTGGCGGTTGGAAGGGTTGGGGGCCCGTTCAGATGCTCGGCACACATGTTACCGGCAAGACGGTCGCGATCATCGGCATGGGCCGGATCGGCAAGGCCATCGCCAAACGCTGCCACTACGGCTTTGATATGAACGTTGTGTTCTACAACCGCTCAATCGTGCAAGAACCGGGTGTTCCTGCCGAACAGATGCCAACGCTTGAAGCAGCACTTGGCGCTGCCGATTTTGTGGTTGTTGCTGTTCCTGGAAGCAAGGAAACGCATCACCTCATTGATGGCAATGCCTTCCGCGATATGAAATCGACGGGCATATTTATCAATATCTCCCGTGGGGACGTGGTTGATGAGCCTGCTTTGATTTCTGCTCTTCAAAACAAGGTGATCCACGCGGCGGGACTTGACGTGTACGAGCAGGAACCGTTCGTTCCAGAAGCTCTGCGTGCTCTGGATAACGTAACACTGTTGCCGCATCTTGGTACGGCGGCGCTTGAAGTGCGCGAAAACATGGGAATGATGGCGCTGGATAACCTGATTGCCGCGCTTGACGGCAAGGCGCCGCCCAACAAAGTCTAAGCGCTTTTGGCGCGGGGGAGGCTGGTGACGTTTTCGCCCATCGCCTCGCGCCAATGCCGGCGGCACAGCGAGACATAGGTTTCATTGCCGCCGATCTGAACCTGCGCGCCTTCGCGCAATACGTTCCCTGCATCATCTTGGCGCACAACCATCGTGGCCTTCTTTCCGCAATGACAAATTGTGCGCGCCTCACGCATTTCATCGGCGAGCGCAAGCAGTGCCGCTGATCCGGGGAACAACGCCCCCTGAAAATCCACACGCAGCCCGTAACACATCACTGGAACACCAAGGTCGTCCACCACGCGGGCCAATTGCCAAACCTGATCTTGCTCAAGAAATTGCGCTTCGTCGATAAACACGCATGCACAGGGGCCAACCGCGAGTCTCGTCTTGATCTTGGCAAAAAGGTCTTCGCCCGTCTCGAATGTATCTGCTGGTTCGCCGATCCCGATCCGCGAGGCAATGCGCCCTTCACCTGCCCGATTATCAAACCGCGCCGTGAGCAGATAGGTCTGCATCCCGCGTTCGATATAGTTGTGGGAGGCTTGCAGCAAAATCGTCGATTTCCCTGCATTCATTGTCGAGTAATGGAAGTAAAGCTTGGCCATGTCGGACCCTAGCGCGCACCCGAAAGTCGGGCAAGATCGAGAGGGCAAAATGCTGTGGATAAAGGCGCGAAAATTAACTTCGGGATCATGTGGAGAGGCCGCGAAGCATAGGCAGGTGCGGGGAGGGGGAAACCCGCAAAAACGCTTCATGACCCCTCGGTCCTGTTATGACATTGCCTTTCGCGCGGCATAATGGGAATGTTTGTCGACAGTTCCCCGTAAAAGTCACGAAGGGCACAGCGCATATGAGTATCGTGTCGAGCTATTTGAAAAAACATACAGAATCCCTAGTCAAAGACGTTGGTGTCGAGGCTGCTTGCAAGGTTACGGGGAAGTCCAAGGCGACGCTGGGCCGGTATTATTCCGAGCATGACGACCACGCCGAACGTTTCATGCCCATTGATGCCGTGGCCGCACTTGAGCAGGTGGCAAGTTTTCCGCATGTGACAAGCGCGCTATCGGAACTCAAGGGGATTACGCTGTCCTACGACCAAACACGCCGTAACGCACCCAGCGGCGGAGTTAACGGCGATGTAATCGCTCTTTCGCAGCGGTTTGCGATGTTGATGGCGGAATACACGCTGTCGGTTGAGGATGGCAAAATCACGATCAACGAAGCCAAGCGCCTGTTGCGGGAAACACTGGAACTCCAGAAGGTTTTGCTTGATATGAAGCTCAACCTTGAACATGAAGTGAGTAATCCTGATGGCTGATATTCCGCAAGTCGACCTCAATCACCTTGGCAAAATCGACATTGATGCCCTTAAGTCAGCCGATGATGACGGCCACGCGCCACGGATTTTGCTGCTCTATGGCAGCCTGCGCGACGTTAGCTACTCGCGTAAATCTGTTGAGGAGGCAGCGCGTATCTTGAGCCATTTGGGCGCAGAAACCAAGATTTATGACCCGCGCGGCCTGCCGTTTCCAGAGGATGACAATGATGATCATCCCAAAGTGGTTGAACTGCGCGAATTGGCAAATTGGTCCGAGGGAATGGTCTGGAGCAGCCCGGAGCGGCACGGAACAATGTCCGGTATCCTCAAGACACAGGTTGATTGGCTTCCGCTCAAGATGGGCGGTGTGCGTCCGACACAGGGTAAAACGCTAGCTCTGATGCAGGTAAGTGGCGGCTCACAGAGCTTTAACGCGGTCAATCAAATGCGGATTTTGGGACGGTGGATGCGCATGATTACGATCCCGAACCAATCTTCAATCGCCAAGGCGTGGCTCGAATTTGACGGCGAGCGGCTTAATGCGGGCCCATTTTATAACCGTGTTGTTGATGTGATGGAGGAACTTTTCAAGTTTACCGTCATGACACGCGGGCGCTCGGACTATTTGACGGATCGCTATTCCGAGCGCGTTGAAAGCGCCGAAGAATTGAGCGCGCGGGTTTCCAAGAAATAGTTCGGTTCTGCAATCGACAACAAATAAGGCCGCCCAAAATAGGCGGCCTTATTTGTTTGTGTATGGGGCGCTTACTCTTGAAGCGCGCGTACCTTGATCTCACCCTGAATACGCGATTTCATCGCGAAGGCGGCCGCGTGGCTTGCAGCGGCGGTGGTGAAGTATGGGATCTTGTCATACAAGGCAACGGCGCGAATTTCGCGTGAATCTTCAACCGCTTGCGTGCCTTCGGTGGTGTTCATCACAACCGCGATCTCGCCGTTCTTGAGCTGATCGACGATGTTCGGACGGCCCTCATAGACTTTGTTGACCACCGTGCAAGCAAGGTCGTTTTCCTGCAACCAATCCGCAGTGCCGCGGGTGGCGACAATCTCGAACCCAAGTTCAAGAAGCGCTACGCACGCTTCAAGCATCTTGGCGTTTTTGTCTGCGTCTTTGATCGAGAGGAACACGCGCCCTTTGGTTGGCATCTCAACGCCGGCACCCATTTGCGCCTTAAGGAAAGCACGATGGAAATCCTTGTCGCTGCCCATGACTTCGCCTGTGGAGCGCATTTCCGGCCCGAGGATCGTATCAACGCCAGGGAAACGCGCAAATGGCAGAACCGCTTCTTTGACCGCGTAAGTGTCGATCGCAGGGTCGACAAGGTCGAACCCGGAAAGCGCCTCTCCGGCCATAACACGCGCGGCGATGGCGGCGATGGGGCTGTTTACGGCTTTGGCAACAAACGGCACGGTCCGGCTGGCGCGCGGGTTTACCTCGATAAGGTAAATCTGCCCGTCTTTCACGGCGAACTGGATGTTCATCAACCCAACCACGTTGAGCGCAAGAGCAAGTGCGCGCGCTTGTTCGTGGAGCGTTTTGATTGTCTCTTGCGAGAGGCTGTAGGGCGGCAATGAACAGGCGGAGTCACCAGAGTGAACGCCCGCTTCTTCGATGTGCTGCATGATCCCAGCGATATGTACATCTTTGCCGTCAGAGATCGCGTCTACGTCAATCTCGACCGCGCCGGAGAGGTAGCTGTCAAGCAGCACAGGGCTATCACCTGAAACGACCACGGCCTCTGCGATGTAGCGCTCAAGCTGGGCCATGTCGCGCACGATTTCCATCGCGCGGCCACCCAGAACATAAGACGGGCGGATCACCAGCGGGAAGCCGATTTCAGAGGCAATCTTGATCGCTTCCGCGTCTGTGGAGGCAATGCCGTTCTTGGGCTGTAACAGTCCAAGACGGTTCACAAGAGCTTGGAAGCGCTCGCGGTCTTCGGCAAGGTCGATGGCGTCCGGGCTCGTGCCGAGGATTGGAATGCCTTCTGCTTCAAGCGCATTGGCGAGCTTGAGCGGAGTCTGGCCACCAAACTGAACGATTACGCCGTGCAGGGTGCCTTTTTCCTGCTCAACGCGTAGGATTTCCATCACATGCTCAAACGTCAGAGGCTCGAAATAGAGGCGGTCGGAGGTGTCATAATCGGTTGAAACCGTTTCAGGGTTACAGTTGATCATGATCGTCTCATACCCCTGATCCGTCAGCGCATAACAGGCGTGACAGCAGCAATAATCAAACTCGATCCCTTGGCCGATCCGGTTGGGGCCGCCACCCAGAATAACGACCTTTTTCTTGTCGCTCGGGCGGGCTTCGCATTCCACATCGTCCATCGCTGGCGCTTCGTATGTGGAGTACATATAGGGCGTTTGCGCTTCGAACTCGGCCGCACAGGTGTCAATCCGTTTGAACACAGCGTTAACGCCGAGGTTGCGACGCGCGCGGCGGATGTTGGCTTCGTCGCGGCCTGTGAGCTTGGCAAGGCGTGCATCCGTAAAGCCCATCATCTTGAGGCTACGCAGGCCCTTTTCATCCATCGGCAGACCATCGCGGGCGACACGTTGCTCGGTCTCGACGATTTCGCGGATACGGGCAAGGAACCACGGGTCAAACTTGGTGACGGCGTGGATTTCATCATTGCTCAGGCCGTGGCGCATCGCTTGCGCTATGGTGCGCATCCGATCAGGTGTTTGCTGACCGATGGCCTTGATGACCGCGGATTTCTCTGGGGCGCCATCGATCTCGACCTCGTCAAAACCGGAGAGGCCTGTCTCCATGCTCGCCAGCGCTTTTTGCAGGCTTTCGTGAATGGTCCGGCCGATGGCCATCGCCTCGCCCACGGATTTCATCGCTGTGGTCAGGTTTGGCTGCGAGCCCGGGAACTTTTCAAAGGCAAAGCGCGGAATCTTGGTGACGACATAGTCGATGGTTGGCTCAAACGATGCCGGAGTGACGCCGGTGATGTCGTTGTCCAGCTCGTCCAACGTAAAGCCAACCGCAAGCTTGGCCGCGATTTTGGCAATCGGGAAGCCTGTGGCCTTCGAGGCTAGCGCGGAGGAGCGAGACACGCGAGGGTTCATCTCAATGACAACCATACGGCCATCGGCGGGGTTCACTGCCCATTGCACGTTGGAGCCGCCCGTTTCCACACCGATTTCGCGCAGAACGTTGATCGAGTGCGTCCGCATCAATTGGTATTCTTTGTCCGTCAGCGTCAGTGCAGGGGCCACTGTGATCGAGTCACCGGTGTGAACGCCCATCGGGTCAACGTTCTCGATAGAGCAGACGATGATGGCGTTGTCGGCGGTGTCGCGCACAACTTCCATCTCATATTCTTTCCACCCCAAGAGGCTTTCATCCACGAGGATCTGATTGACCGGCGAAGCATCCATCCCAGTGCGGCAGTAATGTTCGTAGTCTTCGCGGTTATACGCCACGCCGCCGCCAGTACCGCCAAGGGTAAAGGCAGGGCGGATAATTGCAGGGAGGCCGATCTCTTCGAGCGCATCCAAGGCAATGCGAACACCCTCATTCAGATCAGCTTTGCCGTCTGCGAGTTTGGGCGCTGTTACGATGGTTGCCTTCGGGTTTTCAATGCCCAGGCGATCCATCGCTTCGCGGAAGAGCTTACGGTCTTCGGCCATTTCGATAGCTTCGCGCTTAGCGCCGATCATTTCCACGCCGAACTTGTCGAGCACACCCATTTCCTCAAGCGCCAGAGACGTGTTGAGGCCAGTTTGCCCGCCCATCGTCGGCAGCAGCGCATCGGGGCGTTCTTTCTCGATGATCTTTGCAACAACTTCGGGAGTGATCGGCTCAATATAGGTTGCGTCTGCAAGGCCCGGATCGGTCATGATCGTCGCGGGGTTCGAGTTGACGAGGATAACGCGGTACCCTTCTTCACGCAGCGCTTTACACGCTTGTGCGCCTGAGTAGTCAAACTCGCAGGCCTGACCAATCACAATCGGCCCCGCCCCAATAATCATGATTGACTTGATATCGGTTCTTTTCGGCATAGCAGACCCCAGACAGCGAAAATGAGCAAATTGTCGTGGGTTATAGCTATGCCTTTGGCATGTTCAAGCCCGATGAAGGATGAATCTGCGCTTTTTTGCTAAAGAGTGAGCTTCGGCGGATCAAAGCATAGAGTGCGATGATGATAATGAGCGCGGCATAGCCATCCACCGCATAGTGCCACGTGAGGTAAACGGAGAGGACGAGAAAGAGGAGGATGGTGCTAAGTCCGGCGATGCGCCCAGCCCATTTCCAAACAGCTTGCGTGCTGCGCTTATTGGTGTTTTGCCCTACGTCACGGCCAACTCGGATCATGTATAGTCCAAGGACACTCGCCATCCCAACATGTACGGAGGGGAAGGCGGATATACCTGCGCCAACAAATTCTGTTTGCTTTGTGTATACCAGCCACAGTTCTTCGCGAAGGTGGCGCAGGAAAGAGGCATTTTCCTGATCAACATAGGTTATTGCAGCAGAGTGGATGTCTGGATCAACGCCTGCAACGAGCCCTGCGAAGATCGGTCCTGCTGACATAAAGGCGACTGCGAGTAAGTTGCCCAGCACAATCCAGCAACTTGCCCAAAGTAAAATAAACTGCTTCGTCCGTGTTTCGCAGGGGTCAAAAGCCATAAGCAGCACCGGAAAGAATGTTGCCAAGAAAACCCAGCCACTGTGGTAGATGATTTCGAGCGTATCGGGGCTAATGCTCGCGAGAGGAGCGAGTAACGCGCGCGGGTTGTTCCCGAAATGTAGAAACTGGTCAATTTGGGTGAGCATTGGGTCTGCCCAAAATGGCATTAGTTTGGGAAACTGGACTTTGATCATGCTAAACATGAAGGTGAGTGCAGCGCAGAGGAAAATCGCGAAGAAAGCATTCGCGAGGTTGTGAACAGTCAGCTTGCGAGAACTCCCAATTACGGCCAGGGTGAGCAGCAAAATCGCATAAACCCACCAAGGCGCAAGTTCTAGCGCGAACTTAGCAAAGGTATTCATCGATAGCAGAATCCCGATCAATAGGTGTGCTGGGTTCTGGCCGAGCGCCAGCAGAGTAAAGCTACCAACAATGCAATACAGAGCGTGAGTGCGGTGAGTAATCCGAGTTCGTTGCAGTGTAAGAGCCTCGGTTTCAAACTGGTTCCTCGGCAAACGTTGCTACCTGGCGTTTTAAAACGATCCCCCATGTTGCCGCATAAGCAAGCATACAAAGAAGTCCAACAAACTGGATCAAATTGGTGCCCGTCGTTAGCGCGTTCCAAATAGGCGTCAAGCCAAGCATCGTCGGAATGAAAGCGATGGCGATTGTTTGTGCTCCCGTTTTCCAGCCGAAGAGAGCCAGTAATGAAGGTGCAAAACTTGCGGCGGGGAGAAACTGATGCGACCAGCCCAAAGGGCTTATCAAAGGGATAACGCAGAGCGCCAATGGCCAGAATGCTGAAGTTTGTTTTTTGCGCAGGCGAAACGATATCAATGCCAAGATGGTAAGCGAGATTAGAAGTAAGCCTTTACTAACGATGGCCCAAAGGTCAGGTTTTGCCATGGAAAGATGGCCGCCAATGACGCCGTTTGATAAATCGGCTGATGAGGAAATCACAAAGCTCATTTGATTTTGGCAGCATAAATTTGCGATTCCAACTTCAAATGCGTAGTTTATCGAGTTGAGCAGCAAGGTATTTGAGATAAGCGCCAACTGCTCAAGGAAGATCGCATGCAGTTCCCATCCTGTCAGTGCGATGGATAGTGCTCCGAGCACGCAACCAAATGTGGTTGCAATTACCGTGACCCGCCATTTTCCTTGCGCAAGCCAGAACAGCACGAGAAATACAGGATAAAGCTTGAGTGCTGCCGCCAAACCCATTGCTACGCCTGCGCTAACAGGTGCGCCTGCCTGTTCCCGTTCAAGCGCCAGAAGGATTAGGAAGCTTACGAAAATCTGTACTTGGTTCTCGGCAAGCCCAATGAGGCCAATGGTTGTTGTCAAGAAAATCGCATAGCCGATTGCAACAAATCCCCATGCCGGAAGCCCCTGCATCCCCGACCGCGTGCAGGTCCGCCATGCAAGGAACAGCATCCCGCCAAGTAGTGCCGGGTTTAGGTAACCTGCAATTTCGGAAACCAGTTGAAAGTTGGTCACTGTGGTGAGCGGCGCCATGAGCGCTGCCCAAAGCGGCGGATAGATATAGGAATAGATCGCTGTTTCCTGCCCATCCGCAGCGACGCGGGCAATCCATTCGGGCGATGGGCGCGTTGTGAAGAACTCGGTGTCGGGCGGGTAAATCTGATCGAATTGACCGAGTTGATAGAACTCCCCAGCAAGCCAGAGTGCTTGAAAATCGCCAGCGCGTGAAGAATCAAACATCCATGCTGACAGGAGCGTTGCTGCAATAATGATGCACACGACAAGGAGTTTGTCGGTCGATTTCGTCATAAGGTCTGCTCGTTGCGGGCGCAAAATACCCGCTTAATTTTGTTGTTACAATATCGTTCCACAATAGGTTTGCCGCCCTCAGCTGACCAGCGATTGCAACAATTGCCGCTTTAATCCGCCAATGTGTGTATTCTTTGCACCTTATTCCCCCGTGTCTCCCTTGACTTTGCCCACCTAAACCGATGTATCAGCATCGACCAGACATATAGAGAGACTATCAAAGGAATCCGCCATGCACGCCTATCGCAGCCACACATGCGCTGAACTCACGAGCGCCAATGTCGGCGAGACAGTCCGTCTTTCGGGCTGGGTCCATCGTGTTCGCGACCACGGGGGCCTGTTGTTTATCGATCTGCGCGATCATTATGGCATTACGCAGGTTATGGCCGACCCAGATAGCCCCGTGTTTGCCGAGCTTGAGAAAGTGCGCAGCGAGTGGTGTATCCGCATCGACGGCAACGTGATGAAGCGGGACGATAGTCTCATCAACCCCGCAATCCCTACTGGCGAGATCGAGGTATTTATCCGTGATCTAGAGGTGCTTGGCGCTTCTGAAGAACTGCCACTGATGGTCTTCGGTGATCAGGAATACCCAGAAGAAACGCGCCTGAAGTACCGTTACCTCGACCTGCGCCGTGAGAAGCTACAGAACAACATGAAGCTGCGTTCCGATGTGATTGCGTCCATGCGCCGCCGCATGTGGGACACAGGCTTCCGCGAATACCAAACGCCGATCATCACGGCCTCTAGCCCAGAAGGCGCGCGCGATTTCCTCGTGCCGAGCCGCCTACATCCGGGCAAGTTCTATGCGTTGCCGCAAGCCCCGCAGCAGTTCAAGCAGCTGATGATGGTGTCCGGCTTTGACAAATATTTCCAGATTGCGCCGTGTTTCCGTGATGAAGATCCGCGCGCGGACCGCTCTCCAACTGACTTCTACCAACTCGACCTTGAGATGAGCTTTGTCAGCCAGCAAGACGTGTTTGACACGATCCAACCCGTACTAACCGGTATTTTCGAGGAGTTCGGCGGCGGCAAGAAGGTCGATCAGACATGGGAGCAAATCTCCTATCGTGATGCGGCTCTGTGGTATGGCTCTGATAAGCCCGACCTGCGCAACCCGATCAAGATGCAGGTTGTCTCTGATCATTTCCGCGGATCCGGCTTTGCGATCTTTGCGAAGCTGCTTGAGAACGAAGGCACAGAAGTTCGCGCCATTCCTGCGCCAACGGGCGGTAGCCGCAAGTTCTGTGACCGGATGAACAAATTCGCCCAAGGCGAAGGACTGCCCGGTATGGGCTATATCTTCTGGCGTGATCAGGGCGAGGGCATGGAAGCCGCTGGTCCACTGGCCAAGAACATTGGCCCGGAGCGCACCGAAGCAATCCGCCAGCAGCTTGGTCTTGGTGTTGGTGACGCTGCGTTCTTCTTGGCTGGCAAACCGAAAGCCTTTGAGGCTGTCGCTGGCCGCGCGCGGAATGTGATCGGCGAGGAGCTTGGCCTCACCGACAAAGACCGGTTTGCATTCGCATGGATTGTTGATTTTCCGATCTACGAAGCCGACGAGGAAACCGGTAAGATTGATTTCGAGCACAACCCATTCTCGATGCCGCAAGGCGGGATGGAAGCGCTCGAAGGCAATCCACTCGAAGTTCTCGGCTATCAATACGACCTTGCCTGTAACGGCTATGAGCTTGTGTCTGGTGCCATCCGGAACCACCGCCCAGAGATCATGTACAAAGCTTTCGAAATCGCCGGTTATGGCGCGGATGAGGTGAACAAACGTTTCGGCGGCATGGTTAACGCGTTTAAATACGGCGCTCCGCCCCACGGTGGGTGCGCAGCAGGGATCGACCGGATCGTGATGCTTCTGGCAGATGAGGCGAACATCCGTGAGGTCATCATGTTCCCGATGAACCAGCGGGCCGAAGACCTGATGATGAGCGCACCAAGTGAGCCGCTCTCTGATCAGCTTATGGAGCTTGGTCTACGCGTTATTCCGCAAGACTAGGAAACACTCAAAACAAAGAAAAGCGGGCGCCAAATTGAGCGCCCGCTTTTCCGTTGGTACATTGGTTAATTCGGTCTGCTAGAGATTTACACGCTCAACAGTGAGCCCGTTGTCGATTGCCGCTGCTCTGTTCTGCGCCGCAGGGAGGTCCGGCGCGAATACGGTCATGGCAATGGCAAGAGCAAGGCTCACAAATCCGAAGCCAAACACACCCCATTCAACGACTTTCGTCATTCGGGCGGGTTTCTCTGAAATTTGAGCAGTCGCAGACATTTAATAGACCTTTAGCTTAATATAGGTCTTTAACTGACGCTCGAATTGGGCAAATTTAGGGCGGAAGCAGGCAATCCTTGCGACGATTGGTTTTAAGCGTTGGTAAGGCAATAAAACCTCAAGCAAAAACGGGGAGAGGCAATGACAGGTTCCAAGATATTCGGCGAACCACTTCCTGATTGGACGCCGCCGCCGATGCCCCAAACTGCTATTCTCAAGGGCCGCTACGCGCAGTTGGAGCCGCTCAATGCGGATGCACATGCCTCGGGGCTGTACCAAGCGAATGCCGCGAGCGATGAAATCTGGAATTACCTCCCTTATGGTCCGTTTTCCTCTCTGCCTGCCTATCACCGCTGGATGCGCGGCGTTGAGGGGCAGAATGATCCGTTTTTCTATGCCATCCGCGACTTGGAAACTGGTGCCTTAGGCGGTGTTGCGAGCTTTCTGCGCATAACGCCCCAGTCTGGCAGCATTGAGGTTGGTCACATCAATTTCTCGCCCACCCTGCAACGTACACGCGCCGCAACAGAGGCGATGTTCCTGATGATGCAGTGGGCTTTTGAAGCCGGTTATCGCCGCTACGAGTGGAAATGTGATGCGCTCAATCTTGCGTCCCGTCGCGCGGCACAGAGGCTCGGGCTAAGCTATGAGGGCGTGTTTCGTCAGGCCACGGTTTACAAAGGCCGAAATCGCGACACCGCGTGGTTTGCGGCGATCGATAAGGAGTGGCCTGCGCTCAAGTCGGCGTTCTCGACATGGCTCTCGCTCGACAACTTCGATACGCGCGGCCGCCAGATTGAACGGTTGGCCGATCTCACCGCTCTCGTGCGTGTCGCGGACGATCCCGAACTTTAGGCGCGCTTACATCACGGCATGAAGGTCTAGTCGGGTTCTGAGGCTGCTCAGAAGAGCGGAGACATCATAAGCCGAGGGTGGCTTGGATGATCCAGAGAGCAGCCCGTCTGCTTTGCGCGCAAGCGGTTCGTCGTTGGCAGAATGAGCGATGCTCGACATGAATTGCGTCAGATAGGCCCGTGTGTTGCCGTCTGCGCCATGTGCGATAACGTCTTCGATATGTGCGAGGTCATCCTGAAGCGCGATTGGGTCAGGGGTGATTTCGTCTGTATTGACGAGACGCGGGCCGGGGGGCTGGTTCTCCTCTGGAAGATGGGCAAGGATTGCTTCCTGAAATGCGGTCAGAGTTACAACCGGCTTTTCAAGAAACCCATCAGCGCCAGCGGCCAAAGCGGTGGGCTCTGTGGCGGGATCACCAGAGGTGGCGATAATCACGCCAACACGTGGCGCAACCGAGGAAAGCTCGGCAATCAACTCTGCTCCTGAGCCATCAGGCAGCCCCATATCCACGATCACAGCCGTAGGCCGGTAAACACGAAGGTGTTTGCGCGCAGAGGCGAGGCTATCTGCGCGGCGGATACGCGCGCCGCTCCGAAGGCAGAGCATGCGCATTGCCTCGCTTGCGTAGCGGCTATCCTCGACGATGAGAACAGTGAGCCCAAGAAGCGGGCGTGTGGGCGTTGGGGGCGGGTTGGTCATGAAGCATTCTAGGTCATCCATATCCTTTTCCTGTGTTCGAGGGGTTTCAATTGTCGTGGGGCGAGCGATCGGGAGGAATCGCTTCCGACTCCCATTAGAGGCAAGAATGGCTAATGGTTCCTTAACGCCCGGCTAGCGGCGAGGTGACGCTTGGTGATTGCGGCATGCGGTCACTTGCGTCACAGGGGTATTCGATGGATAACACCCACAGGGAAACTAAGGAGTGCGCGATGATCGGACGTCTTAACCATGTTGCGATTGCGGTGCCGGACCTAGAGGCGGCAATGGCGCAATACGAAGGCACATTGGGTGCAAATGTTGGCGCGCCGCAAGATGAGCCGGATCATGGGGTGAAGGTTGTGTTTATCGAGCTTCCAAATACCAAGATCGAGCTACTGTATCCACTGGGAGAAAATAGCCCGATCGCCGGTTTCCTTGAGAAAAACCCATCTGGCGGGATCCACCATATCTGTTACGAAGTTGAAGATATTCTTGCCGCGCGGGACAGGCTTCAAGCGAACGGTGCGCGCGTACTGGGGACTGGCGAGCCGAAGATCGGCGCACATGGGAAGCCGGTTTTGTTCCTGCATCCCAAGGATTTCAACGGCACTCTCGTTGAGCTGGAGCAGGTTTAAACATGGCGATTACATCCGCACTCGTACTTTATGCAGTTGTCTGGTTCATGACGCTGTTTGTGGTTCTGCCAATTCGGCTTAAGTCTCAGGATGAGGCAGGCGACGTGACGCCCGGTACACCGAAATCCGCCCCCGCGAACCCGCAACTCAAAAAGCGCGCGCTGATTGTGACGCTGGTTGCCGCCGTGATTTGGGGCATTTTGTTTACCATCATCGTGACCGAAACGATCACCGTGCGTGACTTTGACTGGCTCAACCGTATGGGGCCGGATCCGCTTAGCGGGTCGTGAATTACACCCGCTGACGGGTTTTAACGGCTTCAAAAATATGGGTGAACGTCGCAGCGGCCAGCACAGGCACCAAAAGGTTTACGACAGGAATCGCCAACGGCACCGCCATTAATCCACCGGCAACCCAGATCGTCAGCCCGTTATCGCGGTGCAAGGCGCGGGCGTCTTTGCGATCCATGCGGCGCATTGCGACCATCTGAAAATATTCCCGTCCGAGCAGAAACCCGTTCATTCCAAAGAAACAGAGCGGCGCAAACGGCCCCGTAAAGGGAAAGACGATCAGGCCGATGATGTTCAGGCCGATCATCAACCCGAGAAAATTCGCCGTATCAACAATGACATCCCCGATTGGTTGGCCTTGGGCGGGCGGAAGCGCGGGGTAGTGGCGGTCCTCTACAGCTTCGGAAACCTCGTCGAGGAAAAGGCCGGTGAACGCACTGGCCACTGGGAACATCAAGAATACCGACAGCACCATCATCAACAGGAACGACCCCCAAGTGATGAGACTCTGAACAATGGTGATTTCACCCACCAGCGGCAGCGTGATCGTGTCAGGCGTGACAAAGCTCAGACCAGTGACGAATAGTGCATAGATCGCAGCAAGCAGAAGCAGGCTAAGCCCGACGCCTTTCCAGATCACATTGCGGAAGCGGCGGTCGCTGAGCTGCGCCAAGGATTTGAGAAAGCTGGAAATTATCACGTGTTGACCCAAGTTGTCAGGCTGTCGAGATCAGGGCGCGGACGCTCTGGCGGAGCGGAGGTTTCAGTTCCGATGTGGATGAAGCCAGCGATGTTTTCGTCCTCTGTAAGGCCAAGCCCTTGGGTGAGGAATTCTTCGTCAAACGCCATCCATCCAGTTAGCCAGTTTGCGCCCCAGCCTGCGGCAAGCGCGGCGTTGAGCATGGCAAGGCAAACGGCACCCGCGGAGTAGACCTGTTCGATATGCGGAACCTTCTCCGAAACAACGGGCGCGGAGACGACAGCAACAACAAGCCCCGCATCTGCGAATTGCGCGCGGGTTTTGATAACCTTCGCTTCTTCGATCCCAAGTGCCTTACCCCGTTCCTCTGTAAGGTTAGCGAGCCGCGCAAGTGCCGCCCCTTGCAGCACGATAAAGCGCCACGGCTCCAGCTTGCCATGGTCAGGGGTACGAGCCGCTGCAGTCAGGATCGGGCGCAGCTCCTCTTCGGTCGGAACCGGCAACGCGAGCGTTTTCGCAGGGCGCGAGCGGCGGGAAAGCAGGAATTCGAGGGCGGAAGGGTTTTCTTGGGGCATGGTCTCTCTAACTGTTGGATGGCATGTGGGCCATGGCGCTGAATTTTCAAGAGACTTGGCGGATTGTCTGACCTGTTGCAAGCCTTTGACGGAAATTCCGATAGCAAGAGAGGCGGGCGCGAGATAACTTGCCCTCAGTCGTTACAGCAGGACACGTTATGCCCAAACCAGAGATCGGAAGCCTTACGGCGCCTGGAGATGAGATCACTGTGCGCGTGACGCCAAAGGCCAGCCGCAACATGGTCAAACAAGAGGGCGAGACGCTGAGGGTCTATGTCACGACGGTTCCAGAAAATGGCAAAGCCAATGCTGCGGTCCAGAAACTGCTCGCCAAGGCGCTTGGTGTGTCGAAATCGTCGCTCACATTGGTGCGCGGGGCCACATCTCGCGACAAAACCTTTCGGATCAGCCGCTAACCTTTGCCAGCCTCATCCTCAGGCACAAACCGATAGCTCCCTTCGGGCAAATCAAGCGCAGAGGCGAGTTCGCGTAATTGGGTATGCGAGAAGGTGATCTTTTGCATAGTCCGGCTGTGGGGGTCCCATTGCTCGACCGTGTAGCAGTCTTCAAAAGCCTGAATTTTCACGTCTTCTTCGAGATGGGGGGAGCCTTCGTCAACAAGCGTGACGACGGTGGCGTCAAAATCGTGTTCAATGGTAAACATAGGTTGACTGTAAAAGCTGACGCGGGGATTGCAAGCCTGTCAAAAGACGGGCAAATTTGCGTAGACAGGCGGGTAAAACGACCGCGATGGCAAGGATAATAGCAAGGAGCAGACGCAAACATGCGATTTAGGCTTGGTAAATTCGGCATGGCGGCTTTGGTCAGCGGGATGGCCTTGGCGGGCTGTGTGCAGACGACACCTACTCCTCAGCAGCAGGCGCCTCAAGGAGAGAATGTTTCGCGGCCTGCGTCCGCCAAAGGCGTGTCGCGTAGCGATTTCAGCGCGGTTGTAAGCCGTGTGGAGCCCGTCGCGGAGCGGACATGCAAGCAATATATTCCCAAAGGTCCGTGTGACTTCCTGATCGTCTTTGATGATCGCAAAGGCCAGCCCGCTAACGCGTTTCAGTTTGTGAACAAAAAGGGGCGCCCTGTACTCGTGGTGACGGCGGCTTTGCTTGAAAGCATGTATAACCGCGACGAGATTGCCTTTGTTGTTGGTCACGAAGCAGCGCACCACATCCGTGGTCACCTCGCCCAGCAACAGCAACTGGCCATGGGCGGCGCGATGATCGGCGGACTTGCGGCGGCAGTCTTTGGCGGGAACGCTTCGGCTGTTGAAGCGGCGCAGAATCTTGGTGGGTTTGTTGGCTCGCGGCAATTCTCCAAACAACACGAGCTTGAGGCTGATCGGCTTGGGGCCGTGATTGCGGAGCGCGCGGGATATAACGCTATGACGGGTGTGCTGTTCTTTACGCGTTTGCCTGATCCGGGGGATCAATTCCTCGGCTCGCACCCTGCAAACCCGCAACGTATCCGTGCGGTCCAGAACACCGTGCTGAACATGTGATGCAGCAATTTGAAGGATTCCTAACCGATCGCGGTAGCAAATACGCGGTGTCTGGCGGGCCGGTTGCCAGCCGCGACGAGGCGCTGGCCTTTATCAAGGCACTCAAACGCAAGAAAAAATACGCGAAAGCAACTCATAACACTTGGGCTGCGTTACTGCCAGAGGGGCCCGTCAAAAACGACGATGGAGAAGGCGGCGCGGGCGCAATCATCTTGCGGATGCTGGAGCGCGAAGGGTTGGAGAAGCATATCATCGTGGTGACACGCTGGTATGGCGGCACGCATCTTGGCGGTGACAGATTCCGACGGGTTCAGGACGCGGTGCGGCATTATCTTGAGAACGCGGAGAATCTGGCAAAGGCGAATTGAGCAGAGATAAGGGAGGCGCGACATGCAAAACGAGGAAGCAGGTTTTCTGCGCAGCGAATGGAGCAAATTCGCGGATCGGTGCCGCTGGTCTTGGGAGGGGTGGCTCATCGTGTGGCGAGAAGAATCGAGCGTAAAACAGTGGGTCTTTGCCAATATCATCTCTGCGGGCTTTGCGCTGACACTTGATCTCTCACCGGTCGAGCGCGCCTTAATCATTGCGCTGGGCGTACTTATTCTGGCAGCGGAATGTTTTAATACGGCGATTGAGCGATGCGTTGACTATACCTCGCCCGCACATCATCCACTGGCCAAGGCCGCCAAAGATTGCGGTAGCGCTGCGGTTGCCATTACCGCGATCGCTGCGGGCTTGGCTTGGCTGATAATCCTTTTCGGGTGACCTATGGACTGGACAGAGCAGTTTAACGATTATTGCGAGCGTCTCGGCCCGGAGTTTTGGGCTGAACCAATCAATGCCGTAACCAACCTTGCCTTCGTCCTTATGGGCTTGCTGGCGTGGCGGGCATCGACTTTGCCACTGTCGCGGCTGTTGTCGGCGGAGTTGATTATCATTGGGGTTGGCTCGTTCCTCTTTCACACCTTCGCTACGGCATGGGCGTCGATGGCGGATGTGATCCCGATCCTGATATTTATTCTAACCTATGTGTATCTAGCTAATGCCGAATACCTCGGTTGGCCGAAATGGATGGCTCTGCTCGGCGTTGTCGGGTTCTTTCCTTATGCGATTGGCGTGTCATGGCTCCTTGGGCAAATCGCACCAGGCCTTGGTGCAAACGCAATATATGGCTCGGTTGCGATTTTGATCGCGCTCTACGGGCTTATTCTTTGGCAAAAACAACATCAGACTGCCCAAGGCTTGCTGATCGGGGCAGGGCTTTTGACCGTTTCAATCACCCTGCGGGCACTAGATGAGCCGCTCTGTGGATCGATCCCGTTTGGGACGCATTTCTTGTGGCATATCCTCAACGCGCTGATGCTGGGCCACATGATCCGAACCTATGTGCGCCACAAGGCGGCAAGTGGCCTTGCGGGCGGCGCATCTGCGGGTTAAATGCAGGGGATCGAAATTATATGAGCTGACGGAGACCCCGATGTCGATTGACAAGGATACCGCCGCGCGCGTGGCCAAGCTGGCCCGTATTCGCGTAGCCGATGACGCCCTTCCGGCGCTGGCCGAAGAATTCAACACCATCCTCGGGTTTATCGAACAGCTTAACGAAGTGGACGTTGACGGCGTTGAACCCATGACATCCGTTACCCCGCAGCGCCTCAAGCGCCGCGAAGACGTTGTGACCGATGGCAACCAGCAGGAAAAAGTGCTGGCCAATGCGCCAGATGCCCGCGAAGGGTTCTTTGCCGTTCCGAAGGTGGTGGAATAATGACCGATCTTAACAAGCTGACCATTGCCGAGGCCCGCGACGGGCTGCGCGCCAAGGATTTCTCCGCAGTTGAGCTGACTCGCTCTTGCCTCACAGCAATTGATAAGGCTGGTGCGCTCAACGCGTTTGTGCACAACACGCCCGAGATTGCCGAGACACAAGCCGCCGCCGCCGATACGCGCCTTGCCGAAGGTGATGCGCCCGATATGTGCGGCATCCCGCTGGGGATCAAAGACCTCTTCTGTACCAAAGGTGTGCCGAGCCAGGCGGCCTCTGCTATCCTTGAAGGGTTCAAGCCAGAGTATGAAAGCACCATTACCCAGAACCTCTGGGACCGTGGCGCGGTCATGCTTGGGAAGCTCAACATGGATGAGTTCGCTATGGGCTCCTCCAACGAAACTTCGACATACGGAAACGCGGTAAACCCGTGGCGCCGTGAAGGTTCCGATGCTGCGCTTACACCTGGTGGCTCTTCCGGCGGTTCCGCAAGTGCGGTCTCTGCGGATCTCTGCCTTGCTGCAACAGGAACAGACACCGGCGGCTCGATCCGCCAGCCTGCTGCCTTTACTGGTATTGTTGGCCTCAAGCCGACCTATGGGCGTTGCTCGCGCTGGGGCGTTGTGGCCTTTGCCAGCTCGCTCGATCAGGCGGGTCCAATGACCAAAACCGTGCGTGACGCGGCGATAATGATGGAAGCCATGGCGAGCCATGACGCGAAAGACAGTACAAGTGCCGATCTGCCTGTTCCGAATTTCGAAGCCATGCTGACGGGAGACATCAAAGGCAAAAAGATCGGTATCCCAAAAGAATACCACATGGACGGCATGCCCGAAGAGATCGAAACCCTCTGGGCGGAAGGGCGCGAGATGCTCAAATCCGCAGGGGCAGAGATTGTCGACATCAGCCTGCCGCACACGAAATACGCGCTACCTGCCTATTACGTGATTGCACCAGCCGAGGCGTCGTCCAACCTCGCGCGCTATGACGGCGTGCGTTATGGCCACCGCGCAACGCTTTCTGCTGGCGATGGTATCGACGATATGTACGAAAAGACACGCGCCGAGGGCTTCGGTCACGAGGTTCAGCGCCGCGTCATGATCGGCACTTACGTTTTGTCTGCGGGCTTCTATGACGCTTACTACAACCGTGCCCGTAAGGTGCGTGCGCTCATCAAGAAAGACTTTGATGATGTATTTGCCAGCGGCGTTGACGCTATCCTGACACCGGCTACGCCGTCTGCGGCCTTTGGCCTTGGCGAAATGACCGATGCGGACCCTGTGAAGATGTATCTCAACGATGTGTTTACCGTGACGGTGAACCTCGCAGGGCTTCCAGGTATCTCGGTTCCGACTGGGCTCGACGCTCAGGGGCTGCCGCTTGGGTTGCAGCTTATCGGGCGGCCATGGGAAGAGGGCGACCTGCTCAACACAGCCTATGCGCTTGAGCAATCCGCAGGATTTGTTTCCAAACCGGCGAATTGGTGGTAAACCAATACGGAACAACGGATTAGAGGGTTCTCATGCGGACATATGTTGCAGCAGCATCACTTGCGGTTCTGGCGGCCTGTCAGTCAGGCGTGCCGAATTCCGGATACGATGGTTATAATACATCGGATGCTCTGCAAGGATCGCCCATTCAAACCGGCGTGATTTCGGATGAGTCGTATGGTGGCGGCGGTGTCTCCACTGAGCTTGATTCCGCGCTTCAGGGGCAGGGGACTGTCTCGACCAGCGGTAGCCCAACATATCAGCGTTCGGCCAGCCCGATCGGTATTTCTGATGAGCAGAACTTCGACGCCGTTACAGCGCGCGAAACCATTGAAAGCGACGCGGAGCGCCTCGCGCGTCAGCGCGCGCAGTATCAGGAAATCGAACCAACTGCGCTCCCGTCGCGCAGTGGCAGCACCAAAAAGGCCGTTTCGATTGTTGCATTTGCGCTGAACACGACAAATTCCGTGGGCCAACAGATTTACCCGCGGTCCCGTAACCCATCGATGTCGCGTTTCCAAAAAGCTTGTGGGCGCTACACATCCTCGGATCAGGCGCAGATTGATTTTCTGAACAACGGCGGCCCCGAAAAAGATCGTCGGGGTGTTGACCCAGATGGTGATGGTTTTGCCTGCTACTGGGATCCAAGCCCGTTCCGCGCGGCGCGTGGTGGCTAAAAGGGGGAGCAGGCCATGGCCTCTGACCCGCTGAGGATAATCCAAAGACCTTCTCCGAATTTCGGCCCGCGCCGAGGCGATGCGGTGCCTGATATGATCGTGCTGCATTATACCGCAATGGACACCTGCGAGGCGGCAGCAGAACGCCTGTGTTCGCCAGAATTTGAGGTTTCCGCCCATTACCTGATTTCGGAAAAAGGTGATATATTCCAGCTTGTTGATGAGGATGCGCGTGCGTGGCATGCGGGTGCTGGGGCTTGGGGCGGTGTGAATGACATCAACTCGCGCTCTATCGGTATTGAATTGGCCAATACCGGCAAAACTCCGTTTTCTGCGCTTCAGATGAACGCGTTGGAGAGGCTGATGCGTGATATTATGGAGCGGCGCTGTATCCCAAAAGAGCGCGTGATCGGCCATTCGGATATGGCGCCAGCGCGCAAGGGCGATCCGGGGGCACGATTTGATTGGCGGCGGCTCGCATTTGCGGGGCTTTCGATTTGGCTCGAAGCGGGGGAGGCACGAGATGCAGCGCCAAAACCCGATGATTTCCAATCCGCCGCACGCACCTTCGGCTATCCGGCGGATGCCCCATTTGACGCATTGCTCTCTGCGTTTCGCCAAAGATTTCGCCCACACTACGATGGTGCGCTTGACCAAACGGATATGGCGCAGATTCAGGCACTTGCCCGCCAATATCCCGCCCTTACCAGTTGACCCGCCGCGTCGAAGCGCCTAACTCAACCCCGTGCGGATGGCCGGATGACCGCGGGGTGGCAACACCGCGAGGAAAGTCCGGACTCCACGAAGAATGGTGCCGGGTAACGCCCGGCCGGGGAAACCCGAGGGAAAGCGCCACAGAAAACAGACCGCCCGTTTACAGGTCGTGCAAGCGATACCGTGGCGGGTAAGGGTGAAACGGTGGGGTAAGAGCCCACCGCGGCGGTGGTAACATCGCTGGCATGGCAAGCCCCACCAGGAGCAATGCCGAATAGGGATCTCGCGCGGGGCAACCCGCAGGACGGCTTCGGTCCAGAAGATCCGGGTAGGCAGCTTGACCCTGTTGGTAACAGCAGGGCTAGAAGAATGGTCATCCATCGCTGTGTCATGCAGTGAGGACAGAATCCGGCTTACAGGCCATCCGCGCACTTACCGCTTATTGCGGTTCCACGTCAGCACAAACGGTACAAAGGCACTGAGGAAAAAGAGCCGCGCCACATGATGCAGCGCCACATAGGCGGGGTCTGCTTGAACGATGGCGGCCATGGCGACCATGGTTTCAAGCCCGCCTGGTGCAAAGGCAATGATCACATCCAAAAACGGCAAATGCGTAAAGAGCGAAACGAGACCGGCAAAGACCACCGCGATCACCAGTGCAAGTAGTGTAAAGAGCAATCCAGCAACTGCGGCGCGGCGCAACATGGCAAGACTCACACCGCTAAATCGCGACCCAATCAGCGTGCCCATTGTGACAAAGGCAATGACCGAAAGAACGGTTGGAACCTGTCCGGGGGTGAGGCCCGAACCATGTCCGAAAGACGAAACGAACATGCTTGAAAGCAAGAGTGCAGCGGGAAGCTTCAATTTGAGAAAAACCAGACCAAGCCCCGTGCCCAAGGCTGCCAATATGCCAAGGTGCATTGGCGAAAGTAGCGTATCAACGGGGATTGGCATTGTCATATCCGCGTCCGTTAATAGCGCGACAGCGACTGGAACAAGCAGCGTCAGGAATAGCACACGGATTGATTGCACCATGGATATCATCGCCGTGTCGGCCCCGACATCGGTCGAGAACCCGAGGACATAGCTCAGGTGTCCGGGGCTTGATGCGAGGTAGGCTGTTTCGCGGTCCATCGCGAAATACCGCTGAAACATGAAGCCACCAGTCAGCATAATTAGCGCAACTCCGGCACACATACCGATGAGGCTCGCCGGCCAAGCTGCTGCTGCTGCAAGGATTTCCGGCGTAACAGAGGAACCAAGCGCCAAACCGATAATCACGAAAACCACGTTTCGCACAATGTCTGGCACATCGGTCTTTACCCCGAGCACACCAGCCAGCGAGACAAAAAACGCAGGCCCCGTCAGGAAAGGCGCGGGAAATTTCAGAAGCCACGCGAGGGCTGCACCGCCGATACCAATCAGGAAAGAGACCGCATAGATGCGCATTTGGGTTGCCTTGTTTTTTACATCTGCGCGGGCAGGATTAGTTCAAAGAGACTTCGGACAAAAGAGCTGCCCATGAGGCGCCATGCATGTCGCGGTCATTAATTGCGCCTTGGATTGCGGGGCGCGGCAAGGAAAACTTTACGACGTTAAGGGAGGGAATTTCAAAGCGTTTGATTGTCGCGCTTTCCACACCAAATGTGCGCGCTACGCGTTCGGTCGATAGCCCCATGGTGATCTGTTCAAAGGCCGCTTCGGAGCCGCAGAATATGTCGACCGTGAGCCAAAATGGCCCTGCGTTTTTGGAGCGTACCTTATAGGCAATGTCGCGGAGGTTAGCCATGTGTGATCACCTCCAGCGAGAATGCGTCCATCGGGTCATCCAGCGACAGGGTGTGGTTCAGGCAGAAGCCATACACCGCTCCGCGGTTCAGGCTCGCGGGCGAGAACGGGAAGGCGAATGTCGGTTGCTCTTCTTGTTGCGTCAACGGGTGATGTAGCAGGTAGGGGTTGAGCATTTGGCCGATCTCCTCGGCGAGGGCCTGGGTTCTAGCGCTTACGATGGCAAGCACTCCGATCTCGGGCGCTTGCGCGTGGTTGGTTTCGAGCGCACCAAAGCTTGCATTCTGCCCGATCAACCGCAGTTCAATGCTATAGTCATCAGTTGCCAGTCCCATGCGATCTTCGACCTTGGCGCAGCATTTTTGATGAATGTCATCGGCCCAGATTTGCGCATTTTCAACATAGCGTTGGTCGCGCAGAAGAACGAGCAACACGGTTTGAAAAGCTTCAACCCGCGCGCCTTCGAGCTTCACGGTATAGGGCGATGTCTTGTGCCATTCAGAGCCCGTTACGCGCACGCGCCGAGCATCAAGCGCGGTGTATTTCGCATGCGTCACGTCAAGATATCCGCCGGGTTCATAGAGGATGAACGGATCCGAGTTCTCATAAAGCATATGCGCCGAAACCGTATGCGGGGTGGCGGCGGAATTCTCGGCCATGGGGGAAACTGTGAAGCCTTGGTCATCAAACTCGATCATCGCCACGCCTGATTGCGGGTTGGTGGCGCAGAGCGCGCCGCATTCGCCAATTTTTGCGCCGTGCCATGCCGCGCCCGCGTGCAAGCCGCGCATCAGAGGGAGAGCGGCGATCGTGGCCGTGTCGGTTGTTCGGCCCGCGATAATGATGTCCGCGCCTGTATCAATGGCAGCGGCGATTTGCTCCGCGCCAGCAAGGGCAACGATGTTGGTGCAGGACGCTATGGTTTCAGCGTCGATTTCAGGCGCTGCACCGAGAGGGGAGATACGGCCGTCTTCAAAAGCCTCGACCATTTTTGCAGGATCTTGAGATGACCGTAGGACCGCAATCTTAACCGTCTGTCCCAACTCGTCAGCGATCTCGCGCGTTATGTCGAGGAGCCAATCAACCGCGGTGTCGGTGCCGCACGTTCCGGCAGTTCCGATCACAAGCGGAACGCCCGCTTTAGCGCGCGCTTCCATCAGCCCGCGCCATTCCGTTTTCGTCGAGCTTCTGGCGTATTTTGACACCCCTTGGCCGAGGTATGCGGGGCCGGAATCTGTGCTGCCGCCATCAATAGCGATAATATCTGGTTTCATGGCAAGGCCACGCTCAAGCGCGGCCTTGTCATAGTTCAATCCGAGGGCTCCGGAGGGGATGAGCACCTTTAACATACTAGTCAGTTACTCTCTGTGGTTTCTTCAATACGTTCCGCAGGAACATCGGAGCGATGAAGCCTGCAATAGCTGCAACCCAAAGCCCGATCGCAATCGGAGAGGAGAAGAGATAGGCAGGATCGCCTTCACCAATCACCATCGCGCGGCGCAACGCGTCTTCCATATGACCGCCAAGTAGGATGCCGAGGATCACGGGAACCGTCGGT
The DNA here is from genome assembly GCF_028823805.1 of Halocynthiibacter sp. C4. Classification (NCBI taxonomy): domain Bacteria; kingdom Pseudomonadati; phylum Pseudomonadota; class Alphaproteobacteria; order Rhodobacterales; family Paracoccaceae; genus Halocynthiibacter; species Halocynthiibacter sp. C4. Next base: position 571,877 of record NZ_JAPEIE010000002.1, on the reverse strand, counting down.
ATATCAAGCTTGCGCAGCACATAGCCAAGAAGACCAAACGCGATCATCAGCAGGAGGTCAAAGTAGCTTCCTGAAAGCGAGTAGATCCCCACGAAAGACACCATGGTAACTCCGGGCAATAGGATTGCCGGCGGCACCTGAAGGATACGCACAAAGATTTTCACCATCGGTACGTTCATCAGAAGCAGCACCACGTTCGCAATGAGGAGCGATGCGATCAGCCCCCAGACAACCTCGGGCCTGTCTGTAAACAGGGTCGGCCCCGGTGTGATATTGAGCGTCATCAGGAGCGCGAGAAGCACAGCTGTTGTACCCGAACCAGGCACGCCAAGTGTGAGCATTGGAACAAGCGCCCCGCCAGCAGCGGAGTTGTTGCCTGCCTCTGGTGCGGCGATCCCTTTGGGAACACCGGTGCCAAAACCGCCTTTCTCGCCCGCTATGGATTTCTCGCTCATATAGGCGAGGAAGCTTCCGAGGGAAGCTCCCGCACCGGGCAAGATACCTGCGATAAACCCGACGCCAGAAGCGCGTATCATTGTCCAACGCGTAGACCAGATATCGGCCCAGGGCACGCGGACCTTCTTAAGTGTCGCGCCAACAGCGCCACCTTTGCCGTGCCCCTCGATAAAGAAGAACACTTCGGCAATCGCAAAGAGCCCGACGATAGCAACGAGGAAATCGATCCCGTCAAAGAGGTGCAGGTTGCCCCCTGTGAGGCGCGGCATACCCGAGGAGCTGTCCACACCGATCATCGCGATCCCGAGGCCAAGGCATGAGGCGAGCGCAGCCTTCGCTTGGTTATTGCTCGCCATGCCGCCAAGTGTGCAGAAGGCTAGCAAGTATAGCGCGAAGTATTCCGCAGGACCAAAGACATAAGCCACCCGCGCCAGCATCGGCGCCAAGAGCATCAAGCCGATGGTCGCAAGAAGAGCGCCAACGAAGGATGCAACGCCAGAAAGAACGAGCGCATCGCCCGCGCGACCGGCCTTGGCCATCGGGTATCCATCGAGCGTGGTCATGAGCGCAGGTTCATCGCCGGGTATGTTAAGCAGGATCGAACTGATCCGCCCGCCATACATCGCTCCGTAGTAAACCGCGGTCATCAAGACAAGCGCCGAGGTCGCATCAAGTCCAAGCGTGAAGGTTACAGGAATAAGGATCGCAACGCCGTTGCTAGGCCCAAGTCCCGGCAGCGCACCGATGATTGTTCCGAGGAAACAGCCGACCACTGCCAGCATCAACGTGTAGGGCGACAGGGCGATCGAAAACCCCAATGAGAGGTTTGCAAGAATATCCATGATGTGCCGCTCCGGTTAGAACAGGCCTTTGGGGAAGGGGACAAGCCCGAGACCCAAGGCGTATTTGAATACAACGTAAAGACCCGCAGAAAGACCAAGCCCAGCAACAGCAGCACGGGCGGGTTTCGGCCCGATCTGATAACTCAGAAACCCAGCGGCGATGGCTGTCGGGATAAGAAAACCAAGCGGTTTAAGCGCGTAGGCATAGGCCACAAGCACCACAACAGAGAGTGCGATTGCGCCGAATGTGCGCGCAGCAGGCCACTCTGGTTCGGGGTCAGGCTTCAGGACCATAAAACAGGCACAGATCGCGGCAACGATTCCGATTCCGATGGGAAAGGCCTTAGGTCCGACAGGGTCTGACAAAAAGCTGGTCTGGATTTGTGTGGCGCTCGCGATATATGCGAGCGCCACAACGGCCATGACCAGACCAAAGATCCGGTCACTTGCCATTACTGGATAACCCCGATGTCTTTGGACAGCTGGTTGATCTCGGCTACCAGGCCGTCAACGTAGGCTTGGAAGTCGCTGCCGACCATTGTGAATGGGGCAAGGCCGTTTGCGGCCATGGCTTCTTTCCACTCATCGGAGTCTGCAACCTTTTGAAGGCGGTCTGCCCATTTGTTGAAGTCGTCATCCGAAATGCCCTTCGGCACATAGAGCCCACGCCAGTTCACAGCAACAACGTCAAAGCCTTGCTCCTTGGCGGTCGGGATATCGTCAAAGCCGGGGATGCGCTCTTCGGTGAGAACCGCCAGAACCCGAACTTCATCAGCATTCAAGAAGCCAACCACTTCAGACATGTCACCGGTCATGGCTTGGGTAAAGCCACCGATAGTTTGGGTGATCGCATCTGCGCCGCCGTCAACACCGATGTATTTGATCTTGGTGATGTCAGTGAAGCCTGCGCGCTGAAGCAGCATCAGAGGCTTGAGGTGGTCAAAGCCGCCAACCGCAGAGCCGCCAGCAAAGGCAACAGAACCCGGGTCTGCTTTGATCGCGTCGATCATGTCACCGAGGTTTTGGAACGGGCTATCCTTGGCAACAACAATTACGCCGGGGTCTGCACCGATCGCGCCCACAAAGCGCACCTGATCCGCTGTCATTCCGGCATAAGCATTTTGCGCCAAACGCGTGGATGTGGCCGAAGAGGCCGCCACGATCAACTCGGCGTCGTCATTGCGCTCTGCAACCACGTGGTTGAACGCAAGGCCGCCACCGCCGCCTGCCATGTTTGTAACCTGAATCGGGCTATCAACCGCGCCGATGTCATGCATGATTTTGCCGATTTGACGGCATGTGAAATCCCAGCCGCCGCCGGGGTTGGCTGGCGCAATACATTCCGCCGCCGTGGCAGCGCTGGTTGCACCAAGTCCGATTACTGCACTCGTCATGAGCGCTCTAACAAAACGTGTCGTCATTGTTTCCTCCCATTTGACATCCGAGCCTTCGCTCGCACATGCTTAGTTGCGCTAACCAACCTGACACGAACCTGTCATGATCATCGCAAGGGAGCATTGCGTGCGATTTCTTCTGGTCGAAGATAACATGGATTTGGCTCAGGCCGTAATGGATTGTCTGGCGCTGGACGGGCACGCCATTGATCACGCAAGAGATTTGGCCTCCGCGCAGGACTGTATCAACGCCGCGCCCTATGACCTTATTTTGCTGGATATCATGCTTCCAGACGGTGATGGCCGAGACTTTTTGGCCCGTCACAGGCGCAACGCAAACAGCACGCCAGTGATCGTTTTGACCGCCCGTTCGGAGGTCTCTGATAGGGTCGGATTGCTCGATTTGGGGGCGGATGATTACATTACAAAACCTTTCGATTTTACCGAACTCGAGGCCCGTTGCCGCGCCGTTTTGCGCCGACAGGGCGGGGTTGCTGACAACGTCCGGAGCTTTGGTGGTGCCGAACTTGATTCGCTTGCAGGGGCGATCCGTGCGGGAGGCGAGTCGCATCCTTTGCGCAATCGCGAGCTACGGCTTTTGGAGGTATTCTTTACCTCGCCCGGGCAAATTTTCTCAAAATCGCATCTCATGGATCGGCTATTTTCTTTTTCCGATGATGTGTCGGAAAACGCAATCGAGGTTTATATCGGGCGGCTTAGGCGCAAACTCGAAGGCTCGGGCGCGCGGATCGAAACCGTGCGCGGCCTTGGCTATCGTCTGGTTGAAGCTACATGAAACGACGCTCGTACCGCACGTCAATCCGCCGACGGTTGTTGCTCCAGCTATTTACCATGGCGGCACTCTTGTCGCTTGCCTTTTTCCTCGTGGTTCGCGCGGTGGCCGAACGTGCGGCTGCAGACACCCAAGACAACATCCTGCTCGCCTCGGCGACCTCAATCGCGGATGCCATTTACTCTGAACAAGGGGAGGTGGCTGTTGATTTGCCGTATTCGGCGCTGTCGATGTTGGGCAGTATCTCTGAAGATCGCGTGTTCTACCGCGTTCTGATCGGAGAGGAAACGCTCACGGGGTACGATGATTTGCCGCTTCCTTCGCCTGCGCAGGGGGAGTTTGAAACCTTCATGTTCCGAGGTGAGGAGGTGCGTAGCGCGACCGTTACGCGCACCGTTAGCTCGGGGGGCTCCAAGGAACGGGCAACCGTGATCGTGGCGCAAACGCGCCTTGGCCTTGCTGCAATCTCTCAGCGGATTTCGGGTATGGCGGCGGTTGTTGGTTTTGGGTTTCTGCTCGTTGCAACTGCGCTAAGCCTTGTTGCTGCGCAATCTGCCCTTGCTCCGCTCAATCGGATGACCCAATCGGTTGCGCGGCGCGGGCCGGATGATCTGCGCCCTGTTGATACGCAAACCCCAAGCGAGCTTGTGCCGTTGGTGGATGCGCTCAATAGCTTCATGGCGCGGCTTAAGGCGTCGTTGACCCAGTCCGAGGAGTTTATCGCGGAAGCGGCCCATCGCGTGCGTACGCCGCTTGCAACGGTGCGTGCGCAGGCGCAGATGACCTTGCGCCGTTCTGAAAAGCCGGAGAACAAGGCCTCGCTCCGTGCTATGATCCGTGCAGTGGATGAAAGCAGCCGTTCGGCTGGGCAGTTGCTGGATCATGCGATGGTGAGTCTGCGTACAGATCAACTTCGGGACGAGGTGTTTGATCTTGTAGAGCTGACGCAAGACACCGTTGCGCACCTGCGCCCAACGGCTGACCTCAAGGATATTGCCATTTCAGTTGAGCTTCATGTTGAGACGCTTCCGATACGGGGCGATGAAATCCTTATGCAAAATGCGCTGCGCAATGTGCTCGATAACGCCATCAAATACTCGCCGGAGGACAGCGACATCACCGTTCGGATCACAGAAGAACCGCGTATATCCTTCTTCGATCAGGGGCGCGGATTTTCCGCCGATGATCTGGGCGATATCACCAAACGGTTCTCGCGAGGCGCAAATGTTGGAGATATTGTTGGATCAGGACTTGGGCTGACGATCGCAGATGAGGTTATGCGCGCCCATGGCGGCACATTGGAAATTGCGCCGAATGAAGAAGGGAAGGGCTCATGCGTTTCGCTCGTATATCCACGCGATTAATCGCTGGGTTGGTCACGCACCTCGCTTTCGCTCTCGGCGCTTCCGCGTTTGAAATAGAGGATCGCCGTCAGTATCCGGCAGAAGACGGCGCGCGTGAATTGCGTATTATCTCGACAGCCGATGCTCCGGTGTTTGAGCCGATCATTCGCGCCTTTCAAGTGGCGCATCCAGATGTGGCAATCGACTATGTAATCGCCAGCAGCACCGAGCTCATGAAAGCGATATCGGAGGAAGAGGCCGATTTTGATCTCGCGATCTCAAGCGCGATGGACCTCCAGACAAAGCTCGCAAACGACGGGTTTGCGCTGGACTACCGCTCTGAAGCGACGGATGCCTTGCCAAAATGGGCCAAGTGGCATGACCAGATCTTCGCCTTTACCCAGGAGCCGGCCGTGATGGTGATTGCGGAGGGGGCTTTTGCCAATCGCCCCGCGCCGCGCACACGTGATGATCTGATTGCGATGCTGCGTGACAATCCAGCAGAGTTTGACGGGCGGATCGGGACATACGACGTGCGGATTTCGGGCGCGGGGTACCTCTTTGCCACGCAGGATTCGCGCAACACAGATTCTTATTGGCGGCTGACCGAGGTTATGGGGCGCCTCAATGCGCAGCTTTACAGTGGTTCCAAAGCGATGATCGAGGATGTTGCCGCGGGGCGGCTCGCGCTCGCCTATAACGTGGTCGGAAGCTATGCCGCGCAGCGTCTCGCCGACACGCCGGGGATTCGGATTGTGCCGTTTGAGGATTTCCTTTCTGTTATGCTCCGCACCGCGCTGATCCCAAAGAACGCGCAAAATATCGAAGACGCGGGGCGAATGATTGATTTCCTTGTGCAACTGAATCAGCGCGAGGACATTGAGCAGGAGACGTATCTTGCTCCGGTTAACGCCCAATCCCTTAATGAAAACAATGCTGCACGCCCCATTCGACTTGGCCCGGGGTTGCTGGTTTTTCTCGACCGGCTCAAGAAAGAAACCTTTTTGCGAAACTGGGAAAACGCCATCGTGCAGAAATAGGCGGAATTCATCGAGGTTTTCGCGGATAGCGGTTGACTCTGCGCGGCATAGGCTTAAAAGGCGGGCTTCAAGGATTTCTCGGGCGCATTCTGCGCCTGCGTTGAGGAGCACTATTATGGCGAAGCCGACCACAATCAAGATCCGCCTGAACTCGTCCGCGGGCACCGGCCACTTTTACGTGACCAAGAAAAACGCCCGTACCATGACCGAGAAGATGGTTGTGAACAAATACGACCCAGTCGTGCGCAAGCACGTTGAGTACAAAGAAGGCAAAATCAAGTAAGCTTGATTTTACTTTTTGAGTTTGAAAACCCCGCACTCTGCAAGAGTGGCGGGGTTTTTCTTTTTCTGGCCAAAAGCTGCGGCGTTATGCCAAGCGAAAATTATAGACTCGGTGCGAGCAGCGCATCAAACTTCGTCTGAACGCACGGAGGGTTGACGATGCCGAAGAATTTTTTGCCGACACAGATAGTTTTACACTGGCTCGTGGCAGTTTTCATTTTGCTTCAGTTTATAAGCAGCGGTCCCATGAAAGAGGCTTGGGCCAATGTAGAGAAGGGGCTGGATTTCGTACCGCACCCTGCTGTTTTCGGGCATGTGATCGGCGGTCTATTGGTGCTGCTGTTTGCGTTGTGGCGGCTCTATTTGCGGCGCACTCACGGTGTGCCTCCGCTGCCGGAGGAGGAGCCACCCGTGTTGCGATGGGTGGCTAACGCAACTCACACGGCGCTCTATGTTCTGTTGTTGCTAACACCGCTATCCGGCGCGGTAGCGTGGTTCGGTAGCCTGGAGAGCGTGGCTTTCGCTCATGAGGTTTTGAAGTCGCTTCTTCTGTTGTTCGTTTTGCTTCATATCGCCGGCGGGCTCTATCAACAGTTTGTTCTCAAAACCAACATTCTCGCGCGCTTGGGAATAGGGCGATAGGGCAAAAGAAAACGCCCGCTTCATTTCTGAAACGGGCGTCTTTTGATTTAAGTTGCTGCGCTCTTATTCGCGGTTGCCGAAGAGTTGCAGCAGGAACATGAACATGTTGATGAAGTCGAGGTAGAGGCTCAGTGCACCCATGATGGCCGCTTTGCCCAACCACTCGCTGTCACCAGATTGTGCGTGCGCGATGTAGGTGTTCTTGATGTTCTGTGTGTCAAAGGCTGTGAGACCGGCAAAAATCAGAACGCCGATCGCAGAAATCGCCAGCTGCAGTACGCCAGATTGTAGGAAGAGGTTTACAATCATAGCGACGAACAGGCCGATAACGCCCATCATCAAGAATGTGCCCATCGCCGACAGGTTGCGCTTTGTGGTGTAGCCATAGAGCGACAAACCGGCAAAAGCGACTGCGGTGATGAGGAAGACCTGAACGATCGATGCGCTTGTGTAGATCAGGAAGATCGAACTGATCGAGAGGCCCATTACAGCAGCGAATGCATAAAACACCAGTTGCGCGCTGGCAGCAGACAGACGACCGATCCCGGCACTAAGGCCGAACACAAAGGCAAGCGGAGCAAACATGATCACCCAGCGCAGAGCCGATGTGTAGATCGTTGCGCCAAGACTTGTCAGGTATTTCGAGTCGCTGATTTGAGCGACCGCCAGAGCAGGGTCTGTTGTTGTGGCAAGCCCGGCGATAGCCCAGGCTGCCAAAGCTGTAATCAAAAGCCCTACGGACATTGTGCCGTAGACTTTGTTCATATGAGCGCGCAGCCCCGCGTCGATTTCTGCGCTGATTGCGCCGACGTGTGACTGGGCTGTACCAAATTGTGCCATTCGTTCCTCCGGTTGGGAATAAGATTGAGGCGTGCAAATGCCCGCCGTTGCCTCAAATATCGGTAATGGCGGGCTAAATTTCAAGTTCAACCGGAGGTGTTTTAGCAAAAAAGCGAAGTGGTTGTGAAAAGGGCGCTTTTTGGGGGGCTGAGAGGGCCTAAAAATCCCAAAACGCACGGTTTGCTTCTTTTTGCGCCTCTGCTCTGCTCAGGCCGAGGTCGTCAAGCGCGTCTGTGTCGAGTTTGGCGAGTGTCCGGCGCTGTGCATAAACCGCGAAGGCTTGGCGCAGTGTTGCTGTAAAAGATGTGCTGCGTGGTAATCCGCAGGAGGAGGCGGATGAAAGAGCGTGTGTCATGTCAGTTCCTTTCGGATTTTGTGATGTGAGTATTGAATTGAATCATTTTCGTTGATGTATATGGCGGCGCGTGTCATATTTGTGAAATGAATGTTTGTTTAGTTATGCATCAAGGATTGTGATATGCCGCGTAATCTCGATCTAACGTCCCTGCGATCATTTGTGGCCGTCGCCGATTCTGGCGGGGTGACGCGCGCCGCTGGATTTCTCAACCTCACGCAATCGGCGGTGTCGATGCAGCTCAAACGGCTGGAGGAATCGCTCGGCGCGGAGCTTCTTGACCGCAGCGCGCGAACGATCGCGCTGACGCCAACGGGCGAGCGTCTGTTGACCTATGCGCGGCGGATGCTTGATCTAAATGACGAGATTTTCGCACGGATGACCGATCAGGCCTATGAGGGCGAGATCGTTCTGGGGGTGCCGCATGACATTGTGTATCCCGCGATCCCAGAGGTGCTGAAACGCTTCGCTGCGGAATATCCGCGCATGCGCGTGCAGCTTTTGTCTTCGGTGACGGTGAAGCTCAAGGAAAAATTCGCGCGGGGCGAAGCAGACATGATCCTGACCACAGAGGATGGGTGCGACACAGGCGGGGAAACGCTTGTGGAGCGGCGGCTTGTCTGGGTTGGCGCGCCCAATGGCGTTGCTTGGCGGCAGCGCCCGCTTCGTCTGGCATTTGAGCCGAATTGTATGTTTCGCACGGCGGCTCAGAAGGGGCTGGATGCCGCCGATATCCCATGGGAGGTCGCGGTTGATTCAGATTCCACCCGAACCATTGAGGCCAGCGTGTCCGCCGACCTAGCGGTACACAGTGTGCTTGACGGCATGGAGGCGCCGCATCTGGAACAGGTGCGTCATGGCGGTGCGCTGCCGGATCTTGGATCGAAAAAGATCAACCTCTTCGTTTCGGAGTTGGCGAAAGGAAAAGTCGTCGAAGACCTCGCCGAAATTCTCCGCCAAGCCTATCGCCATCCGATGGTTCACCGAAGCTATGCAACTACCACCACCTTGCCCGTCGATTTGCGCGTTTTGAGCAATGAGAGCGCGTTAGCGGCCTCTGAGAGCGGAAGCTGATGGCTGATGTGCGGCGTGAGGCGGCCTTCAACTTGCCAGTCGAGTAGGGTCTTAAGGCTGTCCGAAAGAACTTTTGGTGCGAATTTACGATAGCCGCCCCAGTACAGGCCGATAACGGTTATGTTCTTAACCAACAGGATATTCGCCGGAATTTGCGGGACCGTTCCGCTTGCAAAGCCAATAGCAAGGATGCGCCCGTCGGGGTTGGTGACGCGCATTGCCGTGTCGAATGCTGCGCCGCCAACGGGGTCATAAACAACATCTGCACCACCAAGCGCTTTGATCTGTTCTCGGATGTCGGGCGCGTCGCTGTCGATAACATGATCCGCGCCAGACGCCTTCGCGATTGCCAGCTTATCTTCGCCGCGCGCGGATGCGATGACGCGTGCGCCCATCAATTTGCCCAGCTCGACCGCAGCGAGCCCAACACCACCGGCGGCGCCAAATACCAAAAGCGTTTCACCAGCCTTGATGTTTGCGCGATGGGATAGGGCGAGATGCGATGTTCCATAAGCCACCTGAAAGGCCGCAGCTTCGGCAAAGCCAACCGCATCCGGCAGCGCAACTGTGGCCGCCGCCTCAAGCACAGCATATTCGGCCAAGCCGCCATGCCCTGCGACACCCGCCACGCGATCTCCAATCGAAAAGCCGGATACATCCGCACCTATGTCAACGACGCGCCCCGCAATTTCCATGCCCGGACAGAAGGGCAAAGCAGGCTTCTCCTGATAGGTGCCTTTGATCAGCAGCAAATCCGCAAAATTCAGCGCGCAGGCCTCCATCTTGATGAGAACCTCGTTCGATGCGGGAATCGGCTTGGGGATGTCCTGAAGCTCTGCGGAGCCCAATTCGTTTACAACGTACCCTATCATATTACCTCTTTGGATTGACCGAAATACAATCTAAGCGAAAGTTCGCCTAGGTCGCCTATTGCGGGATTGAAGTTTCCTATCTTCTTGACTAACAAGTAAAAACATTGAATTTAATCAGCTTTTTAAAAGAACAAAAACACGTTTTAGGTGCATAGATCACGAAACAGTTAACCTTATACAAGAAAAAGTGGTGGTGATTTCCCACAAATACACGTAATAATAGAACGGTAAGCGTAGTGACGTGAATGTGGTGAACATTGATTGGTGCTCTAAGTTGTTGGCATCATATTCGTTTCGCTTTATTCGCGTGTTTTAAAGTAGTGGAGCGTAAAAATGAAACACCCGGTAGACGTACACGTTGGAAAACGTATCCGCCATCGCAGATGGATGGTAGGCATGACCCAACAGCAACTCGCAGAACGTGTTGGAATTAAATTCCAGCAAATTCAAAAGTATGAAACTGGAATGAACCGTGTTTCCGCTTCCCGTCTTTGGGATATTTCGGATGCTATGGGGGTTCCGATTAGTTTCTTTTTCGAAGGGTTGGGCGGCAAGTCCGGCTCTGAAGCTAAGGAAACAACGGTTCGTGGTGATTTCATGGCCGATAAGGAGGCGCTTGAGCTCGTGCGCTCCTACTATGCGATTCCCGAGAATCAGCGACGTCGTTTGTTCGAATTGGCACGTGTATTGAGTGACGTTGCCTAATTAGACGGATCGAAAAGCGAAAAGGCGCGCTCTTGTATAGCGCGCTTTTTTGTTGCCTGCACGATAGGGAGGGGTGGCACGCGGCTTGCGCGCGATGGAGGGTCTGTCCTATCAAGGCGGCATCCAAACCCGAGTAGAGAACGAGGCGATCATGGACCTTTCACAAGCAGACATCACCTCGATTAGGGAAACAGCCGAGCTTATGGCCGACGCCGCGCGGCGGGTGACCCTTCAGTATTTCCGAGGCGGAGAGCTGGCAACTGAGAATAAGTGGGACGAGGGCTTTGATCCCGTTACCGTGGCCGATCGCGAAGCCGAGAAATCCATGCGCGCAATTCTTGCCGAAAAGCGCCCCGAGGACTCTATTTTGGGCGAGGAGTTTGGGGGCACGGTCGGCACCTCGGGTTTGACATGGGTGCTGGATCCGATTGATGGCACGCGGGGTTTTATCTCTGGAACGCCTACATGGGGCGTTCTGATCGCGGTATCTGATGAGAACGGCCCTATTTTCGGCGTGATCGATCAGCCCTATATAGGCGAGAGATTTCGCGGCGGTTTCGGGCTAGCAGAGATGCAGGGGCCACATTGGGCGCGCGGGTTGGGCGTGTCTTCTGTTAGTCGGCTGTCTGATGCGACCTTGTTTACAACTTTTCCAGAGGTCGGGACATTCGAAGAGGCCGCAGCCTTCCGCGAGGTCGAGCGCGAAGTGAAGCTAACGCGCTACGGCATGGATTGTTATGCCTATGCACTTCTTGCAGCAGGACAGGTCGATCTGGTGATTGAAGCTGGACTTCAGTCCTATGATATCCAAGCTCCCATCGCGGTTATCCAAGCTGCAGGTGGTGTTGTGACGGATTGGAAGGGAGAGCCTGCGCATAATGGTGGACGTGTTCTTGCTGCCGCAACGCCAGAGCTGCATGCTGCGGCGCTCCTTCTGCTCTCAGACGCCTAATCTACATCCGCGAAGCTTGATTCCAGCTGCCTGCGTGATATTCTTGCGCTCGTATCAGGTCCTTTGCCCTTTTCTGCTGATACGCTTCACACAACCGCCAAATGGCACCGAATTGGGCAGAATTGTGTGGAGACCTATGACAAACATCTTGATTGAAAACGCGACTCTTGCCCTCACCATGGATGATGCGGGCAGCGAAATTGCGAATTGCGATATCCATGTAAGGGACGGGGTGATTCAAGCCGTCGGCCCAAATCTACGGGCGCATTTGCAGGGCGAACAAGCCGAAGGGCTTGCCGTACATCGGGCTGACGGTTGTCTCGTGACGCCTGGATTGGTGAATACGCACCATCATCTCTATCAAACGATGACCCGTGCGGTTCCAGCGGCACAAGATGCGTTACTGTTTGGCTGGCTGCAGTCGCTCTATCCGATTTGGGGGCGTTTCGGGCCGCGCGAAATGCATTCTGGCGCGGTCATTGGCCTTGCAGAATTAGCGCTGACCGGCTGTACGCTCAGTTCGGACCATATGTATATTTTCCCCAACGGTGCGCGGCTTGAAGACTCGATCGAGGCGGCGCAGCGGGTCGGGCTGCGGTTTCATCCCACTCGTGGCGCGATGTCGATTGGCGAGAGCAAAGGCGGGCTGCCACCCGATGCATTGGTTGAAGATGAAGCCGCTATTCTTGAGGATTGTATCAGACTGATCGATGCTCACCACGATCCACGCGACGGCTCGATGCTGCGTGTGGGTGTCGCGCCGTGTTCGCCATTTTCCGTCAGCACAGACCTCATGCGCGAAGCAGCACTTCTTGCGCGCGATAAGGGTGTGATGCTCCACACGCATTTGGCCGAAAACGACGAAGATATCGCCTATTCCCTAGAAAAATTCGGCTGCCGCCCTGGCGAATATGCCCGCGATCTTGGCTGGCTGGGCGAGGATGTCTGGCACGCCCATTGCGTCAAACTCGACGCGACCGAGATTGATCTCTTTGCCGCAACGCGCACGGGCGTTGCCCATTGCCCTTGTTCCAATTGCCGCCTCGGTTCAGGCATCGCGCCTGTGCGCCAGATGCGCGATCAGGGCGTGCGGGTCGGTCTTGGTGTTGACGGGTCTGCGAGCAATGATCTTGGCTCGCTTTCGGCAGAGGCGCGGCAGTTGATGTTGCTACAGCGGGTTCAAAACGGTGCCGATGCAATGAGTGCCCGCGAGGCGCTTTACATCGCGACGCGGGGCGGAGCAGAAGTACTCGGACGATCCGATTGCGGGCAAATCGCCGTTGGAAAGCGCGCCGATCTCGCGATATGGGATTTGCAGGGATTGGAGAGTGCCGGAAGTTGGGATCCTGCCGCTATTCTGCTCGCCGGACCGCAGAAAGTGCGCGACCTCTTTGTCGAAGGAAAGCAGATCGTACGTGATGGCGAAATGCAGACCATCGACTTGCCCCAAGCAATCAAAGAACAGAACAATCTTGCTAAAGACTTGATGTAGCCATAATTTCCGCTCAAAATGAGAAAAATTGGACGAGGGAAGATTATGACAATCAAATTTGGTGCGATAGCGGCCGTGGCGGCATTCATGCTGGCGGCCTGCTCTGAGCAAACAACGGTGGTAACAGCGGGTGGTGGTAACGACCTCGCCGTTTCACTTGAGGACATCGTGAATTTCGAGCGCAGAAATGCGAGCCTGCCTGAACTGACTTCAAATGCGCAACTTGATGCAGCCGCTCTTGCGCTTGCCGAAGACATGAACGCGAACGGCTTTGTCGGGCACACCGGCACTGACGGTTCGACCGTCAAAGACCGCGTTGAGGCAACGGGATATTGCGCACGCGTCCTTGCCGAAAACGCCTATAGAGGAGAGCGCGGCGGTATCGGCGCAATCGATTGGTGGATGCAATCTCCGCCGCATCGCGCAAATATTCTCAATTCGAAAGTCACTGAATTCGGCATGGCCGGATCGGGCCAGTCTTGGGCAATGGTATTGGCCGGTCGCCCCTGCTGATAAGTCAAAAATCAGGTCAGCGCACGCCGCTGGCCTGACACCCAAACATCAGAAATGGCGCGGTCATCGCCCATCATGATGGTGGCAAAGAGGCTTTCCCAAATATCTTCCGCGCGCGCCGAACGCTGGGCAATCGCCGGGGTCGAGGCCAGATCAAGTGCGATGATGTCAGCTTCCATTCCTGCAGCAATGTTGCCGATCTTATCATCCAGATGAAGCGCCTTGGCCGAACCTGCTGTCGCCAACCAATAGAGTTCCGCAGCGTGCAGGGGGCTCCCGTTCAACTGCCCAACCTCATAGGCCGCAGCCATTGTGCGCAGCATTGAGAAATTTGAGCCGCCCCCCGTATCCGTCGCCAGTCCTATCCGGTGCCCATCCGCCGCAAGGCCCTTCATGTCAAAGAGGCCGGAGCCGATGAAGGTGTTCGACGTGGGGCAATGGATGAGGCTGGCGTCCATTTCAAGCAGCCGTGATTTTTCTCGTTCCTCAAGGTGGATCGCATGTCCATAAAGCCCGCCGCTCTTGAGCAAGCCAAAATACTCGTAGGTATCAAGGTAATCCCGTGCGTCGGGGAAGAGGGTTTTGACCCACGCGATTTCATCTACCTGCTCTGAAAGATGCGTTTGCATGAGAACCTCGGGATGCTCCCCCCAAAGTGCTCCGAGTGCTTCCAGCTGTTCTGGCGTGGACGTCGGCGAAAATCTCGGTGTGATCGCATAGTGCGCGCGCCCTTTGCCATGCCATTTCTCAAGCAGGCGTTTGCTGTCGTCATAGGCAGTTTTCGGTGTGTCGCAAAGGCGCGCGGGCGCGTTGCGATCCATGCAGGTTTTGCCCGCCACAATCCGCATTTGCCGCGCCTCGGCCGCTTCAAAAATAGCGTCAACACTCTCGGGATGGATGGTGCAATAGCTGGCCACCGTGGTGGTTCCATTGGCAAGCGCAAGATCAAGATAGCGGGCGGCAATCTCGGCGGCATAGTCCGCATCGCCAAACCGCATCTCTTCGGGGAACGTATATGTGTTGAGCCAATCAATCAGCCGTTTGCCCCAACTCGCAATGATCGCGGTCTGGGGGTAATGTACATGCGCATCGACAAATCCGGCGGTCAGCAGATGATCTTTATAGTCGAAACTCTCGGCGTGGGGGTATTGCGCCGACAGCGTGTCGGCCTCTCCGACGGCAAGGATCTTGCCGCTGTCAATCGCGACGGCACCATGGGTAATGTGGCGGGCCGCTGCCTCGATGTTTCCATTCATCGGGGAGCCGTCGAACCATAAAACCTGTCCGCGCAAGAGTTCCATATCTATCCCTTTCATCGCACAAGCGTTGAGGATAGCCCCTCATTTTCCAAAGGTAAATCTGCCTTTCCCCCCTGTTTCTTTTTGCGAGCCCATTCTATGCTGCGCGAAGCAGCGAACGGAGTCTCAGATGACCGAGCAGACACGCGAGTCCGAAGCCACGGACGAAGAGACATTCGGCCTTGACGACCAGACAGTCGATCAGGTTCTTGGCGCCGTTCGTAGCGGAGACGCCGCCGCACTCGCGAAGCTGATTGATCCGCTCCACGCGGCCGACGTTGCCGATATTCTCGAACAGATCGACCCAAGCACACGGCGCGATTTTGTCCAGCTTTGGGGCGGGGGAATTGATGGCGATATCCTCTCCGAGCTTGACGAAGGGTTGCGCGAAGAGGTGATCGACGCGCTCGCGCCTGACGAGCTTGCCGACGCGGTGCGCGATCTTGAGTCTGATGACGTTGTTGACCTTCTTGAAGACCTCGAAAAGCCGCAACAGGATGCCATTCTTGACGCTCTTGACGATAGCGACCGTGTTGCCGCCGAGCGCGCGCTTTCCTATCCGGAGGAAAGTGCGGGCCGCCTTATGCAGCGCGAGGTCGTCATGGGGCCGGAGCATTGGAACGTCGGGCAAGCGATTGATTTCCTGCGCAACAGCAAGGAACTGCCAGAGCAGTTCTATCACATGATCCTCGTTGATCCTCGGATGCGGCCGGTGGGATATGTTACGCTCGGCAAACTGTTGAGCGCCCCGCGCAAAACCCCGCTTGTGGATTTGATCGAGGAAAGTTTCCGCACATTCCCTGCGACGGCACCCGAAGAAGACGTCGCCTATGCGTTCAATCAATATCACCTGATCTCGGCCCCCGTCACAGATGAGGATGACCGTCTCGTTGGGGTCATCACCATTGATGACGCGATGAATGTGCTCGATGAGGAACACGAAGAAGACATCCTGCGCCTCGCCGGTGTTGGCGAAGAGAGTCTGTCGGATAGGATTTGGGAAACGGCCAAGAGCCGAGCGCCTTGGCTCACAGTGAACCTCGGCACCGCAATTCTTGCCTCCGCGGTGATTGCCCAGTTCGAGGATGCAATCGCCCAGATCGTGGCGCTCGCGGTGCTCATGCCGATCATCGCGTCTATGGGCGGAAACGCAGGAACACAAAGCCTCACCGTTGCGGTGCGTGCGCTCGCGACCAAAGATCTTACCTCGCGAAACTCTTGGCGCATCTTGCGTCGGGAGGCGCTTGCGGGGCTTATCAACGGCTTGCTCTTTGCGTTTCTGATGGGGCTTGTCGGTTACTTCTGGTACGGGAGCGGCGCCCTTGGGATGGTGCTTGCCGCGGCGATGGTCATCAACCTTGTTGTCGCGGGTATCGTTGGTGTTGGCGTCCCCGTTGTTCTGGATAAAATCGGTATCGATCCTGCGCTGGCCTCGGGCACATTCGTAACGACCGTTACTGATGTCGCGGGCTTCTTGGCTTTCCTTGGCCTTGCATCGGCCTTCCTCCTATGAGCGTGGTTCTGGATAAAGCTGACCTGCGAGAGCGGGCATTCGCGCGACGGGCCGAGGCGCGTGCGCGTTTGGGCGCGACCCCGCCGAACGGGTTGGCCGAGGTGCTTGCGCCTCATGCGGGCAAAGTGCTGGCGGGCTATATGCCGATCCGAACAGAGATTAACCCGCTCCCTGAAATGCGCGCCCACGATGGCCCGGTTGCTGTGCCGGTGATTCAAGCCAAAGGGGCGCCGCTAAAGTTTGCGCTTTGGAGCGAAAATACAGAAATGACGCGCGGCGAGTTTGGTGCGATGATTCCGGCAAGGCCCGAGTATGTGACGCCCGAGGTTCTTATCGTGCCGCTGGTGGCGTTTGATGCTGCGGGCAACCGACTTGGCTACGGCGGCGGGTTTTACGATCGGACGCTCGAAGAGCTCCGCGCGGCAGGAAACGCCATCGCGATCGGCTTTGCCTTTGAAACGCAGTATTTTGAGCAAATCCCGTGTGAGCCCACGGATCAGCGGCTTGATGTGATGGTTACGGACGAAAAAATACGCCAATTCCCGTAAATTTCCAAATTTGGAACGATTTTTTGGGGTGTGCGTTAGAGTTTAGAAAGTACGAAATTCGATGAGAATACTGTTTTTAGGCGATGTTGTTGGCCGCTCTGGCCGCAAAGCAATCACAGAGCGGCTCAAAGGGCTGCGCGAAAAGTGGCGGTTGGATTTCGTTGTGGTTAACGGCGAGAATGCCACCTCTGGTGCGGGGCTGTCGGCGGCTCATGCGCGGGTGCTGCTTGAGGCAGGTGCGGATTGTATCACGCTTGGCGATCATGCGTTCGACCAGCGCGACATGCTCACCTATATCGAGCAGGAACCGCGCATCATCCGCCCACTCAATTTTGCCAAGGGCGCACCGGGAAAAGGTGCGCGGCTGTTTGATGGCGGGCGCGGGCGAAAGATTCTGGTTACGCAAGTTCTGGGGCAGGTCTTTATGAAGCGTGCCTTTGATGATCCATTCTCCGCGATCGAAACCGAGTTGAAACGCCATCCGCTTGGCGGGATGGCACAGGCAATTTTGGTCGATGTGCATTGCGAAGCCACCAGCGAAAAGATGGGTATGGGCCATTGGTGCGACGGTCGCGCGAGTGTTGTTGTCGGTACGCATACCCACGTTCCCACAGGTGACGCGCAGATCCTTCCAAAAGGCACCGCATTCCAAAGCGACGCGGGCATGTGCGGCGACTACAACTCTGTTATCGGTATGGAAAAGGCCGAACCGATGCGCCGCTTCATTACGGGGATGGGCAAGGGGCGGTTCACCCCCGCCACCGAAGAAGCAACGCTGTCTGGGCTGTTCGTTGAAACCGACGATCGCACGGGGCTTGCAAAAACTGTGTCTATGGTACGCGAGGGCGGAAGACTTGAGCCGTCTTCGCCCAAGTAACGGAAAAATCTCCCTGAAACGCTGCGCGATCAAACCAGCACTTGTACAACGCAATGACATTCGGCAATGATTGATCGACTAAAAGAGGCGCGGCCAAATCATGGTGCTGTTTGAAATTTCCCAGACGTGGCAAGCTATTCTTGCCCTCTGTGTTGTCGGGGTCATGTTCGTTCTGTTTCTGCGCGAGCACTATCCGACCGAAGTCGTCGCGATAGCGGGCGTTGCCACGCTGTTGGTGCTTGGAATTCTCCCCTATAACGAGGCATTGGCGGTTTTGTCGAACCCTGCGCCTTGGACCATTGCAGCGATGTTTATTGTCATGGGCGCGCTTGTGCGGACGGGGGCGCTTGAATGGTTCACCCAGATGGCCGAGAAAAACGTAGAGACAAACCCAAAGGTCTCTATTGCGCTTATGATTGCATTTGTTGTGATTGCTTCGGCCTTTGTGTCCAACACTCCGGTTGTCGTTGTGATGATCCCTGTGTTCATCCAACTCGCCAAAAAGCTCAAAGTTTCGGCATCCAAACTGCTGATCCCGCTGTCCTATGCTGCGGTCATGGGCGGCACGCTCACGTTGATCGGGACGTCGACGAACTTGCTCGTGGACGGTGTTGCGCGGGCCAATGGGTTGCCGGCCTTTACCATTTTCGAGGTTACGCCGCTGGGGATCGCAATTGTGGCGTGGGGTATGATCTACCTTCGTTTCATCGCGCCGCGCTTGCTGCCGGATCGGGATTCCATGGCGAGCTTGCTCTCGGATCGCTCCAAAAAGAAGTTCTTCTCCGAGGCTGCCATCCCGCCAGATAGCGATCTGATTGGCCGCGAGGTTTCTGGTGTGCAGCTGTTTAAGCGCGAAGGCGTGCGATTGATCGACGTCTTGCGCGGCGATGAATCCCTGCGGCGAAACATGGGCGATGTGGTGCTTCAGGTAGGGGATCGCGTTGTTTTGCGGACTGAAATGACCGAGCTTCTGTCGCTTCAGCGCAACAAATCTCTAAAGCGTGTTGACCAGCTTTCCGCCGTTGAAACCACGACGGTTGAGGTGTTGATTACACCTGACTGTAAAATCGTGGGTCGCGCGCTCGGGTCGCTGCGCCTGCGCCGTCGCTATGGTGTGTATACGCTGGCCATGCACCGCCGAAACCAGAATATCGGCCACCAGCAGCTTGAAAATCTTGTCGTCCGTGTGGGGGATACGCTCCTGCTTGAAGGCGCACCCGAGGATATTGGCCGTATGGCCAGCGATCTTGGTCTGGCTGATGTTTCGCACCCTTCCGCGCGGGCATTTCGCCGTGGTCATGCACCGGTGGCTGTTGGTGCGCTCGTGGGGATTGTCGGGCTGGCAGCCCTTGGTGTTGCGCCGATCTTCCTTCTGTCTGTTTTGGCGGTGGCGGTTGTTTTGTTGACGCGCTGTATTGATGCGGATGAGGCCTTTGGCTTTATCGATGGCCGCTTGCTGGCGCTGATCTTCTCGATGCTGGCCATTGGAGCGGCGCTCGAGTCTTCCGGCGCGGTACAACTCATCGTAGATGCGGTTTCGCCTGGGTTGGAAATGCTACCACCTTTCCTCATTGTCTGGGCGATCTACTTGCTCACGTCGGTGCTGACCGAACTCGTTTCAAACAACGCGGTTGCCGTGGTGGTGACGCCGATTGCAATCGGGCTGGCCGCAGCACTTGGCATTGATCCGCGTCCGCTGGTTGTGGCGGTGATGGTCGCGGCATCGGCAAGTTTCGCAACCCCCATCGGCTACCAAACCAATATGCTGGTCTATGGCCCGGGCGGGTACAAGTTCACCGATTTCTTGCGCGTGGGTATTCCGCTTAACCTGTCCATTGGGATACTGGCTTCGCTGCTTATTCCGCTTATCTGGCCGCTCTAAGCGCGCTATCGACGTTGCGGGGGCATCGGCCCCTTGAAGAACACGCGCGCGCTGGCCTATAAGCCACCTAACCGAGATTGAACCTAAGAGGCATACATGGCTGGCCATTCCAAATGGGCAAATATTCAGCACCGCAAAGGGCGGCAGGACGCAGCGCGCTCCAAACTGTTTAGCAAACTTTCCAAAGAGATCACCGTGGCCGCCAAAATGGGCGACCCTGATCCAGAGAAAAACCCCCGTTTGCGTATGGCCGTTAAAGAGGCCAAGTCAAACTCAGTTCCGAAAGATGTGATCGAACGCGCCATTAAAAAGTCCACTGCGGGCGAGGGCGACGATTACGAAGAAATCCGCTACGAAGGTTACGGCCCAAACGGCGTTGCCGTGATCGTCGAGGCCATGACAGATAACCGAAACCGCACTGCGTCAACCGTGCGCTCGACCTTCTCCAAGAATGGCGGCAACCTCGGTGAAACCGGTTCCGTGGGCTTCATGTTTGATCGCAAAGGTCAGGTTGTCTACGGCCCCGACGCGGGCGATGCCGACACGGTAATGATGGCCGCGATTGAAGCGGGTGCCGAAGATTGCGAAAGCACCGAAGATGGCCACACCATCATTTGCGCTGATACGGATTTGAACGCCGTTTCTACTGCGCTTGAGGCCGAGTTAGGCGAAAGCGAAAGCACCAAGCTGATCTGGCAACCAACCACCACAACCGAGCTTGATCTCGAAGGTATGCAAAAGCTGATGAAGCTGATTGATGCCCTCGAAGATGACGACGACATCCAGCGTGTCACTGCCAACTTCGAAGTGTCTGACGAGGTTATGGCGCAGCTTTAAAACGCTGTTCAGACCGGAAAATTCAAGCGCCGCGCTCATTGATAGAGCGCGGCGTTTTTGTTTGACGGTTATGACGGCGGCTGCAGCGCGCCTTTCGCGGCATCTCTAATTGCGCGTGTCAGAGGCGCTATGGCGGGAGCGATGCGGCGGTTGCATTGCCAGAACAATGGAACATCCAACGGCGTCTCAGGAATGAGCGGCACAAGTGTTCCCTTCGCCAAATGATCGCGGATCAACGGTTCTGGGTTCATGCCCCAGCCCATGCCAAGCAGCGCAGCATCAACAAACCCACGAGAGGAGGGCAGTTGATGGCTTGAAAATCGCAGGGCCCGTCCGAATTGCCGCTTGGCCCAAAGGATTTGCAGCCGGTCTTTTGTGTTGAACAAAAGCGCGGGCGCGGCCTCGAGCGCGTGTTCTGTAACGCCATCTGGGAAATAGCGGTGCAGGAAAGCGGGGCTTGCCGAGGCGATGTATCGAAAATTCCCAAGCGCCACGCAATCGCTGCCTTGAACGGGTGTTGGGTGTGCGGTTATCGCGGCCTGAACCTCACCGCGTCGTAGCCAGTCGGCGGAGTGGTCCTGATCATCCACCACAAGTTCGAAGAACAAATCATCCTGACCGGCAAGCGCAGGGAGCAACCAAGTCGAGAGGCTATCGGCGCTGGTGGCGATTTTGATATGCGAAGCGGCAGGTGCCTTGCCCAAATCCTTAGCGAGTGCGCTCTCCAGCAGGGCAATTTCCTCAGCGTGGCGATGTAGGCGCGCGCCTGTGGGCGTGGCGGTTGCGGGCGGGCCGCGCTTGATCAATGCTGCACCGATCTCTTCTTCCAACGCTTTGATCCGTTGCGAAATCGCCGAGGGGGTCACGCTCAATTCATGGGCCGCGGATTCGAATGAACCTGTGCGCAGAACGGCGGCAAGCGCCATGAGAGAACGTGTATCGGGCAAGTTAAGCATTCCTAATCTAGATCAAGAATCTTTAATTAGACTAATCAAACTGAAATGAATAGCAACAGCGGCACGTCAACACTCAGGAGCCTGATCTCTCGTGCTTTCTTCTATTCCGTTCTCCGTTGTCTTTACGGGCTTCCTCACCTCGCTCACTCTTATTATGGCGATCGGTGCGCAGAATGCGTTTGTGCTGCGCCAAGGGCTTCGGCGGGCTAATGTTTTGGCCGTCGTGCTGGTTTGCGCCTGTTCAGATGCGATCCTCGTGACGGTTGGTGTTTTTGCTTTTGAATGGGTCGAAAGCGTCTTGCCGGGTGTTTTGCCGATTTTCAAATACGGCGGCGCGGCATTTCTGTTTGTGTATGGGGCGCTTTCGTTTCGGGCGGCGTGGCGCGGCGGCGAGTCCCTAGAGACTGAAAACGGCGCAACCCAATCCACGCTCAAGGCGGTGCTGACCTGTCTCGCGCTGACGTGGACCAACCCGCATGTGTATCTTGATACAGTTGTGCTGCTTGGAAGTCTGTCCGCGCCTTATGGTGATGCGCGGTTTGCTTTCGGGTTTGGTGCGGCCTTGGCGTCTTTTGTGTTTTTCTTTGCGCTTGGATATGGCGCGCGGTTCCTTGCGCCCGTGTTTGCCAAACCTGCGGCGTGGCGCGTGCTTGAGGTGATCATCGGCATCACCATGTGGTCGATTGCGGTTAATCTGCTGCTGTTTACCGCTTGAACCTTCGCGGCGTTTGCAGTCAAGTCACCCCATGGAAACTTCCGCACCAGTCTCTCGCACTCCAACGGTACGCCCTCTTGAAGGGGTAATCTGGATGAGTGTTACGGGCCTGTGTTTTGTCGCGGTGACAGCGCTGGTGAAATACTACGGCCAGCGTATCCCCGCATCGGAAGCGGCGTTCCTCCGCTATGCTCTGGGCTTGGTGTTTTTGTTGCCGATGCTCCCCGCGATGTCGCGCGCGTGGCGAGATGGTAACCTTAGCGCTCCGGTGCTTGGCCTGTTTGGCCTGCGTGGGATGGTGCATACTTTGGGTGTGATCTTGTGGTTCTTTGCCATGACCAAGATTCCAATCGCCGAGGTGACCGCGATGAACTATATGTCGCCGGTCTATATCTCTATTGGTGCGGCGCTTTTTCTTGGAGAGCGGCTCGCGTTGCGCCGAATTACCGCGATTGTTGTGGCGCTCATCGGTGGCCTTATTATCCTGCGCCCAGGTCTGCGAGAGGTGTCGGTTGGGCATATCGCAATGATCGGCACCGCATTGTTTTTCGCCGCTAGCTATCTTGTGGCCAAGCCGCTTTCCGGCAAAGTCAGCCCCACCGTTGTTGTCGGAATGCTCTCGCTCACGGTGACAATCGGTTTGCTCCCTTTCGCCGCCGCTGTCTGGGTAACGCCAACGCTCCAAGAGCTTTTCGGCCTGTTGCTCGTTGCGGCATTTGCAACGGCGGGGCACTACTCCATGACGCTTGCTTTCCGTGCTGCGCCCATGGCCGTGACCCAGCCTGTAACCTTCCTTCAGCTCATCTGGTCGGCCCTCGTTGGGTTGGTGTTGTTCGCCGAGCCGATCGATATCTGGGTTGTGATCGGCGGCGCGCTCATCATGGCTTCGGTCAGTTTTATTGCGTGGCGCGAGATGGTGCTAAACAAACGTCGCGCCCGAGCGGATACCTAGAAAAACGCCTGAAACTTGATCCGCGTCAATTACCACCGCCGGCAGAGGGGCTAAGGTTCGTGTAACCCATAAAAGGAGAACGCGAAAGTCGAATACACCTCATGAGCTTGCTGAAGAATTCCCCGAAATGGCGGATAAAATCCATGCCCTCAAAAGCAGTGATGCCCATTTCGCGCGGCTGGCGGATGAATACCATCAGGTGAACCGCGATGTGCATCGTGCCGAGGCCAATATCGAGCCGACAGATGATTTGCACGAGCAAGAGCTGCGCAAGAAGCGCATGGCCCTGAAGGATGAAATCTTCCGGTTGCTGTCTGCCTAAAACAGCCTATGCGGCGGGGGTGTCTTCTGATGCCTCGCCGCTGTCCTCGGATGGGCCTTCGACGATCTCTTGAAACTTCTCAAAGAAGGATTCCGTCATCTTTTTGGCGAACCCGTTGATTAAGCGGTTGCCGAGTTGCGCGATCTTGCCGCCAACCTTGGCGTCAACTTCATAGGTCAGCTCGGTGCCGCCCTCGGCATCTGCGAGCGTGACGAATGCGCCACCCTTGGCAAAACCAGCCACGCCGCCTTTGCCTTCGCCAGAGATGCGATAGCTGTTGGGGGCGTCTACATCGGTGAGGGTAACTTCGCCCTTAAACGTCGCCTTTACGGGGCCGACCTTTTGTTTCACCACCGCTTGAAAGCCGTCTTCTGGCGTTCCGGTTAATTCCTGACAGCCAGAGATACAGGCTTTGAGGGTTTCGGGGTCGTTCAGATGCGCCCAGACCGTTGCGCGGTCGGCATTGATCAAACGTGTGTCGCTGAGTTCCATTTTTATTGTCCTTTGATCGCGCGCCCAGTTTTATGGGATGATTTTGTAAGGAAGCACGCCTCTGGCGTTGTGGTCAACATCCAACCGGCTTTCGAGCGGCGGCACAGAGCGTTGGTGACAGTTCGGCCGCTCGCAAATCCGGCAGGAAACCCCGATTGGTTCAAACAGTGCGGGGTTGGATTGGTCGAGGTCATCCGCATAGACCAGCGCCCCCGCATGCCGAACTTCACAGCCCAATCCGATGGCATACCGGCGTACGGGTGCTTTGAAGCTGCCTGCTGGCTTTGAGACATCCCGCGCCAAACAGAAATACCGCAACCCATCCGGCGTTTCGGCAAGCTGGCGCAGAAAGCGGCCCGGTGTTTCAAAGGCGGAGTGGACATTCCAGAGCGGGCAAGCTCCGCCAAAGCGCGCAAACTGTAGCCGCGTTGCGGAGTGTCGTTTGGTGATTGTTCCGGCCTGATCGACACGGACGAAAAAGAACGGGATACCCTTTGCGCCGGAGCGTTGCAGAGTTGAGAGGCGATGCGCGACCTGTTCGATAGACGCGCCAAACTGGCGGGCGAGCAGTTCAAGGTCATGGCGGGTTTGCATGGCCGCTGTTAGGAACCTGTCATAGGGCAAGAGCGCGGCACCTGCGAAGTAATTGGCAAGGCCGATCTTGGCGATCTGGCGGGCTTCTTCGCTATGAAAGCGGGCAAAATCGAGCGTGGCTTCTAACAGATCGTCATAAGAGAGCAGCGCGATTTGGTGCAGAAGTTGAAACCGCCGCGTCGATGGGCTCGCATGTTGCGAAAGCGTGAGTGTTTTGCTGTCTGGGTCATAGCCACGCAGCCCTGTACCATCACTTTCTTTAAGCGTGATGCCTAGGCCTTCGATATGCCGGATGGCGCGGTCCTCGACAGAAAGATGCGTGTCGCGGCTTGTGGCAAAGCTTTCGGCGGCGCGGTCAACGGCATCGATATAGTTGTCGCAATAGTGAAAGAAGTCGCGCACGGCTTCCCATGGGCTCGGCGCAACACGGCTGTCTTCGCGGCCAAGGGCTTCGTCGAGTGACGCGAGGCGTTCGTGGCTCTGGCGATAGGCGCGGTGCAGTTCCAGAAAAGCGCGGGCGAGGGCAGGGGCGTTGGAGGCGGTCAACCGCAAATCCGCAAGGGGTGGCGCGCCGTCTGCAAAGACAGGATCGGCGAAAGCTTCGCGCATATCGCTCACCATCCGCTCTGCATCCCCTGTTGAAAGCTCGGTCACATCAAAGCCGAACTCTTGGGCGAGGGCCAAAACCGCGCCTGTGCTGATCGGGCGGTTGTTGTTTTCCATCTGGTTCAGATAGGGCAGCGACACACCAAGCTTTTCAGCAAAGGCTTTTTGGGTCAGGCCAAGTCGCGTGCGGATTTCGCGCAGCTTTGCACCGGCATAGAGCTTTTGTGTTGCCATCTCGGCGAGTCCGTTCTGAGTTTGCAGATTTGCCGCGTGAGCAGCCTAGTTTGCAAACTAGGCGATTTCCTGTTCACGACGCAAGACATAGACGATCGCAGCAACCCCGAGCGCCGAGGTGGTGAACATCAGGGCAATCAACGGCGTCGCGCCACTTCCTGGTCCAAGCAGCGTTCCGGCAAAGGCCGAAAGCGCAGCGCCGCCCCCGATCATGATCGCGCCGCCAATACCAGAGGCTGTTCCGGCAAGATGCGGCCGTACAGATAGCATGCCTGCGTTGGCGTTAGGGAGAACCATGCCGTTGCCGAGCCCTACAAAGGTCATGAAGGCAAAGAAGATCTCGACTGATCCTGTGGTGAATGTGAAGATGAGTAGCGAAACGAGCATTCCGAGCGCACAGATGATGCTGCCCCAAAGGATCATTTTGTTGACGCCCACACGGCGCGAATATTTGCCCGAAACATAGTTGCCCGCGAAGTATCCAAGCGCAGGCGCGCCAAAATAGATGCCGGTGAGGTCGGGCGTGAGGTGATAGACCTCCGTCGCCACATAGGGCGCGCCGCCGAGATAGGCAAAGAAAGAGCCAGAAGCGAAGGTCGCGCAGAGTACATAGCCCCAGAACCGACGGGAGCCGAAAAGCTCGGGGTATTCGCGGAACTGCTCGCGCATGCTGCTTGAGGATTTGCGCGCCGTTTCGCCAAGGTCTCGGTAGGCAAGGAAGAAGATCAGTACGCCAAGCGCCAACATCAGAACAAAGCTAGCTTGCCAGCCGAACTGCGCATCAAGCACGCCGCCGATGGCAGGGCCAATCATTGGCACAACCGACATGCCCATGGTCAGATAGCCGATCATAGAGGCGGCTTCGTCCTGAGACACCATATCCCGCACCACCGCTCGCGACAGCACCATACCCGCCACAATCACCGCTTGCCCCATGCGGAACGCTAGGAAAATCTCAACGTTGGGCGCAAATAGGCAACCGATGGTCGCCAGAATAAAGAGGCCGATCCCCCAAAGGATCACAGGGCGGCGACCAAAGCGATCCGAGATCGGGCCAACAAATACCTGAAGCACCGCGTTAACGCCCAGATAGAGCGCAACTGAAAGCTGGATCAGGCGATAATCTGTTTCGAAATAGTCAGCCATCCCCGTCAGTGAGGGGAGAAAGATGTTCATGGCTAACGCAGAAAGACCGGCCAATAAGATCAGCGTCAGAATATGAGGGGGGGTGGTTCGGTCAAGAAACCGAACCGCAGAATCGTTGCTCATGCAACAGAATTACGGTGCGGATACCGTAAAGTCCAGAGCGGATGCATGGTGGAGGAGTTTGCAAATTCGCAATATGCAATCAAGGTTTGCGAAGTGATTTGCAAATATGCCGAAATTTGCTTTGGGAAATGCGGCGTCACGGCTAACCTGATTTCGATTTGCAAATCTTGCCCCAAAGGACGCGACGATGAAAGACGTAGACGCCCAACTCCTCGCCCGCCGTGAAGACGCCATGCTCGGAGGCGGTCAGCGCCGAATTGATGCGCAGCACGCCAAAGGTAAGTTAACCGCGCGTGAACGGGTCGAGCTTTTGCTCGACGAAGGCAGCTTTGAAGAGTTCGACATGTTCGTTGCGCATCGTTGTACCGATTTCGGCATGGAAAAATCCCGACCTGCCGGCGACGGCGTTGTTACGGGATGGGGCACAATCAACGGGCGGATGGTCTATGTATTTTCACAGGACTTTACCGTGTTCGGCGGCTCGCTGTCGGAAACCCACGCCCAGAAGATTTGCAAAATTATGGATATGGCCGTTCAGAACGGCGCGCCAGTCATTGGCATCAACGACTCCGGTGGTGCGCGCATTCAGGAAGGCGTGGCGAGTCTCGCCGGTTATGCCGAAGTGTTCCAGCGCAACATCATGGCCTCGGGCGTGGTGCCGCAGATTTCGGTGATCATGGGGCCATGTGCGGGCGGGGCGGTGTATTCGCCTGCGATGACCGACTTTATCTTCATGGTCAAAGATACCTCTTATATGTTTGTGACCGGCCCTGACGTGGTGAAGACCGTGACCAATGAGGTTGTCACCGCCGAGGAGCTTGGTGGTGCGGGGACGCACACAAAGAAATCAAGCGTTGCGGATGCGGCTTTTGAAAACGACGTGGAGGCCCTGACCGAAGTGCGCCGCCTCGTGGATTTCCTGCCGCTTAACAACCGCGAAAAACCACCGGTCCGCCCGTTTTTTGACGCGCCGGACCGGATCGACGCCAGCCTTGATACGTTGGTGCCGGACAATGCAAACACGCCCTATGACATGAAGGAACTGATCCACAAGATCGGGGACGAGGGCGATTTTTATGAAATCCAAGAGGATTTCGCGAAGAATATCATCACTGGTTTTATTCGCCTCGAAGGCTCCACCGTGGGTGTCGTGGCGAACCAGCCGATGGTTCTGGCGGGCTGCCTTGATATTGATAGCTCTCGTAAGGCGGCCCGCTTTGTACGTTTCTGTGACGCGTTTGAAATCCCGATCCTGACGCTCGTGGATGTGCCCGGCTTCTTGCCCGGCACAAGTCAGGAATACGGTGGCGTTATCAAACACGGCGCAAAGCTGCTCTTTGCTTATGGCGAGGCAACCGTGCCCAAGGTGACAGTCATCACGCGCAAGGCTTATGGCGGGGCCTATGACGTTATGGCGAGTAAGCACCTGCGCGGTGATTTCAACTATGCGTGGCCCACGGCGGAGATTGCTGTGATGGGCGCGAAAGGTGCAACCGAGATTATCCACCGCGCCGACCTTGGCGATGCCGAAAAGATTGCCGCGCATACGGCGAATTACGAGGAGCGCTTTGCCAATCCATTTGTCGCCGCCGAGCGCGGGTTTATCGACGAGGTGATTGTACCGCACAGCACCCGCAAACGAGTGGCGCGGGCCTTTGCAAGCCTGCGGAATAAATCGCTCAAGAATCCGTGGAAAAAACACGACAACATCCCGCTATAGGACAAGAGATTGCCCCGTACTTCCGCTCATAATTCCTCTGCTGTGTCGGTCACTTTGGTGCCGGTTTCGGGGCGTGTGGAGTGTATGGGATGAGTCGGCATGAATGGCATATCCGGCGCGAAAACGGCGTTTTGACCCTGTCGCGAGATGGAAACGAGCGGTTTGACATTGCCGCAGAGACCGAGTTGCCGATGATGGCGCGCGGGCGTTTGGCGCAGCAAATCCGGCAGGATATCTGGCGGGCACTGCAAGGGCTGCGCGGGTTTCGCCCGGTTGTGCGAATTCGCGAGGAGGGCGGCGCGCTCATGGTCACGGCAGGGGGGCGTTTGGACGATGCGCGCGTTGCAACGCCAGTGCATAAAGAGCGTTTGAATGCTGTTCTGAACGATCCCGCAAACCGTAGCCGCTGGCAGCGTTTCGCGCGGAGGACTGCGCATGGCTAGAGTGGCCCTTACCTGCGGTCTCTGTACGCGCGCGGCGGTTACCAAACTGGCTGTGACGCTGGGCGGATCTGCGCTTGCAGAAGCCGAGCCGCTTCGTGTTCCTTCTGGTCAAGATGTTGAATTTCTTCAGCAAATCGAAGCAGAGGGCGCGCTGGGCGGGGGCGATCCATATGGTAAGTCAACGCATTTTCGATTTGTGGCACCGTCCTTGAGCCGAGAGCAGTCTTACGACGCAGTCGCAGAAGATCTGATGTTCCTGTGCAATCGGTTCGCGATCCCACGTTTGGACGAAGCGGGATATCAGGATGGTGCGGAAGTTGTGATCTCTGTGGCCAAGGCCCCAACCGAGTTCGGCGCGCTTACGCCCGATATCCCGAAATTCTTCGAAAGCTTCTCTGTGGAGAGCGGAATCTGTCATTGGGGAGATTACTAATGGCGGTTCAACTGGAGAATGAAATAAGAGATTGCGGCCAAGAGCCGTGCAAAAACTCGCAACCCTGTGAAGTAACTGTGAAATTCGGGCTTCCATTTGTGAGATGTTGCGATAAGGTGAGGTTAAGCCGTTGTTTTACCCCTCCCGCGGGAAAGGGATGGCTGCGTGTTTCGTATTGTGAAGCGCGCTATAACAATTGGATAAGGAGACAGATATGTCGAATACAGCCAAAATCGTTGCAGCACTCGGCCTCATCGTTGTTGTTGCAGCTTGTTCTAAAGAAGAAGAAGTGGTTATTGTTGAGCCAGTGGTCGAAGAGCCAACAATGTCCAAGTACTAAGAGATCTTGCGGGCAGGGCCTTGGTTCTGCTCGCACACTGCCTGACAGGGTCGGGCACCATGGGGCCGCCACCCCTTCGGACTATCTCCGAAATTTTGGTATTTCCGCACTGAACTTCCTCTGTGTTTGCTCTAGGATCGGGCGCAAACAAGCAAGAGGGGTTTTACCATGCTAAAGCATCGCGGATTTCCGGGTCGTTTGCCCGGCACAGATTTCCAATTCACCATTCGTCGTGACAACAAAAAAGGCGCAACTGCAATCACGCAACGTGAGCGCTATGCGGATCGACGCCCTGCAGATCGACGCGCGGATGCCGGCTTCATGGCGGCGCTCTGGCATCACTTCGGCGATCAGCCGTTTGAGCGGGGCAATCTTGATGCGGGACGGTTGAGCTGGCTCTTTGGGCGCGAAGTTGTTGCCGTGGATGATCCGTTTGATCCGTGCAGCTATGAGGCGATGCTCCAGATCGACGAACAACGCGCGCGGGCGAGCTTTCCGGATGTTTTCGGTGCGGATTTTGACGATATTTTTGTCGACGAGGGAGGACGTTAGGCGTGAACCTGCTTACCCCTTCAATCTTTCGGCAGAAACCGGCTCATTCGGTGAGTCGTGCAATTTTTGGGGTATCCAGACCCGACGTCACTTGGCAGAAATTGCTTATGACAGCGCGTGTTACAGCATGTTTTGTCATGGCGCAGCTATTGCGTTACCCTTCCCCTGTCGGGCTCGGCCATCCCCAGGCTGGGCCCGCTTTTTCGCTTGATCAGAGCGGTCCTAAAAAAACTGGGCGCGTAGAAAATACGGCCCCAAAAAACAGAGGTACTTACCAATGCTTGCAAAAAAACTCGTTGTCCTTTTTGTTGCGACTGCTTTCGTCGCAGGGTGTGAAACCAACGCACAAAACGCAGGCGTCGGTGCGCTTGCAGGTGGCGCGCTCGCAAGTGCAACTGGCGGGAACGTGGTTACCGGTGCGGCCGTTGGCGCTGCTGGTGGCGCTTTGTGTAAAGACGCAAACGTCTGTAAGTAACGCTTCCGCAAACTTTTTAGAATTTTCCAATCGAGCACCATCCGCGCGCGGCGCGGGTGGTGTTTTTGCGTTTGGCCCCACGCGGATGGCCTGACGCCCAGACTTGAAGGACGTGCTATGTTTAAAAAGATCCTGATCGCGAACCGAGGCGAAATCGCCTGTCGTGTGATTAAATCCGCCCAGAAAATGGGGATTAAAACCGTCGCGGTTTATTCGGATGCGGATCGCAATGCGCTACACGTCAAAATGGCGGATGAAGCTGTTCATATCGGACCTGCGCCAGCGAACCAGTCGTATATCGTGATCGACAACATCATGCGCGCCATCAAGGAAACCGGCGCAGAGGCGGTTCATCCGGGCTATGGTTTCCTGAGCGAGAACAAGCTTTTTGCCGAGGCACTGGCCGAAGCTGGTGTTGCCTTTATCGGGCCGCCTGCTGGCGCAATTGAAAGCATGGGCGACAAGATCACCAGTAAGAAACTTGCCCAGGAGGCCGGGGTTTCGACCGTTCCGGGGTATATGGGGCTGATCGAGGATGCCGACGAGGCGGTCAAGATTTCCAACGAGGTTGGTTACCCTGTGATGATCAAGGCTTCCGCGGGTGGCGGTGGCAAGGGCATGCGGATTGCGTGGAACGATGATGAAGCGCGCGAAGGGTTCCAAAGTTCCAAGAACGAGGCGGCAAACAGTTTCGGTGATGACCGTATCTTCATTGAGAAATTCGTCACACAGCCGCGGCACATCGAAATTCAGGTACTGGCCGACGGCCACGGCAACGCGATTTACCTGAACGAGCGGGAATGCTCGATTCAGCGTCGGAACCAGAAGGTGATCGAAGAGGCGCCAAGCCCCTTCCTTGATGAAGCAACGCGCAAGGCAATGGGGGAGCAATCCGTCGCGCTTGCGGCGGCCGTTGATTACACGAGCGCGGGGACTGTTGAGTTTATCGTAGATGGGGAGCGGAACTTCTATTTCCTTGAGATGAACACTCGCCTTCAGGTGGAGCACCCAGTTACCGAGTTGATCACAGGCGTTGACCTTGTGGAGCAAATGATCCGCGTTGCCTATGGCGAGAAACTGTCAATCAAGCAGAGCGACGTGAAGCGTAACGGTTGGGCCATCGAAAGCCGCCTTTATGCCGAAGACCCTTACCGCAACTTCCTTCCGTCGATTGGCCGGCTTACACGATACCGCCCGCCCGAAGAGGTTGTGGCCGACACGCATGTGGTACGCAATGATACCGGCGTCTTTGAGGGTGGCGAGATCAGCATGTATTACGACCCTATGATCGCCAAGCTTTGCACATGGGCGCCAGATCGTGGCGCGGCGATTGAAGCGATGCGAGATGCGCTTGATGGCTTCGAAGTTGAGGGGATCGGGCATAACCTGCCGTTCCTGTCGGCGGTGATGGATCATCCGAAGTTTGTTTCGGGCGATATCACAACGGCCTTTATCGAAGAAGAATATCCTGATGGATTTCAGGGGGTTGCGCTGTCTGATGCTGATCTTCGGCGGATTGCAGCGGCGACCTGTGCGATGTACCGCGTTGCCGAAATTCGGCGCACGCGTGTGTCGGGACGGATGGACAACCACGAGCGCAAGGTCGGCACAGATTGGGTCGTGACGCTTCAAGGGGAGCGCTATGCGACGACGATCAAGGCGGACCCCGAGGGGGCGGATGTAACCTTCGAAGACGGGCACACCTTGCGCGTGGAAAGCGATTGGACACCTGGCGATAGCCTTGCGCGGTTGCGCGTAGGTGACGGGGATTTGGTGATGAAAGTCGACAAGATCACATCAGGGTTCCGCGTTCGGAGCCGTGGTGCAGACCTTGAGGTTCGGGTGCGCACGCCGCGTCAGGTCGAGTTGGCCGACCTCATGCCCGAAAAAATCGCGCCGGATACCTCCAAGCTTCTGCTTTGCCCGATGCCAGGTCTGATCGTTTCGGTCAATGTGGCTGAAGGCGACACCATCCACGAAGGGCAAGCGCTTTGCACAGTTGAGGCAATGAAGATGGAGAACATCCTGCGCGCCGAAAAGAACGGCGTAGTTGCAAAGATCAACGCTGATGCGGGCGATAGCCTTGCGGTGGATGACGTGATTATGGAGTTTGAATAGGGTGATGCCCTGTGCGTCACATACCTATTGCGGGGCAAGCGGTGAAATATCGCGCCGCTCGCGGACTTCGTCCTTGCGCAGTGGCATTTTGTCGATTGCGCGCAAAATTTCGCGGGCGGTCCACGGCGAGGGTTTGCGCTGGGCGATAGAGCCATCTTTGGCAATCAGCACCATCATAAAACCGCGTGGCCTGATGGTTTGGCGCACATCTGACTCCGCTGCTGGGTCCGTATCAAGGATCAATACAACATCACGGGCGGCGAACTCTGGCCAGTCTGCTTCGATCATCTCGACCTGCCGCTTGAAGTTGGGGTCATTCGGGCTCTCGGCCATAACAACAAGGGGACGTGCGACCCATTTGTGCTCTGCGAGCGTGGTATCCGCGCCCGCAACAGGGGCAAATTCAGAGCCGAGTTCCTGTGCTTTGAGCGCGGTGCTGACGCCGAGTAACCCTATAAAAACCAATGTGAAAAAACGCATAGATAATCCTCTGTTCCTTTTGAATATAGGGTGGGCACTGCGCCTTGCACAGAGGGGAAGCACGCGGATTTTATCTGTTATCAAACATTTGTACGCCAATCCGCCAATCCCAACGATTTTCCGGCCCCAAATTGCCTCGATGGCATTGGGCTGCATATCGATCCAGACCGCAGACTGAGAAGGACGCGACATGACAGACAAGACAGAGAAATGGTCCGAGCTTGCCACAAAGGAGCTTCGCGGTCGTGCGCTTGACGACCTAACGTGGCAGACGCCCGAGGGGATCGCGGTAAAGCCGGTTTACACCGAAGACGACACACAGTCGCTGGACCATATGGGCAGCATGCCCGGTGTTGCGCCCTTTACCCGCGGGCCGCGTGCCACGATGTATGCGGGCCGCCCTTGGACTATCCGCCAATATGCAGGCTTTTCGACCGCTGAGGAAAGCAACGCGTTTTATCGCAAGGCGCTTGATGCGGGGCAGCAGGGGGTGTCCGTGGCGTTCGATTTGGCTACGCACCGTGGCTATGACTCTGATCACGAACGGGTCGAGGGCGATGTCGGCAAGGCTGGTGTTGCGATTGACTCGGTCGAGGATATGAAAATCCTGTTCGACGGTATTCCGCTGGAAAAAATCAGCGTGTCCATGACGATGAACGGCGCGGTTATCCCGATACTTGCCAATTTTATCGTTGCGGGCGAGGAGCAGGGCGTCGATCGGAGCCTACTTTCCGGCACAATCCAGAACGACATCCTCAAGGAATTTATGGTGCGGAACACCTATATCTATCCGCCCGAACCCTCGATGCGGATTGTCAGTGACATCATTGAGTATACCTCCAAGGAAATGCCGAAATTCAATTCGATCTCGATTTCGGGCTATCACATGCAAGAGGCGGGCGCGAACCTTGTTCAGGAGCTGGCCTTCACGCTGGCGGACGGTAAGGAATACGTGAAGGCCGCACTGGCGAAGGGGCTGGATGTGGATGCTTTTGCGCCGCGGCTGTCGTTCTTCTTTGCGATCGGCATGAACTTCTTCATGGAAGCGGCCAAACTTCGGGCGGCGCGGTTCCTCTGGCACAAGATCATGTCGGAGTTTTCACCCAAGAAACCCGGCTCGCTCATGCTGCGGACCCACTGCCAGACCTCGGGCGTGTCGCTGCAGGAGCAGGATCCATATAACAACGTGGTGCGCACAGCCTATGAGGCGATGAGCGCGGTGCTGGGCGGGACACAATCGCTGCACACCAATTCCTTTGACGAAGCCATCGCGTTACCAACCGATTTCTCCTCCCGCATTGCGCGGAATACGCAGTTGATTTTGCAAAATGAAACCGGCGTGACCAATGTGGTCGACCCTCTGGCTGGGTCATATTATGTTGAGAAACTCACGGCCGATTTGGCTGACGAAGCGTGGAAGCTCATCGAGGAAATCGACGAAATGGGCGGCATGACCAAAGCAGTGGCTACGGGCATGCCAAAGCTGCGGATCGAGGAAGCCGCGGCGCGACGTCAGGCGGCTGTGGATCGTGGCGACGAAGTGATTGTCGGCGTAAACAAGTTCCGTCTCGAGAAAGAAGACGAGATCGACATTCTGGACGTAGACAACGTGGCTGTGCGCGAAGCACAGGTCGCGCGCCTTGCCGAAATTCGCGAGAGCCGCGATGCAGCGGCCACAGAGGCCGCGCTTGCCGCGCTTCAAAAGGGAGCGGAAAGCGGCGAAGGCAACTTGCTCGCGCTGGCCGTTGAGGCAGCCCGCGCCCGTGCAACCGTAGGAGAGATTTCGATGGCGATGGAAAAGGCATTCGGACGGCACCGCGCAGAAGTAAAGACCTTGGCGGGTGTCTATGGCGCGGCCTATGAGGGCGACGAGGGCTTTGGCGCGATCCAGAAATCGGTTGAGGACTTTGCCGAGGAAACAGGGCGTCGTCCACGGATGCTTGTGGTTAAAATGGGACAGGACGGCCATGACCGTGGCGCCAAGGTGATCGCAACGGCCTTTGCCGATATCGGCTTTGATGTGGATGTTGGCCCGCTGTTCCAAACGCCGGAAGAAGCCGCGCAGGATGCGGTTGATAATGACGTGCACATCGTCGGCATCAGCAGTCAGGCCGCAGGGCACAAAACGCTTGCGCCTAAGCTGGTTGAGGCGCTGAAGGCCCAAGGCGCAGAAGATATCATTGTGATTTGCGGTGGGGTTATTCCACAGCAAGATTATGATTTTCTTTACAAATCTGGCGTGAAGGCGATATTCGGACCTGGTACAAATATACCCGAGGCGGCACAGGATATCCTGCGTTTGATCCGTTCGAAATAAACAAAAAAGCTGCGCAAAGAGGGGGTGCCTTTTGCGCGGCTCTTGGGTAGCCTTCGCAGGAAAACTGCAAAGAGGCCCCGCATGACATCGCTTGAAATTGACCATTTCGCCATTGCCGCCGAAACATTGGCCGAAGGCGTTGAATATGTGCAGGACACGCTTGGCGTGACGCTGTCCGATGTCGGGCATCATGCGAAAATGGGTACGCACAATCGGCTGCTCTCGCTTGGTCCGTCTGTCTATCTTGAAGTGATTGCAATTGACCCAGAGGCCAAGCCGCCAATGTTTCCGCGCTGGTTTGATCTTGACCATTTTCGCGGTGCGCCGCGCCTCACCAACTGGATTTGCCGCACAACGAACCTCCCCGCAGCGCTTGAGCTTGGACCGGAAGGAAGCGGAGAGCCTATGGAGTTTGTGCGGGGAAATTTTCACTGGCACATGGGCGTTCCGGCCAATGGAGTTCTACCATATGGTGGTGCGTTTCCTGCGATGATTTCATGGCATGGCGATGCGCATCCTTGCGCGCGGCTTGAGGATCAGGAGTGTCGGCTTGAGGCGCTCACACTTGGCCATCCAGAAGCTCCAAACCTCGCAGCAACGCTTGCGGCCTATCACATTACGCCCGAGGTCCAGATCGAAACCAGTGGTCGCCCCAAGTTGCGCCTTGAGGTGCAGACACCAAGCGGCACAAAGGTGCTTGCATGATCCGCGCGGCCGAAAGTGCGGATTTACCCGCCGTTCTCGAGATTTGGAACCACGCGATCCGCGAGACGATCACAACATTCAATTCGCGAGAAAAAACGTTAAAGGAAGTTCAGGAAACTCTCGCTCAGAAGCAGGCAGATGATATGCCGTTTCTTGTGGCCGAGGCCGATGGAGAGATCGTTGGATTTGCCACGTATGGCCAATTTCGAGGCGGCGTTGGCTACCGGTTTTCCGTGGAGCACAGCATTTTCTTGAGTGATGCCGCCAAGGGCAAAGGGCTGGGGCGCGCGCTTTTGGCTGAACTAGAGGGCATCGCCAAGAGCCGTGGTATGCATTCAATGATTGCCGGAATTTCAGGCGAAAACAGTGCCGCCATCGCATTTCACGCGCGCCTTGGGTATCGAGACGTTGCACGGGTTCCGGAAGTGGGCCATAAGTTTGGGCGCTGGTTCAACCTCGTATTGATGCAGAAAATGCTCTAAGCCGTTTATTTTTACCGATTTTAAGATAAAGTTTATTTATGTCTCTTTGGTC
The DNA here is from genome assembly GCF_028823805.1 of Halocynthiibacter sp. C4. NCBI lineage: Bacteria > Pseudomonadati > Pseudomonadota > Alphaproteobacteria > Rhodobacterales > Paracoccaceae > Halocynthiibacter > Halocynthiibacter sp. C4. The sequence continues at coordinate 535,070 of NZ_JAPEIE010000002.1, read as the reverse complement.
CAGAATTTCAGATGCCATTGCGGCGCTGCGAAGTGGTGAGAGCCTGTCACAGGTGTTTGACCGCCTCAGCGCGCCGCCGGAACGTTCGGTTGCCTTTACGATTGCCGTAATTGCGCTTGGGGCCAAGATGGCCAAGGCTGACGGGATGGTTACGCGCGATGAGGTTTCGGCCTTTCGCGAGGTGTTCCACATTCCTCCAGAAGAAGAGGCCAACGCCGCGCGGGTTTTTAATATGGCCCGTACCGATATTGCCGGATTTGACGATTACGCCCGCAAGATTGCCAAGATGCTGGGGCCGGATAATCCGATTAAGAATGACCTGCTGGAAGGGCTGTTTTATATTGCAGTTGCCGATGGCGAGTATCACCCGAACGAGAACGAGTTTTTGGCCAAGGTCGCGGAAATTCTTGGCATAGGTGAGCGGCAATTTAACAGCGTGAGAGCGCGGTTCGTGCCGGATGCTGCGCCTGATCCATATGAAATTCTTGGTGTGCCCCATGACGCGCCGATTGAGGACGTGCGTGCAGCGTGGCGCAAAGCTGTTCGCGAGAGCCACCCAGACCGAATGATTGCGCGTGGCGTACCGAAGGAAGCGATAAAGCTCGCCGAGAAACGGCTTGTTGCCGTAAATCGTGCATGGGAAGAAATCCAGAAGGACGCGGCCTGATGCGCCTCGCGACCTATAACGTCGAGTGGTTCAACTTCCTTTTTGATAAGCAAAACAAACCCTTGTTCGACGATGCCCCGTCCAAGCGGTATCAGACATCACGCGGAGAGCAGCTTGCCGCAATCGGCGCCGTATTTCAGGCGCTTGATGCAGATGCGGTGCTGATTATCGAGGCGCCGGATACTGCGAAGACCCGCTCTACCGTCACGGCGCTCGAGGCTTTCGCCGCCGATAACAAACTCAGGGCAAACCGCGCGGTTGTGGGCTTTCGCAATGAAACGCAGCAGCAAATTGCCTTGCTCTATGATCCGACAAAACTCTCTGCGGTTCATGATCCGCAAGGCAGCGCCGCAGACGTACCCAGTTTTGACGGGCTTTATCACATTGACCTTGATGTGGATGGCGCGGGCGATGCGGTTCGCTTTTCAAAGCCGCCGCTTGAGATCGCGCTTGAGACCAGCGCGGGGCGTAAGCTGCGGCTGATCGGGGTCCATGCGAAATCGAAGGCGCCGTATGGAGCCAAGAACAAGGACGAAGAAACCCGCATTTCCATCGAAAATCGACGCAAGCAATTGGCCCAATGTATTTGGGTGCGGCAGCGGGTAGAGGGTCATCTGGCAAAGGGCGAAGATGTGGTCGTTCTGGGCGATTTCAACGACGGTCCGGGGCTTGACGAATACGAACGTTTGTTTGGCCGTTCCGGGGTTGAGATTGTGCTGGGAGAAGAGGGCGAGGATTGCCTTTATGATCCGCATGCGCGTATGGGGCAAACGCGGCGATTTGGCGGGCTTCCAACAACATCGCGGTTCTATATTTCGCGCGAGAAGCGCTTTCTCGGGGCGTTGTTGGATTACATCATGGTGTCGGAAAAACTGCGACCGTTGGCACGGAACTGGCGGATTTGGCACCCGTTCGAAGATCCGCAAATCTACAAGACTCCGCTCCTGCGCGAAGCGCTTCTGACGGCGTCGGATCACTTTCCCGTCACGCTGGATATTGACATTTAACTTCTAGAATCGTGCCGATTTTGCTAGGTGTCGGCTATGAAACGCTTTGCTCTTGCCCTTGTTTCTTCTGTTTGCGTGGCGCTTGCTGCGCCTGTTGCTATGGCGCAGGACGAGCAAATGGAAGAGGGCGCTGACCTTGTTGAACGCGGCATGCGGCTGTTGTTTGAGGGGTTAATGGAAGAGATCAAACCTAACCTTAACGAGATGATGGATTTGGGCGAAGAGATCGCGCCGAAGGTTCAAGCGTTGATTGACCTGATGGGGAATGCCGAAGATTACGAAGCGCCCGAAATCCTGCCCAATGGCGATATCCTGATCCGTAAGAAGCGCGATTTGAAAGAGGGCGAGATTGAGCTTTAGCTGCTCATCAAATTCTTCTTCCCGCCTTTGATTTTCACCACGGTCTCTGCGTTTAGCGACGCGGCGAGGGATTTGAAACGGGCTTCTGCAACCTCTCCGAAAAGGTCGCGCGCCGGTTTGGCGAGACGAAGTTCAAGGACGCGTTTCTTGGAATAAAACTTGAGGCTGGCCATCGTATCCGGCGACTTCACAGAGAACATGGCGCCAAACCGCATTGCCTTCCCGAGGATTTCGGCCTGCAAGATTTGTTTTTCGGTCAGCATGTCGAACAGAGGCTCAAAACGCGAACCAGATCGCGAATTCTTGTAGCGGTGAAGCAGGGCGACGCCGAGGAAAACGCGCTCGCGATGTTTCAATCCGCCGAGGTTTGCGCGCGTAGCGTTGTCAAAACAAACTTCGGCACGGAAATCAGGGTGCGCGCGCCAGCTTACATCGTGGAGCAAGCAGGCTGCCTTCACGAGGCGTAAGTCTTCTTCCTTAGCAGAGCTAAAGAGCGGCAGGACAAACTCGTAAAGCCCTTTGCCAAACCCGGGGAGCCGCGCATCCTTGGCTTCGGCAAAACGGCAGGCTTCGATCAACGGGTCGCGGTGGCGAAGGCACTCTGGCATTTGCTCATAGAGCATACCCTCGCGGATCCCGTAGCTCGAAATCGCGATTTCTTTGGGTTTGAACGTCCGCAGAAGCTGCTTCAAAACGAGACATGCCAGCGGCACAAGCGACATCCGAGCCTCGGAGGTTCCGGTGCGGGCGCGCAACTCTTCAAGATCGTTCTCGGCGATCCACTTTGCCGTGTTGAGAACAGATTTCGGCGTCATCCTGTATTCGTGCAATACTGTGAGCGGATAGCCCCGCCGCTCCATATCAAGCCGCGCAATCGCCCGCCAAGAGCCGCCCACGAGGAACAGGCGCTTGTCGGTGCTGGGCATTTCTTTGTGAAGCCCCTCGATCACCTCTTTGATATGCGCGGTGCGGGCTTTCTTGGTTTTGATCGCCTTGAGTTTGAGCGGGCCGAGGCCAGAGGTCACGCAGTGGCCAACCTTGCCGCCGGATAGCTCTGCCAACTCCATCGAAGAGCCGCCGATATCGCAGACCAGCCCCTTTGCACCTGGCCAGCCAAGCAGAACTCCCTGCGCGGAAAGCCGTGCTTCTTCTTCGCCGTCGATAACAAATAGGCGGAGGCCAGTCTCCCGAGCTATCTCCTCCCGAAACTCAGGTCCGTCCTCCGCCTCTCGCACCGCGGCCGTGGCGACGGCTGTAAGCGGCGCGATGTTCATCCCCGCGGCCAAAAGCTGAAAGCGCTTGATCGCCGCGAGAGCACGCTTGCGCCCTTTGGGGTTCAGGCGGCCCGTTTCACCAAGGCCAGCCCCAAGGGCACACATGATCTTCTCATTATAAAAATAAGCCGGACTACGGGCGGCACCGTCAAAAATAACGAGACGGACAGAGTTTGAACCCACATCCACAACCCCGACACGGCCAAGAGCGCGTGATGCGGGATCGTTGAAAAGCGGTCGTCCGAATGGGCCCCAGATACTTTCGGCCAGATCGGCGTCGCTCATGCCTGTCTCCTTCAATTCAGAACGAACTTTGCCGTGCAAAGCACGCGTCTGTCAATCTTTGGAATGTGCCAATTCAGGAACATCTGCTGCACCGGCCTTACCGCGGCCAGAAAGCGAGGGGTTTTCCATGAAGAACCTGTGGCAATTGAACACAAAGTCGTCCTCGCGCGCTTCGGGGCGCTTGTATGTCCCGTCTGGCGAGAGAATCCAGCTTTGGGCGCAGTCAGCCATATTGGCGGCCATGATCTGGCTGGTGATCTGGGCTTTCACCGTTGGGTTGGTGATTTTGACCAGTGTTTCCACGCGGCGATTCAGGTTTCGGCCCATCCAGTCGGCAGATGAAATATAGACCGAGGCTTTTTTATTGGGCAGGGCGTGGCCATTGCCAAAGCAAACGATACGCGAATGTTCGAGGAACCGTCCGACGATGGACTTTACGCGGATGTTTTCCGATAGCCCCTTGATGCCTGGCCGCAACCCGCAAATGCCGCGCACGACGAGGTTGATTTTCACCCCTGCCTGACTGGCGGCATAAAGCGCGTCGATGACATCGGGTTCAACCAACGCATTCATTTTCGCCCAGATTTCGGCGGGCTTCCCTGCGTTGGCAAATTCGGCCTCGCGGGCGATATTCTCAATCAGTGTCGATTTGAGAGTGAGCGGAGAGATAGAGAGGTTTTCAAGCCCTTCTGGCTGCGCATACCCCGAGAGGTAATTGAACACTTTGGTTGCATCACTTCCAAGCGCCCGGTCGCAAGTAAAGAACGACAGGTCGGTGTAAATTCGTGCGGTGATCGGGTGATAGTTACCGGTGCCATAGTGGGTGTAGGTCACGAGTTGATCACCCTCGCGGCGCACGACGGTCGAGATTTTGGCATGGGTTTTATAATTGATAAACCCGTACACAACATGAGCGCCCGCGCGTTCAAGGTGGCGCGACTGGCGAATGTTTGCGGCCTCATCAAAGCGGGCTTTGAGCTCGACCAGCGCGGTGACGGATTTGCCCATTTCCGCTGCTTCGCAGAGCGCCGATACAATCGGGGACTCGCGGCTTGTACGGTAGAGCGTTTGCTTGATCGCAACCACATCGGGGTCGCGCGCGGCCTGATCGAGGAACCGCACCACCATGTCGAAGGTTTCGTAAGGATGGTGCAGCAGCATATCTTTCTGGCGGATCGCGGCGAACATATCGCCGTCGTGGTCCTGGACCCGTTCGGGCACACGCGATGTGAAGCTGGGCCAGAGCAGGTCTCGGCGCTCATCAATCACAAGTTCCTTGAGGTCGGAAACACCTAGCAAACCCTTTATTTCAACGACTTCTTCGTCGGTGACGTGAAGCTCGTCCATAATCAGGCTGCGTAGGGATTTGGGGGCGTCGGCGGAAATCTTGAGCCGCACCACTTCGCCACGGCGGCGGCGTTTGAGCGCCACCTCGAATTCGCGCACGAGGTCTTCGGCTTCGTCCTCGACCTCGAGATCGCTGTCGCGCAATACGCGAAAGGCACAGCTTCCTTTGGCTTTGTACCCAGGGAAGAGGCTGTCGAGGTGCAGAAGCAAGAGTTCTTCGAGTGGGAGGAACCGATGGGTGCCTTCATTGCTTGGCAGGGGCACGAAACGGTCGATCTGGTGTGGGATCGGCAAGAGAGCGCAAAGCTGTTTCTTACTTGATTTGCCCTCAAGTTGCAGCGCGAGTGAGAAGCCTGTGTTCGGGATGAAGGGGAAGGGATGCGCCGGATCAATCGCAAGAGGCGAGAGGACGGGGAACACCTGTGTAAGGAAAAAGCTTTTGAGGAACTTTTTGTCTTCGCTCGAAAGCGCATCGCCTGTCAGGAGTGTTATTCCTTCGGCATCCATTTCTTTGGCGAGTTGATCCCATGTTTCCTGTTGCCGCTCAAGGAGGGCACGGGCGTCGCGGTGGATCAAGACCAATTGTTCGGCGGGTGTCAGGCCATCGGCGGCCGGGGTTGTGTTACCCGCTTGTGCAAGTTCACGCAGGCCCGCCACACGGACAGTATAAAACTCATCGAGGTTGGTCGCAGAAATAGACAAGAACCGCAGGCGCTCCAAAAGCGGCACACGCGGGTTTGTGGCCTCTTCCAGCACGCGCCAGTTAAAGGCCAGCCACGAAATCTCGCGGTTGAAGAAGCGTTTAGGGCCAGCAAACTCCTGTGGATCAAGTTCCTCAGGAGTGGCAAAGGGGGCGGTAAGGAAGTCTGTTTCAAACATAAGGGCGGCATAATCTACGATTGTAAAACTAAGGTGAAACTATGCGCCTTAGGAGGGGGAATTGTCCAGAGCGTCCAACACCTTGGCGGCCAACACGCGGGTTACGGCGCGGCCTTCGGCCAATGCTGTCTGATCCAGAGCGCGTGAAACCTGCCCCATAACGCCGAGCGAGCGGGGCGCGCGTTTGATGACATAGTTCACGACCTCGGGTGCAATCGAGATTTGGCGGTCGTTGAAATGCTTGACCAAGACACCCGCCAAAAGCGCATCGTCAGGCGCTTCGATGCGGGTAACGGCGGTGGCCTCAAGGCGGCTGCGCAAGTCAGGCAGGGTCAGGGGCCAGCGGCTCGGAGCGGATTGACCAGTAAGAAGGAGAGGTTGCCCGTTGGCCGCAAGCTGGTTGTGAAGGTGAAAGAGCGGCTCTTGAGCTTCTGGCGGCAACATATCAGCGCCGTCTATGGCCACAGGGCCGGTGGCCAGCGCATCGATATCGGCGGTTGGCAGCGCGTCGGGCGCGAGAACGGTTGCACCGCAGTCTTCGGCCCAGACGTGGCAAAGGTGGGTTTTCCCCGCGCCTTCGTCACCGACAAGCACCATCTTTCCAAGCGGCCATGCGGCCCAATCGGCGAGGGTGGCCACGGCCACGGAATTGGACGGGGCAACAAGAAAATCGTCGCGGCCAAGTGCAGCGCGCACCGGCAATTCAAATGCAAGCTGTTGAGGCATTAAAGTTCGTCTTGATCCAGATTTTCAGGCGTTTCTTCGGGGTCCAGCCCCTGATAGAGGCGGCCATTGATGTATTTGTCGATTGCAAAGCGGGCCACAACGCCAAGCGCCGCAGCAACCGGAACCGCAACAAGCATTCCGATAAATCCAAAGATAGACCCAAAAGCAGACAGCGCAAAGATGAGCCATACCGGATGCAAGCCAACAGAAGAGCCAACGAGTTTGGGCGTCAGAACATTCCCTTCGACCACTTGTCCGACCACAAAGATCACAACAACAGCGATAAGCGACCCCCACTCGCCCCAGAACTGGAACAGCGCAAGCCCGATGGCCAGCGCGCCGCCGACAAGCGCGCCGACATAGGGGATAAACGTCAGAATTCCGGCCACGAAGCCAGCGACCAGCCCGAAATTAAGCCCGACAATCATAAGCGCGACCGCGTAGTAGGTGCCGAGGATCAGGCAAACAGTGCCTTGCCCGCGCACAAAACTGGCGAGTGTGCTGTCGATGTCAGAGGCAAGTTTGCGAATAACGGGCGCGTGGTCGCGCGGCAAGAGCGCGTCGATCTTGGCGACCATATTGTCCCAATCAAGCAGCAGGTAAAAGGCAACCACAGGAACCAGCACCAGCAAAACAAAGACATTCACCAGCGACATCGCCGAGGTAAACGCCCCTTCGAGCAGCTCGCCCCCTTTGGATTTTAGCGTGTCGCCAACCGCAAGAAGGGATTTGTGAATTGTGCTGTCCGCAACAAGAAGATCAGGAAAGCGGTTGGTAATAAAGTCGCGCAGCTTACCGAAATATTCCGGCATTTGGCTTGCCATATCGCTGCCTTGCCGCACCAGCGTCGGGATAATCAGAAGCGATATCACGATGAAAGCGATGATTGCTGTGATCGTGATGAGCGCCGTGGCCAAGGCGCGCGAGCAGCCCATACGCTCCAGACGGTCAGCCACCGGATCAAGGAAATAGGCCACAGCGCCGCCAAGAACAAAAGGGAGCAGCACATCGCCCAGATACCAAAGCGTGACCATGAATACGGCGGTTGCGATCAGCCAGTATTTCGCTTGCGTCTGAACGGGTAAGGCCATGGCTGATTTCCTTTGTTGTCACCGTTGGAACGGGCGTTGATTGCCCTTGTGTGGCGTAAAGCCACGTTGATTTCAACCCGAACAGCCGCGCCTTGAATGCCTAACGCTTTTGCCATAGAGCAAGGGAAACACGTCAATTGCCACAAAGGGCCCCTGTCATGCGTCTTTCCCGTTACTTCATGCCGGTTCTCAAAGAGACCCCAGCCGATGCCCAGATTGTGAGCCATCGCTACATGCTGCGCGCGGGGATGATCAAACAGACCGCTGCGGGGATTTACAGCTGGCTTCCGCTTGGCCTCAAAGTTCTGCGCAATATCGAGCGGATCGTGAACGAAGAGCAGGAACGCGCGGGTCACGTGCCGATTTTGATGAGCACTATTCAGCCCGCTGATCTGTGGCGGGAAAGTGGTCGCTATGACGACTACGGCGAAGAGATGCTACGTGTCCGCGACCGCCATGACCGCGATATGCTTTACGGTCCCACCAACGAGGAAGCGGTCACGGATATCTTCCGCGCGCACGTCAACAGCTACAAAGACCTGCCGCTGACGCTTTACCAAATCCAGTGGAAATTCCGCGACGAGATCCGCCCGCGTTTCGGCGTGATGCGGGGCCGCGAATTCTTTATGAAAGACGGTTATAACTTCGACCTCACCAAAGAGGACGCGCTGCACGCCTATAACCGCCATTTGGTCAGCTACCTGCGCACCTATGAGCGCATGGGCCTGAAGGCGATCCCGATGCGCGCGGATGGTGGCCCGATTGGTGGCGATTATACCCATGAATTCCTTGTGTTGGCCGAAACCGGCGAGAGCGAAGTGTTCTATGACGCCGAAGTGACAGACCTGACATTCGGCGACCGTGAGGTTGATTACGACAGCGTCGAGGAATGTGAAGCTGTGCTGAAAGAATTCACCAGCCGTTATGCTCGCACCGACGAAACTCACGACGAAGCGCTGTTCAACGAAATCCCCGAAGAACGCCGCCGCTCGGCTCGTGGCATCGAAGTTGGTCAGATTTTCTATTTCGGCACCAAATATTCCGAAAGCATGGGCGCGACAGTTGTGAACGCTGATCAGGAACAAGTTCCGGTTCACATGGGCAGCCATGGCATCGGTGTAAGCCGCCTTCTTGGTGCGATCATCGAAGCGAGCCATGACGACAAAGGCATTATCTGGCCCGAGGGTGTTACGCCTTTCCACGTCGGAATCGTCAACCTCAAGCAGGGTGATGATGAAGCCGATGCAGCTTGTGATGCGCTATACAAAGCCTTTGTGGCTGCAGGGCTTGAGCCACTTTACGACGACCGCAAAGAACGCGCTGGCGGTAAATTCGCGACGATGGACCTCATTGGTCTGCCGTGGCGGATCACAGTCGGGCCGCGCGGCCTTAAGAACGGTGTTGTTGAACTGAACAGCCGCAAAACTGGCGAAAGCGTCGAGGTTGCGCCCGAAGAGGCCGTGGCGAAAGTTAAGGCAATCTACGAGGCGCTATAACGGCGCCTCTTGACCACCTCACCGCCACCTGCGCAGAGTTGCGCAAACAGATGCAGGAGCCAGAAGTGGTAAACCAAACCGCCCCGTTTTCGCGTTTCGAGTGGTTGATTGCGTGGCGATATTTGCGCGCCCGTCGTGCCGATGGTGGCGTGTCGGTCATGACGTGGATCAGCCTCATTGGCATCATGCTCGCCGTTGCGGCATTGATTATTACGCTTGCCGTGCGCGCGGGCTTCCGTGCGGAATTTGTCGATACGATCCTTGGCGCCAATGCCCATGTCACGATCTATAACTCTGCGGCACTCAATGAAGGTGGCCAACCCAGCCGCGTGATCGAGGATTACACCGAACGCGCCGAAGCCATCCGGCAGGTGTCCGGCGTTATCCGCGTGGCTCCTTTGGTCAAAGGGCAAGTCATGACGAACCACGGCCAGCAAAACGCCTTTGCACAGGTGTTTGGCATTGCGCGTGACGACCTCGCCGCCATCCCCCGCATTGCCAATCCAGAGACAGCCGAAGGCGATCTGGCCGATTTCGATCGCGGCATTGCAGTGGGTCGAGAAGTAGCGCGGACGCTTGGCGTTGGCCTTGGTGATACGATCAAACTTATCTCGCCGAACGGGGCCAAAACCGCCTTCGGTACCAGCCCCCGTGTGAATGCCTATGAAGTCACTTATATCTTCACGGCAGGGCGCTATGACATTGATAACACACGCATCTACATGCCCTTCACGGAGGCGCAAAGCTATTTCAATCGCGAAGGCGTAGCTGACGAGTTGGAAGTCATGGTGGCCGAGCCAGAGAGCGTTCGGGACCTGACTATTCCTCTGCTGGAAGCAGGCGGCGACCGCACAATGATCTGGACATGGCAGGACGCATCAGGCGGTTTCCTGCGGGCGTTGGAGATCGAGGATAATGTGATGTTCGTGCTGATGTCGGTTCTGGTTCTGGTGGCCAGCCTGAACATCATTTCGGGGCTTGTTATGTTGGTGAAAAACAAGGGCCGAGACATTGGAATCCTGCGCACGATGGGCCTGACCGAAGGCGCGGTGATGCGGGTATTCTTCATTTGTGGCGCGCTCGTTGGGGTGATCGGGACGATCTTCGGCGTGATCGCGGGCTGTCTCTTTGCAATCTATTTCGACCAAATCTTGGCCATCGTAAATGGCGCGTCTGGCGGTGATGTTTGGGATGCGTCCGTGCGCGGAATTTACAAGCTTCCGGCCAAACTGGAATTGTCGGATGTGCTTGTTTCTGTTGCACTTTCTCTGTTCCTATCCTTCGTCGTAACGATTTTTCCGGCGCGGCGAGCGGCGCGTATGAACCCTGTGGAGGCGCTGCGCTATGAGTGATGTTCTGAGCCTTGAAAACGTCGCCAAATCCTATAATCGCGGCCGTCCGAACGAGGTTACAGTACTGTCGGGCGCCACGCTCAACGTAGCGCGCGGCGAGGTCGTGGCGCTTGTGGCCCCATCGGGCGCGGGCAAGTCCACATTGCTGCATATCGCGGGCCTCCTCGATAGCGCGGACAGCGGCAAAATCGAGATTGCAGGGCGCGATGTTTCGGGCCTTTCAGACCGCCAACGCACCGGCATTCGCCGCGCCGAGGTTGGGTTTGTGTACCAGTTTCACCACTTGCTGCCCGAATTTTCCGCGGCGGAAAATATTGTTCTTCCTCAACTAGTTAACGCCGTTTCAACGCGTGAAGCAGAGGCCCGCGCGGCAAAGCTCCTCGCCAATGTTGGCCTTGCCGAGCGCGCCAAACATCGCCCCGCGGAAATGTCTGGCGGCGAGCAACAACGAGTTGCGTTCTGCCGTGCTTTGGCCAACGCGCCCAAACTCCTCTTGGCGGATGAACCGACCGGAAACCTCGATCCCGAAACGTCCGATATCGTGTTCGAAGCCCTAATGGCACTCGCCCGCGACGAGGGGCTTTCAGCGGTCATCGCGACCCACAACCCAGAACTCGCCGCCCGCATGGATCGCATCGTAAGGCTCGAAGGCGGGGCGCTCAAACCGGCATAAGATTTGCATATGATTTCCATATGAAACGCATATGCGGGATTTGTGCTGGAAACGTGCCGAACATTCACAGAACATTAACGCTTTGTCAGCTATAACGAGTCGTGTCAGCCAGTTAAGGGCCGACACGGTTAGTAACGAGTTGGTTTGGTTCTTTGTGGGGGGGCAAACAGGGAGGAAGAGCCGGAAAACAATACAACTTCTGAAAGTTTCAAACCGCATCATAGCCATATTTATGTCTCTCACAGATTATAGCTCTTGGTTGCTAGGTCGATTTTCGTCATCTAACCAATCAAAAGCTCGCGGAGGCAAGTTTGGTCTGTGTATCGCGCTAAGAAAACCCCAACGTATGTGATGCGTGTTCTTTTTACAGCGAAAAGGCATATTGAAAATAATCGCCATTACCGCAGTATAGGCTAGCAATGTGATGCCATAGCCTGAAACCGCATATTCCATCCAACTGGCATTGGGATGCGTTAAAATTTCGATCTGCACCTGAACTAGGAAAACAAAAAGAAATGTTATCGGGGCAAGCATTAACGAATAAATTGTTAGTTGAAGAATAATAGCAACTTGAGGAAGCTTGTACTTGTATTGCAAGAAACTCGGAGCAACAGGAGGCACAATTAATGCCATGTCTTCGTGCCCTTCCAGAGAAGCGAACATTTGGGGATAAAAGTTCGTGTAACCATGTCGTGACAAGTAAGAATTGCGTATACTCAAAATCATTAAGTAAACTTGAAAATACTGAATTGTCGCCCAAAATGTTACGGAGGCAACCACGGCGATAAAAGCTTGAGGAACAATAACTTTGACAGAAAGGATCGACAGCGTAGCTGAGGTGTCAGATTGAAAAGAATATAGAGCAAGGTAGCAAACTGAAAGCGTTACGCTCAGCCTTGTAATCTTCTTCAATAAAGAGGCTTGCAGTGTCGCAAGTTTGAGAAAAATGTCTTCCCATTCGGCCCCGTGTTTAATTAAGGTGGAGATCGTTTTGAGGAATTCTTGTTGTTTGGCGCGTCGAAACGAAAGTCGTTTCATTTACATCCCCCTTCACAAATCCAGCTCTTCAACGAACCTTGCGTTCTCCTGAATGTACTGGAACCGTTTCTCCGGCTTTTTCCCCATCAAACGTTCGACGAGGTCTCCGGTTTCGCCGGGTTCGTCCTCATCAATCGTGACGCGGATGAGCTTGCGGGTGGCTGGGTTCATGGTGGTTTCTTTGAGGTCTTTGGCGTCCATTTCACCAAGGCCTTTGAAGCGCGAAACATCGATCCGGCCTTTGCCGCCAATCCCTTTTGCAAGGTGGGCGTCTTTTTCGGCCTCATCAATGCAATACACCCGCTTCGCGCCTTGGGTCAGGCGAAACAGTGGCGGGCAGGCAAGATAGAGGTGCCCTGTGTCGATCATCGGGCGCATTTGGGTGAAGAAGAACGTCATGAGGAGCGAGGCAATATGCGCGCCGTCCACATCCGCATCGGTCATGATGATGACCTTATCATAGCGTAGATCGTCCACGTTAAACTTGCTGCCCAATCCAACGCCGAGCGCTTGGCAGAGATCGTTGATTTCCGCGTTTGTCCCGATCTTGTTCGAGGCCGCGCCAAGGACGTTGAGGATTTTACCACGCAGGGGCAGGAGGGCTTGGGTCTTGCGATCCCGCGCCATTTTGGCAGAACCACCCGCAGAGTCCCCCTCCACGATAAACAGTTCCGTGCCTTCGCGGGAATTGGACGAGCAATCGGTCAACTTCCCCGGCAGCCGCAGTTTCTTGGTGGCGGATTTGCGCTGTGTTTCTTTTTCCTGACGTCGCCGCAGCCGCTCTTCGGCGCGTAGGACGAGGTAATCGAGAATCGCGCCGGCGGCTTTCGTATCGTTGGCGAGCCAGTTGTCGAAATGGTCCCGCACGGAGTTTTCGACCATTTTCTGTGCTGCTTCGGTAGAGAGCCTGTCTTTGGTTTGGCCAACGAATTGCGGATCTCGGATAAAGCAGGACACCAAAGCGCAGCCGCCTGTCATCAGGTCTTCGCGGGTGATTTGGGCAGCTTTCTTGTTCGAGACGAGCTCGCCGTAAGCGCGGATGCCTTTGAGGATCGCCGCCCAGAAACCGGCCACATGGGTGCCGCCCTCGGGTGTTGGGACGGTGTTGGTATAGGACTGGATGAAGCCATCGCGGGCCGGGGTCCAGTTTATCGCCCACTCAACAGAACCCGGAACCCCGAACTTCTCTTGGAAGCCGACTTTTCCGGCAAAGGGGGCATCAGCGTAAGTCGTTGATCCGCCGAGCGTTTCTGTGAGGTAGTCAGCGAGACCGCCAGGGAAGTGGAATGTGGCTTCTGTGGGCGTGTCGCCGTCTTCAATGGCTGATTTCCAGCGGATTTCGACACCGGAGAATAGGTACGCCTTGGAGCGCGCCATTTGGAACAGGCGTTTGGGTTTGAACTTTTGACTGCCGAAGATTTCCGCATCTGGGTGAAAGGTCACGCTGGTGCCGCGTCGGTTGGGGGCGGCGCCGATCTTCTCAAGCGGTCCTTTGGGGATGCCGCGGGAGAATTCCATCGCGTAAAGCTCTTTGTTTTTAGCAACTTCGACGCGCAGGTAATCCGAGAGCGCATTCACGACCGAAGAGCCAACACCGTGCAATCCGCCGGAGGTTTCATAGGCATCGCCGCCGAATTTTCCGCCCGCGTTTAGGGTGCAGAAGATGATTTCGAGCGCGGTTTTGCTTGGGTCTTTGGGGTGCGGATCAATTGGGATGCCGCGGCCGTTGTCGCGGATGGTTACGGAGTAATCCGCGTGAAGCTCGACTTCGATGCGGGTGGCGTGTCCGGCGACGGCCTCGTCCATCGAGTTGTCAACAATTTCGGCCACGAGGTGATGGAAGGCGCGCTCATCGATGCCACCGATATACATACCGGGGCGGAGGCGGACGTGTTCCATATCTTCGAGCACCTGGATCGAGGAGGCGTCATAATCTTTTTCGATCTCGGAACCGGCAAGAAGGTCGTTGGCCATTGGCTGCTCGTTTGTTGGTTTTGGTTCGTTCTATTGTGACAGCAGGCGCCGTGGCAAGCAAGCGGCCACGGTTGAAATTCGACGCGTTTGGTGACGGTATTTGCTTGCGTCACACCTGCGCGAGGGCGTTTTCAAGGTCGGCCCAAAGATCGCCCACGTCTTCGATGCCGACAGAGAGGCGCAGCAGGTTTTCGGGGATGCCGGTATGGGGCTCGATCGTGTGGCGATGCTCGACAAGGCTTTCAACACCACCAAGAGATGTTGCGCGGTGGAAAAGGCTGAGTTTGCCCGCAACGGCAAGAGCCTCACGCGCGCCGCCTTTTACGCAAACAGAAAGCAGCCCACCAAATCCGCCGTTCATTTGCGACTTGGCAAGCTCATTGGCGGTGTGGCTTGGCAATCCGGGATAGAACACGCGTTCGACTTTCGGATGTGCCTCGAGTTTTTCCGCGAGAGACAGGGCGGATTGCGACATGCGCTCGACACGAAGGGGCAAAGTCCGCATGCCTCGCAGTAGAAGCCACGCCTCGAAGGGTCCGATGACAGCGCCCGCATCATGGCGGTCTGTCTGGATTGTACGCCAAAAATCGGCCTCTGCATCGGCGCAGGAAAGGACGCCGGCGAGCACGTCGGAATGGCCGTTGATCGCTTTGGTCGCGGAATGCATCACGACATCCGCGCCAAGGTCCAACGGGCGGCTCAGAACGGGCGTTGCAGCGGTGGAGTCGACCATCAGGAGGCCATTTTCGGCATGGGTTGCCGCGGCGATGGCGGTGATGTCGCTGATTTTGAGCCACGGATTTGACGGGGTTTCGATCATCACGAGGTTAGGTTTTTGGGCGGAAATCTGGGCTGTGAAGGCCTCTGTATCGCTGGCGTCGGCCTCGTGGAGGGTAATCTCGCGACGGGCACAGAAATCGCGAATCCATTTGGTCGTGCCCCAGTAAATGCCGGATTGAACAAGCACAGTTGCGCGGTTTGGCAGGCTTCGGAACATGGCGGCGATGGCGGCCATGCCGGAGGGGAATAGCAACGTGTCGGCGGCGTTTTCCAACTGTTTCAAAACGGCTTCTGCGGCGCGTGCGTTTTCGTTTTGATCACGCAGATAGGTGTTTTGCGGGGCGACGAGGTCATAGTTTTCGTCACGCAGAAAGGTCGTCGCGGGATGGATCGCTGGCGTCACGCCGCCTGTTGTTTGGTCTGTTTGGCCCGCGGCCTGCGCTGCGATTGTTGCTGGTTTTTGGGGATTTGCCATCTCTCTGCCTCCAGTTTGCGCGTCGGAGTATCGCAGAAAGATGGACATGCGCAAGGCGGCGCAAGTGCAATGCGCCGCTACAGGTTTTGTTTAGAAAATGCCGTTACAGATAATCATGATCACAAGCGCAACGAGCCAATACCCTGCATTAACGTTGCGGGCATAGGTGCTATGCCCCGCGAATGCGGCATTGGCGTAGCCCATGATGGTAAAGGCAACAGTCGCGAGGATTACCGTGAGGAGGAGGTTGGAGGCTGCTGTGACGGCAACAAACCAACTCATGAGAAAGAGCCCAAGAGCTTGGCTGATCATAGCGGCCGCGGGCATCTTATCGGCGCTGCCAAGGCTTACGCCAACGCCTTCGGCCCATTTCTCGCCAAAGAGTTTCGGGGAATACCAAAGCCACCCCACAAGGAAAGCTGCTACCGCGCCAACGATAACTGCAAGCCAACTAACATTTGTCGTCAATTCTGCCATGTCGTTTCCTTTCTTATTGTTCTGTCGCGGGGATATTTTGCGCTGATTTCCGTGAATCACCTAGAGATTTCGGGGTTTTGGACTGCGTTCAGGAAAAACTGTTGCTGGGTTTGATGCACCTCAATGCAGGGTTTGCGCCCTGGGTGTAACGCTGTTCTTGAACAAGACTGCGAAGGAGAGCGGGATGGCGACACCAAATTCAAACACCAAGAAACCGGCCGGAAAAGCAACGACAAACACCGAAGACCGCGCGAATGGCGCGACCGAGGGGGCGCAGGCGGATGCGCTTGTTGATTCATTCGTGAATGTCGCCAATGGGCGGGATGCGGTTCGGCTTGCGTTTGAAACGGGCACCTATCCCTATGCCGAAAAGATGCGCGCCAAGGAGTATGAGGCGCAGAAAGCCCTGATCCAGATCGAGTTGCTGAAGGTGCAGAAGTGGGTCAAGGAAACAGGGCAGAAGTTTGTGTTCCTGTTTGAGGGGCGTGATGCTGCGGGGAAGGGCGGTACGATCAAACGGTTTATGGAGCACTTGAACCCGCGCGAGGCACGTGTCGTGGCGTTGAACAAGCCAACGGATGAGGAAAGAGGTCAGTGGTTCTTTCAGCGTTATATCCAGCATCTGCCGACGGCTGGCGAAATGGTGTTTTATGACCGCTCTTGGTACAACCGCGCGGGGGTCGAGCGGGTTATGGGCTTTTGCGAGCCGAACGAATACCTAGAGTTCATGCGGCAGACGCCCGAGTTAGAGCGCATGATTACACGCAGCGGTATTCGTTTGTATAAATACTGGTTCTCGGTAACGCGGGACGAACAGCAGCGCCGGTTTGACTCGCGCAAGACCGATCCGCTGAAGCGCTGGAAGCTCTCTCCGATTGATGTGGCCAGCCTTGCGAAATGGGATGATTACACAGAGGCCAAAGAAGCGATGTTCTTTTATACCGACACCGCTGATGCGCCGTGGACCATCATCAAATCCAATGACAAGAAACGTGCGCGGCTAAACTGTATGTATCATTTCCTGAGCACGATCGACTATCCGGATAAGGACCACGCCGTTGCCAAAGCGCCAGACCCGCTGATTGTTGGTGGTGCGAACCATGTGATTCACGGATCGGACCATATCCTCGGGACGTCGCTTCACCCTGATCAGCGCAAGGTAAATCGCGGCTAAGTTGTTTTGCGATAGGTAAGAAATTGCCACAGTACAATGTGGTGATTGTCAAACTGCGAAATCGGGCGTAATCCGTATGGATGACTCAAGCCCTTTCATATCGCGGCCACCTCAAGGCCATTCTGTTGCTTGGCTTGCCGTTGATCGGCAGCCAACTGGCGCAGTTTGCTGTCCATATGACGGATACCATCATGCTTGGGTGGTATTCGGTCGAGTCCCTTGCTGCTGCTGTTTTGGCAACAGGGTTTGCGTTTATTCTGTTTATTCTCGGGTCTGGTTTTGCCTTTGCCGTTACGCCTCTTGTTGCGACGGCGGATGCGCAGGGCGATACAACCGCGATCCGGCGGTATACGCGCATGGGGCTGTGGATCGGGCTGTTGTATTCAGCGGCCGTTATGACGCCGATGATCTTTTCTGAACCCATTTTCCTCTGGATGGGGCAGGAGCCAGAGCTCGCGGAACTCGCGCAAAGGTATTTGCGGATTTCGGCGCCAGGCATGTTCATGGCGATCAGCGGCACCGTTATTCGGAGCTATCTGTCTGCGCTCGAACTGACGCGGCCCGTTCTATATGCCTCGCTTTGGGCTGTGGCGTTGAACATCGTCTTTAACTATCTGTTTATCTTCGGAAACTTCGGAGCGCCGGAGCTCGGTATTCGCGGTGCAGCGATCGCGTCGCTGGCTGTGAACACGATGATGTTCGTATATTGGGCGGCCTATTCGTTGCGCAAACTGCCTGAGCATGAGCTATTTGTGCGGTTCTGGCGGCCTGATTGGGATGCGTTCAAACAGGTGTTCCGACTGGGCTTGCCCATTGGCCTGACGAACCTTGCCGAAGTCGGCCTGTTCAATTTCGCTGCGATCATGGTGGGGTGGCTTGGCGCTATTCCATTGGCGGCGCATGGGATTGCTCTGCAATTGGGTGGGGCGGCATTCATGGTGCATCTGGGCTTGTCTGCTGCGGCGACAATCCGTGCAGGGCGCGCGCTGGGCAATGGTGATGAAGAGCATCTGCGCCGTGGTGCCTATATGGCAACCGGCATGTCGGCGGCACTGTCTTTCATCGCGATGGCGGCATTCCTTCTGGTTCCACAGTTCCTGATTGGATTGTTCATCGATCCAGAAGATCCGTTGCGGCCCGAAATCATTGCGATGGGCACTGGCCTGTTGGTGTATGCCGCGATCTTCCAACTTGCCGATAGCCTTCAGGTTATGGCGCTGGGCTTGCTGCGCGGCGTTCAAGATGCTCGCGTTCCCATGTGGATGGCAGGGATTTCTTATTGGGTGTTTGGTGCACCTGCGAGCTATATCTGCGGCTTTGTGTTTGGTTGGGGCGCGGAAGGCGTCTGGATCGGTCTTGTGGTCGGCCTGAGCCTCGCAGCGGTCTTGCTGAACCTGCGGTTCTGGAAACGCTCAGTCAAAATCCACGAGTATCCGCCGACGAAATCGGTTGAGGCTCCGCCCGCAGTTTAACGCTCTAGTCGTCTTTTGCGCCTTCAGTTAGGCGCTCTGCCTTCCTGCGCACGAGAACAGCGCGCAGGTCGTGCATTGCCAAAAGCAGTGAATCCGTAACCTCTTCGAGCGCTTCAGGGCTGGCCTTGTTGGACTGCGCCCAGTGAGCGGTTCGGTTGAGTGTGTCAACGACGCGGTGAATCTCGTCTTTCTCGCGGGCGGCGAGCAACTCCTGCCGCGCGCGGAGCCAGTCAGAAATTTCGGTGGTTTCCTGCTCGGTGAGGCTGCGTCCGCCATGCGGTTTGATTTCGCCGTTGCGGGTGTTCACAACGGCGATTTGCTGCATCTCGATCCGGCGTTGGCGGTTCTCGGTGTCGATCCGGAACACCGCCGCGCCATTGTCTCTGATGCGAAAATAGAGTTCCGGAAGTTCGTTCACCAATACTGCCCTTATGAAAGTGCCGCGCAGAAATTCTGGATACGCGTGCAGGCCTCTTTGAGATTATCGTCCGAGGTAGCGTAGCTGACACGGAAGTTTGGCGAAAGGCCGAAGGCCGCGCCAAATACGACCGCAACACCAGTTTCTTCAAGCAGCGCGGTTGCGAATTGCTCGTCATTTTCGATCTTCGTGCCTGCTGGTGTCGTTTTGCCGAGGCAGCCGGAGATGTCTGGGTACACGTAGAAAGCGCCCTCCGGTTTGGGGCACGTGATGCCTTCGGCGGCGTTGAGCATCTCAACAACAAGGTTTCGGCGGCGCACGAAAATCTCGTTGTTGCTGGCAAGAAACTCCTGCGGCCCATTGAGCGCCTCAACCGCAGCCCATTGCGAAACCGAACAGGGATTCGAGGTGCTTTGGCTCTGGATTTTGCGCATGGCGGCGATCAAAGGTTTTGGACCAGCCGCATAGCCAATCCGCCAGCCTGTCATCGCATAGGCTTTGGAAACGCCGTTACAGGTAAGCGTGCGTTCGTAAAGCGCAGGCTCAACCTCGGCAGGGGTAGCAAATTTGAAGTCGTCAAAAACGAGGTGTTCATACATGTCATCTGTCATCACCCAAACATGCGGGTGACGTAGAAGTACATCCGTCAAGCCTTTGAGTTCGCTTGCGGAATAACCCGCACCAGTCGGGTTGCTTGGCGAGTTGAAGATCAGCCATTTGGTTTTGGGCGTGATCGCAGCTTCAAGCTGCTCCGGCGTCATTTTGAAGCCAGTTTCGATCCCTGCGGCCACGGGAACGGGCGTTCCGCCGGCAAGCAAAACCATATCGGGATAAGACACCCAATAAGGCGCGGGGATAATCACTTCATCGCCTGAGTTCAGCGTGGCCATGAGGGCGTTATAAAGGATTTGTTTTCCGCCGGTGCCGACAGTGACCTGATCCGGCGCATAGAAAAGTGCGTTGTCGCGTTCAAGCTTGGCGCAGATCGCCTGTTTTAGCTCGATAATACCATCAACCGATGTGTACTTCGTTTTGCCCGCGTTGATCGCGGCGATGCCGGCTTTCTTGATGTTTTCGGGCGTGTCGAAATCCGGTTCCCCCGCGCCGAGGCCAATCACGTCTTTGCCTGCGACCTTGAGATCAGCGGCAAGGTTGGATACCGCAATCGTTGGCGACGGTTTGACGCGCGATAAGGTCTTGGAAAGAAAGTCAGGGGATGTGCTAGACATGGGAGGCTCCGGTTTGTATCTGCCGGAACCATCTCATAGGCCGCAATGGCCCCTGCATCAAGTCGTTAAGGAGTCAAACGCCAATGGATATCCCCAAAGAGAGCCTAATGCCGGCGCCCGATGAAACCCGAGAAAACCGGATCAAGCGCCTGAAAATGCGCAGCTGGCGGCGTGGCACCAAGGAAATGGACATGATTCTCGGCCCGTTCTCAGACACCGAAATCGACAGCATGAGTGACACCGAACTTGATCTTTACGATGCACTTTTGTGGGAAAATGATCAGGAGCTCTATACTTGGGTGAATGGATCTGTTGATGCGCCTGAAAAATATAACCAAATTATTTCAGTAATTTACAAGCATAAACTGTCAAAATAGCTGAAAATTTATTGCTAGATGTCTTGGGTTTAACCGAATGTTTGGGATTTCCCGCGAATGTCGTTTCCGACGGCTACATGCGGAGAAATTAATGAGTATACATTCAAATCTGGCCCTTCCTGCTGCGCAAGGTTTTATGACCAGCTATCTGGAGGGGCTCGCACTCGTGGAGCGACTTCATCGTTTGCTTCTGGATGTAATTAAGGATGAGTTCGAGCGTGTAGGCGTCCTCGAAATCAATGCGGTGCAGGCGCTTTTGCTGTTCAATATCGGCGAGAACGAAGTAACCGCGGGCGAGTTGAAGTCTCGCGGCTATTATCAGGGATCGAACGTTTCCTATAACCTTAAGAAACTCGTCGAGATGGGCTATATGCACCATCAACGCTGTGAGGTGGATCGGCGCTCTGTGCGCGTTCGTCTAACCGAAAAGGGCCGCAATATCCGCGACGTGGTGAATGAACTCTTCCTGCGCCACGCCGATGGCTTGGAATCGAAGGGCGTCTTGGGGCCTGATGGAATGGATGAGATCAATACATCGCTTCGTCGGGTCGAGCGGTATTGGACGGATCAAATCCGATATATTTACTAGGCTGTGAGTTCACGAACTGGCCCCACTCTCTGCGGAGCCAGTTCAAGGCCCTACCAGTGGCCCGTGTTTTCCATGCTGGCCCAAGGCTCTGCAGGGGCAAGTGATTCACCCTTTTGCAGCAACTCGATCGAGATGTTGTCGGGCGAACGGACGAAGGCCATATGGCCATCACGCGGCGGACGATTGATTGTGACGCCAGCATCCTGAAGCTTTTGACATAGCGCGTAAATGTCATCGACTTCATAGGCGAGATGACCGAAGTGACGGCTGTCGCTTGGCAGTTCATCATCGCCGTCCCAGTTGTAAGTAAGCTCGATAGGCGCTTCTTCCTGACCCTCGGGTGCCATAAAGATCAGCGAGAATCTCCCGCCTTCGCTGTCATGGCGTTTGGTTTCCTTCAACCCGAGCAACTCGTAGAATGCCATCGATTTTTCGAGGTCTTTCACCCGAACCATTGTGTGTAGATACTTCAATCCCATCGCAGGGTCCTCCTATTTTGGCCCCACAATGCCAGCTAAGTGAGTGAGCGCAAGACCTTGGCCTTAAAATTCGTCGTGATACCGTATTTAGCGTTTATTTTCGACCGTCATCGCAGATATAGTGGGCGGCGAGTCGGTGCAAAGCGCACGGTTAGATTGCCGCAAAACCGACATTGCCATGACCAAGAGGATCGAACATGCCGCTAAGCCAAGAACAACTTGCCGAAATCGAGGCCCTTCGCGGCAATCCACAGCCGACGCTTCGCGCAGTTGCCCCGGGCATGGAGAAACACCTCTATACGGCTCAGGAAGTTCTGGATCATGGGTTCGTTCGGGTTGTGGATTACATGGGCGACGATGCCGCGATCTGTCAGGCCGCGCGTGTTTCTTATGGCAAAGGCACGAAATCTGTACAAAACGACGCGGGCCTGATCCGCTATTTGATGCGCCATTGGCACAGCACGCCGTTCGAGATGTGCGAAGTTAAGCTGCATGTTAAGCTTCCGGTCTTCGTCGCGCGCCAGTGGATCCGTCACCGGACGGCCAACGTCAATGAATATTCCGCACGGTACTCGATCCTTGATCGTGAGTTTTACATCCCCGCTCCAGAGAACCTCGCGGCACAATCCACGATCAACAATCAGGGCCGTGGTGAAACTCTTTCAGGCGAAGAGGCAGCGCGTGTGCTGGATATTCTGAAGTCCGATGCAAACCGTGCATATGACCATTATGAATCCATGATGTCGGACGAAGGCCAACAAGGATTGGCGCGTGAATTGGCGCGGATGAACCTGCCGAGCAACATTTACACGCAATGGTATTGGAAGGTTGATCTCCACAATCTGTTCCACTTCCTGCGACTTCGGGCAGATAGCCATGCGCAATATGAGATCCGTGTCTACGCGGATGCAATTGCCAATGTCGTTAAGGACTGGGTGCCAGCTGCGTATGGCGCGTTCGAAGACTACCGCATGGGCGGCGCGAACCTGAGCGCGCAAGCGCTCGATATTGTGCGCCGCAAGCTGGCTGGCGAAACTGTGACGCAGGAAAATTCTGGTATGAGCGCGCGCGAATGGCGCGAGCTCGTTGACATTCTAGAGGGATAAAAGCGAACTGGCCGCGATCACATGGTGGCCAGTTTTGCAGCAACGGCGAGGCCGAGGCGGGTGTGCATTTCTGCGCCATAGTGGACGCCATCTATGGGGCTGACGTCTACAAACTTTCCTCCATCAAGGAATTCAATGCCCTTGGTCGAGGCAAGATCTTGCAAAAGTGGCGTCAGCGCACGGGATTTTGGCTCGGCATCCCTGAATTTTTCCTTAAGGAATCCGGTCTCGCGCACAGGGGGCGGCGCAATCAGCAAAATCTTAAACCCGCTGTGCCGTTTCTGAATGTCTTCGCTTAGCGCGTAATCGACAAGACCTTCGATATGGCTTGCCACTGTCTTTGCGTCTAGTCCAAGCGCGGTTTTTACATCGTTTGTACCAAGCATCAGCGTCATGACATCAAGTGGACCGTGGCTATGAAGCGCAATCGCAAGCCCGAGTCGGCCATCCATATGCGCGCCCATGTCTGGATCGGGGGTTGCAGCCGTTCGGCCGGGCAATCCTTCTTCAATCAGATCACACCCCAGTTCAGCCTGAACGATACCGGTCCAACGCTCTTCAGGAGCGAGGCGTTCATAGATGTCGTCGGCAAACTTCGGCAGGGTTCCGTGTGTGTTGCTGTCGCCGAATGTCAGTAGTCGAGTCATGCGTCCCCCATGTTTTCGCGCTATAAGATCATAGTTTACATACAAAAACACCCCGCAGAAAACTGCGAGGTGTTCATCGTCCGGCCTAAGAAAGGCGCGAAAACTTGCTTAGTCAACCAATGCGAGGTCACCAGCAGAGGCGCGACCGTCGCGACCTTCTTGCAGTTCGTACTCGATCTTTTGGTTGTCGGCGAGGCCAGTCAGACCAGCGCGCTCAACAGCAGAGATGTGTACAAATACATCAGAGCCGCCTGCGTCAGGTGCGATAAAGCCGAAGCCTTTAGTAGTGTTAAACCATTTTACGGTGCCAGTAGCCATCCCGTTTCTCCTTTGTCTTGCCGCCCACAGTATGTGGCAGCTTGGTGATCAGCCCTTGTTTAGTAATCGTTCCGGCTGCTTGTTTAGAGAAGGCGGGTAGATAAAGTCTGTCGTCACAAAAGCCGTATGAGGTGTTTTTACTGTCTTAGCAAGTATTTCCTTTGCATCAGGCAGAAAAACGCTGGGGCACAATATTCCCCAGATACGCAAAAACGGCCCGAAAGCTCAGGCCGTTTCAAATAAACGCGGCGGATTATCCGACCGCCTTGAGGTTGCCAGCGGACTCGCGTCCGTCGCGTCCAGCAACGAGTTCATATTCGATTTTCTGGTTGTCGGCGAGACCGGTCATGCCGGCTTGTTCTACTGCGGAAATGTGGACAAATACATCAGATCCGCCTGCATCAGGCGCAATAAAGCCATAACCTTTAGTTGTGTTAAACCATTTGACGGTGCCAGTGGCCATCCGTTTTACTCCCTGTTAGTTATCTTACCCAATCGCGGAATTGCGGCGGGCCGTGCAGCCAGGTCTTTAACTGTTCCGGCTGCCCCGAAAGCAAGGAGCGGACGTCTTGAGATCTGTGAACACGCATAAATCGTTAGCGGTAAATGACAAAAAGGCAAGAAAAAATCCTTACTTCCGGTTGTGGCAGGGGTATAGAAGCGAGGTGTAACAGGGGAATGACATGCGATTTTGGGGTCTGAAAAACTGCGATACATGCCGCCGGGCGGCGAAGGAATTGGAGGCCGCAGGCTATGATCTTGAGCGTGTTGATGTGCGTTCGGACGGCGTTGAGCGCGGCGATCTTGAGCGGTTTTTCGAGGCGTTTGGTGATGCTTTGGTAAATCGCCGCTCAACCACATGGCGAGCGCTGGATGACGCCGAGCGTGCTGGCGATGCGATTGATCTCTTGGTCGCGCACCCAACATTGATGAAGCGCCCCGTGATTGAACACGATGGGGCGCTTTATCTTGGATATGGTGCTGACGTTAAGGCAGCTTTGATCAGGTGAATTTCAGCTAGTTGTTTGAAAAATATAAAATTTTTCTCATCTATCGCGCAATGCCGGTTTTGTTTGCCAGCAAGCGATCTAGCGAAATTGGCCCTGCGCCTTTCAAAACAAGAATGACGAGAGTCGTGATCCAGAACAGGCGTTGATCCATGATGACGCCATCGCTGGCGCGGTCAAACCATGCGCCGTATTCGGTTGCGCCGTGGCCGTAAATATCGGTGAGACTCTGTACAATCACAAAGCCGATCATCCCAACGGCTGCCAAGCGCGTAAACAATCCCAACAGGATGAGTGCAGGAAGGATGAACTCTGCGTACATGCCCGCCATGACCACGAGCCAATGGAATACGCCAAGCTGTGATGTGTCGTAATTTACGGCCTCAAAGGTTTTGGGAAAAATTTGAGCATATGCCCCCGTTGAGGGCGATAAAAAGCCTAAAAATCCATCACCTAGCTTGGTCATGGCCGATCCCCAAAAGTAAAAAAGCAGGGTTGCGGCGAAGGTGAAACGGGCGAGAGTCGGCAAAAGCCAATCGCCCGCGAGCCGCTCAATGAATGAAAATACGCCGTTATAGAGGTTAACGATCATGGTCATGTTAGGTCTCCTTTGGCGATGAGATTTTGGTTATTGCGGCCCCTGCGAGGAGAAGGCCGAGCGTGCGCGAGAGATCAAAGCCCGCGTCGAGGTTGGCGGCGGCTTCGAGCGCGGTTGCAAATGTCTTGTCTTCGCTAAGCGCTGTTAGGAATGCGGCTTCGGCGTCGGTGATCCGGTGGACTTCTGGATCAAACTCCGGCCGAATGATTAGGACATTTTGCGCGCCTGAAAGGTTGGTTGGCTGTGTATCTGTTGTGTTGGCCACGTAAATCGCATGGATCGGCCAGTTTGACGTCATGACCTTTAGAGATGGTGCCAAGGTCAGACGGCTTTGCATCAACATATCCGGCGGCAAGTTTTGCAAGTCTTCCGGTGAAATCGGCGTGGTATCCGCCGCGTGGTAGCTTCTGCGGATTACCAGTTCGAGGCGGGCCACATCGGCCAGATACGGATAGGCCGCCACAGGTTCAAACCCCTCAAGGAAAGCAGGCATATCCTCGCCATAGTGCATCATCAATGGTGATCGCGGCGGGAACTGCCGCAGGTGAACTCCGGCAAGCGCCTTGAAGAACTCGTCGCCAAGCAGCTTGTGGATAACCGGATAGGCGACGATCAACGCTTCGGTTAGGGAAACGGCGACGTTGTTGCGATATACCGCAAAGCGTTTGTCGGCCACATTGTTGTGCGGATCAACGAGGCCCGACGGGGTCGCGCGATCCGGATCAAGCAGCGCGGCGATAAACTCGGATTGTGTGACAGCCTCAGTCATACGGTTGCCGTTTGCAAAACCTGCGTGGCGCGCGCCGCTTCGCTTGCGAGCGTTTGCCATTCCGGAACGTCATTGTCCCATTCGATCAGGCTCGGCTTTGCGCCGCCTCGTTTGATTGTATAGCGGTACATTTCCCAAACGGGCTCTGCAACGGGGGTGCCGTGACTGTCGATCAGGAGCGGGTCACCGTTTTCATCTGTGTCTTCTTCGTGACCGGCAAGATGAATCTCCGAAACAAGATCAAGCGGGAAAGCGTCGATGTAACTATAGGGATCGGTTTTTTGGTTGGTGGCGGAGATGAAGACGTTGTTCACGTCAAAAAGGAGGCCGCACCCTGTTCTGGCCGCTGTCTCGCGCAGAAATTCTGTTTCCGGAATTTGGGTTTCGGCGAAATTGAGATAGGCGGACGGGTTTTCGAGCAGCATCCGACGGCCAACATGCTCCTGAACATGGTCAATATGTTCGCAAATTCGGGCAAGGGTTTCTTCGGTATAGGGCAGAGGCAGCAGATCGTTCATGAACCCCATATCGTGGGTAGACCATGCAAGATGCTCGGAGAAACTTGCGGGCTGTAACCAGTCGATCAGGTGTTTCAAACGGTCAAGATGGTCGCGATCAAGCGGCCCTTCGCCGCCAATAGAAAGGCCCACGCCGTGAACTGAAATCGGAAAGCGTTCGGAGAGGGCACGGAGTTGCGCGATTGGGCGCCCGCCATCTCCCATGTAGTTTTCGGCATGAATTTCGAGCCACTCAACAGGGCTCGCGTCATTCATAATTTCGGAGAAATGCTGCGGTTTATACCCAACACCAGCGCTGTCGGGCAGGCGGTCAAAACGGTGCGGGGAAACATCTAGCATGGTTATCTCCTGAGTATTTATTAGGGTTTGTCAGTTTTTTGACGGAGAAATCAAGAAGTTGCGCCTCGCCCTGTGTGCAAGCGAGGCGCGGTTGTCTTATGCAGGAAGGTCGCGATCAAGCGCTTCGAGCGAGCCCATGCGGCCGCCTTCTACTTCCATGGTTGTGCATGTACCAGCAGCAACGAGTTTCCATGCGTTACCTTGGTAATCGACAGTGGATGTGCCTGCACATGTTGTGCCTGGGCCAGCGGCACAGTCGTTCTCACCTGCGAGGGAGACACCGAAGCATTTTTCTTTTTCGCCATCCGCGGCGGCGGGGCCAGTTGTGTGGGCCGCAAGAGCAGCAGCGACAGCACCAGCAACGGCAAGATTTTTCACAGTGTTGGACATCGGGATATTTCCTTTTTTTCAATAAAAGACTGTCACGCCAAAAGCGCGATGTCCAAACTCTAGGCGAGGGGGGCGTTAACAGGCCACTCACATCGGCGTTAATCACGGGCGCGTTAGGAAAAGGGATCGTTTGTTAGAGAATGTGTCAGGCGCGATCGAGAAGGATTCCGCCAGAAATGCTATTAAAAACAACGTTTCTGGCGCGTGGCCGCGGCTTGGGGCGGTTTGAATTGTTACTGTTCCAAATGCATTCTGCACACAGATTGTAACAATTAAACGCAACAGTTCACAAATTCCGTCGCAAGTTTTTTGCAATTATTTCAAAAATGAAAAGGGGCGCGCAATCAATTGCACGCCCCATTTAAAGATTTCTGCGGAATTCAGGAGTCGCGCAAGTCTGGTGGCGTTGCGTCGAGCGCGAGTTCTTCTTTGATCTCGTCAAATGGCACAACAGTTGTCCGCTTCTCTCCAAGACGTCGGAGGGTGACGGTCCGGTCTTCAACTTCCTTCATGCCAACCGCAAGGATGACCGGAACTTTACCAAGGCTATGTTCACGAACCTTATAGTTGATCTTTTCGTTGCGGATATCAGCTTCGGCGCGCACACCCAGACGGCGTAGGTCGGCGACAACTTCGTCGACGAAATCATTGGCGTCCGAAACAATCGATGCCACCACAACCTGACGCGGCGCGAGCCAGAACGGCAGCTTACCGGCGTGCTCTTCGATCAGAATGCCGATGAACCGTTCGAAGCTGCCCAAAGTTGCGCGGTGCAGCATGACGGGTGTGTGCTTTTCGCCATCTTCGCCAATGTAGGTTGCACCAAGGCGTTCGGGGATGATGAAATCAACCTGCAGGGTTCCGCACTGCCAATCGCGTCCGATTGCGTCTGTCAGCACAAACTCCAGTTTCGGGCCATAGAATGCGCCTTCACCAGGGTTGAGGTCATATTCACAGCCCGCCGCGTCACAGGCTTCTTTAAGCAAGCGGTCGGCCTTGTCCCACTGTGAATCTGTTCCAGCGCGGGTTTCAGGGCGGTCCGAGAATTTAACCTTGAAACTTTCGAACCCGAGATCGCGATAGATATTGGCCAAGAAGGTCAGGAAGCGCTTGGTTTCGGCTTCGATTTGGTTCTCGGTGCAGAAGATATGCGCGTCGTCCTGCGTAAACCCGCGAACCCGCATGATGCCATGCAGGGCTCCAGAGGGCTCATACCGGTTGCACGAACCGAACTCCGCCATGCGCAGCGGCAAATCGCGATAGGATTTCAGGCCCTGCTTGAAAATCTCAACATGGCAGGGGCAGTTCATAGGCTTTAGCGCGTTAACGGCCTTTTCCCGAGCGTGCTCTTCGTCAACTTCGACGATGAACATGTTTTCTTGATATTTTTCCCAGTGGCCGGATGCTTCCCAGAGCTTGCGGTCGACAACCTGCGGCGTGTTCACTTCAACATAGCCGCCGCGCTTTTGCTGGCGACGCATGTAATCTTGAAGCTGGGTGTAAATTGTCCAGCCGTTTGGATGCCAGAAGATCTGTCCGGGGGCTTCTTCCTGCATGTGGAAAAGGTCCATCTCGCGGCCAAGTTTGCGGTGGTCGCGTTTGGCGGCTTCTTCGAGCATGTGGAGGTGCTTCTTTAGGCCGTCTTTGTTTTGGAAGGCCACACCGTAAATCCGCTGGAGCATCGCGCGGTCACTGTCGCCGCGCCAATAGGCACCCGCAATTGACATCAGCTTGAATGCATCGCCCGGAACTTGGCCGGTGTGCTGCAAATGCGGTCCACGGCACAAATCTTGCCAGTCGCCGTGCCAATACATACGCAGCGGCTCGTCACCTGGAATGGATTCGATGAGCTCGACTTTATAGGGCTCATTGTTGGCCTCATAGAACGCCACCGCGCGGTCACGTTCCCAGATTTCGGTGGTCACGGGCTCGCGCTTGTTG
Organism: Halocynthiibacter sp. C4; assembly: GCF_028823805.1. NCBI lineage: Bacteria > Pseudomonadati > Pseudomonadota > Alphaproteobacteria > Rhodobacterales > Paracoccaceae > Halocynthiibacter > Halocynthiibacter sp. C4. Next base: position 505,798 of record NZ_JAPEIE010000002.1, on the reverse strand, counting down.
ATGATCTCTTTCATCTTCTTCTCGATGACCTCTAGGTCTTCGGGAGTGAAAGGTTCTTTGCGGTCAAAGTCGTAATACCAGCCGTTTTTGATCACGGGGCCGATTGTGACTTTTACGTCAGGCCAAATCTCCTGCACGGCGCTGGCCATGATATGCGCGCAATCGTGGCGGATAAGCTCGAGCGCCTGATCTGCGTCTTTCATCGTATGGAGCGCGATGGACGAGTCTTCGGTGATTGGCCACTGAAGATCCCAATGTGCGCCGTTAACGGTTGCGGAAATTGCCTTTTTAGCAAGCGAATTAGAGATGCTCGCAGCAACTTCAGCAGGGGTTACGCCTGCGTCGTATTCACGGATATTGCCATCGGGAAGGGTGAGTGCGATCTGGGCCATGAGAGCCTCCTCGTCAGTTTGGCGCCTACGAAACGCCCGGTTGCGGGTTTGGTTTGGCGCCTTTTGCCGCGCGCAGAAGGCAAAGTCAACGGCCAGCGGGCGGGTTCATGGAAATTCGCAAGACCGGCGCAAGGTTGCGCTTGAAACGGGCAGGGGAAGTGGCCACCATCACAAGAAACAACCACCCAGAGGATACCATGAGCGCACCGAATTTCTTGAAGACCTCAGCTGGCCGAAGCATTGCATATCACAAAACAGAGGGCGAGGGGCCCGGGGTCGTGTTTCTTGGCGGCTTCAAGTCTGACATGCAGGGGACCAAAGCCGTCTACCTTGAGGAATGGGCCAAGACGAACGGGCGCGCGTTTCTTAGGTTTGATTATTCGGGTCATGGTGAAAGCTCTGGTGAATTTACCGAGGGCGCGATTGGCGAGTGGGCTGCCGATGCAATGGAAGCGATTGCAGAACTGACCGAAGGGCCGCAAGTTTTGGTGGGCTCGTCGATGGGGGGCTGGATATCGCTGCTCGTCGCGCGAAACATGCCAGAAAAGCTCGCGGGCTTGGTCGGGATCGCGGCGGCTCCTGATTTCACCGAGAACGGCTTTTGGAGTGGTTTCACTGATGCGCAGAAAGAAGAGCTGGCGCGTGACGGGCAGGTTGCCTTGCCAAGTGACTATGATGATGGCCCTTATATTATCACTGAAAAACTGATCACAGAAGGGCGCGATCAGCTCGTGCTGCGCTCTCCACTTTCCTTGCCGTTTCCGGTTCGGTTTTTACAAGGGACCGCCGATGAGGATGTCTCCGTCGCGACGGCTGTGCAATTGTTGGAGCACGCCGAGGGGGATGACATGCGCCTGACATTGGTTAAGGGGGCGGATCACAGATTTTCAACACCGGAATGTTTGAATTTGATAAGCAAAACCGTTGAAAAAGTGCTCGCTCGAGCGAAAAATGTTTAAAATTTGCAAGTCCGTTTGAGAGCAGAGGAGAGTGTTGATTGAGCAAAACTCCAGCTTTTGAACCCGTTGACCTTGCGGTTTCCTTCGACGAAACCGAGCTTCACAATGGTGTTGAGCCGTATCTCGCCCGCACTGAAGGCGCGGTTGATGGAGTGTTGGACGGCATTCGAAAACGCGTTGTCTGGGCTGGCGAGGCAGAGACCAAAACACCAATTTCCGTGGTCTATATTCACGGGTTCTCGGCGACATCAGAAGAGATCCGTCCGGTCCCTGATAGAGTCGCGGAGGAACTGGGTGCGAACCTATATTTCACGCGGCTCAAAGGTCATGGACAGGGCGGCTCCGCGATGAGTACTGCTGCGGCTCGAGATTGGGTTCACGATACAGCCGAGGCGATGGCGATCGGGCGGGCCATTGGAGAGCGGGTGCTGGTCATTTCGGTATCGACAGGCGGCACGCTTTCGGCCGTTGCTGCGGCGGATACAGAGATGTCAGAGCAGGTTGCAGGAATGGCATTTGTGGCGCCGAACTTCGGAGTGAAACACCCCGTTGCCGCACTGCTGACTTGGCCGTGGTCGCGGGTTTGGGGGCCGAGATTGTTTGGGAAAACAACCGGTTTCATCCCTGCTAACGAGGGTCACGAAACCTATTGGACCGCGCAATACGACAGCGTGGCGGTCCTGCCGATGCTGGCGCTTGTACGCCGTGTTTTAAGGCTTGATTTTGCGTCTATCCGTATTCCTGCGCTATTCTATTTTTCGCCCGACGACCGGATTGTTCGCCCCAAACGAACAGAGCGCGTTGCGCGGTTGTGGGGTGGCAAAAAGACGGTTGAACGGATCAGTGGCAGCACCGTTGATGATCCGGATAACCATGTCATTGCGGGCGATATTATGAGCCCGTCAAACACTGAGCATTGCATTAAGTCCATTTTGAAATGGGCGGAAACTCTTGATTTGAAAAGGTGAATTATGGATCAACGCATTAGCTTGATTACGCTTGCTGTGAATGACGTGGCGACTTCGGCGGCTTTCTACGAAGGGATAGGCTGGCAGCGCGTCGAAACAGAGGACGGCGTGGTTGCGTTCGATCTGATCGGGCAGACGCTCGGCCTTTATCCGCGAGAGATGTTGGCCAAGGACCTAGGGATGGAAGCCCATGAAATCGGCGGGTTTTCAGGTGTTACGCTCGGCTATAACGTGCGCGAAAAAGATGAGGTTGCGCCGCTGCTTGAGCGGGCCAAGGCCAGCGGGGGGCGTATTGTTAAGTCCGCGCAGGATGTGTTTTGGGGTGGTCATCACGGCTATTTCGCCGATCCTGACGGGCATATTTGGGAAGTCGCCCACAACCCGTTTTCGCCTCTTGGCAAAGACGGCGCGTTCCAGTGGAACGGGGCAGGGTAATGCGCAAACCGGCCAGCATGCGCGGGCTTGAAACTCTCGGGCGTGTTCGGCTGTCCAAATATTTTTATATGCGTGATTTCCTGATGTCAGAGATCGGGATTATCCACGGCATTCCCAACATTCCAGACCATCCCGATCTGGCGATCGAGGCTGGATCAAACCTGTGCCAAAACTTGCTTGATCCGCTTCAGGAAACTTTCGGTGCGGTGGCTGTTCGTTCAGGCTATCGGGCGCCGGCGCTCAATGAATTTGGTAATCGCAACGGGTTGAATTGCGCGTCAAACGAAGCGGATCGGGGCGGACATATCTGGGATATTCGCGATGGGCGCGGCGCTCTTGGGGCGTGCGCGACCATTGTCATCCCATGGTTCGCCGACAGGTACGAGGCGGGAAGTCATTGGCACGATCTCGCGTGGTGGATCCACGACCATTTACCCTACTCTGAGCTTCGGTTTTTCCCAAAGCTGTGTGCGTTTAACTTGCACTGGAGCGAGAGGCCCAAGCGTGAAATTCGTGGTTGGATTGGTGGAAACTCTGTGCTGCTACGCCAAGGCGAGGAGCCAGCCGAGCCCACCGAAACCCGCGCAAAACGTTACGCGGATTTTCCGGTGTTTCGAGGTTTGGATTTACCCTGAGATTTGGCTGTTGTTTTCGGCTTTGTTTTTGCCGGTGCCTTTTTCTCTCGTGCGAGCTCTGCTTTGATCGGCGTAACGTTGCTCTTGGCTTTCTCAGGCGCGGCTTTCTTTGGCTGTTCTGCGTTCGCGTCAATGAAGTCGAGCACCAAGGGGCGGATATTGTTACGCCAGCTTTTCCCAGCGAAAATTCCGTAGTGGCCAGCGCCTTGCTCAAGATGGCTTGCTTTTTTACTGTCGGGCAGTCCGGTTAGCAAATCCAGCGCGGCCACACATTGGCCGGGTGCAGAGATATCATCCTTGGAGCCCTCAACGGTTTTAACTGCAACCGAGGTGATCGCCGAAATATCGACCTTTTTGCCATTCACAACAAATGCATTCCGCGCGATTTCGCCACCTTTGAAGATGCGCTCGACCGTTGAGAGATAAAACTCAGCGGTCATATCCATCACGGCAAGGTACTCGTCATAGAAGCGGTTGTGCGGATCATGGTCTGCGGCTTCGCCTTTGGTCACGCGCAGGATTTGATCCTGAAACGCTTTGGAGTGTCGCTCGCCGTTCATCGACATGAAGGAAGCAAGCTGCAGTAGGCCGGGATAAACCATGCGCCCGACGCCTTTGTATTTGAAGCCAACGCGTTGGATTGCGGTCTCTTCAAGTTGGCCCATTGTAATACGGCGGCCAAAATCGGTGACGTCGGTTGCGGCGGCGTCCGGATCAATCGGTCCGCCAATGAGCGTAAGTGTGCGAGGTTGTGCCTTCGGGTCCTCAGCGGCGAGATAGGCCGTTGCGGCCAAAGCAAGCGGGGCGGGTTGGCATACGGCGATGACGTTGGTGTCTGGGCCGAGCTCGCGCATGAAATCGACCAGATAGAGCGTATAATCCTCAATGTCGAACTTGCCTGCGGAAACCGGAATGTCGCGCGCGTTGTGCCAATCGGTGATGTAAACCTCTGCATCAGGCAGAAGCGAGGCCACGGTTGAGCGCAGCAAAGTTGCATAGTGGCCCGACATCGGGGCAACCAGCATGACCTTGCGCTTTTTCTCTGGGCGGCCTTGAACGTGGAAGCGGATCAGATCGCCAAACGGGCGCTCGACAACCGGCTCCACCGAAACGATATGGTCGCGGCCATCGTCAGAAGGGATCGAATGAATGCCCCAATCCGGTTTGGCGACCATGCGGGCGAAACTGCGTTCCGTAACTTCGCCCCACGCGGCGACCCATTGCACCATCGGGTTGGGCGATAGCGCTAACCCAGGGTAGGAAGCAAATGCCTTGGCAGACGCGCCGAGCCATTGGTTGGTGTTGCGCATCGTCTCCATCAGGTCGTAAGTGGCCATATACCGCATGTTTCGATCCTTCACAGGCGGGATGATCCCCGCTAACTTGATTACAGACGTTGAGAAATCTGTTATGCTGCACTTGCAGAAAGATTAGGGTAGAAAGTTTTCAATGACAACTGATCAAAGCGACGGAAGCAAAAAACCTTCGGATATTGAGGGTGACGTTGGGTCATCCCGACTGAGCGAGAACCTCGCCAAACTGGAGGTGCTTTCGGCGCGTCTTGTGGCCGCTATGTCCAAGAAACGCACGGTTGATCCGAGTTTGCAGGGCCCAAGCGGTGATTTGTTTATGAAGGCGGCTGCGGCCTATATGGCCGAGATGATGAACAACCCCTCAAAAATCGTAGAACATCAGGTTGCATACTGGGGAAAGTCGCTCAAACACTATGTCGAAGCACAGCAAGTTCTAAAAGAAGGGCAGCTTGTTGCTCCCCCTGATTCTACGCCAAAGGACCGCCGCTTCTCCAATCCGATGTGGGAAACGCACCCATATTTCAATTATATCAAGCAACAGTATCTAATGAGCAGCGAGGCCATTTCGCAGGCCATCGAGGATATGGAGGGGCTGGACCCGTCCGATAAAAAGCGTGTGGAGTATTTCAGCCGCCAGATCGTCGATATGTTCGCACCCAATAACTACCTCGCCACCAACCCCGAAGCGCTGGCCAAGGCCGCCGAGACCGAGGGGCAATCGCTGGTCGACGGGCTCGAGAACCTCGTGCGCGATATCGAAGCCAACGATGGCGAGCTTTTGGTGACCCTTGCGGATAAGAACGCATTCAAGGTTGGCGAGAACCTCGGAACGAGTGAAGGCAAGGTTGTTTTCCGCAACCATATGTTCGAGCTGATCCAATATGCGCCGAAAACCGAAACGGTGCATAAAACGCCGCTGGTTATCTTTCCGCCGTGGATCAACAAATTCTATATTCTCGACCTCAAGGAAAAGAACAGCCTGATCAACTGGATTGTGGAGCAGGGCTTTACGCTCTTTGTCGTGAGCTGGGTGAACCCCAATGCCTCTTATGCCGACGTCGGGATGGAGGACTACATTAAAAGCGGTTATCTGACAGCGATTAAAGAGGTCAAAGCGATCACCAAAGAGGAGAAGGTTAATGTTGTCGGCTATTGCATTGCCGGAACGACACTTGGCCTGACTCTCGCGCATATGAAGAAGATCGGCGATAAATCCGTCAACTCCGCAACTTTCTTTACCACGCTCACAGATTTCTCTGACCAAGGGGAGGTTGGTGTATTTCTTGATGAGGGGTTCGTTGGCGGGATTGAGCGCGAAGTAAAGAACAAGGGTGTATTGGACTCTTTCTTTATGTCGCGGACATTCTCTTATTTGCGGTCCAACGACCTTATCTATGGCCCCGCGATCCGCAGCTATATGATGGGAGAGGCGCCTCCTGCCTTTGATCTCCTGTATTGGAACGGTGACGGCACCAACCTGCCAGGGCGCATGACCGTCGAGTATTTGCGCAACCTGTGCCAAGACAATCACTTTGCACAAGGCATCTATGAGTTTGAGGGCGAGAAACTGTCGCTCAAGGATATCACCGTGCCTATGTGTGCGATTGCCTGCGAGACAGATCACATCGCTGCGTGGAAAACCTCCTATCACGGGGTTAAGCAATTCGGCAGCCGCTCCAAAACCTTTATCCTCTCGGAAAGCGGCCATATCGCGGGGATTGTGAATCCGCCGAGCAAAAAGAAATACGGTCACTACACCAACGACGACATGAAGCTGGAGAGTGACGCTTGGAAAGAAGGCGCCGAATTTCACGAGGGGTCGTGGTGGCCGCGCTGGGGTGAATGGCTCGCGAAGCGGTCAGGAAAGCAGATTCCAGCACGTATTCCTGGTGATTCGAGCCATCCGGCGCTTTGTGATGCGCCCGGAACCTATGTTTTGTCTGTCATAAAGTCCTGATAAATAGGAGTTATCAATATTTTTGCTGCACTGCAGCACAAAAATCCTTGAAATGCTGCGCTGCAACATGCATATTGTTTGCACACGCAGAATTTCAGCGGGGCCCATCCCGCACTAAGGAGTAAATGACATGACCAAGGCACAAGATTTCACAAAGATCATGCAAGACATGGTCGGCGCATTTCCAGTAGACACAAAAGCTGTCGAAGACGCATTCAAAACATCTGCCGCTCTGAGCGACAAGATGTCTAAAGTTGCTCTCGACGCAGCAGAGAAATCCAGCGAGATCTCTGCAAAATGGACAAAAGAAACTCTGACCAAACTCGGTTCGGTTTCCGCTGCAAAAACAGAGCCTGCTGATTACAGCAAAGCCCTGACAGATTTTGCTTCGTCCTCTGCTGAGATGGCTGCCGAAAACCTCGCAGCATTCGCAGAAGTTGCGAAAAAAGTTCAAGCCGAAACAGTTGAGCTGATGCTCGCTGCTGGCAAGGACCTGTCCGAAGAAACAACTGCTGCTGTTAAAAAAGCAACTGCAGACGTTCAGAAGGCTGCTAAAGCAGCTTCTAAGTAAGACAGATCGAGTTAACGCGGAGCCTTCTCCTCCCTCCTCCCGCTCCGCGTCTCATAAAGGCGAGCCCCATCCTCCCGGGGTTCGCCTTTTCTTTTTGTTGCAATCTTTCTGCGCATGCGTAACTGTTCTGCAATGCAGAAGGAGGGAACCCCCGTGAGCGATACCGAAAAACCGCTGTTGATCAAACGATATGCCAGCCGGCGTTTGTACAACACCGAGACCAGCGACTATGTCACGCTTGATGACATCGCCAGCTTTATCCGCAACGGGCGCGAAGTTCAGATTATTGACCTCAAGAGCGGTGATGACCTGACGCGGCAATACCTCCTGCAAATCATCGCCGAGCACGAAAGCCGTGGCGATAATGTCTTGCCGATCAATGTGCTGACGGATTTGGTTCGTAGCTACACCAATCAAGCTGGTAGCATGGTGCCTGATTTCCTTGCAGCGAGTTTCGAGATGCTGCGCGAGAGCCAGAGCAAGGTGATCGACAATTTCGGTGGTATTGCAAACCCGCTCGGCTTGCCCGCTTTTGAGGCGATGAAAGCCCAGCAGGAAGCGTTTCTCAAAACGATGACTGGTAGCTGGGCTGGCGCGACAACCGGGGACAAGCCAGAGCCCGAAGAAAAGAGCGAAGCCGAGCTTGATGACATCAAGAAACAGCTCGCCGAACTTCAAAGCAAGCTGTCAAAACTAGGTCAGTAGGGACGCTTTGGTGCTGCGTGCTTTGCTGTGCGCAGCAGATTGTCTAAAGAACTGAGCGAATTGTTCGGCAACCAGCGCGGAATCCGTATGGCCAAACGGAGCCTCACGGGCAGCGCGCATCATGTCTTGCGGATAAGCATCTGAATCCTCGCGTGCCAACAGATAGGCGCGCAACACCGGATCGCTGAATTCGGGGTGTGCCTGAACCGTTAGGGCGCGATTGCCATAGCGAAGCCCGGCAAAACGGCAGAAATCATTGCTTAGAATCGTTTCTGCATCTGCTGGTGGCTCGATCACCTGATCCTGATGCCATGCGTTTAACGTCAGCGTGTTGCCTTCGTTCGTGTGGTAGTGGCGTTTGCCGATGGACCAGCCGCCAGCAAACTTCTCAACCTTGCCACCCAGGGCTTGCGCGATGAGTTGGTGCCCGAAGCAAACGCCAACCATCGGAACCTCTTGCGCATAGGCTTCGCGGATCAACTCTCGGAGCGGTGGCAGGAACGCATGATCTTCATAGACACCATGTGCTGAGCCGGTGAACAGCCAGCCGTCTGCTTCTGTAGCGCTCTGCGGGAGGTCATGGCCAACGGCGTGGTAAATCTTAAGGTCAAACCCATGAGGTGCGAGCAGCTTGGTGAACATATCGCCAAAGCCGCCAAACTCGGCGCGCACATCGGAATGAACCTCTCCACACTCCAGAATGCCGATCTTCACGTGTCTGACCTCTTAGCGGATGTATTGCGGGCGGAAGCGGAACTTGCGCCGTTTTTCCTGCGGCACATGTCGGTTCAAGCGCCGTCCGATTGCGCCGTAAATCCAGATGATGACCAAGGTCAGAAGGATGTAATAGAACGCCAAAATGGGGTAGGGGATGAAGGGGTTGAACGTCTTGTCCGCAAAATATTTCGCGTAATAGAGCGCATCACCGCGTTGCTGCCATGCCGGAAAGCCCGAGAAAAACACAAGTGCCGTGGCATGGAACAGGAAGATTGCCTCGTTGGTGTACCCGGGCCAAGCAAGGCGCAGCATCGTCGGGAACACAACCTTCCGGAATTTGGGCCAACCGGAAAGGCCGTAGGCGTCTGCGGCCTCGATATCGCCCTTCGGAATTGAGCGCAGCGCGCCATAGAATATCTCGCCTGAGTAGGCGGCGGTATTGAGGAACAGAACAACAAGCGCCCCGAGCCAAGCGCTCGTGAACCACTTGAATTTGCCTTCAAAGCTCACGCCGAAAATCTCGAGATTGTTGAGTTGCAGGAAAAGGAAATAGGCAAGGAAGAACTGGATAAACAGCGGGGAGCCACGGAACACGAAGATGAACCACTCCGCTGGGCGGCGCAGCCACGGGTTCCGTGAGTCTTTGGCAACGGCCACGGCCACAGCAAGGAAGAACCCCGAAAGCAGGGCAAATACGCCGAAATAGATGTTCCAGAGCATCCCAGAACCGATCAGCGTAAACTGATCGCACAGGGTATAATCGCTGCGAGGCAGGAGGCGTTCGCCAATCCCGATCGAACGGAGCGCATAGGCTTGAATGGTCTCAAGGCAGGTCATGATGTGGCCTTCCTTTGTGCTTCGCCCGCGGCGGTGGCTTGTCCGTGGCTCAGGCGTTGCGTGATACGCTCAAGAACTACTTCGCTCACCTTGGTAAAGGCGAGGTAAAACGCTAGCAGGCCGAGGAAATACCACATGCGCCAATCGCCGTGCGGATAGTCGGTAAAGCGGGCCGTTTTGGTGCCGCCGAGTTCGCGCGCCCAATACACGATATCTTCGATGCCAAGGATAAACAGCAGCGGAGTGGCCTTGATCAGGATCATCCAGAGATTTGACAGGCCGGGCAGCGCATAAATCCACATTTGCGGCACAAGAATGCGCCAAAAGCTTTGACGGTTGGTCATGCCATAGGCTTCGGCGGTTTCGATCTGTGCGCGTGGTACAGCGCGCATCGCGCCATAAAGTACATTGGCCGCGAAAGCACCGAAAACAATCGCAAACGTAAGAACCGCGATTAGGAAACTATAGGTTTCATGCACCCATTCCGGAGAGGTCGAGAGCGGCAGCTTCGCCGCATCACAGACAACGAAATCGCTGCCTTGTCGGATCGGCTCGCTCCAGTCGGGGCATTTGATTTTGTGACGGGTCCACTCCAGCGCCTGATCGATGGCGATGACGAAGAAGAGGAAAAAGACGATGTCGGGTACACCGCGCACGATGGCTGTGTATCCTTTGCCGAGCCAGCGAAGTGGCGCAAATCCGGACCGCGCGGCCATCGCTCCGAAAAAACCGAAGAGCAGCGAGACAGGGGCGGTAATGGCCAGCAACAGCAGCACAGTCCCCACCGAGCCGTAAAGCGACATATGCTTCCCCGTTGTGAGGTAGCACGACAGCCATTTCAGGCCTTCAAGAGTTGAGGGATCGGCGCAATATGAAAACATAAACAGCATACACGCGCCCAAGTCTTTTGAGCGCGTGTTTTTCCTATGAGGACAGGTTTAGAACGGCGCGGACTCAGGCAGCCATTTCGCGATCAGCTCGTTAAGAGAGCCGTCGTCTTTCATGGACTGGATCGCTGCGTCGAACTTGTCGCGAAGCTCTGTGTCGCTCTTACGCAGACCCATGCCGATGCCGCCGCCAAGCAGTACATCGTCACCAACGAGTGTAAGGTCAGCGTCTGCTTCTGCGATTTCAGCGAGGTACGCTTTGTCAGCAAGAACAGCATCGGCTTCGCCATTGCGGACTGCTGCGACTGTTTCGTCAGGGGAAGCGAATTCCACCAATGTCGCACCAGAAGCTGCGATATGGCTTGCTTGAATTGTACCTGTTTGCGCAGCGATCACACCGCCTTCAAGGTCAACACCCTCAGACGCCGCGAGGTAGGACGATGGATCAGGCTGTGTGTAGTTTTGTGTGAAGTCGATAAGCTCTTTGCGCTCGTCTGTGATCGACATCCCGGCGATGATTGTATCGTAGTTGCCGGATGTGAGGTTCGGGATGATGGAATCCCAAGCGTTTGTGACCCACTCGCACTCAAGCTCGGCGCGTTTGCAAAGCTCGTCGCCAAGCTCGCGCTCAAAGCCGTCAACTTCGCCGTTGTCGTTGAGGAAGTTGTATGGAGGGTAGGCGCCTTCTGTGCCCATGCGAACTGTGTCTGCCATAGCAAAGCCCGCCGAAAGGGCGAGGGCCGTTGCGGAAATAAGAAGATTTTTCATGTGTGTCTCCCATCTTGGTTGGTTGTTAGTGTTGAGTTTACTCGGTGAACTGCGTGTGCGCGGTTGGTGCTCACGCGGAAACGGTTGCAGAGAGGAACTGCTGCAATCGTTCGGATTTCGGTGTGTTGAACACAGCCTCGGGCGGGCCTTCTTCTTCGATGAGGCCCTTGTGTAAGAATACGACGTGGTCGGAAACGTCATTGGCAAGGCGCATATCGTGGGTCACGATGATCATCGTACGCCCCTCTTCCGCCAGATCTTTGATAACTTTGACAACTTCCTGCTCAAGCTCAGGGTCGAGCGCGCTGGTTGGTTCGTCAAACAACAGCGCTTTGGGCTGCATCGCAAGCGCGCGGGCAATTGCCGCACGTTGCTGCTGACCACCGGACATCTGTGCCGGGTAGACATCGCATTTATCGCCAATGCCCACCTTGGCAAGCAAAGCGCGCGCACGGGTTTCGACCTCGGCTTTGTCTTCGCCAAGAACGGTAACAGGCGCTTCCATTACGTTCTGTAGGATTGTCATATGGGCCCAGAGGTTGAACTGCTGAAACACCATCGAAAGGTTTGTACGAATGCGTGTGACCTGTGCGCGATCAGCGGGGCGGCGATTCAGGCCAGTGCCTTTCCATTGGATCGGCTCCCCCTCAAAAAGTATTTCACCGGACTGGCTGTCTTCGAGCAGGTTGGCGCAGCGCAAAAGCGTGGATTTCCCCGAACCGGACGACCCGATCAGCGACACAACATCGCCGCGCTTCGCAGAGATATCAACGCCCTTTAGGACCTCAAGATCGCCATAGCTCTTGTGCAGGTTTTTAATTTCGATGACGGGGGGCTGCGTAGAAGACTGTTTTTCTGTCACGATGCTGCATCTGTTGAGTGATTAGGGTCCGAGTAGGGCGGAGAATTATCTTAAATGCAATGATAAAGAAACGTTTACGCAGGGTCACTGCTGAGATTCTTGTCTCTTGGTTGAAAATTCAGCAATGAATTTCCGCAAAAGTTGAGATTTGCCTTATTATTAAGGCGATCACTCAGGATTTCGGCGCGCGAGTACCCGCTGGCGGCAAAGGGCGCTGTCGCGGTCGTTGATGCCGAGCAGATTGGCCAGCAGGCGCATGAGTGCGTCTTCGCTTTCGTCGCGTACCCCATCCTCAAGCACCACGTCCCAAAGGTCTTCGACAACGGCAAAGCGTTCGTCCAACGGCACGTTTTCTTTGATCGCCCGCGTAAAGCGAACGGTGTCAGGCGCGTTGGCCTCATACTCTTCTGCTTCAACCCGTAGCGCGGCGGCTTCTGCGGCGGTTAGGCCGTATCTTGCGGCGAGGAGACGGTCGATGCGCGTGATTTCACTTGCAGCATAGGTGCCGTCGCTACGGGCAAGCCTGACCATGAGCCCTGCGATGGCAAGCCGATCATCGCCATAGTCTGGCGCTTCGGGTGCGAAAACCGTCATGAGTTTGCTAAGCATTGGCCGTTCTCCTTTACCCCTACATAGGGCGCGCGGCCTCCTGTCTCAAGCCGCGCATGCGGGATTGAAACCTGACCGCGCGGTCGCGTTAAACTAGGCGCGAGTTCTCCTTGGCGGCCTTGACGAAGCCGTCAAACAACGGATGCGGCGCAAAGGGTTTGGATTTCAGTTCTGGGTGATACTGCACACCGATGAACCACGGGTGATCTTTCCACTCGACAATCTCCGGCAGCTTGCCGTCCGGGCTCATGCCGGAGAAATGCAAACCACAGGCTTCGAGCTGATCGCGGTATTTGATGTCGACCTCATAGCGGTGGCGGTGACGCTCTTCGATTGTCGTCGCGCCATAGACTTCGGCAACTTTCGAATCTGGATCAAGAACGGCTGTATAGGCGCCAAGGCGCATGGTACCGCCTTTGTCGTCTGTAACTTTGCGCGCAACCTTATGGTTGCCCTGTACCCATTCCTTGAGATGGTAAACAACTGGAGTGAAACGTTTTTCACCTGCTTCGTGGTCAAATTCTTCGGAACCGGCGTCGGGAAGCTCGGCCACATTACGGGCGGCTTCGATTACAGCCATCTGCATGCCGAGGCAAATTCCGAGGTAAGGAATTTTGCGTGTACGGGCAAATTCGGCTGCTTTGATTTTGCCTTCGGTGCCGCGTTCGCCAAACCCGCCAGGTACGAGGATCGCGTGATACCCTTCGAGGTAAGGAGCCGCGTCTTCTTTGTCGAAGACTTCGGCGTCGACCCACTCGACCTTGACCTTCACGCGGTTGGCCATGCCGCCATGCGTAAGCGCCTCGGCGATGGATTTATAGGCGTCTTCAAGCTGGGTGTATTTACCGACGATGGCAATTTTAACTTCGCCCTCTGGGTGGAATACACGGTCGGCCACGTCGTCCCAGCGGCGGAGGTCCGGCTTGGGGGCGGGGGCGATGTTGAAGGCGTCCAGAACGGCCTGATCCAGCCCTTCGCGGTGATAGGCAAGCGGCGCTTCGTAGATCGATTTCAGGTCATACGCCGCAATGACGTTTTCTTTGCGAACATTACAGAAAAGGCCGATTTTAGCGCGCTCTTTCTCTGGGATCGGCTGCTCGGAACGGCAAACAAGCACATCAGGCGCGATGCCGATGGAGCGGAGCTCTTTTACGCTGTGCTGTGTTGGTTTGGTCTTGAGTTCGCCGGAGGCCGCCAGATACGGCAGGAGCGTAAGGTGCATAAAAATGCATTGCCCACGCGGCTTGTCCTGAGAGAATTGGCGGATGGCTTCAAAGAACGGTAGGCCCTCGATATCGCCAACAGTGCCGCCGATTTCGCAGAGCATGAAATCAACTTCGTCGTCGCCGACATGAAGGAACTCTTTGATCTCGTTGGTAACGTGCGGGATCACCTGAATGGTCTTGCCGAGATAATCGCCACGGCGCTCTTTCTCGAGCACAGTTGAATAGACGCGCCCCGAAGAGACAGAATCAGTATTGCGCGCAGCAACGCCGGTAAAGCGCTCGTAGTGCCCAAGGTCGAGGTCCGTCTCAGCGCCATCATCGGTTACGAAAACCTCGCCGTGCTCGAACGGGCTCATCGTGCCTGGATCAACGTTGAGGTAGGGGTCAAGCTTGCGCAGGCGTACGGAATAGCCCCGTGCCTGAAGCAATGCGCCAAGAGCCGCCGACGCGAGGCCTTTGCCAAGCGATGAAACAACGCCACCAGTGATGAAGATATAACGAGCCATTGGGCGATCGTCTCCCGTGAGAAGTGTTTTACAAGTGCTGGAAAAAGGCCCGACAGCCACAGCATCACGGGATTTAAGTCATAACGGATTCGCAAGCGATCCGCAACCAAAACCCAAGATGCTGCGGCGCAAATCCGCCGCTAGCCTATCTGTTGTAGTAGTTTGTGAGGTGTTGTTGGCTTATTCTGCCGCTGGAGGCGTCAAGGGCGCATCACCTGCGGAAGGCGGCAGAAGTGCGTCTGCATCACCAAGCGGGCTGCTTTTCTCGGCCACGGGGGCGGGCGCTGTGCCACCAACGCGGTCAAGAACCGAACCGCTGGAGGATTTCTGAGCCGCAATCACAGTGAGTGTGATCGACGTCACAATAAACCCGATCGCCAAGAACCAAGTGATCTTGCCCAGAGCTGTTTCGGCTGAACGCGTGGATACGCCTTTGTTACCGCCGCCTCCAACTCCCAGACCGCCCCCTTCGGAACGCTGGAGCAGTACGATGCCGATGAGCGACAGCGCAAGGATCAGGTGGATGACAAGAACGATATTTTCCATGAGGCAACCCAGTTTAAGCTTTGCGGTTATCTAGGCGGTCTTGCGCCGGCTCGCAACCCTATTCGTGGCATTCACCTGTGTTGAAGGCGGGCGACGTGGCTTTATACAACATCTTTGCCGGATTTTGACCAAGCGGAAGCGGCGAAAAGCGAGTTTTTGAGGAATATAAATAAAGTGGTTTCACCAAGGCGCGCGGCGCGCTATACGGGCGCGGGTTTTCTAATTCCGGGAAAGAAGTATGGCTAACGTTGTCGTTGTAGGCGCCCAATGGGGTGACGAAGGAAAAGGCAAGATCGTGGATTGGCTTAGCGAGCGCGCTGATGTCATTGCACGATTTCAGGGCGGGCATAATGCTGGCCACACGCTGGTAATTGACGGCAAGGTTTACAAACTTTCGCTCCTGCCTTCGGGCATCGTGCGCGGCGGCAAGCTTTCGGTCATCGGTAACGGTGTTGTGCTTGACCCGTGGCACCTCAGCGAGGAAATCACCAAATTGCGGGATCAGGGCGTTGATATTACGCCGGAAAATCTGATGATCGCTGAAAATACGCCGTTGATCCTGCCAGTGCATGGCGAGCTTGATCGCGCCCGCGAAGAGCAAGTGTCTGTGGCCAAGATCGGCACTACAGGCCGCGGTATTGGCCCAGCTTATGAGGATAAAGTGGGGCGTCGCGCTATTCGCGTGGCGGACCTTGCGGATGAAGCGACGCTGGAAACTCGCGTTGATCGCCTCCTGCTGCACCACGACACTCTGCGCCGCGGTATGGGGCTTGAACCCGTCGACCGCGCGGAGCTTTTGGCCAAGCTCAAGGAAATCGCCGAGATCGTGCTGCCCTATGCCGCGCCGGTTTGGAAGGTGCTGAACGAGCAACGAAAATCCGGTAAGCGGATTCTGTTTGAAGGGGCGCAGGGCTCGCTTCTGGACATTGATTTCGGCACTTATCCCTTTGTGACATCCTCGAACGTGATCGCAGGGCAAGCGGCAACCGGGACCGGTATCGGCCCTGGTTCCATCGATTATGTCCTTGGGATCGTTAAGGCTTATACAACCCGCGTGGGCGAGGGGCCGTTCCCAGTAGAGTTGGACGACGCCGACGGTCAACGCCTCGGCGAGCGTGGGCATGAGTTTGGAACTGTTACAGGCCGGAAGCGCCGCTGCGGATGGTTTGATGCGGTTCTTGTGCGCCAAACATGTGCGACTTCGGGCGTAAACGGCATCGCATTCACCAAGCTTGACGTGCTTGACGGGTTTGAAGAGTTGAAAATCTGTGTGGGCTATGAGCTTGACGGAGAGCGCATCGACTATCTGCCGACTGCGGCGGATCACCAAGCCCGCGTGAAGCCGATCTATGAAACACTACCTGGTTGGAGCGAAAGCACTGAGGGCGCGCGGAGTTGGGCTGATCTTCCTGCCAACGCCATCAAATACGTGCGTCGGGTTGAAGAGTTGATCGACTGCCCTGTTGCGCTTCTGTCGACGAGCCCTGAGCGGGACGACACGATCCTCGTTCACGACCCATTTGCCGACTGATGGCTGGCCTCTCTTATAAGGCGCGGCGGCGGTGGTCTCTGGTGATTTTGCTCGTTGGGCTGCCGGCCTATATCATTGCGTGCTGGGTGATCCTGAGCTTTCTGGATCGTCCACCGTTTATTGTTGAGCTGGCCGTTTACATCATCCTTGGCGTGCTGTGGGCCTTGCCCTTTAAGGCAGTGTTCAAGGGGATCGGTAAAGCTGATCCGGATGCGCCGCCGGACGATGGTGAAAATCGTTAAGTTATTGCTCTTAAATTGAAAAAGGCAGCCCTTAGGCTGCCTTTTGCTTTTCGATGGTGCTTTTGATTACTCGCCAGCGATACGGGCGTCCGGTTTAAACCGTGTGGATTCGGCAACCTTGAACTGGCCGCGCTTGACCTTTTCGATCTTGCCCTGACGGAGCAGGAGACCAAAGGAACGCAGGCGCTCTTCGCGGGTGAGGCCCTTTACGTCGCTGTGACGCTCAACCTGACGCATGAGTTGCGGACGGGTGAAGCTTTCGAGACCTTCAACATAAGACGTATATGCCGCTGCGGCTTCAAGCAGATCTGGAAGATCCTTAGCACCAACACGGTCAGCAAACTCGGAGAAAGAGCTGCTGTCGGCCAGATGCGCGGCACTTGCGCTGCTCATCGGAGTTGTGCGGCCTTCGTTGACGTCGCGAAGCTCAAGCGGTGTTTTGCGCTTAGGAGTTTCGTCGGCTTCGTCCACGTCGATGCGTTGCGCGGAGACCAGCATTAGAGGGGCTGGGCGCTTTTCGCCATCGTCGGATTTTGCTTCGCCAGGCCGAACAACCTCTGCGAGGTCTTTGCGGTATTCGTCGGCAACGTCGTCTTTGGCTGGCTTCGCGCCACCGAGGATTTTGCGATCCGCGACGGTTGCGGCAACAGCGGCCTTCAGATGTGCAATCGCGCTGCGGCGGCGTGTGCCTTCTGTTTCGGCGAACTTGCTGTCTGTCTCTTCCATCAGACGATCAACTTTTTCTTCGTCAGACAGTTGCGGCAGAACGTGGCGCTCGCTGGAAACCACAGCTTCATCTTCGGGTGCATCCACCTTTTCAGCGGCGGCCAGATCGGCAAGAAGCTCGGCTTCGTCCTTAGCGGAAAGAACCTTTTCTTTGCGGACACGGCGCGGCGTGATTTTGCGCGGTGTGACAGGCTTGTCCTCTGCAACGGGCTCTTCAACCTCTGCGGCTGGAGCAGGTGCATCTGGAACCGGAGTCGGCGTTGGTTTGCTAACGCGGATTGCACGAGCACGGGCGCGTGCGGCAACGCTGGAAACTTCTGGGTTTGCGACGCGCTGTTGGCCGTCCTGCGGAGTATTATCTCCGCGGGCTTCCTCTTCTGGCGCCTCGTCAATTGCTTCGACTTCTTCGATTTCAGTCGTTTCGAAAGCTACAGCCTCGGCAACCTCTTCTTCCGCTTCTGTTTCCGCAGCGGCGAAGTCTTCTTCGGTTGCGCCGTCAAGGGCAGCAAGGTTCTGGATGTCTTCTTCCGAAGCTTCTGCTTCCTCAATGTGGTCTGTGAATTCCGCTTCATACTCGTTTTCAAGCGCGGCGCTCTCAGCCTCAGCCTCAGGCTCAGCGTTCGGCTCTGCGTCGAATGCGTCGCGGATCGAGTCCATGCCGACAACTTCAATCTCGTCTTCGACTGTCTCTTCTGCTTCCGCTTCAACCTCTGAGGCACTTTCTTCCTCAAGCTGAGTCTGTGCAAGGATGGAAGACGGATCAAAAGCAGCTTCTTCGACCTCTTCTTCAGCTTCTTCGGCTTGCGCTTCAACTACGTCGCCTTCGTCGTCCAACCCGATAAAGATGTTGCGGGTATCTTCCTCGACATCCTCATCGATATCTTCGAACGGCTCTGCTTCTTCGGCGACTGTTTCCTCAGCGACCTCTTCGGAAGCGGCTTCAATCTCTGGGGTTTCTTCAACAGTTTCTTCTACTGTATCTTCGGCTTCTTCTTCTGCGACGAGAGGAGTTTCTTCCTCGATTTCTTCAACTTCTTCGGAGACAGCTTCTGTTGCTTCCGGCTCTTCGATCTCCGCAGCAGGAGCAGCTTCTTCTACGGCTTCCTCTTCGATATCGGCGAAAGCGCTTTCAATCGGGGGTAGCAGATCTTGTGGCGCATCTTCTTCTGTTGCGGTGTCTGTAACAGGGGCCGCTTCGGGAGCGCGTGAAACAACGGCGCGGATGCGCTGGAGCTTGGCAGCAACGGATTCGGTGTCCTGTGTTTCGGCAACTGGTGCGGCAGCGGGTGTAGGCGTTGCTGCTGGTGCGGCAGGTTCCGGCTGTGGTGCAGGTTGTGCGGCTTCTGGCTGTGGAGCCGGAGCGGGCGCTTCAGCTGCCGGTGCCGGGGCTGCGGGTGCTTCGGCCTTTGGGGGCTCTGCAACATCTTCGCTCTTGCGCAGCAGAATTCCAGTTTCGCCCACTTTTGCTTCAACGCGCGACTTAATCTCGCGTTCCGCAATACGTGTAAGCATATCGGCGTCGGGAGTCGGAGGCTCTGCCCCGAAATAGCGGTCATCCGCTGCCAAATCCCTAAAGTATTCAGCAATCGCCTTCATTGTCGTAAATGAATCGTCGAAACCTTCAAGTGTGCAAGAGAAGGTTCCGTATGATACGGTCAAGATCTTGCTTGTGCCTACCATGTTACTACTCGCTTTCTCTCCTACCCAACGGCAATATGTTTACCATCACAGGGCCCACAGAAATGATCGGAACTGCGTTAATTAAAGTATCATTTTTGGGCAGGAATGTGGCCTGAATAGCAAAATAAGGCACAATGGGCATGGATCGGGCTATTGTTTCGAAAACGAAAGCAATCACTTTGGTGGGCGGCGGAGACGCAGATTCCGCAATGCTGGAAGAGGCGCAAAAATTCGCGCCAACTCTTGTGGCTTGCGATGGCGGAGCGGGTTTTGTCCTGAAAAACAAGGGGAATCCCGAGGCCGTTATCGGCGACATGGATTCAATTGATGCGCGAACAAAGGCTGCTATCGCACCGGATAGATTACATTTTGTTGCCGAGCAAGACACGACCGATTTCGAAAAAGCGCTGCTGCGAATTGAGGCGCCATTAATTTTGGGGGTCGGCTTCCTTGGGGGGCGGTTGGACCACGAATTGGCAGTTTTACACGCTTTGGTTAAGTACGATTCGCCTAAAGTGATTCTTCTGGGGCGTGAAGATATCGCCTTTGTTGCGCCCGAGCGGATCGCGCTTGATCTGCCGATTGGGTCGCGGCTGTCGCTTTTTCCGCTTGGGCCCGTGTCGGGGGTGTCTGAAGGGCTAGAGTGGCCAATCAAGGGGTTGTCCTTTGATCCGCTAAGCAAGATCGGCACGTCCAATCGTGTGACAGGGCCGGTTGAACTGAGCTTTTCAAATCGTGCGATGCTATTGATCTTGCCGCGTGCGGGGCTCTCGGCGGTGATAGATGCGTTAGGGGCGGGTTGATGCAGTAACTGCAGCCGCTGTTGCCGCCGCGGCCAAACGGCGTTCGCGGAAAATCACATACAGGCCGGAGCTGATCGTAATCAGGATACCAACCGCGGCCAGCCCGTTCGGCCAGTCACTAAACAGCCAGAAGCCGATCATCGTAGCGAATGGAATTTCGAGATATTGCATTGGTGCAAGAGTGGCCGAAGGCGCAAACCGCAGCGCCCATGTCATAAAGAGATGGGCCGTGGTGCCGACAAGGCCAACCGCAACAAAGAGCCAGAACTCGCGCCCTGATGGCACATGTGCCTCAAAGCCGGACCAGCCTGCTGTATTGCCGATGAACCAGACCGGAAACAGGATCACAACGGCAATACCCCCTCCAACGGCCTGAAGCGCGATTGGCTCGATTTCGCGGGCAATGACGCGTGTCACGAGCATGAAGGCCGCAAAAAACAGCGCGACCCCAACCGGCAACAGAGCAGGCGCCCCCACTTCTTCGAAGCTTGGCTGAATGACCATCAAGGTGCCGATGAAACCAATACCCGCCGCGATGATACGGCGCGGGCCAACTTCTTCGTTCAGGAACAGCCAGCCAAAGAACAGCATGATAAACGGCATCACAAACCCGATGGCCACAGCATCGGCAAGCGGCAGATATCGTAGCGCGAGGAACATCGTACTGATGCCGAGAATATGAAATACCGTCCGCAAGACGACAAAGCCAAGCACGCGGCGGCGCATCCGAAACTTGCTTCCGATCAACACCACAATCGGCGCGAGGATGAGCACCTGTGCCAAAAAGCGGATCGAGACGAGCTGCATCACCTCTGATGTTTCGCCAATAAGTTTCGAGAGCGCATCGCCAAGCGGGGCGAACACGCAAAACACCAGCATCAGGAGTATGCCAAGATAAGGGCGGTCATAGTTCATGTTGGCGACGGTAGGCGCGCTCTTTGGCCTGCGCCAGTGGATTCGACATCGGCCAGAAAAAATCGCCAGCGTACCGATACAATTCCGCTCTTTTCACGGTGTTTGATTTCGCGCCATAGTCGCGCGCATGTCTGCTGAACTGTTACAGGCGCTTGTCGTCTTTGCCTTTACCATGTCGATCACGCCAGGGCCGAATAACCTGATGCTTATGGCGTCGGGGGCGAATTTCGGTCTTCTGCGCACGGTCCCGCACGCGCTGGGCGTGGGGAGCGGGTTTGTAATTATGGCCATTGTAGTGGGCGCGGGGCTTTCGCGGGTGTTTGAGGCCTTTCCTGCTACTCAGATCGCGCTCAAGGTAGCGAGCGTCTGTTTCATGCTATTTCTCGCCTATAAAATCGCTACAGCAGCGCCGCCCAAAGATGGCGAAGCGCGCAGCACACCGATCAGCTTCATACAGGCCGTTCTGTTTCAGTGGATGAACCCAAAGGCGATCATCATGGCGGTTTCGGCCATGTCACTTTATGCGCCAGACGGAAGCTTCCGCTCAGTCGTGCTTGTCGCGCTTGTGTTTGGTGCTGTGAATTTGCCCTCGGTCAGCTGCTGGGCGCTCGTCGGGGTGCAATTGCGCCGTATCCTTAGCAACCCTGCGCGGATGCGTGTATTTAACGGCGTGATGGCGGTACTTTTGCTGGCGTCGTTGTATCCTGTGGTCACGGCAGAGTTCTAAGCCGCTAGCAATTCGGCACGTTCACCGCGAGCCCGCCGAGCGAGGTTTCCTTGTATTTTTCGTGCATGTCTTCGCCTGTTTGGCGCATGGTCTCGATCACGGAATCTAGCGGCACGAAATGCGTGCCATCCCCGCGCAAAGCCAAAGAGGCTGCGGACACGGCTTTAATCGCGCCAAGACCGTTGCGCTCGATGCATGGCACTTGGACCAACCCTTTCACCGGATCGCAGGTCATGCCGAGGTGATGCTCCAGCGCGATTTCAGCGGCGTTTTCAACCTGTTCTGGCGTGCCATTCATCACGGCGGTTAGCCCAGCGGCTGCCATGGCCGCCGCACTTCCGACTTCGGCCTGACATCCACATTCCGCGCCGGAGATCGAGGCGTTGTGCTTGATAAGGCCGCCGATTGCCGCCGCCGTCAAAAGGAACTCCGGCACGCGCGTCACCGTCGCGCCGGGAACGAACTCAAGCCAATAGCGCAACGTTGCCGGAAGCACTCCCGCCGCGCCATTCGTAGGCGCGGTAACAACCTGACCACCTGCGGCGTTCTCCTCGTTTACGGCCATGGCAAAGCAACTCATCCAGTCATTGATGGTATGCGGCGCGGAAAGGTTTAGCCCGCGTTCCGCCAGCAGATGCTCATGGATTGCTTTGGCCCGTCGCTTAACGCGCAGCCCGCCAGGCAATTCGCCGTCGTGTTCAAGGCCGCGTGTGATGCAATCATTCATGACCTCCCAAATCCGCATAAGCCCCGCGTCGAGATCGCCGGAGGTTTTGCGGGCGTATTCGTTGGCGCGCTTGAGGTCTGCGATGCTTTTGCTGGATTCGGCGCACATGCGCAGCATCTCCGCGCCGCTATGGAAAGGGTAGGGGATAGGCGCACCGGGATCGGTGTTTTTGCCCGCGGCGAGTTCAGCCTCGGTCATCACGAATCCACCGCCGACGGAGTAATAGATTTCCCGAAGGATCACATCGCCTTGCGCATCGGTTGCCATCAAGATCATACCGTTGGCATGGCCCTCTAGCGGGGTGTCATAGTCGAACTTGAGGTCGTCGGCGGGGTCAAACACAAGCTGTGGCAATCCCTCCGGCGTCACTCGCTTGGTTGCGGTAATCTCGGCTAAGGCCGCATCGGCTTTCGCGCGGTCATATGTTTCAGGATGAAACCCCGCGAGGCCAAGGATCGTAGCGCGGTCAGTGGCGTGGCCGATGCCAGTAAAGGCCAGAGAACCATGCAGGGAAGCCCGAAGCCCGTATGCGGAAAAAGGAGAGCGGCGCAATTTGTCGAGAAACCGCGCGGCCGCAACCATCGGCCCCATGGTATGACTTGAAGAAGGGCCGACGCCAATTTTGAACATATCAAAGACAGAAAGAAACATGGGCCGCGCCTTTAACGTAAAAAGTTTCCTATAGGAAACATGCGCGCAGAACAGAGGCAAGCCCCGTTTCCGACCATTTCATGCAAATTTCGTCATCCATTGCGCAAATGGCGACTCGCCGCCGTAAACATCGGCTTGTATAACGCATTGAACCAAAGAGGAGTCGGAGCATGACTGGAGAGTTGTCCCCCATTGATCGGGCCAAATTTGTGGCCGCGAAAAAGGCGGTTGAGTTTATCGAAGATGGAATGCGCGTGGGTATGGGCACCGGCTCAACAGCGGCGTGGATGGTCAAATGTCTGGGCGAGCGGGTGCGGGATGAAGGGCTTAAAATCACTGCCGTACCAACCTCCTCGCGCACGGCGAAACAGGCCGCCGAGGTGGGCATCAAGGTGTCGACGCTTGACGAGGCGAAGTGGCTCGACCTGACGATTGACGGCGCGGATGAATTCGACGCCGACCTCAACCTGATCAAAGGCGGCGGTGGTGCGCATCTTCAGGAGAAGATCGTGGCGGCGGCAAGTGACCAGATGTTGGTGATTGCCGATGCGTCCAAATCCGTAGAACAGCTTGGCGCCTTTCCTTTGCCGGTCGAGGTTATTCCCTTCGGCGGACAGGCCAGCCGCCGTTTGATCGAAGAGATGCTGGAAGATATGGATGTTGACGGGCGCATTGCGAGCCTGCGGATGAACGGCGATGTGCCGTTTGTGACCGATGAGGGCAACCACATCCTAGATCTCAACCTTCGCCGTATTGGTAACCCTGTTGCCCTAAGCGCGCGGCTTAACCAGATTCCAGGTGTGGTGGAAAATGGGTTGTTTATAGATATTTGTGACGCAGTTGTGATCGGCCATGGGGATGGACGCTGCGAGGTGCTCGACCTATCTGGAAACTTCAACGGAGGCTCGCAGGCCGATGGCGCGGGTGATAACCTCTTTTCCGAGCTTGAGGATTAGGACAGATGGCATTTGATTTCGATCTCTTTGTAATTGGCGGCGGCAGCGGCGGTGTACGCGCGGCGCGCCTTGCGGCAAGCGAGGGCGGCGCGAAAGTCGGTTTGGCCGAGGAATATCGCATGGGTGGTACCTGTGTGATCCGCGGATGTGTGCCCAAGAAGCTGATGGTTTTTGCCAGCGCCTTCAAAGATCAGATCGAAGACGCGGCAAGCTATGGTTGGGATGTGAACTCCGGACCGTTTGATTGGCAGGTTTTCCGTCCTAAGCTGCGTGCGGAGCTTGACCGTTTGGAAAAGGCCTATCGCAACACGCTTAAAAACAACACGGTTCAAACATTCGATGCTCGCGCCGAATTGGTTGATCCGCATCGCGTACGACTTTCAACCGGCGAAGAATTCACCTGCAAGCACATCCTTGTTGCGACTGGTGGACGACCCTTTGTTCCCGAATTCCCTGGCTCCGATCTTGCGATTACGTCGAACGAGATTTTCCTTTGGGAAGAACTTCCGAAACGTGTGTTGATTGTTGGCGGCGGGTTCATTGCTTGTGAATTTGCCTGCATCCTGCACGGTCTTGGTGTTGAGGTGACGCAATTCTATCGCGGTGCCCAAATCCTGCGCGGGTTTGATGACGAAGCGCGCGGCCATATTGCGGCCTCGATGGAAGATCGTGGGATCAACCTGCGACTTGGCGAGAACGTGGAAACCATTACCAAGAAAGACGACGGCCTGCACGTGCGATCAACCAGCGCCAATGATGGTGTGTTTGATGCGGTGATCTACGCCACGGGGCGTGTGCCCAACACAGAAAACCTTGGCCTTGAAGAGGCGGGCGTTGAGACGGGCAACAAGGGCGAAATCCTTGTGGATGACTATAGCCAAACCAACGTTCCTTCCGTCTTTGCGGTGGGGGATGTGACCGATCGTATTAATCTTACGCCCGTGGCCATCCGCGAAGGTGCGGCCTTTGTGGAAACCGTGTTCAAGGGGAACCCGACAAAGCCGGATCATGATTTGGTGGCAAGCGCGGTCTTTACCCAACCCGAATTCGGAACCGTGGGCATGACCGAGGAAGAAGCCCGCGAAACCGGTACGATCGAAGTCTACTGCACCAGTTTCCGCCCGATGCAGACGCTCTTTGCGGGGCGCGAAGACAAGGTGTTTATGAAACTGCTCGTGGCGCAGGAGAGCCGGAAGGTACTGGGGTGTCATATCGTAGCGCCGATGGCGGGAGAGATGATCCAGCTTGCAGGGATCGCCATTAAGATGGGTGCAACCAAAGAAGATTTCGACCGTACTTGCGCGGTTCATCCGGTCATGGCCGAAGAATTGGTCACGATGAAATCACCAACGCGCGTGGTTTAATGCGAAGTTTCGGGCAAAAGCACCACATTGTGCGGTGGCTCTTGCTTGAAATTCCGCTATAAATCCGCATTTAAGTAAGCAGACAGGTTAATTCAGACGATAGGAAGCTTTATGGCTGGGAACAACGGCGGCCCTTGGGGCGGCAGTGGTGGAAACGGCGGCGACAAAGATAATCGCCCCAGCGGAGGAGGAGGGCGCAAGCCCGGCCAGGACGGTCCACAAATCCCCGAAATCGACGATTTGCTCAAGAAGGGCCAAGACCAATTGCGCGTTCTTATGGGCGGCAAAGGCGGCGGTGGCCGTGGTACTGGTGGCGGCCAAGGTGGCTCCGGTGGGCCGGGCCTTAACAAAACGACGGTTGTGATTGGTGGCCTTGTGGCTGTCGGTCTTTGGGCGTTGGCGTCTTTCTATTCGGTGAAGCCAGAAGAGAAATCGGTAGAGTTCATGTTTGGTAAATATCACCAAACTGGCGAACCGGGCCTTAACTTTGCGCCATGGCCGATTGTCAAAGCCGAGATCGTTCAGGTTACACGTGAACAAATCGAAGATATCGGCGTTGGTGGCCGCGGCGGTGATGCCGGCCTAATGCTAACTGGTGATGAAAACATCGTAGACATCGACTTCCAAGTTGTTTGGAACGTTCGTGACCCCGCTGCTTTCCTCTTCAACCTGCGTGACCCACAGCTCACAATTCGGGCGGTATCCGAATCCGCGATGCGTGAGATTATTGCGCAATCTTCGCTCGCTCCGATCCTCAACCGTGACCGTGGCGCGATTTCGCAGCGGCTCGAAGATCTGATCCAGTCAACGCTTGATAGCTATAACTCCGGCGTGAATATTGTTCGGGTGAACTTCGACAAAGCCGAACCTCCGCAAGAGGTTATCGCGGCATTCCGTGATGTTCAGGCTGCCGAGCAAGACCGTGACCGTCTTCAGAAAGAAGCCGACGCATACTCCAACCGAGTACTTGCGGAAGCACGTGGTGACTCTGCGCAGATTCTTGAAGAGGCAGAAGGCTATCGTGCCGAGGTTGTGAACCAAGCCGAAGGTGAAGCCAGCCGCTTCTCCGCCGTGCTTGAAGAATACCAAAAAGCGCCCGAAGTGACGCGTAAACGTCTGTTCCTTGAAACGATGGAACGGATTTATGGCCGCGTAGACAAAGTCATCATCGAGAACGAAGTTGGTGATGGTGTCGTGCCGTATCTGCCACTGAACGAGCTTACAAAAGGGGCAACGAAGTAATGAAGAAGACAGTATATATTCTTCCCGTCCTTGTCGTAGCGATTGTGGTTGCGGCGTCCTCGATCTTTATTGTGGACGAGCGTGAAAAGGCGCTGGTGCTGCAATTTGGTATGGTGAAAGACGTTAAAGAAGAGCCGGGTCTCGCGTTCAAAATCCCGCTGATCCAAGAGGTCGTGCGCTATGATGACCGTATCCTCAGCCGCGACGTTGGCGAGCTCGAAGTAACGCCACTCGATGATCGTCGCCTTGTTGTCGATGCCTTTGCGCGGTACCGGATTGCCGATG
This sequence comes from Halocynthiibacter sp. C4, assembly GCF_028823805.1. Lineage (NCBI taxonomy): Bacteria > Pseudomonadati > Pseudomonadota > Alphaproteobacteria > Rhodobacterales > Paracoccaceae > Halocynthiibacter > Halocynthiibacter sp. C4. Next base: position 479,056 of record NZ_JAPEIE010000002.1, on the reverse strand, counting down.
TCGAGCAATTCCGTCGTGCGGTTGGTACCGGTGGTATCGCGACTGCCGAGAGCCGTTTGGACAGCATCCTGCGGGCGCAAACCCGTGAGGTTCTGGGTTCGGTGTCCTCCAACGATATTCTGTCGTCGGATCGGGCCGCGCTTATGTTGCGGATCAAGAATGGTGCGATTGCCGAAGCAAAACCACTCGGTGTTGAGATCATCGACGTGCGCTTGAAGCGGACGGACCTTCCATCGGCCAACCTTGCCTCCACCTTCGAACGGATGCAGGCTGAGCGTGTACGGGAAGCAACAGACGAACGTGCCCGTGGTGAAGAAGCCGCGCAGCGGGTTCGCGCCCTTGCAGATCGTTCCGTTGTGGAGCTTGTGTCTGATGCCAAGCGTCAGGCAGAGATCATCCGCGGTGAGGCTGATGCCCGCCGGAACTCGATCTTCGCTCAAGCCTTTGGTGCTGATCCTGAGTTCTTTGAATTCTATCGCTCGCTCAATGCCTATGAGACGGCGTTCCAAGAAGGCAACTCGAAGCTTGTTCTGTCGCCTGACAGCGAGTTCTTCAACTACCTTCAGTCCGATCAAGGCGCGGAAGCGAAATCAAGAGAAAGCCAGTAATCTGCTTTCAAACGTCATAGAAAAGGGCCCGTGCGTTTACGGGCCCTTTTTTGTTGTTCATTGAGGTTACATCGACATCAGCGGTGCTACGTCGATTGTTCCCATCTCAAGGAAGGGGCAACTCTTGGCAATCGCCGTTGCGGCATCCATGTCCGCCGCTTCGATAAGCGTATAGCCCATCATCCCTTTCAAAACTTTGCTCTCGTCTGATCCTTCGGTCGATATGTTTTGCGACGGGCCAAAGGGGTTGGCTGGCTCAAGAATTGCATCGCCGTTGTCTTTGATCCAGCTTTCGTAACGCTTGCGGTGAGCGGCGCCTTCTTCGGGGGAGGGTTGCGGGGCATTTCCGGGAATGTAAGCAAGTATAAATCTGGGCATCAATTGCTCCTTTGGTGTGAATGTACGAGTGTCGCGAGCCGTTCGAGCGCCGAGTTCCAGCCCTTGTTACGCATGTCCTCGATATGCTCGGCTTCGAGGCCGGTCTGTGTCAGGCAGAGGCGCGTTTCCTCTGGTCCTTCGGAAAATAGCTCAAATTTAATAACGCTTTGTGGGCCTTTGCTGCCATCTTCGTGAAAGAAGGAAAGCGTGAGTTCGACTGATGTTGGTGGCTCCAGCCGAACAACATCGCCGCCCACTTTTGCGCCATCGCCGCTTGGGCCGACCATCCGCGCCCACCACGGGCCAAGGCTGGCAAAATCAAGGTTGTGCTCGGGGATCGTGGTGCCTTCGGGCCCCCACCATTGCAACAGGTTTTCACCTTCTGTGAGAAAGCGGAAGACCTCCGCGCGGCTGGCCTTGAGGCGTCGTTCCATCTCCAGTGTGGCCACTATGTTTTCCCCGCTGTTTCGAGGGCGCGCTCTAGTCTGTCGAGGCTGCCCTGCCAAAATGTCCGGTAGCTCATGGCCCAATCGTTGATCGCCTTAATGGCCTCTGGCCGTACCGAATAGAGTCTGCGCTGTTTGTCGATCCGCTGTTCCACGATACCGGCTTTACGCAATACCTTGAGGTGCCGAGAAATAGCCGGAGCAGAGATTGCGCCCACGTCCTGAAGGGCGCCCGCTGGAGTCTCGCCCTCACGAAGAAGGCGCTCCACAATTGCAAAACGTGTGGGATCACCCAAAGCGGCAAAGGACGTATTCAAAGCAGACATTTAGATTTACCTTTCTGTTAATTAACATATCTTAAAAATAATAACAGTCAAGCAACGCTTGAATTCTGCGCGGGCAGGGCGCATCTTCTGGCCATCTGTTACAGAGTTTCACAGCCCTGTGTTGTCACGCGATTTAAGTTAGCTTGATATTCCTGTGAGGGACTAAATATTACATGTGTGACTAGCCCATTCAGGGCGTAACGGACTCTGGATGTGACGACATAACAAAGGAGCACGAAGTGAAATCTTTGGCATTAACACAACAGTCAGAACATGGCAGATCGACAGGGGCGAAGCGCGCATTTGTCTTTGCAACGCTCGCGACAATCCTGCTGTTACTGCAATCGGTTATGGCGGCAGCGAGAGGCGCGCCGGAGAGCTTTGCCGATCTGGCAGATAGAGTAAGCCCTGCCGTGGTTAACATTACGACGACAACAACCGTTGCCCAGCCGGCGATGCCGGGACCAATTGTACCGGAAGGTTCTCCTTTTGAAGATTTCTTCCGCGATTTTCTGGATCGGCGCGGTGGCCCGAACAATCGGCCTCAGCGTAGTCAGGCGCTCGGTTCTGGTTTTGTGATTTCCGAAGATGGTTTCATCGTGACCAACAATCACGTGATTGATGGTGCCGATGAGATCATGGTCGAATTTTTCTCGGGGGACGAGCTTCCCGCCAAACTGATCGGTCGTGACGCGAACACCGACATCGCGGTTCTTAAGGTCGAGAGCGAAGGGCCGCTACCGTTCGTGACATTCGGCGATAGCGATGTTGCGCGTGTTGGTGATTGGGTGCTTGCGGTGGGTAACCCGCTCGGGCAGGGGTTCTCGGTTTCTGCGGGGATTATTTCCGCGCGCAACCGTGCGCTGTCCGGCACCTATGACGACTACATTCAAACCGACGCTGCGATCAACCGAGGCAACTCTGGTGGTCCGCTGTTCAACATGGACGGCGAAGTTATCGGTGTGAATACCGCAATCCTTTCGCCTAACGGTGGCTCGATTGGTATCGGTTTCTCCATGTCTTCCGCAGTTGTGACCAAGGTTGTCGATCAGCTTAAGGAATTCGGCGAAACCCGCCGTGGTTGGCTCGGCGTGCGTATTCAGGATGTTGACGAAGGCGTTGCCGAAGCGCTTGGACTTGAGAAAGCCGCCGGTGCGCTGGTGACCGATGTTCCCGAAGGTCCGGCGCGCGAAGCAGGTATTCAAGCTGAAGATGTGATTGTTTCATTCGATGGCGTTGAAGTAACTGACACGCGTTCGCTTGTCCGTCAGGTCGGCGCAACGGATGTTGGTAAAACTGTCCGCGTTGTTGTGGTGCGCGATGGCGAGGAAACCACGCTCAAGATCAAGCTTGGTCGCCGTGAGACCGCTGATGGTTCTGGCGATGTGCCCGATACCAGTGGCGAAAGCGCGGCTCCTGAAGTTGAAAGCATGCTGGGCATGACCGTGTCGACCCTCACTCCGGCAATCCGCGACGAGCTCGGCCTTTCTGACAGCAGCACCGGACTGGTTATTCAAGAGATCGACCAGACAAGCGAAGCCTTTGAAAAAGGTCTACGTGTTGGTGATGTGATCGAAGAGGCTGGACAGCAAGCGGTTGAGACCGTGGCCGAGCTTGAGGCCCAGATCGCCAGCGCCAAGGATGCAGGACGCAAGTCACTGTTGCTTCTGGTGCGCCGTGGCGGTGAGCCGCGCTATACGGCACTGACGCTTCAGTAAAGCGAGAGACATTGTGAAAACATCTAGGGCGTCCCATCGCGGGGCGCCCTTTTGCTACCGCAACGCAACGTTTTGACACGTGTTTGTGAGCCTTTTGCAAAAGAGGGTGGAACTGCCTGCCGCGCTTATATATTGAGCGATGAGCAAGTTTAGAGGACGCGAGAATGGCCAAGATTACATATATCGAGCACAACGGCACACGCCACGAGGTCGAGGTTGCCAATGGGCTTTCCGTTATGGAAGGCGCGCGGGATAACAACATCCCCGGTATCGAAGCAGATTGCGGCGGGGCCTGTGCCTGCTCGACCTGCCATGTTTACGTGGATGGCGCTTGGGTTGAGAAAATTCCGGCCAAGGACGCCATGGAAGAAGACATGCTTGATTTTGCGTTTGAACCAGACGCCGAGCGCTCGCGCCTGACCTGTCAGATCAAGGTAACAGACGCGCTTGACGGGCTTGTTGTTCAGATGCCCGAAAAGCAAATTTGATGCGACGCGCGGCATTGGGATTTCTGGCGGGGGTGGCTTTGGCTGCGCCTGCTTGTGCAGAGATCACCGCCGCGCAGTTTGTTGACCCCACGGGCCGATATGGGCACGGGGTTCTGGGTGATGCCATTGAGTATGGCGCGCTTGAATACACGGTGCAGGACGGCGGCAAAACGCGTCGCCTGCGCATTACGCTCCCACAGGATCATGTGTTCGAAGATATCGCCCCGCGTCTGGCAGACGTGGATGGTGACGGGTTGCCTGAAATCATCGTTGTTGAAACCGATATGCGCCAAGGGGCTGCCCTCGCCATCTATGGTGTAAACGGCAAGATCACAGAGACGCCGCATATCGGCCAATCCAATCGATGGCTCGCGCCCGTGGGCGTTGCAGATTTGGATGGGGACGGCGCGGTTGAACTCTCCTATGTGGATCGTCCGCATCTCGCGCGGGTTCTCACGGTTTGGCGGTTTCAAGATGGCGCACTTGAGAAAGTCGCAACTCAAACGGGCCACACAAACCACAGCATCGGCCAAGATTACATCACGGGCGGGGTGAGAACATGTGGCGGTGTCGTCGAGATGATTACGGTGTCGCCTGATTGGTCGCGCATTTATGCCACGCGGCTTGCGAATGGCAGCCTTCAGCGGCGCGACATCGGTCCAAATGAAAAGGGCGCATCCGTTGAACGCGCCCTTGATTGCAATTTCTAATTCCTAAGCTCAGAGTGCCCGCCAGCCAATATCACGGCGGCAGAACCCTTCGGGCCAGTCTATCTGATCGACCATCTCATAGGCCCGCTTCTGCGCATCTTTGAGCGAGTTGCCCCGTGCCGTTACGTTCAAAACACGACCGCCGTTGGCGAGGATTTTCCCATCGCTTTCTTTGGTGCCCGCGTGGAACACCATGTTGAAGCTATCTTCAGGAAGTGCGTCCAGCCCTTTGATCTCTGAGCCTTTTTCATAGGCGCCCGGATACCCGTCGGCGGCAAGAACAACAGTCATCGCGTGGTCATCGGCCCAATTTGCCTGTGCTTTGTCGAGCTCGCCTTTGGCGCAAGCCAGCAACAGGTCAAGCGCCTGTGCACCAAGACGCATCATCAAAACCTGACACTCAGGATCGCCGAACCGTGCGTTGTATTCCACAAGGCGGGGTTGGCCATTTTCGATCATGAAACCCGCATAGAGGACACCCTGATAGGGCATCCCACGCTTGGCCATTTCGGCCACTGTGGGCTTGATGATCTCGTCCATTGCTTTTTGCGTCACGGCGTCGGTCATTACGGGAGCAGGGGAATAGGCGCCCATGCCGCCGGTGTTGGGGCCGGTATCACCTTCGCCAACGCGTTTGTGGTCTTGGGCCGTACCAACAGGAAGAACGTTCTCGCCATCGCAGAGCACAAACCAGCTTGCTTCTTCGCCGGTCATGAATTCCTCGATTACGACTTCCGCACCCGCTGCGCCAAACTCGCCAGAGAACATATCGTCAATCGCGGCAAGGGCATCGGCTTCGGTCATGGCAACGATAACGCCCTTACCTGCGGCAAGCCCGTCTGCCTTGACCACAATCGGTGCGCCTTGCTCTTTGATATAGGCTTTGGCGGCGTCGGCTTCGGTGAAATGTGCATAGGCCGCTGTTGGCGCGCCGGAGGCATCGCAGATTTCCTTTGTAAAGCTTTTGGAGGCCTCAAGCTGTGCGGCTTTGGCCGAAGGGCCGAAACAGAGAATTCCCGCGCCGCGCAGGTCATCAGCAACACCTGCTGCAAGGGGCGCTTCGGGGCCGATGACCACGAAATCAACCGCGTTTGCTTCGGCGAATGTGACAACGGCCGGTCCATCGCACGGATCAAGATCGGCGCATTCCGCCAGCATCGCAATGCCCGCATTTCCGGGCGCGACAATGAGGCGATCACATTTCGGGTTTTGTTTGATGGCCCACGCCAGCGCATGTTCGCGCCCGCCGCTGCCTAGAATAAGGATGTTCATTGCGTCCCCCGCTTGGCCTTTGTTGTTGGGCGTTCTAAGGTGCTTCCAACCAAGAAACAAGCGAGCAAACAGGCGAGCAAAGATGTCAGACCTAATCGACGATCCAGAACCCGGCCAGAACGCACCGGAATTTACCGTTACCGAGGTTTCCGGCGCGGTTAAGCGTACCATCGAAGGTGCGTTTTCGCGGGTGCGGGTGCGCGGCGAGGTTGGTCGTGTGAGTCGCCCTCGATCTGGGCATATCTATCTTGATCTAAAGGATGACCGCGCGGTTCTTGCCGGCGTCATATGGAAGGGCGTTTCCGCGCGGCTTGCAACCCAGCCCGAAGAGGGAATGGAGGTTGTTGCCACGGGCAAGCTCACCACCTTTGGCGGGCAGAGCAAATACCAGATGGTGATCGAAGATATCGCGCCAGCAGGTATGGGCGCTTTGATGGCGATGCTTGAAAAGCGCAAAAAAATGCTCGAAGCCGAAGGGCTCTTCGCACCGGAACGTAAGCGGGAATTGCCGTATTTGCCCGAAGTGATCGGCGTTGTGACCTCGCCGAGCGGGGCGGTGATCCGTGATATTCTCCACCGGCTGCGGGATCGATTTCCGCGCAAGGTATTGATTTGGCCTGTTGCCGTACAAGGCGCGAAATGTGCGCCCGAAGTGGCCGCCGCGATCAACGGTTTTAATGCCATGACACCTGGCGGCTCTATGCCACGGCCGGATTTGTTGATCGTGGCACGGGGCGGCGGCTCCATCGAAGATCTCTGGGGCTTCAACGAAGAGGTTGTAGCGCGTGCCGCTGCTGCAAGCGAAATTCCCCTTATTTCGGCTGTGGGGCATGAAACCGATACAACGCTTATCGATTTCGCCGCCGACCGTCGCGCGCCGACACCCACGGCGGCAGCTGAGATGGCCGTTCCGGTGCGGCTGGATTTGATGTCGCATCTGGATACGCTTGGCGGGCGATTGTTGCGCGGCGTGTCACAGGGCACAACACTGCGCCGCCAGCGGCTTGCGGATGTATCCCGCGCCTTGCCACGGCCAGAAACGCTGCTTGATAGCGCCAAACAGCGGCTCGACATCGCAAGCCTGCAACTTGGTCCAAACCTCCAGAAAATGGTGCAGGGTAAACGGCTTGAGTTGCAAAGCACGGCATCGCCCCTACACCCGCGCATTCTGCGCAGCCGCATTGCCCACCTCGAAGAACGCAGCAACGAGCTGGCAAAGCGGCTTGGACCAAGCCTTGTGCGCAATACTGCAACGGGACGGGATCGTTTGAACCGCGCAGAGCAGCGGTTGCAGCCTGATGTCATTCGCCGTGATATTAAACGCTCGCGCGAGAAATTGGATGGCCTTAATCGGCGGTTTGCCGCGCTCGCGTCATCACAAGTCGCTGCGCATAAGGAACGTCTGAACAGCCTTGAACGGATGCGTCAAACGCTTGGCTATACCGAAACGCTCAAGCGCGGCTATGCCGTCGTGCGCGATGACGCGGGTGGGTTGGTGACAACAGCAGATGCCGCAAACGCTGCCGCTGGCCTCGAAATTCAGTTTCAGGACGGGCGCGTGCAAACGGGCAAAGGAACGGCGACAAGCGGCTCAACACCACAAAAGAAGCCGCAAAAGAAACCTGCGAAAAAGACGCCACCGCCAGAGGATCAGGGTAGTTTGTTCTAGGGCGCATTTTTTGTGGATCGCCATCAGAAAAAACGCTTCTGCGAAATGATTTGTCGTATTTGGAGTGGTGTCAGGCGATGCGCGCTCTAAAATGACGGCAACAAGGGAGGCCGTATTGGACCAGAAAACGGGCGTTTGGAAATCGGGAAAAGGTAAAGGGCGCGCCACGCCAAAGGGGCGTCAGCTTGATGATCAGGCCCATGCCGAGGTACGTGCGCTTTTGCAAGATCGCCCGCGCCGCCGTGATTTGTTGATCGAGTTTCTGCATTTGATTCAAGATGCTTACGGTCATTTAAGCGCGGCGCACCTTCGGGCTTTGGCCGAAGAATTGCGGCTCTCTATGGCCGAGGTGCAGGAGGTTGCGAGCTTTTATGCGCATTTCGATATTGTGCGCGAAGGAGAGACGCCGCCACCTGATTTGACGATCCGTGTGTGTGATAGCCTTTCCTGTGAGTTGGCGGGTGCAGAGCAGTTGCGTAAGGCGCTTGAGGCGGGGTGCGACGCTCGTAAAATCCGCGTCCTGCGCGCGCCGTGCATGGGGCGGTGTGATCTGGCGCCCGTGGCGGAGGTTGGCCATTATCACCAATGTTTCGCCACGCCAGAAAACGTGATGGTCGCCGTTGAAGCGGGGAAAACCCATGCTGAAATTCCACAGTACCAAGATTTCGCAGCCTACAGCGCTGCTGGCGGCTACGGCACATTAGAGGCCCTGCGCACTTCAGGATCGCGCGAAAAGGCCATTGAAACCGTTCTTTCAAGCGGGCTGCGCGGGCTTGGCGGTGCAGGATTTCCAACAGGGCGGAAACTGCAATATGTGCTCGCCGAAAAGGGGCCAAGGTATCTCGCTGTGAATGCAGACGAAGGAGAGCCCGGCACGTTTAAAGACCGTTTTTTCCTCGAAGAGAAGCCGCATCTTTTCCTTGAAGGTGCGCTTATCGCGGCTTGGGCAATCGAAGCAGAGAAGCTCTTTATCTATTTACGGGATGAATACCCCGCCGCGCGTCTTCTGCTGTTGGAGGAAATCTCTAAGCTTGAAGATAGCGATTTGATTCCGAAGGGATATATCGACCTGCGCCGTGGGGCGGGCGCGTATATCTGTGGCGAAGAAAGCGCGATGATCGAGAGTATCGAAGGCAAGCGCGGCCTACCACGGCATCGGCCGCCCTTCGTGGCACAGGTTGGAATATTTGGACGCCCGACGCTGGTGCAAAACGTCGAGACCCTATGTTGGGTCACTCGGATTTTGCGCGATGGTCCGGAGGTTTGGCAGGGTGTCGAGAAAAATGGCCGCAAGGGGCCAAGGAGCTATTCGGTTTCGGGGCGTGTTGCCAATCCGGGAATGTACGAGCTTCCAGCAGGGTCTACGATTCTGGATGTGATTGAAGCCGCTGGCGGCATGGCCGACGGGCACAGTTTCCATGCTTATCAACCGGGCGGGCCGTCTTCGGGTTTGTTGCCCGCAACTCTGGATGATGTGCCGCTCGATTTTGATACCTTGCATGAGCACGGAACGTTTATTGGCTCTGCCGCTGTTGTGGTCTTGTCCGATAAGGACCGCCCGCGTGATGCCGCGCTTAACATGCTGCGGTTTTTCGAGGATGAAAGTTGTGGGCAATGTACGCCGTGCCGTGTTGGCTGCGAAAAGGCGGTGAAGCTTATGCAGGCAGAGGACTGGGAAAAGCCGCTTTTGGAGGAGTTATGTGAGGCCATGGCAGACGCATCAATTTGCGGTTTGGGGCAGGCCGCGCCCAATCCGATCCGGCTTGTGATGAAGCATTTTCCAGAGGAAATTTAAACACCGCGGAATCCTGAAATGCCACTTCCCCCTTTTATCTTTAGCGCAGGTGGATTAGGTGGAAAGGGTCAATACAGGGCAGGTTTATGTCGTTTTTCAAGAAGCTCAAAAACAAGTTAACAAAATCTTCGTCTAAGATTGACGAAGGGTTGGACGCGATTGTGAGCGAAGGGGCCGATGAAGTTCCTGCGATCGAGGATGCCGCTCCGGTTGAGGCACAGCCAGAGCACGCGCCAGAGCCGGTTGAGAGGGCCGCACCTGTACCCACACCAGAGCCTGAACCAACTCAGGAGCCAGAGGCAGCACCCGAGCCCGAGCCCTCTGTTGAGCCAACGCCCAAGCCCATTTCCAAACCTGCCGCCACGCCAACACCAGAACCCGCACCCGCGCCAGAAAAGCCTGGCCTTGTCGGGAGGTTGTTTGGGCGCAGCGCACCAGCGAATGAGCCGCGCCGCGAGCTTGATGACGAAATGTTGGAGAGCCTTGAGGAGCTTCTGATCTCTGCCGATATGGGCGTAGATACGGCGCTGCGTGTTACGGCAAATATGGCAGAGGGACGCTTTGGAAAAAAGCTTTCCAGCCGTGAAATCAAAGAGTTGCTGGCCAGCGAGATCACGAGGATCATGGAGCCGGTGGCCAAACCTTTGCCAATCTACCCCAAGAAGCCGCAGGTTGTTCTGGTGGTGGGTGTCAACGGTTCCGGCAAAACAACAACCATCGGCAAACTCGCAAGCCAATTCCGCGCGGCGGGCAAAAACGTGGTGATCGCGGCGGGGGATACCTTCCGTGCTGCAGCGGTTGAGCAACTTCAGGTTTGGGGCGAACGCGCCAATGTGCCTGTGCTGACCGCTCCCGAAGGATCAGACCCTGCCAGCCTCGCGTTTGATGCGATGACCAAGGCCGAGGAAGATGGCGCAGACCTCTTGATGATCGATACTGCTGGCCGTCTGCAAAATCGCGCTGACCTTATGGAAGAACTCGCAAAAATCGTGCGCGTGATCCGCAAGAAAGACCCGTCAGCGCCGCATAACACGCTGTTGGTTCTGGACGCCACAACGGGGCAGAACGCGCTCAACCAAGTCGACACCTTCCAAAAACTTGCCGATGTCTCCGGCCTTGTGATGACCAAGCTTGACGGTACGGCGAAGGGTGGCGTTCTTGTCGCGCTGGCTGATCGTTTCGGATTGCCGATCCATGCTATTGGCGTGGGCGAGCAAATCGACGATCTTGATGCCTTTGACCCTGAAGAATTTGCCAAAGCGCTCACAGGGACCGACGCTTGAGCGATTGGATTACCTCGATCGAGGGTACAGCAACGGGGCATAACGTTGCGCTTGGCCTTGCGCTTTTGGCTGCTTTTCTGCATGCGATTTTCGGCGCGCTACAAAAGGGCGAGCACGATCCGTGGTTAAGTCGTGGCGCAATTGATTTTCACTATGGTTTAATCGCCGCGCCATTTGCGTTCTTTGTTGTACCGTGGCCCGAGCCTCATATGTGGCCGATATTCGCAGGCGCCTTTGTGATACACGTGGGCTACAAGGTGATGCAGGCCCAAACATACGTGCTTGGTGCTTATACGGTGGTTTATCCGGTCGTGCGCGGCACAGGGCCTTTGTTTGCGGTTATCGGAGCAGGCATTGTTTTTGGCGAGACTTTTACGGGCGGACAATGGCTCGGCGTGGCGGTATTGCTTTCAGGGATTTTCGGGTTGGCGCTTTATAACCTGATGTTCCTAGAGACAAACCGCGACACGCTCGTTCCAGCGCTAATTATGGCAGTCGGGACAGGATTTTTCGTGGCTTTGTATACCACTTACGATGCATACGGTATTCGCGCGACGGCTAATCCTTTCACCTTTTTGGCTTGGTTTTTCTTTATCGATGGTCTGGCAATTCCGCCCTATGCCTATTACCGCTATCGCAAGATGGAGAATAAGCCAGCCCTCAAACCGCTCATGCGGCGGGGCTTGATCGGGGCCTTTGTGGCCTATTTCAGCTTCGGCTCTATAATGCTGGCAACGCGGCTTGATAACGTGGGCGAAGCGGCGGTCCTGCGCGAAACATCTACGGTATTTGCGGCCCTGATTGGCTGGCTTGTACTGGGAGAAAAGGTTGGGCCAAGGCGGCTCGTTTTGATGGCTCTAATCGCGATTGGCGCGGTTATGGTGGAATTTAACGGATAGGTACATGGAAGAAAAAAAGATCAACCCGTTTTTGAAACTCGCGCTGGAGCTAGGGCCGGTGATCCTGTTCTTCGTGTTCTACGGGCGCGTTAAGGAACGGGTGTTTACCATCGGTGGTGTGGAGTACGAGGGGTTCATTGTGGCCACTGCGTTGTTCATACCGCTGATCCTATTGACCACCGCGATCATGTGGAAGCTCACCGGAAAGCTGTCAAAAATGCAGCTGATGACGGCGGTGCTTGTCGTGATTTTCGGGGGGCTGTCAGTTTGGCTTAACGACGAGCGGTTCTTCAAAATGAAGCCGACGATGATCTATTTGCTCTTTGGTGGGTTGCTTGGAATTGGACTTTTGCGCGGCCAAAGCTACCTACAGCTTGTGATGGAAGAGGTCATGCCGCTACAGCCCGAAGGGTGGATGATCCTGACAAAGCGGCTTGCGCTGTTCTTCCTTGGTCTTGCTATTGCGAACGAGCTTGTTTGGCGGCTGATGAGTACGGATGCTTGGGTGAATTTCAAAACCTTCGGCCTGACGGCAGCGGTGTTCTTGTTCTTCATGTCGCAAGGCAAGCTGATGCAAACCTATGCCGTTCCCGAGGATGAAGCAGAATCCTAAGAGTTATCGGGCCAGATGCTGCGTGCTTCCGGCCCGAAACCACTAACCTTTTTGCTTGAAAAGCAATTCTTGTGCGGCTTTGTCTTTCTTGAAGTCTCCCCGCTGTTCCGCAGCAAGCGCACGTCCGCGCTTCACACCGGGCCGGTTGCCAACAGTTTCGAGCCAGCGCGCCAAATGCGGCTTGTCATCAAGGGTTTGTTGTTGACCTTCCCACAGGCTCGCCCAACCCCAAATCGCCATATCTGCAATCGAATAGAAATCACCGGCAACAAATTCGTTGTCGGCTAGGCGCTTGTTCAACACGCCATAAAGACGACCTGTTTCATTGCGATAGCGATCTTTGGCATATGGCAGGTCGTTAGGCGGATCCATTGCCGGAGCATATTTCAGGAAATGATGCGCTTGCCCAGCCATCGGGCCGAGCCCACCCATTTGCCACATCAGCCATTCCGTAACAGCAACAGTTTCACGCTCATTGGAGCCGCCGAATTTGCCGGTCTTGCGCGCAAGGTACTGAAGAATTGCGCCGCTTTCAAAAACAGAGATCGGAGCGCCATCTGGTCCGTCTGGATCAATAATGGCCGGCATCCGGTTGTTCGGCGCGATTTTAAGGAAATCGGGCTCAAATTGCTCTCCGGCACCGATATTGACGAGGTTCAGATTGTAGGGAAGTTCCATCTCCTCAAGCGCAATGGAGATTTTCCAGCCATTCGGTGTTGGCCAGTAATAGAGTTCGATCGGTTGTGTCACGGGATGTCCTTCTGGTTTTTCGGGATAATTGCAGATCAGCCCTGCATGACAAGGGGCTCCGCGGCGCTTCACGAAAAAATGTCAGCGCCGTGTTTGCGCGGTTTCGGTTGACCTTTGTGCGGCTGCGGCCTATGGATTGGCCCGTGGCGATTTGTTCTCCGGATTGCGGGCCACATTAAATATGCCGCTAAAGAGGTTTGGGACGTGACCCCTCGCTTCTTTTGCGGTGGGGTTTTTTTGTTTTTGGCGACCGGACGTCGAGAACATGGAATGCGCATTAACAAAGGTTAAGACGATGAGCAAAGACTGGAACGCCCGCACCAAGATGGTGCATTCGGGAAGCCGACGCAGCCAATACGGCGAAGTTTCCGAGTCGATCTTTTTGACGCAAGGCTTTGTCTATGACACCGCTGAAGCCGCAGAAGCGCGGTTTATCGAGACAGGCGAAGACGAGTTTATTTACGCCCGCTACGGCAACCCGACCGTGCGGATGTTCGAAGATCGCATCGCGGCAATTGAGGGGGCGGAGGACGCCTTCGCAACAGCAAGCGGTATGGCCGCAGTAAACGGCGCGCTCATGTCGGTTCTCAAGGCTGGCGATCACGTTGTTTCTGCGCGCGCGCTCTTTGGGTCCTGTCTCTATATTCTCGAAGAAATCCTTGCACGTTTTGGCGTTGAAATCACCTTTGTCGATGGTGCCGACATCGAGCAATGGCGCGCGGCGATCCGTCCTGATACGGCGGTTGTGTTCCTTGAGTCAGTGTCGAACCCAACACTTGAAGTTGTTGATTTGAAATCGGTTTCTGAGATTGCGCATGAGAACGATGCGCTGGTTGTGGTCGACAATGTGTTTGCCACACCTGTGTTCTCGCGTGCTCTGGAGCTTGGTGCGGATGTGGTCGTGTACTCCACCACCAAACATATCGACGGTCAGGGCCGTTGCCTTGGCGGCGTTGTGCTCGGGCGCGAAGAATTCATCCGCGGCCCGCTTGAGGCTTACATGAAGCACACTGGCGGTTCCATGAGCCCGTTCAACGCTTGGGTGATGCTGAAGGGGCTTGAAACGCTTGACCTTCGCGTGCGCGCGCAGGCCGCTTCGGCGCAGGCTATTGCTGAGGCGCTTGAAGGCCATGACAAACTTAAGCGTGTGTTGTTCCCATTCCTTGCGAGCCACCCGCACCAAGCGATTGCCAAGGCGCAGTTTGAAAAGGGTGGCACTGTACTTTCGATCGACCTCAAGGGCGGTCAGGAAGCGGCGTTTACATTCCTTAATGCATTGGAGATTTGCATTATTTCCAATAACTTGGGGGATGCAAAGAGCATCGTGACACATCCGGCAACAACTACCCATCAGCGTTTGCCAGAAGATCAGAAAGAGTTGCTCGGCATCACGCCAGGCCTTGTGCGGATCAGTGTCGGCATCGAAGATACGCAGGATTTGCTCAACGATATTCTGCAGGCACTCGACGCAGTTTGAATAGAGAGCGGCGCGGGGTTGGTTTTCCCGCGCCGTTCGTCCTATATGTTGGTCACGCGCGAAGAGGGCCATCAGATGAAAAAGACAGAGGCGAACGCAAGCCAGATACGCCAAGACGCAGAAGATGCACTTGCCGTGCTGCGCGCTTGGGCCGAGGCGGCAACGCCCACAGAAATTGCCGAGCTTGATCCGGCGATTGCTCGGTTGCTCCCCGAACGGGCTCTTGAGAATTATCCCGCTTTGGCAAGGGCTTACCCCGATGAGTTTACGGCTGATGAAGCCTATCGCGCCACACTTCCAGACCTTCAGAATGGCCCCGAGAGCCTGATCCGAGGCGCTCGTCGTCAGATCCAGCATGTGGGCATCTCCAACTTTCGCTTGCCGATCAGATTTCAGGCGCGTGCGGGCGGTGATCTTGCGATTGAAACGTCTGTCACGGGGACGGTCAGCCTAGATGCAGGTAAAAAGGGCATCAACATGTCGCGCATTATGCGCACATTTTACAAGCATGCCGAGCGGGTGTTCAGCTTTGACGTAATCGAGGCCGCGCTCGCCGATTATAAAGCCGACCTAGAGAGTTTTGACGCCCGTATTCAGATGCGGTTTTCCTTCCCTGTGAAACGCAAGAGCCTGCGGTCAAAGCTGGAGGGGTATCAATATTATGACCTCGCGCTTGAGCTTGTCTCCGTTGCCGGAGATATCAAGAAAATCATACATTTAGACTATGTCTATTCCTCAACGTGCCCGTGTTCCTTAGAGCTTTCCGAGCATGCGCGACAGGTGCGTCACCAGCTTGCCACGCCGCATTCGCAGCGGTCCGTTGCGCGTGTTTCCGTGCTGGTGAACCCGAGCGAGCCGCGGCTTTGGTTTGAGGATATAATCGACCTGTGCCGCACCGCCGTGCCGACCGAAACGCAGGTCATGGTCAAACGCGAGGACGAGCAGGCCTTCGCGGAACTGAATGCTGCCAATCCGATTTTCGTTGAAGACGCCGCGCGGCTCTTTAGCGAACAATTGCAGGGCGATTCCCGTATTCTGGATTATCGGATCGTCGCCAGTCATCAGGAAAGCCTTCATAGCCACGATGCGGTTAGCATCTTGACCGAGGGCGAGACATTTTCCACCGAAAGCATCGATCCGAAACTGTTTTCTACGTTGTTCCACGTTGGTTAGCGCGCGGGCGCATGGGCAACGCAACTGTTGTATCCAGTCGCCATGCCTGCGGATTTCGCGCGGGATGCTTGACAGGGGCGGGTTGAAAAGCCAAGCGTTGCGCATGTTTGATCTTCGCCCTGTCGGCTATGTCATTGGTCTTTTGGTTACGGCTCTTGCGTTTACGATGCTCGGCCCGATGGCCCTTGATATGTATGACGGCAACGGACACTGGCCTGTTTTCCTTGAGTCCGCAGTGATTACCGGCCTGACAGGCGGATTGATCGCGCTGGCCTGCGTAAACGGGGTTCAGCGCGGGCTTTCGATTCAACAGACCTTTTTGCTCACAACCGGTGTTTGGGTTGCCTTGCCGATCTTTGGCGCGTTGCCGTTTTATTTTGGTGCAACCGAGGCGCGGTATGTTGATGCGTTTTTTGAGGCAACATCCGGCCTCACAACAACAGGTTCCACCGTGTTTTCCGGCCTTGACCAACTTCCGCGCGGATTGCTGCTGTGGCGCAGCATGCTTCAGTGGTTTGGTGGGGTGGGTATCATCGTTGTGGCCATGGTGTTTCTACCTGAGCTTCGGGTTGGTGGTATGCAGATTTTCCGCTCCGAAGCTTTTGACACATTGGGTAAAATCCTGCCGCGTGCGGCGGAGATTGCCTCGCGGATTATGGCGATCTATGTGGGGCTGACGCTCGCTTGTTTTCTTAGTTATGTTGCGGTCGGCATGACGCCCTTTGACGCGCTCAACCATGCGCTGACGACCCTTTCAACGGGAGGCTTCTCAACCCATGACGCCTCGTTCGGGGCGTTTTCCGGTCCGGCGGAATATATTGCGTCGGTATTCATGATTTTGGCCAGTTTGCCGTTCGTGCGCTATGTTCAGCTCATCAGCGGTACAGCGATGCCGATCTGGCGAGACACACAAATCAGGGCGTTTTTACTTGTTATCTTCGGGCTGGTTGCGATTTTGTCGTTCTATCACCTGTTTACCAGCACCGTAGACAACATGCCCTTCCGCGAGATCGTGTTTAACACCAGTTCGATCCTGTCGGGCACCGGATACGCCAGTGTCGATTATCAAACTTGGGGCGCGTTTCCGGTTGTTATTTTCTTCTTTATGGGGCTGATCGGGGGCTGCGCGGGGTCAACTTGTTGTTCGGTCAAGATCTTCCGCTATCAGCTTTTGTTTGCCTCGATCCGCGCGCAAATTCGCAAGATCCACTCACCGAGCGGCGTGTTTATGCCGCGCTACGATGGGCGCACCGTGGGCGAAGATGTTTTGGCGTCGGTGATGAGCTTCTTTGTGTTTTTCATCGTGAGTCTGGGCGTTCTGGCGGTTTTGCTCGCGCTCACGGGCCTCGACTTTGTAACCTCTGTTTCTGGTGCGGCCACGGCGATCGCCAATGTCGGTCCTGGGCTTGGCGATATCATTGGACCGGCAGGAAATTTCGGCTCGCTTGACGACACACCGAAATGGTTGCTTGTCGGAGGGATGCTGCTCGGTCGGCTCGAGATTATGGCGGTGTTCGTCATCTTCACTGTCAAGTTCTGGCGCGCCTGATACCAACACCCCGCCTGATACCAACACCCTAAGCGGAACCACCAACAAAAAAGGCGCGACCAAAGCCGCGCCTTTCGATATTAGAATTGCCTATTTGGCATTACTCCCAGCATGCCACCAATACGGTCATGTCAGAGGCAATCGTTGTAAGATCCAGTGGATGCAGCGCAGTTTCGCCATTGGCTTTTGAAACTTTGATGCCATTGGCGCGCAAGGCTTCGGTAATTGCGTCACTCGCCGAAGAGAAGCTTACGCTGTTTGGCAAGCTGCGGCCGTCACGGGCTTCATTCGGTTGAAGCATCCCGATCACAGAACCCGCAGCGTTGACCACAGGGCCACCCGCATCACCAGGAAGCGGCGACATGGCGAGGCGCTGGAGGTTTGGCTCGCCGTTAAGACCTTTTACATCCGAGAGTTTGCCGAATGTCAGTGTTGGCGCGTCCAGCGCTCCGCCGAAAGAGAAACCTGCAACAGCAACATCAGAGTTGAGGCGCGGGGCGGCTTCGGCGAATTGTGCGTAAGCAATTGGCGCAACAGGCTCTTGCGGCTTCAGAACGGAAATTCCAAGCGCTTCGTCGCTAAAGGCAACTGTGGCTTCGATGCCGTCTTCAACGGTAATTTTGCTGCACTGAGCGACGGCTTCTGTTGTTGTGAGGATGTGTCCGCTGCCATCCAGATAAAACCCTGAGCGCGCGCTCTTGGGTTTACGGATTTCCAGCCCTGCGAGGAGATCGACACTTTGGGGCGCATCGCCATCGCTGGCCATATCATCAAGTGCGATGCTGTCATTCGGGGTAAAGCTCGCGCGCATCGATGAAACGACCCGTTCCATCCGCTTATTGTCTCCGGCGGGCCAAACAAGGGTAAAGCCCTTGATCGTGCCGCCCGCGAGCGTGGCGTATGTATAAGAGCTGATGTCATTGTTTTCACCTGTGAGGGTGAAGTTGTTTTGGTTGCGCTCGCGCTCACCGTTCAACGGCACGATTTCAAGCGTTTGCATGATTTCGTAAAGACCAAAGAGCGTTGCCTGATCGCCGTACTGCGAGATGAGAGAGACGCGAACGCCATCATCTGTTGTGGGCGTGAAATGGGCAAATGGTGCCTCATATCCATCAAACTCTACCATCGCCATCGGTAGACGGATGGTGATGCCCGCTTTTGTGTCGGTATAGGCTTCCATGCCTAGGCTGCTCAGGATCGCGTTGTAGTTCTCAAGCAGTTCGGCGCGTTGGCGCGTGGTGAGGATGCCTGTCTCGTCATATCCCTTTGCGCGTTGGTAAAGTGCCATTGCATTGCGGGTGCCGCGGCCGAAATCACCGTCGATTGCCGCGTTATAGAACCCTTCCCATTGCATCGCGCGCTGAAGCTCCATCTTGGCTTCGCGTGACAGAAGGCGCTCGGACGCACGCGCTTCGCGTGGCGTTTCGTCGGGAAGGTAGGTGAGCGAGGTGACAGGATCGGTTTCGGTCAGGCTGCTTTCCGGAACTGGGAGCGCCACAACGGTATCGTCCAGTCGGTTCGCGCCAATCGGCCAGTATTGTTGCGTGAACCGGTCGCTCTTTACGAGATAGCTGTCGGCGGGAATAAGATTTTCAACGGCAAGGCGTTGCAGTTCGTTTTCAGCGGTCACGGCATCATAGGGGCCGAGCGCAATGACATACCAACCCGAGTTGGAGCGAAACCCGTTTACGTTATCAAACGCACCGGCAAACGCCTGCGCACGGACCTGAGCCTCGTTCAGGGAGGGGTGTGCTTCAATCTGGATCCAAGAAGCTTGTTGTGCATTGGCGGTCTGCGCAGACAGCGCAAAAGAAAACGGAAGAAGCACGAAAAGGAAGAGGGTCAAATAATGCCGAAGGATGCGCATGGCGGTCGAAATTCCTATCAATCTGTTCAATTGGCGTTTTTTAGCATGTTTTGCGTGTTGCGCCTTAATAATGCAAGTGCAAGCAATTGACCCTGTAAGCTGAGCGGCCTATTTGGAACTAGTTTTTTACGAAGGGCCAAATATGACTTCCGTTCTGTCGCAAGAAAGAAACACGCCACGTAGTTTTCAGGAGATCATCCTGCGTCTGCAAGCCTATTGGGCTGAGAAGGGCTGTGCTGTGATGCAGCCTTATGACATGGAAGTCGGGGCAGGGACCTTCCACCCCGCAACAACCCTGCGTTCGCTTGGAAGCAAAGCGTGGGCCGCAGCCTATGTGCAGCCCTCGCGCCGTCCAACCGACGGGCGCTATGGCGAGAACCCGAACCGCCTTCAGCATTACTACCAGTATCAGGTGTTGATCAAACCAAGCCCGCCCGAATTGCAGGAGCTTTACCTCGGATCGCTTGAGGCAATCGGCATCAACATGGACATGCACGACATCCGCTTTGTCGAGGATGACTGGGAAAGCCCGACACTTGGCGCGTGGGGCCTTGGCTGGGAAGTTTGGTGCGACGGCATGGAAGTAAGCCAGTTCACCTATTTCCAACAAGTGGGCGGCCATGATTGCCAGCCTGTTTCTGGTGAGTTGACCTATGGGCTTGAGCGGCTGGCGATGTATGTGCTGGGTGTCGATCACGTAATGGATATGCCCTACAACGATCCAGACGCACCGATTGCGCTCACCTATGGTGATGTGTTCCGCCAAACAGAGCAGGAATACAGCCGTTGGAATTTTGACGTGGCCAACACAGATAACCTATTGCAGCATTTCCTTGATGCCGAAGCCGAGTGCAAGGCCATCCTTGAGCAAGAAGCCGTTGATCCCAAAACAGGCAAGCGCATTATCATGGCGCATCCTGCTTACGATCAGGCGATCAAGGCGAGCCATCTCTTTAACCTCCTCGATGCGCGCGGTGTGATCTCTGTAACAGAGCGCCAAGCCTATATCGGTCGTGTGCGTGCGTTATCAAAGGCTTGCGCGGATGCCTTCGTGCAGACCGAAGCTGGCGGCTGGGCGGCTGAATGATCGGGAAACTACTGGCGGGTGTTATCGTGATTGCAGCTTTGGCCGCAGGCGCGGCGATGTATTACTTTCAGGTTTACGGTTTCTACACCGAGGTAGAGGCCAGTTCCCCTGACGCCGAAATCCGCATCACCAATATCGTGACGGGCGAGCCGGAGCCAATGTTGATTGCCGGTTTTGAAGGCATCGATTCCGATAGCTCCCCGATCCGGTTCCGTGCGTGTTTCACAACGCCAATGTCCAATGCCATGATGACCGAAACCTTTAAGGGATACCCAGCCGCAGAGCCACTTGTGGCGCCGGACTGGTTTAGCTGCTTTGACGCAAAAGCGCTGGGCACAGCGATCAAGGCCGGAACCGCGACGGCGTATCTTGGCGAGGAAAACATCATTTACGGCATTGATCGTGTCATTGCGGTCTATGACGATGGACGCGCCTATGCGTGGCACCAGATAAACACCTGTGGCGAATATGCGTTCAACGGAGACCCGTTGCCCGCGTCTTGCCCTCCGAACCCGTCAGAGTAACAAAGCAACGATGGAACACGTTCACACCATACCGGAATTTATCACCGCGACCCTTGGGTTCGCGGTATTTCTGCTTGGTGCGCGGCTGACGCGGAAGGTCGCCTTTCTGCGCGAGTTCAACATTCCAGAGCCAGTCACCGGCGGGTTGTTGGCTGCGGTTCTGTTTGGGCTTTTCAGCTATCTTACGAACTCCTCGATTGTGTTCATGATGGAGTCGCGGGACGTTTTTCTCGTGGTGTTCTTTACCGGCATTGGCCTGAATGCGCGGTTGTCTGATCTGGTGACCGGCGGCAAGCCTCTTGCTTTGCTGATGATCCTTACGCTCGCGATCATTGTCATACAGGATATCATCGGTGTGGCGGGCGCTGTGTTGTTCGATATGCCGGCGCAGGCTGGCGTGTTGCTTGGATCTGCGTCCTTGATTGGCGGGCACGGCACGGCCATTGCTTGGGCGCCGGAAGTCACGCGGATTACGGGAATGGACTCTGCTGCAGAGCTGGGCGTCACCGTGGCGACGGTGGGTCTGGTCTTGGCTGCGCTTGTTGGTGGTCCAGTGGCGAAGTTCCTTGTGAACCGCTACGATCTCCATTCTTCACACCCAAATGCAGAGAATACCGTTGGCGCAGTATACGAGGATGACGCCCATCCAGAGCCGATCACCCATATCAGCCTGATGCGAACACTCCTTGTGCTTAATCTGGCGATAATTGGCGGATTTCTTCTGCATGAGACGCTGCTTGATTGGGGCTTGATGCTGCCTCTGTTCGTGCCATGCCTAATTATGGGGATTGTGCTGGGCAACCTTCACAGCATCTTGTTTCCAAAGGTTCCAGCAGTGTCGCGCACGCCAACGCTTGCCGTTGTAACTGATTTTGCGCTGGGCGTATTCCTTGCAATTTCGCTGATGACGCTGGACCTCGCTGCTTTGGCGGGGCTGGGCGGGCCTGTCTTTGCAACAATTGCTGTTCAGGCCGTAGTGACGGTTCTGTTCGTGATCTTTGTGTTGTTCCCTGTGCTCGGCCGCGGCTATCGAGCTGCCGTATTGGCATCGGGTTTCGCGGGCTTTTCGCTCGGAGCAACGCCAACGGCAATTGCCAACATGACCGCCGTAACCAAACGTTACGGCCCATCGCCTATCGCCTTTGTCGTTTTGCCGCTTGTGTCGGCATTTTTCGTAGATATAGCCAATGCGATCGTCATACAGACAATCGTGAACTTCTAGGGACTTTTCATGCCTGATCTCCTGATTGAACTCTTTTCCGAAGAAATCCCGGCCCGTATGCAAACGCGCGCGGCGGCGGACCTGAAGAAACTCGTTACCGATGGGTTGGTCGAGGCTGGGCTGACCTATGCCTCGGCGGGTGCATTCTCGACTCCACGCCGTCTTGCGCTTTCCGTTGAAGGGTTGCTTGCCGAAAGCCCCGACACCGTTGAAGAACGCAAGGGTCCCAAGGTCGGTGCGCCGGAAAAAGCGCTCGAAGGGTTCCTGCGCGGCGCAGGCGTGAGCAAGGATGACCTTGAAATCCGCGACGACAAAAAAGGGCAAGTGTATTACGCTACGATCAAGAAGCCGGGCCGCCCCGCTGCGGAGATCATTGCCGAAGTGCTTGAGGCAACCATCCGCAAGTTCCCGTGGCCGAAGTCCATGCGTTGGGGCGCAGGCAGCCTGAAATGGGTGCGGCCGCTGCATTCGATCCTTTGCGTTCTTTCGGATGAAGCAGGGGCAACCGTTGTCCCGCTTGAGGTTGATGGCATCGCGGCAGGCGACGAAACGCGCGGCCACCGCTTCATGGCGCCCGATGCGATCAAAGTCACTGGTTTTGACGACTACGTTGTGAAACTCAAGGCAGCCAAAGTCGTACTTTCTGCTGAAGAACGCGCCGAGCATATCTGGGCGGACGCCACCAATGCCGCCTTCGCGCAGGGGCTTGAAGTTGTAGAGGATAAGGGCCTTTTGGCCGAGGTTGCAGGGCTGGTTGAATGGCCTGTTGTACTGATGGGAGACATTGCTGAGGATTTCCTCGAACTGCCGCCCGAAGTGCTTCAGACCAGCATGAAAGAGCACCAAAAGTTTTTCTCTGTGCGGGATCCGAAATCGGGCCGCATTGTAAAATTCGTGACCGTTGCCAACCGTGAAACCGCTGATAATGGCGCGACTATCCTTGCAGGGAACCAGAAGGTTCTGTTTGCGCGCCTTTCGGATGCGAAATTCTTCTGGGAGAACGATCTGCGCGTTGCGAAAACGGACATTTCGCAGTGGACCAAAGCGCTTGAGAACGTGACCTTCCACAACAAACTCGGAAGCCAGACCGCACGGATTGAGCGCATCGCCCAACTCGCGCGTGAAATCGCGCCCGTGGTTGGCGCAGATGCAGATCAGGCAGAGCAGGCCGCACGCGTGGCAAAGGCCGATCTTTCAAGCGAAATGGTTTATGAATTCCCCGAACTACAGGGGCTTATGGGCCGTTACTACGCCGAAGCTGCTGGCCTTCCAAAGGCCGTTGCCGCCGCCTGCGAAGCGCATTACAGCCCGCTTGGCCCGTCTGACACGGTGCCGACCGAGCCCGTATCCGTTGCCGTTGCTATGGCCGATAAACTCGACACGCTTACAGGGTTTTGGGCGATTGACGAGAAGCCAACAGGATCGAAAGACCCGTTCGCCCTGCGCCGTGCGGCATTGGGTGTGATCCGGTTGGTTCTCGAGAATGATGTGCGGATAAATCTGGCTGGCGCAAACGCCTTTGAACCCGCATTTGCCGCAGTGAACGATGCCGTCGCGGAGGCCTCTGAGCAAGAAGTGTCTGCGGTGAACGCAAACCTTCTCTCCTTCTTCCATGATCGCCTGAAAACCTATCTCAAGGATCAGGGCATCCGCTTTGATGTGATCGATGCTTGCCTTGCGATGCCAGGTAATGACGATCTGTCGCTCTTGGTTAAACGCGCAACGGCGCTTTCGGACTTCCTTAAGACCGACGATGGTGAAAACCTGCTTCAAGGGTTTAAGCGCGCGGCCAATATTCTTGCGCAAGCCGAAGAGAAGGATGGCGTTGAGTATAGCTATGGCGCGGATGTGAAATACGCCGAGACCGACGAAGAGCGCGCGCTCTTTGCGGCTCTGGACGCGGCAGAAAAAGACATTGCTCCTGCGATGGAGAAAGAGGATTTCGTTGCTGCCATGGGCGCGATGGCAAGCCTGCGCGCGCCGATTGATGCGTTCTTCGAAGCTGTACAGGTTAATGCCGACAGCCAAGTGGTGCGCCGCAACCGCCTCAACCTTCTGAGCCGTATTCGTACCCTGTGTCTCTCTGTCGCGGACTTGTCCAAGGTCGAGAGTTAAGCGCGACAACCGTTAGAAATAACATTGTTGCCCCCTAGGCGCGGGGCAATGATACCTTTGCCGATAAGCACACCAAGCCTTGCCAGAAACGCCGCATCGGGTATTGTCTGTGGCAAAGGAGTGCTGCGGTGCAGAAACACACGGATATTGCGACTTATACCGAGATAACGCCCACTGCGCGCATTCACGTGGGGCAGCACGGCGGGCGGGCGAAATGCCTGCAACGCTTGGTTCGGCTTGATATGCCGGTTCCGCGCACGATTGCCTTGCCGTTTGATAAGGTGCAGGCCATTGCGGCGGGGTATCCGCCCAACACGGCGGCGATGATTGCGGAATTTGGTGAAGATGCGCTGATTTCGGTGCGGCCAAGCTCGGAAGATCCCGATTGGGGTGGTCCGCGTGCAATTCTGAATATCGGTATGAACGACGCGCGCCATGCTGCGCTGTGCGAGACCGAAGGGCCGGCAACGGCCAACGCTCTCTATTTGCGCTTCATCCAAGCCTATGCAGTACATGTGGCGCGGCTTGATCCTGATATGTTTGATGCACCGATCCTGACGCCTTGCGCGGATGATCCCGACCTGTCAAAGGCGCTCGCAACAGCATTGCGGGCCTATGAAGACGAAACCGACGAGCAATTCCCGCAAGATCCAGCGCGTCAGCTTGGTGAAGTGTTGCGCTCCATGGCGCGCGCATGGGCAGGGACGACAGCGCGGCTATTACGTCAGGCGAAGGGCGCGCCCGAAGATGCAGGGCTCGGCCTTGTGGTGCAGCAGATGGCGATGGGGATTGGTTCGGGCGAGAGCGGTTCAGGCGTGATCCAATTCGTCAACGGAACAACGGGCGAACCACAAATTACGGGCCGTTACAAAAGCCAAAGTCAGGGGCGCGATGCGCTCGGGGCAAAGAGCGAGGCGATATTCCTGAACAAAGACCCGCGCGGCACGTCGCTGGCCGAAATCCTGCCTGAACAGTTTGAAGCGCTTGTGCGTTTCGGCAAGCTTGGCCGCGAGCGCCTTCGCGACGAGATGCAAATTGAGTTCACCATCGAAAACGGTGAACTGGTTATCCTTGATGCTGTTCGCGTGTCTCGGACATCGGCAGCAGCGGTCGCGATTGCTGTGTCCTTGGCCGAAGACGGTATCATCAGCCGCGAAGAGGCGGTGCTTCGGATTGATCCGCGCGCCCTTACAGAAATGCTCCACCCGCAGGTCGATCCAGAAGCCGAACGCGATATTATCGCAAGCGGCATCGGTGCGTCGCCAGGTGGGGCGACGGGCAAAATCGTGTTTTCTGCTACCGCCGCACAAGCTTCCTTGGCTCAAGGAGACGATTGTATCCTTGTGCGCCGCGAAACAGCACCAGAGGACATTCGGGGCATGCACGCTTCTGTTGCCGTGATGACCGAGAAAGGCGGGATGACAAGTCATGCTGCCGTGATCGCGCGGGGGCTTGGTGTGCCATGTATCGTTGGCGCGCACGGGATTTCGATCAATCACCGCGACAAGATTTTGAAGCTACCGGATGGCCGCTTCTTTACCGAGGGCGATATCATCACCATTGATGGCACAACCGGCGAGGCGCTTGCGGGTGCGGCGAAGATGTTGGACGCAAGTCTTGATGGTGCCTTTACGACGTTGCTTGAATGGGCTGATGAGTTCCGCGACATCGGTGTGCGGGCCAATGCGGATACGCCGACAGATGCGCTTACGGCGCGGCGGTTTGAGGCGCAAGGGATCGGGCTCTGCCGTACGGAGCATATGTTCTTTGAGGACGACCGCCTGACCGTCATGCGCGAAATGATCTTTGCAAAGCAGCCAGAAGACCGGCGCGCCTCTCTTGATCAGCTTCTTCCAATGCAGCGCGCCGATTTTATCGAGCTGTTCAAAATCATGCAGGGGCAGCCCGTTTGCATCCGCCTGTTTGATCCGCCGTTGCACGAGTTTTTGCCGTCAACTCGCGAGGGGATGCGTGAACTGGCCGAGTCGCTTGATCTGCCTCTGTCTGACGTGACGCGCCGCATCGCCAACCTCAAAGAGTTCAACCCGATGCTCGGCCTGCGCGGCGTGCGGCTCGGGATTACCTTGCCCGAGATTTACGACATGCAGGCCCAAGCGATCTTTGAGGCCGCAGTCGAAGCCAGCAAGCATGGCGATCCTGTCGTGCCTGAAATCATGATCCCGCTGGTCTCGGCCCAACGCGAGGCCGAGCTTGTGAAAACCCGCATTGATGCGGTTGCGTCGGCCGTTCGGTTTGCGACTGGTGTCGAGTTTACCTTCCGGCTTGGTGTGATGGTTGAAACCCCGCGCGCGGCACTTCGCGCCGGTGACATCGCCCAGAATGCCGCCTTCCTTAGTTTCGGTACCAACGACCTCACCCAGATGACCTACGGCCTCTCGCGAGACGACGCAGGGCGCTTCATGTCGGACTATGTACAGCAGGGTGTGTTTTCCGAAGATCCGTTCCATGTGTTGGATACGGACGGGGTCGGGGAGTTGCTTATGATTGGTGCCGATCGCGCCCGTGACGCCCGAGAGGGAATCATGTTGTCGCTTTGTGGCGAACACGGCGGAAATCCGGAATCTATCTCGTTTTGTCGTAAGGCAGGGTTCGACTATGTGTCTTGCTCGCCATATCGCGTTCCCGTTGCGCGACTGGCTTCTGCACAGCTTGCAATTGCAGACCCGAAACCCGAATAACCTCAAGTTTTTAAGGTAAATCGTTCAATTTAAATTAAAATTTCCGATTGTCTTTTTCGCGGCCAAGATTGTTCTTGAACCGTAGACAATGCAACCTTCCGCCGATCCTTGTTGCCAAAATGTCACGAGGGTGGACATTGCCAAGTTTTTGACATAGTTCACCCCTCGATCGCGGCCTGGGGGCTGCTGATCCACGGACGTGGGTTGAGAAAAGGTGTGTAATGTTAAATGTTAAATTGGTTGGCTTGCCCAGCAAAACGCTGCGCAGGTCTAAGGCGCTTTTGCGTCAAAGTTTTGCTCTTTTTTCTGTCCTCGGCGCAGGTTTCTTCGCGACTCCGCCAGAGGCCGAGTCGGTAACCGGAACCAAAGGCTCCGCAGAGTTTCAAATGGAGATGGACAGCTGGCTGTCTGCTCTCATTTCCTCCGAACGGGAAGCCCTAAAGCCGACTTCCGTCGCTCGCTCGAATCCCTTCAATCTTTCCGCGAATACATCCGGCGAGTCTTCGTTTGAGTATTCGCGCGATTGGCTCGCCAGTCAACAGTTTGTTGAAGGAAATGAGGGCTGGGAATGTCTCACGCAGGCACTTTACTTTGAAGCGCGTGGTGAGAGCGTAAAAGGGCAGTTTGCCGTGGCCGAGGTTATCCTCAATCGCGTGGCAAGCCCGCTCTATCCCAACTCGATCTGCGAAGTGGTGAATCAAGGGACAGGGAAGAAATTCCAATGCCAGTTCACCTACACCTGTGATGGCCGCGCAGAGAAGATAAACGAACCCAAGGCGCATGAGCGGGTCGGTAAAGTAGCCGCTGCGATTTTGACAGGGACAGCGCCATTCGGCCTGACCAAAGGCGCTACGCACTATCATACTAAGGCGGTAAATCCGCGTTGGGCGCGTAAATTCCCGCGGACGGCGACCTATGGGGCGCATCATTTCTATCGCCAGCCAGGCGCCTCGCGCAGCTAAAACCTCTGGCCTAGGTGGTCGGAAGCCTGATAAGGACGGCCCACCAACACGGGGGTCGCCATGTCTGACGAAATTTCTGTTGCATTCGCTCATCCCGAGGCCCGATCCCGCGCGCATCGGCCTGATGGCAAAGCCGACCGGATTTCGCTGCGGGATCATATTGTTACTGTTGAAATCGGAGCCTTTGAGGTTGAGCGGGGCATAGAGCAACGGCTGTCGTTTAATGTGGTGGTTGAGGTTGCTGATGTTCCGCAGCCCCTTGAGGATGATGTGGACCGCATCCTTTCTTATGACCGGCTTACCGAAGCGATTGCCGAAGCCCTTGCTGCGCAGCGGGTAAACCTTCTCGAAACACTGGCTCAAGACATTGCAGAGCGGATTCTCCGAGAGCCGCAGGCCGAGCGTGTGTATCTTCGGATTGAAAAACTCGACAAGCCCGCTGGCGTTCTGGGCGTCGAAATTGTGCGCGAGGCTGGTGGCGCGCGCTCCGAAAAGGCTGAAACACGAGCAAAACCGGTTATTGCTGTCGCTGGATGCGATCTTGATGCAGTGCGCCGTCACTATCCTGGTCAACCGATCTTGTTGGTGCCGCCCGCGAATGCGCCGTTGCCGGAAGCCGAGGTGGGAGAAGAGGCTGCGCGGCGCATCGCGCTTTTTGCTTGGGATCAAGCAGCTTGGATTTGGGCGGCTGGACAAGCTGACGTGACTGTTGTCAGCAGCCGCACCGAGGTCGAATGGGGCATCGCGCAAGGGCAGGTGAATATCTGGGCGCCGATGAAGCAAATCCTCGATAGCCCGACGCCTCCCAAAACTCTTACAACCCAATCGCTTGCACGGTGGATTTCAGGTGTTCTTGAGGGCGAGGTCGCCGAACAATGACTCGATATTATCGCCCAATCTGCCAGGGTGGCGCAAATCGTCCGAAAGAGGCCCACGTGCTCGCGGGGGGCTGGACATGGTTCACCCATGTGGAAGTGTTAGAGCGCAACACTGCGCCACGAGTGATTTCCACAAGCGAAGTGCCTGACGACAAGCTGCGCCGATTAACCGCGCCGCGCGCGCCGATCTGTGGCATTGAAATAGCGCGCCCGAGTGTGATGGGCATTCTCAATATCACGCCCGATAGTTTTTCAGACGGTGGGCAGTTTGACAGTGTTGATTCCGTTGTGGCCCGCGCTTCGGCGATGGTGAAGCAAGGGGCGGATATCCTTGATATTGGTGGAGAGTCGACAAGACCGGGCGCCGAAACGGTTTCTATCGAGGATGAAATTTCGAGGGTTGTTCCTGTCATTTCGGCAATTCGCGGGGCGATGAGCGCACCAATTTCCATTGATACCCGAAAATCTGCGGTGGCAGAGGCCGCGCTCGCTGCAGGGGCGGGGCTGGTGAATGACGTGTCTGCGTTTGGCTATGACAAGGCAATGGCAGGCTATGTTGCGGCAACGGATGCGCCTGTGTGCCTGATGCATGCGCAAGGGTCGCCCGAGACGATGCAAAACGATCCGACCTATCAGAATGTGGTTCTGGATGTTTACGACGCTTTGTCGGAACGCGTGGCCAAGGCCGAAGCCGCAGGCATTTCGCGCGACCGCATTCTCGTTGATCCGGGCATCGGGTTTGGTAAGACGCTTGACCATAACCTCGCACTTTTGCGTAACATCAGCCTATTTCACGGGCTAGGTTGCGCAATCCTGCTGGGCGTTTCGCGCAAAAAGTTTATCGGAACGCTCTCAGGTGCCGAGGTCGCTTCGGAGCGCGTTGCCGGAACGATTGGTGTAACGCTTGGGGCGGTGATGCAGGGTGTTCAGATGCATCGCGTTCATGATACCAAAGAAGTTAACGAGGCCATGAGCCTTTGGGCGGCGGCATATTTGTAGAAGGACCCACAATTATGGGCAGTATTTTTGGCACGGACGGCGTGCGGGGGCAGGCAAATACATATCCAATGACCGCTGAGGTCGCGCTTAAACTCGGCGCTGCTGCGGGGCGTTATTTCCGCAAAGACGGGCAAAACCGCCACCGCGTTGTGATCGGCAAGGATACACGGCTTTCGGGATATATGCTGGAGAATGCGCTGACTGCTGGCTTAACGAGTACGGGCATGGACGTTCTGCTCATGGGGCCTGTGCCTACGCCGGCGGTCGGGTTTCTAACGCGCTCCATGCGCGCGGACTTGGGGATCATGATTTCGGCCAGCCACAATCCGCATTCTGATAACGGCATCAAGTTCTTTGGTCCGGATGGTTACAAGCTGTCTGATACGGCGCAATCTGCGATTGAGGAACTTCTTGCCGGAGAGATCACACCTGCGAAGCCAGCCAATATCGGCCGTGCCAAACGAATTGACGATGCTGTTGGCCGCTACGTCGAATATGCGAAAACGACCTTTCCCGCGCGTGGGTTACTGTCCGGCCTTAAGGTTGTGATCGATTGCGCCAACGGAGCAGCCTATCGTGCGGCGCCGGAAGTTTTGTGGGAGCTGGGTGCTGATGTGGTGCCAGTTGGCGTTGCGCCCAACGGTTTCAACATCAACGAAAACTGTGGCTCGACCAGCACCCAAACCGCAAGCGAAGCCGTGGTAAGCCATGGCGCAGACCTTGGTATTTGCCTCGATGGCGATGCCGACCGTGTGATGATCATTGACGAGACCGGACAGGTTGCCGACGGGGATCAGATCATGGCGCTTCTTGCGGCGCGTTGGGCGAGCGAGGGTAAGCTTGCAGGCAATACGCTTGTGGCAACGGTTATGTCAAACCTCGGCCTTGAGCGTTTCCTTGAAGGGAAGGGGCTGACGCTTCTACGCACTAATGTGGGTGACCGCTACGTGGTCGAGGCAATGCGGCAGGGCGGTTACAACCTTGGCGGTGAGCAGTCGGGCCATATTGTCATGACAGATCACGCAACCACGGGCGACGGCCTGATTGCAGGGCTTCAATTCCTTGCAGAAATGGCTCAGACCGGACAAAGCGCAAGCGCGCTCACACAAAACTTCGCGCCAATCCCGCAAATGTTGAAAAATGTAAGGTTTAAGGCCGAAAATGATCCTTTGATGAACGGAAATGTTCAAAAAGTGATAGAGGCCGGACACGGAAAACTCGCAGGAACCGGCCGTTTGCTTATTCGGAAATCTGGCACAGAGCCGCTCATTCGTGTGATGGGCGAAGGCGAGGACGAAGGGCTCCTGCAATCGGTGATCGAAGATATCGTCGGCGCGGTTGATCAGGTTGTGAAGGCGGATGCCTAGGGCCTAGCTACCTTCCATTGCGAGGTGCGGTTTAATCAGAATAAGCAGTTCGCTGTTGCGCTGGCGCGCTGTTCCGATGGCATCGCTGCGGCGGAACGACTC
This sequence comes from Halocynthiibacter sp. C4, assembly GCF_028823805.1. Lineage (NCBI taxonomy): Bacteria > Pseudomonadati > Pseudomonadota > Alphaproteobacteria > Rhodobacterales > Paracoccaceae > Halocynthiibacter > Halocynthiibacter sp. C4. Next base: position 448,080 of record NZ_JAPEIE010000002.1, on the reverse strand, counting down.
TCCAATGATTGGCGTGCTGAGCGAGAGCGGTTTGGGCCGTCCCGGAACCTCATACTCATAGTCGCGATGGGTTAGCAGTGTCTTTTTCGGACGTTGCATACTTGCGGCCAAGGGGACCAGAATGAGCATCGTGTTGATCAAATACATCGTTGCCACAACCGGAGCGTTTCTAAATTGGCTGGCGAGTGTTTGGCGGGTGAGATCGCCAAGGATAGGGACATTTGACGTATCCGCACGGTTGGCCGAAAACCGCTTTACCGGAGACCCGAGATTGTACCCGAACGGCGAGTTGCCCAGCAGCATAATCAAATATGTAAGTACGATAATCGAAGTACCGATTTGAAGTTGGATGCGCGCAAGGGATTGATCAACGCCGCCTTCGCCTTGGTGCCCTTTATCGTTGTTTGCTATGAAGCTGTGGGACGGGGAGGGCTGCAAAATCATTGGAGCGGCCACTCCGGAAAGCAAAAGGCCCTTAGAAAAATCGCGTCGGTCCATACTCGATACTCCCTTACTAAATGCAGGCAGCATACCATATTTCCGGAAAATCGCGAAAAGGGCGGGTGTTTCGCCCCCTTAAGAACGGCGCGACGTTGGTGAGAACATGCGCCGTAACGTACCCCATTGGCTTATGGCCACACCTGACAAGATCAGTGCAAGTGCGATAACAAGGCTCGCCGGAAGCGGCTCGTTCAAGAAAACCGAACCAAAGATCACAGCCCAGACAGGAACCTGATAGGCCGTAAGGCTCATAAAGCCGGGGCCAGCACTGCGGATTACCAGCACACGGAGCAGGTTTGCGCCAGCAGTGGGAACGAGCGCGAGCAATAGTAGCAGACCGAGTGTCGTCGCATCTGTTTTCGGGACGGGGCCCTCAACCACGAAGGCTGTTGGTACAACAACACAGGTTCCGATCAACATGGTCATCGCGGCAAGCCCGATGGGGTCGACCTTTGGAAGGTTGCGCATTGTTACGGAGCTTATCGCATATCCGGCCGAAGCGGTAAGGCAAGCTATGCGACCTGCGGTTTCCAATGGGTTGCCCGAGCTTTCGAAGGCTTGAAAGCCTATAAGCACGACAACTCCGAAAAAACCGATCAGGAAGCCAAGAAACTTCCGGAGGTTAAGCCGTTCATGCGGGACCAGAAAATGCGCAAGCGGTAGAACAAGAAGCCCGACAGCCGCCATCGAGACCCCCGCAAAGCCGGAAGCCACATATTGTTGCCCCCAGCTTAGAAGCATGAAGGGGAGCGCAGTTGAGCAGATGCCAACAAGCAAAAGTTTTAGAATGTCGCGAAGGCTGGGACGGACTTCAAACAATCGAAATCCACGCAGGGACCAGATCCCGGCCAAAAAGAGTGCCGCAAATCCGATACGCGCTGATGCGAGCCAGAACGGGGATATGCCGCGCAAGGCGAGGGACTGCACCAGAAAAGTTCCGCCCCAGGTCATCCCGAGCAGAAAAATCATCAGCCAGTCAACTGGGCGGACATTCGGGCCCATGGGCGCTCCATTCTGTTTATCTTGAAAGCAATTGACCCCGACCAATGGCCGGGGTCAATCGAAGAGTTAAAGCGTTTGCTTCGCTTAGTTTTTCTCTTTGTCGACCATCTTGCCAGCAGAGATCCAAGGCATCATGGAGCGAAGCTTCGCGCCAGTTTCTTCGATCATGTGCTCGTCGTTTGCACGACGCGATGCTTTGATGGTTGGCTGACCAACAGCATTTTCCAGCATGAAGTCACGTACGAATTTACCTTGCTGGATGTCCGACAGAACGTCTTTCATCCGCGCTTTGGTTTCGTCGTAGTTCAGGATGCGAGGACCGGTGACATACTGGCCGTATTCCGCAGTGTTGGAGATCGAGTAATCCATGTTGGCGATGCCGCCTTCGTAGATCAGGTCAACGATCAGTTTCACTTCGTGCAGACATTCGAAGTAGGCCATTTCAGGTGCGTAACCTGCTTCAACCAGAGTTTCGAAACCACAGCGGATAAGCTCAACAAGACCACCACAGAGAACGGCTTGCTCACCAAAGAGGTCAGTTTCGCATTCTTCGCGGAAGTTTGTTTCGATGATGCCGGAACGACCTCCGCCGATCGCGGAACAGTAGGACAGGCCGATTTCCAGCGCTTTGCCTGTTGCGTCGTTGTCAACGGCAACAAGGCAAGGAACGCCGCCGCCTTTAACATATTCGCCGCGCACAGTGTGGCCTGGGCCTTTTGGCGCCATCATGATGACGTCAACGCCTTCTTTGGGCTCGATCAGGCCAAAGTGAACGTTCAAGCCGTGGGCAAACGCGATTGCGGAGCCTGGCTTGATGTGGTCGTGAACGTATTTCTTGTATGTCTCGGCCTGAAGCTCATCGGGCATTGTGAACATGATCACGTCGCACCATGCAGCGGCTTCGCTGATGCCCATAACTTGAAGGCCTTCGGCTTCGGCTTTCTTGGCGGATGCAGACCCTTCACGCAGGGCAACAGCAAGGTTTTTCGCGCCGGAGTCACGCAGGTTGAGCGCGTGGGCGTGGCCTTGGGAACCATAGCCGAGGATGGCTACTTTTTTGTCTTTGATCAGGTTAATATCGCAGTCGCGATCATAGTAAACGCGCATTGTGGCGCTCCTTCTGCAGAAGTTACTCTTGAAGTGGAAAGTACGCATTTCCTGAGTGCTCTGCGGAGTTATTTCAGTGGATTTTTGAGTATTTTCGATATATTTATTCGTGCAGGTGAGTAATTAGGTGAAATTTATGCGCGTTGACGAAATAGATCGAAAGATTTTGCGGCAAATGCAGGCTGATCCTGATTTGCCCATGAGTGCATTGGCAAACCGCGCTGGCCTGACCTCAAGTGCATGTGCGCGGCGATTAGAGAAAATGCGCGAGGCGGGAATCTATCGCGGGCAACAGGCGGTCATCAATTGGGCTGCGCTTGGGTATAACGTCGAGGTTTATCTGCGGGTTACGCTCGACAAAACCCAACCCCGCGCATTTGATGATTTCATCGAAGAGGCGCGGAAAATTCCAGAGGTGAGTGAGGTGCACACTTTCCTTGGGCGGGTTGATGTTCGGTTGGCTGTTCTTGCCCGTGACATGGCGCATTATCAAGAAATCTATAAAACACGGATACTTACCCTGCCTCATATCACTGATATTGAGGCGCTGATGCGGGTTTCTTCGATCAAGGATACGGAGATTTTGCCGGTATGATCGAACTCGATGATATCGACCGCTCGATCCTTCGCGCGCTTCAGTCGGATGCAACGCAGGGTGCTGGGGCGCTCGGCAAACGTTTCGGCTTGTCGCAGCCTGCAACGTGGCGGCGGATCAAACGGCTTGAGAGCGCAGGCGTCATTGCCGGGCGGCGCATTCTGCTTGATCGCGAAGCGCTTGGTTTTGGTGTGACCGTTTTTCTTGGCGTGAAGCTGGCGACGAAAGGACGTGTGAGCCTTGAAGATTTCGAACGCGCGGTGACGGCGATTCCCGAGGTTCAGGCGGTGCACCATGTTTTGGGGCTGTATGATTATCGCCTCAGAGTCGTGGCGCGGGACCTCGCGGACTTCGAGCGCGTTTTGCGACGTCGGATCATGACGCTGCCGGGGGTTGGCAACGTTGAGGCCAATGTAATCCTCACCGAAGAGCGCTTGGCCGGTCCGATTGGTTAACGTGCGCCCAAACCCGCACGCATTAACCCTTTGCGCAGCGGCGTAAAGGCATAGAGACCCGTAAGCGCCTCGGCGCGGAGATCGCGCCACCCTTGAGCGCCAAGCATGGAGGCGCGGTTCAAGAGGTCAACGCCCGAGACGCGGATTTTCGCTTCGCGCATCCTGTTGTTTTCATAGGTATCAAGCATTTGCGTTGAACCAATTTGGTCGGGGTTTTGAACCGCCAGTTCGCGCAATACCCGAAGATCGCCAAGGCTCATGTTCAACCCCTGTGCGCCAATCGGCGGAACAACATGGGCGGCTTCGGCCATTAGGGCGGTGCGTTGGGCGGTCATGCGATGGGCGATCTGGCTAATGATGGGCCATTTGCTGCGACGCGTGGCGAGTTTGAGCGGGCCAAGAATATGCGCGGAGCGGGCGCTCATTTCCTCTTCAAATTCTGCTTCAGGCAGCGCGGCGAGACGTTCGATCTCCGGCCCTTCGTTCATCCAGACCACAGCCGAAAAGTGACGCCCCTCGCGGCTTGGCAAGGGAACCAGTGTGAACGGCCCGCCACTTCGGTGCACTTCTGTCGAGATATTGTGATGTTCAAGGTAGTGTTCAACCGAAAATGCGAGGGCCTTCTGCCCGTAACGCATTGTTTTTACATCTATACCATGCGCGCGTCGTACGTGAGAGTTCCGACCATCCGCCCCAATCAGCAGTTGTGTGGCGTAGCGGCTTCCGTCGCTCAAGCTCACCAGCGCCTCTGCCTCGCGGGTCACAATGTTCTGTGTGGCGACACCAGCGCGGAAGGTGACGTTTGGCATGGTCTCAAGCTGCGCTAAAATTTCGCGCCGCAAGAGCCAATTGGGCAGGTTCCAACCAAAGGGAAGATCACTGATTTCGGCTGCGTCAAAATCCTTGATAATTCGCGGTTCGGGCGTTTCTCCGCCTGCGTCTACGATGCGCATGATCTGAAGCGGGGCGGCATAATCGGCCAGACGTTCCCAAAGCCCTGCGTCCATCAGCGTTTGGCGCGCGGGCTGTAAAAACGCGGTGGTGCGCAGATCTGACTTGGGGTCGGCCTGTTCGGTTACGGGGGGCGCGGGATCAACACAGACAACAGAAAACCCTGCCGCCCCAAAGGACGCCGCCGCCGTAAGCCCAGCAATGCCGCCGCCGGAAATCAGGATATCTGTGCTGTGTCTGCTCATCTAATCTACTTTTGTATCAATGTTTTGCGTCAAGTATGCGAGAGAGAAACCCGCTGAGGTCGTCAGTGTGATGATGAATATGCGCAGCGCGTTCCGCGACAGGAGCCACATGAATTGTGCGCATGCCCATCTCGTGGGGGGCTTGCAGGTTGCGCGGATCGTCCTCAAACATCGCAGCTTTTTCCGGTGCAATGCCGTCACGGGTAAACACAGCCTCAAACGCGCGGCGTTCGGGCTTGGGCCGGAAGTTGGCGTGCTCAACGCCATAAACCGCGTCAAACAAGCCACTCAGGCCACGCGCAGCAAGAACGCGTTCGGCATAGGGGGCGGTTCCGTTTGTAAACACGATTTTGCGCCCTGGTAGGCTTTTGATTCTGGTCGAAAGTTCCAGATCCTCTTGCATATGATCCAAAGAGATTTCATGCACATGCGTGAGGTATGGGGCAGGGTCGACGCCGTGTTCATCCATCAATCCGGCGAGCGTTGTGCCGTAAGTGCGCCAATAATGCTGTCGCAGGTGATTGGCCTCGTGACGCGGCACATTGAGCGCCTGCATCACGTAGTCGGTCATCCGCACCTCGATTTGCGAGAATAGCGCATCCTCTGGCGGGTACAGGGTGTTGTCGAGGTCAAAAACCCATTGGCTCACATGGGTGAAATCGGCGGCTGGACCGCGAAGGTGGGACGTGTCGTTCATGCCGGCAGGATAGGGTGAATTGCAAGGAGGGGCAACGGCGGGGTTGATTGCGGAAGGGTGCGAGGGATAGTCTGTCGCGAGCTGTATGGGGAGACCGGAATGGGCGATCAGAAACAAGGGCAAAAGGATGCCTATGCGTTGATACTTGATGCGATCGACGTGGGTATGTATCGCCCCGGTGATCGACTTGTGGAAAGCGAATTGGCAGAGCGGTTCGGTGTTTCGCGGACCCCAATTCGTGAAGCATTACAACGGCTTGAGACCCAAAGCCTTTTGGCGCGTGATGGTCGGAGTCTGATTGTCTCATCGCTTGATCACAACCAGCTCGCGGAACTTTATGTGGTGCGGACCGAGCTTGAGGGTTTGGCGGCGCGTCTTGCCGCGCGCCATGCCGCCGAAGAAGAAATCCGTGTATTGCGCGAGATGGTCGAGGATGATCGCAAGATAGTGAACGACCCGAGCGCGCTATCACGATCAAATCGACGCTTTCACAAACAGATTCATTTGGCTTCTCACAATCGGTACCTTGTGCAGCAGCTTGACCTTGTTCACCGCACGATGGCGCTTTTGGCAACCACATCGCTTGCCGTTGAGGGGCGTGGTGAGACGGCTATTGAAGAGCACGAGGCGATTGTTGCTGCGTTGGAAAATCGTGACGGTGAAGCGGCGCATGAAGCTCTCAAGAACCATATTTCCAAGGCATTCGAAACTCGCTTGAAGCTGGACTCGGGGATGGACTAGGCCTGTTTGGCGGGTTCGGAATTTTTGGTTTTAAATTCAATGCCGTGTTCTGTTTTGTCCCAGTAGAATGGTTTTGTAAGCAGCTCGAACATGCCTTTGAATGCAGCGATCGTACCGAGCGGGAAATAGAGGTGCAGGCTTGGCAACCACCAGCGAAGCCGCTTGTGTTGTGTTTTCGATAAGACAACCGCACTCACACCGATGCTCACCGCTTCGCAAAATAGAAACAAGCCTCCGAGCGCCAAGAGTGTCGAGTGGGCAAAAATCTGTTCCAGCGGGTGTTGAATTGGTAAGAGCACAAACCACATCGACCAGAGGAGCGGCGCGAGGATGTATTGGCTCAGGGAGCCAAGAAACAGCAGTTGAACACCGAAAAAACGCCAAGCCCCTAACTCACGCAAGAGGACTCGCGGATGGCGCATGTGTACCGCCCATGTGATGGCGTACCCTTTGAGCCACCGCGAACGCTGCTTGACCCAAGGCCAAAGGCGGCAATTCGCTTCTTCCTGTGTAACGGTATGAATCATTTCGGTTTTATAGCCGTGTCTGGCAAGGCGAATACCGAGATCTGCGTCTTCGGTAACGTTATGCGCATCCCAACCGCCGAGCCGCTCGAGCGCTTCGCGACGGAAGAACAAGGTTGTGCCGCCGAGCGGAATGGCAAAGCCAAGCTTCTGTAGCCCCGGCAGAACGAGGCGGAACCATGTGGCGTATTCAATGGTGAAGCACCGCGATAGCCAATTGGTTCTCGGGTTATAAAAATCAAGGATGCCCTGTAAGCATGCCACTTCCGGCCCGCGTTGGTGAAAATTTCGGACCACGGCGTGAATCTGGCCAGGGTCGGGCGCATCCTCAGCGTCATAAACCCCAATGATCGTCCCGCGGCAGAAATCCAACGCATAGTTCAACGCGCGCGGCTTCGTACGCACGCTTCCGGCGGGAACAGTAATCACGCGCGCCCATGTTGGGAGCTCACATTGGGCAATCGTGTGTTGGGTTGTAAGGTCATCGGCTTCGACCACAAGGCAGATATCCAGCAACTCGCGCGGATATGAAATGCGTGCCAATCGGCGGATCAGGTGGCTTGCGATTTTCCGTTCTTTGAAAAGAGGGACCATTACCGAAACAACGGGCAGGCGCGCAACGGCCACGTTATCAGCGTGAACGAAAGCTGGCTTCTTGCGAGGTAGAAACCGTGGCGCTTGGGTAAGTGCGGCGGCGAGTTTCAATCCGGTCGACAGGATGAGTGTGGCGATTGCCCAAAAAAACAAGGCTGTAAACACAAGCTTTGGCACAGCGATGAGTGCAGCCGCGAAGCCCAAGAGAGCGCATGTGGCGATACGCATGTGGCGTTTGCTCTGCCAGTTTCGGCAGCTTTCTTCTTCGGAAACGCAAGTTTCGGCATTCTCGATTAGCTGGTCTTTTCGGACTTGTTGTAGCGCGCTAAGAACCTGTTTTTCCGAAGAAATAGCCATTTGCACAGGACCAAATCCCTCTGGCAGTTTTGCGAGGAGGTCTTCGAATTCCGCAGGGCGCGAGGTGCAAATCACCGTGACCGCGCCGATCCGTTTCCACGGAACAAATCGGCCCATAAGGCAGGTTCTTACGCCTATATCGTCGATCAGTCGGGGGTCTGGGGCCTCTTCGCTCAGGTCAATGGTTTCTGTGCCCCACTGTTCTGACAATCCAGAGAAAAGGGCGTCCTCGCTAACGAGACCATGGCTTAGGAGAATATCGCCAAGCGGCACATCTTCGCGGTTCTGGAGCGCAAGAGATTTAACCAAGTCACCCGGTGCGAGAGCGCCTTGCGCTACCAAAATTTCACCCAACGGTCTCCGACCGGCGACGGGCCGAGGCAATTTCGGGTGATTGAGACGTTGAACCGGTACGGTTTTGAGTGCGCTGCTCAGCATTTGCCGTAGTTTTCCTTGAGTGACTTAAGGAATCTGGGAAGAAATGGTTAATGAGAGGTTAACGGGCGTGTGCGCTGCTCAATTTGCCGCATGTGTGATATCAATGCCGCGCTTCTGACAGCGATTTGATTTCAGAGCAAAGCTGCCATAGGCTTAGAGTATTCCTGCGCATTCTTTGCGCTATTTCTTTTTATTCAGACAGAAAGTGCTCGCTATGAAACATTTTAAACTGATCTCTGCTGCTCCGATTATCCTGTCCATCGCTGCTTGTACTAACACTGGCGCGAGCTATCAGCCTGTGATTGACGGGCCGGTTGGCCCGAACTATGGCGCGGACCTTGCATACTGTCAGAACCTCGCGGCGCAACAGGGCGCTTTGTCGAGTGATACCGCAGGTAAAGCAGCAGCTGGTGCGGGTGTTGCCGCGGCTTCGACGGCTGTGTTTGCCAATGAAGGCAACAACGTGCGGGATGCGGCGATCCTTGGTGCTGCGGCTGGTGTAACTGCTGGGGCGCTTGACCAGAATTCCAAGAAAGAAGCCATCATCAGAAACTGTATGGCGCAACGCGGCTATAAAGTTGTTGGCTAAGGCATAGCGAAAAGGCCGAACGCAGGGTAAGCGTTCGGCCTTCTTTTTGTCTTTGAAGTTCAGTCTCTTATGCTGCTTCAGGCAGGTAACGCTTCTGCGCGCTTAGACATGGCATCCGCGAAGCGCTCGAACAGGTAATAACTATCTTGCGGGCCGGGCGAGGCTTCTGGGTGATACTGCACAGAGAATACGGGTTTCCCATCAACGCGCAGGCCGCAGTTTGAACCGTCAAACAGCGAAACATGGGTTTCGAGAACACCTGTTGGCAGGGATTGACTGTCCACTGCAAAACCGTGGTTCATCGATGTGATTTCAACTTTGCCGGTGTCGTGGTCCTTGACCGGGTGGTTGGCGCCGTGGTGACCGTGGTTCATTTTCACGGTTTTTGCACCAAGGGCGAGGGCCAGCATTTGGTGACCTAGGCAAATACCGAAAACAGGGATGTCTTTGGCAAGAACGTCTTTGATCATCGGTACGGCATATTCGCCTGTCGCTGCCGGATCGCCAGGGCCATTGGAGAGGAAAACACCATCAGGATTATGCGCAAGAACTTCCTCGGATGTTGCTGTTGCTGGAAGCACAGTCACATCGCACCCCGCAGAGGCAAGGCAACGTAGGATATTTCGCTTTGCGCCGAAATCGATGGCGACAACCTTGTGGCCCCTCTCGGTCCGTTTGGGGAAGCCGTCGGGCCATGCCCAACGCATTTCGTCCCAAGTGTAGCTCTGTGAGCATGTCACTTCTTTGGCGAGATCAAGACCTTCCAACCCTTTGAATGCACGTGCTTTTTCAACGAGCGCAGCAATGTCAAAGTTACCCTCGGGGTCATGCGCAATCGCAACATGCGGCGCACCTTGTTGGCGGATTGCGCGGGTCAGGCGGCGCGTGTCTACGCCACCGATACCAATGCGGCCACGGCGGGCCAGCCATTTGGTTAGCTCCTCGGTAGCGCGCCAGTTGCTTGGTTCTGTCGGGTCCCATTTTACCACCATACCGGCGGCGAAAGGATCGGCGGTTTCGTCATCCTCTGGGGTGACGCCGGTGTTGCCGATGTGTGGGAACGTGAAGGTCACGATCTGGCCCGCATAGGACGGATCAGTCATGATTTCCTGATAGCCTGTCATGGCGGTGTTGAAGCAAAGCTCGGCTTCTGCAACGCCGGTTGCGCCGAAGCCCACCCCATAAAACAACGTTCCATCCGCAAGAGCCAAACAGGCAGTTGGATGATCGGGAAGTGAAAGCGGGGTGTTAAGGGCGGCAGACACGGGCGACTCCTTTGTCAGACGGGCGCAAACTTGCGGGAAACTAGAGGCCTGAGCCGGAACGGTCAAGGGGGCGGAAGAAAAATAGATTCCCCTTATTTTATGGGCTTTTACCAAGGCAGTGAGTGGTTGAACGGTTAGCGCTCACGGGATAATATCAAAGGCTCGGAAATAATTCGGAAACCAGGGGATGGGCCACCGATGGATATGCGAAGCAGACTGACAACCTCGATGAAAGAGGCGATGAAGGCCAAAGAGGCCGAACGCCTTTCGACGTTGCGCCTGATTAATGCGGCGATCAAGGATCGCGATATCGCCATGCGTGGCGAAGGGAAAGACGGGGGCGTCGGAGATGATGAAGTCCTTGGAATTCTTGGAAAAATGGTGAAACAGCGTCAGGAAAGCGCGCGCGCCTATGAGGAAGGCGGGCGGCTTGAACTGGCGGAAAAGGAACGTTCGGAAATTGCGATTATCGAAGAGTTTTTGCCTCGCCAGCTAGACGAAGCAGAGACAGAGAAAGCGGTCGAGAAGGTGATTTCTGAAGTTGGCGCAGAATCGATCCGTGACATGGGCAAAGTCATGGGGGCGCTGAAATCAAAGTACACCGGCCAGATGGATTTCGGCCGCGTCGGACCGATGGTCAAAGACAAACTCGGCTAAAACCGGTGTAAGATTCACATATGTTTTGCATATGATTTCCATATGCGAATTTTCAGAAAAAACGGCGTCCACTTCGGGCGCCGTTTTTTTACGTAATCAGCGCGTTTGCTGCTAGGTTCTTGCGACAAATAGGATCAAGGGAGCAGGCCATGAAAAGGACACAGGGATTGGAAACGCCTCTGCTTGGCACGTGGTCGCTGCTGTCTTGGTATAACGAGATGGAGGATGGTCAGAGGGTCTACCCGATGGGAGCGGACGCTTTTGGCTACATCAGCTATGCGCCGGATGGTTTCGTTTTTGTGCATATCGCGGCGGCGGGGCGGGTGCCCTTTGCGGTTAACGATCCTCTTGGCGGAACGATAGTGGAAGACTCGGCTGCAATGAAATCCCATATCACCTATGCAGGGCGGTTCGCGCATCAAGGCGAACGGGTGGTGCATTATGTCACCACGGCGTCTTGCCCAAATTGGGTTGGAACCGAACAAACGCGGGATGTCCGGTTCCGTGGTAATAAGCTGCAGTTAAGTGCTGCCGGAGCCATTTTTCAAGGCGCGCGCGTTACAGCTTGCCTTGAGTGGGAGAGGCCAACGCCTTGAGCAAGCGGATAAGCTCGCGGGCTTCGGCGGGTGGCTCCTGTTCAATGCGCAGGTAATCGGTCCCGTCATTGTTGCGGGTAAGCATTCTCTTTCCGATCATGGTACGGCGTAGGATTGGCGCATCGTTGAAGGCGTGTCGGGCATTCAAGATTGCGTTGATCTCTTTTTCTTGGAGTAGGGTGGCCGCTGGAATGGCAGCCCAGAAACTCCAGATGGCGAGATCTTGCTGCGCGCGGCGGCTGGGCCAACGCAGCATTGTCCCGTCGTCGTCGAAATTGCGCAGGCATTTTTCCACCAGCTTGAAATCGATGTCCTCGGGAACGACGGGCGTATCAACACGGGCCTGCGCCGTTTGCGCCGCCTTGAGGTGTTGATAGTTTCGAAACCCTGCGGCCCGCGCCACGATGTTCATCATGGATAGGTGCGAGGGTGTTTCTTCGTTGTCTTTCAGCTGTTTGGAAATCGCGCGTGTAAATTTGGAAATATCCGCCACGGCGAGCGGAATCGGAGCGTTTGACATGTCCTTGTCCTCTTGCGTGCCTGTTAAAGTGTCGTGGTCGCTGACTTGTGACGGGGCACTGGACTGTTGTGTCAATGCTGTCGATTGTATGGCAGGTTTAGCTTCCCTCGCGGGACAGCGACGCCTTGGTGAACTGCCGACCAAGGGTGAGCGTAACGGAACTGGAGGTGTTTCGCAATGTGGCTCATAAACGAAAAAGGCCCCGCCGGATGGCAGGGCCTTTGTTTGTTTCTATTCGGTCAGCAGCTTAGTGGCTGTGGCCTTTGTCCCATTCGGACTGCTTTGGAAGCGTTTCGAATGTGTGCTCTGGTGGTGGGCATGGCAGGGTCCACTCGAGAGTGTCTGCATACTCGTTCCAGTAGTTGTTTTCGGTGACTTTCTTACCCCATTTCAGGGAGTAAACCACAACACCGATGAAGAACAAGAAGGATGCAAAGGAGAGGAACGCACCGTAGGAGCTGATTTTGTTCCAGTAAGCGAATGCTTCAGGATAGTCGATGTAGCGACGTGGCATACCCTGACGGCCCAAGAAGTGCTGTGGGAAGAAGGTTAGGTTGGCGCCGATGAACATCGCCCAGAAGTGCAGTTTGCCTGCCCATTCTGGATAGTGGCGGCCTGACATCTTGCCGAAGTAGAAGTAGATGCCGGAGAAGATACAGAATACGGCACCAAGGCTCATCACGTAGTGGAAGTGCGCCACAACATAGTATGTATCGTGATATGCGCGGTCCACGCCAGCTTGGGACAGAACGATGCCTGTAACGCCGCCAACTGTGAAGAGGAAGAGGAAGCCGAGTGCCCAGAGCATCGGAGTTTTGAACTCGATCGAGCCGCCCCACATAGTGGCGATCCACGAGAAGATCTTAATGCCGGTTGGTACCGCGATCACCATAGTGGCCATCATGAAGTAGCTCTGCTGGGTGAGGGACATACCAACGGTGTACATGTGGTGCGCCCAAACAACGAAGCCAAGAACACCAATTGCAACCATCGCGTAAACCATCGGCAGGTAACCGAAGACCGGTTTCTTGGAGAACGTCGCGATGACGTGGGAAACGATCCCGAAGCCAGGCACGATGATGATGTAAACTTCGGGGTGTCCGAAGAACCACAGGATGTGCTGGTACAGTACAGGGTCACCGCCACCGGCAGGATCAAAGAAGGTTGTGCCGAAGTTACGGTCTGTGAGGAGCATGGTGATCGCGCCAGCAAGCACTGGAAGCGCGAGAAGAATGAGCCATGCGGTCACAAAGATCGACCATGAGAACAGCGGCACTTTGTGAAGCGTCATGCCCGGTGTGCGCATGTTGAGGAAGGTTGTGATCATGTTGATCGCGCCGAGGATCGAGCTGGCACCGGAGACGTGCACCGCAAAGATCGCAAGGTCCATCGACATACCGGACTCTGTTGTGGAGAGCGGCGGATAGAGGACCCAACCAACACCGGAGCCAAGTTGGCCGTTACCACCAGGTGCAAAGAGCGAGGCAACGCCGAGGCTTACACCGGTAACATAGAGCCAGAAAGACAGGTTGTTCAGACGTGGGAATGCCATATCTGGCGCGCCGATCTGAAGCGGCATGAAGTAGTTGCCGAACCCGCCGAAGAGGGCAGGGATAACAACAAAGAACATCATCAGGACGCCGTGATATGTAATCATCACGTTCCAGAGGTGTCCGTTCGGGGTACACTCTGCGCCGGCATCCGCGAACAGGCGGGCACCTTCAAGGCACATGTACTGTACACCAGGGTCCATAAGCTCGAGGCGCATGTAAACGGTGAATGCCACCGAAATGAAACCGACAACTGCGGCAACGATCAGGTATAGGATGCCGATATCTTTGTGGTTTGTAGACATGAACCAACGGGTAAAGAATCCCCGCTCGTCATGATGTTCGTCGCTATGAATAGCTGCCTCGGCCATTTCAAGCCTCCCCGGTTCTCTAAATCAGTTAGACGCGCAGGGATGGACCCTACGCGACGCGTTCCGCTTTTGTCTTTAGTGCGGTTCTGTCATGCGGGCAATCTATCAGAGGCCGCATGACACATTTTTTTTCGAATATTGCAGGGCAACCCGCCTTAGCTGGCGCCGTCAGCCAGTGAATTCAGGAATGCAGCAACGTCTTCGCCGCCTTTTTTCAGCTTGAAAGTCATTTTCGACTTGGCTTTCGAATCGCCTGTGGCCTCTTGAATGTAGGCTTTCGGGTCTTGGACATAGGCAACGAGGCTTTCCTCATCCCATGTCAGACCTTGTTCAGCAGCGGCAGCAAGGCCGGAACCGTATTTGAAACCTTCTTGAGAGCCCATAGTCCGGCCGATGATGCCATAGAGGTTCGGGCCGGTTTTGCCGCCCTTAACCAGGACTTCGTCGCCATTTGCGACCATGTGGCAAGCGGTGCATTTCTTGAATGTTTTTGCGCCTGCTTCTGCATCACCTTCTGCGAATGCGGGCGAAGCGAGAGAGATGGCGGCAGCCGCGGCTGTAGCTGTCAGTCTTAATAGTGTCATTTCTAACCTCATGGGTCTGAGTTGTTATCGCGTTGTTCCCCTATACCATAGCGAACCGGATCAAAGGGAAAGGGAAAACTTGTCGCATGGGGTCTTTTAAGCTGTGAAAAACCTTCGGCCCATAACAATAGTCAAGAACAGGTTATGTTGTGGCGCAGGCAGGGCGGTTTTCTGTAACGCATTGATCAAAGGTGCGTTTTAGCGCCAGGTCGACATCATCCATGGTTACGGGAAGCCCAAGATCAACGAGGCTGGTCACGCCGTGTTCACGAATTCCACAGGGAACGATGCCCTCAAAATGACTCAGGTCTGGCTCCACATTGATCGAGATGCCATGAAAGCTGACCCATTTGCGCAGGCGCACACCGATCGCGGCGATTTTGTCTTCGCGTGGGGAGCCGTCTGCGTTGCGTGGCTTGTCATCGCGAGTCACCCAGACGCCAACGCGCCCCTCGCGCCGTTCGCCGCGCACGTTGAATTCGGCAAGGGTCGTGATCACCCATTCCTCAAGCTCATGCACAAAACAGCGGACATCTTTGCCACGTTTGCCCACATCAAGCATTGCATAGGCCACCCGTTGGCCCGGTCCGTGATAGGTATATTGCCCGCCGCGTTTGCTTTCATAGACGGGAAAGCGGTCTGGATCGACCAGATCGGCAGGTTTGGCAGAGGTTCCGGCCGTATAGAGCGGCGGATGCTCGACGAGCCAGATCGCCTCTTCAGCCTCGCCTTTTGCAATCGCATTGGCGCGGGCTTCCATGAACGTCACAGCTTCATCGTAGTCTGTGAGGCCGTCTGTTGTGATCCATTCTACCATATTTTTAGTCTTCTTTTACGCATCTCACCCCGATCTAGGCCTATTTGTGCCGTATTTCTATAGCACATCACCGCAAACGTAGATTTGTTTGGAGGTTTTGATGTTTTCATTCCGTGCACTGTCGTGCCGTTGTGCTGTTTTGTCGTTTGCCACTGTTTCTGTAATGGCCGCGCAAATGCAACCGGCAAAAGCAGATTTCGGGGAAGCGTTGGTTGCGGGGGTTATCAACGGACTTGTTTCAGAAGCATTTGAGCAGCAAGACCAGACAACAACCTCAACACAGCAGGCGACCGTAAAAAAGAAGGTTCCGGCCTCTCCTGAAGTTCAGGAAAATATGGATTTGCAACGTGCGCTTAATCATTTTGGTTTTGCTGCGGGGCACCCTGATGGTGTGCTTGGCAAGAAGAGCCGCGCGGCGATGGCGCAGGTTCAATCCGATCTTGGCTATCCTGTCACGGGCCAGTTCGACGACTATGAACGCGCGTTTATGCTCCGCAGCTATGATCGCGCCATGGCCAACCCCGAAGAAGCGAAGCAGATCGCGGCGACAAGCCCCTTAGGAATGCGCGCGGTTTTGGTCGAGTACCAGATTCTGGAGGAGGCGCGTATGACGCCGGATAATCCGGATGCGCTAGTTGAAGGAGACGGTGCGGCAGAATTCCCAGACCTTTTCGGTGATGCAGGGGAGGGCGACATTGCGCTCTCAACCTATTGTGACGAGGTGGGCGCACGCAGCTTTGACAGCAGTGGGCCGGTTTTAAGTCAGCAGAATGCAGATATGTTGCTTGCTGAACAGTTCTGCTTTGTTCGTGTCCCCGCGATTGAAGATGGCGCGCAGGCCGCGGCTTCGATTGCTGGGCTGACCGACGCACAGATCGAACAAGAGTGTATGGGGCTGGTTCCGGCGATGAACGATCTGAGCATTGCTGTTTCGATGCAGTCGATGGACGAAGTATTGGTCGCCACTCATGAGTGGACACAGAGCACAGGCGCTTCGGAAGAGCAATTGTCGACGACGGGCAAGATCTGTCTGTCGGTTGGTTATGACATCGACAATATGGATGTGGCGCTGAGCGCGGCGTTGCTTTTGGCTGCGGTTGATAATCCGGCCTATGCCGAATTGGTAGGGCACCATCTATCGCAAGGATTCGGCGCGACGATGCGGCCGGAGTTGGCGATTGATTGGTATGAAAGCGCGGCACAGAGCGTTGCTGCAGGTGGCGAAGAAGTCTTTTTGTCTGAGAACATCCTTCGCTTGATGCAGATTTATATGGCAGGGCAAGTTCTTGCCGCCAATCTCGGTGGATAAAGAGAAAAGGGCAGCAGCGCGCGTTCGGTGAAGCTGTTGCCATTGAAACGGTGAATCGGTTTGGCGTGGGAGAGGGCGTCGATTTGGGTGTTGCTTGGTCGTATTGGCGGCTGTAGCCAGAATAAGCGCGGCGAAATTGCGGAAAATTTTGCAGCACTTTTTCCATATAAAACAAGGGTATTATCGCCAAAGGCGTGGGGCAAAGGCGGGTTTTAGGATTTTGTGCGCATTTTCCTCTTCACATCCCCGAATGCCTTGGCTATACCGCCGCCACCTACCTGATCACGTGCGGTCGTGGCGGAATTGGTAGACGCGCAGCGTTGAGGTCGCTGTGGGGTAACTCCCGTGGAAGTTCGAGTCTTCTCGACCGCACCAATCAGTCTCCTGATAGAGATGTGATTTGATCTAGATGGTTGTTTTACCTGCATTTTTTCGGTTTTTGCGTAGACTTGTGCGCCTTGCGTTCGATCATCCTGCTTTGCTGCGTTGCGTGGTTGAGGGGCGTGATATAGGCTTGATGTATTCGTTTATTTCACCGCATCAGCCCTATTTCGGCCCTTGATAGCGGTGCAAATTTCTGTCGAAGCGCGAATTGCTTTTTAGCTCGGAGAGTCAGGATGTTACCAAAAATTATCCCCGCCATTGCCGCTTGTGCGATCACATTGTCTGTGGGCTTTGCCCCGGTTTCTGCAAGCGCGGAGGCAAGCGGACCTGATTATTACCGCGTTACTGGGGTTTCGGCCGATGATGTGCTGAACATCCGAGCACAGCCGAAAGCCTCTGCAACCAAAGTTGGACAAATTCCGGCCAACGGAGACGGGCTGCGAAATCTTGGCTGTGTTGGCGAGATGAGCTTTGCCGAATGGGAAAAAGCCTCTGAAGCAGAGCGGGCGGCCGCAGCCAAGAAGCGGTGGTGCGAGATTGAATACGCCGGTACGCGCGGATGGGTTGCGGGCTGGTTCCTTGCGGAAGGAAGCGCGCCTGTACAGGTTTCTGGCTCAAAGCCCGCATTTGATTGCGCCAAGGCTTCGAGTGAGGTTGAGAACGCGATTTGCGCCGACCCGCGCCTTGGGCAATTGGATCAGGAACTCTCGCGCGTTTACAATTTGGCGGTAAACGGGCCGAATATGACAGCAGATCGGTTGAAAGAGCTGAAAGCCTATCAGCGCGGCTGGATAAAAGGGCGCGACGAGTGCTGGAAATCACAATCCGACCGGACCGATTGCGTTGTGGATAATTACGCATTGCGGATCAACGAGATTAGAACAGGATATGCTGATGCACGTGCTGATGATGCGAACGGGGTTTCTGTTGGGCCATTTCCTTATGTTTGCGACGGTCTGACGGCGGTTGTTTCTGTGGGATTTGTAAATGTTGACCCAGGCGTTGTTACTCTGCGCTGGGCGGATAACGCGGTTGCGCTTGATCAGGTCCAAGCTGCGTCTGGCTCGAAATACGAAGGCGAAACCTATCGCGGCAAGATTGGTTTCTGGTCCAAAGGAGATGAAGCGGTATTCTCGCTGTCGGATCGGGGCGATATGCAATGTAAACAGGACGCGATGGGCTGATATTTCGCCTTTGCTATCCAAAATACGCAAAAACCGTGTGGCTTTCATCCGTGATCACCAAAAATTTTACGTAGTGAGGGCCACGCGATCTTTGAAGATCTCAAAAACCTGTTAGGCTCCAAGAAACAATTTTTACGGAGTTTTTCGCTTGCGATTTATACAGGGCGCCAACTTTCTAGCGCAGCGCGCATCAACGACGTTGCGATCAACTTGGCAGATCAAATTGGCGGGGCACTGGCTGCGTCGGGGTATTCACGGGCTGGCATTTCTTGGGGCAACAGCAACTGCTGCATTCGCGTTTGATGCGAGTTTAAAAGTGTCGCCAGCAAACGAAGAGCTTCAGGATACACTTGAAGCGCAATCGCTGACGTTCCTCCTTACGGAGCAGGAAACCGAAAACGCCTCCGAGATTGTGTCGACTGCGCTTGCCGACTACGGCAAACTGCTCGGCGCGTTGTACGAGCAAGGGTATTTCGGCGCCGTAATCAGCATCAAAGTGGATGGTCGCGAGGCGGGGAACCTGTCGCCCGTTGTTCCGCCGACTTCGGTGAACCGGATTGTGATCGATGTTCAGCAAGGGCCACAGTTCAAGTTCGGTAAAGCGCAGGTCTCACCGATCGCGCCGGGAACGGTCATGCCGCCGGAGTTTGCGACCGGCCAGATTGCCGGAACGCCACAGATCGAAAATGCAGTAAGCACAGCGGTCACCGGTTGGCGAGATGTCGGGCACGCAAAGGTCGAGCCGAGCGGGCAGAAGATCGTTGCGGACCATCGCCGCCAAACGCTTGATGCAGAAGTACAGCTTGCGCCGGGGCGTCAACTCAAGTTTGGCGATCTAAATGTAACCGGCACCGAGCGTATGAAACCCGCGCGCGTTCAAGAGATCGCCGGCCTGCCAACCGGTAAGGTTTTCTCGCCTAAAGAACTTTCGGATTCTGCAAAGCGCCTGCGCCGGACAGGGATATTCCAGTCGGTTTCAGTAACTGAGGCCGATGACGCCAATCCGGACGGCACGCTTGATATTGATCTGTTCGTGACGGAAAACAAGCTGCACCGCTTCGGCTTTGGTGGCGAACTTTCAACGGACCGTGGTCTTGGTGTCTCGACATATTGGCTCCATCGCAACCTATTTGGTGGTGGTGAACGGCTTCGTGTCGAGTTGAAGTTTGACGGGATCAGCAATGACAACGTGAACCGCGAAGATCGTTTTCAGGTGCGGTTCGAGCGCCCCGCGACGTTTA
The DNA here is from genome assembly GCF_028823805.1 of Halocynthiibacter sp. C4. Classification (NCBI taxonomy): domain Bacteria; kingdom Pseudomonadati; phylum Pseudomonadota; class Alphaproteobacteria; order Rhodobacterales; family Paracoccaceae; genus Halocynthiibacter; species Halocynthiibacter sp. C4. Next base: position 428,806 of record NZ_JAPEIE010000002.1, on the reverse strand, counting down.
ATCCTGACATAGATTTCTTTACGCAGTTCCAGCTCCTTCGCTCGCGGCAGGAAAACTACGAAGGCGATTTCGCCAGCTTCGAGGTTGGTATCCGTCGCTATGCGGGCGATGATTACATCTATAATCTGGGCCTTGGATACCGTGCTGGTAACGTTGAAGATATTCGCGGCAAAAGCACGTATCATTTGGTTGCCGTACGTTACTCAGGTTTTCTGGACAAACGCGACGATCAGCTTGCGCCAACATCGGGCTATTATCTGAACCCTGAAGTGACGCCATTCTTCTTGTTTGATGACAGCAAGTTCGCGCTGCAATCCTATGTTGATGCACGGTTTTTCCAAGAATTGGGTGATACAGGAACGGTTCTTGCCGTACGCGGACAGATCGGCAGTATTGCGGGGATTTCGCTCGATGATACGCCCGGCGATCTGCTTTACTACTCCGGCGGTACAAATACCGTTCGTGGCTTTTCCTATCTCTCGGTCGGGATCGACTACAAAGACGGAATTCTTGGTGGCCGCTCGTTCTTTGCGTCTTCTATCGAAGGGCGCTTCCGCTTGAAAAACAAAGAAGGCTGGATGGGCGATCTTGGCTTTGTGGCGTTTTATGACGTTGGGTATGTCGGGTCTGAGTCCTTCCCGAACGGCAGCAATGATACGTGGCACGCGGGTACTGGCGTTGGGGTGCGATATTACACGTCATTTGGTCCGATCCGCTTTGATGTTGCCGTACCGGTTTCGGAGCGCAAATACGATTCCGATTATCAAATCTACCTCGGAATCGGGGAGGCATTCTAATGTGGCTTTTCCGACATACACTTTTCTTGATGCTCGCAACTTGTGTGGCCTTGTTTCAGACCTTCGCAGAGCCAGCCTATGCGCAGGAGGAAGAGGAAGAAGATCGCGGGTTGGTTCAGGGTTTGCTTGAAGACAACCTGAGCGGCGAGGGGCGCACAGTTAAGGTCAAAGGGTTTAAGGGCGCGTTGAGTTCAACAGCGACCATGGACGAACTGACGATTGCCGATAAGGAAGGCATCTGGCTGACGCTGACGGATGTTCGGCTCAACTGGAAACGCTCCGCCTTGTTGCAAAGGCGGCTCGAAGTAAAGGAGCTTTCGGCGGCCTCTATGGTTGTTGCGCGCGCGCCCATTCCTGTTGAAAGCACCGAGCCACCAGATCCGCACGCTAAGGAATTCGCGCTGCCGGAACTTCCTGTCAGCGTTGATGTACAGAAGGTTGCAATCGAAGAAGTCGTGCTGGGCGAGCCGCTCTTGGGCGAAGAGATCGCGCTTGAGTTGGCCGCATCTGCGATGCTTGAGGCGGGGTCTGGCAAAGTCTTGCTGAATATGGGGCGTATCGACGACAGCTTCGGCGAGTTTGACATTCGTGGCGGCTTTGATGCGGAAACCAAGATTATTGATCTTGATATTGCCTTAACCGAGGAAGAGGGCGGGCTTGCGGCAACGCTGCTCAAAATTCCAGGTGCGCCAGCGCTTGAACTTGATCTCAAGGGTACGGGCCCGCTTTCGGACTACACTGCCGAAGTTAAATTGGTGAGCGAGGGCGTAGAGCAGCTTTCCGGTCAGGTGAATCTCGTGACATTGCCACTCAAGGAAGGAGAGGATGCGGCAACCCCTGCGGATATGGAATTCCGTGTGGATATTGGAGGCGATCTTACCTCGCTTTTCGTGCCGGAGTACCGCCCCTTTTTCGGTCCGAATGTTCAGTTGAAATCCGAAGGTACGCTCAAAGGCAGCGGCGCGCTTGACCTTGCGCATTTCCGACTTTCCGCAAACAGTTTGCTTTTGTCTGGGCGCGCCTATCTGAACGCGGATATGTGGCCGGAGCATTTTGATGTAAGCGGACGCGTGGCAAACGCGGATGGCTCGTATGTGTTGCTTCCTGTTCCCGGAGGTAAGACGCGGGTTGAGTCCGTTGCGCTTGCGCTTTCGTTCGATGCGGATGAGGGCGAGAAATGGCACGGCAAATTCGATGTTCGCAATCTCGAAACAGAAGGGCTTTCGCTTGAGCGCAGCCAGTTGATTTCAGATGGCGAGATTTTCGGCGAGGTCGGAACGCTTGGCAAAATTACGTCTGATCTGACGTTTAGAGCTTTGGGGCTCGAGCTGGACGATCCTGCGCTCACCGCTGCAATCGGGCAGGCGACAGAGGGGCGCGTGACGGTCTCTTACGAAGAGGGGCAACCGCTTCGGCTCACGGATATGGACATCAAATCCGCGACCTATGAATTCAGGGGCAACGCGGCGTTGACGGGCCTTGAGAGCGATCTTGAAGCCGAGTTTGATATCGCCGCAGAGATTGATGATATTTCTCAATTCTCGCTCTTGGCAGGACGGCCGATTGCGGGCCAAGCAGAGGCAACAGCAAAGGGCAGCTATGCCACGCTCACTGGCGCGTTTGATGCGGTTTTGACCGGCCTTACACGAGACCTTGCTTTGGGAATTGAGCAGTTTGACACCTTGGCTAAAGGTGAAACCGTGATGCGCGTCACAGCGAAGCGCGACACCGAAGGCACCGTGCTGCGAGGGGCGAGTTTGCGCAACGAAGCCTTGTTCGTGCGGGGCACAGGGGAAATTGCCGACGGATATTTCGACGGTGAGTTTGATGCAAACCTCGTTGATTTGGGCCTCATCGTACCGGATTTCCCAGGGCCGCTGACCTTGAAGGGGTACACCACCCAAAGCGAGGAGGGTGTCTCTGTTAATCTCGCGGCGACCGGACCATTGGACACAAACGCAACTGTCGAAGGTTTGGCGACGGGGCCGAACGCCAATATGGCCTTCTCTGCCAGTCTCCCTGAAGTGGGGACGTTGGTTGCGAACCTAACGGGTGGCGTAAACCTTGAGGGGGCGCTCGCCAAAGCAGGTGAGAAATGGCAGATTGACGCAACAAGCTCTGGCTCGCTCGGGGTGGCGGCGAATGTGTCAGGGCTAATTGATCCGGCAGGTGATCATGATCTCGCGCTGACGGGGACTGCTCCGCTTGGCCTTGCCAATCGCATTCTACGGCCACGGGCGATTTCGGGTGTTGCTACACTTGATTTGGCGATGAAGGGTGTTCCAAGCCTGGCTGCTGTCAGCGGCACCATTTCAACCAATGGCGCCACATTTACCGCGCCGCGCTTGCATGCCGCGATCGAGGATATCAGCGGCACGGTTCGGCTTGCAAACAGCACCGCGACGATAGACATCGGCGCCAGCCCGCGCGAAGGCGGACGGGTTACAGCGAGCGGAACTGTTGGATTTGGAGCCGGGTTCCCTGCGAATTTGGCTGTGGTGCTCAATCGGGCTAAGATTGTTGACCCGCTGCTGTATCAAACGGTCTTGAACGGTGAGATTGATGTGACGGGGCCGCTGACCGGTGGTGCGCTGATTGCCGGAACGATCAATGTCGGGCGAACAGAGGTGACTGTTCCCAATACATCTATTGGGGGTGTGACTGCTATTCCTGACATCACACAGGTTGGCGCAAGCGGGGCGGTCCGCCGTACGCTTGAATTTGCGGGCATTGAAACCGATCCCACTGCGCAAACGGCAGCAGGGCCAGCCTATCCGTTGCAGATTCAGATCAACGCGGAAGATCGCGTATTCGTGCGCGGACGTGGGCTTGATGCTGAACTTGGCGGCAGTCTTCAGATTTCCGGCACAACGAATAACGTTGTATCCGCGGGGAGCTTTGGACTTATTCGTGGCCGCATCAATCTGCTCGATAAACGGTTTGAACTCACCGAAGGTCAGATTGAGCTTCAGGGGAGCCTTGATCCATATGTGCGCCTTGTCGCGACAACATTCACAGATGGCGGCTCCTCAAGCATTATTGTTGAAGGGTTCCTGTCCGAGCCGGAAATCCGGTTTGAATCATCGCCTGAAGCTCCGCCGGATCAAGTTTTGACGCGGCTTTACTATGGCGAGGACGCCTCAAACATTTCGGCCTTTCAGGCCCTGCAGCTTGCAAACGCTGTGGCTGTGTTGTCCGGACGCGGAAACGATACGGTTATGGGATCAATCCGCAAGGGACTTGGTGTGGACGACATCGAGATCATCAACGAATCCGACGGAGAAACCGCCGTGCGCGCAGGGAAATACCTGACCGATGATCTCTATAGCGACATAACCGTGCGTGGCGATGGCAAGACCGAGTTCTCGTTGAACTATGACGTGACCAAGAAACTCTCGGCCAAAGGGAAAGTCATTTCGGACGGGAACTCCGCCATCGGGTTGTTCTATGAAACGGACTACTAGCAGGGGCGGTTGACGTAAACCCACACCCACAAATTCAAAACGGGCGCCCGATGGAGCGCCCGTTTTTCGTGTTTCTTGGGTCGGGTTATGCCGCGCGCTTCACCTGTGCGCGTCGGCGCAACATGTTGAGCCCTTCTACGAACGCCGCGAAGGCCATTGCCGCATAGATATACCCTTTTGGCAAATGGTGGCCGAGGCTGTCGGCAATCAGCACCATGCCGATCATCAACAAGAAGGCGAGCGCCAGCATGACAACGGTTGGGTTGGCGTTCACAAAGTTTGTGACCGGCGTGGCCGCGATAAACATAACGGTCACCGCCACGATCACAGCAGCAACCATAATCGGAAGCTCTGTTGTCATGCCGATGGCAGTCAGGATGCTGTCGATAGAAAAAACCGCGTCAAGGGCTACGATCTGAAGGATGATCGAGGTGAAAGAAGCCTTTGGTTTGGCCTCGAACACTGTGTGGGCGGGTTGTGGCTGTACCTTATGTTGAATTTCGGTCGTCGCCTTCCACACGAGGAAAACACCGCCCGTCATCAGAATAATGTCGCGCCAAGAGAACGAGGTTTCAAACATCGGTACGCCGTGTTCATCGAGCGGCCCTTGAATGCCAAGATCAAACACAGGTTCCGTCAGTCCGACAATCCACGCGATGACCGACAGCAGCGCCAGTCGCAACACAAGCGCAAGTCCGATGCCGATTTGGCGCGCGCGCTTTTGCTGGTGTTCGGGGAGTTTGTTGGAAACGATGGAAATGAAAATCAGGTTATCGATCCCCAAAACGATTTCGAGCGTCACAAGCGCGAGAAACGCGGCCCAAGCTTCGGGGGAGGAGAGGAGTTCGAGCATATCAGCCTCTTAGATCAAGAAATTTGCAATCAATACCGCCCAATGTGAGCGAGACGCGCGAAAATTGCGACAGAAAACCTGAATTGCAGCGGAATTTCTATGAGAGCGTGGCTTATGGCTTATCGGTAATGCGCGGAACCGAGCAGGAGCCACGTACGATCAAATCACCATGCAAAAGAGATGTGTCGACGGGAATCGTACGTGTCGGCAGGAAATCCAGCAGATGTGCCATAGCGATTTCGCCAATCTGGCTGCGCGGTTGGCGGATTGTCGTCAGGGACGGGGTTATGTTGCTCGCAAAGGGGATGTCGTCAAAGCCGACGACCGAGAAATCATGCGGGACATCAAACCCGCGCGACTGAAGCGCAGCGATTACGCCAATGGCGGTGTTGTCATTGTAACAGAAGAAGGCAGTTGGCAGTGTATCGCGGATAAAGAGCCGCTCGATTGCGCTGCGCCCGCCTTCGGTGGTGCCATCGCCTTGAATGCGCCAGACGGAGCTTTGATCATAGGCTTGGGAGAGCGCGTCGCAATAACCACGGTGGCGGTTTTCCGAAAGAGCATCCCCCGCAGGGCCAGAGACATAGACGATCCGCTCATGCCCCAATGAGATCAAGTAATCCGTCGCAACCTTGGCGGCGGCGGCGTCATCAACGCCCACATAGCTGATGTCGGGGCGGTTGACGGGGCGGGCGGCGGCGACCATTGGTGGGAAGTTGGCCGTTGGGCTCTGAAGCCACCCTGCGACAGGAAGGTGCCCCGTTAGCAAGATCAGTGCATCGGCCATACCTGTGGAGAGAAACCGCAAGTGTTTCTCTTCAAGCGAGACATCGCCCTCTGTGTTGCCGATCAAAACACCATAGCCGCGGGATTTCGCGACCTTCTCAAGCCCTGTGAGGATGCCGGGGAAGTTGGGGTCCGAGATCGACTGCGCCAGAACCATGACCATTTGCGAACGTTGCATCCGAAGGTTTTGCGCCATGGCATTGGCGGTATACCCTGTTCGAGCGATGGCCGCCGTCACCTTTTTGCGGGTGCTTTCTGCCACTTTTTCAGGCGTTCGAATCGCCCGACTCACAGTTGCGATCGACACTCCGGCAAGCTTGGCGACATCTTCGATTGTCGCGGGTTTTGGGGCTTGTTGCTCCACGGTTTACGCGGCCTCTACTTATCTACTTTCAAAAAACATTCAATGTTTTCAATATGAAAGCCTTTGTGGCTTTGCCTTTTCCTGCATCATATCCGTTGTGTCGTAAAACGCCAATGAAAAGGTTTACAGGTCGCCATGAAAAGGTTTACATTATTTCTGAAAAGGTTTTCATAGTCGGCACTTTCCTGCGGGAGACAGGGGTGTCGTGGGGAGGAAAAAGGAATGCTGGATAGCGTGCAGGCGGAAACGCCCGTGCTCGCCGCAGAGCGCGTCAGCAAATCATTCGGAGCCATTCCGGTTCTGTTTTCAGTGAGTTTTGATCTTCGTGCTGGTGAGGTTCATGCGCTGATTGGTGAGAATGGTGCTGGCAAATCCACCTTGATGAAAGTGCTGTCCGGTTTTCATCCGGCAACCTCTGGAACACTGCGCGTGGATGGTGAGGAAGTTACCCTTCCACCAAACGGGCAGGCCGAGGATATGGGGATCGTATTGATCCACCAAGAGCTTAACCTTGCCGAGCAGATGACGGTTGAAGAGAACATCTTCCTTGGCCGCGAACAGAGCCGCAACGGCTTTCTTGATCGTGCCGCCATGACTGAAGCCGTGCGCAAGATGTTCCTTGACGTTGGGCTTGATATTTCGCCCAAGGCGCGGATTTCGAGCCTATCGATTGCCGAAAAGCAGATGGTCGAGATCGTCAAAGCCATGAGCCGCAATGCGCGGGTTCTGATTATGGACGAGCCGACCGCAGTTTTGACCGAAGCGGAAACCACTGTGTTTTTCGCGCAGGTCGAGAAGCTCAAGGCAAAAGGCACCGCAATCATGTTTGTGTCGCACAAGCTTCAGGAGGTGCAGGCGATTGCGGATCGCGTGACGATCCTGCGCGACGGTCAATGGATTGCAACAAAACCAACAGGTGAGTTCACGCTTGATGCGATGGCGCAGATGATGGTCGGGCGCGAGCTTTCCGATCTGTATCCTCCGATGAACGAAGCGGATGTGGATGCCGAGCGCGTTCTTGAGGTCGAAGGGCTGACGACGCAAAACATTCGCAACGTGAGCTTTGATCTGCGCAAAGGCGAGGTCTTGGGATTTTCGGGGCTGATCGGCTCCGGCCGGACAGAAGTTTTCGAAGCTATTTGCGGGCTCAAGGATATTGATAGCGGCGTTATTCGTGTGCATGGCGAGGAAGTGCGGTTCGCCTCTGTGGCCGATGCGCGGGACGCTGGGATTTGTTATCTGACAAAAGACCGTAAGGAAAAAGGGCTGCTGCTAGAGCAGGAAATGCGCCCCAATATGACGCTGTTGGCGCTGCCGCGCTTTGTAAAAGGCTTCATGATTGACCGTGACGCAGAGCAGGAAGCGCTCGCGCGGGGTATCCGCCGGTTTGATATCCGTGCCCGTGATCCAAAGGTCAAAGCAGGCGATCTTTCTGGTGGCAACCAACAGAAGCTGTTGCTGGCCAAGATCATGGAAGCCGACCCGAAGATCGTCATCATCGACGAGCCGACTCGCGGGATCGACGTGGGAACCAAACAGCAAATCTATCATTTTATTGCCGCGCTTGCGGCGGAGGGGATGTCCGTTGTGGTGATCTCTTCGGAGATGCCCGAGATCATCGGCGTGTGTCACAGGGTCTTTGTGATGCGTGACGGCCAGATCATGGGCGCGCTCACCGGAGACGCCATCAACGAGACAGAAATCGTGCGCTATGCCGCTGGATTGAAAGGGGAGAAACACCATGGCTGAGACAACGGCTGGCGAAACCAAAAATAGCAGATTGCGGAACTTTGACTTCAAGACGATGGGGCCGGCGATTGCGCTGTTGATCCTGTGCATCATCGGGTTCTCGCTAAACTCGGCCTTCTTGAGCGAGGGCAATATCACCAACTTGCTGACGCGGAGTGCCTTTATCGGGATTATCGCAGTTGGCGCGACTTTTGTGATTACGGCGGGCGGCATTGACCTCTCTGTTGGGTCCATGGCGGCGGTGATCGCGGGGATCATGATTATCGTGATGAACAACGCGGTCGAAACGCTCGGCACGGGGGTTGCAACCGTTCTTCTTGGCTGCGGGTGTAGTGTTATTCTCGGGCTTGGTGCGGGATGGGTGAACGGGTTCCTGACGACAAAAGGGAAGATCGAAGCCTTTATCGTAACGCTCGGAACCATGGGGATTTTCCGTTCGCTCGTGACCTATTTCGCGGATGGTGGCACATTGAGCCTCGATTTTGACCTGCGCGGTACATATCGCCCCGTCTATTACGAAGCTTTCTTTGGTCTGCCGATCCCTGTGTGGGTGTTCATCATTGTTTCGATTGCCGGTTGGATTTTGCTCAACCGCACAGCCTTTGGTCGCTATTGTACGGCCATCGGCAGCAACGAAGCCGTGGCGCGCTATTCCGCGATCAAGGTCGACCGTATCAAAACATGGACCTATGTGATCCAAGGCCTCTGTGTGGCTCTGGCAACTATCATCTATGTGCCGCGTCTTGGGTCGGCATCTTCGTCAACGGGTGTCCTTTGGGAACTTGAAGCGATTGCCGCGGTGATCATTGGCGGAACCGTACTTAAGGGGGGCTATGGCCGGATCGGAGGCACCATTCTGGGCGCACTTATCCTGACGACCATCGGCAACATCCTGAACTTCACCGATATGATTTCCAACTACCTAAACGGAACGATGCAGGGCCTGATCATCATCGTGGCGGTTTGGTTGCAGCGCGCCGATTGGGGCCGGAAATCATCCAAGGAATAACGACAACAGAGATTTTGCGAGAAGTGGCGGTCAACCGTCACACCGCAGAAAACGGGCCAATCCGGCCCATCCATAACTAGGGAGGAAGACTATGACATTGAAAAAATCATTGTTTGCGGTAGCCGCAACGGGGGCGATGCTGCTGTCTAGCGCCGTATCCGCTGATGACAAGATCACCATTGGTGTGTCCTATCCAACGCCAACACATGCTTGGGCTGCGGGTATGAACTGGCACGCTGAGCAGGCAGAGAAGCGTCTTGAAGCGCTCTATCCTGACGTTGATCTTGTGCTTGTGAACTCGCCTGATCCAGGAGCACAGGCTTCGGCGATCGAAGACCTTGTATCCGTGAATCAGATTGACGCGCTTGTTGTGCTTCCGTTTGAGTCCGAGCCGCTCACAGATCCGGTTCTTAACGTTAAGAAAACCGGCGCGCTGATCACTGTTGTTGACCGTGGTCTGAGCCAGCCTGGCATCGAAGACATCTATGTTGCGGGTAACAACCCAGAGCTTGGCCGAGTGTCTGCGCAATACATGAAGACACGCCTCAAAGAGGGCGACAACATCGTTGTTCTTCGCGGTATTCCAACGCTGATCGACAACGAGCGTTTTGATGCGTTCATGGCCGAAATCGAAGGCTCCGGCATCAATGTTCTCGATCACAAGCACGCCAACTGGAACCGTGACGATGGTTTTGAAGTGATGCAGGACTTCCTGTCGCGCTTCCCTGACATTGACGCTGTTTGGGCGCAGGACGATGACATCGCAATCGGCGTTGTTGCTGCTCTGAAACAAGCTGGTCGTGATGGCGACGGCATGTTCGTAGTTGGCGGCGCCGGCATGAAAGAAACAATCAAGTCCATCATGGACGGTGACGAACTGATCCCAGTTGACGTTCTCTATCCGCCTTCGATGATCGCAACTGCGATGGACGTAACAGTCAACGCGTTCAAATCGAACGGTCCGGTTGCTGGTCGTTACATTCTCGGCGCGACATTGATCACACCAGAGAACGCAGCAGACTTCTATTTCCCTGACTCTCCTTTCTAGGCCTCCCTTTAGAGTACTGAAAGAAAATGGCGAAATAGATCGGGGGGGCTTCGGCTCCCCCTTTTGTGTGTGTGGTAACGGTTGGTTTACTTGGAGGGGCGTTAGTTTCCTTTGACAGCCACTTGAGCCTCGCGGCCACTTTGTGCCAAGGTCAGGGGATAGTCCTATGTTTTTCTGGAGCAATTCCTTGCGTTTACTATCCCTTACCAAAACTCTCTTACTGTCGTTTTTCTTGGCCTTTTCTCTGTTTATGCCAGCACTGGCACAAGAGGGTGAGGGTGATGATGCGGAATCGGCAAAGATCGAGGCCGCTGTTGCCGAAATTAAAGCCGCCGACCATCGACAGATGAAATTCCTGTTGCTGCCCTATACCGCTGCGGAACTGTCCTCTGCTGCTGACATTTGGCAGGGCGTCTTAAAGCAAGATTTGGTTGTGGTGAGCGGTACCAACTCCAAACTCGAAGTCGCAAGCGGTAAAGAAGCCGATGCGCTCCGCGCCGAATTGGAAACCCAAACATCGGCAATGGCCGATACGCTCGAAAAGTATCAAGACATTCTGAGCAGTTGGGAAGACAAAGGCGGTAACCCAGACGAAATCAAAGTGCACGAAGACTATATGTCTGCGGTATCTTTGGCGACCCTGAGAACCACTGACTTGCAATCCTTGTTGCGTGGTGCCGGTGATTGGCTCATCGCGCTTGATGGTGGTTTGAAAATCCTGCTGATCATTGTCGCAGGTATTGTCGCGTTTTGGATTTTGCGCTTCGTTGCCCGTTTCGTGCGCAACTTGGTCAATCGCAAGATGAACCTTGTGCCGAATGTTTCACGCCTGCTGCGCAATTTCATCGGCACAATCGTTTACTGGGCCGTTGTTGTAATCGGCGTTATGGTCGTGCTCGGCTTTATGGGCGTGAATGTGACACCTCTGTTCGCTGTACTTGGTGGCTTGTCTTTCATTGTTGCCTTCGCCCTGCAGGATACACTCAGCAACTTTGCGAGCGGGTTGATGATTATGTTGCTAAAGCCTTTTGATACTGGGGACTACATTATCACGGCTGGTATTGAAGGTACGGTTGATGACATGTCGATCGTTTCAACGCGTTTGCGAACTGTCGATAACAAGGTCGTTGTTGTGCCCAATAGCAAGATTTGGGGTGATGTTATTACCAACGTTACTGCTTCGAATACGCGGCGTGTCGATATGGTATTCGGGATCGGTTATTCCGACGATGCACAGCAGGCGATTGATGAACTGACAAAACTGGTTGAAGCGCATCCGGCGACCCTCAAAGACCCTGCACCGGAAATCTTTGTTGGTGAGCTTGGCGACAGTTCGGTGAATATCTTCTGTCGGACATGGACCAAGACCGATGATTATTGGGCGTTCCACTGGGATATGATGGGGCAAGCCAAAGAGAAATTCGACGAAAAGGGAATTTCAATTCCGTTCCCACAACGGGATGTTCATATCATTTCGGAGTAACGCGTATGCATAAGCCCGCCCCCAACGGAGCAGCCAACTTCACCACATCGACCTATCGTCGGTGCGGTGATCAAACGGCCATGGCATGCGAAACGGGGCAGGCTATCGATCGCGCAGGTGTTTTAGCAGCCGCGATGAAGGCGAAATCCCCGATGCGTGGAGCAGCATGGTTGGCGACATTCGTCACCACTGTATTGATGGTGTTCCTCTTGTTCTTGGCGCCAGTCTTTGCACAGGACGCCCCGAACACGACCGACTTTCCTCAAGACAGGCAGGTCACGCCGGCGTTTGCTGCAAATGTGAAGCTAGATGGCAAGGAGCTGTTTGTTGTGCGCGGCTCACATGTGCTGCCAGCGGATGAACGCGCAAAAAGAGTCGAAGAGCGATTAATTGAAGCTGCTGAAGCTTCGGATTCCGCGACTGTAGATATTCAAGTTGTCGATGGTGAATTCGGCAAGAACATCATAGTTAATGGCAAGATGGTCACCGTGGTGGCGCCGCTTGACGCCGAATACGAGCAACTGTCACAGGAGTTTCTTGCGGCGTTACAGGCGGAGCGGATTGAGGCTGCTATTCTGGAATACCGAAGCCGTCGCTCCCATTCAGCGCGGGTGGAAAGCACCAAGGAAGCCGTGGCCTATACTATTGGCTTCCTGATTATCTCTTATTTCTTTTTCAGCCGCCGCAAACGCGTGGTTAATGCGGTTGGCCGCGTGGTTAAGAAACAGTCGAAAGACCTTGAAACAGTAACAAAATCTATGGTCCGAACCCGCGCCATTGCGGCGCTTGTCAGCTATTTGATGAATCTGCTGCTTTGGGTCATTTATCTGATCTTATTCTATTACTTCCTCTCTTTTGTGCTGATCTCATTCGCCGAAACACGGATGATCGCCGAGGTTCTACTGTCCACAGTCTCTGATCCGCTAATAAATCTCGTGCGCGGCATTATGGACTACATCCCCAACCTGATTACGCTGATCATCATTTTCATCGTGGCGCGGTTTACGCTTCAGGGGGTGAAGCTATTTTTCGACAATATGGAAAGCGGCCTGATCGAGATCGAATCCTTCGAGAAACAATGGATTGCTCCAACTCTATTTCTGGTGCGCATCGTGATCATCATGATCGCGTTGGTCTTTGCATATCCCTATATACCAGGGTCGAATTCAGCAGCGTTCCAAGGGCTTACACTTCTGGCGGGTGTGATGCTCTCGCTCGGGTCCAACACCGTTGTCAGCAACATGATGGCGGGTCTGTTTGTGATTTATCGGCGCAGTACCAACATCGGTGACCGCATTCAGGTAGGGGACAAAGTTGGTGATGTGGTTGAAATCAAACTGATGGAAACGCTGATCAAGTCGACAAAGAACGAAATGATATCGATCCCCAATGCGCAGCTTCTGAACTCCGAGATTGTGAACTATACGCGCCATGTGGACGGCCGCGGCATCCTTGTCCATACCACTGTTGGGATCGGCTATGAGGAACCGCCAGAGAAGGTTGTGGCCATGCTCAAGGAGGCTGCTTTCCGCACCAAGGGGCTGTTGAAAAATCCTGATCCGTTCGTGCTTTGGACCCAGCTTGGGGACTATGCGATCAACTATGAAATCAACGCGTTTACAACACGGGGCATGTCGCTGCCGAAAATCAGATCTGATCTGCATGAACACATCGTTGAGGTATTCAACGAAAACAGCACCCAGATCATGACGCCGTCTTATATCGCAGATACGGAAATTCCGAAAATTCCCGAAGGTCCGTGGGATGGAAAGCTCGCTCTCGCAAAAAAGCCCGTCAAGGAGCCGGAACCCGCAAAAGAGCCAAAGCCAGAACCCGCGAAAGAGCAAGCGGAGACTAAGGCAGCGGCAAAAACGGAGCCCGCCAAAACGACTAAAGCAAAGCCACGGCGCAGGTCGCTCAGATCTCGCAAAAAATCTTAGCCGTGCAATTTCGCGCGGAAAAAGGAGTACGTAAGTTATGATGAAAGTTATTCTTGGAATCGTTATCGGCGCCGCAGTTGTTGGCGGCGTCTATTACTGGCAAACCAAGCCAGAGCCAACTCCCGCCGAGCGGATCGAAAAGGCGCTGAATGACGCCGGAGATGCCGCCAAGGAAGCGCAAGAGGCGATCAAAGACGGTGCGACCATGGCGGGTAAAGATCTGCAAGCGAAAATGGAAGAGACTGCCGCTGAGTTTGCTGAGAGCATCGGTATGACTGTTGAACAGATGAGTGCCGAGGTTACGGGGCTGGTCGAGAAATGGGAGCAGGAGGGCATCCTGACCGAGAACGGCTTTGATTATAACAAGGCCACTGATGCGGTGAATGACAGCACGCTTGCGCAGGACACCAAAGATCAGATTGACGCGCTTCTTGAACAGATTCGCGACACGCCGGAAGTCTTCGAGCAGAAGTGGAAAGAGATCGGCGCGCTACTCAAGGCGGAAAACTAGGATAAGTGCCGCGCCTCTGTTTTCGCAGGGGCGCTGGCAATCAGGAAAGATAGCCTTAAAAACAAAACAACCGCCCGAAGGCGGCTGTTTTTTGCGGATCATTGCGGCGGCAAACTTGCCTTCGCACATTGATCTAAATGGTGGGCGACCCTGGAATCGAACCAGGCGTGAGTCGCCTCGAGGGAGTTACAGTCCCCTGCCACACCTTGCGGCCTGTCGCCCAACGAGGGAGGGGATACCCGCCTGTGATTAGGGCGTCAACAGGAAAATACCTTGCATCTGCACGCGGGCTCTGCGCATTGTCCGCCGCGCACGTAAACAAAGGCGAATGACCATGCAAAAACCAAAGTGGGTGATTGAAAAAGAGCAGGAAAAACGGGCTTCGGCCAATGCAACGGTGTGGCTGTTTGGTCTGCACGCGGTGCGTGATGCTTTGGTCAATCCCAACCGCGAGCGATTGCGCCTTATCGTTACGAAAAACGCATTCAACAAGCTTGAGGCCGAAATTAACGCCGCGGGAATCACTCCGGAAGTCGTGGACCCGCGTAAATTCACAGCGCCAATCGATCCGCAGTCTGTCCACCAAGGGGCCGCGCTTGAGGTGAAGCCGCTGGATTGGGGGCCCCTTGAGGAGGCCTGCATGGCTGCAGACGGGCAGGTGCCGCGCGTGGTTCTGCTTGATCGGGTCACAGACCCGCATAACGTCGGGGCGATTCTGCGTTCGGCAGAGGTCTTCGGTGCGCGGGCTGTTGTCTCTCTCCTTCGCCATTCGGCACCCGAAACTGGTGCGCTGGCTAAAACCGCATCTGGCGCACTGGAGCGCCAACCCTATCTCCGCATCCGAAATCTCGCCGATGCCATTACGACTTTGCAACAAATGGGCTATTTCGTTCTTGGTCTGGACGGTGAGGCGGAGACTGATATTGCAACAGCAGTTGAAGGCAAGATCGACCGCCCCATTGCGCTGGTGTTCGGCGCCGAAGGGCCAGGGCTGCGGCAGAAAACCAAAGAAACCGTTGATATGCTTGTGAAAATTCCATACGCCTCGGATTTCGGCTCGCTCAACGTGTCCAACGCTGCTGCTGTCGCGCTATACGCTGTGCGCCCATAGGTCGGTTGCCAGAGCACTCGCGCGCGGTCACAGATTTGCGAGGGGGCTTGGATTTTCTGCGTGAAACGTCATCCTTACGTTAACGAAAGGTTTGATATGCTTACACGCCGCCATTTTATTGCTCTAAGTTCTGCTGCCCCGCTATTAGGCGGCGCATCTGTTTTGCGCGCGCACGACCATAATTATGTGTTCAATACCGGCGGTGTTGCGATCAACGGATTTGACCCAGTGGCGTATTTCACCGAAGGCGCCCCAGTGATGGGTGACACGCGCTATGAGGTGAAATGGGAAGGCGCGGTTTGGGTACTTGCGAACATGGAAAACCTCGAGATGTTCATGGCAGACCCTCACCGTTACAAACCGCAGTACGGCGGCTATTGCGCATTCGCGATGTCAAAGGGCGCAGTGGCCCCCACAGAGCCCGATACTTGGACAATCCACGATGGCAAACTTTATCTGAATTATAATCTCGCGGTACGCGATGCGTGGCGTCAGGACATCTCTGGAAATGTTGAGAAAGCCGATGCGCATTGGCCAAGTGCGCTCGGCTAAACGGTTTTCCGTTTAGCGGTAATATCACAAAAACTTGAGAACTCTTTAAACCAGAGACTGCGATACACAACTTATACTGTAGCTAGGGTTTGGAACGCCCGAGCATTTCACTGTCCCTCGTTCCACACTTGCGCCCGTCCTTTCCCCAAGGATCGGGCGCTTTTTCTTTGGTGTGCTGCCTTATCGGGCGGCCTTTTCGGCAATGCCGGAGGTGCCCTCGCGGCGCGCGAGCTCGGCCTCTACTTCGGCCAGTGTGACGCCGCGCGCCTCCAGCATAACGAGGAGGTGAAAGAGCACATCCGCGCTTTCGCAGATCAGTTCTTCGCGGTTGTTCTTAACGGCGGCGATGATCGCTTCAACGGCTTCTTCGCCAAATTTCTCGGCGCATTTTTCCGGCCCTTTGGCAATGAGCTTGGCTGTCCAGCTTTCGCTTGGATCCGCTTTCGCGCGTTCTGATACAGTCTGGGCGAGTTTGGTGATCTGGGTCATGCGTCGAGCCTCACGTCTATGCCATTGGCAGCCATATGTTCCTTGGCTTCACGGATAGTGTAATCGCCAAAATGGAAGATCGATGCGGCCAGAACAGCGGATGCGCCGCCTTCTTTCACGCCATCAACGAGGTGATCAAGCGTTCCGACCCCGCCGCTTGCGATCACCGGAACCGGTACGGCATCAGAAATGGCGCGGGTGAGGGGCAGGTTAAAGCCCGCACGCGTTCCATCGCGATCCATCGAGGTCAAAAGAATTTCACCTGCGCCCTTGGCCACAACGGTTTTGGCGAATTCAACCGCATCAATACCCGTGGCGCGGCGGCCACCGTGGGTGAAGATTTCCCATTTTCCCAGCGACACGGTTTTCGCATCAATTGCCACTACGATGCATTGGCTGCCGAAATGATTGGCCGCATCGGCCACCACATCTGGGTTGGCCACGGCGGCGGAGTTGAAGCTCACCTTATCCGCACCGGACAGCAACAGCTTGCGCACGTCTTCGCGGGTACGAACACCGCCGCCAACCGTTAGTGGCATAAAGCAATGCTCTGCTGTGCGGCGCGCAAGGTCGTACATGGTGCCACGGTTTTCGTGGGTGGCCTTGATATCAAGAAAGCATAACTCGTCTGCACCCGCTGCATCATAAGCTTTGGCGCTTTCAACCGGATCGCCCGCGTCAATGAGATCAACAAAGTTGACGCCCTTCACAACGCGCCCTTCGGCAACGTCAAGGCAAGGAATAATGCGGGTTTTTAGCATGTTGTAGCTCTTTGGGTTGTCGTGCTGTGACACTCATACGGTAAAGCGGCAATGCTGGCCAGAGGTTTGCGCTGCTTTAGGCCAGCACTTTGAGCGCTTCCTTAAGATCGATCGCACCGTCATAGAGCGCTCGGCCAGAGATCGCGCCGTTGAGTTTTGCGCCGCACGTTTTTAGTGCCTCAAGATCAGCAAGAGAGCTCACACCGCCTGAAGCAATCACAGGGATCGAGACCGCATTTGCCAGAGCCGCTGTAGCCTCAACGTTGGGGCCTTGCATCGCACCGTCGCGGTTGATGTCGGTATAGATGATGGCTGCAACGCCTGCGTCCTCAAAGGATTTGGCGAGGTCGGTGACCATCACATCGGTTTCTTCGGCCCAGCCACGGGTGGCCACGCGCCCGTTGCGTGCATCAAGCCCAACGGCCACTTTGCCGGGAAACTCGCGCGCTGCTTCGCGCACAAGATCAGGATTTTCTACGGCCACGGTGCCGAGGATGACCCGCGCCAGCCCTTTGTCGATCCAGCGAGCAATCGTCGCCATGTCGCGGATGCCACCGCCAAGTTGTGCGGGAACTTTGCACTGCTCAAGGATCGCTTCAACGGGGGCAGCGTTTACGGGTTCGCCTGCAAATGCGCCATTGAGATCAACGAGGTGTAGCCATTCGCAACCGGCCTCGACAAACTCGAGCGCTTGTGCAGCGGGGTTTTCGTTAAACACGGTGGTTTGGTCCATGTCCCCTTTGAACAGGCGCACGGCATTGCCGTCTTTGAGGTCGATAGCGGGGTACAGGATCATGGCGGTTCCTCTTGGAATATTCTGTGCGCCCGTCGCCACATAAACCGCGAACAGGGCAGGGTTCGCGCGCTTTTGGCATGGATCGCCGCAGATTGCAAAACCTTGCGGCATTAGGCCGATATTTACAGCGACCCCACGTCAGGCTTGATCGGATTCACATGCCAAGGGCAAAGTAGCGGAAATTGAGGAGGATCAAATGAAGAAGCTTGGATTAAGCATTGCGGCGCTTGTTGTTGCGGCCACAGGTGCTTTGGCAGACCCTGTTGTGGGGGTGTGGAAGACACAGGAAGATGAGGGTGCTTTTGCGCACGTCACGCTGGCGCCCTGTGGTGACAAGATTTGCGGTGTGATTTCGCGGACATTCCGTGCCGAGGGGGAGTTTAAATCTGACACAATCGGCAAACCGCTGGTATGGGATATGGTTGCCCAAGGCGACGGAAACTACAAAGACGGCAAGATCTGGCAGCCGTCCAAAGACAAAGTATACCGCTCCAAAATGGCGCTGAGTGGTGACACTCTCAAGGTCTCTGGCTGTATCGGGCCAATCTGCAAGAAGCAGACATGGACGCGCGTGGATTAAACTGTTCAACCATCACAGAAAAGGCCCGCAGGTTGATGCGGGCCGATTTACGGTTACGGCTTCCAGTTTAGAAAGTTTGCAATCATCCTCAGGCCTGTCGCCTGTGATTTCTCTGGATGGAATTGCATGCCCACAAGGTTATCCCGCCCGACGATCGCTGTAATATCGCCGCTGTATTCAACATGCGCGAGGCGATGAGCGGGGTTATTTACCCGGAAGTGATAGCTGTGGACAAAATAGGCGTGATCGCCTTCGTTGACGCCCTCAAGAACCGGGTGTGGGTTATCAAGTACGAGGTTGTTCCACCCCATATGCGGCACTTTTAGCGTTGGATCAGAGGGTGTGATTTTCACAACATCGCCGCCGATCCAGTCAAAGCCTGCCGTGTCCTTGTATTCGTGGCCTGTTGTCGAGAGCATTTGCATCCCGATGCAAATCCCAAGGAAGGGGCGACCCTTTGCAATGACCGCTTCCTCGCAAGCCTCAAAAAGGCCCGTGTGGTCAAATAATTCGGCCTTACACGCCGGAAACGCGCCATCACCAGGCAATACAACACGATCCGCGGCCAACACCTCGGTAGGGTCGGAGGTTACAACAACGGTGCCTGCGCCTGTTTCGGCGGCCATGCGCTGAAACGCTTTTTCCGCCGAATGCAGGTTGCCGCTGTCATAGTCGATGATCGCCGTGCGCATCAAAGGGCGCCCTTTGTCGAGGGGATGGCGTCTGATTTGCGCGGGTCAACTTCCACAGCCTCACGCAACGCGCGGGCCACAGATTTAAACGTGGCCTCGGCAATGTGGTGGCTGTTGAAACCGTGCATCTGATCGATGTGGAGCGTGATGCCGCCATGCGTGCTAAGCGCCTGAAAGAACTCGCGTACCAATTCAGTGTCGAAGGTGCCGATCTTGGGCGTTGGCATATCGTTGTTCCAGATGAAGAACGGCCGCGCCGAGAGATCAAGCGCTGTACGAATTTGTGCGTCATCCATCGCCAAGAGGCAGGAACCATAACGGCGGATGCCTTTCTTGTCTCCCAGAGCTTGGGTCAGAGCTTGGCCGATCGCGATGCCCACGTCCTCGACGGTGTGGTGGTCATCGATGTGCAGGTCCCCAGTCGCGCGCACGGTGAGGTCGATCAGCGCGTGGCGGCCGAGTTGGTCCAGCATGTGATCGAAAAAGCCCACGCCGGTCTGGTTGTCATAGAGGCCTGTGCCGTCGAGATTTACCTCAACAGTAATGTCGGTCTCTGCCGTTTTGCGCGTAATCTTTGCCGTCCGCATGGTGGTCTCCTGTGGCTTTTGGGGCCTTATAGGCCGCAGTTCTGTGCATTGAAAGAGCAAGTCGCGCCAGCTTGCGAGATGCGTGATCGCCTGTGCCTGAATTGCATCCGGACGGCTTCGAATCAAAGTTGGAATCGTTTTGGCGTTGGGGCTTCTTAAGGCCGGAGAGCACGTGCTTGCTGCCCTCTTTTGCCCAATAATTGTGCAGCACTATGTGTGGATTGGGCCAGTTTGTAGGGTGAAATCTACCCTAACAGGCCTTTTTTAGATGCGGATTTTCTCTGCAATTATTGGGATTTTGCCCCGATTTCGCACCGAAAACCTTGGTGAACCCACGGAAACCTCAACAAAACCCTTGCCGAAACCGGTTTCGGAAATCAGCGTTTAGCTACGGGGAGTCTGAAGTTTGCACAAAAAAACGACGCACAAATCGGCATCACATGCCCAAATGACCGCTGGGATGAAACCGAAACCGGTTTCGTCGGCGGGTGCGCGTCGTACGACGATCTCTGACGTTGCAAATGCACTAGGCATGGCAAAAGGGACGGTTTCGCGGGCGCTGAATGGGTATTCCGATATCAGCGAAGGCACGCGGCTTCGGGTTCAGAACATGGCGCGGCAGATGGATTATCGACCATTGAGCCACGCGCAGGCGATCCGAACAGGGCGCGTGCGCAGCCTCGGTCTTGTTCTGCAAACCGGCGAATATGATGGACACAGCCCGATGCTGGCGGATTTCCTTGCGGGGATTGCCCATGAGGTTGGCACCCAAGGTTGGACGCTGACGGTAGGTGCCGCAACGACGATGCAAGACACGCTCGCGACGCTGAAATCCCTGTCTGAGGAGCGCAAGGCCGATGGGTTCATCATTCCGCGGACTTATACGAACGATCCGCGCGTTGATCTTTTGCGGCGGCTCGAAATTCCGTTTGTGCTCTATGGCCGAACGCAGGATCCGCAGGATTGCGCGTGGTATGACATCCACGGCGGGGAAGCGATGAGCGATGCGGTGGCGCGGCTTGTCAGCTTTGGGCACCGTCGGATCGCCTTCATCAATGGCGGGGTCGAGTATTACTACAGTCGTTTGCGCCTTGCGGGATATTATGCGGGCCTCGATCAAGAGGGCATGACGCGCGAGAGTGCGCTTCTTCGCCAAGGAGCCGTAACAGAAGAACAGGGCGAAGCCGCAGCGCTTGAACTTCTACAGCAAGATTCACCCCCGACAGCAATCATCTGTGCGGTGGATCGCGCGGCACTCGGCGTATTTCGTGCTTTGCGGCGGTTTGGCCTCACAGCAGGGCAGGAAGTTTCGGTGATCGGTTATGACGGGATCGCCGAGGGCGCATTCGCTCGCCCGCCGCTCACCACCTTTGCTGTTGATACCTACAAGGCCGGAAATCGTCTGGCTCATTTACTGATTGCACGGCTCCTCGGCTCTCCGGTCGAGGGGCTACGCGAAACCGATGTGGCTGCCTTGGTGGCGCGTGACTCTGACGGTCCTGCGAAGGTCACATCCGAAGAACTGGCCGTAATTTTGCGGCAAAACTCAACCCAAAACACATAAAAGGGAGGACTTTTCAATGAAGATAAATTCAACAAAAACAGGAGCCTTGATGCTCGGAGCGGCAATGTCGCTTGCGCTTGGGGCCGTGTCGGCCTCGGCGGATATCCGGTTCTGGACAACAGAAACCCAGCCGGAGCGCCTTGAGAAACAGCAAACAATGGCAGCCGAGTTTGAAGCGGCAACAGGAACCGCAGTTGAGGTGATCCCTGTTGAGGAAAAAGACCTCGGAACACGGGCCACCGCGGCCTTCGCAGCGGGCGATTTGCCTGACGTGATCTACCATCCGCTGTCCTATGCGCTGCCTTGGGTCGAGGCTGGTATTCTTGACGTTGACGCGGCCACAGATGTGATTGACGAGCTTGGCGCAGGTACATTTGCCGAAGGTCCGCTTTCACTCGCTGCTGTCGAGGATGGCACCGCATCGGTTCCGGTTGATGGCTGGACGCAAATGGTCGTCTATCGCAAAGACCTCTTTGACGAAGCCGGCCTTGAAGCACCGACTACATACGCCAATGTGCTTGCCGCCGTAGAGGCGCTGCACAACCCGCCAGAGATGTACGGCTTTGTTGCAGCAACAAAAATCGACGAAGGCTTCATGAGCCAAGTGCTCGAGCATGTGTTCCTTGCCAATGGTGTGTCGCCTGTTGGAGCTGACGGGTTCCAGCCGCTGGATGAAGCCGCGACGATTGAGGTTCTGGAATTCTACAAGGCCATCGCAGAGGCATCTCCTCCCGGTGAGTTGTATTGGAAACAGAGCCGCGAGCTCTATTTCGCGGGTCAGGCCGCGATGATCATCTGGTCGCCGTTCATTCTGGACGAGCTTGCTGGCTTGCGGGATTCCGCTCCGCCCACAATCAACGATGACCCAACCACCAAAGACCTTGCAGCAGCCACAGGTATCGTGACCAACTTTGCGGGCCCATCGAATGCCGATGGCGCGGCTTGGGCTGATGTGCGTTATTTCGGGATTACCTCGGATGCTGACACGGATGCTGCGATGGATTTCGTGAAGTTCTCGATGGACGACGGCTACATGTCGACGCTGTCGATTGCGCCTGAGGGTAAATTCCCTGTGCGTCGTGGCAATGCCGACAATGCCAGCGCCTTTGTCGATGGCTGGTCCAAGCTTGACGTGGGTGTTGATCGTAAGGCGCCGCTGAGCGAGCTTTATGCAGCTGAAATGATTGAGGAAATCGTTGGTGGTCTTGACGTTGCACAGCGTTGGGGTGTTGCCGAAGGCCAGCTTGGCCTCGCGTCCAAGATGATCAACAGCCAAGTCATCAACCGCCTCGTGCGCGAATACATCGACGGTGAGCGCGACGCTGCCGCGACGGTTGCTGCTCTGAATGAGGAGCTGGCCAAGATCAACTAGGCCAATTCACTCAAGTCAACAAAAGAGCCGATGGCGCGCCTTTGCCCGCCATCGGCATACGTCCCCAAGGAGCCTCTGAAATGGAAACATCCGACACCGCAAACCACAGTGCGCCGCCCGCCGCTGGCCCCTTGGCCAAGCGCGAGGCACGGTTGGCGTGGGGCTTATTGGCCCCGACGTTGATTAGCGTTGCGATGGTCGTGATCCTACCGCTGTTGTCGATTTTCTGGATTAGTTTCAAGCCGGTTGGGCTTGCGGATTTGCGTCCTCCTGTTCCGATTGTGAACGAGAGCCTACGCGGACGCCCCAAGGTTGGCGGAGACGAGGCGACATTGCGTTATCGGGTGCGAAATTCAAGCCAAGACAAGCCGATAACAGGGGTGAGCTTTACCGATGTTCTGCCAGAGGGGCTTGAGATCACATCTGTCGATCCGCGCTGCGAGATTTCAGGCAGCCTGCTGACCTGTACTGCTGGTGATATCGAAGGCGGTTTCCGCGATGATTTCACGTTGGATGTGGTTGTTTCCCAAGCCTTTATCGATGCCGACCCCGATCTTGATGAAACCGAGGCTGTGGTCACCGGGACTTCAAGCAATATCCTCACGAATTTCTCATTCACGCTAGAGAATTTCGCGCGTGTTTTCGATGGCTCCGAATTCTGGGGCGTGCTTGGCGTAACGATGTTTTACACGGTGTTCGGCACCATAGGCGCGCTCGTGTTCGGGCTTTTTGCGGCGATGTTGTTGAACAAGAGTTTCAAAGGGCAGGGGGTTTTGCGTGGGCTTTACCTTTTCCCCTATGTGTCGCCTGTCATCGCGGTGGCCTTTACGTGGGTGACACTGTTTGATCCCTTTTCCGGAAGCGCCAACGCCCTTTTGATCCAGATGGGCGTGACCGAGGGGCCAATCAACTTTTTCGGTCAAAAACCCTTAGCACTTGTGATGGTGACAGTGTTCGAAATCTGGCGCTATTTCCCGCTTTCATTCCTGTTTATTCTGGCGCGGATGCAATCCATTGACGAAGGCATGTTCGAGGCCGCCGATATGGATGGCGCGAGCCCATTCCAGAAATTCTGGTACCTGAGTTTGCCGCAGCTTCTGGGCATCTTGTCTGTGCTGTTTCTGCTGCGGTTCATTTGGACCTTCAATAAATTCGACGACATTTTCCTCCTGACAGGCGGCAATGCGGGGACCCGCACGCTGACGGTGAATGTCTATGAACAGGCTTTTGCGGTGGGCAATATCGGAGCGGGGGCGGCGGTTGCTGTTGTTGTGTTCTCTGTGCTGCTGATTTTCTCTGTTCTGTTCTTCCGGTACATCAATCAGGAGGAAGGCGCATGATCCTCTTGCGAGTTCCAACTGAAATCTCTGCTGAAATACAAAAGGTTACGCCATGAGGTATATGCGCTTTGGATATGTGACGGCGCCTTTGCTTGGCGCGCTCTGGGCGGTGGTTATTGCGATCACTGTTACGGTTGCGATGAGCTTCATGACCGGCGCACCGTTCAAACCATCCGCGCTTTGGGCGCTGGTGTTTGGCGCGGCAAGCGGGGCAGCGGTGCTCTACCTCGGAAGGTCTGTTGTGATCGGGGCGGCTGTTGTGGTCTTTGCTGCGGCGGCGGGCGTTGGTTTCGGGCCGATCGTCGTGGGCGAAGGGGTTCCGCTGGTGCTGACGCTCTTGGGTGGTGCGGCTTGCGGGCTGTTTGTGGCTTGGCCATTGGTGACGATCCTTAAGGGGTGTCCAGCTGGAGACCTAACCCGCCACGAGTTTGAAGAGGCAATTCTGCGCTTCTTGGTTGGTGTGGGCTATATCTTTTTCACGGTAATTGTTGTTGTCCCGTTTTACGTCATGGTTATGACCAGCATGAAAAGCCAGCAGGCGCTCTTACAAAACCCGCTGGATTTCAGCCTTGATTGGAGCCAAGGCCTTGGGCTTTTCCGGAGCTATTTCGAGCTGTTCGCGGATTTCAACTTTGACCGTTACCTGCTTACGTCGCTGTTTGTCTCTGTGATGACCGTATTGATCACGCTCGCGTTTTCGGTCCCCGGTGCTTACGCCGTCGCGCGGTTGCGGTTTAAGGGGCAGAAGGCATTTTCGCGTTCAATTCTGCTGATTTATATGGTGCCGCTCATCGTTCTTGCGCTGCCAATCTATATTGGTTTCTCGATGATTGGCCTCCGAAACTCGATCTTTGGCATCCTGCTGATCTATCCGGTCACAACCATTCCCGTGGCGCTTTATATGCTTCAGGGGTATTTCCGTGGCCTCCCCGGCGAGGTCGAGGAAGCGGGGTTGATGGACGGCCTTAGCCGCCTTCAGGTGATCTGGAAAATCACGTTGCCGCTGTCGCTTCCGGCGCTGGCCTCTGTGTCGCTCTATGTGTTCATGATCGCGTGGAACGAGTTTCTTCTCGCTTTCATGCTGCTGGATGATCCCTCAAAGTTCACGCTCACCCGTGGGGTGGCGATGCTCAACTCTTCCGAAATACCGAGGCAGCACCTCATGGCCGGTGCGGTTATCGCAACTGTGCCGATTATGGTGCTGTTCCTCGGGCTAGAACGTTTCATGACCAAGGGCCTCACCGCCGGGTCAGTCAAAGGATAAGACTATGAATTTCGACAAAATTGACCGTGAAGCGCGCAAGATTCTGCGCCGGAATGATCGCGGCGGCTATACGGTTCCAACGGCGGGGCTGTATCCATATCAATGGAACTGGGACAGCTGTTTTGCCGCGTGGGGGTTCTCGACCTTTGACGTGAAACGCGCATGGTTCGAAATCCATACACTGTTCACCGGACAGTGGGACAACGGCATGCTTCCGCACATCATTTTCCACAAGCGAGCAGACGGGTATTTCCCCGGGCCGGATGTCTGGGATGTGCCACGGGTGCCGCATACGTCGGGCATCTCGCAACCGCCTGTGGCCGCCACGATGATCCGCTCGATCTATGAAGCAGACAAGCGCTATGGCCGCGTGCACATGGAGTTGATCTATGGCCGTTTGGTGTCTTGGCACCGCTGGTTCATCAAAAACCGCATGGAGCGGGGGATGATCGCCATTACTCACCCATGGGAAAGCGGCCGTGACAACGCGCGTGATTGGGACAAGGCAATGGCCAATATCGACCCAACCGGTGTTGGCGAATACCATCGGCGAGACACCGATCATGTTGATCCGGAAATGCGCCCCAAAAAGGAAGATTACGACCGTTACCTCAAGATCGTTTATCACAACCGAGATTGCGGTTGGAACGAAGAGAAGATCGCCAAGACGGGGCTGTTTCGCGTGGCGGATGTGGGCATTACCTTCATTTTCCTGCGGGCGTGTCGCGACTTGTTGCACATTGCTCTAGAGCTTGATCACGAAACCGCAGAGATCGAAGGTTGGATCAAAGACCTTGAAGCGGGTGTCGAAAATCATTGGAACCCTAAGGGCTTCTATGACTCTGTTGATCTAAAGACGGGCGAGTTTACGGACTCGCTCAGCTCCGCGTCCTTCTTTGAGTGGTACTCGGGGATGAGTGGTGATCGGATGCTTGGGCATCTTAACCGTATCCTTGACGAGGTGAAGTTCGGCGTGCCGTCAAACGATCCAGAGGACGAGCATTTCAACCCCAAACGATATTGGCGCGGCCCTGTCTGGGGCATGGTTAATACGCTTATCGGTATCGGGTTAGACGAACAGGGCCACATCAAAACCGCCGAGCGCCTTCGAAAGGAGACGCAGGAGCTGATCGCCGAGCACGGCTTTTATGAGTATTTTAGCCCGCTCGATGGCGCTCCCGAAGGCGGTGATGTGTTCACATGGACGGCGGCAATCTGGCTGACATGGGCCGGACCACATGCGAAAGGGAGGTTCTAATGGGAGCCATTACGCTTAAGGCCGTTGAGAAATATTACGGCGATTTGCAGGTCATCAAGGGCGTGGATCTTGAAATCACCGATGGGGAATTCATCATTTTCGTTGGGCCGTCAGGCTGCGGTAAGTCTACGCTGTTGCGGATGATCGGCGGGCTTGAAGAAACTTCGCGCGGTGCGATCTTGATTGATGGCAATGACGTAACGGCCGATCCGCCGAGCAAACGCGGCCTGTCGATGGTGTTCCAATCCTATGCGCTCTACCCGCATATGTCAGTGCGCGACAACATGGGCTTTTCGCTCAAGACAGCGGGCGCTCCCAAGGCCGAAATCGAGGAAAAAGTGAACGAGGCCGCTCGTATCCTCAAGCTTGAACCGCTTTTGGATCGCCGCCCAAAGGATATGTCTGGCGGGCAGCGGCAGCGGGTGGCCATTGGCCGCTCTATTGTGCGTGCGCCAACGGCTTTCCTCTTTGATGAGCCTTTGTCGAACCTTGATGCGAGCCTGCGTGTCGATATGCGTTACGAGATTGCAAAGCTGCATCAAAACCTTGCGGCAACAATGATTTACGTAACCCACGACCAGACCGAAGCCATGACTTTGGCTGACCGGATCGTGGTTCTGGACGGTGGCTATATCGCACAGGTTGGCACGCCGCGTGAGCTTTATGAAAATCCGGCAAACCTCTTCGTGGCGCAGTTTATCGGTTCGCCGAAAATGAACGTTATGCCCTGCGAAGTGTCGGGCAAAAGCTATACCATCGGTGGCACCGGCGGCGGCGCGTATGATCGCGCGGGGGCTGCTGTGCAGGTTGGGTGCAGGCCCGAGCATATCAGCTTTACAAAGGCTGGCGAGGGTACGCTTGATGGCACTGTTGATGTTTTGGAGTACCTTGGCGCTGATACATTTGTGATTGTGGATGGAGGCGCAAGCGGCCAGATCACCGTACGTGTTGAGGGAGACACAAAGGTGAAATCAGGTGATCGCGTCGGGCTAAAGTTTGATCCAAAGCGCCTGCATTTCTTTGATGCGGAGGGGCTCGCGGTTTAGGCTTCGCGCCAGTCGCCAGAGGCCAGCCCGTCAAGCGACCATTCGCCGATGGAATAGCGGATGAGCCGCAGTGTCGGCGCGCCGACTGCGGCCGTCATGCGCCGGACCTGTCGGTTGCGCCCCTCGCGAATTGTAAGTTCAAGCCAGCTGTCAGGCACGGTTTTTCGAAACCGGACAGGAGGCGTGCGGGGCCACAGAATGGCCGGTTCATCAATTCGTTTCACCTCGGCGGGGCGGGTCATCCCATCTTTGAGCTTCACCCCGCTGCGGAGTGCGTCAATCGCGGCGTCATCAGGCTCCCCTTCAACTTGTACCCAATAGGTCTTGGGCATTTTGAATTTCGGGTTTGCGATCTTGGCCTGAAGCCGCCCGTTGTCCGTCAGTAACAGCAGTCCTTCGCTATCCTTATCAAGCCGTCCCGCCGCATAGACACTCGGCACGTCGATATAATCCGAAAGCGTTTGCCGCGTGCTGCCTTCGGTGCCTTTGTCTGTAAATTGCGACAAAACATTAAAGGGTTTGTTAAAGAGGATAAGTTTGCTCATGCCTCTTTCCTGCCCGAGGCGAATTGGCGCGGCAAGGGCGTATTTCGGAAAACCTTGGCGGCGTTTCCAATTTGATAAGAATTGGCTGATATCAGGGCAATAATGCGTGATGGCAGGGAAAGTCGCCGTGAAAGTCGGGGGCAGGTCTTGCAGCCCGTGTGATGCGGGCATAAGACTCATGAGGATATTTATGCGCGTTTGATTGAAACGCTTAACAGCAGGCAGGCGGAATATGAACGATCCAGTAGAGACATATATGAACCTCGTCCCCATGGTGGTCGAGCAAACGAGCCGTGGCGAGCGGGCCTATGATATTTTCTCCCGCCTCCTGAAAGAGCGGATCATCTTTGTGAACGGCCCTGTGCATGACGGCATGAGCCAGCTTGTCGTTGCGCAGCTTCTACACCTTGAGGCGGAGAACCCTGAAAAGGAAATCTCCATGTATATCAACAGCCCCGGTGGCGTTGTGACCTCGGGTTTGTCGATCTATGACACGATGCAATACATCAAACCCAAGGTAAGCACGCTTTGCGTTGGTCAAGCCGCTTCTATGGGCAGCTTGTTGCTTGCCGCGGGCGCACCAGGCATGCGTTTCTCCCTCCCGAACAGCCGGATCATGGTTCACCAGCCATCCGGCGGGTATCAGGGGCAAGCGACGGATATCATGATCCACGCGCAGGAAACCCAGAAGCTCAAGGATCGTTTGAACAACATCTATGTGAAGCACACAGGGCAGAAGCTCAAAGCTGTTGTTGACGGGCTGGAGCGCGATAACTTCATGTCTGCCGAAGAGGCAAAAGACTGGGGCTTGATCGACGAAATCGTCGAAAACCGCGTGAAACCGGAAGACTCCTAATCGATTTGGCAATACGGCAGGGTGATTTTGCCGTTGTACAAGAAAATTGGCTGCCCTAAGCTACGGGCAAGGGCAGCCGCACAATAGCTTACTAAGCTTGGTTCGGCGCAAATGGCCACACAGGATCAAGCAGAGGATCAAAATGGCGAATACGACGAGCGGCGACAGCAAAAACACCCTCTATTGCTCTTTTTGCGGAAAGAGCCAGCATGAGGTGCGAAAACTGATTGCCGGACCAACCGTTTTCATTTGCGACGAATGTGTCGAGCTGTGTATGGACATCATCCGCGAGGAGACAAAGTCCAGCGGGCTGAAAGCGACGGATGGCGTTCCAACACCAAAAGAAATCTGCGAAGTTCTGGATGATTATGTGATCGGGCAGGGGCATGCCAAACGGGTGCTTTCTGTTGCGGTCCACAACCATTACAAGCGCCTGAATAACTCCGGAAAATCCGGCGATATTGAGCTTGCGAAGTCCAATATCATGCTGATCGGTCCAACGGGTTGCGGTAAAACCTTGTTGGCGCAAACGTTGGCGCGGATTTTGGATGTACCTTTCACAATGGCCGATGCCACAACCCTCACCGAAGCGGGCTACGTGGGTGAGGACGTTGAAAACATCATCCTCAAGCTGCTTCAGGCGAGTGAATATAACGTCGAACGCGCGCAACGCGGCATCGTTTATATTGACGAGGTGGATAAGATTACGCGCAAGTCTGACAACCCTTCGATCACCCGAGATGTATCGGGCGAGGGTGTGCAACAGGCGCTGTTGAAGATCATGGAAGGCACGGTTGCCTCTGTGCCGCCACAAGGTGGCCGCAAGCATCCGCAGCAAGAGTTCCTGCAAGTCGACACGACCAACATCCTCTTTATTTGCGGTGGTGCATTTGCGGGTCTGGACAAGATCATCGCGCAG
Organism: Halocynthiibacter sp. C4; assembly: GCF_028823805.1. NCBI lineage: Bacteria > Pseudomonadati > Pseudomonadota > Alphaproteobacteria > Rhodobacterales > Paracoccaceae > Halocynthiibacter > Halocynthiibacter sp. C4. The sequence continues at coordinate 399,070 of NZ_JAPEIE010000002.1, read as the reverse complement.
CGCGGCAAGGGCTCCGCAATGGGCTTTGGCGCCAATGTGAAGAGCAATGATGATCGTGGCGTTGGCGAAATTTTCCAAGAGCTTGAGCCTGAAGATTTGCTCAAATTTGGTCTAATCCCCGAATTTGTTGGCCGCCTTCCGGTTATTGCAACGCTTGAAGATCTGGATGCGGACGCACTTGTTACAATTCTGACCAAGCCGAAAAACGCATTGGTGAAGCAATACCAGCTTCTGTTCGAACTAGAGGACGCCAAACTGACCTTTACGGATGACGCGCTCAAATCCATCGCCGCACGGGCGATTGAGCGTAAAACCGGGGCGCGTGGTTTGCGGTCTATCCTCGAAGACATCCTGCTCGACACTATGTTTGACCTTCCTGGTCTGACCGAAGTGAAAGAGGTCGTGGTGAACGAAGAGGCCGTCAAAGGCGAGGCTGCACCGCTTCTCGTTTACGAGGACGCCAAGGAAGAGCCTGTAAGCGCAGGATAATCCCACCTCGTTACAGCGAATATGCGGCTCCGATTTCGGGGCCGTTTTTCGTTTATCCGCCTATCTTTGCCAGAAGTGCGCGAAAAACAGCGGCAAATTGCCCGCATGGGCCCGCAACAGGCTGGACCTCGGCGCACAAACACGGCATATCTACCCTGTAATTTCGGAGGGCCTTATGCGCTTTATTCTCAGCCTGTTGACTTGGTGGAACAACGAAACTCTCGGCATGCGCTTTTTCACATGGCGCAAAGGGGAGCAAGTTGGCGAAGACGAACAGGGCAACCGCTATTACCAGAACAAGGACGGAAGCCGTCGTTGGGTGATTTACAACGGCAACGTCGAAGCGAGCCGCATTTCGCCGGATTGGCATGGCTGGCTGCATTTTACATGGAACGAAACACCAAAGGATGCGCCGCTTGCCCATAAAGCATGGGAAAAGCCGCTTGAGGAGAACGCAACCGGTACACTGGCGGCCTATGCGCCGGCTGGGTCCATGCGCCGTCCCGAGCCTGCTGTGCGTTCCGATTACGAAGCCTGGCAGCCTGAATAGATATGAGTGATTCCCCGACCGAAGTGGTTGTTGGGGGCGTGGTGTTGGCCGTTGCCCTTGGTTTTTTGGCCTACGCAAGTCAGGCCACAGGTTTTGGTGCGCGCTCCTCTGGGTATCCGCTTACTGCCAGTTTTCGCTCCGCTGAGGGCGTCTCGGTTGGCACAGATGTTCGGCTTGGCGGCGTCAAAATTGGTACCGTCACGGGAATGGAACTTAATCCAACAACATTCCGCGCTGATACAGAGATTTCGATTTTGAATGGTCTTGAGTTGCCTGACGACAGTGCGATTACCATCGCAAGCGAAGGGCTGCTTGGCGGGAGCTTTGTTGAAATCGTTCCGGGTGGATCACCATTCAATTATGAACCCGGCTCAGAGATCGAGGATACGCAAAGCGCCGTGAGCCTTGTGTCCTTGCTGCTCAAGTTTGTGTCAGGGTCTTCCGAGCAATGATACTACGCCCCATTTACATCGCCCTTGCGGGTATGGCCGGATTTTCGTTGGCTTCGGCGGCTCATGCCCAAGAGATCGACGAATCTGTTCTGCCTTCCTTCGAAGAGGGCATGGGGCTCACAGGTGATGAGCCCGTCACCGAAGAAGAAATCGGCCGAATCTTTACGATTGATCCAGAGGGTCGCGAGATACTTGATGGTCGAGCCAATGCCAGCTTCGGCGACATTGATCGCGAAGTGGTGGAGCAGGTTGAAACGGCGAATGGCGCTGTTTTGCGTGGCTTGGATCGCGTGTCCACAGGGTTTGACGACTATGAGGTAAAGAACGGCACCTCAACAAAGGTTGGTCCGCTTCTGGTGACACTCGGCGAGTGCCGCTATCCGGCTGACAACCCGTCAGGCGAGGCCTATGCCTATCTGACGATCAAGGATGAACTTGTCGGGCAGATGGTATTTGAGGGCTGGATGATGGCATCTGCGCCGGCACTCAATGCGCTCGACCATTCGCGTTACGACGTTTGGGTGTTGCGCTGCACGATTGATGCGCCTGAAGGCACCGAAGAATCCGAATAGAAATTCGCATCCACGCGCAAGGCATCGGCCAACTGGGCGCGGTAAGTTGCGCGCGGAATTTCGATAGCGCCGAGGCTCGCCAAATGCGGGGTCAGGAACTGCGTGTCAAACAGCACGTAGCCACATCGTCGAAGCCGATCAACCAGATAGGCCAACGCGATTTTTGAGGCATCCCGCTGCCGGGAAAACATGCTTTCCCCGAAGAATGCACCGCCAAGAGTGACGCCGTAAACGCCACCGACAAGCGCATCTTGGTCCCAAACTTCGAGGGAGTGGGCAAAGCCGTGTTCGTTTAAGGCGTTATAAAGGCTGAATATTTCATCGTTAATCCATGTTTCTTCTCGGTCCGCGCAGGCACTCACGCAGGCGGCGAAATCACGGTTAACGTGGATTTGGTAGCTTCCCTTGCGCAAGCTGCGCGCGAGGCTTCGGGAGATATGAAAACCGTCGAGGGGAAAGATGCCACGATGTTGCGGATCAACCCAGAAAATCTCGGGATTGTCGCGGCTTTCGGCCATCGGAAACACGCCCGCGGCATAAGCATTCAGCAGGATTTCAGGAGTGAGCTCTGTGGTCATAAACCGTCGCGGAAAGCAAAAACGCCCGCCTCAAATCTGGGCGGGCGTTGGATTAGGCTGCTAGATTGGTTTCGAGCCATTTCTCTAGCCAGTGGATGTCATAATCACCCGTCAGGATTTCCGGCTCTTCGAGTAGGGCGTCAAACAGCGGCAGCGTTGTCGCCACGCCATCAACGATCAGCTCGCCCAAAGCACGTTTGAGGCGCGCGAGGGCTTCGGGCCGATTGCGGCCATGAACGATGAGCTTACCGATAAGCGAATCGTAGTAGGGCGGAATCGAATAGCCGTCATACAGCGCGCTATCCATCCGCACACCAAGCCCGCCTGGCGCGTGGTATTGCGTGATTTTGCCGGGGCAAGGCGCAAAGTTTGGCAAGCGCTCTGCGTTAATGCGAACTTCGATCGCATGGCCGTTGATCACGAGGTCATTCTGACCGAAGGACATATCCATGCCAGCGGCAACGCGGATTTGCTCGCGCACGAGGTCCACCCCGAAAATTGCTTCGGTTACAGGGTGTTCCACCTGAAGGCGGGTGTTCATCTCGATGAAATAGAACTCGCCGTCTTCATAGAGGAATTCGATCGTGCCAGCGCCGATATAGTTGATTTTGGCAACCGCTTCGGCACAGGTTTTGCCGATTTGGGCGCGCAGCTCAGGCGTGATGACGGGGCCGGGGGCCTCTTCGAATACCTTTTGGTGACGACGCTGGAGCGAACAATCCCGCTCACCGAGGTGAACAGCGTTACCTTTACCATCGCCGAATACTTGAATTTCGATATGGCGCGGCTTGCCGAGATACTTCTCGATATAGACTTCGTCGTTACCGAAGGCTGATTTGCCCTCTGCGCGCGCTGTGCGGAACGCCACTTCGAGCTCTTCGATGGACTTGGCAAGTTTCATACCGCGGCCACCACCACCAGCGGTTGCTTTGATGATGACTGGGAAGCCAACTTCTTCGGCAACTTTCACCGCAGTTTCGTAATCAGGAACGCCGCCCGCGCTTCCGGGAACACAGGGCACACCAAGGTTGATCATGGTGTCTTTGGCGGTGATCTTGTCGCCCATCGTGCGGATGTGCTCGGCCGTTGGGCCGATAAACGCGATGTCGTGATCTTCGAGCGCCTGAACAAAGGCCGCGTTTTCCGACAGGAAGCCATAACCGGGGTGGATCGCTTGCGCGCCGGTGACTTCACAGGCAGCAATGATCGACGCCACGTTCAAATAGCTGTCAGTTGAGGAGGGAGGGCCGATACAAATGGCTTCATCGGCCATCCGTACATGCATTGCGTCTGAATCCGCGGTGGAATGAACGGCCACCGATTTGATGCCCATTTCCCGACACGCGCGGATCACACGCAGGGCAATTTCGCCCCGGTTTGCGATCAAAATTTTCTCAAACATTGCCACTGGCCTTATTCGATGATCATCAGGGGTTGGCCGAATTCAACGGCGTCGCCGTCAGCCACCAGAATACGTTTCACAGTGCCCGAGCTTGGTGACGGGATGTGGTTCATTGTTTTCATCGCTTCGACGATCATCAATGTGTCGCCTTCGGAGACTTTGTCGCCGACGGAAACGAAGGCTGCCGCGCCTGGCTCTGCGGCCATATAGGCGGTGCCGACAACTGGCGATGGTACTGCGCCCGGATGATCGGAAGGATCGTCGCTCGCTGCAGCAGGTGCAGGGGCCGCTGCAGGTGATGCAGGGGCGGCAGCGGGTGCGGCCGCAACAGGTGCTGGCGCCGCAGCAGCAACGGAGACCACCTCGTTTTTCCGGCTCACCCGGACATTGAGGCTGTCGTCTGCGCCATATTCGCGCTTTACCTGAAGCTCTGTCAGATCGTTTTCGTTAAGCAGTTCTGCGAGTGCTTTGATAAAAGCCACGTCTGATTCATGTTTTTTGGTCATGCCGTCCTCGATGGTTTCCGTCGCACGTTATTATTGCCTTTGCTCGGCCGCGCGGTTTCGCACGCTTATAGACCGTTGCACCGTGATAGAAAAGCATTCCTGCGCCAATTAATAGGGGCAAGTTCACGAATTTTCGCCTGAGCAACGCTTATCGGCAAAGCATCTGTGCGTAAAAAATGCTGAAAAATCAGGCATGCATAAGAAAAATGCAATCTAGCAAAATTTACCATTTGATAAAAAAATGGACCTATGCCACGCTTTACCTAATAAAAATGCCAGCAGGGAGGCTCAAATGCCGAACAGCCAGTTCACCCCCGGAATCGCATCGGGGCGGTTGTCAGATACCGAATTGAAGGAAAACTTTGCCGATTTGCACGCGCCACTTGAGGCGCACGAGGCCTTGGTTGCCGCAGATCGGTGTTACTTTTGCCATGACGCGCCGTGCATGACGGCCTGTCCGACCAGCATCGATATTCCGCTGTTCATCCGCCAGATTGCAACGGGAACCCCCGAAGCAGCGGCGCAGACGATTTTTGATCAGAATATTCTTGGTGGTATGTGCGCACGCGTTTGCCCGACAGAGACGCTTTGTGAAGAAGTCTGCGTGAGGGAAACAGCAGAGGGAAAACCGGTCGAGATTGGCCGTCTTCAACGCTACGCAACCGATACGGTGATGGAGTCGGGCAAGCATCCTTATACACGTGCGGATGCCACGGGCAAAAAGGTTGCCGTTGTGGGCGCGGGGCCAGCAGGGCTTTCTGCGGCGCACCGTTTGGCCATGAAAGGGCACGACGTAACTGTTTATGACGCGCGCAAGAAAGCGGGCGGTCTTAATGAGTTTGGGATCGCGGCCTATAAGTCGGTCGATTCATTTGCCGAGCGCGAAGTAGAATGGCTGTTGAAAATCGGTGGCATCATCCTTGAAACGGGTAAGGCTCTTGGCGAGGATTTCACGCTTGCCAGCCTGCAAGATGAGTTTGACGCTGTTTTCCTCGGGATGGGGCTTGGCGGTGTCAATGCACTTCGGGCCGAGGGCGAAGACAAAAGCGGCGTCGCAGATGCCGTTGATTTCATTTCAGAATTGCGCCAGTCAAACGATCTGTCCTCCCTGGCGGTCGGGCGCAATGTCGTGGTAATTGGCGGCGGTATGACCGCTGTTGACGCCGCGGTTCAGAGCAAGCTCCTTGGTGCGCAGAACGTGACCATTGCCTATCGCCGCGATAAGGGCGCGATGGGGGCGAGCCAGTATGAACAAGAACTGGCCACAGCCAAGGGTGTTCGCATTCTCTATAATGCCGCACCCAAAAAGGTGATTGGGAATGGCGCGGTTGAAGGTGTAGAATTCGAATACACCACCACCGAAGGCGGCAAGCTCAAAGGAACGGGTGAAACCGTAACGCTTGAGGCCGATCAGGTGTTCAAAGCTATCGGCCAAACACTCTCGGGCGCGCCCGAAGAACTGGCGATGGACGGAGGCAAGATCGCCGTGTCCGAAGTTGGCGCAACAAGTGTCACCGGTATATGGGCGGGCGGCGATTGCGCAAGCGGCGGCGATGATCTGACCGTGACTGCGGTTGCCGAAGGGCGCGACGCTGCCGAGGACATACACAGCTATTTGATGGGAGGAGCCTAAGCCATGGCTGATCTAACAAGCACATTCGTAGGCATTAAATCACCCAACCCGTTTTGGCTCGCCTCGGCCCCGCCAACCGATAAGGAATACAACGTTCGCCGCGCCTTTGAGGCCGGTTGGGGTGGTGTGGTCTGGAAAACTCTTGGCTCTGAAGGGCCGCCCGTTGTGAACGTCAATGGCCCGCGCTATGGCGCAATTTTTGGCGCAGACCGCCGCTTGCTGGGCCTAAACAACATCGAGTTGATCACAGATCGCCCGCTGCAAACCAACCTGCGCGAAATCAAAGCGGTGAAGCGCGATTATCCGGACCGCGCGGTTGTCGTTTCGCTTATGGTGCCGTGTGAAGAAGATGCGTGGAAAGCAATCTTGCCCGTTGTTGAAGAGACTGGCGCGGATGGCGTTGAGTTGAACTTCGGTTGCCCGCACGGCATGGCAGAGCGTGGCATGGGCTCGGCTGTCGGTCAGGTGCCGGAATACATCGAGATGGTCACCCGTTGGTGTAAGCAAAACACACGGATGCCCGTCATCGTGAAGCTTACGCCAAACATCACTGATATTCGCAAGCCCGCCGAAGCGGCGAAACGAGGTGGCGCGGATGCTGTCAGCCTGATTAACACAATCAACTCAATCACTTCGGTCGATCTGGATGCGATGAGCCCTGAGCCGATGATTGATGGTAAGGGCACGCACGGCGGCTATTGCGGCCCTGCGGTGAAGCCGATTGCGATGAACATGGTCGCAGAAATCGCGCGCAATGCCGAAACGGCGGATGTGCCGATTTCCGGCATCGGCGGCATTACAACATGGCGCGATGCGGCGGAGTTCATGGCGCTTGGTGCTGGCAATGTTCAGGTGTGTACAGCTGCGATGACCTATGGGTTCAAAGTTGTGCAGGAAATGATTTCCGGTCTTAGCCAGTGGATGGATGAGAAAGGATACGAAAGCACAGCTGATTTCGTTGGCAAAGCGACGCCGAATGTCACCGATTGGCAGTATCTTAACCTCAATCACGTCACCAAAGCTGTCATCAACCAAGACGATTGCATCAAATGTGGTCGCTGCTATGCCGCTTGCGAAGACACCAGCCATCAGGCGATTTTGATGTCTGAGGATCGGGTGTTCACCGTGGACGATAGCGAATGCGTGGCCTGTAACCTCTGTGTGAATGTGTGCCCGGTCGAGAACTGCATCACCATGAAAACGCTTGAAAAAGGCGAAGTGGATGAGCGGACGGGCGAAAAGGTTGGCGATTATTCCAACTGGACAGAGCACCCCAACAACCCAGCGGTTGTTGCTGCGGAATAGTCTCTGGCAAATCTACAAAGAAAAGGCCCGGCGATCGCGTCGGGCCTTTTTCTGTTTACGCCGTATGCGCGTCGAGCAATCGGGTAAACAGGGTATCAAGAAAAGCTTCGGCATCAGGGAAGGGATCAACATGTTCGCCGCCCAGAACCATTCGTACTTGAACGTCGAAATCTGCGTAATGCTGCGTTAGGGACCAGATTGAAAACAAAAGGTGACGCGGATTAACGCGCGCGATTTTGCCTTCTTCGATCCAACCTTCGATCACCTTTGATTTCTCGTCCACGAGGTCCTTCAACTCCCCTTGGATCGCGCCACCGATCCGCGGTGCACCTTGAAGAATTTCATTGGCAAACAGTCGGCTTTCGCGCGGAAAATCGCGGCTCATTTGAAGCTTGCGGCGCACATAATCAAGGATTTCTGCGCGGGGTTCGCCATCGGCATTCAGTTTGTGAAGCGGATCAAGCCATGTTTCCATAAGCTCTTCCAAAAGGGTTGCGTGGATGGCCTCTTTGGACGGGAAATAATAGAGCAAATTGGGCTTGCTCATGCCGGCGGCTTCGGAAATCTGGTCCAGTGTCGAGCCGCGAAACCCGAACTGGGAAAACACTTCGAGCGCAGCCTCGAGAATCGTCGCCGTGTTCTTTTGCTGGATGCGCGTGTTTGGTTTTTTCCTGTTCATAACCGGCCTTTCCTGCCTGAGTATCCGCTTGCGCGATACCGTATTGCCACGGCTTTTAACCTCTCGCGTAAAAAAGTACCATTCCCTCCGTGGAGGTGGTGGAATCCTGTGCAAATGCGCAGTTTTTACGCAAAAAGCCGAGTCGAAAAACTTGACTGACTTACCTTCTCTGCTAGCGTGAGATTGACCGAATGGTCAAATAATTTCGAAATGCGCCAAGAACAGGCATTTCATGTGGAGGACCGCCCTATGGCAAACGATCACACAAATATCCCCAATGACCTTTCGGCATTCTGGATGCCGTTTACGGCGAACCGCCAGTATAAGAAGGCACCGCGCCTTTTTACGGCGGCGAAGGATATGCACTACACAACGGCCGATGGGCGGCAGGTTTTGGATGGCACCGCAGGATTGTGGTGTTGTAACGCGGGGCATGCGCGCCCCAAGATTACCGAGGCAGTCCAAAAACAAGTAGCCGAACTTGATTATGCGCCAGCGTTTCAAATGGGCCACCCGAAAGCCTTCGAACTGGCAAGCACCATTCGAGATATTGCGCCGAAGGGCATGGAGCATGTGTTCTTTACAAACTCGGGGTCAGAGTCGGTTGAGACCGCGCTCAAGATCGCGCTCGCCTATCAGCGCGCCATTGGGCAGGGCACACGCACGCGGCTTGTTGGGCGCGAAAAGGGCTATCACGGTGTAAATTTTGGCGGAATCTCCGTCGGCGGCCTTGTGAACAATCGCCGGATGTTTGGCCAGCACCTCAACGGAACGCTGCATCTTCCGCATACGCATCTGATCGACAAGAACGCCTATACCAAGGGCCAGCCAGAGCATGGCTGGGAGCTTGCCGATGATCTTGAACGGATGGTCGCGCTGCACGGCGAGGAAACGATCGCCGCCGTGATCGTCGAGCCGATGGCGGGGTCTGCGGGGGTTATTATGCCGCCGAAAGGGTATCTTGAGCGGCTTCGCGAACTGACCAAGAAATACGGTATTTTGCTTATTTTTGATGAGGTTATCACGGGTTTTGGCCGTTTGGGGTCCAGCTTTGCGGCGGAGCATTTCGACGTGCAGCCTGATCTTATCACCACGGCCAAAGGGCTGACCAACGGTGTAATTCCAATGGGGGCCGTGCTTGCCACAAGCGAAATCCACGATGCCTTTATGACAGGCCCCGAACATATGATCGAGCTGTTCCACGGTTACACATATTCGGGCAATCCGGTTGCCTGTGCGGCGGGCTTGGCAACGCTTGAAACCTATCGCGAAGAAGATTTGTTCAATCGTGCGGACAGCATGGCTGAATACTGGCAGGAGGCGCTTCACAGCCTTAAGGGGCTGCCGCATGTCATTGATATTCGCAACATGGGTCTTATCGGCGCGGTCGAGCTTGAGCCGATTGCCGGTGAGCCAACCAAGCGTGCGTTTAATGCCTTCCTAGAGGCCTATGACAAGGGCGTATTGATCCGCACCACGGGTGACATCATCGCCATGAGCCCGCCACTAATCATCGAAAAAGAACATATAGACCAGCTTATCGGGACCTTAGCCGACGTTCTTAAATCGTTAGACTAAGCAATACCGAGGCCAGCAGCAGGAGAGAACCCACATGCCAGCACCAGGAGAGAACCTGAAAATCAACGGCGACCGTCTTTGGGACAGCCTTATGGAGATGGCCCAGATCGGGCCAGGTGTCGCAGGAGGCAACAACCGCCAGACAGTGACCGATGAAGACGCCGAAGGCCGCGCTTTGTTTCAGGAGTGGTGCGAAGAGGCTGGCTGCACAATGGGGCTGGACCAGATGGGCAACATGTTTGCCCATCGCGAAGGAACAGACCCCGACGCGCTTCCAGTTTATGTGGGGAGCCACCTAGATACCCAGCCCACCGGCGGGAAATACGATGGTGTGTTGGGGGTTCTTGGCGGATTGGAACTGCTGCGGACAATGAATGACCTTGGCATCAAGACCAAGCATCCCATTGTCGTCACCAACTGGACCAACGAAGAGGGCACGCGCTTTGCCCCCGCGATGCTGGCGTCTGGTGTTTTTGCGGGCATGCACACGCAAGAGTGGGCCTATGACCGCGAAGATGCCGAAGGCAAAAAGTTCGGCGATGAGCTGGCACGGATCGGGTGGCGCGGCGAAGAAGAAGTCGGCGCGCGCAAGATGCACGCCTTCTTTGAACTACACATCGAACAAGGGCCGATCCTTGAAGCCGAGGGCAAAGACATTGGCGTTGTCACCCACGGGCAGGGGCTGTCATGGACCGAAGTCACAATCACTGGCAAAGACGCGCACACAGGCTCGACTCCGATGCCGATGCGCCGCGATGCGGGTCTTGGGCTTGCGCATTGCCTTGAGCTTGTGAACCAGATTGCGTTGTCGCACGCGCCTCATGCCGTTGGTGCTGCGGGGCATATTGATGTATACCCCAATTCGCGCAACGTGATCCCTGGAAAAGTCGTGTTCACCGTCGATTTCCGTAGCCCAGAGCTTGAGGTGATCGAAGATATGGAAAGCCGTTTTAAGGACGGCGCCAAAAAGATCTGCGATGAAATGGGGCTCGAGGTTTCGTTCAAAAAGACTGGCGGGTTTGATCCGGTGGCCTTTGATGAAAACTGCGTAACGGCCGTGCGCAATGCGGCTGAGCGCCTTGGCTACAGCCATATGAACATAATCTCGGGTGCAGGGCATGATGCATGCTGGATCAACCGTGTTGCCCCCACGGCCATGGTAATGTGCCCCTGCGTTGACGGGCTGTCGCATAATGAGGCCGAGGAGATTTCCAAGGAATGGGCCGCCGCAGGCGCGGATGTGCTGCTCCATGCTGTTTTGGAAACAGCGGAAATTGTGGAATAACAAGGATATGCGGCGGGAAACGGCCTGCCGCGTTGGTCCTGTTCGAAGATAGAGGGCGCACCCCTCAGGGAGAAAGCTAATGACCAAAGTTATCAAAAACGGCACCGTTTGTACCGCTGATCGGACGTGGAAAGCCGATGTTCTGATTGAAGGGGAAACCATCAAGCAGATTGGCGAGAACCTTACTGGCGATGAATATATTGATGCCGAAGGTGCCTATGTCATCCCGGGCGGGATTGATCCGCACACCCACCTCGAGATGCCCTTTATGGGGACCACCGCCGCTGAAACTTTCGAGAGCGGTACATGGGCCGCGGCTGCTGGCGGTACCACGATGCTGGTTGATTTCTGTCTTCCGGGCGAGGACGGGTCAATCAAAAATGCGATCAACGAATGGCATCGCAAATCAGCACCTCAGATTTGTGCTGACATCGGCTATCACATGGCGATCACCGGCTGGAACGAACAGATCCACGCCGAAATGAAAGACGCCGTTGATATGGGCGTTAACTCTTTCAAACATTTTATGGCCTACAAAGGCGCCTTAATGGTTGAAGATGATGAAATGTTTGCCTCCTTCCAGCGCTGCAAAGAGCTTGGCGCGCTTCCGATGGTGCATGCGGAAAATGGGGATATCGTTGATATCCTTCAGAAAAAATACCTCGCCGAAGGGATAACTGGCCCTGAAGGTCACGCCTATTCGCGTCCCGCTGAAGTTGAGGGAGAGGCGGCAAACCGTGCGATCACAATCGCCGATGCCGCTGGAACGCCGCTCTATATTGTGCATGTTTCCTGTGAACAGGCGCATGAAGCGATCCGCCGCGCCCGTCAGAAGGGCATGCGCATTTACGGCGAGCCTTTAATCCAGTTCCTGACGCTTGATGAAAGCGAGTATTTCAAAGGGGATTGGATGCATTCCGCCCGCCGCGTGATGAGCCCTCCGTTCCGCGACAAAAGCCATCAGGCGAGCCTCTGGGCAGGTCTGCAAAGCGGCTCTTTGCAGGTTGTCGCAACGGACCACGCCGCCTTTACCAGCGAACAAAAGCTGATGGGTAAGGATAACTTCTGTTTGATTCCAAACGGTTCTAACGGCCTTGAAGAGCGCCTCGCAGTACTTTGGACTGAGGGTGTTGAAACTGGCCGCCTGACGCCGAACGAGTTTGTCGCCGCGACAAGTTCCAATGTGGCTAAAATCCTCAATATCTATCCAAAGAAAGGTGCGATTGTTGAGGGGGCAGACGCTGATATCGTGGTTTGGGATCCGAAAATCAGCAAAACTATCAGCCAAGCAAACCATCACTCGGTGCTTGATTATAACGTGTTCGAAGGTTTCGAGGTTACGGCGCAGAGCCGCTATACGCTAAGCCGTGGCGAAGTGATCTGGGCGTGGGGGCAAAACAGTCAGCCACAGCCGGGCCGTGGCCGTTTCGTGCCGCGCCCTGCGTTCTCTAGCGCCAGCAAAGCCCTGAGCAAGTGGAAAGAACTGAATAGCCCGCGCACCATCAAACGCGATCCAATGAACATCCCAGCAGGCATCTGATCGGGAAATAAACCTTGGCGCATCCACTCGGGTGCGTCACATCAACGACCGGAAAACCGGCACTACCCATGGGGGGCGGCGTGAGCCAAGCAACTGTAATAGAAGCCAAAAATCTTGATCTTACATTCCAGACAAACGACGGGCCGGTTCACGCGCTCAAGAATGTGAACTTACAGATCAATAAGGGCGATTTCGTGAGTTTCATCGGCCCGTCAGGCTGTGGCAAGACCACGTTTCTCCGCACAATCGCGGCCCTCGAAACGCCGACAAGCGGCACGTTGACCGTAAACGGCATGAGCGCCGAAGAGGCCCGCAAGAACCGCGCTTACGGCTATGTTTTTCAGGCCGCGGGGCTTTATCCGTGGCGCACGATTGCGGGCAATATCAAGCTGCCACTGGAGATCATGGGCTTTGACAAAGCAGAGCAGAACCAGCGTGTGGAGCGGGTTTTGGAACTGGTGGATCTGGCTGGTTTCGGCAACAAATATCCATGGCAGCTTTCTGGCGGGATGCAGCAGCGGGCGAGCATCGCGCGGGCGCTGGCCTTTGACGCGGACATCCTTCTGATGGACGAACCCTTTGGCGCGCTTGACGAGATTGTTCGCGATCACCTTAACGAACAACTCTTGAAGCTTTGGGATCGTACCAACAAGACCATCGGATTTGTGACCCACTCCATTCCCGAGGCAGTTTACCTCAGCACGAAAATCGTCGTGATGAGCCCGCGTCCGGGGCGGATTACCGATGTGATCGAAAGCACATTGCCACGCGAACGGCCGCTGGAAATTCGCGACAGCGCCGAGTTTATCGAGATCGCTCACCGCGTTCGCGACGGGTTGAGAGCAGGGCATGACGACAATGCGTAGCCCTGTGATGATTGAACATATCGAACATTATTTTGCTTGTTTCGCGGGGAGCGCCGCGTATGCGTAGCATAATTCCAATATTAACCGTTGTTGCGGCCATTTTCGCGATTTGGTTCGTCGGCAGCTTCTTCATGAACAAACAATGGACGCTCGATCAGGCAGAGCGCGCCGGAACAACCCTCTCATTTAGCGAAGTTCTGGCTGATACGATGACTCAGGAGCGGCCAAAACTCCCGACACCAATTCAGGTTTTTGACGAACTCTGGGAAACGACGGGCGCCAAGGTTCTTGATGGTAAGGCTATGTCAAAACGCAGCTTGATTTATCACGGCTGGATTACCCTCAGTTCAACGCTTGTCGGCTTTGTCATCGGGACACTTGCGGGCATTCTTCTGGCCGTTGGTATCGTGCACAACAAGGCAATGGACATGAGCGTGATGCCATGGGCGATTGCCAGCCAAACCATTCCGATCCTCGCGATTGCGCCGATGATCGTTGTGGTTATGAACTCAATTGGTGTGCAGGGGCTGCTGCCCAAGGCGATCATCGCGGCCTATCTGTCGTTCTTCCCTGTGGTTGTCGGCATGGTCAAGGGCCTACGCTCGCCGAATGCGATGCAGCTTGATCTGATGAAAACCTATAACGCGGGGCAGTTCGAGACATTCTGGAAACTGCGCCTACCTAGCTCGATGCCGTTCCTGTTTACGTCGCTCAAAGTCGGTATCGCCGCCTCGCTCGTCGGTGCCATTGTTGCCGAGCTTTCCTCAAGTCCGCTGGCCGGATTTGGCGGGCGGATGCTTTCAGGGAGCTACTACGGGCAGACCATCCAGATTTGGAGCGCTCTATTCGCCGCTGCGATTGTGGCCGCTTGCCTTGTTGGAATTGTCGGTGTGATTCAGCAACTCACGCTTAAGAAAATGGGGATGGCGCAATGATTTGGGTGATTGCTGTTACTATTTTTTGGATCGCTGCACTTATTGTGAACATCCGAATTGCGAACTCTGCGTGGGGAAATACGCGGGCGGGCCGGATATTTGTACCTGTTCTCTTCGGGCTGACAATCTTGATCGTTTGGGAAGGGCTGGTGCGCGGGTTGCAAATCCCCGCTGTAATCTTGCCACCACCAAGTGCAATCGCGGTTCGGTTTTCAGAGAGTCTCGATATTCTCTGGATGGATTTTGTGCAGACCTTCCTAAAAGGCGCATTGTCTGGGTTTGCGATCGGCTGCGGGGCGGCGTTCCTGACGGCAATCTTGATTGATCGTTCGCCATTCCTTCAGCGCGGTTTGCTTCCTGTGGGGAACTTTATTGCGGCTCTGCCGATCATAGGAACCGCGCCCATCCTTGTGATGTGGTTCGGTTTTGATTGGCAAAGTAAAGCGGCTGTCGTTGTTGCGATGGTGTTTTTCCCGATGCTCGTGAATACCGTTCAGGGCCTTAAGGAAACCGAAGCCATGCAGCGGGATTTGATGCACACATATGCGGCAAGTTACTGGCAAAGCTTGTTTAAATTGCGTCTTCCAGCCGCGATGCCATTTGTTTTTAACGGGCTTAAAATTTCAACAACACTGGCGCTTATCGGTGCAATTGTTGCGGAATTCTTTGGATCGCCTACACGAGGCATGGGGTTTCGCATTTCTATCGAGGTCGGACGGCTTGGGCTTGATATGGTCTGGGCGGAAATTACAGTAGCGGCCATTGCAGGTACGCTATTTTACGGAATCGTGACGCTTGTGGAGAAGAAGGTAACATTTTGGCACCCCTCACAACGTAAATGATGATAACCTAACAAAAAAACCAACATGGGAGATTAAAATGAAAAGATTAATGACAAGCGCATTGGCCCTGAGTTTTGCGGCCGGAATGGCGCAGGCAGCAGACGATCTGACTTTGCAACTTAAGTGGGTGACACAGGCACAATTTGCCGGATACTACGCCGCACTTGAGCAAGGTTTTTACGAAGAAGAAGATCTAAACGTGACTATCAAGCCTGGTGGCCCTGATGTGGCGCCAGCGCAGGTGATCGCTGGTGGCGGCGCTGATGTCGTTGTTGATTGGCTTCCTTCGGCTTTGGCCGCTCGCGAGGCGGGTCTTCCGCTTGTGAACATCGCGCAACCATTTGTGAAATCGGGTATGATGCTCACCTGCCGCAAAGATACAGGCATCACATCACCTGACGACTTCCCTGGTAAGACACTTGGTGTTTGGTTCGGCGGCAACGAATATCCCTTCCTAAGCTGGATGAGCACGCTTGGCATTCCAACCGATGGCTCCGATGGCGGCGTTACTGTTCTCAAACAGGGCTTCAACGTTGATCCGATCCTTCAGGGGCAGGCCGATTGCGTTTCGACCATGACGTACAACGAATACTGGCAGATCATTGACGCTGGCCTGACGGATGACGATTTGATCACTTTCAAATACGAAGATGGCGGTGTCGCGACGCTTGAGGATGGTCTTTATGTGCTAGAAGACAAGCTCGAAGATCCAGCAGAAGTCGACAAGCTCGCACGGTTTGTACGCGCGTCGATGAAAGGTTGGAAGTGGGCCGAAGAAAACCAGCAGGAAGCTGCTGAAATCGTTCTGGAAAATGACGACACAGGCGCACAGACAGAGAAACACCAAGTGCGTATGATGGGCGAAATCGCCAAGCTGACTGCTGGAAGCAGCGGTGAGCTTGATGAACTGGCGTTTGAGCGCACAGTCGCGACACTTATGGCTGGTGGTTCTGACCCTGTTATCACCAAAGTTCCAGAAGGTGCTTACACCAAGGCGGTTACGGATATCGCACTGAAATAATTCTGAAATTTTCCGAGTGAATTTGGTGGGCGTGCGGGAAACCGCGCGCCCATTTTGCCTGTGACGCAGGGTCACAGGACCTTATTCGACAGTTATTTGAGCTTATATATTGAGTGCAACAAAGGATGTTGCGCCCGCAATAAGGAGATTTGCTATGATGCGGTCTGAAAATATGTTGGAGGCGCGGATTCAAAGCGTTTTGCGAGAGCAAGCGCCTGAGCTAATGGAAGCAACCGAGGAGCAGGGTTATTTCACCCTTGCCGCTTCAATTTTTAAAGGCAAGCTCGGCTGGGTCGCGATGGTTATTCTTGTTGCACAGATCATCATGTTCGCCGTTGCGATCTATTCCGCTGTGATGTTTTTTGGAGCGGCGGATACGTTGACCGCGCTGAAGTGGGGGCTGCCATCTGCGGTTTTGCTCATTTTTGCGGTGCAGATAAAGCTATCGCTGATGCCGTGGCTCCAGACACAACGCGTTTTGCGCGCGCTCAATCGCGTAGAGCTTCTTTTGATCGCGAAAACAGAGAGCAAGTAACGGACAACAAAAAGGGCCCGCGCAGGTCTGCACGGGCCCAGATTTTTACTTTTCGCTTACTTAGCTGCGGTTCATCCGGTTTTCGATTAGCTCATCCACAACGCTTGGATCTGCGAGGGTAGAGGTGTCGCCCAGTGCGCCGAAATCATCTTCCGCGATTTTGCGCAGGATGCGGCGCATGATCTTGCCAGATCGTGTTTTAGGCAAGCCAGGTGCCCATTGGATCAGGTCAGGCTTGGCGATCGGGCCGATTTCCGTACGGACCCATTTCTCAAGGTCTTTGCGCAGCTCGTCGCTTGGCTCAACACCATTCATCAGAGTGACATAGGCATAGATACCTTGACCTTTGATGTCGTGCGGATAGCCAACAACAGCAGCCTCGGCGACTTGTGCGTGAGCAACCAGCGCACTTTCGACTTCGGCCGTGCCCATACGGTGACCGGATACGTTGATCACGTCATCAACGCGGCCTGTGATCCAGTAGTAGCCGTCTTCGTCACGACGACAACCATCGCCTGCGAAGTAGTAGCCTTTGTAGTCCGCGAAATAGGTTTTCTCGAACCGTTCGTGATCGCCGTAAACCGTGCGCATTTGGCCCGGCCAGCTTTTCTTGAAGCAAAGCACGCCTTCGGCTTCGGTTGTGGTGATTTCCTCGCCGGATTGCGCATCAAGAACGACGGGCTCCACCCCGAAGAACGGCAGCGTTGCAGACCCAGGTTTGGTTGCTGTTGCGCCGGGGAGTGGGGTAAGGAGGTGCCCGCCAGTTTCGGTTTGCCACCATGTATCGACGATGGGGCAGGTGCCCTTGCCGACAACATCATTGTACCAGTTCCATGCTTCGGGGTTGATCGGCTCGCCGACGGTGCCGAGGAGCTTCAGGCTGGACAGGTCATATTTCTCAACCGGTTCGCTGCCGTGTGCCATAAGGGCGCGGATGGCGGTTGGCGCGGTGTAAAATTGGTTAACCTTGTGCTTCTCGCAAACGGCCCAGAAGCGCCCAGCGTCAGGATAGGTTGGGACCCCTTCGAACATTACGGTTGTTGCGCCGTTGGCCAGCGGGCCATAGACGATATAGCTGTGCCCTGTGACCCAGCCCACATCGGCGGTGCACCAGAAGACGTCTCCGTCGTGATAATCAAAGGTGTATTGATGTGTCATCGAGGCATAGACGATATAGCCGCCCGTGCTGTGCACAACGCCTTTGGGCTTGCCGGTTGAGCCGGAGGTATAGAGGATGAACAGCGGATCCTCCGCGTTCATTTCCGAAGGCACGCAGCGGTCGGCGGCCTTGGCCATTTCGGCTTTCACGTCAACATCGCGGTCTTCTATCCAAGTTGTCTGACCGCCAGTGTGTTTTACGACGAGGCATTTCACCTTATCGCTACAGTGGAGGAGGGCGGCGTCGGCGTTGGACTTCAACGGCGTTTTACGGCCGCCGCGTGGCGCTTCATCGGCTGTGATCAGGACGCGGGCGTCGCAGTCGTTGATACGGTTGGCCAGGGCATCTGGGGAAAATCCTGCAAAAACAATAGAGTGAACCGCGCCAATGCGCGCACAGGCCAGCATGGCATATGCTGCTTCGGGGATCATCGGGAGGTAAAGCACAACGCGGTCGCCGCGCCCGACGCCCTGAAATTTCAACACATTGGCAAAGCGGCAGACATTTTCGTGCAGCTCTTTATAGGTAATGTGCTGCGCGGGCGTGTCGGGTGAATCCGGCTCCCAAATGATCGCGGTTTGGTCTCCGCGTGTTTCGAGATGACGGTCGATGCAGTTGGCGGCAACGTTTAGGGTGCCGTCTTCGAACCAGTTAATTGAAACATCGCCGAATGTGTAATCGCAGTTCGAAACCTTGGTAAAAGGCTTGATCCAGTCGATCCGCTTGCCGTGTTCGGCCCAGAAGGCGTCTGGGTCGGCGATGGAGTCAGCATACATCTTTTCATATGTGGCTTTGTCCGCATGGGCGTTTGCGGCGAATTCTTTGGTGGGGGGATAGGTGTTCTGATCCGTCATGTCTTTGTCCTCCAATGTGCCTGCCTGCGACAGCCTCGGTAAAAATACCGGCGTGGCGGGCAAACCATGGTCTTATTTTGTTTGTGTTCGAGGCCACGCGTCGCGCAGCCCCGATGTGACGCAAGCGAATTGCGTTTAGATCGCGAGATATTCTGCGCGTAGCTCTTCGTTTGCGAGTACCTCCTCGGCAAGCCCGTCAAATACGACTTGTCCAGTGTCGAGGATAACCGCGCGGTCAGCGAGTTCAAGCGCACGAATGGCGTTTTGTTCGACGATCACAGTTGTGATGCCCTGCGCTTTGATGATGTTGAGCGTCTTTTCGATCTCGTCAACGATCACAGGGGCCAAACCCTCGTAAGGTTCATCTAGCAAAAGTACTTTGATGTCACGGGCGAGGGCGCGGGCAATGGCCAGCATTTGCTGCTCACCACCAGAAAGCGTTACGCCCTCCTGTTTGCGACGTTCGCCAAGGCGCGGGAACAGTTCGTAGATGCGATCAAGCGACCAACCTACAGGCTCTGCGATTTGGGCGAGTTGCAGGTTTTCTTCAACAGTGAGGCCAGGAATGATTGAGCGATCTTCTGGCACGAGGGCCATCCCAGCTTGGCTCGCCTCATAAGACTTCATCTTGTGCAGGTTCTGGTGGTCAAGCCAGATTTCACCATGGGTGAGCATGGGTTCATCAAGCCGCGCAATGGCACGTAGGGTTGATGTTTTACCCGCACCGTTCCGCCCAAGAAGCGCAAGGATTTCGCCTTCATGCACGTTTAAGCTCACGCCCTGAACGATGTAGCTTTCGCCATAATAGGCGTGCAAATCCCACACCGAAAAGTAAGCAGGGGCGGTGGCCGCATGGTTGGCGTTGATGTTGGTGGATGTGTTTACGGCGTTCATAGCGGCTTCCTATCCGTGTGCCTGACCGAGGTACGCTTCTTGTACCTTGGGGTGGCCTTTGATGTTTTCCGGTGTGTCCTCGACCAGCGGCGTTCCCTGTGCCAGAACGGTGATCCGCTCGGCCAGAGAGAACACAACATGCATGTCGTGCTCGATGATCGCCATGGTGATGTCGCGGCTGTCCTTGATCTCTTTGAGGAGATCAATGGTGTTGTTGGTATCAGCCCGCGCCATGCCCGCTGTTGGTTCGTCAAGAAGCAGCAGCCGTGGTTCCTGCACAAGGCACATCGCCATTTCAAGGCGGCGTTTGTCCCCACGCGAGAGCGAGCTTGCCGTCATACGGAGCTTGTCCTGCATGTTGACGTCCAGAAGCATTTGCTCGGCCTTCTGGACAATATCCACTTCGTCCTCGACGGTTTCGAATGCGTGCATCCGATACGCGCCGTCACGTTTGGCAAAGCAGGGGATCATGACGTTTTCCAATACTGTGAGATCAGAGAAAATCTCTGGCGTCTGGAACACGCGCGAAATACCCATCTGGTTGATTTCATGCGGTTTTCGCCCAAGGACGGATTGGCCATCAAACATCACCGATCCAGTATCGGGGATGAGCTTGCCCACCAGAACGTTGAGGAGGGTGGATTTACCGGCCCCGTTCGGGCCGATGATGGCATGCACCGTGTTTTCCGCAACCGAGAGGTTCACATCTCCGAGCGCCTGAAGGCCACCAAAGCGTTTGCCGACATTTTTAACTTCGAGAATACCCATGTTTCGTATCCTTTCTTATTCGGCCACGTGGGGAGTGGATTTCGGGGCGTGAGGTGTTCCCTCGTCGGTGTCGGTGCCTTTGTTGCGGCGGTTTTTGTACCAACGGGAGATGCGGTTTCCGCCTTCCATCAGACCACCGGGAAGGAATGTCACAACCAGCATGAAGAGCAGGCCGAGTGTGAGGTGCCAGCCTTTGCCGACGAAGGGGTGGATGAGGAAGACAACGAAATCTTCGAGACCATCAGGGAGGAAGGCAAACCAGCCGTGCAGAACCCCGTCGTTGATCTTGGAGAAGATGTTTTCGAAGTATTTGATGAAACCTGCGCCCAGCACAGGGCCCATCAGGGTTCCCGCACCGCCAAGGATTGTCATGATTACGACTTCACCCGAAGCTGTCCACTGCATCCGCTCCGCACCCGCAAGAGGGTCCATTGAGGCGAGGAGACCACCGGCAAGGCCGGCATACATGCCCGAGATAACGAAGGCCGCGAGCGTATAGGGCCGAGCATTGAGGCCGGTATAACTCATGCGAGTCTGGTTGGTCTTGACCGCGCGGAGCATCATGCCAAAGGGCGAACGGAAAATCCGCAAGCTCAGGTAGAAGGCGATGATCGCCATTACTGCGCAGAAATAATAGCCGACGTTAAATGTGAACAGATGTCCGAACACTTCCCACTGGGCCGAGGATTTCATTTCCAGCCCGAACAGGTGGGTTGCGGGGATCGAGCCATCCGGTGTTGCGGTGACGCCAAGGATGCGCGGATCATTCAGGGTCAGCTGCAAGCCGGTTTCGCCGTTTGTGATTGGTGTAAGCACCGAATAAGCGAGGTTGAAGCTCATCTGGGCGAGCGCAAGTGTCAGGATCGAGAAGTAGATCCCCGAGCGGCGCAGCGATACATAGCCGATCAACAGGGCAAAGAGGCCCGATACGACAATCGCAAGGATGATGCCCGGAATGACGTTTGTTGTCAGCAGTTTCATCATCCAGACCGCGGAGTAGGACCCCACACCGAGGAACGCCGCGTGACCAAAGGAGAGATATCCTGTCAGGCCAAAGAGGATGTTAAAGCCGATGGCAAAAATGCCATAGATTGCAAAGCGTTGCATAAGGTCGGGATAGCCAGCGTTGAACTGTGCAAGGCCCGAGCTTTCGGCAAAGGGTTGGGTTAGGAACGGCGTGAGCAACGTCAGCGCCACTACGATGAGCAAGAATTTGGTGTCTTTTTGGTTCAGACCGAGCATGATTATTCCTCCATCACACCTTTGCGGCCCATGAGCCCGCGTGGACGGGTGAGCAAGATTATAATCGCAACCAGATAGATGATGATCTGGTCAATGCCTGGAAGGATGTCTTTGATCCAGTTCATCGAGGCAAAACTTTCAAGGATGCCGAGCAGGAAGCCCGCGAGCACAGCGCCCGGAAGGCTGCCCATGCCGCCGACAACCACAACAACAAAGGACAGCACAAGGAAGTCCATGCCCATGTGGTAGTTGGGCGAGTTGATCGGCGTGTACATCACACCCGCAAGGCCGGCCACAGCGGCGGCGATGCCGAACATGATGGTGAAGCGCTTGTCGATGTTGATACCCAGCAGCCCAACGGTTTCACGGTCTGCCATACCGGCGCGGACAACCATGCCGAAGGTGGTAAACTGGAGGAAGCTGAACACAGCGCCGATTACGACAAGTGAGAAGGTGAAGTAGATCATCCGCCAGTAAGGGTAGATGATGACGTTCGGGTCCATCCCGAGCAGCACCCCGAAATCGAATGAGCCTTTGAAGGCCGATGGGGCAGGGGTTGGGATCGGGTTTGCACCGTAGAAATACTTGATGACTTCCTGAAGCACGATGGCGAGGCCGAAGGTCACGAGGATCTGGTCGGCGTGGGGGCGCTTGTAGAAGTGTTTGATGAGGCCGCGTTCCATCACATAGCCGATAAGCAGCATGATCGGGATCGCGAATAGGATGCCCAGCGGCACAGCCCAGTCGATGATCCATGCGCCCGCCTCGGGGCCGAACCAGCTTTCGACATAGGTGGTTTTGACCACGGCAGGGTTGCCGAGAAAGTCTTTCTTTTCGGGATCAATGGTTTCATAGGACAGATTGAGAATGCGGCTCAGGGTTACGGCGCAAAACGCACCGATCATGAACAGCGCCCCATGCGCAAAGTTAACCACGCCAAGCGTGCCGAAAATAAGGGTTAGGCCAAGGGCGATCAGCGCATAAGCGGAGCCTTTGTCCAAACCGTTTAGAATTTGAAGAAGGAACGTGTCCATTTTCCCCACCCGATAAGATTTCGTGATTGGAAGCATTCTGCGGGCGTGGTGCCACTGCAGAGAATGTAAGGTGTTGGGCGCATCACCTGCGCCCAACGAAAGGTGTAAGCGGTATTAAGCGCCTGGGTTACAGTTGCCCAATGCACCGCCTGCAAACATCGGATGATCCGGTGCGTAAGTAACCTGAGCGGCCGGAGTAACTTCGACGACTTCGAGAAGGTCGAATTCGTTTTCCGGGTTCTCTTTACCACGCACAACCAGCACGTCTTTGAAGCACTGGTGATCGTCAGCACGATAGAGTGTCGGGCCGTTGCCAAGACCGTCGAACTCGAAGCCTTCGAGGGCTTCTGCGATGGCGCATGGGTTGAACGAACCGGCGCGTGCCGCTGCGTCTGCATAGAGCAGGGTCTGACAGTACACTGTGTGTGCAGCCTGGCTTGGCGGGAAGCCGTATTTGGTGCCGAAGGACTGAACGAATGCTTTCGACGCATCGTCCTGAAGCGACCAGTGCCAGTTTGTGGAGCCAAGAATACCCTTAACGTTGGCGCCAGCACCCTTCGCCATCAGGCGGGAGTAAAGCGGAACAACGATTTCGAAGTTCTTGCCGTTCACTTGCTTTTCACGCAGACCGAACTGAACAGCGTTGGTCAGCGAGTTCACCATGTTACCGCCGTAGTGGTTCAGAACCAGAACGTCGGCGCCGGAGTTCAGCACAGGCGAGATATAGGACGAGAAGTCAGTGGAGGCGAGCGGTGTGCGCACCTTGTTGACAGTTTCCCAGCCCATGGCCTCTGTTGCTGCGGCGATGGACTCTTCTTGGGTCCAACCCCATGTGTAGTCAGCAGTCAGGTGGTATGCCTTACGGTCGGAGCCATAAAGCTTCTCAAGCACAGGTGCCAGCGCAGCGGCAGACATATATGCGTTGAAGAAGTGGCGGAAACCGTTGGCTTTTTTGTCTTTACCGGTGGTGTCGTTCGAGTGGGTCAGACCAGCCATAAAGATCACGCCAGCTTCCTGACAGAGACCTTGCACCGCAATCGCCACACCAGAAGAGGAACCGCCAGTGATCATGATGGCGCCATCTTTTTCGATCATGGATTTCGCAGAGGCGCGCGCCGCATCCGATTTGGTTTGCGTGTCGCCAGTTACGAATTCTACTTTTTTGCCGAGGATGCCGTTACCTTCCAGCACTTTCGAGCTGAAGGTATTGAGCATTCCGCCGTCGCCACCACCGTTAAGGTGCTCGACCGCAAGCTCATAAGCGCGCAGTTCGTCTGCACCCTCGTCAGCATAAGCGCCTGTTTGCGGCACGTTGAACCCGAGCGTTACGGTGCTGCCAGTCGGCTCGTTCGTAAATGCCGAAGCAGAAGACGCAGTGAAAATCGTGGGAACAGCAAGACCAGCGCCTGCAACAGCACTGGTTTTCAACAGACCACGACGAGTAAGTTTAGAGTTGGACATTCATATCCTCCCGATTGAATTATTGCGACACAAGCCTCCTCCGCTTACGCCGCCCGTCCTTTACAGAACACTAATAGTATTGTTGGGAGACCGAAAATTTCGCAACAACAGCTTTTAAACACACAATATTTTTGTAAAAATATCGACAGGTCATTTTAAATTGTTGTAAAGATATTTGCACGCAAGTGCAGAAACGCTTGCAAAAACAGGAGGTTTTTATGGCTGCGCGCGAATTGACAGGCCACCGCATTCGGGACCGAAGGGTGGCGCTCGGCCGTAAACAGGGGGAATTGGCGGCGCAGGTCGGAATTTCTCCGTCGTATTTGAATCTTATCGAGCATAACCGCCGCAGAATCGGCGGAAAACTCTTGGTCGATATTGCGCGCGCGCTTGGAGTAGAGCCTTCGATCCTCTCCGAAGGAACAGAGGCCACGCTTCTTGCGCAGCTTCTGACGGCCGCGACGGAACGGATGGAGCTTGATCCCGAGGTCGCTGAAATCGAGGCTTTTGCTGCACGCTATCCGGGGTGGGCGGCGCTACTGGCGGACCAGACCTCTCGGATAGCGACGTTGGAGCGGCAGGTTGAGGCTCTGACAGATCGACTCGCCCATGATCCTGTGCTGTCTGGCGCGATGCACGAGGTTCTTTCAACGGTGACGGCAATCCGTTCAACCGCCGCGATCCTTGCTGATCCGCAGGAGATGGAGCAGGCGTGGCGCGACCGTTTCCAGCGCAACCTATATGAAGATTCCGTTCGCCTTGCCGAAAGCTCACAGGCGCTGGTGACTTACCTTGATCGCGATCAGGGGCCGGTAAGCGGGATGAACACGCCACTTGAGGCGTTGGAGGCATTTCTGCGTGAACGTCAATATCATGTTGCGGCCTTGGAAGCAGGGCAGGAAGGCGTGGCGGCGCGCGAGGAAATCGAAGCCATTCTTGATATGTCGAGCCTTCCGAATGATGCGGCGCGCGAAACTGTCCGCGCCTATCTTAAGCGATATGCCGAGGATGCCGCTCAAATGCCGCTTGCGCAATTCGCCGAAGCGGTTGTCGAGCATGCCTATAACCCTGCTCAGCTTGCAGAGAAGTTTTCTTGCGATCTTGCGGCCGTCATGCGGCGAATGGTCAGTTTACCCGCCGAAGACGACAGCACGCGTATTGGTATTGCGGTTTGTGATGGCACCGGCGCGCTCACCCTGCGGCGGCCGATTGATGGTTTCCCTTTGCCGCGGTTCTCTGGGGCGCATGAGGATTGGCCTCTTTATCAAGCGCTTGCACGCCCCATTATGCCATTGCGCCAAGTGGTGCAGCAAGGGCAGGGCAGCGCGTCGCGCCGGTTTCTGACCTATGCGATCTGCCTTCCAGCATCGCCGTTGAGTTTTGATGCGCCGCCCGTTCACGAAGCGTCGATGCTCATTCTGCCGCCTGCGCTGGTGCCCGAAATTGCTAACGAGCCTTCGCCGCTTGTTCTGAGCGGTGCGAAAACTTTGACATAGTTCATGGTGCGCCAATCTATTTTTTGACATGGTAACATTGTTTCGCGATAGTATCGCGAGCCACTTGAACATTGCGACGGACCCATTGGGCACGCCCGATGATCGAAATGGCTGACTACGCTGTCAAAGGGGAGTGACAGATGGGCAAACATGTCCTGCTCATTGAGGATGAGCCAAATATTGTTGAAGCGATACGTTTTATCCTGTCCCGCGATGGGTGGCGGGTGGATACGCACGCAGATGGCAAAACGGCGGTAGAGGCTGTGCGCAACGTTTCGCCTGATGTGGTGGTTTTGGATGTGATGCTGCCCAACAGAAGCGGTTTTGACATCTTGCAAGAGCTGCGCAACGATCCCGCAACAGAGGCGCTTCCGGTGTTGATGTTGACGGCACGTGGGCAAACAAAGGATCGCGAGGCCGCAGAGCGGATTGGAGCGAGCCGGTTTATGACCAAGCCATTTTCCAACGCTGAAGTTCTTGAAAGCATGAGAGAATTGGCAGGCGTATGAGCAAACGGCCCGCACCGTTGTTCCTTGCGCGCGAGACCTATCGCGAACGCCGAACAATGGATGCCGCGCGGCTTTTGCCGATTATGGGCGCTGTGTTGCTTGTCTTTCTGCTTCCTTTGATCCGGTCGGATACCGTTTCTGGAAGCGAGGCTCTGCAACGGGCCAATTCTTCGGGGACGGTACTGTTTCTCTTTGCGGCGTGGATCATTTTGATTGCTATCGCCGCA
Source organism: Halocynthiibacter sp. C4 (assembly GCF_028823805.1). Classification (NCBI taxonomy): domain Bacteria; kingdom Pseudomonadati; phylum Pseudomonadota; class Alphaproteobacteria; order Rhodobacterales; family Paracoccaceae; genus Halocynthiibacter; species Halocynthiibacter sp. C4. The sequence goes on along the minus strand of NZ_JAPEIE010000002.1, from coordinate 372,658 downwards.
GGGCTTTCTGTGAGGTTGCGGCGGATTGATGAAGCAGCGATGGATGCGCAAGAGGCATCAGCGGAAAACAGGTCTGGCGCGGAATAAGATATGGTTTCGTTCAATGTTCTCGTTACCGTTTGTCTTGCGTATGTGGCTGCGCTGTTTCTGATCGCATGGTTTGCCGAACGGCGAGCGGCAGCAGGGCGCATTGGTTGGTTACAATCGCCCATTGTCTATACGCTCTCTCTGTCGATCTATTGTACAGCCTGGACCTTCTATGGGGCGGTCGGATACGCGGCCCGATCTGGCCTTGAGTTTGCAACGATCTACCTTGGCCCGACCATTGTAATGATCGGGTGGTGGTGGATTTTGCGCAAGCTTGTGCGGATCGGCAAGATGCAACGTATCACCTCCGTGGCCGACCTCATTTCGTCGCGCTTTGGAAAATCCACGTCTCTCGGTGTGATCGTTACGCTTTTGGCTGTGATCGGCACGACGCCTTATATTGCGCTGCAACTTCAATCAGTTACGCTTTCATTGGCCGTATTTGCGGACCCGCAATCCGAAGCTGCGCGTGATCTCAATTCCACGGCCATCTGGATTGCGGCTGGGCTGGCGGTGTTTACGGTTCTGTTCGGAACCCGCAACCTCGATGCCAACGAGCGACACCACGGGGTTGTGACCGCCATCGCTGTTGAAGCTGTAGTTAAGCTGGTCGCATTGATCGCTGTTGGTGTCTTCGTGGTTTGGGGTGTTGCCGGAGGGGTTGGCGACACGCTCGCCCGCATCGATGCCTCTGAAATTTCACAGATCAAACCCGACGCAAGCCGTTGGATCAGCCTGACCTTCCTGTCAGCGGCGGCGTTCATCTGTTTGCCGCGTATGTTTCAGGTCATGGTGGTTGAAAACGCTAAGGAAAGCCATGTTGCCACCGCGAGCTGGGCGTTTCCGCTCTATTTGCTCGCGATGTGTATCTTTGTGTTGCCTATCGCTGTTGTCGGCCTTGATCTCCTGCCCGAGGGCACCAACCCTGACCTTTTCGTGCTAACCGTGCCACTTTCGCAGCAGCAAAACGGGCTGGCCATGCTTTCTTTCCTCGGCGGGTTTTCCTCGGCGACGTCGATGGTGATTGTGGCGGCCATTGCGCTGTCAACCATGGTGTCGAACCATATCGTCATGCCCATCTGGCTCAGCAAAAACAAAAGCGGCGCGATGGTTTCGGGCGATGTGCGACAGGTCGTGTTGATTGCGCGGCGTTGCTCAATCGCGGGCGTTTTGGCGCTGGGCTATCTCTATTTCCGCTTCTCTGGCGGCGGGGAAGCGCTGGCTGCGATCGGTCTGATCAGTTTTGCTGGGGTTGCGCAGGTTCTGCCCGCGCTTCTGGGCGGTATTTTCTGGCGCGGCGCCACGCGGACGGGCGCGATTATTGGCGTCGTTATTGGTTTCTCGATTTGGTCTTATACGATGTTTCTGCCAAGCCTTGGCGCCAACGGCTTGATGAGCGCGGCTTTCCTCGCCGAAGGGCCTTTCGGGATAACGTGGTTGCGTCCGCAAGCGTTGTTCGGGATCGAGGGGCTTGATCCGGTGGTTCATGCGATTGTCTGGTCTATCTCTTTGAATACGCTCGGATTTTGCATAGGGTCTCTGCTGAGCTTCCCCTCGCCGATGGAGCGGCTACAAGGCGCGCAGATCGTCAATGTATTCGAACACTCTCAAGCTGCGAAGGGCTGGGCTGGGCACGTGGGCGAGGCGGAGGATTTGCTCGTCATGGCGCAGCGGATTATGGGCCCCGAACAGGCGCAGCGGCTTTTTCAGACTGTGGCCGTTGCGCAGGGGAAGGGCGGCTTTCTTCCTGATCCTTCACCGCAATTTCTTGAGCAATTGGAGCGGGAACTGGCGGGCTCCGTTGGGGCCGCGACCGCGCACGCTATGATCGGACAAATTGTAGGTGGGGCAACAGTTTCGGTTGAGGATTTGATGGCGGTGGCCGATGAAACCGCGCAGATGATGGAGTATTCCAACCAGCTTGAGGCCAAAACCGCAGAACTTGGGCGCGCCGCGCGGCAATTGCGCGAGGTGAACGAAAAACTCACCGAACTGTCCATCCAGAAAGATGCGTTCCTCAGCCAGATCAGCCACGAATTGCGCACACCGATGACCTCTATCCGCGCCTTTTCCGAAATCCTGCGCGACGGGGGGCGGATGCCTTCGGCTGATCGGTCTCGATATTCGGGTATCATCCATGACGAAGCGCAGCGTCTGACGCGACTGTTGGATGATCTTCTGGATATTTCGGTGTTGGAGAACGGCCAAGTCTCGCTCAACATTCAGGAAGAAAACCTGAAAACGCTGCTGGACCGCGCGCTCGCCGCAAGCCTGTCAAACGAGGGCACAGCGCTTGAAATCGAGCGTAACCCGTCTCGCGAAGATATCACGCTCAAAACCGATACAGACCGCCTGACACAGGTGTTTATCAACCTCATTACCAACGCGCGCAAATACTGTACTGCTGATAATCCGACCCTGCGAATTCACGTCCGAAATTCGCGTGTGAACGGAATGGTCGAGATCATATTTACCGACAATGGGGCGGGAATTTCGGAGAAAAATCAGAGCCTTATATTTGAGAAGTTTTCCCGTCTCGGCGATCAGGCCGCTGCGGGTGGGGCTGGTCTTGGGTTGGCGATTTGTCGTGAGATTATGATCAATCTGGGTGGCGAAGTCGTGTATCTGCCCGGGCAGGGCGGCGCAGCGTTCAGGGTACGCTTTCCTGCGGAGTTTGTTGCGAAGGCTGTGGAAGAGGATACTGATCTCACTTTCGGCAGTCAGGTTGCGGAATAGTGGCATTTTCGGTCTGGGACCTGCGCGCAGCGTAACCATTTATAAACCATGTGTCGCAATGATGGGCCGAAGCAGAGGTGAATTCGGGCTATGTCGTCACGCGAACTATTAGGAGCAGAGAGGGAATCCGTCATTCGGCGGATGCTGCGGACTTCTGAACCGCAGGAAGACCCGCGCGGCAGCGAAACAATTCGTGCGCTGCGGTCTGCTCTACCCAAGGCGGCGGATTCTGCTTTTGATTTGCCGCTCGAAGTGACGGGCCTTGTTGCTGAGGATGTACAGCGTGAACCGTTGATCGAGAAGATCGAGGATGGGCAACTGATGCTGCTCTTGCAGGCTCGAGACAGCAGGCTTGCTATCGCTGTTCCGGACGCAAATATGCTCGCAGCGCTCATCGAAATTCAAACAATGGGATGCGTAAGCAAAACCGAAAGCGCTGATCGCAAACCAACCCGAACGGATGCCGCGCTCGCCGAGCCGTTTTTCGAGGTTCTGCTTGCGGAATTCCTTCACCAACTTGAAGGCGCTGAAGACATGGAGCGCTTCGCGGGGTTTGGCGTTTATCGCTCAGTAGATGAGCGGCGGCACCTGCCTTTGCTCTTGGCCGAAGCGGAATATCATGTGTTTACCGTAGACGTTGATTTAGGGCAGGGGGCAAAACAGGGTCGCATCCTTCTTGGGTTCCCGGAGCTGCAACTGCCAGAAGAGCAGCCTTCGGAAGAAACCGAAAAAGCTGCGTGGGCGGACGCAATGCACAAGAACGTTATGCAGGGCGAAGCGGTACTAGATGCGCAGTTGTTCCGGCTTTCGTTGAATGTCGAGGCGCTGGAATCGCTACGGGTTGGGCAGGAATTGGAGATTCCGCGCCACGTTCTAACTCATGTCGAGCTTGTCGGGTTGGATGGCAAAACTGCGATAACCGGGAAGCTTGGCCAGAGCGATGGGCGGCGGGCGGTCATGATCACTGATGGTGAGAAACCGTCGTTGCCGGTTGTAGACTCACAGGAACCACAAATTTCTGACAATCCGCTTTCAGCGCTCGGTGCCGACTACGCGCCGCCGCCGATGACAAGCCTGCTCGCAGGTCAGCCAGAGGGAACAGGCGTTCCGGACGATCTTTCGGAGCTATCTCCCACTCCAGAAGAGGAGTTGCCTTCCTTGCCTATGGCGGATTTGCCTCAGGCTGGACTTGAGGAAAATGAGCAAAACGGCGGATTAGATGCCTTGCCGGATTTAGGAGAGTTGCCGCCGATGGATATGAGCGCACTTGATGATCTTCCCCTCACTATAGATTGAGAGGAGAAGTGATCTTTCGAGTGAAAATAATGAGTTAACCGCCCGCGAGCATCTCAAGCTGATCGCGCATTTTTTCGATCTGATAGCCCGCAGCTTCGCCCGCGGCGATAATCTGTTCCGTTGGAATACGGCCAGCATTTGCGAGCGCCCAGACAACGGTTGATCGGTTGCCAGATGCGCAATAGGCAAAACATTTCCCTGAAGCCTCGTCGATTGCGGTGCCTTGAACATCAAGGATATCTTGCGTCAGCTGTCCGTGCACAACCGGATTAAGCACAAAGTGCAATCCGGCGGCCTCTACAGCGGCTTGGATCGCAGCGGCCTGTAGCTCGACAGGCACCTCTGGATCAGGGCGGTTGCAAATCACCGTGGTAAACCCGGCATCTTTAAGCTCGGCAACGTCGCCCGGCTCAATCTGCGGGGAAACGGCGTAGCGGTCAGTAATCACACGAATATCCATGAACGCCTCATAGCATGCACCCTACGCCAGAGCCAGTTGTGACTTAAGGCGCGGCGTTAAAATCATTCCAGCAAGCATAAAAGCCACAAATACTATGCCGCCAGTGCCGCCAAACGAGAGTGAAGCGATGGCAGGACCAGGGCAGAGGCCCGCAAGCCCCCAGCCAGCGCCAAAGAGCGTTGAGCCAATCACTAGGTTTCGGCCTACTTTCGGCTCGGGCGGGGTTGGGAATGTTCCGCCAAGTTTGGGGGAGCGCCCACGGGAATAGGCCCATGCGGCGGCCATCGGAAGGATCGCGCCGCCCATGACAAAGGCCAATGTTGGATCCCAGTTACCGAATACATCAAGCCACCCGATCACTTTTTGTGTGTCGGTCATACCCGAAATGAGGAGACCCGTGCCGAAGAGGCTTCCGGCAATAAATGCAAAGAGCGCGCGCATCAGATAACTCCTAGAATGTGTCGGAACAGAACGACGGTCAGTCCGCCCGCGAGGATATAGAATATGGTTGCAACGATTCCTCGCAGCGACAGTCGGCTGATGCCACAGACTCCATGTCCGGAGGTGCAGCCGTTTGCGATCCGTGTGCCGACCCCAACGAGAACGCCCGCGATTGCCACCACAATGAGGTTGGGCGTGAGGTTGGTCTGGCTAGGCAAAACCGTTGCCGCCAGCAGCGCGGGTAGGGCGAACAGTCCGAGCAAGAAAGCTCCCCGCTCTTTCCACATCGCTCGCGCGCTTCCATCCACGAGGCCGCCAATAATTCCGCTTGCGCCCATGATCCGGCCATTCACCAAGAGGTAAATCGCTCCGGCACAGCCAATCAGCACCCCGCCGATCAGCCCGTTAATCCAGCTTGCGTCCATGTCATTTCCCCGAAATCTGTTACGCCGGCGCCTGATTTGCCAATGTGGCAAGGGGCCGGAGGGTCAGGCTAAGGGCTGATCACTTGAAGTCAATAGCTTGACATACCGCAATGCAATTGTCCGTGGGATGGGCTAAGCTAACCTGAGAGAGCTTGAGAACCACGTGTGGCCAAATGCGTGGAAACAGAACGAAAGGAGGAGCAAATGGCCTTTGAAGACCTGAAAGCCGCAATTCTTACCCTGTTGGACGAGATAGAGAAAAAGCCGGAAGACCGGCATGTTCTGCAAGAGGAATTGCGCGAAAAACTGTCGGAGTTGAAGGCGCTAGGTTTGCCTGTGCCACAGGATCTTGTGGATTTCGAACTGGCGCTTGAGGATGACGACGCGGACGATTTCTTTGACAATATGCCCGTGTAAGCGCGCGTTTAGCCAAACATGATGCCGACCACGACGATCATCAGACCGAGGATCGACGTAAACAGTGCGCCCATGTTCCACGCCACAAGTCCACGAAGATGAACGCGCATGGCTTCGTCATCGAGGTTGGATTTGCGCGCTTTCATTGCGGAAACGATGCAATACACCAATCCGCATAGTCCCAAAAAGGAAACCACCGCGCCTGTGATAATCAACCAATCCATGCAAACCTCCTGTGGAATGTGCCCCAGCCGCCTAAAGGAACTCTCTTCCAAGAGCAAGCCCCTTGCGGGGGAGGCGCGGCTTGGGTAGCAAGGGCCAAACCGAGCAATGAGGGCCAAGAGATGAATGATATTTCAAGCGATGCGAGCTACCGGGTAACAGCGGATGAGCTGCGCCAGTTTGTCGAGCGGATCGAGCGGCTGGACGCCGAGAAGAAAGACATCGCAGAGCAACAAAAAGAAGTTATGGCCGAAGCCAAAGGGCGCGGTTATGACACCAAAGTCATGAGAAAAATCATAGCGTTGCGCAAGCGTGATGCGAATGATCTGGCCGAGGAAGAAGCGGTTCTGGAAATGTACAAAGAAGCGCTGGGCATGTAATTGGCCAACCGAAACGGTTTACGGGCGTGAATTAGGGTTCGATGAACCGCACGCCCGGAATTCGTTTTATTTCAAGGATGTCGTCTTCATATATCGCTGTCAGCGCAGCGACATAATCGTCGTCCCAACCGGGGAGGTCGATTTCGATATCCAAGACCTCTTCCCGCACAAATTTATCAAGAAACGCCGCGATGATTCTGCGCTGTTGCAGTGCGGATTGTGGCGGGTGGGTCTTGAGATAGGCATAAAACCGCTCCAGCCCCTCTTTGGTCATGATCTCTTCAAGTAGGTCGTATTCGCCGCGAAATGCAAAGCTTGTATCAAGACCGACGAGCGAATGTAGCACCTCGGACCAGATCACAGGCGCGTCTTCGTTGCACCAGCAGGTGATCTTGGATTGCGGGCTGGCCTCGCGGATTTGATTGATAACAGAAGACCACCGCAGGCTCATCGGGTCCGTTCCCGATAGGTAATCCTTGTAGCTGATGTCGTTCATACGGTTGAACAACGTGGGGATCAGGACCGCTGGATTGCTGATTGCGATTTGGAATTCAACATCGTGCCCGTAGAACAGGTTGCAATAACTCACAACCTTTTCAATGGTTTGGGGGTAGAATCCAATCCCGTCAAACACCCGAGGCGTCACACAGATAAAGTTCTCGTTCGTCAGAACAACGCGCTCGATTGTGTTGTCCTGTAGCATCGAGTCAAACAGCTTTTGGCGGGTTTCCTGATTTGAACGCGCGCCTTCAAGGTCGGCGATGGTTGTACGGATCAGGGCGCGATATTTTCCGGGGCCGGGAACCGCAACGCCATGAAGCGCCAGTTTCCCTTTATCCTTGAGCAAGCTTTTGAGCAGCTTGTCGCTATCTGTGGAATGTACGCCAAGATGGAATACGACCTGCATATCGGTGCCCCTGTTTGCCCATTCCTAAGTAATATACTTGGTTTTCTGGACAGTTAAACAGCTTTCCGTTAGCACCACAGAAATGACGACCAAAGATACAAACATCCACGCAGACGGCGCGAAAACGCGCTTGCGGCCAGACCTCTGGTCAATCGGCGCTTTGCTGATCGCCCTGACCGTTGCGGCGCCTATTGTCGCTGTTGTGTGGATTGCATTCCACCCGACCGAAAACATCTGGCCGCATCTCATGGCAACGACCCTGCCGCGTTACCTGACCAACACTTTGGTGTTGATGATTTCTGTCGGCACATTGAGTGCAGCGGTTGGTACAGGGGCGGCATGGCTCACGACGATGTACCTCTTCCCCGGTGTGCGTTGGTTCCAGTGGCTGTTGCTGTTGCCGCTGGCAGTTCCGGCCTATCTCGGGGCCTATGGGATCGTTGATTTTCTTGAATACGCGGGCCCCGTCCAAACTCTGTTGCGCGATGTTATGGGGTACACCAATGGCCGCGATTACTGGTTCCCGCAGGTGCGCTCCATGGGCAGCGCGATTGTGGTGCTGACGGCGGCGCTGTCTCCCTATGTATTCCTCTTGGCGCGTGCTGCGTTTCGCGAACATTCCGGCGGTAGCTATGAAGTTGCTCGTGCGCTTGGGGCAGGGCCGTTCAAGCGGTTTTGGAAGGTTGGCGTTCCGCTCGCGCGTCCTGCGATCGCAGCGGGCGTCGCTATCGTGATGATGGAGACCGCGAGCGACTTTGGCGCCGTGGATTTCTTTGCGGTTCAAACGCTTACGACAGGGATTTTTACCACATGGCTTGAGAGCAGTAATGCGGGCGGGGCAGCCCAGATCGCTGGTGTGGTTCTGATTCTGGTTCTATTGCTTGTGTCTTTTGAGAAAATCCTACGGCGCAAAAATCGCTACCACAACGCCGCGCGCCAAACACGCCAGATCGTACCAATTCCTTTGCGTGGGTATCAGGGGTGGCTCGCAAGTTTCTTCTGTTTCGTGCCGTTTGCCGTTGGCTTTCTGCTACCCGCTGGTGTGCTGACTTATCACGCATTTACAACCCCTGGCGCATGGCAGGATAGGGGGCTGACCGACGCATTGGTGACAACACTCGCAGTTGGCGCATCCGCGGCGGTCATCACAGTCATCGCGGCCTGTTTTCTTGTGTATGGCGTGCGCCTTGCACGAAGCCGGTTGCCGCGCATGTTGCTGCCCGTCACGACGCTTGGATATGCCGCTCCCGGAGCCGTTCTGGGGGTCGGAATCCTTATCCCTATGGCCGCCGCTGATCACGCTCTCGCCGATTTCGTCGAGGCCACAACCGGCTTGATTATCGGTCTATTGATGACAGGCACGGGCTTTGCCATCGTCTTTGCATATAGCGTGCGATTCTTCGCAATTGCTCAGGGCGCAGTAGACAGCGCAATGGGCCGCGTCGCACCGAGCTTGCCGCTCGCAGCGCGCTCTCTCGGTCAAACCGCTGGCGGTGCTCTACGGCGTGTCTATCTGCCGCTCATTCGCGGATCGATTGGTACAGCGCTTCTGTTGGTTTTCGTGGATTGCGTTAAAGAGCTTCCCGCGACTCTTTTGCTAAGACCGTTTAATTTCAATACCTTGGCAACCCGAGTCTACGAGCAAGCCGCACTCGAAAACCTCGAAATGGCCTCGCCAGCTGCCGTTCTTGTGATGTTGGTAAGCCTTTGCGCTGTCCTGCTTATGGCGCGGACGAACGCCTCCAAATAACGCTAACCATAGCTGGAACAAGCCAAATTCGTGCGCTCGTTGAAGAGCCATTCCTGCCTGCCCCAAGGGCAATCGAAAAAAAATTGAAAAAGGCGATAATTTTGGCTTGAACCCACCGAAGCTTCGGTTTAATCACCCCTCCAGTGCCCCTATAGCTCAGCTGGTAGAGCAACTGATTTGTAATCAGTAGGTCCGCGGTTCGAGTCCGTGTGGGGGCACCACTAATTCCCAGAATTTGCTATTTATTAGTTGCTTGATCTGTATTGGTTCGGATTGGTCACTCTATTAGCCCAAGTCATGGTTTTCGATAGCTATCTACTTTATGTGATATTCACGAGCGCCTGCGATCACTGGGGAGTTGGGTTGATAGGAGTTAGAGAGCCGGCGTTGAGAACTATTCATTTCTACAATCATTTAGGTGTCACTTACGCTGTATCTGACCTGTTTCCCTGAATCCCCTCTGGTTTTGTGAAGTCACCGCTCAAGCAAAAGGCGGACAAATGGAAGAGCGAGGCATTTACGAACAACTCATTCAAATGATCAATGCGCGGGAGTTTACAGGCAAGGCCATCCTGATATGGGGTCAGGCCGCCGGAAACGACCGGTGTTTCATCGCCCCTGCAAGCCACAACAACGGGTACTTTGAAAGATTCAATGGTTAGTTTAAGGGCAAATGTCTGAACGAAACGTTGTTCAATTCACTGACAATGGCTCGGGAAACGCAGGGTTCTTGGCAGAAAACAACACCAGGCGCGGACCCCATTTGGCTCTGGGAATTCTGACGCCGATGGAGTTTGCAGTGAAAAAGACGATGGACAAAATGGTTGCGAAAGTTCGTTTTGTTATTCCCAAAGTCTCTTCCGAAAATGGAGGCTGCTTGGGGCTCAGGTCTCTATTCAAGACGCTCGCAGAGTCAGATTAAACAAAAGAAAGGCGCGCGTTGGTTGATAATAATTCAATCTCTGTCCATAAAGTTTTTACAATGCGCTAAGCACAAGTGGTTTCCTTTTCTTGGGCATTAGACCTATCCGCAGCATCGCTGCGCACGAGCGGCTTTTATATCAATGTCAAATGCCACAAGAATGTCGGCGCTAGACATCATCAAGATCGTGTCCAGACTCTGAAACTTTTGAGCTGCTTATGGAATTTGTGAAGATAATCAGAATTCAGGCACGAGCGAGGCATTCAGGCATACTCGTAGATCTGCTCAATCGCTGATTGCAACACCACTGCATCCTGTATTTCTGTTTCAAACCTCTCGCCGGTTCCGATGCAGTGTCGAAAATGCCTGATGGTATCGGAATAGCTATCTTGATAGGCGACGTGCTCGTCCCAACTGCGCTTCTGTTCGTTAGGCAACTTCATCGACCATCCATCTATTATTGGTGTGTCGCTATTGTTTAAGAATAGTCTGTCGCGTGGCATGGGTGGAGCGTCTGGCGCGCAGAAACTACCAATGAGTTTTCCTTCAATTCCACCTGCAGATAGCAAGATCTCCGCGCCATCTTCGCCAGGCACAACGCCAGATTGGTGATGCAGTTGCGCGGACCGGATCTTGATATCGCCAAAGAGAAAAGACAGCGTATCAAGGTGATGGATGAGCAATTCAAAGACCAGAAGTCGCTGCATAGAAGTAAAGAATGGCTGCCGCTCCAACGCCGGATAGATGCCATTTTCATTCCGAACTAAACCAGAGCTTTCGACCCTGAACTCAAATGAGTTGGGGACGCTTACTTTTTTCCGATCCAGCGCGGCTTTCAATGCACGATAGGGATGCCGCCATCGCCAGTTCTCATGCACCATGGAGCGTAAACTCGAGTTTTTGTTTTCCATGATCTGTTTTGCAATGTCGGCATTGGGCGCGAGGGGTTTTTGGCAAATTGCGTGCAAGCCGGCAGCCTGAGCCCGCGAAATCAGCGCCGCATGTGCTGCCGGAGGCGCGACTATGTCAACCGCATCCAGATTACATTTCGCGACCATTTCTTCCAATGAGGTGTGCGCGCTTGCGCCCGCTACTTTTGTGGCCCGGTCGCGCGCTTTTTCAATATCGGGGTCGGCAATGGCAACCAATTGTGCTTCTGGGCAGTCAAGCCACCCTTGGACATGATATTGAGATACCATGCCCGCTCCGATCATCCCAACTCGCAAGACTTGGCTCATGTCTGCTCCCAAAATAGTGCACGTGAATTTCTCGCAAAATCCGCTTTCGAAAGCGCCGGACCCATTTGCAAGACCGAAGCATAGTCGGGCTTCTGGCCAGAGAAATTGATGAAAGGCCAGTCCGACCCCCAAATCAAACGATCTTCTGAAAAGGCTGCGACTGCTTCGCGTAGAAGCGGCGCCTCACTTGGTTTACATGATCCGGCAATTCGAAATCCTGCCGATAGTTTAAGCCAAGTGTCCGGCCGTTGAGATATCTCTCGCAAAGTGCCGATACCGCCCTCGAGGTCGGGGCGGCCAAAATGATCAAGGATCACGTGACCCTCACGAACATTGGTGAGCACATTGGCCGCCGTTGTTGGAGCTGCCTGAACCGAGACAGAGAGCCCAGCCTCGAGAGCCGCGTCCATCAAGCGCGCAATCGTCGTGGCCCCAGACTGAGAGGAATCGTCGACCAGATTCAATCGAATACCCACGACCCCGGGCGTTGCCGCGAGTTTTTCGATTGCTTTCACATCGTTGACAGATACTCCCGCGATTATGCGATATCGGTCAGGATGGGCAGCAAAAGCATCCAGCATCGCGCGGTTGTCATCGCCGTAAACACTTGCTGCAACCAGTACAGCGCCTTCGATCCCATGCGCATCCATGAGCTGCTCAAGTGTGCCCAAAGTGCCGCTTTCTTCCGGCCCTGGCGTATAGCCAAGGCTGTCTGGCGGGTAGGGGTACTTCTCGGGGTCCAGCACATGAACGTGTGTGTCGATCATGCAGACACCAAGGCCACTTCATTGTTGAGGGGCTCGCCTTTTTGAAAGCGAGCCAGATTTGCGAAGAGAGCGGTCATCTTGTGTCCCATTGCGTCTCGTGTACCCGCCGAAATATGCGGTGTAAGGAAGACGTTGGGCAAGCCACAAAATTTATGGTCGGCCCCAATTGGTTCGCCTTCGAAAACGTCGAGACCTGCTGCAAGTAGCTTGCCTGCTGCGAGCGCTTCGGCGAGCGCCACATCATCAACGATTCCGCCGCGCGCTGTATTCACAAGGATTGCGTCCTGTTTCATCCGCGCGATTTCCGCTTTGCCAATCAAGTGTTTGGTCCTTGGTGACAAGGGGAGGTGCAGGGACAAGATGTCAGAAGTTTCGACAACTTCCTCGAAGCTCGCCATTGTCGCGGGCAAACCTGCGGGCTCTGAGATAGCCGGATCAAAGAAGATACAGTTACAGCCAAACGCGTTGAACCGTTTTGCGGCTTCCTGCCCAATTCGACCAAACCCGATGAGACCAACAGTCTTGTTGAACAGTTCCACGGAGACAGGGCGCAATGCATTCACATGCCAGCGACCCTGTCGCAATTCGGCATCAGCAAATGCAGCCCGCCGTGCTGCGCCTAAGGCAAGCAACAGGGTATGTTCCGCCACCCCGATTGTTGTGCCTTCGGGGGTCAACGCCAGCCGAATTCCCCGCTCTGTAAGGGCCTCGGTCGCAACAGTGTCGTGGTAGCCAACCCCTTGGTGGTGGACGAGCTTTAGCCGCTGCGCCGCGGCAATGACCTCGGCGGTCAGCGGTTTAGCTGCGACGATCGCCACATCGCAATCGGCAATTTTTGCGCGGCGTTCGGAATCTTCATCGGTCTCTAGCGTGACCAATGATAGGCCCGCCCCCATGCGAGAGCGGATCAGCTTGTACATCTCTGGTGTTCCAAGAGAGTTGTAGAATACACGCAAAGGGCGGGTCATAGCAGCCTCAGTCAACGAAAGTAAAAACTTGATCCAACGGCAGATCAGCGATCCAGTCTGGCGCGGTTGCTCCATCTGCAACGGCGGCCTCCATACTGGCTTCTTTCTTGCGCACAGCGGCGAGTGCAGGCTTGGCAGCGTCAATCTGTGTGGATGGGATAACGACAACTCCGTCTTCGTCGCCACAGACAATATCGCCGGGCTTTACCGCGACACCACCAGCGACTATTGGCAGGCCAACGGCACCTGGGCCGTTTTTCTGGGGTGAGTTTGGGCTGACGCCTGCGGCAAAAACAGGAATTCCAACGGCATTTGCCCCGGAGATATCGCGGATCACGCCATCAGTAACAATTGCGACAATACCTGCGTTCTTTGCCATACCAATAAGCAGATCTCCCAAAACAGAAGCCTCCTTATGGGCACCAGTGGCAATCACCATAACGTCACCAGGTTGCGCCAACCGCAATGCTGCCCAAGGCGCGAGATTGTCACGAGGTCCGGCATTCACCGTCAGGGCTGTACCGGCAAATTGTTTTGTTTCGGTGATCGGCTTGATCGCCAAGTCCATCGCACCGCTGCGCCCGATAGCATCCACAATGTTGCCTACCGGGGCATCAGCAAAAGCAGAAATATCTTGCTTTGATGCCCGAGCTATTGTGCGGGAGGCTGTTAATTGGTTCGAAAAGCTCATGTCTTATCTCCGGAGGGGGTGATGGCGCGGCCTGTGTCCACGTCGAAAAAACGTGCCATCTCTGGGTCGCAAGTTAGGTGGATGATGTCGTCGATCCGCGCGGGGGTTATTCGACCGTCGCGGAGGATGACGGGTTTTTCAGCATTGGTCTCAACATGTACCAGCGTCTCTGCTCCGAGGCTTTCCAGCGAAGAAACTCTGCCCGAGATGACAGCCTCGGCGGCATTCGTGGTCGGGCGCAAATCTTCGGGGCGCAATCCAAGCGTGATTTCTATGCCGGGAGCAAACCCAGTGTAGGCCAAAGTCCCTGAACCCGTTTCAATGACCCCTTCTCCTACGGTTGCGGGCATCAGATTCATTGGCGGGTTGCCGAGGAAAGAAGCCACAAAGGTCGAAGCGGGATTCAAATAGACATCCATTGGCTTGCCAATTTGCGCGACTTCACCATGAGACATGATGCAGACGCGGTCGCCCATTGTCATCGCTTCGACCTGATCGTGAGTGACATAGATCATCGTGGCTCCCAGTTCGCGATGTAGGCGCACCAATTCGGCTCGGGTCGAGACCCTTAGGGAGGCGTCAAGGTTTGAAAGAGGCTCGTCAAACAAGAACACTTTGGGATCACGCACAATCGCGCGTCCGAGTGCCACGCGCTGTCGCTGGCCGCCGGACAATGCGTGTGGTTTCCGGTCAAGGTATTCGGTTAGGCCGATCGAGGCCGCGACTTCCTCGACCCGCTTCTTGACTACGGCCTTATCGGTTTGGCGTCGTTTCAGGCCAAAGCCGAGATTGTCGCGCACTGACATGTGCGGATAAAGCGCATAGGACTGGAATACCATCGCGATATCGCGGTTCTTGGCGGGCACGGCGTTCATGCGTTCACCGTCGATTGAAAGCTCGCCTTCGGTGATGCTCTCTAGTCCTGCGATCATGCGAAGTGTCGTTGACTTACCGCACCCCGATGGCCCCAGCAGAACCATGAACTCACCGTCACCGATGGTTATGTTTACGTCCTCGACGGCCATCACGGCACCATTGCCGTAAGATTTGCCAACCTTGTTCAGTTTTACAATTGCCATGTTCTTGGTCTTTCTATTTCACGGCTCCGGCGGTCATCCCTTGGATGAGGCGCTCGGAGAAAAACACATAGATCAGCACCACAGGTACGATCGCGATCATCAGGCCAGTGGCGATCATTCCGACGTCTTCGAGCTGGTCGCCCAAGAAACGGAGGACGCCCAAAGGAAGGGTGCGTTTGTCGTCTTCGGTGATTAGGACAACCGCATAGAGGAATTCGTTCCACAGCAGGATCGTGTTCAGGATCACCGTTGTCGAAATTGCGGGTAGTGCAACGGGTAGCGATATCTTCCAGAAGATTGCCCATTCCGAATATCCGTCGATCCTTGCGGCCTCAAACAGGTCTTTGGGGATGCGGGCAAAGAAGGATTCAAGGATATAGATCGTCACCGGAAGTTGGATTGAAACATATACGAGAACCAGTCCAATCCGGCTGTTATAGAGCCCATAGTCCACCATGATTTGGAACAAGCCGATCACTGTCACCTGTGGCGGAAAGATGATGGTCGAGAAAATCAGGAAGTAGACGAAGCCCTTGAAACGGAAGCGGTAGCGCGCGAAGCAATGCGCGGCCATGCCACCAATGATTGTCAGTAAAGCCACTGCCGATAGGACGATACTCACCGAGTTGAAAAAATAGGTGTCATAGTTGCTGTCGAACCAGGCACTTGCGAATTTGTCGAAATGCCAGGGCCAGGGCAGCGCATACGGGTTGGCTGCGATCTCGGTTGTGGTTCTTAGCGACATAGATGCCACCCAAACAAAGGGGCCAGCCGAGTAGGCCGTATAGATCGCGATGAACAGCACGAGGGCCGCCATGCGCAGGCTGCTGCTGCTGATACGGGGGGAGTGATTGGCCGCGCTCATCAGTATTCCAACTTATCTTTCTGGCGGAATAGGAAGGTCAGTCCAAGCACACCGGCAAGAACAATGACAAACCAAACAACCGCGATGGTAGAGGGATATCCGAGGTCAAATGTCGACCATTGGAAGGCTCGTTTGTAGACATAGGTAGAGACGGTCTCGGTCGCCCAGAGAGGGTTGCCTTGTGTCGTTACCCAGACGAGGTCAAAGACTTTCATCTTGCCGATGAAGCTCAGCACGATCAGATTTAACAGCGTTGGTCGGATCAAAGGCAGGATGACGAACCAAAGCTTGGCAAACCATCCACAGTTGTCCAATTCGGCCGCTTCGAGAACTTCCGAAGGTAGCGAGGACATCGCGGCAAGGATCACAACCATGTTGAAACCGGTCCACATCCACGTGGTTACTGCGATCAACGACGCAAGCGCGGTATCAGGATGCCCGAGCCATGGTTGCGCCCAGCTATCAAGTCCGATAGCGCGCAACATCGTGTTGAGTGCGCCCCATTCATAGTTGTAAATCCACATCCATAGGATGCCTACGACCACATATGACATGAGAACTGGAGTAAACCACGCAACGCGCAAGACGCGTGAAAACGGTACTTTGGCATATAGACAAAGGGCCAGAAGCGTCGCGATGCTGACTTCGAGGATTGGCGCAACCGCTGCCCAAGTCAAAGTATTCCAGACCGCCTTCCAAAAGATCCTGTCTGTCCAAAGTTCGATGTAGTGGGTGAAGCCAACCCATTCAGCTGCCTTGTTGGGTACAATCAGATGGGTCGAATTATAAAATGTCCGCAGAACTGGAAGGGCGGTGAATGCCGCATAGATCAGTAAGGCAGGCAAAAGAAAGGTTGCGATTGCGCCGATAGGATTGGCGTGGTCGCGCTCCTTTTGAATTGCAGGTGAATTATGGGTCACGTGTCGGGTTCCGGAATGAGAAAGATGGATCGGGACTATAGCCGATTTTCCCCGAAAGGTTGTGGCCAGGCGAGAGGTTGCCCGGCCACAAAGGGGAGCGCTTAGTAGGCGGCGCTCATCATGTCGATGACTTCATCCACGCTGATCAAACCTGCGGGAAAGGCCTGATTGATGGTTTGAGTGAAGGTCTCGCGCGGTGTGCCCTGCATCTGCTGAACAGGGATACCGTAGGTATAGCTGGCTCCCTCGTTAGCGGCGGCGAGCTTTTGGAAATAAGCTGCATTGTCACCGGAGATCTTTGAAGGGTCCGCCTTGATGCCGGTTTGAACAAGGTTGGCTTCGAGCCATTTGTTGCCCATTTCCGGCGTCGCCATCGAGTTCAGGAACGCTGCCGCAAGGTCTCCATTCTCAGAGCCCGCATTCACAACGTAAGACCCACCTACGGCGATTGTCTTACATTTCGGGCAAGCTGCGTCCTCTGGAATAGGGCCGTGACTGATCGAAATATCGAAGTCAGCTGGCTGCCCGCCCTCGTCAGGCGAAGCGAACGCGCGGCTTGGATAGAACGACCCCATTTGCAACATCACCGCTCCAGGTGAGGTGTGGAAATAACGGTGCGCTTCGCCAAGTTTGATGGACGAGAAAGACGCAGGGAATGCGCCTGCATCGATGATCTCTTTGGCATATTCCAGCCCTTCGCGAACACGCGGATCATCCCATTTAACATCGCCACCCTTTAGCAAGCTGGCATAGTCCTCTGCGCCGAGCTTTTTGAGTAGGATGTCATGGGTAAGAAACGCGCCAGGATAGGGGCGGTCGCCGACGCCTTGCGCCATCGGGGTGATGTCTGCTGCTTTGATTTTGGTCACGGCATCGACAAATGATGCTCCAACCAACCCTTCAACAGGGATTTCAACGCCAGCCTTTTCCGCTAATGCGGTGTTCACATAGGTTTCAACCGTCCATGCTTCGAGCGGGAACCCATAGACGCCGCCTTCATAGCCCCAGACCTCGGTTGCCCATGGCTCGATTGCATCCCAATCCAGCTTGTCTTTGAGATCCATTACCAGCCCGTTCTCCATGTATTCAGTCTGGCTTGTCTCTGCGTAAAAGATATCTGGCCCTTGGCCCGCTGTGAGTGCCGTCTTGAGCGCGGCATAAAGCGGTTCTTTTTGGTACCAATTGATCTTGATCGTTACGCCTGGGTTGGCTTCTTCGAATGCTTTGGCAGCACTTTCTACGAATTCAACCTTTGCGGCCTGATCTGCCCAGTGCGACCAGAGCGTCAACTCTTGCGCTTGGCTGGCACCGGCAATCAGCCCGATTGTTACCGCGAGTGCGGATGTCTTATTTCGAAATGTCATGTCGTCCTCCCTGATGACAGATTTCTCTATAACTGATGACTTGGCTAGGGCTTTCTGTCAATAAAATTATTGATAATTTACCGGATATCAGCATAACATACTGTCAGTAATATGTTTTCTCGGGTTTTTGTTCGGTCTCTGAAAGCTAAAAATTGAAAGGTAGAACATGCACTTGCGGCCTAGGCGGAGGAGATTCTTAGAGGCAGGGGGATGCTCGTTCAGGTCGGCTGTGTGGGAAGAAAAAGACCAATCTCTTTCGGTGAAGGTCATGTGTAGCACTGTCCCTTCTAACAATTTCGCGAGAAACCTAAGGCCATTTTGAAAGGAAATACTGTGACAAACGAAATAGTCGGCGTCATAGCAGACGATTTCACAGGAGCGACGGACGTTGGGGGGCTGCTCGCCCGCACACGTAACGATGTTGCACTTTATAGTGGGATGCCGACGCAGGATTTGCTGCAAGACGCCTCGGTACATGTTGTTGCGCTGAAAATCCGCTCAACGGAGGTGGAGGAAGCCCGCGCACAGGCCAAAGAAGCCTTAGCTCGTTTGCGGAACGCAGGGGCAACGCGGATTTATTGGAAGATTTGCTCGACATTCGATAGCACCGACAAGGGCAATATCGGCCCGGTTGCTGAAGCATTGATGTCTGAAATGAGTGCGACTTATACCGTATATTGCCCAGCTTTCCCTCAAAATGGGCGCGTTGTTCGTGATGGTATCCTTTATGTGAATGGGGTGCCGCTCGCGGAAAGCCCGATGAAGGATCACCCACTAACACCAATGCGAGAGAGCGATCTTGTGCGTGTGTTATCTCCACAAGTCAGCAAACGCGTGAGCCGCCAAGGGCAAGATCGCGTGGCTACCGAGTCACTTGTCGAAGATGGGTTTTCCCATTTCATAGCTGATGCTGTAGATGGCGACGATCTCGAAACACTTGGCCATGAATACGGAGACTTGCCGCTTTTGGTCGGTGGAAGTGCCTTTGCCGCAGCAGCCTATGGCGCGAAAGACATTCAATCCGTGAGAAGAACTCCCGTGTACCAATCTGTTTCCGATGGTCCCGCGTTGCTTATTTCAGGGAGCTGTTCGAAGGCAACGCAAGAGCAGGTGGCACGCTATTCATCATCAGGCGGGCGCGTAATCCGCATTGATCCGCGAAATCTATCGCCTCGAGGAGAAATGGAGCTCATTCATCAGGTGATTAGTCAGCTGGGTGATACGCCACTTTTGCTTACATCCACCACTGACCCCAAAGAAATGAGGGCTATTCAAGCGCAGATGGGCGCAGAGAATACCAGTCTTCGCATTGAGGGCGCGATGGCCCTTTGTGCTGCTGCCGCTCGAACGGCCGGCGCAACGCGCTTTGTCGTGGCGGGTGGTGAAACCTCGGGTGCCGTTACAAGCGGGCTTGGTGCGGACCGGCTTAGCCTACGCAATGAGATTGCCCCAGGCGTCCCGTGGTGCCTTGCCAAGGATCAGGCAGGTCACTTCGCACTCGCCCTCAAAAGCGGAAACTTTGGCGGGCCGAATTTTTTTCTTGACGCCCTCGCGGCCTTATAAGTTTGGAGATTCCATGTTTGTTGTCACTGTTGAGTTCACGATTAAGCCGGAACATCTAGACCACTTCCTGCCCGCGATGCAGCAGCAAGCCGCGACTTCGCTTCGGGTTGAGCCTGAATGCCAGCAGTTTGATGTTTGCCAATCGTCCGAAAGGCCAGAGCAAATTTTTCTATATGAAGTTTACGACAGTGCCGCTGCATTTGATCAACACCTTGCGTCAGATCACTTCAAACAATTTGATTTAACGGTGACGCCTTGGGTCGTGCAGAAAAACGTTGCTGTGTTCATGAGGCTCGAAAAATGACATCCCAAAACAAACTTCGCGAACGCATATGTCTTTTTGCGCGCTTTTTATATGATCGCGGACTGACGCATGGCTCTACGGGTAATATTTCGGTGCGACTTTTGGACGGTTCTCTTTCGGTTACACCGACAGGCTGCAGCTTCGGGTTCCTTGATCCGGCAGACATTGCACTATCGGCTTTGCCGGAAAGCACATCCGCCGCAATACTCGCAAATCACGGACCAATTGTTGCAGGCGCGACGCTTGAAAAGACGGTATTTGCGCTGGAAGAGCTTGAAGCGACAGCGCGACTTGCCCTTGAAACCGCGGGCAGCCATACTCGATTGCTGACTCGAAAAGAGATCCGCAAACTGATTTCAGTTTTTGATCTGGAGATTTGAACCATGCCTAGACGCAAAGAAAATGTCGCCCAGTCAAAAAGCCTCGATCAGGTCATTCATGATCTCGAGTTAGAGATCGTACTTGGCCGGATGCGTCCACGCGAACGTCTCGTCGAAGACGAGCTGATGGAAAAGTTGAATGCCAAGCGCCACATGGTTCGTTCCGCTTTGAACGAACTTGAAAAGCGGGGGCTAATTGAACGCCGCCAAAACAAAGGTGCGCGCGTACGGGAGTACACTCAGGATGAGGTGAAATCACTTTACGAGTTTCGCGTTGATTTGCATCGTTTGGCGGTATCCAAAATTAAACTTCCCCTCGATGAAGCAGTTCTCGCTCGTCTCTCGGAATTGGCCAGTACGCACGAAGCCGCTTGTGCCGATGGTCGTCTGGCAGATGTAATCGAGTGCAACAATGCCTTTCACGACTGTCTGTTCGATCAATGCGGTAATCCATTTTTAGCAAACACGATCCGGCAAGTTGCCGCTGCGACCAACTCAATACGTTCCTATCGTATTGCGGACCCGAAGCTTCTCAAACAAGCGGCATCAGAGCACAGGGCAATGATCGAGGCTGCTAGTGGTGGAGATCTGGAGGTGCTGGACCGCCTTGTTGAAGCCCACATCATCCCGTCGAGAGATATGTACCTCCGCGACAGAAAACTCGCAGATGCGACGAAGGCGTAAACCCTTCAAACGCGGTTGATTTGCAAGTGGTTGACCGACGCAGGGGAGAGGTTTATTTGGTGGTTTTATTGGCCCCCGGAAACTGTGCCACTACTTACTGATTAAGCGCGTAATAGATAACGGCACGGAAACGTTGTTCTGATGACGATGCGCAGATGGTTTTGCGCGCATTTCGTTTCTTTTCTGAACATTTTCTTCTCTTCCATAACGTCTGATTGAAAAGTTTTGCCTAGTTATGAAGAGTTAAGGCATGTGCTTTCGCTTCAGTTCGTAAGTCTGCTTTTCTCTGTTTGCCGCGTAGGCTACGCTGGAGGAAAGATTTAAGGACCGAGCAGATGAACCTTACACGAAGAACAACACTTTTGGGGCTCATGGGGCTGAGTCTGACCGCTTGTGGTGGTGGAGTCGGAACCGTTGGGCCAAGTATCGCTGGGGGCGGTGGTGAATTGCCAGCCGACTTACGGCCGACACCGAATTCCTCTTATGACGCGTGGGTTTCACGTTTTCGCAGCCGCGCCAGCGGACAAGGAATATCGCCTGCGACCCTAAATGCCGCGTTCCGTAACACGGGCTATTTACCAGGTGTCGTTGAGCGGGATAGAAACCAGACCGAATTCACCCGAACTTTAGAAGATTACCTTGCCATTGCGGCCTCGGACGAGCGGGTTTCGAAGGGGCGCGCGGCGTTTCAACGGCACCAAAGCACGCTTTCGGCGGTTGAGGCTCGCTATGGCGTTCCGGCAGAGATTGTAACCGCCATTTGGGGTTTGGAAAGTTTCTATGGGGAAAGGCGCGGTGATGTGCCGGTTATTTCTTCGACCTCCACACTCGCCTACGACGGGCGCCGCGGTGCGTTCTTTGAAAAACAACTGATTGCAGCCCTTAAAATACTTCAGAGCGGCGATACTACGCCTGCAAATCTAAAGGGGTCTTGGGCAGGAGCGATGGGACATACCCAGTTTATTCCGACCAGCTATCAGGCCTTTGCGGTTGATTTCACTGGGGACGGTCGCCGCGATATCTGGTCTGATGATCCAGCGGATTCACTTGCGTCGACGGCGGCTTATCTTGCGCGCAACGGTTGGGTGTCGGGCGTTCGCTGGGGCGGAGAAGTTGGCAACAATGCCCCGCAAGGGCGTATCATTCAGCCCCAGCCTGGCGGCCCAAGTTTCTCGGTGACGCGCAATTTTGACGTCATCAAACGCTACAATAATTCAGATAGTTACGCGATTGGCGTTGGCCATTTGGCCGACCGGATTGCTGGCGGCGGGCCGCTGAATGGGAGCTTTCCACCTGATGAGTATGGCCTGACCAAGGACGATCGCGTGCTCCTGCAACAACGCCTCACCTTGAGAGGATTTGACACAGGTGGAACCGATGGCGTGATTGGTCCGAACAGCCGCAAGGCGATCAGTTCTTATCAGTCGAGCATTGGCGTTCCAGCTACGGGCGATCCATCGCAAGCGTTGCTGGCATCGCTCCGATAACACATTCTGCCGAGGTTTTAATGTAGATAGGCTCTGCGACCGCACAGCGCGTTCTGAGCCTCGGCAGGTTCGCATTTTTTCTAATTACGACGCATCCCGTTGGGTTGTCTCGTAAAACGGTTCCCGTCAGGGTTTCACATGCAAAAGGCGAGATATTTTTGAGGCGAAGCAAGATGCCCGCCTTATTCGCCGATAAATTTGAGTCTCTTGCGCAGATGAAAAAAACCCATGCTGACGTGGTTAGTTGTGATTTAGTTTGGGAACCGAAACAGGCTGCCGGTGTTGCTGGCAATTTGGCTCGCCCTCTGGTTATGCCTTGGGAGGCATCAATTGCTTGTTTGCCACCCTATGGGGCAATACAGGAATGTCCGCTCAACAAGAGGACGTGACGGAAGCCACCTCGATATCGTGTTCAATATTCTTGGCTATTCTTCGTCGTTGAATTTTATGATGACTGTTACACCCAAAATCTGCTTGAGAAATTGAGCGAAACGCCCGCTATACAGTTTGTTGCGAAGCAGAAGGATACTACATCTTGGGTTACTGGTCGTCCGCAAGGTTCCGCAGAAATCCTTTGCGAAACTGATGAGTTGGACGTTTTTGCGCCGCGGTTCGCCCACAACGAAAAAAAACGACCGCTGTTGGGTTAGAATAGGGGCAGTCTATTTTCTCAAGTATTCGGACATACACCTATAGTATCATGCGACTATCGGCTTGGCGTTCACTATAAGATTACTGCCTTTTTCTACGCACTTTTTCTGACGCGTTGTCGAATTGGTCCAAGTGTGCGCTTGGCACAGCAAGTGAGGCAAGAATTTTGCCCGGCCTCTGACCGTTCTTCACCCGCTCAGGTGTTCAAGTACGTAACAATCGTGGCTTCAACGCCTTCCAAGTGAAGCTGCTTGAGCCATAAGGCGAACTTCGCTCTGAAGTTTGGATCATCAGCCAAGGAACCATAGAACTCTCGTTGCTCTAGCCATGCCTGCGGGTTTTGCCTTGCTTCGTTTGCAACGGTCGTCAGCTGCGCCCAAACAGGGTCATTTGGCTCAATGCTACTTCCGTTCTCGCGTGTGCCTGTGCACATCCGCGCCCAGAGTGCCTGAGAAAGCGCAAGCCCGTCGATGGGGGCATTCTGTGATGCGGCCAGCCGTATGAGAGGGAGAAGCGCTCCTGTGTGTCGGCTGGACCCGTCGAACGCAACGCGCCGAACGGTATCGACAATCGCGGGGTTCGAAAACCGAACATCGACCAGATCGACATATTGCTCTGGCGTACAGCCGGGAACTGTTTCGATATGTGGCGCAATTTCGTCCAAAGCAATTTTGCGGAACAGCCGCTTGATCAGCCGGTGCTCCATTGCTTCAGAAATGGTTGAAATGCCGACAATCTCCGCAGGGTTGGCAACGATCTGATGCCCGCCGTTCAGGAGTTGCAGTTTCATGGCCTCAAAGTCGTGAACGCGGTCTGAGATTGTTGCGCCGACATCTTCCCAAGAGGGGCGGCCCGCGCAGAACGCGTCTTCAATTACCCATTGGCGGAAGTTCTCGTGGGTGACGGGAACCATGTCGTCGACGCCCAGTTGCTGAACCAGCTCCAGTTCATTTGGCCCTGTGGCGGGTACAATGCAATCGACCATGGAATTGGGGAAACTGACATTGCTTTCGATCCAGCGCGCAAGAACCGGATCACTTAGATTTGCGAGGCCGATCACCACCTCTTTTAGAATGCGGCCATTGCCTGGCAAGTTGTCACAACTCATGCAGGTGAAAGGGCCGCTGCCAGCATCGCGGCGGGCTTTCAAGGCCGCTACAATTGCACCAAAGGCCGTTTTGGGCGTGGTTGGGTTTTGAGCGTCAAAGGCAATATCCGGATGGGTCGGTGCAAAACGTTTGTCCGCAGGGTCAAGATAATAACCGCCCTCTGTGACCGTCAGAGAGACGATACGAATCCGTGGGTCGGTCATCTGCTGGATCAATGGCTGGTTGCCGTCTTCGATCGGGACATAATCGATCATGGAGCCGACAACTTCCGCAGAGGTGCCTGATGGGTCCAACTCGATAAGAGTTGTTAAGTAATCCTGCGCCTCTAGCTTGGAGCGTTGGGCGCTGTCGTAATCTCGGACGCCAGCGCCGATGATAGCCCAGTCTTGCGCCTTTCCCTCTTGCATCAGCCGATGAAGATACCACGCCTGATGCGCACGATGAAAATTCCCAACCCCGATGTGAACAATCCCGGGTGTGAGCGCACTGCGATCATAGGTTGGCACCAAAACACTGTCGGGCAAGTTTTGAATTGTCGTGTTTCTGAGTTTCATCGTCA
Organism: Halocynthiibacter sp. C4; assembly: GCF_028823805.1. Classification (NCBI taxonomy): domain Bacteria; kingdom Pseudomonadati; phylum Pseudomonadota; class Alphaproteobacteria; order Rhodobacterales; family Paracoccaceae; genus Halocynthiibacter; species Halocynthiibacter sp. C4. The sequence goes on along the minus strand of NZ_JAPEIE010000002.1, from coordinate 347,986 downwards.
CCGATCTCCTCGCGAAATGTCCCATCAGCTCTTCTTTCTTTCGGCCGGATGTCAGGGGAAGGGGCAGGGGGCAATCATCACTCGATGCGCAATCCGTCCGCCCCGAATTTGTGAATTTGGTCAGGCTGCGGCGTTAGATAAACTGTGTCGCCGTGACGGACGGCAATGTCGCCAGAGATCCGCACCGTGAAGGTTTCAGCCAATCCAGTATCGTGGACGTGGATGAAGGTATCCGAGCCAAGGTGTTCGGCGACGCCAACAGTGCCTTTCCACATCCTCTCGGTCGTGCTGACTTCGGTGTGTTCTGGGCGAATGCCGATGGTGTCTGCCCCGCGTTTGGTTGCTTCTTCGCCGGTAATGAAATTCATCGTGGGCGAGCCGATAAACCCAGCGACAAACTTGTTGCGTGGCCTGTGATAAAGATCGAGCGGGGATCCCACTTGTTCGATCACACCGGCTTGGAGCACAACGATTTTGTCGGCCATTGTCATCGCTTCAACCTGATCATGCGTCACATAGATCATTGTTGTCGCCATGCGGTTGTGCATCTCGCTGATCTCGATCCGCATGCCGACACGCAAAGCCGCATCAAGGTTGGAGAGGGGCTCGTCAAACAAGAAGGCAGAAGGATCGCGCACAATCGCGCGGCCAATGGCAACCCGCTGGCGTTGCCCGCCTGAAAGCTGCCCCGGTTTGCGTTCGAGGTAATCCGTCAGGTTCAGCGCCGCCGCTGCTGCGTTGATCCGCTTTTCTTGCTCGGCTTCGTCAATGCCCGCCATGCGCATCGGGAAGGCAATGTTCTTGCGAACAGTCATATGCGGATAGAGCGCATAGGATTGAAACACCATCGCCAATCCGCGTTTGGAGGGCGGCACCTCTGTCATGTCCTGATCGTCGATCAGAATTCGGCCAGAGGTGGTCTCTTCCAACCCCGCGATCAGCCGAAGCAGGGTGGATTTCCCGCAACCTGATGGTCCGACGAAAACCGCGAACTCGCCGTCTTCGATTGTCAGGTTTAGTGGCGGAATGACCTCAACGGTACCGAAGGTTTTTGTAACGTTTTCTAGTGAAATGCGTCCCATGTTGATTTTCCTTACTTCACGGCGCCAAAGGTCAAGCCTTGGACCAATTGTTTCTGACAGAACCAGCCCAACACGACGATCGGTCCGACGGCAGCGGTAGAGACAGCCGAGAGGCGTCCGAAGAACAGGCCTTCTGGTGCGCGGTTGCCTTCGATGAGTTTGGACAGGGTTGCGGCCTCAGTGGTGGTGAGACGCACGGTCCAGTAGGCTTCGTTCCAGCAAAAGATGAAGCAAAGCAGGGCTGTTGATGCGATGCCGCCCCAAGCCAGCGGAACCAGGATCTCTTTGATCTCTCCCAGCGTATCCACGCCGTCCATCTTGCCGGCCTCGATAATGTCTTTGGGGATTTCCTTGAAATAGGTGAAGAGCATCCAGACAACGATTGGCAAGTTGATCAGGCTGAGCACCATGATGATCAGGAAATGGGTGTCAAACAGACCGAGACTCTTGGTTAGGAAAGTCATCGGATAGAGAACCGCCGCAGCCGGAAGCATCTTGGTCGAGAGCATCCACATCAGCACATCTTTGGTTGCGCGGCTGGGGTTGAACGCCATCGCGTAAGCTGCTGGGATACCGACGAAAAGGGTAAACACCGTTGCGAAAACCGAGGTGATGACCGAGTTGCGCGCAAAGCGCCAGTAGTCGTAGTTCTCGGTCATGTTCAGATAGTTATCGAGCGTTGGCTTAAACCAGAACAGATATTCGGGCTTCACCGCATCTGCATCTGTTTTGAAGCTGGTCAGAACCATCCAGAAGATAGGAAAGAAGAACAGCAGGCCAACCATCCAGGCCAGCACAGGCCAAGCGATCTTTGAGAACTTTGTTGTTTGAGCGACAATGGCCATGGTGATTACTCCATCAATGTCTTGCCGATCATACGCAGCAAGAAGATTGCGACGATGTTGGCAAGGATGACTGCGAAGATGCCGGTTGCGCTGGCAGCCCCAATGTTGTTGTTGGCGAATTCACCAATCAGATACGGTAGGTTCTTGTTTCCGTTACCACGGCTGACGATCTCGATTTCGGCGTAGAGCGACAGGTGGAAGATTGCCTGGATCATCACAACGATCGCAATCGGGCGTCCGAGGTGTGGCAAGGTTAGGAACCGGAACTGGGACCATGCACTTGCGCCATCTAGAACAGCGGCTTCTTTCTGCTGTTGGTCCTCCGACTGAAGCGAAGTCATGAAAATCAGGATCGCGAAGGGTGTCCACTGCCATGTCACCATGATGATAACAGCCAGAGCCGATGTCTGTGTGGCGCGGAAGGAGATCGGCTCCAGTTCTGGCCACAACGAAAAGAACCACCCGATCAGGGGCGCATTGCGCAACCCATCGACCAGATCATTGATGCCTCCCACGGCGATGCCTTGCAGGCCAAGAACCGGATCAAGGATCATGTTGATCCACAGCACAGCATTCACCGCTGGCATCACGAAAAACGGTGAGATCAATAGCACGCGTACAAAGCCACGGCCAGGGAAGGCGCGGTTGATCAGTACGGCAATTAGCACGCCAAGAATGACGGTAAGGAACAGAATGCTGCACACGATCAGCAGGCTGTTCTGGATTGCCAGAATAAAATCTTTGGATTTCAGGACGAATTCGTAGTTTCCGAAGCCGCGCCAGTTGCTCAGGCTCGGTGTTGTCCATTCGGGGCGTCTTAGGCTGTTAAGCACATAGCGAATGAACGAAAAATACAGGGTCATCCCAAGGGGAACCAGCATCCAAACCAAAAGCAATAGTACCGCTGGTGTTTGCAGGAGCCTTGGAAGCGTTCTCTTAGACATGAAGCTATCCTCCCGGCAAAACGACGATCTGTCGTTAAGCGCGATATTCTAGGTTGCAATTAAATTGGACGTTACGTGTCGTGCGTGCGTGAAAGCAAGTCAGCGACGTCGAAGGGTGGAGGGCCATACGGGCATATGGCCCTCCTGGGGAGTGGAGACTAGTAGTATCCAGCCTCCTGCATGATAGCATCTGCGGCCGCTTGCGAGGCTTCAAGCGCCTCATCTACGGACTTAGCACCGGACAGTGCTGCAGCCATTTCCTGAGCTACGGCAGAGCCGACTTCAGGGAATTCCGGAATAGACGCGAACTGAACGCCAACGTATGGCTTCAGGTCTGTGGCTTGTGGAGCTGCGCTCTCAATTGCCGCCATTTCCGCTTTTGCAAAGTCTGCAACAGCTTGGAATTCAGGCAGTGCATAGGTCGATGCACGCTGACCAGTTGGAACGGAGCCCCAACCAAAATCAGGATGGTTGCCGACGGCCTGAACATACTCTTTGGACGTTGCCCATTCGATGAAGTCAGCCGCTGCTTCTGCATTTGGCGAACCTGCAGGGATAGCCATTGCCCATGCCCAGAGCCAGTTGGCTCCAACCGGGTTGCCGGCGTTTGGCGATTGAGCGTATGCAACGCCGTCCACTTCGAGGAACGATGCCGCGATTGTCGCGTCGATCCACATGCCGCACTTGCCTTCGTTGTAAAGCGCGAGGATTTCGTTGAACGAGTTACCTTCAGAGCCTGGAGGGCCATAGTTGCCCAGCAGATCTACGTAGAAGTTGATTGCCGCACGCCACTCGTCGCTGTCGATGGTTGGGCGATAGTCTTTGTCAAACCATGCACCACCAAAAGAGTTCACGACAGTTGTGATGAACGCCATGTTGTCACCCCAACCTGGCTTGCCGCGCAAACATGCGCCGTAAACACCTTCGTCTGGGTTGTGAATGGCTGCGGCTGCGGCCTTTACGTTATCCCAGCTGTCGTTGTCAGCAATGGTAACGCCGGCTGCGTCGGTGAGGTCTTTACGGTACATCACCATCGAGCTTTCGCCATAGAATGGTGCAGCGTAAAGCTGACCGTCGTGGCTCAGGCCTGCACGAATTGCAGGGAGAATGTCTTCGACATCGTATTCATCGCCGAAGTTCAGAGGCTCAATCCAGCCTGCAGCGCCCCAGATTGGTGCTTCCTGCATACCGATATTGATAACGTCATACTGACCGCCACCAGTGGCAGTATCCGAGGTCACTTGCTCCCGAAGAACACCTTCCTCCAGCGACACCCAATTCAGTTCAACGCCTGTCTCGGCTGTGTAAGCCTCGGCGACTTTCTGCATGTTAATCATGTGACCGTTGTTAACGATCGCGATAGTGAGGCTGGTTTCGGCACTTGCCACACCGGCCATCAAAGTTAAGGCACTGACTGTACCAAGCGCGTTTCTATAGGACATCCGATCCTCCCTATGTCTAGAAGTTGCACCAAAAGCGTAACCTCAGAAGTCCCGTTGCGTCAAATATTATTTTTACGCGCGTAAAGTTTTATATTTGCGCATGCAAGATCAATAACTTAGGCAGACCCCCGCATGATGAGTCGGCCTTCAAATAACGTGACGTCTCTATCTTTCGCGCGGGTTTCTGATTCGATTAGGGCAAGAAGCGTTTCAACACTGCGCGCTCCAATTGAGTCGTAATCCTGAGAAACGGTTGTGAGGGAAGGGCAGGTGTATTGAGAGAAGGGGTGATTGTCATGTCCGGCAACACGGAGAGCGCTTCCTGCGCCCAAGCCCACTCTCAGGCCGTTTTCATAAGCAGCGGACAGAAAGCCGATCGCCAGTCGATCGTTTGAGCAAAGTACCGTGTTTGTCGGCAGTAGACGGTTTTCGATCAACCTTGTTCCGCCTTTGAACCCAATCTCTTCAAAGTCCCATCCTTCGCCATCTGTTTGTATCAAGTGGGGTTCTTGATCTAACCGCTCCATAGCCGCGACATATGCGGTCCGACGTTTATAGGCGTTAGGGTTAATCGGGTTCTTCATTTCGAAAAATGCGGGGGGCTCGCCAGTTCGGCATAGGTATTCAACAATTAATTCAATGCTTTGATCATTGTCAGAGCCGAAAAATGCCTCGCCAACGCCTTCAAGATTGGCGTCAAACAGCACGGTCGGGACTTCCTCTGCGAACTCTGCGACCCGTTCATGATCGGAAGCTCGGCCCAGAGGGGCCAACAACACACCGGCAGGTTTGATTGCGCGCAAGCTCTCCAGATTGGCTAACTCCTGTTCCGGTCCGGCGTGCGAACTTAGCAGAAGCGGGTTAAAGCCAGCCTCTACGATCATGCCTTCAATTGTACGTGCGATGCCGGCAAAAAATGGGTCGGTCAGGTTGGGCACCACAAGGCCGATGTTTTTGGTCTGTCTGCGGTTTTGGTTGATCGCATAAATGTTCGGCCTGTAATCGTGCTTCTCAAGCGCGGCTTCAATCCGCGCTCGGGTCGATTTCCGCACGCTGTCCGGATCGTTGAAGTATTTGGATATTGTCGGCCTGGAGATCCCGCTAACGGCTGCGAAGTCTTCCATGTTCTTTATTTTTGACTCACTCATCGCCCATCCTTTGCGGGCCTGCTGGGCCTCTCTTTGTCTGTGTTAGTAGGATAGGCCGAAATTTCAATTTTGCTACAAAAAACTTTACGCCCGTAAAGATTTTGCGTGATTTTGCTGACAAGTTTCGCTTGCTGAGCGCGCCTGATTATTTTCGCGGCGCTTGGAGCCTGAGTTGGCCCTGTGTGATGACATGTTCCATTATTTCTTTGGCTTCTTGAGCCGCCCCGGTGGAGATCGCTTCGGCCACGCGTCTGTGGTTTTGTGCAATTTCTTCGCGCAGACTTAGGAACGTTTCATCCTTTTCGATCATGAACAGCGAGTAGAGTGCGGTTTGCACGATATCGCCCAGAGATTGCAAAAACCGGTTGCCGGAGAGGCCCAGCACGCGTTTGTGGAATTCACAGTCGGCAATTGCGAATTCGGCACGGGTTTCTGCATTAGCGAGGGCATCGCAGAGTTCAAACAGTTTGTCACAGTCGATATTGTTCGCGCTTCGCGCGGCTTTTGCGGCGGCGGCGGGTTCGAAGAACAGGCGAATTTCAAACAGCTCATCGTGGAACTGCACCGGGTTCTTCAGAGCCGTGTGCCATCGCAGCACATCGTGATCGAACATATTCCATTCGCTGGGCGGGCGCACATGGGTGCCGACCTTGGCTTTGGATTGAATAAGACCTTTTGCAATGAGCGTTTTCTTGGCTTCGCGGATCACGGTGCGCGACACGTTGAATATCTCGCACAGGTCGGGATCGAGCGGGATCATCGTTTTGGCCGGATACTCCCCAGCAATGATGGCCTTCCCGAGGGCATCCACAACGAAATCTGTGTGGTTTGAAGCGCGCGCATCACGTGCGCCAGGAGACACAACAGTCACGAGGGCGTTGCCAAGCCAGTCGATTGTCTTTTGCCGGTTCTCGTTGCCCAAGTCAGCCCTTTCTGAAGCAGGATGAACGCGAAAAGTAGACCACCTATCACAATCTTTGTCCACCAGCTCGACAGGGAGCCGTCAAACACAATGTAGGTCTGTATCAACCCCATTATCAGGATGCCGAAGAAGGTACCAGCAACGAAACCGTAACCACCGGTGAGGAGTGTTCCGCCGATAACAACTGCGGCGATTGCATCAAGTTCTACGCCAACTGTTGCCAGTGAATATCCCGCAGAGGTGTAGAGCGAAAATACAATGCCGGACAACCCAGCAAGGCCACCGGAAATGGCGTAAATACGGATGGTTGTGGATGCTAGCGGCACTCCCATCAAACGCGCTGTTGCCGCGCCGCCACCCATGGCAAAAACGTTTTGGCCGAATTTTGTGCGGTGCGCGACGATTGCACCGATGATAAACGTCAGCAGCATCACTCCACCGATCAGGCGAAAGCGTCCGCCGGAAGGGGCTTTCCAGTAAATATCCTGAAGCGTGCTGAAGAACTCATGGGTGATCGGCACACTGTCAGTTGAGAGGACATAGGCTGCGCCGCGCGCCAGAAACATCCCCGCAAGCGTTACAATAAACGCGGGCATCTCAAGGTAGTGAATGACCGCGCCCATTGCGGCCCCAAACGCAGTTGTAATCACAAGAACAAGTGCAAAAGCGGCGAGGGGGTGAATGTTTGTGTCCCTAAGGATCACGGCAAGGAATACGCCGGTGAACGCAATAACCGAGCCGATCGACAGATCAATCCCGCCAGACAAGATCACGAAGGTCATGCCAACGGCCGCGATGCCGAGAAAGGCGTTGTCCGTCAGCAGGTTCGCGGCAACGCGGGTTGAGAAGATCGCCGGATATTGCCACGCACAGAGCGCAAAGGCGATGACAAAGGTTCCAAGCGTAACCAGAAGCGGAAGATGCGTGGTGCGGATCATGGTTATTTATCCTTGTTTGGAACGAGGGGCGAGGCTGCCGGTCGCGTAGGAGAGGCGATGTTGCGTCCGCCAGAAGCAGCGCGGAACATATAGACAAGGTGTCCGATTTTCGGAGACTGGATCACAAGAATAGCAAGGATCAGAAGTGCCTTGATGACGAGGTTGAACTCCGGTGGCATGCCAGACAGCAGAATGACAGAGTTGACCGACTGTATGATCAAAGCCCCTAGCAATGAGGCAACGATTGAGAACCGCCCGCCAAGCAATGAGTTTCCGCCGATCACAACCGCAAGAATTGCGTCAAGCTCAAGCCAGAGGCCGGCGTTGTTTGCATCGGCCCCTTTGATATCGGCGGCAACGATAACGCCTGCCAATGCCGCACAAAGCCCTGACATGACGTAAACACAGATCAGAATGACGCGGGAGTTGATGCCCGTTAGCCGCGAAGATGTTTCATTCACGCCGATAGCTTCGATCAGCAGGCCAAGCGCTGTGCGTCTGATGACGAATGTTGCAAGCGCGCCAAGGGCAACCCAAATCACAATGGGCGTCGGTATGCCCGCAACTGTCCCTGCACCCAGGCGGACGAGGCCTTCGTTGTTGAACGTAAGGATTGTGCCTTCGGTGATAAGCTGTGCAATGCCGCGGCCCGCGACCATCAAAACAAGCGTGGCAACAATCGGTTGGATGCGGATGACAGCAACAAGAACCCCATTCCACAGCCCGCAAAGACCACCAACAGCCAGCGCGCCAAGAAGCGCGGTAAACCAGCCGTGCCCTTCAACCACAAGAGATGCCGCCGTTGCCCCCGCTATCGCCATCACAGCACCGACGGAAAGGTCGATCCCCTTCGTCGCGATCACCAGCGTCATGCCTACACATAAGAGAGCGGTTGGCGCGCCGCGGTTGAGTACGTCAATCAAGCTGCCAAAGAGGCGGCCGTTCTTGAACTCGATCCGAAAGAAATCGGGGAATACAATAAAGTTAAGGAGAAGCACCACGCCCAGAATAACAAGCTGGGGCAGAATGCGCTTGAGAACAGAGCTGTTAGGTCCGGGCATTTGAAGGTCTTTCGAGTGTTTCGTCGGTAATTGCATGCACGATATTTGCGGTTGTGATGTCATCACCGGTCAGTTCGCAGGCTTGCTCGCGATCTTTCAGCACAATGACGCGTGTCGAGTAGGCGACAAGCTCCTCCATTTCAGAGGAGGCAACCAAGAGCGCCATGCCCTTGTCGCGCAGGTCTTCGATAAGCGAGATAATCTCGGAGTGCGCGCCCACATCAATGCCGCGCGTCGGCTCATCAAGGATTAAGAAGTCTGGATCCGTCGCCAGCCAGCGCGCCAGAAGCGCTTTTTGCTGATTGCCGCCCGAAAGCAGGCGGATTGGCATATCAAGCGAAGCGAGGCGAATATCCAATGCCTCGACATAATGCTCTGCGATCTCATTGATCTTTGAACGAGACAGCGGGCGGCTCCAGCCCTGACGAGCTTGAAGGGCGAGGATAATATTGTCACGGACCGATAGCTCCCCGACGATCCCTTCGGTTTTTCGATCCTCGGGGCAGAGCGCAAACCCGTGAGCGATTGCATCACGCGGGTTACTTAGGCGGATTTTTTTGCCCTGAACTTTTACGTTGCCGTGGTCTGACTGAACCGCGCCAAAGAGGAGATTGGCGGTTTCGGTCCGGCCAGACCCAAGGAGCCCCGCAAGGCCCACGACTTCGCTCTTGTGAATATCAAGCGAGAACGGCTCGATCATCCCGCGCTTACTGAGGGTATCAGCGCTCACGAGAAGCTCTCCGGCCGTGCCGCCGCTTCGCACGTGAATTCGCTCTTCCAATTGGCGCCCAAGCATCAATGTCACGATGTCTTTTTGTGTGACTTCTGCCAAGCGTCGCATTCCGACGTTCTGGCCGTTGCGCAAGACGGTTGCCCGATCAGAGATTTCAAAGACCTGATCAAGGAAATGGGTAATGAAAACAATGGCCAACCCGCGATCACGGAGCTTGCGGATAACCGAAAACAGGAGTTGAACCTCTTCGCGATCAAGCGAAGCGGTGGGCTCGTCAAGGATCAGGACCTTGCCCGACATTTCGGCCGCGCGCGCGATGGCCACGACCTGTTGCACGGCGACAGAATAGGATGTCAGCGGTTCGGCGGGGTCAATATCGAGCCCGAACTCGGCCAGTGTCTTGCGGGCAAGGTTTACCATTTTCTTGCGCGAGAGCATGCCAAAGCGGGTCGGTTGTCGCCCCAAAAACAGGTTTTCCGCAACCGTTAGGTTCGGCAGCAGATTTACTTCTTGATAGACCGTGCCAATCCCAAGAGACAGGCTTTCGGCCGTAGAAGCAGGCGAAACGGGTTCGCCTTCGAGTGTGATTGTGCCCTCATCGCGCCGATAAGCGCCGGTCAGGCATTTGATAAGTGTAGATTTCCCCGCGCCGTTCTCGCCAAGCAGGGCGTGAACTTCGCCGCCAAACAGGTCGATATCGACATTGTCCAACGCGATCGTGCCCGGAAAGTATTTGGTGACGCCACGGGCTTGCAACATTGGGGTCGGCTGGTCTGGCATGGAGCTATCTCGTTTGTTTGGCTATAGGGTGTGCCCCCACATCATGAGACACGGGGGCACTTAATCAAGAACAGAGAGAGTGTCTTGATTAGGAAACTTTAGTAACCAAGCTGTTTTTTCTCTTCGTAGATGGCATTGTTGTCGTCCGAAGCGGTGAACAGACGGGATTCTGTCTGGATCCATTTCGGCGGCATTGTGCCATCTGCGAGGTACTTTTCGAGCGCATCATACGCAGGGCCAGCCATATTTGGCGTCAGCTCAATCGTTGCGTTCATTTCGCCATTGGCAATGGCAAGGTGCGCATCCGGCACAGCGTCAATCGCGACAACGAGGATGTCTTCGCCCGGTTTCAGGCCAGCTTCCTTGATCGCTTGGATCGCACCAACGGCCATGTCGTCGTTGTGAGCATAAAGCGCACAGATGTTTTCGCCGCCCTCAGCCTTGAGGAAGCTTTCCATTACGACTTTACCTTGGCTTCGCGTGAAATCGCCCGTTTGCGAACGCACGATTTTTAGGTTGTCGCTGCCTGCAATGCCCTGTTCAAAACCATTCTTACGGTCAATCGCGGGCGAGGAGCCTGTCGTGCCCTGAAGCTCAACGATGTTACACTCCGCGCCGCCAACTGCTTCGGCCAGCCACTCACCGGCAACTTTGCCTTCATAGACGGTGTCGGATGTGACCGAGGTCAGATAGAGGTCGTCTGATGCGTCAACCTTTCGGTCAAGCAGCAGTACAGGAATGTCGGCGTCTTTTGCTTCTTCGAGCACTTCATCCCAACCTGTCGCAACAACAGGTGCGATAAAGATGCCGTCAACGCCCTGCGCGATGAATGAGCGGATCGCTTTGATCTGGTTCTCTTGCTTCTGCTGAGCATCAGCAAACTTGAGCGTGATGCCGCGTTTCTCGGCCTCCAGTTTTGCAACCGATGTTTCCGCAGCGCGCCAACCGGATTCAGACCCGATCTGCGAGAAACCCACAGTCAAATCCGCCGCAAAAACCGCCGCTGGCATCAGAGCAACAGCGCTCGCCAATAGTAAAGTTCTTCGTTTCATTTCGTCCTCCCTAGTGAATAACAATCTATTCGGGAATCATTAAGTAATACTTTAACACTTATGTCAAATTTTTTTCGGAAACGGACTCGCTGTTGGTTTTATTATATTGATTTTTAATGTAAATATCTGACTTCGCGGTTGGCTTCGCACTCAAGAGCAGTGCCCTGCAGCGGTCACTTGCGCGCAGAATTCCAGATATTTTCTACCTGAAGAGAACAGGGTAGAACGTCCTCGGATACGAGGTCGAGGCGGGAGATGTCGTCGCTAAGGCTTGCTCCGAGCTGTCAGTTGCTCGGAGTCACGGGGCGCTCAGAATGTTGGTGATGTAGTATGGTCTGTAAGGAAGGTCTACGGACAGTTCGAGCCTCAAGCGCTTTCGGCCGGATCTTCTTCCGCACAGAACCTGAGATAGAGGATTTCAATTACGCTCAAGACTGTCGGGTCGGAGATTGAATAGAAGATTTGACGCCCTTCGCGGTGCGCCTGCACAATGCCTTCGTCCTTGAGTTTACCAAGATGCTGCGAAATCGCCGATTGGCTCGCGCCGACCTTTTGCTCTATCGCGGCAACAGATTGCTCTCCCTCCAAGAGGCCGCAGAGGATTTTGAGCCGATCCCGATGCGCAATAGATTTCAGAAACTTCGCGGCCTGGTCGGGCGCGTCTGATCCACCATCGGTGAAGGTCGAAAGGGCGTTGGTATCTATTTCGAGCTGTATGGACATATCGCAATTTCCGTTTCGCTTTGGGTTTCTACATAAGGCAAAATCTGAAATATTCAACTTCTTTAATATTTTTCAGGTCCGGGCGTTGACATATTATAAATCTCTAATATATCGAATGCAGATCGATTGGAGATAGACATGAAACCAGACGTAAAACCTTTTTTCGACGAAGCGACCTTCACTGCGTCTTTCGTCGTTATTGATCCAGCAACCCAACATTGTGCGATTGTCGATTCCGTTTTGGACTTCGACTATTCATCTGGGCGCACCGATTTTCGCTCTGCGGATGAGATTATCGACTTCGTTCAGGAAAATGGCCTGACCGTTGACTGGATCCTTGAAACACACGTGCACGCGGATCACCTCAGCGCCGCGCCATATCTTCAGGAAAAACTGGGCGGCAAAATCGGCATCGGGGAAAAAATCACCGTTGTACAAGACACCTTCGGTAAGGTTTTTAACGCGGGTACAGAGTTCCAGCGTGACGGCAGCCAGTTCGACAAGCTTTTCGAAGAGGGCGATATATTCACAGTTGGGACTATCGAGGCCTCTGTCTTGCACACGCCCGGTCATACACCGGCTTGCCTAACTTACGTAGTTGGCGATGCGGCTTTCGTTGGGGATACGCTCTTCATGCCTGATTTCGGGACAGCGCGCGCCGATTTTCCTGGCGGATCTGCTGAGGCACTCTACGCGTCGATCCAGAAACTCTTTACCCTTCCCGATGAGACACGCGTCTTTGTCGGGCATGACTACAAAGCACCGGGGCGCGATGAATATGCATGGGAAACCACAATCGGCGCGCAAAAAGAGCTTAACAAGCATGTAGGGCAGGGGCGCGGCGCAGAGGAGTTCGTCGCCATGCGCAACACCCGCGACGCCGAGCTTGCCATGCCCAAGCTGATCATCCCATCGCTTCAGGTGAACATGAGGGCCGGTCAGATGCCGCCCGCCGAAGACGACGGCACCGTCTATTTCAAAGTTCCAGTAAACAGGCTCTGAACCCATGATTGAACAAAGTTATATTTACGGACTCGTTGGCGGGTTAGTCATCGGGTTGGCCGGTGCGATCTACCTGCTTGGAAACGGACGGATTATGGGCGCAAGCGGTATCATTGGCGGTCTCGTCGATGGCTCGGGCTTGAGCGAATGGCGTGATCGGGCGTTGTTTGTCTTCGGCTTGATTGCGGCCCCTTGGGTTGCGGTGAAGGTGATGAGCCTTGATGCACAAACCAATATTACATCTGATCCGGTCATCCTTATCGCTGCGGGTATACTTGTTGGGTTTGGTGCGCGCTTGGCAAATGGCTGCACCAGCGGCCATGGGGTATGCGGAATATCACGGTTGTCTTTGCGTGGCATCGCGGCGACGGGCTTCTACCTCTTTGCTGGGGGTGTGAGCGTCCTTCTCTTTAAACATCTATTGGGAGTGATCTGATGCGTGGTCTGTTTTCATTAACCAGCGGTGCCCTGTTCGGTTTGGGGCTTCTGATCTCGGGTATGGTTGATACCAGCCGTGTACAGGGGTGGCTCGATATCTTTGGAAACTGGGATCCGACGCTTGCCTTTGTGCTTGGTGGTGCCATCCTTCCAATGGCGGTTGCGTGGCGGATTGCTGAAAAACGCAAAGCTCCAATCGCTGGGTCTACTTTTCCGGCGCGTCCAAATCAGAAGATTACAAAAGACCTTGCTATTGGTTCGATGATCTTCGGTGCGGGGTGGGGGCTGGCTGGTCTATGTCCTGGTCCTTCGTTTGCGGCACTGTCGTTCGGTGGATGGGAAGGGCTGCTCTTTGTTGGGGCGATGATCTTTGGAATGATCCTTGCCGTTCCTGCCAAACGTATTCGGTTTGCAACATCATGAGGTGCGAAATGGAAATGACTCAACTTGCACCGAATGTTTTTGTCGGCGCGCAGATATCTGAAGAGGATCTACAACGCCTTGCCTCGCTCGGATTCACTGACGTGATTTGTAACAGGCCGGATGCAGAACTCCCCGCGGGCCCAACTTCACAAGGCTTGCAAAGTGCCGCCGCGACATTGGGCATTGCCTTTCACTATCTGCCCATTACACCCGGAGAGGCATTTACGGCTCAGGCCGAAAGCCTCCATCGCCTAGCTGCGAAGCCTGATGCTAAGGTGTTTGCCTATTGTCGCTCTGGCGCGCGATCCGCAAATGCATGGTCTTTGGCGCAGAGCAAACAGTCGGCTGCACAGGCCTAGACGAAAACAAAACAGGCGGCGCAAGTTGCGCCGTCATTGTGAAACCGATTTTACGATATTTGAGGTCTTCGATGCTGTCGCGTTATCTACCTATCCTGAACTGGGCGCCATCCTATAGCCGCGAGACCTTTTCGGCGGATGCATCTGCTGCAATTATCGTAACGATCATGCTGATCCCGCAGTCGCTGGCTTATGCTTTGCTTGCTGGATTGCCGCCCGAAGTGGGCCTCTATGCCTCTATTGCGCCTCTGGTGATCTACACATTCTTCGGAACATCGATGACATTGGCAGTTGGCCCAGTAGCCGTGGCATCTTTGATGACCGCTTCGGCGATAGGAGAGCTAACTTCGCGTGGCACCCCTGAATATATCGGCGCGGCGATTGTCCTTGCGTTGTTGTCAGGAGGGATACTGGTCGCGATGGGGGTTGCACGTATGGGGTTTCTCTCCAACTTTCTAAGCCACCCTGTAATTTCCGGCTTTATCACGGCCAGCGCGATCATCATCGCATTCGGCCAGCTTAAACACATCCTTGGCTTTAATATCGAAGGGCACACGCTTTTAGAATTGGGCGCTGGGCTTGCGACCGGTCTATCGACCACTAACATTGCAACTTTAGCTGTTGGGGGAGGTGCCATCGGCTTTCTGGTCTGGTCGCGGCGCAGCCTCGCGCCATTGCTCGTGCGGCGTGGCCTCTCGACTAACTTGGCGAACAGCCTATCCAAAGCAGCGCCGGTCTTGGCCGTAATTGTAACGACCCTAACGGTCTGGTTGCTTGAACTTCAGACCGCTGGCGTTTCAATCGTTGGCGAGGTTCCACGTGGGCTGCCCGCCCCAAAGCTCCCTCCGTTTGATGCCGATCTCTGGGGATCGCTGTTTCTGCCCGCGCTGATTATCGGCGTCGTCGGCTATGTCGAAACGATCTCTGTGGCACAGACCCTTGCCGCAAAACGGCGGGAGCGTATCGACCCTGATCAGGAGCTCATCGCGCTGGGCGCGTCGAATATCGGGGCTGCGGTTTCTGGTGGGTTTCCTGTGACGGGCGGATTTTCGCGCTCGGTTGTGAACTTCGACGCTGGCGCGCGGACACCTGCGGCAGGAGCCTTCACTGCTGTTGGCATCGCGCTCGCAACAGTTTTCTTGACCCCACTGCTGTATTTCTTGCCGAAAGCCACACTTGCGGCGACGATCCTTGTTGCTGTTTTGTCGTTGATTGATCTGCAAGGGATTAAACAGACATGGGCTTACTCAAAATCCGATTTCACCGCGATGATTGGCACAATTTTCGGAACGTTGATCTTCGGCGTTGAGGTTGGCATTGCCGTTGGCGTTTTGTCTTCGCTCGTCTTGTTTCTCTAGCGCACATCGCGCCCGCATTTCGCAGTTGTTGGTCGCGTACCGGGGACGGAGCATTATCGTAACATCAAGCGCCACAGCGTCGAGACAACGCCCGGTGTGCTATCAATCCGAGTGGACGAAAGCTTGTATTTCCCGAACGCGCGCTTCCTCGAAGATACAATCAACGACGCGGTGTCGATGGACCCCGAAATCCGAGACGTCGTGCTGATGTGCTCAGCGGTGAACTTTATTGATGCTTCCGCACTTGAGAGTCTGGAACAGATTGACCATCGCCTAAAGGACGCGGGGATCAGGCTGCATCTGAGCGAGGTCAAAGGCCCCGTGCTGGATCGGCTAAACAGGTCGAGCTTTGTGGCGGATTTGTCTGGCGAGGTTTTCCTGAGCCAGTTCGAAGCAGACCAAACGCTTGCTCAACGTTCGAAGGTAAAACTGGGGTAGGGGCGCCTCAACCCCAGCCTCTAGCCAAAACGCGCGCAAATGTGGCCGGCTCGCTCCACAATCTTGTGGATTACATCATGTCGGATTTGAATTCCGAAGCGCCTTTTCACTCAAACCCGTTCGCGTGGGCCTTGGCCGAGACATTGCTACAGGAATGACTCACGGAATTGATTGATCTCGACAGGTTTGAGCAGCCCGTGGCGAGCCCTGTCTCTAAGCGCAAACTGGCCGAGGCTGAGGTATTTATCGAAGCGCACTATAACGAGCCACTCAAAGTTGCCGATATCGCGGCATCAATCGGGATTTCGGTGCGCGAATTACAGCGTGCATTCAAGCATTACCGCGGTGAAACCCCGTGGGACAGGCACTCGCGAACCCGCCTGCGCAAGGCGCGGAGCCAGTTGCTGGTTTGTCCGCCTGACACAAAGGTTCAGGATGTCGCGCTTGACTGTGGCTTTACGCATCTTGGCCGCTTCGCAAGTTACTATCACCAAAGTTATAACGAGTTCCCCTCAGAAACCCTGAAGCGCAGGACGCAAAAGGGCGGCTTGAGGTAAGTTCAAAAGTATTTCAATCAGCAGGTTAGGAGTAAGACCATGCGCGAACATTTCTCACCCAACACAAGATTTCTTTCCACGCTTCCAAAAATGTCGGCAGTTGCCTTCGCACTCGCTCTGGCGGGGTGTGTCGAAACCGTTGAGGGCACATCCGACGCTGGCGTAGGCTAGACAGCAAAGATGGCAGCTTTTCGGGCCGCGTAAGCCAACGCACCGACGGCAAGCATGTCTTTACATTAAGCAGCACGTCCCGAGTGTGCACCGCCGTTTATGACGACATCGCAACCGCAAATGCACGTGAGCTTTCGACCCTGACCTGCACAGATGGTAAATCCGGCAACGCGACGATCGTCTATGGCGCGGACGCACAACCTGACCGCGTCGTTTATTCGGTAACTGGCGGCGGCGGGGGCACAATCAACTTCTAAGGCGTTACCTCATCAACGGTTTTCTGCTATAATTCCTATGAAGCAAAAAAGCGCGCGGAAAATGTTCCGCGCGCTTTGGTTTTGTATAGGCGATTCTTAGTTATTTCTTGCCGCCGCGGCCATTTCCTTGGTTGCCATCAGTGGTCTTGGCACCGTTACCGTTGGAATTTCCGGAGTTGCCGTTGGTTGCAGTAGAGTTGCCGTTACCGCGCTTCTCTTTACTGTCGTCATTATCATCATCGTCATTTCCGCCGCCGCCGTCACCGCCGCCGCCGTCGTCACCGCCGCCGCCGTCATCACCGCCACCGCCGTCATCACCGCCACCGCCGTCGTCACCGCCGCCGCCGTCATCACCGCCGCCACCGTCGTCACCGCCGCCACCGTCGTCACCGCCGCCGCCGTCGTCACCGTCGTCACCGCCGCCGCCGTCGTCACCGCCACCGCCGTCGTCACCGCCACCGCCGTCATCACCGCCGCCACCGCCGCCGTCAGCAGTCACAAAGTACAGAGACTCGTCGGTCAGGAAAATCTTCCCAACGCTTGGTGCGGCATCCATATAACCTGCGACAAGTGTTGAAGTAGAATTCAGAAAATCTGAGCTGTGCAGAAAGTTTTGGGTGCCAATTCTTTCTTTTACCGGGGAAACCAGTGCGTGCGCGCTACTCGCAGCAAAAGCACCGATAATAGCTGTCGTAATTAAACTCTTGTAATGAGAACTTCTCATACTTGTAACTCCCTTGAACTAAATACTCCGACGTAATTGTCGGTTGTCACAATCGGTCAACGTCGAGCAGACAAACGGACCGAGGGCGTCACTATAGCGCAAAATTGCCAAATAAGGAAGAAATGTGGCGAAATGTGGCGATTTCGTGTTGTTGCAGGCAATCGAGATCTGAGTATTTGATAGTAGGGGCTAGAATGGCCGCGCGAAAAAATCGAGACAAGCTATTGATTTCGGCCTCACTTTTTCCGATTGGAAATTCTCATTCTGAAAGCGCATTACGGTATGACTTCGTTTAGCTGTGTCTGGCGTTGTTTTTGCTTCGACTGTGATAACCACCATAAATCCCTGCTCCTTGGCTGAAACAGGAGCGGAATTTCTGGCACGCAACAAAAAACCAGCCTGCAATCGGAGCACGCTGGTTTTGTTTTTAATGTGTTAAATGCTTAACCTTCGCCGACGTAAGATGCCCCCTGAACATTGCCAGCAGCATCAGACAGGCAGGACCAACGGTTCTCCGCGCCAGCGACAATCACATCCACAGAGATACCAGCCTCGGAAGTTAGAACCTGTCCGACGGAATGATCGCTGAGTGGGCGATTGGTCTGCGCGGCAACTGCGCTAAGGCATGCAGCTTCGGCAACAGCCGTTGCGCTTGAAGAATTGGAATAGTCATAGTCTGAACCGGAATTTTCCACACAGCCTGCGAGCGCTACAGAGGCGAATGCAAGCGCAAGAGTACTTCGAAACATAATAAGTCTCCGTTATTGTTAAATAATTGAAATAACAGGTGATTTGTAGCATATTTTGTCCATATTTTCCAACGAATTCTGGGCCGGTTGATAGAGTGGACGTAGGCGGAAAATCGCGTCAATCTACCACTATTGGGGCTTGTTCTAGCGCGCCTCAAAACGGATTAAGCGCAGGCCGCTACCACCCTCTAAGCAGAAAACACACTCGTCGGTCAAAATGACAACTGGAATAATTCCATCCGCTTGGTAAAGATGAGAAGGTATTTGACAGGAGAAATTCCATGCATAGCTTTTCCCGATTGTCCGCCTCTCTTATCGCTCTGACATTGCTGCCTTTTTCGGCCGCAGCGCAGGACGGAATGCCGACCCTTATCACCAATGTGAATGTGTTTGACGGGGTGAATGAAACCCTGATCGAGAACGCCAACGTCGTAGTGACCGATAACCTGATTTCCCAAATTTCGACGGAACCGCTTGCGGTTGCTGGCGGCAAGGTGATTGACGGAGGCGGGCGCACGATGATCCCCGGATTGATCGACGTCCACTGGCACACATCTTATTGCTGCACCCCACAAAACACAGTTGTGACGGGCGACATTCTCGAGGTTGCCATTCGTGGCGCCAAAGGGTCCGAAGCCACGTTGATGCGGGGCTTTACCACCGTGCGCGATCTGGGTGGTAACCCGCTCGCGACGAAAAAGATGATTGATGCAGGGGAGCTTCTCGGCCCACGTATTCTTCCTTCTGGTCCGCCCATCAGCCAGACTGGCGGGCATTTTGACTATCGCCCGTATCAGGCTGTGCCGACAAATCCGGCGGACTCCCAGTGGTATTGGTATTCGGTCGGCCTGTTGGGAATGGCCGATGGCGTGGATGAGGTCATTAAACGCACCCGCGAAGTCATGCGGATGGGAGCAAGCCAGATCAAGATTGCAGGCGGCGGCGGGGTGTCCTCTATTTATGACCCGCTTGATGCGCGCCAATTTACGATGGCCGAACTTAAGGCTTTTGTAGAAGTAGCAGAGACTTACAACACATATGTCGCGTCACATCTCTTTACCGATGACGCAATTCAAGCGGCGATTGAAGCAGGCGTAAAATCCATTGAGCACGGTTTCCTGATGAGCCGCGAAACAATGGAAATGATGCGCGACAATGATGTGTGGCTTTCGATCCAGCCGCTTTTGGATGATGAGGACGGATTCACCTTTGATGACCCCTACAGCCAAGCCAAATGGGTTGCTGTCACCAATGGAACCGACGCGGCCTATAAGATGGCCAAAGAGGTCGGCGTTAAGGTCGCATTCGGAACGGATATCCTCTTTGATCCCGCGCTCGCAGAGCGGCAAGGCGCGTTTCTTGCCAAGCTTCAAAATTGGTATTCGCCTTATGAAATTTTGAAAATGGCAACATCCACGAATGCAGAGCTGCTTGCCTTATCCGGTCCCCGCCATCCCTATCAGGATGGTGCGCTTGGTGTGATCGAGGAAGGGGCCTATGCCGATTTGATCCTTGTGGACGGAAATCCGCTCGAAGATATCGATCTCGTCGCTGACCCTCATGCAAATTTTGATCTGATTATGAAAGACGGCAAAGTTTATAAAAACGAGATCGAATAGTTTGATCTTTACTTAAAGCTGAATGGCGGGCGTTCCTTACGGAGCGCCCGTTTGCGTTTATTCAAGGTCGAGAGCGGGTGACAACGCCTTTGGATCAAGCTTTAGATGCAAAAGAGCAGGCGCGTTGGCGGCGAGTGCTTCGCGCAGTGCGGGGGCAAACTCTGCGTTGTTCTCCACGGTTGCGCCAAAGCCGCCGTGCGCGCGGGCAAGGGCGGCGAAATCGGGGTTCTTGAGCGCCGTGCCGGAGGGGCGGTGAGGATAGGTTTTCTGTTGGTGCATTCGGATCGTGCCGTATTTCTCGTTGTCACACACAAGAACTACGATGTTTGCGCCTTCGGCAGCCGCGGTGCCGAATTCCTGACTGACCATCTGAAAGCACCCATCTCCGGCGAGGCAGATCACATCGCGGGTTGGGTCGGCAAGCTTCGCGGCAATTGCGGCGGGAAGGCCATATCCCATGGAGCCGGAGGTTGGCGCGAGCTGTGTTCGCCACGCGCGGTAGCGGTAGTATCGGTGTAGCCAAGCCGCGTAATTTCCTGCGCCATTGGTAAGGATCGCCGTATCATCCAGCACCTCGTTTAGATGTGTGATGACATATTCCATCTGAACAGAAGGTGCATCCGAATCGATGGCGCGGGCAGGAACTTGCCACGCTTCATAGTCGGCGCGTGCTTCGGTGCGGGCCGCACGTCGTGGGGCTTTGGACGCGGCGCGCGCAAGTTGGATGGCTGCGGAGGCTGGCGTGGCCACAACCGCAAAATCGGGTCGATAGACGTGGCCAAGTTCGTTTGGGTCTGCATGAATGTGAATGAGGGATTGTTGCGGAACAGGCGCGGAAAACAACGTGTACGCAGAGGTCGTCATCTCTCCGAGGCGTGGGCCGAGCGCGAGTACGACATCAGCTTCTTTTATGCGGCTTGCCAAGGCGGGATTGATGCCAATGCCCACGTCGCCTGCAAAATTCGGATGACGGTTGTCCAGATAGTCCTGGCATCGGAACGACGTCCCAACGGGTAAATCGAGCGCCATGGCAAACTGCCCGAGCGCGAGGGCTGCGTCTTTGGTCCATCCGCCGCCGCCAGCGATTACGATTGGTCGCTCTGCGGATTTCAAACGGCTGATCACCTCTGCGATGTCCGCATCCGCCGCGCGTCCGGATGGCAGAACCGCCGCAGGGGCAGGTGCGCCTTTTGCAGGGCCAGAGAGCATGTCTTCGGGCAGCGCAAGCACCACGGGGCCGGGCCGTCCGGATTGCGCAACGTGAAACGCGTGGCTGATATATTCGGGGATGCGATCCGCGCGGTCGATCTCGGCCACCCATTTGGCAAGCGGGCCGAACATGGCGCGGTAGTCGACCTCTTGAAACGCTTCGCGGTCGCGCTGGTCGCTGGCGACTTGGCCGATAAACAACACCATCGGCGTTGAATCCTGAAATGCGATATGCACGCCTGCACTGGCGTTTGTTGCACCTGGGCCGCGGGTCACAAAGGCAACGCCGGGTTTGCCCGTAAGCTTGCCCGTTGCTTCCGCCATGATCGCAGCTCCGCCTTCTTGTCGGGCGGTTATGATCTGGATGTCTGTATCCAGCATGCCATCAAGTGCTGCGAGAAAACTCTCGCCAGGCACGGAAAACACCCGCTCCACCCCCTGAGCCACAAGGCAATCTGCGAGCAACGCGCCGCCGTGTTTATGGGTTGGTTTGGTCATCTTCGTCTGTCTGTTCCCGTGTCTGGATGTGCGATGGTTGGCCAATCAATCACGGGTTGTCAATTTTTCCATAAGATTTGCGTGTAAACAGGCTGTTTCCAACGCGTTTTTTGCTTTCGGGAGTGGCAGGAAAATAGCCGTTATCCAATTTGCGTTCTTGCATTGATTGGGGGTTATGCGCCACTATCCAGCCAACCTAAAAAACAACGCCAAATTGGAACAGGAGGCAGCATAAATGCCCCGAACACTTCACCCTTTCGCAACTCTCTCGCGCGCGGCAACTGTTGCCGCCGTTTTTGCATTTGTTGCATCAAGCTCAAGTGCCCAAGAGGAGCCTCCTGCGCCGAAAGTCGGCGTTGCGGCGGCTTATACTGAGGAAATCCGTGACGAGCATGAGTTTATCGGACGTGGTGAGGCCGTTGATAAGATCAATATCGTGACTCGGGTCGAAGGCTTTGTTGAAGAGATCCATGTCGAAGCAGGGGCCTTTGTGAAGGCTGGGGATGTCCTGTTTAGCATCGAAAAAGATAATCTTGCAGCCACGCTTGAAGCACGGAAAGCTGATTTCGAACGTGCTGAAGCTGATCTAGAGCTTGCCCGAATTGAGCTTGATCGGAAACAGACCCTTTTGGATCGCGATGCCGGAACAGTGGCCGATCGTGATATTGCGCTTGCCAATGAAAAGGTCGCAGAGGCCAATGTCGCCTCCGCACAAGCCGCGATCCGAATTGCGGAACTTAACCTAAGCTATACCGATATTGTTGCGCCGTTTGATGGTCGTATCGGACGGATCGAGCCAAGTATTGGGGATCTTGTTAGCCCTAGCACGGGGCCGCTGACTTCGCTCGTGCGGCAGGCACCGATCTATGTGACGTTCTCCGTTAGCGAAAAGCAGTTGATCACCGTTGTTGATGATGACGGCATGGAGCGCGGCGAAAATGATGTTCCCGTGGGGCTTCCGAATGTGCTCTTGAAGCTTCAGAACGGTCGAATTCTCGAAGAAACCGGCGATATCACGTTTATCGATAACGTTATTGATCCGCTCACCGGCACCATCGCGTTGCGTGCCATCTTCGATAATGCGGAGCGGATGATCATTGATGGCGGGTTCGTGACCGTTCTTCTTGAGGCCGTAGAGCCCGAAAGCCAGTTGCTTATTCCAATGGCCTCGGTGCAGCGAGATCAGCGCGGGCCGTTTGTTCTTGTTGTGACCGATCAATCATTAGTCGAACAACGCTACGTTACCCTCGGGCGACAAATCGGTGCGGCCATTATCGTTGAAGACGGTATGCGCGAAGGGGAAGTTGTGATTATCGAGGGGCTGCAACGTGTTCGCCCTGGCGCGCCTGTAGAAGCGGTGCTTGCTGCTTCGCCGGAGGAATAATCGATGTTTTCCTCAATCTTTATCGCACGGCCGAAGACGGCCATTGTGATCTCGCTTTTGCTGACCATCATGGGCGCGATTGGTTTTAGGGTTCTGCCGGTAGAGCAGTTCCCAGACATTACGCCACCCGTGGTGAACGTTAGCGCCAACTATACTGGCGCCAACTCCGAGACGGTGGAAAACACCGTGGCCGCGCCGATCGAGGCGCAGGTAAACGGGGTGGACGGGATGATGTATATGTCATCCAACTCCACAGACACGGGCAACTATAGTCTTTCGGTTACTTTCGAAATCGGAACAGACCCCGATATTGCTTCGGTCAACGTGCAAAACCGCGTGGCACAGGCAACGTCGCAGCTTCCTACCGAAGTGACCAACACTGGTGTCGTGACGGAGAAAGCCTCGACCAATATGTTGCTTGTGGCCACGCTTGTGTCCCCGGACTCAACGTATGACGAGCTGTTTCTGTCGAACTATGCCTCGATCAACCTCAAGGACGCGCTGGCGCGGATCGATGGTGTGGGTAAGGCCGATGTTCTGACCAACTTCGAATATGCGATGCGTATGTGGATGGATCCGGAACGGATGGCGTCGCTTTCGATCTCGCCGATTGATATTATCAGCGCGATCCGCGAACAGAATATCGAAGTTTCAGCGGGTTCTGTTGGTGCGCCGCCTGTTCCAGAGGGGCAGCAGTTTCAATACACCATCACGGCGCAAGGACGTCTTGATAATGTAAAAGACTTCGAAAATATCGTCGTCCGTACCGGCGACTCCGGTAGCATCGTGCGCATCAAGGACGTCGCGCGGATTGAACTCGGTTCAAACTACTACAACGCTTCGGGTTTGTATCTCGGCAAACCGGCGACTGTTCTGGCGGTTTATCAGACTCCGGGCGCCAACGCGCTGGCGGTGTCTGACCGGGTGCTCGCAGAGCTTGAGCGCCTGTCCAAGGCATTTCCCGATGATGTGGAATATGCGGTGCCGTTCAACAGCACACGCTTTGTCGAGCAGTCGTTGCAGGATGTTGTCTCGACCCTCATTCTGACGTTCGTGCTTGTGATGACGGTTGTGTTCATCTTCCTTGGGAACTGGCGCGCGACGGTTATTCCGATGGTCGCTATTCCGGTTTCTTTGATCGGGACATTTGCGTTCCTTCTGGCCTTTGGAATGTCGCTCAATACGATTTCGCTCTTTGCGCTCGTGCTGGCCATCGGGATTGTGGTGGATGACGCGATTGTTGTTGTTGAAAACGTCGAGCGCATTATGGCGGACGAGGGTTTGCCCCCAGCCGAAGCAACGCGCAAAGCGATGGGCCAGATCACCGGCCCAGTGATTGCCACAACGCTTGTGCTGCTTGCGGTTTTCGTTCCCGTGACCTTTATGCCGGGAATTACAGGCAGGCTCTATTCACAGTTTGCGGTGACGATTTCGGTCGCGGTGCTGATCTCTTCGATCAACGCTCTAACGCTTTCGCCAGCACTTTGTTCGATTGTGCTGAAGCCACGTAAAGGCGGTCCGAAAGGGCTGCTCGCGGTGTTTGAGGACGGGATCGATAAGTTGCGCGGTGGCTATGTTGGTATTGTGTCGCGTTTTGTGCGGGTGGCGTTGATGAGCCTTCTCGTGCTTGGCGCGGTGTTCGTTGGGTCCGGCGGCTTGCTCAAGACTGTTCCGGCAGGCTTTCTTCCGACCGAAGATACCGGCAACCTCTTTGTTGATGTACAGCTTCCAGATGCATCCTCCATCGAGCGAACAGAGGCGCTGACCGCTGATTTCAACGCCAAGCTCACAGAGATACCGGGCGTGGAATCCACCATTATCGTGAACGGCTTTAGCCTCTTGAATGGTTCTGGCGGTAACGGCGCCATGATCATCGTTAACCTTGATCCGTGGGACGATCGCCAAACGGACGAACTGTCAGCGGACGGCGTGTTGGAACGTATTCTCGGATTGGCCTATCAGGAGGTCGGCGCGAGCATCATCGCCTTTAATCCACCGCCCATTCCTGGGCTTGGGATGAGCGCGGGCGTTGAGATGAAGGTCCAGCAAACCGGTGGCGGAACCGCTCAAGACCTGTCGGCCGCTGTTGGCTCGCTCGTCTATGCAGCGAACCAGCGCCCCGAATTGGCGCAGGCTTACTCAACTTTCCGCGCCAACGTGCCAAAAGTATTCGTCGATCTTGATCGCGAA
The DNA here is from genome assembly GCF_028823805.1 of Halocynthiibacter sp. C4. NCBI lineage: Bacteria > Pseudomonadati > Pseudomonadota > Alphaproteobacteria > Rhodobacterales > Paracoccaceae > Halocynthiibacter > Halocynthiibacter sp. C4. The sequence goes on along the minus strand of NZ_JAPEIE010000002.1, from coordinate 322,940 downwards.
AAGGCCAAGTCGCTGAACGTGCAGATCAATGATGTGTTTACAACGCTTCAAGCCTATATGGGCTCGATCTATGTAAACGACTTCAACCTATTTGGTCGCGTTTATAAAGTGATGGTGCAGGCCGATGGGTCCTACCGAAACCAGATCGAGGACATCGCCGCGCTCTATGTGCGTTCGGTGGACGGCGAGATGGTGCCGTTGGGAACGCTGATCGATGTCGAGAACGTGCTGGGGCCGGTTCTTATGAACCGCTACAACATGTTCCGCGCGGCAACCATTACAGGTGTTCCAACACCGGGTATGTCGACGGGGGATGCAATCCGCGTCCTCGAAGAAGTCGCTGCAGAGGCCTTGCCTCCGGGGTATGGCTTTGAGTGGACGGGCACCGCGCAGCAGCAGCAATCCTCTGCGGGGATGGTTCAGGTCATTCTTATCATGTCGATCCTCTTTGGTTATCTGTTTCTCGTGGCGCAATACGAAAGCTGGACAATGCCAGTTGCGATTTTGCTCTCGGTGACAGTGGCCCTGTTCGGGGCGTTGGTCGCGGTCTGGGTGACGGGAGGCGATATTAACCTCTACACCCAAATCGGGATGATTATGCTCGTGGGGCTAGGGGCCAAGAACGCCATTCTCATTGTAGAATTTGCCATGGAGCAGCGCGCAGGAGGGGCCACCATCAGAGAGGCCGCAACCGAAGCGGCGCGTCAGCGTTTCCGTGCTGTGATGATGACGGCGCTGTCGTTCCTGCTCGGTGTGGTTCCGCTTCTGGTAGCATCCGGCGCGGGGGCCGCGAGCCAGAAAGCCATTGGTGTTGCTGTGTTTGGCGGCATGCTGGCGGCAACTGTGATCGGCGTTATTCTGGTGCCTGTGCTTTACGTTGTGATGCAGTCCTTGCGGGAGTGGATCAAAGGCGAGAACCGCAAACCCAAGGTGGATCCGGAGCAAGCTTCGGCAACCGAATAACCGCAGCCACGCTGCAAAATGGAACGGGAAGGGCGCGCAGATTGTGCGCCCTTTTCTGATTTCGAGGGGCAAATAGCAGATAGATTAATTGTCGTCTGATTGGCTGGCAAAAGCCCAGTTGCGGCTCAGGATATAAGTTGAGGCCGCAGCGCATGCTGTCGAAATCAGCAGCGCGATCTGTGGAGCCAGAGGGGATATCCAAAGAAGCAGCGCCAAGAGGCTTTCATTGATCGCAAACCCGATGAGCGCCACCAGCGCAAACCTCAGAAACGCTCGCCGCGGATTGCGGCCATTCGCGGCGAACGTGATCTTGTGATGCCCCAGAAAGCTCACCCCGAACGCCACCAGAAACGCGCCGATATTGGCCAATAGGGGCGCCACGCCAATCGTGATCAGCCCAGTTCCAACGGCCATATGCACCAGCGTCGCTATGCCACCAACACCACCAAACCGTAGGATTTCGCCGATGTTCATGCGTCTTTGGCCGCCACGTGGTCACCCGCGAGGATTTCCTCGGCCACGATATACCCTGGGCGGCCTTTTACCTCGGTAAAGATGCGGCCAAGGTATTCGCCAAGTACGCCGATGGAAATAAGCTGTATCCCCCCAAGGAAGAACACCGCCACCGTAAGCGTTGACCAACCCGGCACATCCGCACCCCAAATCAGCGTTCGGATGGTGATCCATACCGCATAGAGAATTGAGAACAGCGCAAGGATACCGCCGATCAACGTCCAGACCCGTAAAGGCCAGCTTGTAAAGCTCGTGAGGCCCGTAAACGCGTGGCTAAACAACCCTCGGAAGCCAAACTTCGTTTCCCCTTCTGTGCGTTTCTCAAGCACAACGGGAATGGCGATGGAACGAAACCCGACCCAGCCATAAAGCCCCTTCATAAACCGATTGCGCTCGGGCAGGTCGAGCAGGGCCTCAACCACAGCACGGTCCATCAAGCGAAAATCGCGGGCGTCTTCCGGAACGGTGAATTTGCTGCCCACTGACATCATCCGATAAAAGGCTTTGGTCAGGTTGCGCTTTGCAAAACTCTCGTCTTCTCGGTTGTCCCGCACCGCATAGACCATCTCATAGCCGTCGCGGTAATGCTCCATCATCGTGTCCACATAGCGCAGCGGCTCTTGCAGGTCGGCGTCAAGGATCACAACCGCTTGCCCTGTGGCGCGCTCAAGCCCCGCCATGATCGCCTGTTCCTTGCCGAAATTCCGCGACAGGCGCAGCAAGACAACAGGGGTTGGCACATCCGCAGATTTCACCTTGGCAACGGTTGCATCCGCGCTGCCATCATCAACCACGATGATCTCGGCGGTGGTTACCAATTCCTGCGCCTTGGCCGACACACGCTTGAGGGTTTCAAGGATGTTGCCCTCTTCGTTATGCGCCGGAATGACGAAAGACAGCTCAGGTCTATCGGTACCGAGCGCCGTTTGCGTGGTATCTCCGCGTTGTGTCGTCACTCGGTTTCCCCTGCGATTGCATTGCTTTCACTCGGCCCTAACAACAGCGTGTAGCGGCCCTCTGTGTCAATGCGTTTGAGAGTTGATTTCGCTTCGGGCGACAGCCGCTTGAAGTTTTTGGTCGCGATTATATAGGCCGCATTGGGGCGGGTTGGGTCGATATCGTCAACCGAGATATGCTCAACTTGGCCGCGGGTATAGAACTCCACAGAGAAGCTGCGCGGCCCAACAGAATAGGCGTCGGCATCAGGCGCGTAGTCCTCAAGTGCGGTCACAACGCTTTTGTGCGATCGCAGGTTCAATACGCCGGGCGCTTGCCATTCAATCAGCGTAACAACCGCAAAGAGTAAAAAGCTCGTCGCTGTTAACGTAGAAAATCCGATGCGCTCAAGCCGCCCGATATGAAAGCCGCGAATATGCCCTGCAAGCGTGACCAAAAGGATCGCTGCGGCGGGAAGGCCGGGGAGGACATAGGAGGGGAGGATATTGGCCGCAGGGGTAAACAGGATCATCGGGCCGATCATCCACAAGAAGAGATAAATCAACCACGCGCCGCGTTCCGACCGGAAGGCCCGCCAGATACGGCGCGGGAAGGCCAAAAGCGCGAGGAAGGCGATTGTCCACGGAAAGACCGTTCCGAGCCAGAACAGCCAGATCATCCCTTTGGGGCGCCCATGGCCACTGCCGTAAAGATCACCTTCCCAGCCGTGAACAACAAAGCGTTCGTAATGCTCGCCGATGATGAAATACCGCAGGAATCCCGGCGTTTCGTACTCCGCAAGTGCATACCACGGCACCGTAAGAAGCAGCATCAGCGCCAGCCCCCTGAACCATGGTAGGCGGATAAAGCAAACAAACCGCCGCGTTGCCAGTAGCCATAACACCGTGGGAATTCCGCAAAGAACAACCGCAACGGGCCCCTTCGCCATGAGCCCGACGGCAAAGCCAAGGAACACAAGCATGCCCCAGCGATTGTCTTGTTTATCCTGACACGCGCCGAACCAGAATCCGACCATGACGAGCGTGGTGCCGAGCGCCATGGGCATATCTGTCATTACGTAAGCAAAGGCCCCGAAGAACATGGCGCCACTTGCAAGAACAACGGAGGAGAGGAGGGCGGTCCCTTGGCCAACCATCCGCCGCGCAAACAGATAAGTGAGCGCCAGAACGCCAATACCCGTCAGCAAAATCGGAAGGCGGGCGGCAAATTCGCTTATGCCAAGCCCCGCTAGTCCAAGCGCGGAAAGCCAAGTGTGGAGCGGCGGCTTGCCCCAGAACGGTACGCCGTAATCAAACAGCGGCGTGATCCAATTGCCTGTCTCCAGCATCTTGCGCGCCATCTCGCCATAGCGGGCCTCTGTGGTGTCGGTGAATGGGATCACGGCCATTGCCCAGAGGCGCAGGAGCAAAAATGCAAACAGCGTTGCGATGAGCGCCCGCACATAGAACGGGCGCAGGGGCCAATCTGTTAGGGTCGCATCGACAGTGTCCGCGCCTGAAGCGGCTGTTTCTAAGGAGGATGTCTTGGTCATGGTTGGCCCGATATTCTTGCTTTTGCCTCGCCCATAGCACGACAAGTGGCTGATAGGATAGGGGCTTGCCTAAAGCTGTCCTTCCACGGGAAGCCAGCTTGTAATTCGGGCAACAGCTCGACGGATTGCGCTTGCTCCAGGTTCCGAGAACGAAACCTGCGGGGGCGACACTCCGTTATAAATCCACATCAACTCGCCCTCAGAAGTGAGCTCGAGCTTATAGGCGTGGCTCTCAACATAGTTATCGACGCCAAGGGCAAGGTCGCGCGCAAACTGCGGGCTATTCACAAAGACACCAAGCTCTGAATTGATTTCGATCGAGCGAGGGTCGTAGTTGAGCGAGCCGATGAACACCTTCTCTTGTCCAAGAATGGCGGCCTTTGTGTGCATCGTGAGGCCAATGTCGCTGTCAGCAGGAAGCTCGCCAAGGGCCTGTAGCGCATCGGTCTTGATCTCGTAAATCTCGACGCCTGCCGCAAGCAACTCCTTGCGGTACTTCATGTATCCGCCATGAACATAGGAATGGTTGGTGGCGGCAAGCGAGTTTGTCACGATCCGCACGTCAATGCCGCGCCGCTCCATTTCCTTAAACAAGGTGGCCCCATAAGGACGCGGCACAAAGTAAGGCGTAAGCAATGTGACCTCATCAACTGAAGTCCACATCTCGCGGTTCAGAAAATCAGCGAGCGTGCGTTCTGCAACGTGGACAGGTACTTTGAGCTTTTGCGGCGTATCGCTAACCACCTCGGCGTCTGCGACATAGGGTTTTATCACACCGTTGCGAATGTCGTTGATAAAGTCCGAATTCGAAGCGCTTTTATAGATGTCTGCAGCGGCGGTGCGCTGGAAATCTTCGAGAGCGCCAAGAAGTTCGTCGCTGCTGCGCTTTGTTGCCTGATGTCGATATGCTTTGGCCGGAATGGCGTGGCTGTCATTCCAGAATGTGTCGAAGGTTTGGGCCACTTCTGCGGCGATCGGCCCTGTGGCCAGCAAATCGAAATCTGCGAATTCGGCGTGGCTGTTGATCTGGAAATACTCGTCGGCAATGTTGCGCCCGCCGATGATCGTGGTCGCGTTATCAACCGTCAGGGATTTGTTGTGCATGCGCCGGTTCACACGGTCGAAATCCAGAAGGAAGTTGAACGCTTTGGGCGCGTTGCGTGACAGGGGATTAAACAGGCGAATTTCGATGTTTTCATGCTCGTTGAGCAATACCAACTGATCGTCTGTTGTGGTTGTGAACACGTCATCAATCAGGAACCTGATGCGTACACCGCGCTCTGCGGCCTGAATGAGCGCCCAAGAGAACACAGCGCCTGCGAGGTCAGGCTTGATCAGGAAATACTGGATGTCGAGCGTGGATTCCGCTGCATCAATCAAACGGAGCCGTGCGCCAAGAGAGTCTTGCCCGTGAACAAGCGGGTAAAAGAGGCTCTTGCCGCCATGCCGCGCGCTCAGAGCTTTCATCTCGGCCGCATAGCTTGAGCGCCCCTGAAGGTCGAGCGATGTTGTTACAGAACGCGTGGCGTCATAGGGCACATAGGTACACCCCGTTACAGCCGCCGCTATAAAGAGCGCAGCTGCGCCGCGTTTCATGGATCCGAGCCAGTGTTTTGGGCCCGAAAGCAAAGAGGAAACACGCATTCTTAAACCTTATGTATTTATGAAACCTGCGCACCAGAATGGGCGCATGTTGGATAAAGTCAAACCAAAGGGTGCTCATCGGGGTGAGATTGGTCGGCGCTTGTGGGAAATGTACCATTCCCCGACATAAGAATAGCGATCCACCGCACGCGCGGAACATGCGAAAGAAGCAGCATGATGCACACAGTAATGGGCACACTCAAAAGCGCCCCCATGACGCCCCAGATCGTTCCCCAGAATGTCAGCGAAAAGATAACCATCAGTGGCGACAGATTGAGCGATTTGCCCATGAGCGCAGGCTCAAGCACGTTGCCGATCAGGAACTGAATGCCGCCACAGCCGAAAACGATAATGAGGAAAGGCGTAATTGAATCAAACTGCACGATAGCCACAATCGCCGGCATCACCACACTGATGATCGAGCCGATAGAGGGGATGAAGTTCAGGAGGAACGTCATGATCGCCCATGTTTCGGCGAAATCCACGCCAAGCGGCTTCATCACAGCATAGCTGAACGCGCCAGTGAGCAAACTCACGAGGGTTTTCACTCCGATATAGCGTTGAAGCGAGTGCGAGGCGTCATTCATGACATTCAGTATCTGGGTGCCGACTTCCGGCGATACGGCGGCAAGCTTGACCTTGGCGCGCATCTGGACCCGTTCGGCGAGCATGAACGGCAAGAACAGCACGATCAGAAACAGCATCTTCAGCACCGACGTAGCAGAGCCAAGCGCTCCGAGGGCCCAGCCTCTAAAATCGAGTGATTGCAGGGTCGAAATGATAAAGCGTGTGTTGTCCTCGCCGATAAAGTCGCCGAACCCCGAAATCCAAATTGCGAACCGTGCCTCGTATTTGGGGAAGGCGGCAAAGACCGCGGCGTCTTGTTGCGTCAGAATCCAAAGCACAGAAAGCATGCCGAACAGCACGAGAATGATCGACACCACATAGGCAAGCCAAATTGGTATTCCGAAATTGCCGAAGCGGAAGCGGATGATCCGGTCAGCTAGCGCCGTAAGCAAGACAAAGAGAAATATCGCCGCCGCCAGCGGGATAAGAAGCGAACGGGCGAAATAGAGGCACGAAATGATCACAGCCGCAATTAGAAGGATGTCTCGCCAATAACTTAGGCCACCGATCCGCTCTTCGTTTGCAAATTTGCCGTCCAAACCCGTTCTCCTGAAATCACAGCACAAGGGCACTGCGTTTCGTCTAGTTGTAGGGCCAAGGAAAGCTGTGTCCAACCCAAACCCGCCTAATTTTCGCACCAAGCCAAATATTTAAGCTGTTTTTGTGTGGTGGCTCCTCTCGTAGGGGCGCGACTGTTAAATTGTTGCGAATGGTTCGCAATCTCATTGACAGTTGCGAATGGTTCTCATATTGCAACAGAGACGCCAGAGTTTGGCACGCAATCAGCAGGAGAGGGCAGATCGCTATGCGACGTTTCGGACTAATTTCATCACTGGTTTTCAGCGCCTTTGTTGCGGCGCCCGCCGTTGCTGATACGTTCAAAGCTGTAACGACTTTCACCGTGATTGCTGACATGGCCGCGAATGTTGCCGGCGATGCTGCGAAGGTGCAATCGATCACCAAGTTCGGTTCTGAAATCCACGGCTACCAGCCAACGCCCAAAGATGTGCTGCGGGCGCAGGATGCGGATCTTGTTTTGTGGAACGGCATGAACCTTGAACTGTGGTTCGAACAGTTTTTTGGCAACCTGCATGATGTGCCTGCTGTTGTGATTAGTGAGGGCGTCGAGCCGATGAGCATCGGCGAGGGCTCTTACGAAGGTAAACCGAACCCGCATGCATGGATGTCGCTCGATAATGCGATGATCTACATTGATAATATCCGCGATGCCTTTGTAGAGCATGATCCCGAAAATGCCGAAACGTATAAGGCCAACGCCGAGGCCTATAAAGCGCGGCTGACCGAAGAGATCGCGCCCCTTCGGGAGCGGATCAAAGAAGTTCCCGAAGAGAAGCGCTGGCTTGTGAGTTGTGAGGGTGCGTTTAGCTATCTGATCCGTGATTTCGGCCTCAAAGAGCTGTATCTCTGGCCAATCAACGCCGATCAGACCGGCACACCGCAACAAGTCCGTAAGGTTATCGACGGGGTCCGAGAGAATGATATCGATGTGGTGTTCTGCGAAAGCACGGTGAGTTCTGATCCCGCCAAGCAAGTGGCCCGCGAGACAGGTGCCCGTTTCGGCGGCGTTCTTTATGTTGATAGTTTGACCAATGCGCGCGGCCCAGTACCAACCTATCTGGACCTTCTGCGCGTGACATCCGAGACCGTGGTGAACGGGCTTCTTGCCAATGACAACTAGCCCCACAACAGGCATCTCCGCCAGCAATGTCACCGTCACCTATCGCAACGGGACGACGGCCCTACGCGATGCGAGCTTTGAAATTCCAACCGGTACGATCACAGCGCTTGTCGGCGTGAATGGTGCCGGAAAATCTACCCTTTTCAAAGCGTTGATGGGGTTTCTTCCTGTTGCGCGAGGCGAAATATCGATCCTTGGGCAATCCGTTAAAACCGCACTGCGCGAAAACACAGTGGCCTATGTTCCGCAGGCCGAAGAGGTTGATTGGTCCTTTCCGGTATTGGTCGAGGACGTTGTGATGATGGGACGATATGGCAAGATGGGCTTCTTCCGTCGGGCCTCCGCTGCGGACCATGCGGCGGTTGATACCGCTCTGGAGCGCGTCGGCATGAGTGGCTTTCGTCACCGCCAGATCGGCGAACTTTCGGGTGGGCAACGCAAGCGGGTGTTCCTTGCGCGCGCGCTGGCGCAGGATGGCCGCGTGATCTTGTTGGATGAACCGTTCACTGGTGTTGATGTCCAAACCGAGGAGGCAATCATCGCTCTTTTGCGCGATCTGCGCGAGGAGGGGCGCGTGATGCTTGTCTCGACCCATAACCTCGGGTCGGTGCCGGAATTCTGTGACAGGACTGTCCTCGTCAAGGGCACCGTGCTGGGCTATGGCCTCACACAAGATACCTTCACCCACGAAAACCTAGAGCGCGCCTTTGGCGGCGTGCTGCGCCATTTTGTGCTTCAGGGCCAAGACCTGCACGACGATGACGACGCGCGCAGCGTGACTATCTTTACGGATGATGAACGTCCGCTCGTAACCTATGACAACCGTGTGCGGACTGCCGCGGAGGATCAGGCGACCGAAACCGAAAGCGATGACGACGAAGCAGCAGACACGGAGAAAACCCCGTGATCGAAACGCTACTGCTACCGTTCTCCTATGGTTACATGACCAACGCCATGTGGGTCTCCGCCCTTGTGGGAGCGGTATGCGCGTTTCTGTCGGCCTATCTCATGCTCAAGGGGTGGTCGCTCATTGGCGACGCGCTTAGCCATGCGATCGTGCCCGGCGTTGCGGGGGCCTATATGCTGGGCCTTCCTTTCGCATTGGGCGCGTTTCTGTCGGGCGGGTTGGCAGCAGGGGCGATGCTTTTTCTCAACCAACGTTCGGGCCTCAAAGAAGACGCAATCATCGGGATCATCTTTACGTCCTTCTTTGGGTTGGGGTTGTTCATGGTGTCGATCTCGCCCACGTCCGTGGATATCCAGACGATCACGCTTGGCAATATCCTCGCCATCACACCGGCAGATACGCTGCAATTGGCGATCATCGGCGGGGTGACGATGGTGGCGCTTTTGGCGAAATGGAAAGACCTGATGGTGACGTTCTTTGACGAGAGCCACGCGAAATCCATCGGGCTGAACACGGGCGCGCTAAAGCTTTTGTTCTTTACGCTTTTGTCGGCCAGTTGCGTTGCGGCGCTTCAAACGGTTGGCGCATTTTTGGTCATTGCTATGGTCGTAACACCAGGGGCGACGGCCTATTTGCTGACGGATCGTTTCGGGCGGCTTCTCTGGATCAGCGTGAGCATCGGTGCCCTCACGGCGTTCTTCGGGGCCTACCTCAGTTTCTTTGTCGATGGGGCAACAGGTGGGATTATTATCACGCTGCAAACAATTGTTTTCCTTCTCGTTTTCTTCTTTGCGCCCAAGCACGGAATGCGCGCCGCGCGCCGACGTGCCGCAGAAGCGCTGGAGGGCAATCCATGATGGAAACACTGCTGCTTCCGTTTCAATTCGCCTTTATGCAGAACGCGTTTTTGATCGCGCTGATCGTTGCGGTTCCGTGTTCGCTCTTGTCGTGTTTCCTCGTGCTCAAGGGGTGGTCGCTGATGGGAGATGCGGTGAGCCATGCCGTTTTACCGGGTATCGTTCTGGCCTATGTCGCGGGTATCCCGTTGTTGATCGGTGCGTTTGGCGCAGGGATGTTCTGTGCGCTCGCGACGGGATTCCTTAAGGACAATTCCCGCATCAAGCAAGACACGATCATGGGCGTTGTTTTCTCCGGAATGTTCGGCCTTGGCATCGTGCTTTACACAAAGATCGAAAGCGATGTGCATCTCGATCACATCCTTTTTGGCAATGTGCTTGGCGTTGGTGCTGCAGACCTTTGGACGGCGGGGATTATCTCGTTCTTCGTCACCGCGATACTTACCCTGAAATGGAAAGATTTTCTGCTCCACGCCTTCGATTCGGCGCAGGCGCGCGCGGTTGGTTTGCGCGTAAACCTTTTGCACTATGGGCTGCTTGCCATTCTGTCGCTGACCATCGTGGCAACGCTCAAGGCTTCGGGAATCATTCTGGCGATTGCGCTGCTGATTTCCCCAGGGGCGATTGCGTTTCTGATTACGCGCACGTTCTCGCGGATGCTTTGGGTTTCTGTGCTGGTGACAAGCCTGTCGATGGTGACGGGGATCTATGCCAGTTTCTTTATCGACAGCGCCCCCGCGCCAACGATTGTTCTGGTTCTTACGATTGTATTTATTGCGGTTTTCGTGATCTCTCAGGTGCGCGCGCGCCGGATTGCCAACACGGTTTAACCGTCGATGATGGCCTGAAGGCTCGTCGCAAGAAGCGGTGTTGCTGTGTCTGAGTGATCAAGGCCCAACCCATCGATGCGGAAGATGCGGCGGGTCATGTCAAAGCCAAGAATTGTCGAGAGGAGCAGGGCGGCTTTTTCGCCGCAATTTGCGTAGCCTTCTTCGCGGAGCTTGTCGGCCAAAACCTTAACAAACAAGTCGCTCAGCGCCTCTGTGATAACCGATACTGACTCTTCGGAGGAGGCTGATCTCAGCATCGCAAGTGTCGGGTCAAACCCTTCTTTCTTGAGCGGGTGCCCCATGAGAACAGTTGCCATATGAGCGCCGAATGTGCTCATATCGTTGCCAAAGAACTCATCTGCATTCACCGTTGCAACCACCGCCTTATAGAGCCCATGTTTCGAGCCGTAATAGCGGTTGATCAGGGCGACGTTTATGCCGGCTTCGGCGGCGATTTCGCGCATTCCGGCGCCGTCGAACCCTTTGGCCGTAAACAGTTTTTGCGCCGCTGTCAGGATGTCTTCGCGGGTCGCGTCTGCATTGCGTTTGCGTTTTACTGCCGGCACTAAAGCGCGTCCTCTATGTAAACAGTTGTTGACTTGCAGTTTGTTAGATGTAATCGTGTGTTTACTTAATGGATTGCTCACGCAATTGACAAGCAAAAACCAAGGAGGGGTTCCGTGGAATTAACAGTTAACGGCGTTTCGCGCGAGATTGATGTCGAAGAAGACATGCCGCTTTTGTGGGCGCTGCGCGACGAGCTTGGGATCAAGGGGCCGAAATACGGCTGTGGCGTTGGGCAATGCGGAGCTTGTTCTGTGTTGATTGATGGCGAATTGGCGCGGTCCTGTCAGGTGGCAGCGGTCGATGTTTGGGGCGAGGTCACAACGATTGAGGGGCTTGGTACCCCCGATAACCGCCACGCGGTTCAGGAGGCGTGGATCGCGCATCAGGTTGCACAATGCGGCTACTGCCAATCAGGTCAGATTGTCGCTGCGACGGCCTTATTGGCTGAGAACCCCGCGCCGACCGATGAAGAGATCGACGACGCCATGTCGGGCAACCTTTGTCGCTGCGGGACGTATCCGCGCATTCGTGAGGCTGTGAAAACTGCCGCGAAATCCCTTCAGGAGACTTGATATGAGCCGCATTGGAAAAATTGCCCGCCGTACATTCCTGATTGGGTCGGTCGCCGTGGTTGGCGGCGTGGCCTTTGGATATTACACCTATAAAAAGCCGATCAAAAATCCGCTGTTGGATGATCTGGCCGATGGGGAAGCCGCGCTGACGCCCTATGTGCGTATCGACCAATCCGGGGTTACCATCATCACGCCGCGTGCCGATTTGGGGCAGGGGGCGTATTCGATACAGGCCGCGCTTGTTGCTGAGGAACTGGATGTAGATCCGAGCGCGGTTAACGTTGACCCCGGCCCGCCGAGTGCCGCCTACTACAACAGCAAGATTGCTGGCGAGGGGCTGCCGTTCTCTGCGCTTGACGAGAGCACGCTGGCGAGCTCCGCGCGTGACTTCGGCGAAGGCGTGGCCAAGGTTTTGGGAATTCAGATCACGGGTGGCTCCTCGACCGTACCGGACGCTTATGAAAAGCTGCGCATCGCTGGCGCGGTGGCACGCGAAACGCTCAAGGCGGCTGCGGCCAAGGAAACGGGCGTTGCTGTTTCTGAACTTCAGACACGCGATGGTCATGTAATCCTGCCCGATGGCACCGAGATAGCCTATGCTGATTTGGCGGCCACTGCTGCGTCGATCGAGCCGATTGAGAAAGTACAACTCCGTGATGCTGCGTCGTGGGAGCGTCTGGGTAAGAGTCATGAGCGCCTTGATATCGTTGCGAAATCTACTGGTACACTGCCTTTCGGCATTGATCTGGAGATGGACGGAATGCTCTATGCTTCGGTGCGGACCAATCCGCGCATGGGTGGCGAGGTTCTGGGCTTTGACGCGACAGAGGCCGAGGGGATGCGTGGCGTTCTTAAGGTTGTGCCAATCAAGGGCGGCGCGGGCGTGATTGCCGACAATACATGGCGCGCCATACAGGCCGTGAACGCAATCGAGTTTGACTGGGGGGAAGCGCCGTATCCGGCAGAGCAGGACGCGCTCTGGGAGGCCACACGCGCGGCGATCAACTCCGATCAGCAAGACAGCCGCTTCAAGGATGAAGGCAATGTGGAGCCTGTTCTGGCCGAAGGCGGTGTGCTTGAGGCCGAGTACCGCATACCCTATCTCGCGCACGCGCCACTTGAACCGATGAACGCCGTGGTGCAACTCAAAGACGGGCGGCTTGATATTTGGACCGGAACCCAAATCCCGCGTTTCCTTGTGGCCAAGGCCGCGAAAACGGCGGGGATTGAGGCCGAGAATGTCCACCTCCACAACCAATATATGGGCGGTAGCTTCGGGCGGCGGCTTGAGGATGAATATGTCCAACAGGCTGTGGAACTTGCGGTGGCCCATCAGGGCGCACCGATTAAGATGACGTGGTCGCGCGAAGAAGACATGACACATGATTTTCCGCGACCGATGCAGGTTTCCCGCGCGCGGGGCAAGGTTCAGGACGGAAAAGTCCATGCCTATGACCTCGCCATTGCCGCGAGTTCGACCTCGGAGTCACAAATCGGGCGGCTTGGTTTCCCCGCAGCAGGGCCGGACATTGCGATTGTTCAGGGCGCTTGGGACCAACCGTTTGCGATCCCCAACTACCGCGTCACCGGATACCGTGCGCCTGCGATGGTGCCGGTAAGCTCATGGCGGTCCGTCGGGGCGTCGGGCAATGGGTTCTTGCATGGCGGTTTCCTTGACGAGTTGTTTCAGGAAGCGGGCGCTGATCCACTCGCGGAAATGCTGCGCCTATGCAACCACGACGCCAGCCGTAAGGTGATCGAAACCGTTGGCGAGATGGCCAACTGGGGCAGCGATCTTGGCGCAAACCGTGGGCGAGGCTTGGCGTTTTGCGTGAGTTTCGGTGTGCCGACCGCGGAAGTTGTCGAAATCACCCAGACAGAGAGCGGCATCAAGATCGACAAAGTCTTTGTGGCGCTTGACGTGGGGAAGGTGCTGGACCCCGTCAACTTTGACAATCAGGTCAAAGGCGGCGTGATCTGGGGGCTTGGCCATGCGATGCTGAGCGAATTGACCTATTCAGATGGGCGTACGGAGCAGGAAAACTATGATTGGTACGAAGCCATGCGGCTTTATCAGGCGCCTGAGATTTTCGTCCAAGCTGTTGATAACGGCTCACAAATTCGTGGCGTGGGGGAACCTGCGGTGCCTCCTGCTGCGCCCGCTTTGGCCAATGCGATTTTTGATGCCACTGGGCAGCGCATTCGCGAGTTGCCCTTGTCGAAACATATCGATTTCGTCTGACGCTGTTAGATGCTCAAAGGTAAACGGCCCGCGTTTTGATCACGCGGGCCGTTGTTTTTTGGGTTAGGATGCGGCGCGTTTACCGCCACCAGAGCGTCTGCGGTTGCCGCCCTTTGGTGCGCCCTGTTTCTGGCCGCCTGATTTTGGCGCGCCACGCTTTTGGCCGCGCGGTTTGCCGCCTTGGTTGCTGCCGCCGCCAGCGCCGAACCGACGTTTTCCGCCACCGCCAGCACCACCGCGTTTGCCGCCACGGCCACCACGGTTTGGCGCGGTTTCAACTTCCCAGATACGGCCGCTGGCCACATCGAGTTCGTTGCCGATTACCTTTTGGATTGCGCGAAGTTCGCCCATTTCAGAGGAGGAACAGAAGGCAATTGCCTGTCCTGACGCGCCTGCGCGGGCAGTACGGCCAATACGGTGAACATAGTTTTCCGGTACATTCGGTAGGTCGTAGTTATAGACATAGGCGACGCCCTGAATATCAATACCACGTGCAGCAACATCAGTTGCCACAAGAACGGTGATCTCGCCCTCTTTGAAGGCTTTGATCGCGCGGTCGCGCTGGCCTTGGCTTTTGTTGCCGTGGATCGACCCGGCAGCAAACCCAGCAGCGCGAAGGCTTTTCATCAGCTTCTCTGCACCATGTTTGGTCCGCAGGAACACAAGTGACATCTCGTCTTTATGTTTGGCCAGTAGTTCGACCAAAAGGCTCTGCTTGGCGGGCTGTGCCACGAAATGCACGCTTTGCGTGATCTTCTCGGCAGTTTGGCCAGAGCGCGCAACCTCGACCCGCACAGGGTTGGTCAGATAGGAGTTGGAAAGCTCCTGCATTTGCTTGGGCATCGTGGCCGAGAACAGCAGCGTTTGCCGCTCTTTTGGGAGCAGGGGAGCGATCTGGCGCAGGGCGTGGATAAAGCCGAGGTCCAGCATCTGATCCGCTTCGTCGAGCACAAGATAGCGTGTTTCAGACAGGCTCACTGCGTTACGATCGAGAAGGTCGATCAACCGGCCCGGTGTCGCGATCAGCAGGTGCGTTCCGCGGCGCAGGAATTCGATCTGGCGGTTGATGCCAACGCCACCAACAACAAGGCCCACACGAAGGTGGCTGCCTTTGGTGAAGGCTTCGAGGCTATCGGCAATCTGTTTCGCGAGCTCGCGCGTCGGAGCGAGAATCAAGCCTGCAACGTGCTTTGGCTTGGGTTTGCCGCCGTCTTTTGAAAGCGCGTGGATGAGCGGGAGGCCAAACGCGGCAGTTTTACCCGTTCCGGTCTGGGCAAGGCCCAGCACATCGCGGCCATTCATGGCGTGCGGGATGGCTTGGGTCTGGATTGGGGTCGGTTCGGTGATCCCAAGTTCTTCGAGTTTATTTACAAGGCGGGGTGTCAGCCCCAGCATATCAAAATCCATTGCGGATTATCCTTTCACAGGCGCGACCAATGCAATGACAGCAACCTGAAAGCGCGCCCACAGATATGCAGGAACGCAATACAAATTCCCCCGCCGTTGATGGCAGGGTGTGGCGTTAGGGTTGCGCGATAAATCCGGTTCGAGCCGAATTGCTCGATGGCCGTTTAGGCGCTGCCCCCCCCGCGTGATGTGGGAAACAAATAAGGTGAGGCCGCATCAGTTGCCGAATAGGGCAACGGTCTGCTCACGCGACAGAGTGCTGGCTTCGGGTGCTATGTGGTTGATTGGCGGCGTAAAGTCAAGCGGCGCAGGCGAAAGCGCGCCTAGAGTGTGTTTATCGGTACCTTGAGGTAGCGCGTGCCGTTGTCTTCGGGTTCGGGCATTTGGCCTGCGCGCATGTTGACTTGAATTGACGGAAGGATCAGGCGTGGCATCCCGAGCGTTGCATCGCGGGCCTCGCGCATATCGACAAAGCTTTCGAGCGTTGCGCCCTTTCCCACATGGACATTGAGCGCCTTTTGCTCGCCGATTGTGGTTTCCCACGCAAAATCATCCCGCCCTGGCGCTTTGTAATCATGGCCAACGAAAACACGGGTTTCATCTGGAAGTGTGAGGATTTTCTGGATCGACTGAAAGAGCCGCTCTGCCGAACCACCGGGAAAATCGCACCGTGCCGTGCCGAAATCGGGCATAAACAACGTATCGCCGACAAATGCACAATCTTCGATGACATAGGTGAGGCACGCAGGCGTATGACCCGGTGTGTGCATGACCCGCCCTTTGAGCGCGCCAATCTCGAATGTATCGCCCTCGGAGAACAGCGCATCAAACTGGCGACCGTCACGCTGGAACTCGGTGCCTTCATTGAAAATCTTGCCGAATACATCCTGAACAACGGTGATGTTCTCGCCGATGCCGATTTTGCCGCCCAAAGCTTCCTGTAGGTAAGGGGCGGCGGAGAGGTGATCAGCGTGGACATGGGTTTCGAGCACCCAGACAACATCCAGCCCCTCGCGTTTCACATAGTCGATGATCGCATCGGCAGATTGAGTGGAGGTGCGCCCCGCGGCTGGATCATAGTCCAGCACGGAATCAATGATCGCGCAGGAAGGTCCATCCGGATCCTTGACCACATATGAAATGGTATTTGTATCCGTATCAAAGAAGCTTTCGACGCTAGGATTTCTCATGATGCTCTCCCGGATGCTATTGTTAGAATATAGTGGTTTTGTTCCCGTTTAGAAGAAGAATATGGGGATACTTTTTAAATGAAGGCGTGAAATCGGGATGGTGTTCTGTCTGCGCGGCTTTGGTGGTGCGAGGCGTGACGTGGCGCATCGACTTGTCAAGGAAACCCAACCTTTCTATACGAAGTATTCTTTTGCTTGGACGAGGCGCGGATCATGCCAGAGATTGCAACGCCATATTACCAGATGGACTTGGTCGCTTTGCGCCGGAACATGGAAATCATGGCCCGTTTGCGCGCGCTTTCGGGCGCGAAAACGCTGCTGGCGCTCAAGTGTTTCGCAACGTGGTCGGTGTTTGACGAAATGCGCCCCTACATGGATGGGACGACGTCATCCTCGCTCTTTGAAGTCCGGTTGGGCCGTGAGGAGTTTGGCGGCGAAACCCATGCTTATTCTGTGGCCTATGCGGATGACGAGATTGACGAGGTCGTCAGCCACGCTGACAAGATCATTTTCAATTCCATCAGTCAGTTGGAGCGGTTCGAGGCGCAATCCGAAGGGCTTGCGCGGGGACTGCGGATCAACCCGCGGATCAGCACATCAGATTTTGACCTTGCCGATCCTGCGCGCCCCTTTAGTCGCCTTGGTGAATGGGATATGGCGCGGATTGAAACCGTTGCCGACAAAATCTCGGGCGTAATGATCCACAACAATTGCGAAAACGGCGACTTTGCGTTGTTTGACCGCATGCTTGTACAGATCGAGGGGGAGTTCGGTACGCTCCTGCATAAACTGGAGTGGGTGAGCCTTGGGGGCGGTATCCACTTTACGGGGGATGATTACCCGCTTGAGGAGTTCGCCGCGCGGCTCAAATCCTTCGCCGAAACCTATGGCGTGCAGGTGTATCTTGAGCCCGGTGAAGCCGCGATCACCAATGCCGCGAGCCTCGAGGTCACGGTGCTGGACGTGCTCAACAATGGCAAAGACCTCGCGATTGTCGATAGCTCTATCGAAGCGCATATGCTGGACCTGCTGATCTATCGCGAAACAGCCAAAGTGGCGCCCAATGAAGGGCCGCACTCTTATATGGTCTGTGGAAAATCCTGTCTTGCGGGCGATGTGTTTGGCGAGTTTGCCTTTCCTGCGCCGCTAAAGGTCGGTGACAGGATTTCGATACAAGATGCCGCCGGTTACACCATGGTCAAGAAAAACTGGTTTAACGGGGTAAAGATGCCTTCGATCGTGCTAAAGGGCGATGATGGCGAACTGCGGCTTGTCCGCCAATTCGGGTTTAAGGATTTCAAATCCAATCTGTCGTGATTAGACGAGAAAGGCACAACATGAAACGAAATGTTCTCATTATCGGCGCCGGTGGCGTTGCTCAGGTTGTGGCGCATAAATGTGCGCAGAATAACGACCTTCTTGGTGATCTTCATATCGCATCGCGGACGGTGTCGAAGTGCCATGATATCCTCGCGTCGGTAGAGGAAAAAGGCGCGATGAAGCAAGAGGGCGTGTTTGAAGCGCACGCGCTGGACGCGCTCGATATTCCGGCCACGGTTGCGCTTATCCGTAAAGTGGATGCGCAGATTGTGATCAATGTCGGCTCTGCGTTTCTGAATATGTCTGTGATGTCGGCCTGTATCGAAGCGGGAGTTGCCTACATCGATACGGCGATCCACGAAGAGCCCGACAAGATTTGCGAAAACCCGCCGTGGTACGCCAACTATGAGTGGAAGCGCCGCGAGGAATGTGCTGCCGCTGGTGTGACCGCAATTCTGGGTGCTGGGTTTGATCCGGGTGTGGTGAACGCCTATGCTAAACTCGCCGTGGATGAGTATTTTGACGACGTGCAAGAGCTTGATATCGTTGATATTAACGCAGGGTCGCACGGCAAATGGTTTTCAACCAACTTTGATCCGGAAATCAACTTCCGCGAGTTCACCGGTGTTGTCTATAGCTGGCAGGACTCAGAGTGGAAGGTGAACCAGATGTTCGAGATCGGCAAGGAGTATGACCTGCCGGTGGTGGGCAAGCAAAAAGCCTATATGTCGGGCCATGACGAAATTCACTCGATCTCGCAAAACCTCAAAATCCCGAATGTGCGGTTCTGGATGGGTTTTGGCGAGCGTTACATCACCGTTTTCACCGTTCTGAAGAACCTCGGACTGCTGTCTGAGCAGCCGGTGACAACCGCCGAAGGGCTTGAGGTTGTGCCGCTCAAGGTTGTGAAAGCTGTGTTGCCTGATCCGGCCTCGCTCGCACCTGACTATACGGGCAAAACCTGTATCGGTGATTTCGTTAAGGGCACGAAAGACGGCAAGGAGCGCGAGATATTCCTCTATAATGTCGCTGATCACGAAGAGGCCTATGCAGAGGTTGGCTCGCAAGGTATTTCCTTTACAGCGGGCGTGCCGGCGGTTGCGGCGGCGATCCTTGTGGCCTCTGGCGAGTGGGACACGGGCGATATGCGCAACATCGAGCAACTCCCGCCCAAGCCATTCCTCGGCGTTCTGGATCGCATCGGCTTGCCAACCTATATCCGCGACGAAGACGGCGAACGCCGCCTGACCGACTGGAGCTAAGGGCATCAAATTCTAGGAAAGAGGGGGCATCGGTCCCCTTTTTTCGTTCCGGTTATTAAGTGCTCGGGTTTGACCAGATGGATAATCCAATGAGGCGATGCTGCAGGTCCAGAGATCGACACCACTGTGATTGTGGCTGCTCGAAACGGCTTGGGCTATGAGGATCAACTGCCTTCACAAAATCGTGCAACTCGCCGCGAGAGAAGAGATTTCTTGAACGCGGGACGCTTCTGTGCTGTCCTGATGATGAAGGAGATTTTATTAATGCATTCCAGACGCAGATTTTTGTCTACTGCGGGATCAGCGATTGCCGCGTCGGCAATGACGGGGATTGCCGCTCCGGCGTGGGCCGCTTCCCGCCCGCACGGCAGTATCGCTTGGCTTGAGTTGAGTTCGGATGATCCTGCCGCATCCCGTTCGTTCTATAAAACCATGTTTGGCTGGACCTTCCGATCCGGCGGTGGTGGTATTGATGTCATCAAATCCTCGGGAACGGATGTGGGCATCATGGTGCCCTCTCAAGGTCGCGCAGTGACCAATCGCGCAAGTTCACAATGGGCGCCTGTCTTTTCGGTTACAGATGCCCTCAAAACGGCCAACACCGCGCGCTCTTACGGGGCGGAGCTCGTTGGAAATCCAAAGCGGATGGATGATAGTGTCTATGTCACGATGCGCGACAACCTCGGCGCGTTCATTTCGTTTTATGATGGTGAAAAAGGCATAAGTTACAACAAGGTCGGCACCCCGAACTATTGGGGCTGGATTGATTTGTTTAGCAACAGCACCGCGCGTTCGGAGCAATTCTATCGCGGTGTACTGGGTTTTTCAGTGTCGTTAGAAGATCCAAACCATAGGTTGTTTTCCGGCACTGACGGGCGAGTGAAAGGCGGCCTTGTTCCCATACCCAGATCGCAGATCTTAACCAACTGGCTGCCCTATGTACGCGTTACGAGCCTTGAAACCGCAATCGACAAGGCAAAGTCCGCCGGAGGACGCATCCTGATGTCGACAAATCAAGCCGCTGTTGTAGTTGATCCTACAAATGCGGCCATTGGGCTTACGGCCAAGAAAGGGGGCAGCTGATGCGGAAATCTATGCGATACTGCCTTGCGAGCGCTATTGGTGCCTCCATGTTCCTTGCGGCCTGTGAACCTTATGGCTATGCGTCTCCCGGCTATTATTCCGGCGGCATCTACTACAATAGCCCATATTACCGCTATCCGCCGCCCATCATCGTACCAGGAAAGCCAAACAAACCTGGTAAACCGGGCAAGCCAGGTAAACCGGATAAACCCGGGAAGCCAGACAGGCCCGGCAAACCGGATCGGCCAATTGTAAAACCTGTACCGCCGATCGGAACTGTTCCGACCAACCCGATTGCGCCGCCGCGCCCAAACCGGCCAAAGCCGGGGATTGGTTCAGCAGGACCACGGCCATTGCCTGGTCCGAAACCCGGAGGCGGATTTGGCGGAGGAGGCCGCAGTTTGGGCGGACGCCGCTAAACACATGACAAAGGGATTTGCGGCTCAACCACGAGCCGCAAATTCGCAAAAGACATAAGACGAAAAGGAGGAGGAAATTGTAACCGGCCGAATTTCAGCTGTGGGGGCGTAACTCGGCGAATAAAAGGAGATAAGCGATGCAATTAGGTACGTTTTCCCTCAGCCTGTCCGTACAGGATTTGGCAAAGTCCCGCGCTTTTTATGAGAAGCTCGGGTTTGAAATATTCCATGGCGCTGCCGATCAGGGGTGGCTGATCCTCAAAAACGGCGACGTCACACTTGGCCTGTTCCAAGGCATGTTCGAGCGCAATATGCTGACGTTCAATCCCGGATGGGCCGCAGACGCCAGTCCGCTTGAAAAGTTCACCGACGTGCGAGAGCTTCAAAAAACACTTTTAGATCAAGGCATTAATGTCGAAACGTCAGCCGGAGACGGAACTGGGCCAGCGAGCTTTATTGTTCATGATCCCGACGGTAATCCGATCCTCTTTGATCAGCATGTGGATGCGCCGGAATAATTGGAAATGCGCACGCGCGGCTTAATCTGAGTCTGCAAGCAGCACGCGGGTGTCCCATGCGCGGCATTTCTCGACAAACTCTGGCGCGACGGGTTGGTCAGTGATGAGCGCGTCAATCTCCTTGAGTGAGGCGATTTTCGCTGGCGCTGTGCGTTGGAATTTCGAGTGGTCCGCAACAAGGAAGGTTTTGCGGCTTTGGCGGACAATTGTTTTACTTACGCCAACTTCTAGCACGTCGAAATCAAGCAAATCCCCATCTCCATCCACACCGGAGCAGCTGATGACGGCGAAATCCACTTTAAACTGCTGAACAGCTTCGATGGTTAAGTCGCCTACCAGCCCACCATCAGAACGGCGCAGCATCCCGCCCGCGATCACCACCTGACAATCGGCGTTGGCGGCCAGAATATTCCCGACGTTGAGGTTGTTGGTCACAACCATGATATTCTTGTGGTGGAGCAGGGCGCGGGCCACGGCTTCAGTGCTGGTACCGATGTTGAGAAAAAGCGATGCCCCTTCAGGGATTTCGGCCGCGCAACGACGGGCGATGGCCTCTTTGGCTTGATCGTTTAGGCCGCGACGGTCTTCATAGCCTATATTCGCAACACCAGAAGGCAAAACCGCGCCGCCATGGACACGCTCGAGCTTGCCTTCGTCGGCGAGATCGCTGAGGTCGCGGCGAATGGTCTGGACAGTCACGCCAAAGCGCGCGGCAAGATCCTCAACCGTAACCTTGCCCTCTTTACGGGCGATTTCGAGAATATCGGGTTCGCGAAAATTATGTGCCATGCTCTGCCTCGGCTGTTTGTTCGTTTATGTTCGTTTTGGAAGTATGCATCAAGGAGATTTTCTGGATTGTCGCGTATGTCCCTTTAAATGCACCGTATTATTACGGGTTCGCTGTCTGATTTCGCGAAAGCGGCGCGTGAGTGTTGCCTAATTATTGTGCAGGTTGCATTGCAATCTCAACAAGTTTCGCGGCCAAACGAACATAAATGTTGACCGCAGATGTTCGTTTGGTTAGTTGACGTTACGCAACCGATCGTTTGCGAACATTTGTACCGCTTCAATGGGCCAGAGGTAGGACTAGTTCGCAAACGATCGGTGGCGAATTCTTCTTTCATCATCGTTTCTGCGCGTTTTTCGCTGCATTTTTGTTGTCCAATACGAGGGATACAGGGTGCTCGAAAGGGCTTGCACCGCGTTGCCGCTTCTCGCAAGCTGGAAGAACAGGACCCCATTTGACGTGATTTTCTGAGTGGGGTGAAAGGGCGGGGAGGAAGCAAATGCGTTATGTTCTAGCAATCGATCAGGGCACGACCTCAAGTCGGGCGATCCTGTTTGACCGTGACCTTAAGGTCGTGGCAACCGCGCAAGAGGAGTTCCCGCAGATATTCCCGCAGTCGGGCTGGGTAGAGCATGATCCGGCGGATATCTGGGCGACGACAGCAGCGACCTGCCGGATGGTGATGGAACGGGCCGAGGTGGCTTCTGCTGATATTGTGTCGATTGGTATCACCAACCAGCGCGAAACAACGTTGGTCTGGGATCGTAAAACCGGCAAGCCGGTCTACAACGCAATTGTTTGGCAGGATCGCCGCACTGCTGATATGTGCCACGCGCTGCGCGATGCGGGCCATGAAGACATGGTGCGCGAGAAAACTGGCTTGCTGCTGGACCCTTATTTCTCGGGAACCAAATTGCGCTGGATTCTCGACAATGTTGATGGCGCGCGGGCGCGGGCCGAAGCGGGCGAGTTGGTGTTTGGCACCGTCGACACCTATCTGATCTGGAAGCTGACGGGCGGCACGTCTCATGTCACCGATGCCACCAACGCCGCGCGCACGCTGCTTTACGACATCCGCAATGGGCGGTGGAGCAAGAGCATGTGCGAGCTGCTTGATATCCCAATGGAAATGCTACCAGAGGTTAAGGATTGCGCCGCCGAGTTCGGGACAACAACTGGCGAGGTTTTTGGCGCAGATGTTCCGATCCTTGGCGTTGCAGGCGATCAGCAGGCCGCGACAGTTGGGCAAGCCTGCTTTGAGGCGGGAATGATGAAATCAACCTATGGCACGGGCTGTTTTGCCTTGTTGAATACGGGCGACACGCCGGTTGTGTCAGAAAATCGCTTGCTCACTACGATTGCCTATCAGCTTGACGGCAAACCAACCTATGCCCTTGAAGGCTCTATCTTTATTGCGGGGGCGGTGGTGCAGTGGTTGCGCGATGGGCTACAGATCATTCGGGATGCAAAAGAAACCCAGCCCTTGGCCGAAAAAGCCGACGAAAGCCAGCCGCTTGTGCTTGTTCCGGCTTTCACAGGGCTTGGTGCGCCTTATTGGAATGCGGAGTGCCGTGGCGCGGTATTCGGGCTGACACGGGGTTCTGGCCCAGCAGAATTTGCCCGCGCGGCGCTGGAGAGCGTGGGATACCAAACGCGCGACCTGCTTGAGGCCATGCAATCGGACTGGAGCGGCTCGGGAGAAGAGGGCGTATTGCGCGTTGATGGCGGCATGAGCGCCAGTGATTGGGCGATGCAGTTTCTGGCCGATATCATCAATGCTCCCGTTGACCGCCCAGAAGTGGTTGAGACAACCGCTGTAGGGGTTGCATGGCTCGCAGGAATGCGCGCTGGGTTCTATCCGCAGAAGGACGAGTTTGCCGCCACATGGCGCCGTGACTGTCAGTTTACCCCCTCAATGGAAGATGACACCCGCGCGCGTAAATACGCCACGTGGAAGCGCGCCGTAGACGCGACGATGGCTGTTTGAGGGGATTGGGGCCGCATCGAAATAAAAAGGGCCAGCCCGTGCACTGCGCAGGCTGGCCCTTTTTCGTTGTATCAGAGACCTTTAGAGGAAATCTTCGCGGCGCGGTGTGAAGCAATCCACAAGCGTGCCTGGCTCCAAGCAGACGCAGCCGTGTGTTTGGCCCGACGGGATCACAAAGCTGTCGCCCGGCCCGAATTCCTGCTCTTTGTCGCCAAGCGTGAAGCGATAGCGTCCGCTTTCCACATATGTCGATTGCACATGTGGATGATTATGCAGCGCGCCGACCGCGCCTTCCGCCTCAAAGCGGAAAGCCACGACCATGAGCTCCGGAGCTTCTGACAAGACCTGACGGGTGACGTTTTCGCCCATCGAAACAACTGGAAAGTCGCTCATTGTTGCGTTCCTTTTGTTGGCTTAGCTAAAGAGCATGCCGCCGTTGATGTCGATGTTTGTGCCGGTCAGATAGGCCGAGTCATCGCATGCAAGGAACAGCACGAGGTTCGCTGTGTCTTCGGGAGAGCCCTGACGCTTGAGCGGCGCAGCAGCTTCAAGACCACGACGGCCAGCATCCGGCGTGTGGATGTTGTGGAAGTCGGTGTCGATCATGCCAGGGCAGAGCGCGTTTACGCGGATATCTGGGCCGAGTTCTTTGGCCAGACTACGAGTAAGCGTCATTACAGCGCCTTTGGATGTCGCGTAAGCGGCGGCACCTGGTCCACCACCGTCGCGGCCGGCCTGGCTTGCGAGGTTAACGATAGTACCTTTTTTCATGTGCGCAATTGTGGCTTTGGTCATAAGGAAGATGCTTGTGAGGTTCAGGTCCATCACAGCGTTCCAGTGATCAAGCGACATTTCAGAGATCGTCTTGCGCGCGATCAGGCCGCCTGCGTTGTTCACCAGAATATCGATGCCGCTGAATTCCTCGACGGTTTTGGAAACCAGTGCGTCAACGTCTTCTGGCTTGGTCAGGTCGCCCTGAAGTGCAAAGGCTTTGCCGCCGTTTGCAATGATTTCGGCAACGGCTTTGTCTGCGCCTTCGCTGCTGGCGAAATAGTTGATCGCAACATTCGCGCCTTCAGCAGCGAGTTTCAGTGCGGCACCCGCGCCAATATCGCGGCCACCACCTGTGACGATGGCTGTTTTCCCTTGGAGTTTCATTTGACTTCCTTCCTGTTCAATAGGTTTTCCGGCCCTACATGGCGCGGAGATTAAGTATTTGCCAGCTTTTTCAGAACAACTTTAAAAGTGTTCTCGTCGGCGTCGGAGAAATAGAGATCAGCGTCATAGCCCTGATCGTCCATAAAATTGAAGATGCGTTTGGGCGCATCGAGGCGATAGGGCACCAGAAGCGTTGCGATCCGGTGGCGCGTGGCGGCAGGATAGCGCGCGGTCAGGAACGTGCTGACAGGCAGCCCTTCGTAATCGGCGGGGTCCACATCAGGGAAATCGGTCTCCTGTGTAATCTCAGGTTTTCCGGCTTCGGACCAGACAACCTGACCATAAAAACCAGCGCGTTCACCTGTGTTGCGGAACGAAGACTTTCCCAGCTCGAACGGGTTGTTTGCGTGCAGGAGCCAATCCACTGTGACAGGCGTTTCGGCATCGACCTTGTCGATAATCACGAAATAGCTGTTGCGGACAAAATAGATTTCGCGCTCCGCCAATGTCACCTCTGGAGAGAGGCTTTGATAGGCGGGGGTTGCGTCGCCTTTGATAAAGATATGATCGTCATGCTCTTCCGCAGCCAGAATTTTGCCTGTGGCGCGCATGGCTTTGGATTTGTCTTTCTCGGCGTATTGGCCCTTGCCGTTGATGAGGATCGCGTTCTTAGAGCGCGTTTGACGCCGCCAGTTGCGGTGCATCGACGAGTTAAAGGCAACGTAGTGACCCGACTGGATCGCGAGATCTTCGCCATAGGCCGACATGCAGAAAGCGTTCTGGTCGCCGTGGCTGTGGCTGATCGAGCCGAATTGCGAGGATTTGAACACGAATTGGATGTGGTTGTCTGGATCCGCCATCGCGTGTTGTACGCCGACCCAGCCGATGCCTTTGAAGTGGCGTAGGCCGTCTTCGGGCGGTGTCGCTTCGACGACTGGGAAATCGGTTTGGAACACCATCTCGTCAAAGTTGGTGTCCCACCAGCCCCAGTTGTAGAAGGCCATCTCTGTGCCTGGATTGAGGCGCAGGTTTTCTTCGCAATACCATTGGTAGGCGCCTTTGCCTGTGACGCCAGCAAACTGGCGCATGTTCAGGCCGGTCTTGATGCCGGGGAGGTCGCCTTGGGTGCTGTCATCGCCAAATGTACTGCGTCGGGTATTCGGCGCTTTGCAATAGAGCGGGAAATCGCCCGTGGCCTGAAGGAAGGGGCGTTGATAGAGGTCAATGCCCGTGTAGGATTTAAGCCGGTTTGCCGCGTCGATGAGATAGGCCATGCCCATCATCCAGTAGTTCGTGCCCTCGGCCCAGCCACCGTCGTTGTCTGCCCATGGGGAATAGACGGTGAACAGGAACTCAACGCAGTAGTGAAGCCAATCGCGCGCCTCGTCCTCTTCGTCATCGCCCAAGAGCGCGATACAGGCTGGGATAAGCGTAAGCGATACAGAGCGCACTGCGTGGCTGTCATAGGGGAAGAGGTGGATTTTTGCATTGCTGATCGCATGTTCGGCAATGTCGCGCGTGCGTTCGAGCAGGGCCGCGCGCACGGTCTGACGCTCTTCTTCGGAAAGCACGTCATAGAGCCAGTCATACCCCCACGCGAGTGCGTTCGTGACGCGGTAAGCCCATTCATCTGTATAAGCGCGAGACGTGACGCCCATCGGATCCCAAGATGCGACCTCGAGCAGCCATTCCTTGGCGCGTTGGGTTTGTTCTGCATTGCCGGTGACCTTACCGCCAATTGCGAGGTGGCGGATGGCGTACCACGCTTCTTGCAGGTCGATATAGGTTTGGCGCCAGACAGGCGCGACGCGCTTGTGGTTTGGATAGCCTGCTGGCTCCTTCATCACTTCGCGGTCCATCCACGGCAGAACAGATTTCTCATAGAAGATGGACCATGCGCAATGGTTGGAGTCTGCCTTGACCGCTTTTGTGAAATCCTTCAGGCGATCTGGCGTCATCCAGAGGCGCGGGTGTTCCTTGGTGACGTTCGAGAACCGCTCTTTGCGGTTGGGCAGGGGTGTTTCGGGCAGCCCTTCGGCAACAGTAAAGCTGCGGGTCGTGCTCCATGTCGTGGTCGGGGCGCCCTTGGCATCACACACCGCGTATGACCAGTAATGGGTGCCTGCGGCAAGCGGGGCGTCGGGCGTCAGGAAATTCAGAGGTACATTGGCGTAAACCTGCGTTGATTTCGCAGGGAACTCCGGATCGGTGGAGATACGTAGCACATAGTGCGCCTCATCTTCGATCACGGGAAGCCAAGTGAAACGCGGCGGGTTTTCGACGATATCCGTCGTTTCATCCGGCGCATATGCGATTGTGAGGCGGCCCGCTTTGGGTTCGTCGAGGGTTGGAAGCTTGGATGCGGGCATTGTAGGGCCTTATCTCTTGATATTGCAGAATAAAGAAGCGCGGCCAGCCGCTGCCGGCCACGCTGTTTTCACTGTCTGGATTACCCGTACTGACGGGCGTAAGCGGAGTTTAGAACTTCAATTACGTCCTCGTAGCCCATCTTGTTGAGCGTCGCGACGTAGTCATCCCATTCCGCGGTTATGTCGCCTGTACCAAGTACCCAAGCCTGCTGGCGTTCCAGCATGTAGGTGCGCAGGGATGGCCAGTACTTGTCATAGACTTCCTGCTCTTCCTTGGTGAATGCCACACCGAGGAACTGGTCGGTCAGGATATCGTGCTGGTCATAAAGCTCGATACCTTTGCGGGCGGCCTCTGCCGTCCACTGCCACTCGTAGCGGTAGTCCTGCCAGTAGCCGCGCTGGATTTGCGACCCAACGGCCCACATCTGAGCGTTTACAGGCTCGCCTTTGTTCAGAACTTCGTCCTTATAGATCGGCTCGCCGTCGACCATGTCGTAAGTTACACCTTCGATACCGAAGTTCGACAGAAGACGACCTTCCTCGGTGAACCAGAAGTCGAAGTATTTGATTGTTTCGACAGGGTTCTCGTTCTGGTGGCTGATTGCCCAACCGTCAGGTTTGATCGGAATGCGGCGGTGCTCTTCAAGGCGAACTCCGCTTGGGCTTTCTGGTGGCAGGAACGGGATGAAGTTGAAGCCTTCAACCTTGTCGGCCAGAGCAGCGTTATAGCCCGATGTCGAAGCGAACCAGTCGTGTGTGAAACCACCGAGGTCTTCGGACAGAAGATATTCGCGTGCAGAGGATCCGCGCGTAAAGACTTCGGGGTCAATCAGACCTTCTTCGTACCATTTGGCCACCATTGCGAGGCCATCGCGATAGGAATCCTGTGCGTATGGGTGCACGACCTTGCCTTCGTCGTTCACAAGGAAGTCGTGGTACGTATCAGAGCCAGAGGACCGACCGTCCCAGAGGGTCACAAGGCGCACAACTTCTTCCCAGTTGCGGAAGAAGGCCGGAACCTCGTCTTTCATACCGTTGCCGTTTGGATCCTGATCGCGGAAGGCAACAAGAACCTCATAAAGCTCGTCAACGGTGTTTGGCTGTTCAAGGCCGAGCTTGTCGAGCCAATCCTGACGGATGAAGTACGCCCGACCGTATTTGCCGTCTGGAAGATATGGAATGTAGTAGTAGTTGCCGTCGTAGGCAGAGATCGCCTCTTTCAGGCCAGGGTGGCTATCCCAGAACGCCTTGATGTTTGGTGCGTGCTCTTCAACCAGATCGTTCAGCGGAATGAATGCGCCTTGTGGGCCAAATTCGTTTACCGGCTGCTTGATCAGGTGGCCGCCCACGATGTCTGGCATGTCGCCGGATGCAATCAGCAAGTTCATCGCTTCGGCGGAATCTTTGGTGTTTTTACCGAACGTTTGGTCAACAAGATGCACGCCGGTCATCTCGCGCGCGGCTTCCTCTACGGGGTAAATCTGGCTTGCGTCACCACCAACGCCATAGCCCTGTGCGCGGGGCCAGTGCATGTGAATTGTCAGTTCCAGCGGTTCGTCAACGATCTTCAGGTGATCGTCGGCAAAAGCCGGTGCCGTGAGGGCCGTTGTGGCCAGCATGGCGAGGGGTAAAGACAGTTTTCGCATAAGTTCCTCCCTTTGGTGCGATAGTCGGTTTTGGTGTCCCGCGGGCCAGTTCAGCGGCCCGAGGGTATTTGTTTGGCGGTGCCGCCTATTCCTTCACTCCACCCAGCAAGATGCCCTTGCTGAAGTACTTCTGGAGAAAGGGATAGATGAGCAAGATCGGGATGATCGAGCAGACAATGATCGCGGCGCTAACGGTTTCTACGGAGTAGGGCGCATTGATCAGCTCGGCACCAAAACTCTCGTCGTCTGTGAGTTCGGTGATGACGTGGCGCAGATAAACTTGCAGCGGGATCTTGTCTTCATCCTGCAGGAGCACCATTGCCCAGAAAAAGCCGTTCCAGCGCGAGACGATGCAAAAGAGCGAGACCGTTGCGATGGCAGGCTTGGAGAGCGGCATATAGACCTTCCACAAGACCTGAAACTCATTGGCGCCATCCATGCGCGCAGCTTCCTCGAAACTCTGCGGGATTCCTTCAAAGAAGTTGCGCAGCAGGATGATGTTAAAGCCGTTGACCGCGAAGCCGATGATGATACCGAAGTAGCTATCGAGCAGGCCCAGATCACGCATGTTCAGGAAGAAGGGGATAAGCCCTGCGTTGAACCACATGGTAAAGGCCACCACGAGGTTCCAGAACCGACGCCCGAAGAGTTGCGGCCGCGACAGAGCGTATGCTCCCGGAATGATGAACGCGAGGCTCATCAAGGTTCCGCCGATCGTATAGATGAACGTGTTCTTGTAGCTGGTCCAGAACTGTGGCTCGATCAGCACCCGTTTGTAGGCTTCAATTGTGAAGTCTATCGGCGTCAGAACGATGTTCCCCGCTCGGGCCTCAAAGCCGCTGCTGAGCGACAGTGAGGTGATATAGATGAACGGGTACAACGTGGAGATCGCAAAGAGCGTGATCAGCACCATGTTGACGATAACGAAGAGCTTATCGCCGCGAGAGTAGAGGTTCATGTTTGCCATGGTCTTTTCCTCCTACCAGAGCGATGTGCGCGAATAGCGCTTCGAGATCGTGTTCGCGGTCATCACGAGGATGAAGGCAACCACAGCGTTAAAGAGACCAGCAGCAGCGGCAAAGTCGTACTGACCGCCCTGAAGACCCTGACGATAGATGAAGGTGTTCACCACATCGGCAGTCTCATAGGTCGCTGGCTGATAGAGCAGGATGATCATCTCGAACGAGATTTCGAGGATGTTACCAATGCGGATAATCAGCATGATGATGATGGTCGGAAGGATCGACGGAACCGTGATCTTCCACATCATTTGCCAGCGGCTTGCACCATCCACCACAGCGGACTCATAGAGCGTCGGAGAGACGCCTGCGATCGCAGCGAGATAGACGATCGACTGGAAGCCAGCCTCTTGCCAGATGCCCGTACCGATAAAGATCGGGCGAAACCATTCAGGCTTTGTCAGGAAGTAGATCGGCTCAATACCAAACCAGCCAATGATCGTATTGACGATACCCGCCGACGGCGAGAAGGCCGTCATCACAATCCCTGCGATAATCACCGAAGAGATGAAATGTGGCAGGTAAACAATTGTTTGGGCTGACTTTTTGAAGGTCTGGTTCAACACTTCGTTGAACATCAGCGCCAGCAGGATCGGAACGGGGAACCCGAACAAAAGCCCATAGGCACTCATGATGATCGTATTGCGCAGCGCGCGCAGGAACTGGTCGTTTTCAAAGAGCGTGTGGAAATGCTCCAACCCGACCCAAGGGCTTCCGGCGATGCCGCGGAATACAGAGTAATCCTTGAAGGCGATCTGTAGCCCGTACATCGGCTTGTAAAGGAAGACCATCAACCAGATAATTGTGGGCAGCAGCAGCACATAAAGCTGCCACTCCCGCTTGAGGTGGTCGCCCACCTTCTGGATGCGCGTGCGTTTACGGCGACGTTGGGATTCAGTGGCATCAAAGACCAATTGCTCGGTCGTAGGGCCTGAGAAATTGGGATCGTTTGTCATTGCTCCAACACCTGTCCGGGCAGGGCCTGTCCGGTTTCCTTGTCAAAGACGCGGATCAGGTGCGGTTCGATGTTGAAACCAGAGATGCCGTCAAGAATATCCATCTGTCCGACAGTCTCGGTCCGAATGACAAATGGTGCGCCCTGAAGGCTGGCGTGAATGAGCGCCTCGGACCCAAGCGTTTCGATCAGATCCACATCAACTGGTACGTTGCCACCTTCGTCTTTCGCGGCAACGGTGACGAATTCGGGGCGGATGCCAAGGATAACCTCGGTGCCCACGGCGTTTTCCAGCGACGGCAGCTTGGCGAGTTGAAGGCGGTTGCCGTCAAACTCGGCGATTGGTCCGGCTTCGCTAGCGACGATCTTTGCGTCCACCATGTTCATGGGCGGAGAGCCGAGGAAGCCCGCAACAAAGGTATTTGCAGGGTTCAGGAACAGGTCCATCGGCGTCCCGACCTGCTCGATGCGGCCGTCATGCATAACGACGATACGGTCAGCGAGCGTCATGGCCTCGACCTGATCATGCGTCACATAGATCGACGTCACGCCAAGACGCTTGTGGAGGCGCTTGATTTCGGCGCGCATCTGCGTGCGCAGCTTGGCATCGAGGTTGGAGAGGGGCTCGTCAAAAAGGAACACTTTAGGCTGGCGCACGATGGCGCGTCCCATGGCCACACGCTGGCGTTGTCCACCGGACAAATCAGCAGGGCGGCGTTCCAGATATTCGGTCAGGCCGAGGATGCCGCCAACTTCTTTGACTTGGCTTTCAATCTCGGCTTTCGGGGTTCTGCGGATACGCAGACCAAAGGCAATGTTATCCGCAACGTTCAGGTGGGGATAGAGAGCGTAGTTCTGGAATACCATCGCCACGTCGCGGTCTTTTGGTGCAACTTGGTTAACGTATCTTCCATCGATAGAGAGGTCGCCGTCGGTGATCTCTTCCAGGCCTGCGATCATGCGCAACGTCGTCGATTTTCCGCATCCGGACGGGCCGACAAGGACAACAAATTCCTTCTCTTGCACTTCCAGATCAATTCCATGCACGACCTCTAGTTGGCCGTAAGCCTTGGTAATGCCATTCAAGCTAACGCCAGACATAGCTCCTCCTCTTGATGCGCCAAATCGAGGCGCTCCCCCAGCGGTCGATTCGCCGCCAATTCAATTCTGGTATACTAGTAAAAGTTCTGGTATACTAGTAAAAATTGATATAGCTTGTTAAATGAGTTAATGCTGCTATCTAGTGGTCCTGCTAAGATTAGTGGCACGAATAAGAGGAGAAACTGCAGATGGTCCAAGCGAGTCCAAGAGGCGAGAGACGGACGAGCGTCGACGAGGTTTTCGAGTTTCTGCAGGAAGAGATATCTTCAATGCGGCTCAGACCCGGAGACAAGATTTCCGAGGCAGATGTTGCGAACCGCTTTGGCGTTTCACGCCAGCCCGTACGTGATGCGTTCAGCCGCCTTGCCAACCTTGATCTGCTTTTGATCCGTCCGCAGCGCGCGACCGAAGTCAAACGCTTCTCTATGCGTGAAATCGAAAAATCCCGCTTTGTGCGGACTGCCGTTGAGAAAGAAGCCTTGCGTCGTGCTTCAGAATTTTGCGACGAGGTCGGCGCTGCGCAATTGGACGCGGAGCTTGCTCAACAGAAGGTTGCCCTGAAGAAGCAAGACCTCGAAGAGTTTGGCCGCTTGGACTACGCTTTCCACGAAACGCTTTGCAAGATTGCCAAGGCGGAATTTGCTTTCGATGTAATTATGGCCGAGAAATCCAAGGTTGATCGTCTTTGCATGTTGAGCCTCGCAAAGGCAGACCGGATGGTCGACCTCGTTGAGGATCACACCGAAATCGCGGAGGCCGTCAAAAACCATGATGCAGAAAGCGCGCTTGCCGCTGCGCAAAAGCACCTGAGCCGCCTCGACAAAACGATTGAGCGTATCACGGAAACAAATGCGCATTACTTCGAGCCGGAACTTGTATGAGGCTATTCTTTAGCAACGACCTGAAAGGCGCCGGACCTCTCGCTCAATGACGTCTACGCCAGCGACCCCGAA
The DNA here is from genome assembly GCF_028823805.1 of Halocynthiibacter sp. C4. Classification (NCBI taxonomy): domain Bacteria; kingdom Pseudomonadati; phylum Pseudomonadota; class Alphaproteobacteria; order Rhodobacterales; family Paracoccaceae; genus Halocynthiibacter; species Halocynthiibacter sp. C4. The sequence continues at coordinate 289,857 of NZ_JAPEIE010000002.1, read as the reverse complement.
TACCGCGCTTAATGGGCCGACCGCCCGAAATGTCATGCGGCTTGCATGGCCGATGGCCCTCAAGGCAATTATCCTCCACGGAACAGTTGTCATTGACGCCTATCTCGTGTCCGCGCTTGGGGAGACCTCGCTGGCGGCCATGGGGCTTGCTGCTGCGATCGCCGGCTTCGTGCTTGGCTCCATCCTTGCTTTTTCCAACGCCATGCAAATCCGCACTGCGCAGGCATTCGGAACATCCGATCCTGTGTTTCTCAAATCGACGCTTGCTTCCGGCATGGCCGTAAGTGTCGCCGTCGGTGCGTTTGGTCTGCTTGTGATTTCGATTTTTGGCGGTTCTATCATTGGCGTGATGGCGCCCTCCGCCGACGTGGGGGCGCTTGCAAAGGATTACCTCTCGATATTCTCGCTCGTTATTCTGGGCGAGGCAGTTGGTCAGTGTCTCTCTAGCTATTTCAACGGATGTGGTCGCACCAAGCTGCCACTCTATAGTTTTTGCCTGTCTTTGCCCGTCAACGTCGCCAGCAGCATCGTCTTGATCCACGGGTATTTCGGGCTTCCGGCTTACGGCGTGAAGGGAGCGGCGATGGGAAGCGCGATTGCTGTCTGCTTGCAAGTTGGCTTCCTGATCTGGCGGCTCATCGTCCTTGATGGCCACCTTCGTCACGTGAAGGGTTGGCGGCAGGTTACGTTTTTTCCGACGCTCAAGCGCCATCTGGCTTTTTCTCTGCCGATTGCGGCCACGTTCTTTAGTGCCACCTTCGCATCACATGTCTGTACGTTGATCTATGCCAAGATGAGCCTGAACGAATTCGCGGCCATGACGATCATCGCGCCGTGGATCATGGTTGCAGGAACAATCGGGATGCAATGGGCGCAGGCGACAGGGATTATTGTTGCGCAGCTCCTTGGGCAGGAAAGTTCTGAAGCTGTGCTTGACCGGTTCCTGAGTAGCGCGTGGCGCGGTGCGTTTGTTGCGGCAACCTGTGTTGCGAGTATTTACGGCATCGTCTGTTTGTCGGCGAGCCATCTCTATGGAGATCTAAGCGAAGAGACCCGTGCAGTGCTGCTTGGCTTCTTGCCGATCCTGCTGGTGCTTCCGTTTCCGAAAGGGTCCAACGCGATTTGCGGCAACACGCTACGGGCAAGTGGCGACACAATTTATGTGATGCATATTTTCATTTGGTCACAATGGCTTGTGCGGGTTCCGGTTACGGCTCTTGCTGTCCTGTATTTTCAGGTTCCGGCCTTTTGGGTCTTGGCAATTCTGTTGCTTGAAGAGTTCGTCAAGTTCCCAGCGTTTCACCGTCGGCTCTTTCGCGGTGACTGGAAACGCGCGACACTGGTGGAATAATCCGTGCGCCGCGCGTTTGAAATAATTCGGCAATCATGAGGTGGGGAAGGCGACGCGCCGGCCCACTAGCGCGCGCTTGCCACGCTCATGATTGCCTTTGAAGAGAGCAGGGCGGCGGCGATGTGCCTTCTGCCATGCTCTCAACCTCAGTAGTTCCACATTGTTCCGTCCTGAAGGCGCACAACAGGGTGGCTTCCAGGCTGGTATTCATATCGTGCGGCTTCGGTCTCGTCGAAATCTACGCCCAAGCCAGGTGCGTCGCTGACAAACACCATGCCGTCTTCCATCCGGTGTTCGGAGGGGAAGAGGGCGTCACACTCGGGTGTTCCAAGTACTAGATATTCTTGCACCCCGAAGTTCGGCGCCCACGCGTTTACGTGGTGCTGTGCGGCCATCGAGATCGGAGAATGGCTCGGCGCGCCGTGGAAACCCGTACGCACGTGGTGAAGCCCTGCAAGATCAACGATCCGACGCAGAGGGGTGATGCCCCCAACATAAGTTGCCGCGACACGGATAAAGTCGATCAGCTCGTTTTCGATCAACTTGTTGCAATCAAAAACAGAGTTGAAAACCTCGCCAATGGCCACAGGCGTTGTGGAGTGCTGGCGGATAAGCTTCAAAGCGTCTTGGTCTTCTGCGGGTGTTGGGTCTTCCATCCAGAAGAGGTTGACCTGCTCCACCGCTTTGGCAAATGCGGCCGCTTCACGTGGCAGGAGGCGGTGATGCACATCATGCAAGATATGCAAATCCGGCCCGAATCGCGCACGGATTTCCGCCAATGCATCCGGCATAAATCGCATGTATTTCTCTGTGTCCCATATCTCGAGATTCGGGCGTATGCCGCTGTAATCTGTGATATAATTCTTAGTGTCGCCCTTCTTTTCGGGAACAGCATAGCTTGCGGTCGGCATGCCCGGAATGCCGCATTGTACGCGCACGGCCTTGTAACCATCCTCGACATAATGGGCGATGGACTCCATCAAGTCTTCAAGATCGGATCCGGTGGCGTGGGCATAGACCATCGCGCCTTCGCGGCTCTTGCCGCCGAGCAGTTGATAGACAGGCATGCCCGCCAGTTTGCCCTTGATATCCCAAAGCGCCATATCGATCGCGCCATAGGCCGCCATCGCAATTGGGCCACGGCGGAAATAGGCGCCGCGATAGAAAAACTGCCAGATATCCTCGATATTCCGTGGGTCTTTCCCAAGCAGATTTGGAATGAGGTAGTTCTCAAGATAATGCGCAGGAAGTGTCTCGCGGTTGTTCAGGGTTGCGTCCCCGATTCCGTAAACGCCCTGATCCGTTTCGATCTTGAGCGTGACATAGTTCTTTTTTGGGCCGCCGACAAAGACCTTGGCTTTGGTGATTTTCATGCTGCATCTCCTCCTTTGCAACGTTTGGTCCGGATTCGCTCAGCGCAGGGCGCTTGGAGCGGTCCATGGATCGTCGTTGCGGATTTGGTCGATGATCTGCTGATACTGGCTGCCTTCCGCAAAGGTCGGATAGGGCGCGACGGGTTCACCTTGGATATCCTTGATGAAATCCTGTGCCAAAATGTGCCAGCAGAGTTCGGTCTCGCCGGATACATCGGGCATTGCCGCTTCGATGTCCGCGGGGAGGGGGAGCGCTTCCCAATCCTTATTCTCACCGTAATAGTAGAGCTGCCCGCTGCCGTAATGTCCCTTGAGGTAGATCGCGCCTTTGGTGCCGTAGAATACGATGTGATCTTCGTTGAAGCGCGGCACAAGCCCGCCATGCTTGAACAATACGGAAACGGGTTTCTTAGCCAGCTCACTCTCGATCTGTCCCATGACGGTATAGGACCATTCAACGTTGCTCTCGCCCCACTCAAGCGTCGGGTCATCAAGGTTCTCCGGGATGAAATTCCGGCGTGTCGCGAAATTATGTACCCCTTTGACAATGGGCGCTTTTCCAAGATCGTCGCGTACCTCTCCGGCAAGGCCAAGGATGGTTTCGCCGACTATCGAGGTCACGATCGAGAGTGTATGGGTGAAGTTGTTATTCAGCCGCCCGCCGCCATCTTCGGCGCGATGTGACCAACCAAAGGGAATGTCGCGTTCAAGGTTGAAATGCGAAATGCACTCAATCTCGGTTGGCTCGCCAATTGCGCCTTCAGCAACGAGGCGCTTTGCATGTAGAACGCTTGGTGTATAGCGGAAGCTCGCGGCGTAGGCGGTCTTGACGCCTTTCTTCTCTGCGAGTTCGGCCAATTCAACGGCTGTTGCGCCTGTGGTGGTCATTGGCTTGTCGCAGAAAACATGACAGCCCGCAGCGATGGCCTGTTTGATCGGGTCATAGTGAGCGCCGCCAGGGGTCGCGATGGACACGACATCGGGGCGGCACGCTTCCAATGCAGCGGCCCAGTCTGTTCCGGCGTAGGGAATCGCTAGTTTCGCGGCAACGTCTTTGACGACTTCCGGCGTACGTCCGACGATGCCAACAATTTCGGCACCTGCGGCGCGAAACGCCTCTGCGTGACCTTCTCCTGCGAATCCCGTTCCGTGGACCAGTACTTTAAGCCTTTTGCTCATGATATTCCCGTCTTCGGTTTTTAATTGTTGACTAGTATACTACTTTGGGTATGAATTGCCGTCAATCAATATGCTGAACGAAAGAAATAGAAATTTTGAAAGGACGCGCGATCGAATTTCGCAAGCAAACAAGACGGTTTTTTTGATTTTTTGAGCAAAGGAAAGTCTTGACACATCTTGTATACAAGTTAGTGTTGCGTCTACTGACTAGTCGACAGTACGCTGCGAACCAAGAAGAGGACGGTTCAGAGGAGGCGATGTCGACGGCCATGTGGAGGGGAATTCGAGCAAAAAATTCGGCAGGCCAGAGATGGATGCCCAAACAGAATTCAGGTCCGATTGTCTCGTAATCGACCGGAATACCCAAACACTGAAATTACCAATCAATACCTAGGGAGGAATTATGAAACATACACTAAACGCAACATTCGTTGGTGCAATCACGGCAGTTGCTGTGCTCGGTGGCGCGGCGCAAGCTGCTGACTGGCGCGGCTGGAACATTCATGCAGACGGCTACCCGAACACAGTCGCCATGGATAAGTTTGCCGAGTTGCTCGAAGAGAAAACTGGCGGCGAAATCAAGCTCCAGGTGTTCCACGGCGGCACATTGGGCAGCCAGCCTGACGCGATTGAGCAGGTTCGCCTTGGCGGTCTGGAAATCGGTAACTTCAACCTTGGCCCAATCGGCCCGATTGTTCCTGAAGCAAACGTTGTTTCCCTGCCGTTTATCTTCAAAGACGTGCCACATATGTTCCGCGTTCTGAACGGTGAAGGCGGCGCGAAAATTGCTGAAGGTATGGCCGCAAAAGGTCTTGTGCCATTGGCATGGTACGACGCTGGTGCGCGTTCGTTCTATAACGGCGAAAAAGCGATCAACGTTCCTGCGGACGTTGAAGGCATGAAGGTTCGCGTTATGAACAACGACCTTTATTCCGGCATGATCGCCGAGCTTGGCGGTAACCCGTCGCCAATGGCATTCTCCGAAGTATATCAGTCTCTTAAGACTGGTGTTGTAGATGGCGCTGAGAACAACTGGCCATCCTACGAGTCCACAGGTCACTTCGAAGTTGCGGGCTACTACTCGCTGAGCCAACACCTGATCATTCCTGAGTGTCTCTGCATCAATACTGATGTTTACAACGGCCTGTCTGACGACATGAAAGCCGCTGTGAAAGAAGCCGCAATGGAATCTGCTGCGCTTCAGCAAGAGCTTTGGGCCGCACGTGAAGCATCCAGCCGTGAAAAGGTTGAGGCTGCTGGCGTTATGACCAACGAAATCGCCGACAAGACTCCATTCCAGGAAGCAATGGCGCCGGTTTACGAAGGTTACCTTGAAGCAAACCCGGATCTCCGTCCGCTGGTTGAGTTGATCCAGGCCACCGAATAATCGGCCGGACCTAAAAACATGCCCCTGCGAAGAAATTCGCGGGGGCATTTTTGTAATAGGGTATGCGCATGACTGAACACGAGGCTCCAGAAGCCGCTTCTGATTTTATGACCCCAATCGATAAGGTTCTGGACGGGATTGCTTTGCTTTGCCGTGTAATCACCGGAGTTTCGATTGTTGTACTTACCGTGATATTCGGCTGGCTTGTTTTTGGCCGCTACGTGCTGAACGCCACGCCCACTTGGGTAGAGCAGGCTGCTCTGCTGTTGGTGATGGTGATCACCTTTCTCGGGGCTGCTGTTGGTGTTCACGAGCACACGCATCTGTCGGTCGCGGCTTTCCGCACCGCTGCTCCGCGTTGGCTTCGGATGATCTTTGTCGTCTGTAGCGACATCGGCATGCTGATTTTCGGACTGCTGATGCTGATCTACGGAGCAAAACTCACTGCATTCAAATGGGGCTCGATGATTCCCCTCATTGACCTTCCCGAAGGGTTACGTTCGCTTCCGCTTACCATTGGTGGTGGTCTCATAATGCTATTCTCGCTCGCTCATCTGGTGCGTATCGTACTGGGTCGTGATCTGCGCAGCGACACAATTCAATAAGGGTCCGCAAAAATGGGGCTTCTCCTACTTCTTGGTTTATTCGCGTTCTGCGTGGTATTTGGCGTACCGGTAGCCTTTGCGCTTGGCATTTCCGCTGTTGCGGCCTTTGCCTTCGAGGGCTTGCCGATCATGATCGGTTTCCAGCGCATCATCTCGGGCATCAACGTGTTCTCGCTTATGGCGATCCCGTTCTTCATCTTCGCAGGGGAACTGATGTTCCATGGCGGCATCGCCATGCGGCTTGTCAAATTCGCCTCCGCTGCGGTTGGCGCGGTGCGCGGCGGTTTGGGCATCGTCAACGTGTTCTCTTCGATGCTGTTCGGCGGTATTTCCGGCTCTGCGGTGGCGGATATTTCCGCGCTTGGTTCGATCCTCGTCCCTGTGATGAAGGAAAAGGGCTATGACGCGGACTATGCCGTTAACGTAACGGTTACATCCTCGATCGCGGGCATCATCATTCCGCCCAGCCACAATATGATCATTTACGCCATCGCCGCCGGCGGGGGCATTTCGATCTCCAAACTGTTCCTCGCGGGCGTTGTTCCCGGCATTTTAATGTGCCTCTGTCTGGCGTTTGCGGCTTATGTGGTTGCTGTGCGTCGCGGTTATAGATCAGAGCGGTTCCCTGGCTGGAATGCTCTGCTCCTCAGCTTTATGGGCGCAATTCCGGGCTTGCTGACGGCGGTTATCATTGTGGGCGGGGTGCTTTCGGGTGTCTTTACCGTGACTGAGTCAGGTGCGTTTGGCGCGATCTATGCCTTTATCGTTACGCTCTTGGTTTACCGCAGCCTGTCTTGGGAAAACTTCAAGATCGCTGTGCGTTCCTCGGTGCGGACGACGTCGATGGTGATGATCCTGATCGCATGTGCGGGCGCCTTTGCCTACATGCTGACGTTCTATCGTGTGCCTGACAAAACGGTGACTCTGCTGACAACACTCACAGACAATCCGATCCTGATCCTTCTGATGATCAACGCAGCGCTGCTCATCCTTGGCATGATCATGGACATGGCCGCACTTATCCTGATCTGTACGCCGATCTTCCTTCCAGTGGCCACAAGCCTTGGTGTTGATCCGTACCAGTTCGGCATGATCCTCTTGGTGAACCTTGGCCTTGGTCTCTGTACGCCGCCTGTGGGGTCTTGTCTCTTTGTCGGCTGTGCGGTCGGGAAGTTGCCGATGGAAAAAGCGGTGCGGACAATCTGGCCGTTCTATCTGGCGATCTTCGTGGCGCTGATGCTGATCACTTTCGTGCCGGCAATCTCGCTCACACTGCCTGGTTTGCTTGATCCATAGAGTTTGCCACCAGACACAATTCAAAAGCAGGCCCAACGGCCTGCTTTTTTCGTTCGGCCTCTTCCTTTATGCTGTCTGTTCGGTCTATGAGCACCGAAACCCTTAGAGATCGCATTCTGGATAAGAGCACCCCGTGACCAAGACAGATTCCATATCGGCCCCACGCGCAGCAAAGCTATCGGTTGCCCCCATGATGGATTGGACCGATCGGCACTGCCGCTACCTGCATCGGCTGCTGAGCGCGCGCACGCTGCTTTATACAGAGATGGTGACGTCGCCTGCGATTGTGCGGGGTGGGGCGGTGCATCTGTTGGAATACAATCCCGAGGAACATCCGGTTGCCTTGCAGCTTGGCGGCTCTGATCCTGCTGAGTTGGCAGAGGCCTGCAAGATCGCCGCTGACTTGGGATATGACGAGATTAACCTCAATGTCGGCTGCCCAAGCGACCGTGTGCAATCGGGTGCTTTCGGAGCGGTTTTGATGGAAAACATACCGCTGGTGGCAGAATGCGTGGCCGCGATGCGCGCCGCGAGCGATGTTGAGGTGACGGTGAAATGCCGTATTGGAGTTGATGATCAAGCGCCCGAAGAGGTTCTGCCAGAGTTTATCGCCCGCGTGGCCGCAGCGGGGGCAGGGCGCTTTCAAATCCATGCGCGCAAAGCGTGGCTTCAGGGGCTCTCGCCCAAGGAAAATCGCGACATCCCGCCGCTTGATTATGATCTTGTACTTGAGATGAAGGGATTGTTCCCTGCGCTGCACCTGTCGGTCAATGGCGGCATCACGACGCTTGATCAGGCCGAAGAGTTCCTTGAGCGCGGCATGGACGGCGTGATGATCGGGCGTGCAGCATATCACAGCCCTGCCGATGTACTCTGTGCCGCTGACCGACGGATTTTCGGTACCGACGGGCCAGATAGTGATCCTGTCGAAGTTGTTCACCAGATGGTGCCCTATATCGAACGCCACATCGCAAATGGCGGGCGCCTCCATCAGGTGACGCGCCATATGCTTGGGCTGTTTACGGGCCGTCCCGGTGCGCGGGGCTGGCGGCGTGTCCTGTCCGAAGGCGCAAGCCGTGAGGGCGCGGGGCCGGAATTGCTGCTCGAAGCCCTTGACCGCGTGACCGGAGGCGATATTGGTGTGGAGCAAGCCAGTTAGCCCCCAGTCTAAGGACACTCCATGACCGACCTGATGCAGTACCTGCCAATTCTTCTTTTGCTTTTGGTGATTGGCGGGTTTGCCGGCGTGATGGCAGGGCTTTTGGGCGTTGGCGGCGGAATTATCCTTGTGCCTGCGTTTTTCTATGTGTTCAGCGCGCTTGGGTATGGCGGCGATCAATTGATGCAGGTGTGTCTGGCGACCTCGCTTGCCACCATCATTGTAACCTCCATGCGTTCGGTGAATAGTCATAACAAGAAGGGCGCTGTTGAGTGGCCCATCCTGAAGGGCTGGGCGCTTGGGATCGCCATTGGTGCGGTGATCGGGATGTTGACCGTTAGCTCGCTTCGCTCTGCGACGCTTCAGGGTATCTTCGGTGTTCTTGGTATTTTCATCGGGCTCTACATGGCGTTTGGCAAATCTGATTGGCGCATTGGCGAGGCCATGCCAACAGGCATCAAGAAAGCAGTTATCTCGCCATTTATCGGGTTTCTGAGCGTGTTGATGGGCATTGGTGGCGGGAGCTTTGGCGTTCCTCTGATGAGCTTGCACGGCGTGCCGATCCATCGCGCGGTGGCCACGGCGGCTGGCTTTGGGGTGATTATTGCGCTGCCTTCGGTTGTCGGGTTCTTTTTTGTTGATGTTGCCGCCGACAGTGCGCCGCCCTTTACCCTTGGCGCGGTGAATATTCCCGCGTTTCTCGTGGTGATTTCCATGACAATGCTGACCGCGCCACTGGGTGCAAAGCTGGCGCATCAACTTAATGCCAAGGCGCTCAAGCGGATATTCGCGGTTTTCCTGATTGTGGTTGCGCTGAATATGCTGCGCAAAGCGGTTGGCCTCTAGGGCTTTTCGCGGCGCAAACGCCCTGCGCGGCCACCACGGCGCTGCTTTAGCAATGGCGCGCGCGAGGGGAGGTCATCCAACACGTCTTGCCGCTCTTCGGCTGTCATTTTGCCCCAGCTGGCAATTTCGTCCATGCTCCGCAAACAGCCGGTGCACAGCCGCGCCGCAGGGTGGATAACGCAAATATTTACACAGGGCGATTGCGGTTCTTCACGTTTCCAGATGGGGGGCTTTTCTTGGGTCATGCGCGTTTAATGTGCTGCATGCGATCAAGCACACCCTGAAGGATGAAGCCCGCCGCCACGTGGTCGATCACCTCGCTGCGCTTGGCGCGGGAAGTGTCCGCCAGCAGCAGCGCACGTTCGGCGGCAACGGTCGAGAGGCGCTCGTCCCAATAGGTTAGGGGCAGATCGGTAACACCCTGAAGGTTGCGGGCAAAGGCGCGGGTTTTCTGGCAGCGTGGCCCTTCGGACCCGTCCATATTGCGCGGCAACCCAAGCACGATCCCCTTGACCTCACGCTTTTCAAGCAGGGCCATAAGCGCGGCTGCATCCACGCCGAATTTCTTGCGCCGGATGGTTTCAAGCGGCGTCGCCACAGACCAAAGCCGATCCGAAACCGCCACGCCGATGGTCTTGTCGCCAAGGTCCAGCCCCGCAATGGGGGCCATTGGGGGCAGGGCCGCAGCGAATTCGGAGATGTCATCAAGGATCATTGATCAAGCCTCGCGCGGCGTTCTGCATCGGCCAAAATATCCAGTGCGGCTTGATCGCCCGAAAATTCCGCGCGCGCTTTGGCCAGTGTTTCGCGGGCCAGCGCCTCGTCGCCCAAGACGGTCTGGGAGATGATCAACTGTGCATAGTCCTCTGCGGTGCCGCCTTCTTCGTCGATGCGGGTCGTCAGGCGGTCTACCATGTCGCGGATCATGGCGTTGCGATCGTCCTCATCCATGGCCTGCGCGGCTTCGATGGCGGCTTGATCCGGCCCGTTTGCTGTCATCTCGGCATCGGCCGCTGCTGCGTCATAGCGCTCGCCTGCCAGAAACGCCACTTCGGGAAGCTGCTGCACCACCGCATCATACCATGGCATCTGTGGATCGGCCGTATGGGGCAGGGGTTTCCAGAAGTCATACGCAAGATCAGGGCGGCCCGTTTGGGCGAGCATCAGGCCATAGTAATACCGTGCAGTCGGGACGTTTTCATTGCGGCGCAGCACTTCGGCAAAGATCGCTTCGGCCTCGGGCGAAATATATCCCTCTGCGCCGTACACCATGATCTCCGCCAGCAGCAGAAGGTCATCAACCGTTGCGTCTTCGGGGCCTGCAATCGCAACCACCCTGGACTGTGCCTCACGTGCGGCCACGAAATTGCCGATGCGGGCCTCGTTCTTGGCCAATAGGCGGTGCCCAACAGGATCGTTAGGGCGTGTTTCAAGCGTATCGCGCAGCGCTTGGATCAGGTCGAGGTCTTCTTGCGGGATATTGGCTGCGTGTTCAGGGGCGTCTGATTCCGCCTCAAGCTGGGTTGGGCGGGTTTCATAGCGTTCTTGGGCGGCCAATTTGCGCTCGGTCAGGGGCTGGTCGGGCATGCCAGCGGCACCAAGCTGATGATAGAGCGCGGCACCGCCACCAAACACAACAAGCGCTACAACCGCCGCCAGAGCAATCGCCGCGCTTTTGGGTGTGTTGCTCGCTTCTGTCTCAGAGGGTTGAACGCTCTTTTTATCTGCTTCAAGCAAACGGCGCGAAATTTCCAGCCTCAGGCGCTCTGCTTCGGCTTCGCTAATAACACCGCGGGCCTTGTCACGCTCAAGCTCGTCAAGCTGCGCACGATAAACATCCACATCTCGCGCCTGATCCGCTCGCAAATCCTTGCGAAACAGAACTGCCCAAATCAACGCCACAACGATGGCGGCAAGGCCTGCAATCAATAGATAAAACCACATGGGCTGCTCCTTTTGTTGCATCTCCTTTACCCTGTCTGGGCGGCGTGCAAAAGGCTCAAGTGGTCGCAAGCCTGCGGCAAACAGGAGCAATGTCGCAGATGTGATGAAAACTGTCGTTCATCGTGTGACTATGGCTTGGCAAACGCGACAGAAATGGCAAAGATAGCAGCGAATTGCTGGCTTTGGGGGAGCGATTTGTGTGGCCATTGGAATTGGTAAGCCGCGATTTGCTGTTGTGACTCGGCGAGGTTTGCCATTGCAAGTGCCGCATATCTGAACCACCCTGAACACAGTCGCCTGTTGGAACTCCTAGCGGAAGAGCCTGAAATGAAACGATATTCTGCATTTGCCATCGCCCGAGAGGCGTTCCGGTATCACACAGGATGGGAGCGCGCATGGCGCAGCCCAGAGCCAAAATCGCGTTATGACGTTGTGATTGTCGGTGCGGGCGGGCACGGGTTGGCAACGGCGTATTACCTTGGCAAGAATTTCGGCATCACCAATGTGGCCGTGCTTGAAAAAGGCTGGCTTGGCGGCGGCAACACAGGCCGCAACACGACGATTATTCGAAGCAATTACCTTCAGGACCCATCTGCGGCGATCTATGAAAAAGCGCGTGGTCTCTATGAGACCCTCAGTCAGGATCTCAACATGAACGTTATGTTCAGCCCGCGCGGTGTTTTGATGCTGGCGCAAACGGAGCACGAAGTCCGCGGCTATAAACGCACCGCACAGGCCAATGCCTACCAAGGGGTCGATACCGAGTTTGTTTCGCCCGAACGGGTACAGGAGCTTTGCCCGATCCTTGATATTGGCGGGCCACGCTATCCTGTGCTTGGTGCGCTCTGGCAACCGCGCGGCGGCACCGCGCGTCACGATGCCGTGGCGTGGGGCTATGCGCGGGCCTGTTCCGATATGGGGATGGATATCATCCAGAAATGCGAAGTTACCGGCGTCACCCAATCCGGCGGCAAGGTGACAGGTGTTCAAACCACGCGGGGCGATATCGCCTGTGGCAAGCTCGGGATTGTGGTTGCGGGGCATTCGGGGCAGCTTGCCGAAATGGCCGGTTTCCGCCTTCCGATTGAAAGCGTCGCCCTACAGGCGATGGTGAGTGAGCCGATCAAGCCCTGCATGGATGTGGTCGTTATGGCGAACTCGGTGCATGGCTACATGAGCCAATCCGACAAGGGCGAGATGGTGATCGGCGGTGGCACCGACATTTACAACAACTACACCCAACGCGGCTCCTTCAACCATATCGAAGAAACCGTGCGCTCCCTGATCGAAATTTTCCCTATTGTCTCGCGGCTTAAGATGTTGAGGCAGTGGGGCGGGATTGTGGACATGACGGGCGACCGCTCCCCGATCATCTCGCCCACACCGCTTCGCGGCTGTTTCATCAATTGCGGCTGGGGCACTGGCGGGTTCAAAGCTATTCCTGGCTCGGGCTGGGCTATGGCGGACATGATCGCCCGTGACGCGCCGGGCCCGCTTGCTGCTGCGTTCAGCCTTGACCGTTTCGCCGAAGGCCGTTTCATCGACGAAAGCGTCGCAGCGGGGGTCGCGCACTGATGTTTACCCATTCTGACGTCCGCCCAACTTTTAATGGTCCGACCGTAACCGATTGCGAGGCCCTCCCATGCTGATCCTTCATTGCCCTTATTGCGATCTCAACGCTGATGAAACCGAGCTGGCTGGCGGCGGAGAGGCGCATATCAAGCGTGCTGGAATGGATGCGGATGATACCGCGTTCGAAACCTATCTTTTCTCTCGCAAGAACCCGCGCGGGCCGCATTTCGAACGGTGGCGGCATGCAAACGGCTGCGGCAAGTGGTTTCACGCGGCCCGCTGCACGCAAACGCTTGAGGTGTTTGGCACATATCCGGCGCAAACCCTTGAACCGCCTGCGGATATCATCGCCAAAATCCGCAAACGTCACCCCGATTGGCAACCGGACACCAAAGTTAAGGGGGCGTCATGAGCAACCGTCACACACAAGGCCGCCTGACCAACCCTGAAGCGCCGCTTGCATTCCGTTTCAACGGGCAGAGCTTTACGGGGCTTACAGGAGATACGCTGGCCTCCGCGCTGCTTGCCAACGGGCAATCGCTGATGGGGCGGAGTTTTAAGTATCACCGTCCGCGCGGGCCTGTTGCCTCCGGAGCAGAAGAGCCGAATGCGCTCGTTGCTCTTGGTGAGGGCCCCTATATGGAGCCCAACCAGCGCGCCACGACAACCGAGCTCTATGGCGGGCTATCCGCGCGCAGCCAGAACCATTGGCCGAGCCTTGAGTTCGACGTGGGTGAGATCAACTCGCATCTCTCACGGTTCCTTCCGGCGGGGTTCTATTACAAAACCTTCCTCGCGCCGCGTGCCGCGTGGAAACATCTGTTTGAGCCGATTATCCGTAAATCCGCCGGGCTTGGCCCCGCGCCCAAAGACCGTGACCCAGACCGCTACGAGCATTTCTATGCTTTTGCGGATGTCGTCGTTGTTGGTGGGGGCATCGCGGGGCTTCAGGCTGCGCTTGCCGCAGGGCAGGCGGGGGCGAAAGTCTTGCTGCTGGAGCAAACGGCCCATTGGGGTGGTCGTGCGCCAGTTGATGGCGAGGAAATCGCGGGCAAACCTGCAGACGCGTGGATTGAAGAAACCGTTAAAACACTGGAAGACCTAGACAATGTCACCCTGCGCCTACGTACGCAGGGGAGCGGTGTTTACGATCACGGCTCGATCCTCGGCTATGAGCGACTGACCGATCATATCGGGCCAGATTCCGCGAAAGGCATGCCGCGCCACCGTCTCTGGCGCATCCGCGCCAAGCGCATCATCACCGCAACGGGCGCCATCGAACGTCCGCTCAGCTTTGCCGGAAATGACCTGCCGAATGTTATGCTCGCAGGGGCTATGCGCGATTATCTGGTGAACTTCGGTGTTGCGGTGGCAAAATCACCCGTCATCGTGACCAACAATGATGATGCCTATCGAACCGCCATTACATTTGCCGAAGCAGGGCTTATGCCCGCCGCGATTGTGGATGTGCGGAGCGATCCAGACGGTGATCTGATCCACGAAGCTCGCGCGCGTGGTATCCGCATTGAGCTTGGCAAAGCGATCTCGAAGGTTCAGGGCCGCAAGGCTGTGACAGGGGTGTATATTTGTCCTGCAGATGGTGACGGAAGCGATGCGATCCCGCTGGCCTGTGACGGGGTGGCGATGTCGGGCGGATGGTCGCCTGTGGTGCATCTCTGGTCCCATTGCGGCGGCAAACTCTTGTGGAATGCCGAAGCCGCGCATTTCGCACCTGACCCGACGCGCCCGCCCACGGGGCATGACGGCGAAGGGTTCGTTCTAACAGCAGGGACGGCATCCGGCGCGCTTGCTGCGGGCGATGTGCTGACAGATGCCGATAAGGCGGGCAAAGATGCTGCGCGAGCTTGTGGGCACACGCCACGTCGCCTCAAAGCGCCCAAAGCCAAGGAGGTGGCCGAAGCGCCGCTGCAACCCACATGGATTATGCCTGCAAATGCCACGCCAGAGTTGCGCGCAAAAGCATGGCTTGATTTCCAGAATGACGTGAAAGTCTCTGACCTCCAGCTTGCCGCCCGCGAGGGGTATGAAAGCGTTGAGCACTCTAAGCGCTATACCACAATCGGCATGGCGACTGATCAGGGAAAGTTGAGTAATATCAACGGAATCGGCGTACTTTCTCAAGCATTGGGTGAAGATATTCCACAGGTCGGTACAACAACCTTCCGGCCACCTTATACGCCGATTTCGCTCGGGGCGATTGCGGGCGAAGCGCGGGGCGAGTTGTTCCAACCATTGCGCCGAACACCGATGCATGATTGGCACGAAGCCCATGGCGCAAAGTGGGAGCCCGTTGGCGCATGGCGGCGGCCGTTTACATATCTGCGTGAGCGCGAAACTGTCGAAGATGCCGTTGCGCGCGAAACCCGTAACACGCGAGAGAATGTGGGGCTTTTGGATGCCTCGACCCTCGGCAAAATCCTTGTGAAAGGGCCGGACGCGGGGAAATTCCTCGACCTTCTGTACACCAATATGATGTCGACCCTTGCGCCTGGAAAGTGCCGCTATGGGCTGATGTGTAACGAGAATGGCTTCCTGATGGATGACGGGGTTGTTGCCCGAATTGATGAGGACACATTCCTTTGTCACACCACAACCGGCGGCGCTGAGCATATCCATGGCCACATGGAAGAGTGGCTTCAGACAGAATGGTGGGACTTGCAGGTTTATACCGCCAATCTCACCGAGCAATACGCACAGATTGCCGTTGTCGGGCCAAAGGCGCGGAAATTGCTCGAAAAACTTGGCGGGATGGACGTCAGCCGCGATGAATTGCCCTTTATGCAATGGCGGGACGGAACGCTCGCGGGGATTGATGCGCGGGTCTACCGGATCTCTTTCTCTGGCGAGCTGTCTTATGAGATCGCAGTTGCCGCCGATCAGGGGCAGGCCCTTTGGGACAAGCTCTTAGAGGCAGGGCAGGAATTTGGCGTTATGCCTTATGGCACCGAAGGGCTGCATATCCTTCGCGCCGAGAAGGGCTTTATCATGATCGGCGATGAAACCGACGGCACCGTCATTCCGCAAGACCTTAACCTCAATTGGGCGCTGTCCAAGAAAAAGGATGACTACCTCGGGAAACGCGCCCATTTGCGCAAGGACATGTCGCGCACGGATCGCTGGAAACTTGTGGGATTGCATGCGCTTGATGATTCAGTTTTGCCGGATGGCGCCTATATTCTGGCCAAAGGCGAGAACGAAAACGGCCAGCGGAAGATGCAGGGGCGCATTACGTCAACCTATCATTCGCCCAACCTTGGCCATGGCATTGCGATGGCCTTGATTGAGGGCGGCATGGACCGTTTGGGCGATACCGTTGAGGTCGGAAACCTCGGCGGGGAGCCGATTGAAGCGACGGTGGTTGATCCGGTGTTTTACGATAAGGACGGGGAGAAGCAGAATGTCTGAGGTAATGCTGACACCGGCGGACGCGACCGTAACAAAGGTTGAGGGGCAGGGGATGATTACCCTGCGCGGCGATCTGGGCCGCAAAAAGCTGCGCGCTGCGGTAAAGGCGCTCACGAAGATTGATGTTCCAGATATCCGCGGCATCACCACCAAGGCACAAGCTTCGGTGGCGTGGATGTCGCCGGATGAATTGCTGATCCTCGTGCCCAAAGCGCGGATCAAAGAGGCCGTTTCCGCGCTCTCTACTGCCTTGGCGGGGGACCATGCATTGGTGGCAGATGTCTCTGATGCGCGCGCGGTGTTTACCGTTGCCGGACCGGATGCGCGTGACACGCTGGCTAAACTCTGCCCCGTCGATCTTGCGCTGGATCGGTTTAGCAAAGGCGAAATGCGCCGCACGCGTATGGCGCAGGTTCCGGCGGCGTTCTGGCTATCGGATGAGAGTGCGGAGGAATTCACCGTGGTCGTCTTCCGCTCGGTCGGGCAATACGCCTATGACTTGTTGCAAAACGCGGCGAATTCACCTGCGGTCGGATTTCACAGCGCTGCAGAATAAGGCTCCCATAGTAATCTGTGCTTTCGTGGCGACACTCGTATAGGTTGCGTTTGCCGATCGGTGTAGGCGTTGATTTCTCAGGAAAAATGCCAGACGGTACGTGTTGTATTGTACGTTTGCATTGGAGAAGCCTTTTGCCTATTTTTTCACGTCGCGGGACATTTGCCGCGCTTTTATTTTCTGTGTTTTGTTTGGTTGCGACAACAACAGTCGCCGAAGTAAAGCGGTGCGAGTTCGTTAAAACGGAGGAGCAACTCGGCTGGATTAGCCAAGAGATTATGGTCGATTTTCAAGACGGCGAGGAAGAAGCGTATATTGGGGACCCAATCGCTCGCGATCTCTTAGGAAAAGATGTTGTGCTCGCGCGTGTCGATGTCGACAACGCAAAGCGCACAACCCTTGTTTGGGAAATCAAAGATACCCGCAAGAGCAAGAATCAAAATGCGAGATTCCTTTATCGGCTGACGTTAATGAAAAATAGCAATAAGGCTCGCATTACAGCGCAACCGCTGGGATATATTGGGCCATTTCAGGGCGCCGGCGTTTGTACAATCTATAAAGGCAAAAATCCTAGATGGTTGCCGAGGGCCTAAATCACTGATTTTTCAGAACTCAGCCGATAAAAAATCCAGATCGCCCTTGACGTCCCCTAGGTGCGAGGGCCATTTGTGTGGCGATGACACGCGAACACGCGCCTTCGGGCGCCCCAATTTAAAGAGGTTTCACATGGCTTTTTCACTACCCGATCTTCCTTATGCACATGACGCGCTTGCAGCGGATGGTATGTCGGCGGAAACACTCGAATTCCACCACGACCTGCACCACAACGCCTATGTGACAAACGGCAACGCCGCAATCGCCGGTACTGAGTGGGAGGGTAAATCCCTCGAAGAGATCATTGTTGGTACCTATGACGCCAAAGCCGTTGCGCAAAACGGTATCTTCAACAACATCAGCCAGCTCTGGAACCACAACCAGTTCTGGGAAATGATGAGCCCCGGCGAAAGCAAGATGCCAAGCGAGCTTGAAAAAGCGCTGGTTGAAAGCTTTGGTTCGGTTGACGCGTTCAAATCCGAGTTTTCCGCAGCAGGTGCCGGTCAGTTTGGTTCCGGCTGGTGCTGGCTCGTCAAAGACACAGACGGCGGTCTGAAGGTTACAAAAACAGAGAATGGCGTGAACCCGCTCTGCTTCGGCCAGACTGCGCTTCTGGGGTGTGACGTTTGGGAGCACTCTTACTACATCGACTTCCGCAACAAGCGCCCTGTTTACCTCACAAACTTCCTCGACAAGCTTGTGAACTGGGAAAACGTGGCGTCCCGTCTGGGCTAAGCCACAGGCATCGCTGTTGAATTTGGCCCGTCGCAGTATCTGCGGCGGGCCTTTTCTTTGCGCGGTCGTAACGGGCGCAGAGGGGCGGCATTCTGTGTTGCGATACAATTTCGCGCTTTATCCGGCAGCAACTCTGTGAAACGCTGCACCGGCCCAATTACGGCGCGCGACCCAACCCAAAAAGATAGAGGAGGCAGGCATGACAGAGACGGCCAAAGGCTTGATCGCTATGTTTGTCGCTTGTGCGATCTGGGGGTTTTCATCGTTATATTATAATGCCTTGAGCGAGG
This sequence comes from Halocynthiibacter sp. C4, assembly GCF_028823805.1. Taxonomy (NCBI): domain Bacteria; kingdom Pseudomonadati; phylum Pseudomonadota; class Alphaproteobacteria; order Rhodobacterales; family Paracoccaceae; genus Halocynthiibacter; species Halocynthiibacter sp. C4. The sequence goes on along the minus strand of NZ_JAPEIE010000002.1, from coordinate 271,544 downwards.
TTCCTCCGATGGAAGTCCTTGCGCACCGGAGCTTTTGGTCCTTTGTGTTTCTTTTGGCTGTGCTCGCAAAACAGGGGCGCGTTCGTGAACTTTGGGATTTGTGCCGCGACCGGCCAATGATCGTTCGGGTGGCACTGTCTGCGGCGTTGATCTCGGTGAATTGGTTCTTGTTCATCTTCGCGGTTCAGACCGGGCGTTTGGTGGATTCAAGCCTTGGTTACTTCATATATCCGCTTCTGGCGGTGCTTTTGGGGGCTTTCGTTCTCGGTGAAAAGCTGGCGCCCCTTAAATGGTTTGCCGTGGCGCTGGCGGGAGGCGCCGTGATTTGGCTGACAATCGGATTGGGCGCAACGCCATGGATTGCCTTGATGCTGGCCTCGACTTTTGCGCTTTATGGCCTGATCAAAAAGCAGATTTCGGCGGGGCCGGTGGTGTCTGTTACGGGTGAAGTCTTTCTTATGCTGCCCCTCGTGGTGTTTTGGCTCTTTGCGGCACATGTGTGGGGCTGGCAACCGATCGGCCCACAAGAGGCGGGGGGCTTCGGACGCGATACCCAAACAACGTTGCTTCTCATGCTTGCGGGGCCAATGACGGGCGGACCGCTTCTGATGATGTCATATGCGCTGAAACGCGTGTCCATGGTGAGCGCGGGACTGGTTGCCTACACCAACCCCTCGTTGCAATTCTTGCTTGCGATTACGGTTTTGGGCGAGGCTGTAACCCGTTATCACCTCGTGGCGTTCCCGATTATTTGGTTCGCTTTGGGGATTTACACGTGGGTTAGTTTCGCCGAGGAGAGATCCTTGCGCAAAGCCGCGCGTAAGTCAGAGACCGTTCCGACCTCCTGAATGAAATCACGTAGGCTGGCATCGGCAAACCCTTGGTCGATGATGTGGTCCATCAAGGCAAGCAACGGCGTCCAGTATCCATCCGTTGACAGCAGGTAGATCGGCTTTTGGTGCAGTCCGAGTTGCCGCCACGTGAGGACCTCAAAGAACTCGTCCATACTCCCGGCACCGCCAGGCATCACAACGATGGCGTCAGCGTTCATATACATGACCTTTTTGCGCTCGTGCATGTTCTCGGTAACGATAAACTGCGTGAGATCGCGCTTTCCGACCTCCCAATTGAGCAAATGTGTGGGAATCACACCGAATGTCTGTGCGCCTGCAGCTTGTGCAGCCTGTGCAACGGCGCCCATAAGCCCAACATCCCCAGCGCCATAGACCAGCCGCCAGCCTTCTTCGGCGATCATTGTGCCTGTTTCGCGTGCTGCAGCCTCATATGAGGCTGATTTGCCCATCCGAGAGCCACAATAGACACAAATAGAAGCAGAAAACGGGGAAGTCATGGACAAGCGCCTTTGGTTAGGGTCAATTGAGGCCCGACAGCGGGCCTTGGGCCCACAATCGCGCCTTGCGGGACGAGGTGCAAGACCATTGGGGAATGGAATAAATGGCGGAAAATAAATCCGGGGAAAATGCTGGTAATGCATCTGCAAAAAGCAGCCGTGGCGCAATTATAGGCGGCGGCGCAGCAATCGTTGCGGTGCTTCTGGGCTATCTGCTCTATCAGTCGCAGCAAGACGATGCTGTAGAAACAACTGAGCTTGATACAGAGCAGAGCACAGAGGCCGTTGAAACCGCAAATACCGCAACAACGGATGAAAGCGCAACCGAAAGCGCGCCTGAAAGTGCGGTCACTGAAGAAACCGCTGAAGCAGAAGACACAGCGGATGCCGCAGAAGAGCAGGCAGACGACGCGCCTGCTTCAGATGAGGCAAGTGATGATGCTGCGGATGAAGCAACCGAGACGGCGGAAACCGAGGGTGCAACTAATACTGCGGGCGAAGACGCTGCTGAAGCAGGAGAGAGCACCGAAGCAGCAGAAACCGACGCCGAAGCGCCACCCGCTGACTCCGTTGCGACAGATGCCGAAGAAGTTGATGCGCCACCCGCGCCAACATTTGACGTTGTGCGCGTTGATGCAGAGGGCAACGGTCTTGTTGCTGGCTCCGCAACGCCCGGCGCGGAAATTATCATCAAGGTCGACGGAGCCGAAGTTGGCCGTGCAAAGGCGGACGGGAACGGCAAATTCGCGCAGCTCTTTTCAGTTGAGCTTTCAGATTCTGCGCAGGTCGTGACGCTTCACGCGGGCACAGACGATTTCATGGTGGCTTCGAACGAAAGCGTCGTGCTTGCGCCGGTTGAAGGCGCAGAGGTTACAGCCGACGCAGCCGAGCTGGCCAGTGTGGAAACAGGCAGCGACACGTCAGAGACAGCAGCCACAGAAACCGCTACGGAAACCGCGAGCGAAACAGTGGTTGCTGAGGCTGAAGGTTCGGAGACTACAGAAACACCCACCGAGCCAGCCGCTCCAGCAGCGCCTGAGGGTGCGACAGAAACAGCAGAGGCCACCCAGCCAGAGCAGCCTGCGCAACCACAAGAACCCGCACAGCCAGAGGAAAAATCCGCCCCTGCGGTGTTGCTCGCAACGGATGAGGGTGTCGAAGTCTTGCAACCTGGCGGGGCGGAACTGCCCGTGGGAACCGTCGCCATCGATGCGATCTCCTATGCGCCAAACGGTGATGTGGTTGTTTCCGGTCGCGGTGATGCGCAATCTGTCTTGCGGCTCTATCTCAACAACAGTTTCCGCGCCGAGGGCAAAGTTGCCGAGGACGGGAACTGGTCCATCACGCTGGATGACGTAAACGCCGGTATCTATGCCATGCGCGTTGATCAGATCGACGCTGGCGGCAAAGTCATTGCCCGCGTTGAATCGCCGTTTAAGCGCGAGGAGGTCGAAGCCCTTGCCGCCGCCAAGCCGGATCAACCAGCAGCAGGTGAAACCAAGGTCAAGGCCGTCACGGTACAGCCTGGAAACACGCTCTGGGGAATCGCCAAAGACAGCTATGGCGATGGTGTTCTCTATGTGCGCGTGTTTGAAGCCAACCGCGACGCTATCCGCGATCCGGACCTTATCTATCCCGGTCAGGTGTTTACCGTTCCTGAAGAAGAATAAGCACGAGTACAGAATGAGATTGAGGGCCGGCGGGAGCGCTGGCCCTTTTTCGTTTTACCGATACCATTCACCAGACGCAGGGCGGCTGTGCGCAAATGGGGGATGCTAAATCATGCGCGCCTCTGGTCATTCCTGAATGGCTTGACTAACCTGAGCGTCCGTCCAACGTGCCAGCCCCAGCCAGCCGGAGAATTTGATGCGCCGCCTAACACCAACAGATGCTGCCCTGAATGCCGGTCCGAAAGGGGGCGGCTGGAATGTTCTGCGCCGCGTTGCGCCATATCTCTGGCCAGAGGATCGCCCGTGGGTGAAACGCCGCGTCGTCGCTTCGATGATTATGCTGTTGCTGGCCAAGTTGATCGCGGTGGTTGCGCCGCTGATCTATAAGGCTGCGGTCGATGCACTGGCGGGTGAGGGCGAGCAAGCCGCGTGGATGCTTGGCCTTGGCGCGGTTGGGCTGACGCTGGCTTACGGGATGACCCGCGCGCTCAACGTTGGTTTTCAACAGCTTCGGGACGCGATTTTTGCAAAGGTCGGCCAACAGGCTCTCCGCAGTCTTGCGATCGAAACATTCGAGCATATTCACCAACTTTCCATGCGTTACCACATCACCCGCAAGACAGGCGGGCTGTCGCGGATTATTGAGCGCGGCGTTAAGGGCGTTGAATATCTCCTGCGGTTTTTGTTGTTTAATATCGGGCCGTTGATCCTTGAATTGATTATGATCGCCGCGATCCTCTATGTGGTGTTTGATGTCTGGTATCTGGTTGTTGTGGTTGTCACGATTGCCGCTTACGTCTGGTTCACTTTTGCTGTAACCGAATGGCGCGTACGCATCCGCAAAGAGATGAACGATCAGGATAAAGACGCCAACCAGAAGGCCATCGACAGCCTGTTGAACTTTGAAACGGTCAAATATTTCAACGCCGAGAAACGCGAGGCCGCGCGCTATGATGTTGCCATGGCAGGCTATGAACAGGCCGCGCTCAAGACCTCTTATTCGCTGGCCTTCCTGAATTTCGGGCAGTCGGTTTTGATCACCGCAGGGCTTGTGATTGTGATGGTTATGGCCGCGATTGGTGTAGAAAATGGCGCGCTGACGGTTGGCGATTTCGTGATGGTCAACGCCTATATGATCCAGATCACCATGCCGCTGAATTTCCTTGGCTCGGTCTATCGCGAAATCCGGCAGGCGCTGGTGGATATGGGCGAGATGTTCGACCTTTTGGAGCAACCCGCCGAGGTGCAGGACAAGCCCAACGCGCCCGCACTTAAGATCAATGGCGGAGAGATCGCTTTTGACCACGTCGAATTCGGCTACGACGCCAACCGCCCGATCCTTAAGGGTGTGGATTTTACCGTTGGCGCGGGCGAGACTGTGGCCATCGTTGGACCTTCGGGCAGCGGCAAATCCACCATCGGGCGACTGCTGTTCCGTTTCTTTGACGTGAACGCGGGCGCTCTTCGGATTGACGGGCAAGACATTCGTGATGTCACCCAAGAGAGCCTGCATCAGGCGATTGGCGTCGTGCCGCAGGATACGGTGCTGTTCAACGATACAATCCTCTACAACATCGCCTATGGCCGTGAGGGGGCCAGCCAAACCGAAATAGAAGATGCGGCAAAGGCGGCCAAGATTTATGATTTCATCATGTCTCTGCCGGATGGGTTCGATACCCAAGTGGGCGAGCGCGGGCTGAAGCTTTCGGGCGGAGAGAAGCAGCGCGTGGGCATTGCCCGTACCTTGCTGAAAAACCCGCCGATCCTGCTTTTGGACGAGGCGACCAGCGCGCTTGATACAGAGACCGAGCGCGATATTCAGGACAGTCTGAAAGCGATGGGACAGGGCCGCAGTGTGATTACCATCGCGCACCGTCTCTCGACGATCGCGGATTCAGACCGGATTATCGTACTTGAGAAAGGTGTGATTACCGAAGTCGGCACCCATGATGAGTTGTTGGCCAACAACGCGCGGTATGCGGCGATGTGGCAGCGCCAGCAGAGCGAAGAGGACGCGGCCTAAGCGCTTTTTGCGGCGAGGCGATACTCAAGCTGTATCACGCCGTTATCAAAGCTTTTGCTTTGGGCGAGTTCCATGGGAACCGCGCCTTTGTCAGAGGCGAAAAGCGGAACCCCTGCGCCAAGCAGGACAGGCATCACAAACAGATCCAGCCGCTCCAGCGCGCCAAGTTCAATGAACGCGGCCTGTAGCTTTGGTCCGCCGACAATCCATGTGTCGCCCGTGTTCTGGGCCAAATCGTCTGCGAGTTCGGATAGGGGGCGGGACCATGCGCGCACATCGCCCAAAACCGTTTCAAGCGGAGAGGACGTAACCACCACGCCGCGCTTGCCCGCATAGGGCCAGCCCACGTCAAACCCGACGATCTGTTCATAAGTGGCGCGGCCCATGACGACGGTGTCGATCTCTGCCATGAAGGGCTCATAGCCATAATCGACGCCTTGATACGCGTCCAGAAAACCAACGCCGCCATCTTTATCGGCGACAAAACCATCGGCACTTTGGGCGATATATCCGCGGATCATGGTTGAGCTCCTTAGTAAATGAGAACGGCCTTATGATAACAAAAAACGGGCCGAAGAAATACCTCCGGCCCGTTAGAATATGATCTGACTATTCTGCGGCGAGGGGACCGTCGCCCTTGGGCTTTGGCGGTGTCTCTTCGTCATTGCTGTCATTCGCTGGCTCTGGTGTCTCGTCCGTGGAGGCGTCTTTTGCATCCTCGTCTTTTGGATCAAGAGCGGACTCAAGCTCGTCTAGGTTGGGGAGGGTTTCGTCCTTCCCATCTGGCTCAAGCAAGTTGCCCCAGTCCAGCTGTGGCGATTTGGCATGACGGGCTTCGCGTTGCAGCGCCCAGTCTTGTGCCGCACGGCTGCCGCGTCCCATAGACATTGCGGCGAGGGCCCGCGCGATCCAGCGCACATAGGTCGCCGCCCAGACCCGTACAGCGAGTAGGGACGGGGTAAAGACCAGTGTCAGGACGGTTGCGATACCAAGGCCGAACACAACCGCCGTGGCAAGCTGTTTCCACCACAGGGCGGTCGGGCTGTCGATCGAATAGCCGCCGTTCATGAAGTCGAGCGAGAGGCCAAACATCATCGGCGCAAGGCCCGCCATTGTCGTGATTGTGGTCAAAAGCACGGGACGGATCCGGTTTTGAGCCGTGCGCACGATGGCTTCGATCTGTGGCATGTAACGGGAGTATTCCTGATAGGTGTCGATCAGAACGATGTTGTTGTTCACAACAATACCCGCCAGCGCCACGATGCCTGTTCCGGTCATGATAATCGAGAAGGCCTGATCCATAACGATCATCCCGATGAGCACACCCGTGGTCGAGAGGACCACCGCGATCAGCACGAGAACAGAGTTGTAGAAGCTGTTGAACTGCGCCAACAGGATCACGAACATCAGCCCGAGCGCGCCCGCAAAGGCCTTCATCAAGAAGTCTGCGGATTCGGCTTGGTCTTCCTGATCGCCGGTCCACTCCCATTCCACAGTTTCGGGGAATACGCCTTCTTGGTTCAGCCATTCTGTCAGCGCGGTGATGCGCTCGTTCGCGTTCACAACACCGATGACAAGGTCGTTGTTGGTATCGAGCTGTTCCTGAACCGAGGCAAGGGTTACGCCGTCAAGAAGCACTTCCGATTTGTAATATTCCTGTGTGCCGGAAACCGTTTTGGTCAGGTCATACGCCGCGCCCTCGGCAACTTCTTCTGCACTCACAGGAGAGACAAAGGCGAGCGTTTCGCCTGTTGTTTCTTCATCAGCCGGCGGCAGCGAAATTGAGCTCCAGCCAGCGGCAACGCCAGCTTTTACGTCGAAGTAACGAACCTGATCCACGCGGTCGATCTGGGCCAGCTTGGCAACGGGTTTGCGCGTTACGAAGTTGGACAGCGGCACCAGCCCTTCGCTTGTACGGATGCGGAGGCTGTCGAGCGTTGAAAGGACGCGATCATCTTCAGGGAAGCGCACGCGGATTTCGATTTCTTCATCCGAACTCTCAACACGCATGGTGTCGAGGAGCAGCCCGCGCGTCACAAGCTGGACCATGCCGCCAACTGTGGCCACGTCGGTGCCGTAGCGGCCCGCTTTTTGCACATCCACTTCGATCTGCCAGTCGATACCGGGAAGCGGCATCGTGTCGTCGATATCAATGAGGGCAGGGGTTTCGTCAAACTTGGCGCGTGCGGTTTCTGCTGCGGTCAGCAGGTCTTCCCAATCTTCTCCCTTGATCCGAAGGTGAACCGGTTTCGCCGAGGCCGGACCGCGCGAAAGATTCAGGATTTCAACGCGAATTCCGGGGATCGCATCAAGCTTGGCCTGAAGGCGGTCCAGAACGGCGTTACCGTCGTATAGCGGATCAATTACCTCGCGCTGAAGGCCGAAAATCCAGTCTTCTTTGACAGTTGGACGTTTTTCCCATGCTGTAAGCTCGATTTGGGCCTGACCAATGGAATCCCGTGGCGCACCTGCGCCGCCGTCGTTTTGGTTGAGCCCACCCGCACCGGCAAAGGCAAAGACGCTTTCAACACCCGTTTCACCAAGGATCATGTTTTCAACGGTGCGCACGGCCTCGTCTTTTTCCTCAAGCGAAAGGTTGCCGCGTTGGCGCACATAGATGATGGCTTGTTCGGGTTCGGCATCTACGAAGAATTCAACGCCTTTGTTGTTTGCGCCGAAATAGCTGAAGGTCGTTGCCACAACAAAGATGACAACGCCGATTGTCACCAGCGGCATGATCGGGTTGCCTGCGATGAACTGGATGAACCGGCCAAAGGGCGTGCGCCCTTTGCCGACTTTCACGGCTTTTGGCTTACGCTGGATCGCAGCGGCACCCATGGCCGCAGAGCCACCAACCGCCCCGATAAAGAACAGCAGGGCACCAGGAATGATTGCGGTTATTCCCATGGAACTTGCTGCATCACCAAGCAGGTAGCTCGGGTTCAAAATCTGCATCAATCCGAGGAACAGCAGATAGAACATCGGCAGCACGAGCAGCGCGCGCGCCCACCACGGCATGGTGCGCTTCAGCCAGGCTGAAATATTCTCGATGATGCGCGAGCCGCGGCCGAACACACCGCCGAGAACCGGCAGGTAGATCAGCGCAACAATCAACGATGCAGAAAGAACGAAGATCAGCGTAACAGGCAACATTCCCATGAACTCACCAGCGACACCAGGCCAGAAGAGCATCGGCAGGAAGGCACAGAGCGTTGTCGCGGTTGAACTGACGATGGGCCAGAACATCCGTTTCGCGGCATCGGTAAAGGCGTGCATCGGGCCAACGCCCTCTTTGATGCGACGGTCGGCGTATTCCACGACCACGATCGCCCCATCAACCAGCATCCCCACAGCAAGAATTAGGCCGAACATCACAATGTTGGAGATCGTGATCCCCATGGCACCAAGCAGCACGAAACACAGCAGGAAGCTTGTCGGAATTGCAAAACCCACGAGCAGCGCAGAACGCGTTCCAAGCGCACCAAGCACAACGATCATCACCAGCGCAATCGCCGTCAGGACAGACCCTTCAAGCTGGCTCACCATGGAGCCAACCGTGCGGGATTGGTCGTTCGAGGTGCCCATTGATACGGCGGCCTGTAACTGCTCCGGCCATTCGGAGCGGGCTTGATCAATGGTTTCGCGCACCGCGGCGGCGGTGTCGATGATGTTGTAGCCTTTGCGTTTCACAACCTGCAAAGCCACCGTCGTTTCACCGTTAAAACGTGCTGTTCCTTCGCGGTCTTCGAAGGTGAGGCGGATGTCGGCAAGATCGCCGAGGGTTACGACACGGTCACCGTTTGTTTTGACCGGAAGGTTGTAAATGTCATCCGCTGTCGAAAAGCTTGATGGAATTTTTACCGCAAATGTACCGTTTGGCGTTGTAACCTCACCGGCGGCTATCAACTGGTTGTTGTTGGTCACAACATTGATCAACTCGGGCGCGGTGACGTTGTAGGCTTCCAGGCGGAGCGGATCGATTGTGACCTCGACCATCTCATCGCGATAGCCTGCCAGAACGGCCTCAAGTACAGGCTCAAGCCCTTCGAGACGGTCCTGAAGGTCCTTACCAACACGCACGAGGGTGCGTTCGGGTAAATCCCCTGACAGGTTTACAATGATGATCGGAAACTCAGAGAAGTTGATTTCGTTGACGGTGTATTTATCCGCACCTGCAGGAAAATCAGCCTCAACGGTGTTCATCTTGTCGCGAACGTCGGCGATAATCTTGGTTTTGTCCCAGCCGAATTCAAACTCCAGCGCCGCGCCGGCATAGCCCTCTGCGGCGGTGGTCGACATGGTTTTCAGACCGTCCAGATCGGAAAGCTCCGTTTCCATCGGCTGGACCAGTAGCGTCTCCGCATCTTCGGCCGAAATGCCGGGGAAGGGGACAGAAACGAAAAGAGCCGGGATTTCAATGTCCGGCTCTCCTTCTTTTGGTAGACCCACGTACGCCGCTGCGCCCGCGATCAGCGAGATCGCGATAAACGCAAGCACCATTCGGGCACGGGATCCGGCCCAGTCAACAATTCCGGTCATTGGGCGGCCTCCTTGAAGGTCACTTCAACATGCACGCCATCGGTGACAAACTCTTGTCCCGACGTGATAACGCTTGCCTCATCGGGCAGGCCAGCCAACCATACACCATCAACACCATCACGTAGAAGCTGCACTTCGTTAAAGACAACGATGTCGTCATCTCCAACAAGGCGTACACCAAGGTCGCCGTGGTCATTGAGCGTCAGCGCGGATTGCGGCAACAGATGCGCCAGCGACCCTTCGGAGGCGACGACGATTTCAACGGTCTGACCATCGCGGATCGAGAGGTCTTTGTTTGGTACAGTCACTTCAACGCGGAAAGTGCGCGTGGTTGGATCGGCGGAGCGCGATAGGAACGAGACCTGACCACCAACTTCGCGGCCCGATGCAAGGCGTGCCATCGCATTTGCGCTAAGCTGAATTTTGTCGACTTCGGTTTCTGGTACAAAGCCCACGAGCTTGATCGGATCAAGCTGTACGATCGTTGCGCAGGCGGACCCAGGTTGTAGCAGAGAGCCAAGCTCGGCCGTGTCGGTTTCGAGCAAGCCGGAGAATGGAGCCTTGATGTTCAGGCGTTCCAGCTCTTTCTCGGCAGAAGCAACGCGAGCCTCAGCGGATTTGATCGAGGAATAGGCAGCAGAAAGCGAAGCATTTGCCGATTCAACCGCAGCATGCGCGCTCTCAAGCGCGGCTCTTGCGGAGGCCACGCGCGTTTCAGAGGCAAAGCCACCTTCCGAGAGGCGCCGCGCTGCGCGGTCATTGATTTCCGCTTCGTTCAAGCGGGCCTCGGCTTCGGCAACGCGGGCTTCCGCTTCGGGAACACCAGCCTGCGCGCGCAGCAAGATTGCGTCTGCGTCTGTTTTATCTGCGGCGCGGGTACCTGGATCAATTTCGCAAAGGAGCGTGCCTTCTTCAACGAAAGCGCCCTTGCGGATCGGTTCCGAAATGACAAGGCCGTTGGTTTCGGAGCGCACTTCCAACTGGCGGGCCGCTTCGGTTTGGCCCCGCAAAAGCACAGCGTTCTCGATATTCTGGGCCGTAGATTTCAGTGCCACGACTTTAACTTTGTGAACAGGTTTAGAGGCGGCCTCGACTTCAGGAGTGATTTCTGTGGCTGCGTCCCCTTCGCTTGCGCCGGCTATGCCGAGCAATGCTTCGCGCTCAATGACGAGGAAAAACAGAAAAGCCGAAACAAGTCCGGCTGTTATCAAGGAAATTGGGCGCATTGAGTCCTCTGGCGTTCTTATTCGTAAATTGCCGAAAATTGGCGTGTTTCAAATATAAAAGGGTTAACAGCTATTTCACATAGGCGTTTGGTCCTGAATTTCAAACCGAATCCTCGAAAACTTGTCTAAACCGCACGGTTCAGTTTATTTTCTTTGCGACTGTGTTGCAAGTAGGAGCCACAGTCGGCAATCCTATGTTTTTTATGTGTTCTTACAATGGCCCGTGACAACGCGTTGCCAAGGGCTTTGCCTTCGGGGTAAGAGAGGGGAAACCTAGTGTTTAGGGGCAGGAGACAGCCGTGAGCGATACCGACAGTTTTATTAATGAGGTTAACGAAGAGGTCCAGAAGGACCAGTTTTACGCGTTTGTGCGTAAATACTGGTGGGTTGCGGCCGCGCTTGTTGTTCTGCTTGTTGGCGGCACAGCGTTGAACGAGGCCCGCAAAGCTGGGATCGCGCGGGATGCGCAGGTCTTTGGCGATTCTCTGGATCAGGCGCTTTTGCTGGAAAGCAGCGACGCTCGCCTTGCCGCATTGAACGAAATTCCTGCCAAAGAGGGCGATGCAGGCGCAATGCTTGATCTGCTGAAAGCTGCCGAAATGGGCGCTTCGGGTGATACCGCTGGCGAACAGAGCCTTTTACAGGCGATTGTCGCCGATGACGACGTGAGCGATGTTTATAAGCAATTGGCCAAGTTCAAATACGCGCTGTCCCTTGATGCGACGGCTTCGGATGACGAACGCAAAGCGGCATTTTCCGAGCTGACCGCACCGGGAGCGCCGTTCCGGCTCTTGGCAGAGGAGCAAATCGCTCTAATTGATGCGGGTGCTGGCGACCTTGATGCGGCCACTGCGCGCCTGCAATCCATTGCTGACGATTCCCTCGCGACACCGGCGCTGCGCCAGCGTATCGGCCAATGGCTTGTGGTTCTGGGCGCTCCGGAAGCCGCTCAATAGCGAATTCCTGCACCGTAACGGGGCTGTGGGCGCTTGTTATTTGCGCCCAATCCTGACGCGGTGCAGAGTATGTCACAGCGAATCGGGCTTGGCCCACGTGGCGCATGTGTTACTCTGCCGGCGAATTTGGAACAGGGCAAAAAATGATCCTTCACAAGTGTTTGAGTACTGGAAAGCCTTTGATGAATGGTGTTTCGTCCGCGTCACGCTCTGCCTATGCTGGGTTTACGCCGCTGCGCACCGGTCTTTTGGCCGTAGTTGCGCTTACGGTTATGGGCTGTTCCGATAAAGAGGTTATTCTGCCCGGCGAGCGGCTAGATATCCGCGCACCATTCGAGGATTCAGCAGCAACAACCGAGCCGCAGGTTAACCGCAAGCAATCCTTCTCTGCGCCACGGGCCGTGAATAACGCCAACTGGACACATCGAAACGGCGGCACAAGCCATTACCTCGGCAATCCGTCCCTTCGCAGTACGCTTGCTCCGCTCTGGAGTGCGTCAATCGGGGAGGGCGATAGCCGCAAGAACCGCCTCTCAACCGATCCTGTCGCCGCCAACGGGCGCATTTTTACGCTCGACAGCCGCGCGCGCGTTTCGGCTCATGCGACCAATGGCGGCCAGCTTTGGTCTGTTGACCTCACGCCAACAGGTGACCGCTCGGGCGAAACCTCTGGTGGCGGTCTTGCGGTGGCGAATGATGTGTTGATTGCCGTTACGGGCTTTGGCGAGATGGTCGCGTTGAACGTGAAAACTGGTGCCGAACTCTGGACGCAGCGGGTCGACGCGAATTTCAACAGCAACCCAACCATCTATGGCGACCTTGTCTATGCGGTGAGCCGCGACAACATCGCTTGGGCGGTCAACATCAAGAACGGCCGCGTGCAGTGGCAAATCCCCGGAACCCCGAGCCCGACAAGCATCGTCGGCAGCGCAGGACCGGCAATTTCAGGGGACCGTGTTCTGTTCCCGTTTAGCTCGGGCGAGATACTTTCTGCCTTCCGACGCGGTGGCGTGCGGCTTTGGGCATCCTCGGTTTCGGGTCGTCGTCCGGGGGCCGCCTATGCAGGGATCACTGACATTACCGGCGATCCTGTTGTTGTCGGCAGTACCGTCTATGCGGCCAACGCTTCCGGTCGCACCGTGGCGCTTGATCTGCGCAGCGGTGATCTGAAATGGACCGCACGAGAAGGCTCAACCGGCCCGCTTTGGGTGGCCGGAGGCTCTGTGTTCCTTGTGAGCGATCAGGCAAAGCTCGTGCGGCTCAACGCCAATACAGGGGACATCATCTGGAAGGTGGATCTGCCGTACTTCGAGGCCGAAAAGATCAAGAAGCGCAAAACCATCTATGCCCACCACGGCCCCGTTCTTGCGGGCGGACGGCTTTGGCTGGCGTCAACGGACGGTTACCTGCGCAGCTTTGACCCAACCGATGGCCGCGAGGTTGCACGGATCGAATTGCCCGATGGCGCAACGACAAACCCGATTGTGGTCAATAACACGCTTTATATCGTGACGACTGCGGGCAACCTTCTGGCCTACCGCTAGGGCTAATTTCACCAGCCCTTGTGAAAAACGCTTTAAGTCGCGCCCCGTATCGTGATACGGAGCCGTCTGATCCGTGCATTGGAGCATGATATGAGCTTTACCCTTGCCATCGTGGGCCGCCCAAATGTTGGGAAATCCACGTTGTTTAACCGCCTTGTTGGCAAACGACTCGCCTTGGTTGACGACCAACCCGGCGTGACGCGCGACTTGCGCGAAGGTGCGGCGCGGATTGCCGATTTGAAATTTACCGTGATTGATACGGCGGGACTTGAAGAAGCGACCGATGAAAGCCTTCAGGGGCGGATGCGGGCACTGACAGAGCGCGCGGTTGATATGGCCGATGTTTGCCTTTTTATGATCGACGCGCGGGCAGGGGTCACAGCAACAGATCGCGTGTTTGCCGAAATCCTGCGCAAGCGGGCCGATCACGTTATTCTTGCCGCGAACAAGGCCGAGGGCAAAGCCGGTGAAGCCGGAGCGTTGGAAGCCTATTCGCTTGGTCTTGGCGATCCGCTAAGCCTATCTGCGGAGCACGGCGAAGGGGTAAGCGAGCTTTATACAATGCTTGCACCAATCGCGGATGAGCTTGCCGAGAAACAGGAAAGTTTCGAGCCGGAAACAGACGTTGAAATCGACGAGGACGAGGATGAGGACGCCCCGCGCGTTCCGACCAAAGCCAAACCGCTTCAAGTTGCGGTTGTTGGCCGTCCGAATGCAGGAAAATCCACGCTTATCAACCAGTTGCTTGGCGAAGATCGTCTTCTTACCGGCCCCGAAGCAGGGATCACACGAGACTCGATTTCGGTGCAGGTGGATTGGAACGGCGTGCCTGTTCGCCTCTTTGATACGGCCGGAATGCGTAAACGCGCCAAGGTTCAGGAAAAGCTCGAGAAACTATCGGTATCCGATGGCTTGCGCGCGGTGAAATTTGCCGAGGTTGTTGTTGTACTGCTTGATGCGGCGATCCCTTTCGAGCAACAAGATTTGCGTCTCGCCGACCTTGTCGAACGCGAAGGGCGGGCTGTTGTCGTAGCTGTAAACAAATGGGACGTTGAGCCGCATAAACAGCAGAAACTCAAAGACTTGCGCGAATCCTTCGAGCGCCTCCTGCCGCAATTGCGCGGCGCGCCTTTGGTGACCGTATCGGCCAAAACGGGCCGTGGTATGGATCGCCTTCAGGATGCCATCATGCGTGCTCATGAGGTCTGGAACCGCCGCGTCACCACCAGCCAGCTGAACCGCTGGCTCATGGCCATGATGGAGGCCCATCCGCCCCCCGCACCTGGTGGCCGTCGGATCAAGCTTCGCTATATGACACAAGCCAAAACCCGCCCGCCGGGATTTGTTGTGATGTGTTCGCATCCAGAGAAGCTGCCCGAAAGTTATTCTCGTTATCTTATCAATGGGTTGCGAGAGGACTTTGATATGCCCGGAACGCCGATCCGACTTTACATGCGTAGCCAAGCCGCTGCGAACCCCTACAAGGATCGCAAAAAATCCACCCCAAGCCGACTGCGCAAGCACCTCGGCAAAGGGGCCGCAGACGAATAACGACTGCTCAGATGATCAAAGAAAAGGCCCGTGCGTTGCGCGGGCTTTTTTGCGTTTGGAGCGTGGTGAAATGGGGCTTTGAACCATGCCGTAGCCCGCCGTTGCTGTGCGCCGATCTCGCAGGTTTCCGCCATTTGTGGTGAACCGTTGGTGGCGGCATACCCAATCCCTAGTTTAATATTAATTGGGAGGGACAGGGGGCCTGTTCGATCGGCTTGTTGTATTGATTTTGCCACGCGACCGACCTCAGACGACAGCATTTAATCTCGTTTCACAATGCTCTCACCTAGATCGCGATTTTCCAGATATCTCACAGACCTCACGAAAACGTCATCATCACTTCACGTCCTTAATTGATCCAACACGAGTCGGGCCTCGTAATTGGAGTACTGAAACTTCGGGCAAGTTGTTTTGCTCGAGCCACGATTATGGAGGCAAAAGTGAAAAACAAATTTGCATTAGGCGCGGCCGTTTTGGCGATGTCAACATCTTCGGCGCTCGCTCAGGATTGGTCCGGCTTCTATGCCGGTGGGGGAATTGGCAACCTAAGTATTGATACAAGCCTTGACGGTGTTGATGGCAATAGCACCACACTCGGTGTCCACGCTGGATATCGCTTTGACTTGGGCGAGGCCGTTCTTGGCGGTGAATTCGAGTATGACGCTGCTGATGTAGAGCTTGTTCCAGGTGCTGTGACTGCGGATAGCGTGATGCGCTTGAAAGTCACTGCTGGTTACGACCTAGGCTCGACATTGCTT
Source organism: Halocynthiibacter sp. C4 (assembly GCF_028823805.1). Classification (NCBI taxonomy): domain Bacteria; kingdom Pseudomonadati; phylum Pseudomonadota; class Alphaproteobacteria; order Rhodobacterales; family Paracoccaceae; genus Halocynthiibacter; species Halocynthiibacter sp. C4. The sequence goes on along the minus strand of NZ_JAPEIE010000002.1, from coordinate 255,926 downwards.
TATGTCGCTGCTGGTTCTGCTCAGGTCAATGTAGATGGAGTCGGCGACGAGTGGGGCGGGTTCTTGGGCCTTGGTGCCGCTTATGAGATCGCGCCACAGACCGTGATTGGCTTGGAAGTACTCCAGCATGAATTTAAAGACATCGCTGGGTCCGGCATTGACGCAGACGCAACAAGCGTTGGACTAAGAGCGTCCTGGAGGTTCTAAGACCTCTAAGGGGAGAAAAAGGGCCCGCAGTGTGAAATGCACTGCGGGCCCCTAAATAGACGTGTTTGTATTGCCTAGACCAATTGGCCTTCGGCAGTGATGCGCGTCTTGCCGCCAAGATAAGCGTGCAAGCAAGCGGGCAGGGTGACGGAGCCGTCCTCTTCCTGTCCGTTTTCCAGAACCGCAATCAGCGTCCGTCCGATCGCAAGGCCAGAGCCATTGAGCGTATGGACGAATTCCGGCTTGCCACCCTCGGCGGGCTTGTAGCGTGCATTCATCCGCCGCGCTTGGAAGTCACCCGCAAGCGATACCGAAGACACTTCGCGATATTGGTCCTGCCCAGGGAGCCAGACTTCCATATCGTGGGTGCGTTTCATGCCGAACCCAAGATCCCCCGTACAGAGGACAACCGTGCGATAGGGAAGGCCAAGCGCCTCAAGAATGTTTTGCGCACATTCTGTCATCCGCTTGTGTTCCGCCTCCGAGTCTTCTGGGCGTGTGATCGAGACCATTTCGACTTTCTCGAATTGGTGCTGTCGGAGCATGCCCGCGGTGTCGCGCCCTGCCGAGCCAGCTTCCGAACGGAAACATTGTGTTTGCGCAACATAGCGGCGGGGCAAATAGGACTCCGAGATCGTCGTGTTGTTGACGATGTTGGTCAGCGTCACCTCAGCCGTCGGGATGAGCCACCAACCGTTTGTGGTCTGATAGCTATCTTCGCCGAACTTCGGCAGTTGCCCTGTGCCTTCCATCATCTCAGTGCGCACCAAAACCGGTGTGTTGGTTTCGGTCAGGCCGTGTTGATCAATATGTGTGTCGATCATGAACTGCCCAAGCGCACGGTGTAGCCGCGCCACAGCACCCGAGAGCACAACAAAGCGGCTGCCCGAGAGTTTGGCGGCGGTTTCGAAATCCATTCCGTCTTGTACGGCTTTGATTTCATAGTGTTCTTTTGGCTTGAACGAGAACTCGCGTGGCGTTCCCCAGCGGCGGATTTCGACGTTATCGTCTTCATCGTCGCCGTCAGGAATGTCATCAGCCGGAGCATTTGGCAAACCCATCAACAGATCGCGCAGCTTGGCGTCTTCTGCTTTGGCTTCCTCCTCCAGTGTCGCGATCTCTGCCTTTTTCTCGGCAACTAGCGCGCGCAGGCGTTCAAACTCTTCCTCATCCCCACGGGCCTTTGCAGCGCCGACTTCCTTGCTGGCTTTGTTGCGTGTAGCAAGGGCATCTTCGGCTGCGGCGATCTTTTCGCGGCGGGCAGCGTCGAGGGCAAGGATCTCTTCGGAGAGAGACGACAGCCCACGGCGAGCCATAGCGGCATCAAAAGCGGCGGGGTTTTCGCGGATTTGGCGAATGTCGTGCATGTCGTCTGTCCTTTGTGTTGATCTATGCGTCGTGCGCACCATATGCCTTAGAACCTCCCTTGAAGGAAAGGGAGAAATGCAGTCGCGCCACCTTGCCAAGCATTTGGGCCACATATAGGGTGCGCGCCAGAATTCGTGGTGCATTTTGCGCTAACACACAAAGAAAAGGACGACCCTAATGCTCGTAACTCCCGCTTATGCTCAGGCCGCTGGTGGTGGCGCAGGCGCAGCCATGCAATTTTTGCCGCTGATCCTGATCTTCGCGATCATGTATTTCCTCATGATCCGCCCCCAGCAAAAGAAGCTCAAAGAGCACAAAAATATGGTGTCCGCTCTTAAGCGTGGCGATCAGGTTGTGACACAAGGCGGGTTGATCGGTAAGGTCACCAAAGTCAAAGACAACAACGAGCTTGAGGTTGAGCTGTCCGAAGGCGTTAAAGTGCGCGTCGTGCAGACCACAATCGCACAGGTTCTCAATAAAACAGAGCCTGCAAACAACTAAGCCGATCAGACAGGGCCGCATTTATAGGCGGCCAAGCAACGACGACGGACGGACATTATGCTTCAAATCGCTTTCTGGAAGCGAGTTGTGATCTGGGCGCTTTGCGCTGTTGGATTGCTCTTCGCCCTGCCAAATGCTTTTTACCCTCGGGTCGAAAGCTTCAACGACGCCCACAAGGCGATTGACGCAGGGGTGGGTACGCCCGCCGATCAGGAGGCAGCCGGTTTGTGGCCGGAGTTCCTTCCGTCTGGTCTGGTCAATCTGGGCCTCGACCTTCGGGGCGGGGCGCATTTGCTGGCCGAGGTGAATTTGGCCGAAGTTTATGCCGACCGTATGGACGGCATGTGGCCCGAAGTGCGTGATGCGCTGCGGGCTGGCGATGTCGGACCGATCCGCGAGGTCAAGAATGATCTTGGCGAATTGCATGTCCGTCTGCAAAACCCTGAGAATATGACCCGTGCGATGGAGCTCGTCCGCGAGCTGTCGCGTCCGGTTGTGACGCTCACAGGTGTTGGGCAAAGCGATCTAGAGGTGACTGCCGATGGCGATTTGCTGAAGGTCGCCTTGTCCGAAGCCGAGAAACTCGCCACGGATGAGCGCACAATGGGTACCTCGCTTGAGGTTGTCCGCCGCCGTGTGGATGCCGCAGGGACCCGCGAGCCTACCATCCAGCGCCAAGGCGAAGATCGCATTCTTATTCAGGTGCCGGGCATCGGCTCGGCGGAAGAGTTGAAAACGCTTATTGGCTCCACTGCCAAGCTGACCTTCCACCCCGTTGTTCGCCGCACCAGCAGCGACAGCGAGCGCGTGAATTCACGCGAGTTGCTCTATCCATCGCTTGACGAAGAGGGCATCTTCTACGTCCTTGAGAAAACACCTGTTGTAACGGGCGAAGACCTCACAACGGCGTCGCCGCAGTTTGACCAGAATGGTCGCCCCGCCGTGGCCTTCACGTTTAACGCATCCGGTGGACGCAAGTTCGGCGACTATACAGCCGAGAATATCGGCTCTCCTTTCGCCATTGTGCTTGACGAGGAAGTCATTTCCGCACCGACCATCCAAAGCCATATCTCTGGCGGCTCTGGTATCATCACCGGTAACTTTACCGTCGAAGAAACCACCCAGATGGCGATCCTCCTGCGCGCAGGGGCCTTGCCCGCCAAGATGACCTTCCTTGAAGAACGCACCATTGGCCCAGAGCTTGGGCAAGACAGTATTGATGCAGGGCGTATCGCGTGTATCGTCGCCTTTGTGGGCGTGCTGGTGTTTATGGTGCTGGCCTATGGCACCTTTGGGGTCTTCGCCAACATTGCGCTTATCATCAACGTCGGGCTTATCTTCGGCCTGCTGTCGATCTTTGGCGCGACGCTGACGCTTCCGGGTATTGCGGGGATCGTGTTGACCATCGGTATGGCGGTTGACGCCAACGTGCTTGTGTTCGAGCGGATCCGCGAGGAACTCAAGGCCAGGCGTGGTCCTGTGCGCGCCATCGAGCTTGGGTATGAAAAAGCTCTGAGCGCCATCGTAGACGCCAACATCACCACGTTGATCACCGCGACCATCCTGTTTGTCATGGGCTCCGGTCCGGTCAAAGGGTTTGCTATCACCCTCGGCCTCGGCATCATCACATCGGTTTTTACCGCCATTTTCGTGACGCGCCTCATCATTGTGATGTGGTTTGAACGTCGCCGTCCCAAAACAATCGAGGTCTAAGCCATGCGTTTGAAACTTGTACCTTCCGAAAGCCATTGGGATTTCTTCAAGCACACCAAAGTGACGCTCGGCGCTTCTGCGATCGCTTGTCTTGTTTCGATCGTGCTGTTTTTCACGATGGGTCTCAACTTCGGTATCGACTTCAAGGGCGGCACCACGATCCGTACGGACTCTGAGGTTGCCGTTGATGTTGGCGCATATCGTGACGCGCTGACGCCGCTGAACCTTGGCGATGTGACGATCACAGAGATTTTTGATCCGACCCAACCTGAATTGCATGCGTCGCAAATCCGCATCCAAGCTCAAGAGGGCGCAGAGGCTGTTTCGATTGACGTTTTGGCCCAAGTCAAAGACGCTCTGTTGGCCGTTGATAACACCCTGACATTCCCAGAAGTCACATCCGTTGGCCCGAAAGTCTCGGGCGAGTTGGTGCAAACGGCTGTTCTGGCTGTTGTGGCGGCGATTGCTGCGGTGCTGTTCTATATCTGGTTGCGGTTTGAGTGGCAGTTTTCGGTCGGTGCTGTGGCCGCGCTCGTGCATGACGTGGTGCTTACCATCGGTGTCTTTAGCATCCTTCAGATCAAGTTCGATCTGGCGATTATCGCCGCGCTTCTGACAATTGTGGGCTACTCGCTCAACGATACTGTGGTCGTGTTTGATCGCGTGCGCGAAAACTTGCGCCGCTACAAAACCAAGCCGCTGCGTGAGGTTCTGAATCTATCAATCAACGAAACCCTAAGCCGCACCGTGATGACCTCGGTCACCACGCTTCTGGCGCTGATTGCGCTCTTTGTGCTTGGCGGCGATGTGATTCGTGGCTTTGTGTTCGCGATGATCTGGGGCGTTCTTGTAGGGACATATAGCTCGGTATTCGTGGCATCCGCGATTCTGCTTCGCCTTGATGTGAAGCGCGACTGGAGCAAAAAAGACTCCGAAGCCGGAACACAATTCGCAAATCCCGATGCTTGAGGTCTTCGCCCCGGTTCTTGAAGTTCCGGGGCTGATCCCAATGGTCCTTGCCGTTTTGGTTGGGGGCATCGTTATGGGGTTTGCCGGGTTCGGAAGCGGGCTCATCTTTTTCCCTGTCGCGGCGGCCTTTGTGTCGCCACATATGGTTGTGACTTCGTTTGCCCTAACCACCATCGGCTCTATCTTTACGGTACTGCCAAACGCGTGGCGCGACTGCGAGAAGCGGCGCACCATTACCATGGTCCTTCCGGCATTTGCGGGGCTTTTGGCGGGGATCTTTGTCCTGCGGTATGGCGATCCAGTTTTTCTGCGCTGGCTTATCACGCTGCTGGTGCTTGTGACCCTCGTGGCGATGGTTTTGGGGTGGCGTCGGACCGTTGGCGAAACGCCGCGTGCTCTTGCGAGCATTGGTGGCGCGGCGGGCGTTGTTGGCGGCGCATCGGGGCTTTTTGGCCCTGTTGTGATCCTGTTTAACCTGTCTGGCACGGCCCCCGCGCGTGTGACGCGGGCGAATATCCTCACGTTTCTGATTATCGTGAGCAGTTCGACAATCCCAATTCTTTACCTACAAGGACTATATTCGGTTGAGTCCTTTGGCTTGGGGCTGCTGTTTGTGCCGGTATACATGATCGGAACGCTCTTCGGACAAGCGCTTTTCGTACCGAAGTACGAACGCCACTACCGTATTGTCGGTTATCTCATTGTCGCAGGGGCGGTGCTTGTCGGGCTGCCGATTTGGGGCTAGGGTGCGGCCATGAAATTTACCGAAGTATCATATGGTGATCTGCTGCCTGTTGACGGCTACGGCCCAGGATTTTTCCGTATTGGTGGCGAGAAAGTTGAAGGTCCGATGGCGATTATGCCATCCGGACGGATCGAATGGGGCGGCTATGAGGATAGCGATGCGCTCGTGGCCGAAGCAGGGAACATTGATGTGCTGTTCTTTGGCACAGGTACAGAGATTGCATATCTGCCCAAACCGTTGAAACAGGCGCTTGAAGCTGCGGGCATTGGAGTGGAGCTTATGGCGACCCCAGCGGCCTGTCGGACATATAACGTTCTGCTTTCCGAAGGGCGGCGCGTTGGAATTGCCGCGATTCCGGTGTCTTAACATAGGGTGCGGCGTAAAAACGCTTGCGATTTTTGCGCGATAGGATACCCAACCCCCATGACACTTGAGGTTCAGTCAGTAGCAGTGCAGCGCGGCAGCGTTCCGGTTTTGGCGGGCGTTGATTTTGCGCTGCCCGCTGGCGAAGCTCTGTTTTTGCGCGGTCCAAATGGCATTGGCAAAACCACGCTTTTACGCTGTATCGCAGGGCTGCAACCGCCTCTATCTGGCGTAGTGCGGATGGCCAATGGCGGCGCAGCAACAGATGAGATCGCCTATGCCTCCCACGCCGATGGGGTCAAACCCACGCTGACAGTAGCCGAAAACCTTAGCTTCTGGGCCAGTGTATTCGGCGCAAGCGGCATTGATGCCGCCCTTGAAACCTTTGACCTCGTTGAGCTACGCAACCGCGCTGCGCAAAACCTTTCTGCGGGGCAGAAGCGTCGTCTCGGTCTGGCGCGGATGCTTGTTACAGGACGCAAAATTTGGGCAATGGACGAACCGACCGTATCTCTTGATGCCGCGGCAACCGCCAATTTCGCCCGCGTTGTTCAAGATCATTTGGCACGCGGCGGCTCTGCCTTGATTGCGACCCATATCGACCTCGGGTTCGACGCCAAGGTGCTCGACCTGACGCCGTTCAAAGCCACCACAGAAAACGCGCCCGAATTTGACGAGGCCTTCTTATGATTGCCCTCTTGCTTCGCGATATTCGGCTATCCATGCGCTCTGGCGGAGGGTTCGGGCTGGCGCTGGCGTTTTTCCTGATCGTGATTGTGCTGGTTCCCTTTGGGGTTGGGCCCGAGACTTCGGTTCTTGGCACCATTGCGCCGGGTATCCTTTGGGTTGGGGCGCTTCTGGCGTGTTTGCTGTCGCTTGATCGGATTTTTGCGCTGGACTACGACGATGGCTCGCTTGACCTGATGGCAACCTCGCCACTGCCGCTCGAAGGCGTTGTGGTGGTCAAGGCGTTGGCCCATTGGATCACAACGGGCGTGCCACTTACCCTAATTGCGCCAGTGCTGGCGCTTTTGCTGAACTTGCCGCAAGACGGCTATTTCTGGCTGCTCGTGACGCTCGCCATTGGTACGCCGGCGTTGTCGATCATCGGGACGTTCGGCGCTGCTCTCACTGTTGGCCTCAAGCGGGGCGGGCTGCTTCTCTCATTGCTCGTGCTGCCGATGTATGTGCCAACTCTCATTTTCGGCGCAGAAGCCCTGCGACGGGGGATGCGCGGAATGGAGGCCGGAGTGCCGCTTTTATTCCTCGCGGCGATCTCTCTTGCGGCGCTTGCGTTGCTGCCACTGGCGGCGGCTGCGGCAATCCGTATCAACCTGCGCTAACACAAATCTGTGTAGAGTGATTGCGCAACAAACAAAGGCGAAATAAGGTCCGGCCATGTCACTTTGGGAATACGCAAATCCGCGCAAATTTATGCACACATCCGGCGCCGTTCTGCCGTGGGTGATTGCGCTGGCCGTTGTCACGCTGGTTGTGGGTGTGATCTGGGGTTTTTTCTTTACGCCGGATGACTACCGCCAAGGCTCGACCGTCAAGATCATCTTTCTGCATGTGCCCTCTGCATTGATGGCGATTAACGCGTGGCTGATGATGCTAATCGCGAGCCTGATCTGGCTCGTCCGCCGACACCACGTGAGCGCACTTGCCGCGAAGGCCGCTGCGCCTATCGGCATTGTCATGACAGTCATTGCGCTGCTGACAGGTGCGATCTGGGGGCAGCCGATGTGGGGCACAGCGTGGGAATGGGATCCGCGGCTAACGTCCTTCCTGATCCTGCTGTTGTTTTACCTCGGGTATGTGGCGCTCTGGGCGGCGATTGATAACCCCGATACAGCGGCGGACCTTACTTCTGTTCTGTGTCTTGTTGGTTCTGTCTTTGCGCTGCTGAGTCGCTATGCGGTGTTGTTCTGGAACCAAGGGCTCCACCAAGGGGCGAGCCTCTCGCTTGACCGTCAGGAGAATGTGCACAACGCCTTCGCCCTGCCGCTTTATGTGTGCATGGCCGGATTTGTGGCGCTCTTTGTGAGCCTGCTCTTGATCCGAACCCGAACCGAAATCCGCAAGCGCCGGATGAACGCGCTTCTTGCACGGGAGCGCGCCGCATGATGCCTGAACTCGGAAAATATGTTGTCGAGGTTTTGCTCGCCTATGCAGTGACCGGCCTTTTGTTGGCAGGGCTTATTCTGTCGACGCTCTGGAGCAGCCGTCGCGTAAAGGCCCAGCTTCAGGACGTCGAAGGACGCAACAAGGATCAGAAGAAAAATGGCTAAATTTCCGGTTATTGCAGTTTTGCCGCCGCTGATTTTCGCAGGGCTTGCCGCAACCTTTTACATTGGTATGCAGAAAGAAGACGCTGATGCGTTGCCCAGCACCCTGATTGGGAAGCCCGCCGCGCAATTAACCACAACGCCGATGCCGCAATCGCCTTCGTTTGATGGAGAGGATCTGGCTGCGTCCGGTGTGAAGCTGGTGAACTTCTGGGCGAGTTGGTGTGTGCCGTGCAGAGCGGAGCATCCGCAGCTTGAGCAGCTCGCAGAAGAGGGCGTGACCCTTTATGGCGTAAACTACAAAGACAAACCCGAAGACGCAGAGCGCTTCTTGGCCGAGCTTGGCAATCCATTTACTGCCCTTGGTGCTGATACAACCGGCGTAACGGCGCGGGATTGGGGCGTTTACGGCGTTCCGGAAACCTTTGTGGTAGACGGAGAGGGAAATGTGGTTCTACGGTTTGCGGGGCCAATTGATCCTACGGTTCTAGAAAGTAAGATCCGCCCTGCGATGGAAGAGGCCGCGAAGTAATTGCTCCGCTGCTTTGGCCCCAAAGCACCACATTTTTTCGTAGTTAGAGAGCGCCGAATTCCGCGAGTGGTTACCGATGCCGTAGGGCCCATTCGCCCGCTACCGTATATCAGACGATTGAAATCTCATAAGAAATTGCCCGCGCTTGTGCGAGGTGACTGAATGCTGAACGCTAAATTATGCGCAGTTAGGGCTATACCGCCTCAAACGTCGGGACTCCGAGCGTGGGTTGAAGCGCAGGTAGATTTAAGAAGTGTTAGAGCGGCCAACTACCGACAAGGGCCAACAAAACAAAAGCAGCAAGTTCAAAAGAAGGTGCCATTAAATAATCTCACTCGTACTGGTTACATGACTAGGCTAACGAAAATCAGTTAACAGTTCTACAACGCCACAGTCTTGCCACATTATTTTCACAGAAATACACTGTTTCCATATTCAAGGCAATGCATATGATAAGCGCCCCATCTGTAGGTTGGGGCGCTTTATTCTTTCTATATCAATGATTTATGATTTTGCGAGGTTGCGCAGAACATAGTGAAGAACGCCACCGTGCTCGATGTATTCAACCTCGATTGCGGTGTCGATTCTGCATTTTAGGGTGATGTTTTTCACAGTTCCGTCAGCCATCGTGATCTCGCAGGGCACATCTTGGAGCGGTTCGACCGAATCCAGACCCATGATCGAAACAGATTCGTCTCCTGTAAGACCGAGCGATTTTCGGGTGTCGCCACCGGTAAATTCAAATGGAATCACACCCATACCAACGAGGTTGGACCGGTGGATACGTTCAAAACTCTCGGCAATGACCGCCTTCACCCCAAGCAGAGCCGTGCCTTTGGCCGCCCAATCGCGGGAGGAGCCAGCGCCATATTGTTCGCCACCGAAAATCACCAGCGGGGTATCGGACGTTTGATAGGCCATCGCGGCATCGAAGATCGAGGTCTGTTGCCCGTCCGGCCCTTTGGTGTAGCCGCCTTCAACGCCGTCGAGCATCTCGTTCTTGATGCGGATGTTGGCAAACGTGCCGCGCATCATGACTTCGTGGTTGCCGCGCCGCGATCCATAGGAGTTGAATTCGCGCACAGGTACCTGATGGTTGGTGAGATATTGCCCTGCGGGCGTTGTTTCCTTGAAGGAACCCGCCGGAGAAATATGGTCTGTTGTGATCATATCGCCAAGCACCGCGAGTACGCGAGCGTCTTTGATATTGGTGATCTCGCTTGGATCTTTGCTCATCCCTTGGAAGTAGGGTGGATTCTGAATATAGGTTGACGCCGCAGGCCAATCATAGGTGAGGCTATCTGTGGTATCTACCGAACGCCATTTATCATCCCCTTTGAAAACATCGGCGTATTTGCTTTGGAAGGCCTCACGCGTGACGGTTCTTTCAACCAGTTCGGCGATTTCCTGTGTGCTCGGCCAAATATCTTTGAGGAACACGTCGTTTCCGTCTTTGTCTTGGCCAATCGGTTCGGTGGTCAGGTCGATATTCATATCACCTGTAAGCGCATAGGCCACGACCAAAGGCGGAGAGGCGAGGTAATTGGCGCGCACGTCCGGCGAGATGCGCCCTTCGAAATTTCGGTTGCCCGACAGCACAGACGTCGCAATGAGATCGCCTTCGGCAATCGCGTCGCTCAGTTCCTTTTGGATGGGGCCGGAGTTTCCGATGCAGGTGGTGCACCCATAGCCAACAAGGTTAAAGCCGATGGCGTCCAAATCTTCCTGCAACCCTGCGGCCTCAAGATAGGCGGAAACAACCTGCGACCCTGGTGCGAGCGAGGTTTTAACCCATGGTTTACGGTTTAGGCCAAGCGCACGCGCTTTGCGCGCCACCAAGCCAGCGCCAATCATCACATAGGGGTTTGAAGTGTTGGTACAGGATGTGATTGAGGCAATTACGATTGATCCGTCCCGTAAACTGTAATCTTCGCCTTTAACGGCATGCGATTTGCGCGGATCGGTTGGCGCGGTTGGTGCAGGGCCTTCCGAGGCCATTTCGGCAGCGGCGGGTTCGGCGTCAACACCCCGATATTCGCTCACAACTTTCAGAAAGGCATCTGAGGCCAGATCAAGCGGAGTATGATCTTGTGGTCGCTTCGGACCGGAAATCGCAGGGACGACTGTGCTCATATCCAATTGAAGCGTATCAGTATAAATGGGCGCGTAATCTGCACCGCGCCATAGACCATTCTCTTTTGCATAGGCTTCGACAAGCGCAATTCGGTCTTCATCGCGACCTGTCGTACGCAGGTAGCGCAGAGTTTCGTTGTCAATCGGGAAGAAGCCACAGGTCGCGCCATATTCTGGAGCCATATTGGCGATCGTTGCGCGATCTGCGAGGGGTAGGCGGTCAAGTCCCGCGCCATAGAACTCGACGAATTTTCCGACAACGCCTTTTTCGCGGAGCATTTCCACAACCTTGAGAACAAGGTCGGTGCCCGTTGTGCCTTCGACCATTTCGCCTGTTAGCTCAAAGCCGATAACCTCGGGAATAAGCATTGAAATCGGCTGTCCGAGCATCGCGGCTTCTGCTTCGATGCCGCCAACACCCCAACCCAGAACCGCAAGGCCATTCACCATTGTCGTGTGGCTGTCTGTGCCAACGAGCGTGTCTGGATAGGCAACTTCTTCGCCGTTTTGGTCCGTGTCGCTCCAGACGGTTTGAGCGAGGTATTCAAGGTTCACCTGATGGCAGATACCAGTGCCGGGAGGCACAACGCGGAAGTTGTCAAACGCCGACTGGCCCCACTTAAGGAAGGTATAGCGCTCCATATTGCGCTCGTATTCGCGGTCCACGTTCATCTGGAACGCGCGCGGATTGCCGAACTCGTCGATCATAACCGAATGGTCAATCACAAGGTCCACGGGGTTGAGCGGGTTGATTTTTTCTGCATCACCACCGAGGGCAACGATCCCGTCGCGCATCGCCGCAAGGTCAACCACGGCCGGAACGCCGGTGAAATCCTGCATCAACACGCGGGCAGGGCGATAGGCAATCTCGCGCGGGTTTTTGCCGCCGTTCGCGCCCCATTCCGCGAAGGCTTTGATATCGTCCAAAGTAACAGTCTTGCCGTCTTCAAAGCGGAGCATGTTTTCAAGCACTACCTTGAGCGCGGCGGGAAGCTTGGAAAAATCGCCAAGTCCGGCCTCGGTCGCGGCGGGAATGGAGTAATAGGAAATGGATTTACCACCCGCGCTAAGCATTTTACGGGTTTTGGCGGTATCGTGTCCGACTGTAATGGGCATATTGGCCTCCCTTTTGAAATAACAGGGTATCGCTAGCGCAATTTCTGAAGCAATCCGCAGTGTTTATCAAGGTGGAGCCACAGATAGCTGCGATATCACACGCGCATTTGATCAGCCTTCTTGGCGGGAGGAACGAACTGCGTGCGTCGCTGAAATGCATGGCTTTAGTTGCTGCGCATTCTTTACGCATTCTGAAACGAATACGTGTTCTTATTATTGCGAACGCTCTCGAATGGTTGATTAGGGTTTTGCGAGGTGATTGTCTAAAACGGGGGGAATGGGGATCAAAGGACGAGTAATGGAAGATTCGCTGAATAAGCGACTCGGTAAGGCGTTGCGCATGGGCATTGCGGCGCTTGGAGTTGCATTTGTACCGTTTACGTATACGAGCGCCGCTGCCGATCCGGTTGTGGTTGAGCTTTATACCTCGCAGGGGTGTTCATCCTGTCCACCTGCGGATGAGATGTTGTCGCATTTGGCAACGCGCTATGATGTGATCGCGCTTGGTTTGCACGTGGATTATTGGGACTACATCGGTTGGGCTGATGAATTTGCCAAGCCAGAGTTTACCGATCGCCAGCGCGGCTATGCCCGCGCGAAAGGGGAGCGGATGATTTACACGCCGCAGATGGTAATCGGCGGGCTTGATCATGTGATTGGCAGTAAACCCGCAGAGGTCGAAGCTGCGATCAAAGCTCATAAAAAACAGAAATCACCAGTTCAGATGACCGCAACGCGCAATGGCAACATGCTCGAGATCAAGGCTACGTCCGCGAAGCCCGAGAAGATGACTGTGCAGGTTGCAGTCTATGCGCCGTCGCAAACTGTGAACATCAAACGCGGTGAGAACGCTGGCCGCAGTATCACCTATGCCAATGTGGTCACCGATTGGGTGAAGGTGAAAGAGTGGAGCGGCACTGATGCGTTAAGCTCTAAGGTGCAGCTGAACACGGAAAATCCGGTTGCTGTCATCGTTCAGCAAGGCAGCCATGGGCCAATCCTTGCCGCCGCAAAGGTGAAGTAAATCCCGCGCGGCGCTTAGGATTTAAAGCGCCAGCGCGTGTGCCCCCAGAGCCATTGCCCCAAATTCTCGCGCACATGTTTCTCAAGGCTGTCGTTGAGCATTTGAGTCATTTCGAGCGGCTCGGAGTGCGGGATAGGTGGGTCGATGATGATATCGAAATCCAGCCCGCCGTTTTTGCGGACACCGTAAACCGGGATCAGCAAGGCATTGTATTTTAAAGCCATTTCAGCGGCAGAGACAGCAGTTTTTGCGCGCTTTCCCATGAACTTCAGCTTTGCGCCTTTTGACATATGCTGATCGTTCAGGATCGCGATTGTGTTGCCTTGCCTCAGGAATTTGAGCATTTGAGCCAGACCTTTACGGCCACGGCCAAAGAGGGGCGCATTGTTTTCCTCAAGACGGCGGGCATAGTACGGATTGAAGAATTCGTTGTTGGTCGGGCGGTAAAGCGCGCCAACGGCAACGCCTTCAACGCCAAGTTTGGCCCGAATGGCATCGTAATTGCCGAAATGTCCCGAAACGAGAATAACAGGGCGCTTGTTTTCTACCGCTTCGCGAAGGTCTTCGACACCGCCGCCCTGCATTGGAATATCCGACACAAACTTGCGGAAGTCTTTACCAGAGAAGTTCTCGCAAATCGTGCGGCCCACGTTGCGGGAAACCTCGGTTGCGATTGGCTTCATCTCCTCGGGAGACATGTCAGGGAAGATATAGCCGAGGTTACGTTTGATGGCATTCGGCCAGCCGACCATCGGAGCAATAACATGTGCTGTGATCCACCCAACGACATTCCGGCGGGTGTTGAAAGGCAAAATTCTCGTACCCTCGATGATAATCAAGAACACGATGTACTGAATGAAATATGATGCCTTTTTCCAGAATGACATTGCGGCTCCTTAAGCGGCTCTGCGCCGTGTTCGACAGCAGACATATGCGCTCTTGCGTTAACCCTCAAGTGGATTTGACGTAACGGTTATGACTTGTCAGTGGGCATGTCGCCGAAAAAGGTAAAGTGCATGAACTGTTGATGGTTTGGTGCCACGCTTGTGGATGAACAAGGCTGCGAAATGCACAAAAGGGCAGAGCACTGACTAATTTCTCTGTTGTTTAAGCCACTCACTTTAAACGCATCGGCTCCTTCCAACACTATGCGTCATCCATCCGAAGAGAAATTTCGCCAGTGGCCTCAAGACGGCGCACCATGGCAACGACCTTGGCTTGGGCGGCCTCGCCATCTGCTTCGCCGACCTCACCGCGTTCACCGATCTCTTCTTCGAGAGACGCGGCCAAACGCTTTGACATGTTTTGCATGATATAATCGACAGCGGCCTCTTCGCCAGTTTGTCTGGCGTAGCCAAGCGCGGTCACGAGGTCCGCTTGATCCAGCCCACGGATGATCTTGGGCATGTCGCCTTCGTAAATACGCTGCGGGATGTTGGCGAATGTGAATATGGCTTTGCGGACGCGGGCGGCGAATTCGCTGTCGTCTTGTTCCAATCCGTCCAGAACCTCATCGCGGCGGCGGGCTTGTGAGAAGTTTAAGATCGCACCGACGCGGTCCACCGGATCATCATCAAAAGCCACAGGAGGTTGGTTGTTAAGCTGTTGTGCGAGCGAAATCCCAATGCGGCGCACGGCTTCAGGTGTGACGGATTTGGTAAGCGATACGGCATAGGCAATGCGCCGTGCTCGCGCACCCGGGATTAGGCCGAGCAGTTCCGCAGCGCGGGATACGTCAAGCTTGGAGAGCATAACGGCGCAGACCTCGATACTTTCGTTGCGCATGGCGTCGAGCAGAATTTCAGTCGGTAGATCGACGATTTTCTCCCACGGATCGCCATAGAAAACACCGCCAGCCTCGCGGCGGAGCCGCGTGACCATGGAAGGCGACAAGCTGTTTTCAAGAATTTTGAGCGCGCCATCTAACCCGCCCGGAAAGAACATGCCGACATTGTCGATCTCGGAAATGAATTCCTCAACCACGGCGACCATCGTTTCTTGTGTGATGCTCTTGAGGCTCCCCATGCTGCGGGTCAGACTGTGTTGCAGGTCTTCGGGGAAATCGGAAATTGGCAGATCTGCGCCGTCGGCCAGCAAAACCCGCACGATGATAGCGGCTTTCTGTCCACGCGAAAGGCTCGCCAAGATTGCGGTTTGATCCGGACTTGGAAAATCCGTTTGCGAGAAACTGGCGCTGTGCCCGTTTCCGGACTCTGCCTGCGCGGGTGGAGACATTGGCGATGACAGCGGCGTTGCCATGGGGATGTTGTCCGCAGGAGAAGGAAGGTCCGGCGGCAGGTCAAGTGGCGGTGTGCCAAGATCATCAAGAGAGGCCAATTCTGTACTCACGTAGGTCTCCATTCAGGATGTGAGCAAGTTGGCATGTCTTGTCTTAAGGCAGCGTTAAAATTACCCCGACAAAAATAGGCGATCAATCAATTTTGATGAAAACTGTGAGTAGAAATTTCCATATCCGAGCTTTGTATGAAAAAGGGGGCCGTTAAGCCCCCTCAATTCGCATAGATTTCCGTTCTATTCAGGATTCGCCAAAGACCCGCTTAAAGATCGTGTCGACGTGTTTGGTGTGATAGCCGATGTCGAATTTCTCTTCGATTTCTTCGGGCGACAGCGCTTTCAGCACGTCTTCATCCTGAAGCAATTCGGTTTTGAAATCCTTGCCTTCTTCCCACACACGCATCGCGTTACGCTGCACAAGCTTGTAGCTGTCCTCGCGGCTTACGCCCGCTTGGGTCAGGGCAAGAAGAACGCGTTGGCTCATCACGAGGCCACGGAATTTGTTCATGTTTGCCAGCATGTTATCAGGGTAGATCACCAGTTTGTCGACAACCATAGTCAGGCGCGCGAGCGCGAAGTCGAGGGTGATTGTTGTGTCTGGCCCTATGTTGCGCTCAACCGAAGAGTGGCTGATGTCGCGCTCGTGCCAGAGGGCAACGTTTTCCATCGCAGGTACTACCGACATCCGCACAAGACGGGCAAGGCCCGTAAGGTTTTCGGTCAGCACAGGGTTGCGCTTGTGGGGCATCGCGGAGGAGCCTTTTTGACCCTTGGAGAAGAACTCTTCGGCCTCAAGAACTTCGGTGCGCTGCATGTGGCGGATTTCGGTTGCTATATTCTCGATCGAGCTGCCGACAACGCCGAGAGCAGCAAAGAATGCGGCGTGGCGGTCGCGCGGGATAACCTGTGTGCTGATCGGCTCGGGCTTAAGGCCAAGCTCTTTGCAAACATGCTCTTCGACGGCTGGGTTGATGTTGGCAAATGTGCCGACCGCGCCGGAGATCGCGCCAGTTGCGATTTCTTCGCGCGCGGTTTTGAGGCGGGCGAGGTTGCGGTCCATCTCGGCGTAGAAGCGCGCGAATGTGAGGCCCATGGTTGTTGGCTCGGCGTGGATGCCGTGGGAGCGGCCGATGCGGACTGTCATCTTGTGCTCAAGCGCGCGGCGTTTGAGGGCGGCCAGAAGTTTCTCGACATCGGCAATCAGAATATCAGCAGCGCGGACAAGCTGGACGTTGAAACAGGTGTCCAGTACGTCGGAGCTGGTCATGCCTTGGTGGACAAAGCGAGCCTCGTCGCTGCCAACATGTTCGGCGAGATGTGTGAGGAAGGCGATGACGTCATGCTTGGTGACGGCTTCGATTTCGTCAATGCGGGCCACGTCGAATTCAACATCCTTGGCTTTCCAGACGGCCTCGGCATTTTCGCGCGGGATCACACCGAGATCAGCTTGGGCGTCACAGGCGTGGGCTTCGATCTCGTACCAAATTTTGAACTTGGTTTCGGGAGACCAGATAGCAACCATTTCGGGGCGGGAATAACGTGGGATCATGGGGTAGCCTTTTTTCGTAAACAGACATGGCAGAGGCGCGCGGCTTCTCTTAGACTGCATGGGCTTTGGCGGCAAGAGAGCGCGCCGGATAACAGGGGAAATGGCGTGGGTTTTTCGCTTAAATTGGCGGATTTTGTGGGTGTTTGGCGGATTGATCGTGAAATTCGCGGATTTGACGGCAAATTGCATGGTGAGTTTAGCGGGCAAGCCGTGTTCTCGGAGGTGTCGAACGGGCTGACTTATGTTGAGGCAGGCACTCTATTAAGCAACGGAACGCGAATGCAGGCGGAGCGCCGCTATCTTTGGTTAGGTGCGCCGCAGGCGAGGAAAATCGAGGTGCGTTTTGACGATGGTCGCGCCTTTCACGAGATTGATCTTGCCACCCCAGAGCATGAGCCGCAGGCACGGCATTTCTGTGATCCGGACACTTATGTTGTGACCTATGATTTTTGTAACTGGCCTGAATGGGAGGCCCGTTGGCGGGTTACGGGGCCGCGCAAATCTTATGTGATGGTGAGCCGCTATAGCCGCGCCGATTAGCTATCGGTTTTGACTTCGGCGAGACGGGTTTCGATAACAGATGTGCGCTCAAGCGTTTGATGCACGGGGCAGCGATCGGCGATCTCAAGCAGGCGGGCGGATTGTTCCGGCGCGAGTGGCCCCTCGAGGGTGATGCGGCGTGTAAAACGGTCGATCTTTTCGGTGCTGGTGTTGCAGGTCGTGGCGTCTTGGGCATGGACCTTGTTGTGAGTCACATCCACATAAACAGAGGCAAGCGGCCACTTCTTGCGGCGCGCAAACATTCTCAAAGTCATCGACGTACACGCGCCAAGCGCCGCGCTGAGCAAACCATAAGGCGACATGCCTTTGTTGGTGCCGCCGTATGCGAGCGGCTCGTCGGCTGTGATGTGGTGATGCGGCCCTGCGGAAATGTCTTGCAAGAAACCGTCGTGGTCGGCCTCGGTGACACGAACAACGCCTTCGGGCGCGCCGATGGGTGGGGCAGGTGGTGATAGGTCAATATAGCGTCCTGCCCATGTCGCGATCATCTCTGCGGCATATTCGGCGTCGGCCGCATCGGTGAGCATGTGGTCGGCTGTGTCGAGCGTTATGAAGCTTTTGGGATGGCGAGCGGCCATGAAGATTTCAGCAGCGTTGTCGATGCTGACGATTTCGTCGCGCGGGGCATGAAGCACAAGAAGCGCGGGTTTCAGGTCTTTAAGAGTCGGCAGGAGCGCAGGGCCCTTGAGGTCTTGCAGGAATGCTTCGCCCACGTTGACAGGAACGCCGCCGAGCGAAACCTGAGCAGAGCCGTTGCGCTCGATTTCCTCCAGAGCGGGGCCGAACAAATGCGTCACATGCGCTGGATCAGCAGGCGCGCCAAGTGTAGCGATCGCGCGGATGTCTGGAAGCTCTTGGGCCGCGCGCAACACCGCCGCTCCGCCAAGTGAATGGCCGATGAGCATAGAGGCTGGCATTCCGAGAGATTCCAAATAGGCCGCCGCCGCCACGAGGTCTTGGGCGTTGCTGGTGAAACTTGTTTGGTCGAATGACCCCTCAGAGCCAAATAACCCAGTAAAATCAAACCGGAGCACCGCGATCCCCATGGATGCGAGCCGTGACGAAATGCGTTTGGCGGAGCGGATGTCTTTGCCGCAAGAGAAACAATGCGCAAAAATTGCGGTGGCCAAATGCGGCCCTTCCGGCGTGTCGAGCCGTGCCGCGAGGCTTGAGCCATCATGGCCGGCGAACCGGTGGGTTTCAATTGGCATAGGCGCTCCTTTGGGTCGGTCGACCTAGGGTGCAGGGTTGTTAACGCTAGGGCAAGAGGCGTGGCGGCGAAGTCACGGCTTGGTGATCTTTGGTGGGTGCATCGAGCGTAAATAAAATCGCCATAGAAAGGCAGAGGCGGCAAAGTTAGGGTGACGCATGGAAACTGTTTTAAATGCTAAATTGCCACCGGATCAGATCGCTGCGGCCTGTCGTCGATTGCCGGGAATGGCGCCGCTGGATATGGCGGATTGGCTCGATGTGAACGACGCATACGCAGGGCAAATGCGGTTGCGGGAGGCGCTTTTGGCATCACGCCGCAGCGAGGTTGTGGCGCAAGAAACCTGCGCGCAAGGGGCTGCTGATGAGTTGTTGGCGCTCGTGTTAAAGCAGCTTCGTTTACGTGATGGTTTTGAGGTTGCGGCAACACAGGTGCGTTGCCCCGACGGGCGCGTGGTCGAGATTGATCACAGCGCGCCGCTTGTCACTTTGGGCCATCTTGTTCAGGAGGATTTTTGCATTCTGCAGGAGCAGGGCGGGGCTTACCTTCTTACCGGCGCGGTGCTGTGCTTTCCGGCGAGTTGGACTTTGGCGGAAAAGCTGGGCCGCCCGCTTTTGGGGATACATGACCCAGTTGACAGTTATACGCCCGACCTCGCCAAACGGGTGCAGCGCCTGTTTGACGCAATCCGGCCCGAGCGCGGGATGTGGCGGGCCAATGCGCTGTTTTACGATACGCCGGAGTTGTTCCACCCGCGCGCCGAGGCTGACCCGCGCGTGCCGCTGTCAAAAGAGCCGCCGTTTCTTCGGAGCGAGCGACAATCCTTGCTGCGATTGCCTGACAGTGGCGCGGTGGTTTTCTCGATCCATACCTACATGATTAACCGCAAGAGTCTGCGGCCCGATGATGCGCGTGCGCTGGCCGAGAGATAGCAGCCTAGATAGGACCGTAAGCAGAGCCGTATGCAAAAAGGGCGCCCCAATGGAGCGCCCTTTCCGTTTATTTCCAGCAGCTTATACGCTGTAGTACAGGTCGTACTCAACTGGGTGTGGTGTGTGCTCGTATGCATACACTTCTTCCCACTTAAGCTCGGAGTAACCTTCGATCTGATCTTTTGTGAACACGTCGCCTGCGAGCAGGAAGTCGTGATCTTCTTCCAGAGCTTCCAGAGCTTCACGCAGGGATGCGCAAACTGTTGGAATGCCTGCCAGCTCTTCGGCTGGGAGATCGTAAAGGTCTTTGTCAGACGCCGCACCTGGGTCGATCTTGTTCTTGATGCCGTCAAGGCCAGCCATAAGCAGTGCAGCAAAGCAGAGGTATGGGTTGGCAGCCGGATCAGGGAAACGAGCTTCAACGCGCTTGGCTTTGGGCGATTCCGCGAATGGGATACGCACACAACCGGAGCGGTTCGATGCAGAGTAAGCGCGCAGAACAGGAGCTTCAAAACCTGGGATCAAACGCTTGTAGGAGTTTGTCGATGGGTTTGTGAAGGCGTTCAGAGCTTTAGCGTGCTTCAGGATACCGCCGATGAAGTACAGAGCTTCCTGAGACAGGTCAGCGTATTTGTCACCAGCGAAGAGTGGCTTGCCGTCTTTCCAGATCGACATGTTCACGTGCATACCTGTGCCGTTGTCGCCAGCGATTGGCTTTGGCATGAAGGTTGCCGATTTGCCGTAGGCGTGGGCAACGTTGTGCACAACGTATTTGTACTTCTGAAGGTGATCCGCTTGCTCTGTGAGCGAGCCGAAGATCAGGCCAAGCTCGTGCTGACAGGAAGCAACCTCGTGGTGGTGCTTGTCAACTTTCATGCCCATGCGCTTCATAGTGGAGAGCATTTCGGAGCGGATGTCCTGAGCGTCGTCGATTGGGTTAACAGGGAAGTAACCGCCTTTAACGCCAGGACGGTGGCCCATGTTGCCCATTTCGTACTCGGTGTCTGTGTTCCAAGCTGCGTCTTGTGCGTCAACTTCGAAGGACACTTTGTTCATGGTGTTGGAGAAACGTACGTTGTCAAAGAGGAAGAATTCTGCCTCTGGGCCAAAGTAGGAAACGTCACCGATACCGGAAGACTTGAGGTAAGCTTCGGCTTTCTCGGCTGTGCCACGTGGGTCACGGGAGTAAGCTTCGCCTGTGTCCGGCTCAACGATGGAGCAGTGGATGCAGAGTGTTTTCTCGGCATAGAACGGGTCAAGATACGCAGAGTCTGTATCTGGGATCAGTTTCATGTCGGATTCGTTGATGGATTTCCAACCAGCGATGGAGGACCCGTCAAACATGAAGCCTTCTTCGAGGAAGTCTTCGTCAACTTCGTCTGCAATAACAGTCACGTGTTGTAGTTTGCCGCGTGGGTCTGTGAAACGAATGTCCACATAGTCCACGTCTTCGTCCTTGATCAGTTTGAGAACGTCAGCTTTGCTCATCTTGATCTCTTCCCTTTTATTTAGTGTTAGACTGGTGCCGATGACCGGCGGTGTTGCTTAAAGTGCGTCTTCGCCGCTTTCGCCGGTCCGGATACGGATGGCTTGCTCAACGGTAGAGACGAAAATCTTGCCGTCGCCGATCTTGTCGGTTTTGGCGGCGTTCACGATGGCTTCGATGGCGTCATCAACCTGATCATCAGGCAGAACAACTTCGATTTTCACCTTAGGAAGGAAGTCCACCACGTATTCGGCACCACGATAGAGTTCGGTGTGACCCTTCTGGCGGCCAAATCCTTTGACCTCAACAACTGAGAGGCCTTGTACGCCGATTTCCTGAAGTGCCTCTTTGACTTCGTCCAGCTTGAACGGCTTGGTGATGGCTTCGATCTTTTTCATTGGCGACTCCTTGAAATCGGTCAGTGGATTCTTCGCTTCGATTGGTTCAGAACACTTCCCTATCTGAGGGACAATCGGGTAAGCTGACGCAGCGCGGGTCAGCTTGTGGAATCCCGCTGCTTTGGTGTGTTTTTGTGCGGGTTGCACAATAAATAGACAGAATGAAAACATTTCACCACCCGCAACTGCTCATTTTTTTCGCGTTCGATCTTTCTCTATGCGCTAACTCTGCCTGAAGCCTTTGTGCGGGGTCCGGCAAATTGCGCATTAAGTATTGCGTTGCCTGCGACGATCTCGGGCTTGCTTAGGGCCAAGGCGCTGCCTAGCCTCTGGAGGAAGACGCAGAGGTAAGAAACATGAGCCGAACCACCATCTACATGACCGCCGCCGAGATGCGTGCCCTCGAAATCCGTGCCATGGAAAGCGGGGCTGTCACCGGTGCGGACCTGATGGAGCGGGCAGGGCGCGGCGTTGTGGATGCGACTTTTGCGCGTTGGCCTGCATTGGCAAAGACGCCGCATTGCGCGGTGGTTTTATGCGGGCCGGGGAATAACGGCGGAGATGGCTATGTCATTGCGCGCCTTTTGCATCAGGCTGGATGGGGCGTGCGTGCTCTAGTTCTTGGAGATACAGAATCTCTCCCTCCTGACGCGAAGTTGAATGCACAGAGATGGTCGGCGCTGGATCAGGGGGCTGCGGCTACTGCGCCTTTGAATGCCGAAACGTTGGCCGAGGCTTTGGGCGAGGGCTGTGACCTTGTGGTCGATGCGCTGTTCGGCTCTGGCTTAAATCGCGCAGTTTCTGGGCTGGCCTATATAGAGAGGTCGATTTCTGCGCTTGAGGCGCGCCCGATTGTGGTTGCTGTGGATGTGCCGTCAGGTCTGTCTTCTGATACTGGAACATGCCTTGGTGAGCCGGTTGCCCCACTGCGGGCTGATCTCACCGTCACGTTCCATAGCCCATTTGTTGGTCATGTGCTTGCGGATGGGCCGGAAGCTTGCGGCGCGCTTGACGTGGCCAATATTGGTTTGGCGCGCTTCGCAGAGCCAGTGGCCGTTCGCGCGCAAACGCCGGACCCGAGCGGGCTAGCCAAACATCCCAATGCTCATAAATTTACCCACGGCCACGCGCTGGTGTTTTCGGGCGGGGCGGGGAAAACAGGCGCGGCACGACTTGCGGCGCGTGGGGCGTTGCGGATCGGGGCGGGGCTCGTAACGCTTGGCTGCCCGCCGGATGCGCTTGCGGAATGCGCCGCGCAGGTCACCGCCATCATGCTTCGGCCGCTCAATGATGCCGAGGCTTTGCGGCAGACCTTGGATGATACACGGATAAACGCACTCTGCCTTGGTCCGAATTTCGGTCTATCACCCGACCGCGCGGATTGGCTTATGGACGTGCTGGCCGCAAAACGCGCCGCGGTTCTTGACGCAGATGCGTTGACACTATTGGCGCACCACGAAAAGCCATTCTCGAAGCTGCATGAGCAGATCGTTCTCACGCCACATATGGGCGAGTTTAAACGTCTGTTTCCCGATATTTCCGCCGAACTTACTGAAAATAAATTATATTCCAAGCTGGACGCCGCGCGCGATGCCGCTAAAACGGCAGGCTGTACTGTGTTGCTTAAGGGCGCAGCGACGGTGATCGCCAATGCCCAAGGGGACTGCCGGATTGTGGCGTCCTGCTATGAGAATGCTGCCCCATGGCTCGCAACAGCAGGCGCGGGAGATGTGCTAGCTGGCATGATAACGGGGCTTTTGGCGCGTGGGTTTGCGCCAATCGAAGCCGCCGAAACTGCGGCGCACCTTCATGCCGAATGCGCCCGCCGCTTTGGCCCGGGCCTTATCGCCGAAGACCTTCCCGAACAGCTGCCAGCCGTCTTGACCGCACTTGAAAGCGCGTCGAAACGCTCGTCATGAAATTTTTTCGCATTTGCGCGAATTTTCCCCTCGCATCCCCGAAAATCCTGCGCTAGAAGGGCGCGGTTGACGGCGATTGCCGCAACAGGATGCGGGTGTGGCGAAATTGGTAGACGCACTTGGTTTAGGTCCAAGCGCCGCAAGGCGTGGGGGTTCAAGTCCCTCCACCCGCACCACTAAGTTTCTTCAGAAATAAAGCAGTGCGAGCTTCGGCTTTACAGCTGTATACAGCGCGCAAAAACGCACACGGAACTAAGTTAGTGGTTCTGGTGCGCCGTATTCGTTAGAGCCTTGGTCGCTCGGCTGAACATAGAAATAGATCAGAACAAGCACCCCGATTAGCGGGATAAAGGCAATAAGAAGCCACCAGCCACTGCGCCCGATATCGTGCAAGCGTCGTGCGGCGACGGCGATATTCGGAAGGAACAACGCAAGCATTACGAGTATTGAGATGGGCTGGCCGGCTTCTGCTTGGAACGCGGTGAAGCCGAGCATCGGAGCAACAAGCACCCCGTCGATGATCTGGGCAACGATGTTGATGCCGAATACTGCCAAGGCCCACCACCAGAACTCCGGTCGCGTGGCGCGCCCTGTGAAGGTTGCATATTTAGACAAGACCGTACGCGTTGCTTTGGATATATCCGACATGTTTCACCTCAAATAATTCGTTTAATTTCAACCTATGTTAGTATTCGGCAGTGTTAGTATGCCGTGATATCCCTGCGCGATCAATGATTGGAGTTCCGCTCAGGACTGACATCAATTGGTTGAAAGAATTGGGTATTCTCGGCGGCCTGTCTTTACCTGAAGGCGGGTCATGTTGTTTCGGCTAAAGAGGCCGTGTTTCATACTCTAGTTTTTGCCCTCACCAAAAAGCACAGAAAGCCAATCTCCGCGCTTGAACTCAGGTTGTTTTAGCTTCATGGGTAATCCTATGAATTGTTTGATTGCGTCATTATGCAATCAGGAGGGGAATATGCTGACGAAGTTCAAGGCAACCTGTGCGGCAGTTGTTGCGACTCTCGCGTTCACTGCGCCTGTGCACTCTGATCCGGGAGAAGTTACCAAATACCTGATGAATGAGCCCGCAACGGTTTTTGATCTCGGGTTGATCCGGTTGGAGTATTTTCTCACGAGCTATTACCCGCCGTTGGGAAGCGCGCTTTACGATTCGCGAAATGACAGGCTGACGATCCGTAAGGCCTTTGACGAAGTTTCCAGCAGCGACATTGCCGAGCAGACCTGCAAGGATTGGCTGGAACGGGTCAGGAAAATTGGCGCAGTCGATCCATTGAGCGGAATGGTCGAACCGCCTTTTGAAAACTCGGTGTACTCGAATTTCTTCAAACACATCTCGCAAAGAAACGATGACGCTCCCGAGGATTACCTCAAAAAGTTTGACGAGATAATCCATCTAAAGTGCAATCATCTTTTGGACGATGGCACGATCCTTTCGATAGGTGCGCCTTTGCTGGGCGGCACCTTCGTCGTAAGTCGCCTTTAGGCCATAAGTTTAGGGCCCCTGATTGTGTGCTACGCGCCTGAATTGACCTGATTGTTCTGCTGATACAGGTATCTTCCCGCCAACCAAGACAAGTCGGCCCCTTTCTCCTTGCATCCTTGGGCTGCGAGCCCTAGAAGGGCGTCTGATTTACAAGCCATCCGCCGCGTCCGAGCGGCCTATGATACATGAGGACAAATATGTCGGTCACAGAGACCCTGAACGAAGGCCTGAAGCGCGGTTACCAAATCGTTATCCCTGCTGGCGATCTCGACGCGAAAGTAAACGAAAAGCTGAAAGAAGCTCAGCCAGAAGTCGAAATGAAAGGCTTCCGCAAGGGCAAGGTGCCTCTCGCTCTGCTGAAAAAGCAATTCGGTCAGCGCGTCATGGGCGAAGCCATTCAAGAAACGATCGATGGCGCCATGGGCAAGCATTTTGAAGAGTCCGGCGACCGCCCTGCGCTTCAGCCGGAAATCAAAATGACCAACGAAGACTGGAAAGAGGGCGACGACGTTGAAGTGTCTGTTGCTTACGAAGCTCTTCCAGAAATTCCTGAAGTTGACCTCAAAGGCATCAAGCTCGAGAAGCTCGTCGCAAAAGCGGATGACGCTTCTGTTGCTGAAGCACTCGACAACCTTGCTGAGTCCGCACAGAACTTCGAAGACCGCAAGAAGGGCACAAAGTCCAAATCCGGCGACCAAGTTGTTATCGACTTTGCTGGTAAGGTTGACGGCGAGCTGTTTGAAGGCGGTTCCGCAGAAGACTTCCCGCTCGTTCTGGGCTCCGGTTCGTTCATCCCTGGTTTCGAAGACCAGCTGATCGGCGCAAAAGCAGGCGACGAAGTTGCGGTTAACGTGACATTCCCTGCCGAGTACCAAGCTGAAAACCTCGCCGGTAAAGAAGCAGTTTTCGACTGTACAGTGAAAGCCGTTAAAGCTCCTGCAAAAGCAGAGCTGAACGATGAGCTGGCCAAGCAGTTTGGTGCCGAAGACCTCGAAGCTCTCAAGGGCCAAGTGAAAGAGCGCCTTGAAGCTGAATATGCGGGCGCTGCGCGTGCGGTACAGAAGCGTGCGCTTCTGGATGCGCTTGACGGTGTTGTTTCCTTCGAACTGCCACCTTCGCTGCTTGACGCGGAAGCTGGCCAGATCGCACACCAGCTGTGGCATGAGGAAAACCCTGACGTAGAGGGCCATGACCACCCAGAAATCGAAGCAACCGACGAGCACAAGAAGCTTGCCGAGCGCCGCGTGCGTCTTGGTCTGCTGCTTGCCGAGATTGGCCAGAAAGCCGAGATCGAAGTCACAGACGCCGAGATGACGCAAGCGATCATGAACCAAGCGCGCCAGTACCCTGGTCAGGAGCGTCAGTTCTTTGAATTCGTTCAGCAAAACGCTCAAATGCAGCAGCAGCTGCGTGCGCCGATCTTTGAAGACAAAGTTATCGACTATGTCTTTGAACTGGCTGACGTTTCCGAGAAAGAAGTCTCCAAAGAAGACCTCGAAAAAGCTGTTGAAGCGCTCGACGATATCTAAGGTTTCTGACCTTTGCAGAAACGAGAAAGGGCTACCCGCGAGGGCAGCCCTTTTTTCTTTGTCTTAAGGCTTTGAGCCTAGAAAATCCCTTGCGCGACAATCATGATTGCGCCGCTGAGGAATAGATAGCCAAAATCGATGGCCAAGGCCGCACCTGATTTTTGTAGGAACGCCCCCGCAGACACCACATGCACCCCAACGGCGAGGATTGCAAAAATTGCTGTAAAGAGCGCATCCGTGGTGGCCGTGATGCCGACCACGAGCGCCAGCAGAAACAGCGCCAGCGTTTGGGCAGCCATGGCAAACACGGGCGTGCCACTGATCTTGCTCATGTCGATTCCGGACCCTGCGGCCCATTTGGTGCCCATGACTTTGGGATGATACCAGATCGCTCCGAAAATAAAGGCCACGATCGTGCCCGCAAAGACGGCAAGCCAGTTGATAGCCATTGCTTCGTTTTCCATATAGACCTCGTTATTTTAGCGCGTTTTCAAGCGTTTGAAGGATGAGACCCCAACCTTTTTCGTGATTGTCACGGGCCTCTTCGTTGAGGAATTTCACATGGGTGAGGGTCACGTCCGTGCCGCCGTTTTTCTCAACGAAATCAAGCGTCACTTCGCTATCGTCAGGCGAATAGTTGCTCTGCCATGTAAAGACGATCCGGCTGTGTGGATCGAGCGCTTTGTAGGTGCCGGTGTGGGGCAGCTCGTTGTTGTCTGGTGTCAGCATGATGATTTCAAAGCCACCGCCGACCTTTGGGTCGGTCTTGCTGCGCGGCACGGTCACGCCTTCGCCCGGTGTCATGAATTTCATCAACATTTCAGGGTCCAGCCACGCATTATAGATCGCCTTGGCAGGGGCATTGATGTGGCGGGATGTGGTGAGAGAGAGTTCGTTCATTGTATCAGTCATCGTCGGTTTCCTTTGTGAGCAGAGAGTCAAGTTTGTCCAAGCGAAGATCCCAGATAGAACGAAGATTGTTAAACCATTGATCTATCAAGTTTATCGGCGCGAGATTGGCCGAGATCAGGTGGGTGCGGCCGATTGTTTTGCGCTCCACCAATTTAGCGGTCTCCAAGATACGGATGTGTTTGCTCACCGAATTCAGCGAGAGATCAAAATTTGCCGCCAGATCCGTGACGCGCGTTGGCCCTTGCTGCACCAACATCGTGAGCAGGGCGCGACGCGTCGGATCGGACGCCGCTTTCAGGATCAAGGAGAGATCCTCATCTGTATCTTTATATTCAACCATATGGGTTAATATACATAGGCGACGTCAATATTCAACCCTTTGGGTGAATAAAATGGTGCGTTGCTATACAGGAGAGGGCGGGTTGGCCTGTAGGAAGGGTGGAAATGCCTGTATTTACAGATGGATAGTCGTGCGCGCCCAGCCGCACTTAATGACATGCCGAATGAAGAAATCGGTCATCTGATTGCATTTCTTGGGGCCGTTGCTTTATGGTCTGCGCATTATCCCAAAGGTATTTTCTCGATGAATTGGTCCGTCATAATTAAAGATTTCATCACGATTTTCGCGGTGGTCGATCCTATCGGGTCAATTCCGATTTTTCTGTTCGCAACGGCGAGCATACCTGCGGCGTTACATACTCGATTTGCAATACGGGCGGTCGTAATTTCCGCACTGGTTCTGTTTGGCTTCCTTGTCGGTGGGCAACTCATACTCGAGGCGCTTGGCGTGAGATTAGGGGCGTTTCAGGTCGCGGGAGGGATTATCCTGTTCCTGTTTGCCATGACCATGATTTTTGGTGAGTCCAAGCCCGAGGCCGAGCAGCATGAAGCAGAGCGGGACCACTTATCAGGCGCGGTTTTCCCATTGGCGATACCGTCGATTGCCTCTCCGGGGGCGATGCTTGGTGTTGTGGTTCTGACCGACAATCAAAGATTTTCCTTTTCAGAGCAGCTGGTTACAGCGGTTCTTTTGGCGCTTGTCCTGCTCGTCACCTTGGCCTTGCTGATACTTGCAAAGCAAATCCATCGGATCATCGGCGCAACGGGGGCAAATGTAATCAGCCGTGTTATGGGGATCATCTTGGCCACCATTGCCATCGATTCCGTATTTAACGGAATGGATGTTCTGGGGATTATTACCCTAAATTCGTGAAGAACCGGTTTGCCTGAAGGGCGAGGCGTCGGGGAGGTGCCATCGATGAAGGGCACGGAGCCATAGAAAAAGCCGCGCAGACAGAACTGCGCGGCTTTCAAATTCTGGTAAAGAGTGAAGCTTAAGCTTCTTTCTCTTCCTCTTCTGCAGCGTCTTCGGCTGGGGCTTCGTCGCCCGCAAGCTCGAGATCGTCTGCAGCAGCAGCACCGATGTCGTCGAAGAGCTCGGAGATTTCGAATTCTGCTTCTGCTTCGGCTTCTGCGGCGAGTTCCTGAATGGATTTACCGGAAGCTTGAAGCTCGGCTTCTTCTTCGGAACGTGCAACGTTGAGTGAGATTGTCACAACAACTTCAGGGTGCAGTTTCACAGACATTGTGTGCAGGCCAAGCTCTTTGATCGGGTGATCAACAGAGATTTGCTTGCGGTCAACTGTGAAGCCACCAGCGGTTGCAACTTCGGCAGCGTCACGAGGTGTAACGGA
Organism: Halocynthiibacter sp. C4; assembly: GCF_028823805.1. Lineage (NCBI taxonomy): Bacteria > Pseudomonadati > Pseudomonadota > Alphaproteobacteria > Rhodobacterales > Paracoccaceae > Halocynthiibacter > Halocynthiibacter sp. C4. The sequence goes on along the minus strand of NZ_JAPEIE010000002.1, from coordinate 226,978 downwards.
ACCGTAGAGCGAACCAGCGTCCGATGCAGAGCGAATCACGATGAACTGCTGTCCGTCGAGTTTTTCGCCGAGTGCTTCGGCCTCTTTGCGGGATTCAAGGTTTGTTGCTTCGAGCTGTGCCTTGCGTGCTTCGAAGGAAGCAACGTTTGCGTCAGACGCAGTCAGCGCTTTGCCTTGGGGCAGGAGGAAGTTGCGGGCATAGCCAGCTTTAACATCCACAACATCGCCCATTTGGCCGAGCTTTGCGACGCGTTCAAGAAGGATAACTTGCATGTGCTTTCTCCTTACTTAACGGCGTAGGGAAGCAGGGCGAGGAAACGGGCGCGCTTGATCGCACGGGCCAGCTCGCGCTGTTTCTTGGCCGAAACGGCAGTGATACGGGAAGGAACGATTTTGCCACGCTCAGAGATGTAGCGCTGCAGAAGACGTGTGTCTTTGTAATCGATCGCAGGAGCATTGTCGCCAGAGAACGGGCAAACTTTGCGGCGGCGGAAAAATGGTTTAGTAGCCATGAGTTAGCCCTTTCTTACGCGCGTTCACGACGGCGCTCGGAGCGCTCTTCGCGTTTTTGCATTTGAACCGATGGTCCTTCGGCGTGCTCGTCAACCTTGATGGTGAGAACGCGCATAACATCATCATGCAGGCGCATCAGGCGTTCCATTTCCTGAACAGCCGGTGCAGGGGCATCGGTGCGCAGGAAGGCATAGTGGCCCTTGCGGTTCTTGTTAACTTTGTAGGCCATGGTCTTCACGCCCCAGTATTCGCTGTCGACGGTCTTGCCGCCGTTGTCTGCGAGAACTGTGGTGAAGTGCTCAACAAGGCCTTCGGCTTGCGCGGTGGACAAGTCCTGACGCGCGATAAAGACATGCTCGTATAGTGGCATGCGATCTCCGTTCATAATAGGCGCATTTCAAAGACCGGGTTTACCCTTCTGCACCCGATCACGAGAGACTGCGCTGTTGCAAAATGCGCAGAAGGAAGCCGCCTTATAGCAGGGTACGGCGGGGATGCAAGAGCGCGGGGAAGCATGTTGAAAACAAGGTAGATGCGGCGTGTGTGTGCGCGGATGGAAATGGGCGGTGAGGGGCCTTAACTTTCACTCTCCTTTAGAGCGAAGGGATACACTTTTCGCGGTAAAACCGAAGAATTGCCCCATTTTCGCCCGTATTGAGAGCGCAAATCATACTTAACGAAGCGGCAATAAATCCGGCAGGCCGCTCAGGTAGGAAGGACAGAGTATGATGTTAGATCAAGCACGCGCCCGCGCTCGTGCCTCGGCAGAAGCAACCGCCGAAGCCAAAGAGCAAGGACAACTTCAGGAAACACAGCGTCTTGAGCGGCTGCCCTATATTACAATGTGCAAAGGTGGCTATGCAATCCAAATGCCAACGCGTGCGGGTTTCTGGGTGCGGCTCACACAGGGTGTTGCCACGCTGGTTGCTGTGTGTGCGTTTTCTTTTGCGGCCGGTATGTGGCTGATGCCTGGTTCCTCACAGGAAGCGGGTCTTGAGAGCTTCAAGATGATTGCAACGCTCTGCCTGCTTATGATTGGAACGCTTGCGGTCTATTTCCTGAGCCAACGTCCGTTTTATCAGCTCCAGATTGACCAAACCCGCCGCGAAGTGCGTGAAACTCTGTGTACTCGTAACGGCAAAGAGCTTGTCCTGCGCCGCTGTGCCTTTGATGAGGTCTCCAGCATTTACCTGTCGCGCGACAAGGCGAAAGGCAAGGCGGGTAATGAGGCAACATTGATGATGCGCCATGCGGCCTATCCGATTGAGGTGCTGACCGAAGATGCTGATTATCTCAAGCTGCTGCGTGATCTGCTGGCGCGCGATGTGCTGGGTATGAATGTTACCGCGTCGCTTGGTGCGGTTACGACAGAGCGGTCGGCGGCTGTGGCGGCAAGCGTAGCGGCCTGATCGAGCGCAAAATTTGATTTGAAGTATAGGGGCTGGTCAAGGGACCGGCCCTTCTTCGTTTGAGGGAAGGGTGTTTGCGGCGCCCTTAAAGCGGTGATTGCAAGAAATTACCGCCATTATCCGCGCCGCTCATGGACAGCCGCCCGTGCGCCATGTATTTGCTAGGAAAACAAAGAAAACAGGAGTCCGCATGACGCGCGCATTTGTATTTCCCGGACAGGGTGCCCAAACGATCGGAATGGGCAAAGATCTGGCCGAGGCCTATCCAGTGGCCAAAGCCGTGTTTGACGAGGTGGACGACGCCCTTGGCGAAAAGCTGAGCAGCCTGATCTGGGAGGGTGACATCTCCGAACTTACGCTCACACAAAACGCACAGCCCGCGCTTATGGCAACGTCGATTGCCGCCATGCGTGCGCTTGAGGTTGAGGGCGTGAAGATCACAGACGCAAGCTTTGTTGCGGGGCACAGCCTTGGTGAATATTCCGCGCTTGCGGCGGCGGGGTCGATCTCTGTGGCCGATACGGCGCGTTTGCTGCGTATTCGTGGCGAAGCGATGCAAAAAGCGGTTCCGGTTGGAGTTGGCGCGATGGCGGCTTTGTTGGGGCTGGACTTTGCAGCTGTTCAGGAGGTGGCCGCAGAGGCCGCACAGGGGCAGGTGTGTCAGGCGGCGAACGACAATGATCCCGGTCAGGTCGTGGTGTCAGGCCATAAAGAGGCCGTTGAGCGCGCCATTGAGATTGCCAAGGAACGCGGCGCACGGCGCGCGGTTCTATTGCCGGTAAGTGCCCCTTTCCATTGCTCACTGATGCAGCCAGCGGCGGATGCCATGGCAGATGCACTGAGCAAGGTTGACGTGAACGCGCCTGCGGTGCCGCTTGTGGCCAACGTCCGTGCCGAAGCAGAAACAAGCGCAACCCTGATCCGCAACATGCTCGTGGAGCAGGTTACAGGTTCGGTTCGTTGGCGCGAGAGCGTGGCCTATATGGCCGGGCAGGGTGTCACAGAGATTTGGGAGATCGGTGCGGGCAAGGCGCTTTCGGGCATGATCCGCCGCATCGAAAAATCCATCACATGCCGTGCTGTCGGCACACCCGATGACGTGGCTGCGGCCGTAGCGTCGCTTAAGGAATAGAGGTTTATATGTTTGATTTGACAGGTAAAAAAGTGCTCGTCACTGGTGCGTCCGGTGGCATTGGCGGCGCGATTGCCAAGGCCCTGCATGGCGCTGGCGCAACCGTTGGCCTCTCTGGTACACGGGTTGAGCCGCTTGAGGCGCTGGCCGCCGAGCTTGGCGAGCGGGCGCATGTTCTGCCCTGTAACCTCAGCGACGGCGAGGCGGTGGATGCGTTGCCGAAGGCCGCGATTGAGGCAATGGGTGGGCTGGATATCCTTGTGAACAACGCTGGTATCACCCGCGACCAGATCTTCATGCGGATGTCGGATGAGGAATGGCAGTCGGTGATCGACGTGAACCTCACTTCAACCATGCGCCTCTGTCGTGGTGTGATGCGCCCGATGATGAAAGCCCGCTGGGGCCGGATCATCAACATCAGCTCGATTGTGGGTGCAACCGGCAACCCCGGTCAGGCAAACTATGCCGCATCCAAGGCGGGGATGGTCGGCATGACCAAATCCATCGCCTATGAGGTTGCGAGCCGTGGCATCACCGCCAACGCCGTCGCGCCGGGTTTCATTGCAACAGCGATGACAGACAAGCTCACCGACGAGCAAAAAGACAAGATCAACGTGCAAATCCCCGCTTCGCGCATGGGCACCCCCGAAGAAATCGCCGCAGCAGTGCTCTATTTGGCCAGCCCCGAAGCAGGTTACGTGACAGGCTCCACCCTGCACGTCAACGGCGGCATGGCGATGCTTTAGGGCATTGAGCATAATGTGAGTTTGAGAGGGGCCGCTTGGCCCCTTTTTGTTGCTCTATGGTGTCAGCCTTCTACTGCGGCAATAACCAATTTGAGGTTTTGACACAGCGTGGGGATGTTCGCCTACATGCAGAACTAGTGTGCTGTCGGCGCATGGCGCCGATCGCTTAGAAAGAAAGAGTTGCCGCCCCTGCCTTGATTTCTTCGTGCATCGCTGCCGCGCCGGTAATTGTGACACCGTCGAGAAGATCGTCGGCCTCATACCCGCGCGCTTTCACACAGGGTGGACATGCCCAAATGACGCCGCCTCGGTTTTGAAAATTTGCGATCATTTCTTCAAGAGGGTCCAATGGCGGAACATGGGTCACGGTCTGTCCACCTTTTCGCACAAGATCAACGCCGCTACTTGTGAGAAACAAGCTGACGTTCAGGCCCGATGTCAATCCTCCGTTGGCGATCGTCAGGGCGACCGAAGACAACTCGGACTCGATCCCCTTTGTTATAACGACTACCAGTTTGTCCGTTGCTGCACTCATGGTATGCTTCTCCGTCTATTGATTGAACTCGGAGACATTGTGAGACATGTCGGAAAAGGTGGATATAGCTAGAGTTCCGGAAGGTTTGGCCGAAATTCCAAAGTTTACTGACGTTGTCCAGCACGCCTTGATTTCGGATGTGCTGCGCCACACGCGGATCGTGAGTTCAAAGCAATTCTGCTATAACCCCACCGGAATCTGGCGCACCGACGCGACGCCAGCGCCTTACAAGCCAAAAGAAGCAATCGGCTTCCATATCGTTGCGAGCGGAACGCTTTGGCTGGAGTATGACGGCGTGCGACAAACGTTGTCCGAAGGGGACATTGTTTTGCTACCATTTGGGGCTTCGCATTGGATTGGCGTTGGAGAAAATGGTCCCATATTTGATCCCGGAGGCGACCTTCCGCCAGCGCCCTGGGATAAAGTCCCGATCATGCGCTATGGCGACGATAAAACAGAGGTCCGCATTCTGTGTGGATATGTCATCAGCGACATAAAGGACTTCAAACCGTTCAGATCACAGCTACCTGAAATGATACACTTGAGCACTCAAGCAGGAGACGGGGATGATTGGCTGGCCGCGATTGTCGCGCAGATCATCACAGAGGTGGACCTACCGCAGGTTGGAAGTCCCCAGGTTCTTGAACGCTTGACAGAAATAGCATTGCTCGAGGTTCTACGGCGAGAGATTGTGAGTAGTCGGTCGCAGGCTGCGGGGTGGTTGGCGGCGGTTCAGGACAAGAGGCTCTCGAGTTGTTTGGCGAGTATCCACAGAAACCCAAATAAGAACTGGAACTTGGTCAAGTTCGCATTTGAATCCGGTCAATCAAAGAGTACGCTTTCTGCCAATTTCAGGAAGGTGCTCGATATGTCGCCCATGCAATACCTGCGCCAGTGGCGACTTTTTCTTGCCTCTCAAGAGCTGCGGTATTCGAATGAGAGTATTGCGGAAATCGCCTATCGATCAAATTACGGAACTGAAGCGTCATTTTCACGCGCATTCAAAAACTGCTATGGAACTTCGCCAGCCGCTTGGCGAGAGCGTTATGGTTGAGGTGTTTCCATGAAAGCGCAATGTGTTTGCCGTGGGTTAGATTAAGAAAGCAAAGTGCAAGGGCAGCCATAGGCACAGCTGTGATAATAGGCAGCAAAATCCTTGTTTATTGACACTTGAAACGTGCTGGGTTGCTCATGGAGCGTTCAATTACAGCTACAGGCGAGGGTTTTGAGCGCGGTTGCGCATTGTGTTTCGATGATGAATTTCCGCTGGGGCCGGATCATCAACATCGGCTCGATTGTCGGCGCAACGGGCAATCCCGGTCAGGCCAACTACGCCGCATCCAAGGCGGGGATGGTCGGCATGACCAAATCCATCGCCTATGAGGTGGCGAGCCGTGGCATCACCGCCAACGCCGTTGCACCGGGTTTCATTGCAACTGCGATGACAGACAAGCTCACTGATGAGCAAAAAGAAAAGATCAACGTGCAAATCCCCGCTTCGCGCATGGGCACCCCCGAAGAAATCGCCGCAGCGGTGCTTTATTTGGCCAGCCCTGAAGCAGGTTACGTGACAGGCTCCACCCTGCACGTCAACGGCGGCATGGCGATGCTTTAGGGCATTGAGCATAATGTGAGTTTGAGAGGGGCCGCTTGGCCCCTTTTTTCGTGCTGCCTAAATATGTTAAGCGAGTGCGGCTTCGCTTGCTCCTAACTCGAGGTGCAATATTGTTTTGGAGTGCTAAATGTCGAGTATTGTCTTGCAACCGAAAGAGGGGCGTCGGCATAGTCCAATAATCAGGTGGGTAAGCTTTGTGGATGAGACATGTCTATTTCCGAAAGACCGTTAACTAGGCAAGATCGAGATACACTCAAGCCGTACTCAACTGCGAACGAAAAGCGAAGCACCTATCTGAATTTTGCGGGCCTCTTTTTCATCTTGTTTTTCACCATTTTTGTTGCGCTTGGTCTACTCTGTGATTTTACTGCGTGGATGTTCGGTTGGCCCGATTTCGAGGTCGTGAAGTGGTGGCTGTGTGGGGCTTCAGCAGTTCTATCTCTGGCGTATTCTGGAAAGTGGGCGCTCCAAGAGCATAAGTACATCAAAGCGAGCACGGGCGTTTCTGCACTGGTCGATCAAGACTTGCAGGACGGCTTTGCTGCCATCGAACGCCTTGAAGTTGTGGCCGTTGTTGAGGTCGAAGAGGAAGAAGACGAAGGTGCCGGATTTCTATTGGAGTTACGAGACGGTCGAGTTTTATTTCTAGTTGGTCAAGACCTGGATTTGTATTCATTGCATGTGGAGCCGGATGCAGAGAACGAAGTTGCAGGCGACATATTCCCGAGTGACAAAGTAGATTTTGTTTACGCGCCGAAAAGCGGAGTCCGTTTGGATGTTATTGGAACGGGCAGCTACCTAAAACCAAGATCATGGGTCAAGCGACGAGCGGGTAGAACGCGTCCTACTAACCACGCTGGTCCAATGCCGGACAGTTTCAACGACGGCCCGCTTGAGGACGTGTTAAAGCGTTACGGATTTGTCGAAGTGCCTGCTTCGGCGTGTCAAGAAAATGTATAGTTCTCTTGACGCTTCGTTTGATTAGGCGTTGGTGATCTTGTTTTGAATTTTCTGTTTACACGTCAAGCCGACCCTAAAGACAAACCGCGCGTGAAGATCGTTTGGGGTCTGCGATAAGCCGATGTTGCGTGAATTGGGAATACGAGCTCCTAGAAAATGCACTAGAGGCTCCAACTGCTGTTACACGTCTAATTGCCCTGCGCCCGAAACTATATCATCTCGGATTCTATGCTGCCGATACTGCTCAGGGAGTTGACAGCAGCGCGGCTCTTAAGGGTGTTCGCGCTCTTTACGAAGTGAAGGGGCCGCTTGGCCCCTTCTTTCGTGTGAAGTTCTTAAAAAGATCACTGCGCTACCTTTTCGACATTGGGCAGGACGTAGGTGCGTTCCAAAACGGCATCGCCGGGCCGATAAACTCGCATTAAAAAGTTCCATCCATCTCCAACATCGACGCGGTTTGCTTGCACGCCACAATCGGCCTCCGACCCAAAGTGTACCGTGAAGGTGCCATCCTCATTCAGCTCGACGTTTCTATCGTTGACGATATTGTTGTCGCTCTCCATGAACCCGTCTGCCCCATAGACAGTGATCGACCAGAAGGCGTCATTGGGCGGGACGTCGTATTCTGCGGTATAGCAACCTTCAACTGCGCCAGGTCCGGAGTAGTTGATGTAAACGGCATCGCGTTCTGGGAAGAGACCCCAAGCGCCAGCAACGGCAAGATGGCGTGTCTCTTCGTTGACTTCTCCGCGAGGCCCCATCCAGTCGGGCTCGTATTGGTCGAACTTTTGAAATTCCACTTCATAGTCAGCGCGTAATGCGAGCATACTTTCAACGTCCCATTGTGGCTCTGGGAACAAGTCATGGCTGGAAGCGTTTATGACAAACTCGTTTTGCATGCGGTTGACAAGGTCCACATCCGCGGGGTCTGAAGCGTCCATTATCTGTATCCGCATGATGAGTGACACGTATTTTGTATCGCCCGGAATGTCGTAGGTGCCAGGCTCATAAAACACCATTGGCGCATAATGATCATTGTCGATCACCAGTATCGAGAAATACCGGTCATCGGGAAACTCCGGAATCGTGATGGTTGCGCCGCCTTCAGTATCAACGACCGCGGCTGCGTAAAGCGTGTCTCGATTCATGCGGACCACGGCCTGAGCCTCGAGCGGCGTAGGTTTGCGGATATAGTAGAAGCGGTTAACGTCGCTTCCTGCATTTGCCTGAAATTGTGCAAATGCCATGTCGACTTCTGCGCGTATATAGGTATCGGGCGTTACAACGTCCTCTGCAAAAGCGGCAGTGGAAACAGCAAATAGTGATAGAGTTAAAAAGGCTCGCATCGGGCAGCTCCTATTCCAAGCGATAAGACAAAGGCTCTTTGAGAATTGATTTACGGTGGCAGCGAATGGCGGACCAGTAAAGTAACAAAGCCGCTATTTGATGATCGGAAACTGTTTCTTACCAAGCAAATGTGTTGGGCTTTGATGGCTATGTGTTTGCTTTCTCATGCTCTAGACGCGGAAAATCTGCGCTCGGTACTGTGCGGAAGTGCATTAATTGGTTTTGGCTCTAAGGCTTTCGGCCCTTGCTGAACTCCAATGAACCAAACACTGTGCCCAACCTCATCCTCAGTGCGGCCCCCGTATTCCCGCACCCAACCCAATTGTTGCGTTTGATTCGAGTGGATTCTGGCAATTGACGCTGCGGAATTCAGGGGAATGGGGAGCGGGGCGTTTGGTTTGGCCTGTTTCTGGTGCGGTTTGCGGTATCAAGTATCAGGGATACAACGATAAATGGAATGCGCACTTGATTACCCTGACCAAGGCCTTATCTTTCGGAAAGCGTTTGCCTATTCGTGTTGATATGCTAAAGGGGGCGCAGAATTGCCATCCGCGCAATTTGTGTTGGTGGATTTCCTGCAGTAGCAGGGCAGTGAATCGCCCATTTCGGGCAGGAAACAAACGGGTGGCAACACCCCGTCTAGAGAATGAGGAAATACTATGAGCGACATCGCAGATCGCGTTAAGAAGATCGTCGTCGAGCACCTTGGCGTAGAAGAAGAGAAAGTTGTTGAAAACGCATCTTTCATCGACGATCTGGGCGCAGACAGCCTTGATACAGTTGAGTTGGTTATGGCGTTCGAAGAGGAATTCGGTATCGAAATCCCTGACGATGCAGCAGAAACAATTCAAACATTCGGCGACGCGGTGAAGTTCATCACCGAAGCTTCCTAAGCTTTTCGCAAGAATTTTCGTAAACGGCGTCCTTTCGGGCGCCGTTTTGCGTTTGGGTGGGGTGTCTGACGGGCTGAAGCGCAATTTCTGCCCGAAAAACAGGTTGCTCGGCCATTTTGTGGCGATAAATCCGTTTTCAGCGACATTTGCTTGCCCAAGCTATAGAAGGCACGGTAAAAAGCGTGGAAACGCAAAACAAGGCGGGGAAAAATATGCGTCGAGTGGTAATTACAGGTCTTGGAATGGTGACGCCTCTGGCAGATGGTGTCGAGGATACGTGGTCGCGGTTGCTAGACGGGCAATCGGGCGCGGGGACCATCACGCGGTTTGATCCGGAGCGTGTGACAACGAAATACGCTTGCGAGATCCCGTTGGGTGATGGCACTGACGGTACTTTCAACCCAGACACCTATATGGATGCCAAAGACCGCCGCAAAGTAGATGATTTCATCCTTTACGGCATGGCCGCCGCCACACAGGCTGTTGCGGATTCAGGCTGGGTTGCCGAGAGCGAAGACGACAAATGCCGCACAGGTGTGATGATCGGCTCTGGCATTGGTGGTCTGTCTTCGATTGCGGATACGGCGGTTTTGCTGGCTGAAAAGGGCCCGCGTCGGGTTTCGCCGTTCTTTATTCCGGGCGCGTTGATTAACCTCGTTTCGGGGCAAGTTAGCATAAAATTCGGTTTCAAAGGGCCGAATCATGCAGTTGTGACGGCATGCTCTACGGGTGCGCATGCGATCGGCGATGCAGCACGGCTTATTATGCTGGATGATGCAGACGTGATGATTGCAGGTGGCGCGGAGAGCCCGATTTCCGAGATCGGGATTGCTGGCTTTAACGCGTGTAAGGCGCTTTCCACACAAAACGCGGATGATCCGACCAAGGCGAGCCGCCCTTATGACAAAGACCGCGATGGCTTTGTTATGGGTGAGGGCGCGGGCGTTGTTGTTCTGGAGGAGTATGAACACGCAAAGGCGCGCGGCGCAAAGATTTACGCCGAAGTTCTTGGTTATGGACTGTCGGGCGATGCGTATCACATCACCGCGCCGTCGAGCGATGGTGATGGTGGCTACCGCTCTATGGAAGCCGCAATCAAACGTGCGGGTATCACGCCAGCGGATATCGACTATATCAACGCGCATGGTACATCCACTATGGCGGATACAATCGAGCTAGGCGCTGTTGAGCGGCTCATGGGCGATGCCGCAGAGAAGGCCACTATGTCGTCCACCAAATCGGCAACGGGGCACCTTTTGGGCGCTGCGGGGGCGATTGAGGCGATCTTCTGTATTCTGGCGATCCGCGATCAGATCGCGCCGCCGACACTGAACCTTGATAACCCTGATGTAGAGCCGAAGCTCGATCTGGCGCCGCATAAAGCCGTGCAGCGCGAGATCAATGTGGCACTGTCCAATTCCTTCGGGTTTGGCGGCACCAACGCGAGTGTGATTTTCGGTAAGGTCGACAGCTGATGTGGCGAAATTTTACGTCAAGCGCTTTGACGTTCCTGCTTGTGCTTATGTTCTGCGCGGGCGGAATGTTGTTGTGGGCAAAGAACCAATATAGCGCCGAAGGACCGCTTGAGCAGGCGATCTGTTTGCGGGTCGAACAAGGCTCGACCATGGGCCACGTTTCGACCAGTTTGGCCGAACAGGGCGCGATTTCGAGCGGGTATCTTTTTCGGGTCGGGGTGAACTATTCCGATAAGGCCGCAGACCTTAAGGCGGGTAGTTTCCTTATTCCTGCGGGGGCTTCGATGGAAGGTATCGTTGACCTCGTAACCGGCGACGGTCGTTCCACATGCGGATCGGAAATTGTCTATAGAATCGGGGTGTTAAGGAGCGAAGTTCAATTGCGTGAGCTTGATCCGGAAACCAACCGTTTCGAAGAGAAGTTCAGCTTTGACCCGAATGCCGACGAGGTTCCGGCTGGCTTCACCGAGGCTGCGGAAAGTGGCGACCTCCGCTATCGTGTCGCACTCGCTGAGGGTGCTACGAGTTGGCAGGTGATCGAGGCGCTAAAAGCGGCGGATTTCCTGACTGGTGAGGTAACTGAGGTTCCTGCGGAAGGTACGCTCGCACCAGATAGCTATGAGCTTCGCAAGGGGGCGTTACGTGGCGAATTGGTCGAAGAGATGACACGTCGTCAGACAGCGATCCTTGACGAAGCTTGGCAGAACCGCGCTGAAGGTTTGCCGCTTGAAACCAAGGAAGAAGCGCTCATTCTGGCCTCTATTGTCGAGAAAGAAACCGGCGTTGCCGAGGAGCGCAAACAAGTGGCGAGCGTATTCGTGAACCGCCTCAAGCAAGGTATGCGCCTTCAGACGGATCCGACAGTGATCTATGGCGTGACCGAAGGCAAAGGCGCACTTGGTCGTGGTTTGCGGCAGAGTGAATTGCGGCGGGAAACACCTTGGAACACTTATGTGATCGACGGGCTTCCTGTAACACCGATTGCCAACCCAGGACGCGCAGCGATTGAGGCCGCGCTGAACCCGGACGACACGGAGTATTTGTTCTTTGTGGCGGATGGAACCGGTGGCCATGCCTTTGCAAAGACGCTGAGCGAGCATAACGATAATGTTGCGAAGTGGCGCAAAATCGAAGCGGAGCGCAACGCTTCGGAGTAACGCGCGAGCGCCTTTGAAAACGGAATGAAATCAGCGGCCTGTCCCGAAATTCGGGGCGGGCCGTTTTCGTTTTTAACAAACGCAATTTGGCGAAAGTGTTAACGGAAATTGCATTCTGTGCAACGGGTGCGTGCGCAGGGGTGTTGCGTTCAAGGTATTGAAAAAATTGATTTTTTGATATTTTTCGGGCATAGTGCATTCCTGAGCTAGAAGAGATGACACAGGTTTGAGAAGGGCGCGGGAAGCGCTGGAAATCTGCTCATTTCTCTCGTGCGGGCAAGCATGAGAGGCGGATGATAGATCTTATGACATTGATCACACCCGATGAGGATAGAGGCAATTCGGCAGAGCTGCTTGGGATTGCAGAAAAACACTTTGAGCGCCTTGCGGGCGCTTTGGACAGGGCGGTTGTTGCTGTTGAGCAAGGCCAGCCCGAAACCGCAAAAGAGGCAAATGGCCTCGTGCGGGATTTGAGTAAATCGCTTCAGTCCGTGATGGAAGAAAGGGTACGCGTTGAGAAACTCCGCAGGCAGAACGCCGGAATCGTTCACGACTTCGCCATCGACTTTGACAGCGCCCGATCTGAAATTCGGGGCCGGTTGGCTCGCCTCCGCGCCACAGTTGGCGCAGGAGGTGTTTCTGAATGAGTTAAGCGAGGGAGCGCTTTTGGCGCTGCCTTGGCTGTTTGAGTTCTGGGCGTTTCCGCATCAGTTGCCGCCGGAGGGTGAGGATTGGCGCACATGGGTGATCATGGGCGGCCGTGGTGCGGGCAAGACGCGCGCTGGGGCGGAATGGGTACGCTCTGAGGTTGAGGGGGCAAAGCCGCTGGATGCGGGGCGCTCGCGCCGTGTGGCGCTTGTTGGGGAAACCATCGATCAGGTGCGTGAGGTTATGGTGTTTGGCGAGAGCGGGATATTGGCCTGTTCTCCGCCAGACCGCCGCCCTGAGTGGCAGGCGACGCGAAAGCGGCTGTTGTGGCCCAATGGGGCGACGGCGCAGATATTCTCTGCTCATGATCCAGAGAGCCTTCGGGGGCCGCAGTTTGATGCGGCGTGGGTGGATGAACTGGCCAAGTGGAAGCGGGCAGAGGAGACTTGGGATATGCTTCAATTTGGTTTGCGATTGGGGGAAGTGCCGCGCCAATGCGTGACGACCACACCGCGCAATGTGCCAATCCTGAAGGGCATTCTTAGCAACCCGACCACGGTTGTAACCCAAGCTCCAACGGAGGCGAACCGTGCATATCTGGCGGAGAGTTTCCTTGAGGAGGTGCGCAATCGCTATGCGGGAACGCGGCTTGGGCGGCAGGAGCTTGATGGCGAGTTGCTGGAAGATACGCAGGGCGCGCTTTGGACGCTGGGCTTGCTGGATCGGGCACGGGTCGAGGAAGCGGGTACGTTGGGACGCGTTGTTGTGGCGGTTGATCCGCCCGTGACGGGGCATAAGGGTTCGGACGAATGCGGGATCGTTGTGGTGGGTGCGAACACCAAGGGCGCACCGAAGGACTGGCACGCGGTTGTGCTTGAGGATGCCACGGTAAGCGGGGCCACGCCGGATGAGTGGGCGCGAGCAGCGCTGGCGGCGATGGAGCGGCATGAGGCGGATTGTCTTGTGGCCGAAGTTAATCAGGGCGGTGATCTGGTTGAGTCGGTGATCCGACAGGTTGATGCGCTGGTGCCGTATAAGGCAGTGCGGGCGAGCAAGGGCAAGAGCGCACGGGCAGAGCCCGTCGCTGCGCTCTATGCGCAGGGGCGGATCAAGCACCTTGGGGCGCTGAACGGGCTTGAGGACCAGATGTGCCGTATGACCCAGCAGGGGTACGAGGGCAAGGGAAGCCCCGACCGCGTAGATGCGCTGGTGTGGGCGGTGACGGAATTGTTGATTCAGCCCAACAGGGGCGCGCAACACCCCCGCGTACGCAGCCTTTAACGCATCTTTAGGCATTTCTGAGAAACTGAATTCAGCAAAGATCGAACGATATTTTCATTGATTGCCAGAGGGTTGCGTAGCGCAGCTTGGGTGATTGAGCGGGGATGGTTCGGGCAAAATTGGCGAAGACACAGGAGCTTCTTCACATGGTATTTGACTTTTTGAAACGCGGTGAGGCGGCGGCGCCTGTGATTGAGCAGAAGGCCTCTGCAACGGGACGCGTCTTGGCCTATAGCGGTTCGGGGCGTGTGGCGTGGAGCCCGCGCGATACGGTTTCGCTCACGAAAACGGGGTTTGCGAATAATCCGGTTGGGTTTCGTTCGGTCAAGCTGATTGCAGAAGCCGCAGCAGCCTTGCCATTGGTGTTGCAGGATAAGGGGCAGCGCTTTGAGGAGCATCCTGTTCTGAGCCTGCTTGCAGAGCCGAATGCAGTTCAGGGGCGGGCAGAGCTTTTTGAAAGCCTGTTTGGGCAGCTCCTCTTAACCGGAAACGGGTATCTGGAGGCTGTTGCGACGGAGGAGGGCGCGCCGTTTGAGCTGCATGTCTTGCGGAGCGATCGAATGCGTATTGTTCCAGGCGAGGATGGCTGGCCCGCGGCGTATGAATATGCGGTGGGCAGCCGGAAGCATCGGTTTGATGCAAGCGGTGTGGTTAGCCCGATTTGCCACATTAAGAGCTTCCACCCGCAGGATGATCATTATGGTCTTAGCCCAATGCAGGCGGCGGCGAGTGCGCTGGATGTGCATAACGCGGCGAGCCGATGGAGCAAGGGGTTGCTGGATAATGCCGCGCGTCCGAGTGGTGCGATTGTTTACAACGGTCCAGACGGGCAGAGCATGAGCCATGACCAGTATGAGCGCCTTCAGGACGAAATGGCGGCGTATCATCAGGGAGCGGCAAATGCGGGACGCCCGATGTTGCTTGAGGGCGGTTTGGATTGGAAGCCGATGGGGTTCTCGCCAAGTGATATGGAGTTCCAGAAAACCAAAGAGGCAGCGGCGCGCGAGATCGCGATTGCCTTTGGGGTGCCGCCGATGCTGTTGGGTATTCCAGGCGATGCGACTTACGCCAATTATCAGGAGGCCAACCGCGCGTTTTACCGTTTGACGGTGGTGCCATTGGCAACGCGGGTGGCGGCGAGCGTGGGGGCTTGGCTGGCGCGGTATACGGGGGAGAAGCTGGATTTGCGCCCCGATCTTGATCAGGTGACGGCGCTTTCGGCGGAGCGGGATTCCCAATGGCGGCGGGTCAGTGAGGCGACGTTCCTGACGCAGGCCGAGAAACGCGCGCTGCTCGGGCTTCCCAAACAGGCAGAGGAAGAATGAGTGCGCCGAACCCAACACCGAGCGGGTCACGCTTTCTCTATGACAGTTTCGACGCCGCATCGGCCCGTATCGAGGCCAATGAGCGGGTGAGTAAGCTGCAGTTTGCAACTCTGGAGCAGCGGCTTGGGCGGATCGAAGTGATGATCGAGCGGCTTGAGCGACGTTTGTGGTTGGCGGTTTACGGGGTTGTGGGCGTGATCTTGGCGCAGGGCGTTGCTTCGCTCCTGGATATGGCGCCGAAATGAGGAAAGACATTATGAATTCAATGGATTACACAGCGGGCCTTGAGCAGAAATTCTGTCGGTTTGACGAGGGCGTTTCGGTCACGGATGGCACACAGATCGAAGGCTATGCGAGCTTGTTTGGGGCTTGTGATCAGGGCGGCGATATTGTTGAGGCCGGGGCCTATGCAGCGTCGCTGGCACAGCTCTCTGCAAAGGGGCGCAGCGTAAAAATGCTATGGCAACACGACCCTGCACAGCCCATTGGTATTTGGGACGTGGTGCGCGAGGACGGCAAGGGGCTCTATGTGAAGGGGCGCCTACTGACCGAAGTTGCGAAGGGCCGCGAGGCGGCGGAATTGATTGCGGCGGGGGCGATTGACGGGCTGTCGATCGGATACCGCACGCGCAAAGCGACGAAGAACAAGAAGGGCCAGAGGCTCTTGACGGAACTGGAGCTTTGGGAGGTGTCGCTTGTGACATTCCCGATGCTGCCGGAGGCGCGGGTCGGGGCGAAGGGCGATAGCCTTGCGGCTGATGACTTGTTGCGTGACTTGGCAGGGGTCTTGAGCGACGCCCGCCACAAGCTGGCCCAAGGCATCTGAAGCCAGCGATCTAACCTCTCTCTAAAGGATTAATCCATGAGCAAAACCGAGACAAAGGCTCGGGCCGGGACAGCTGTGTCTGACGGTCTGTCGCCGGCCGCGGAGGTCAAGACCGCGCTTACCGGCTTCGTGAGCGATATCAGAACTTTAACAGACGAAACGAAATCAAAACTTCAACTACAGGAAGAGCGACTGACCATGCTGGAACGCAAACATATGACTGCCAAACGCCCCCAACTTTCGGCCACTGCCGAGGTGGAGGTTCCACATCAAAAGGCGTTTAACGCTTATCTGCGTGCCGGTGACGACGACGCGCTTCGTGGCCTCGCCGTTGAGGAGAAATCCATGAATACGGCCGTTGCTGGCGAGGGTGGTTATCTGGTGGATCCGAAGACCAGCGAAACGATCAAAGGTGTGCTTTATGCGACGGCGTCGATCCGTTCGATTGCGACCGTGGTTGAGGTTGAGGCCACGAGCTATGATGTTTTGGTGGATCACACCGAAGTCGGTACTGGCTGGGCAAGCGAAACAGGCTCTGTGACCGAGACAGCTACACCGAGCTTTGACCGCATTTCGATCCCGCTTCACGAGCTTTCCGCGCTTCCCAAAGCAAGCCAGCGTCTGCTTGACGATGCGGCGTTTGATATCGAGGGTTGGCTCGCGGGCCGCATCGCGGACAAATTCGCTCGCGCAGAGGCAGCGGCCTTTGTGAATGGTGACGGCGTGGATAAGCCTACGGGCTTCCTGACGAAATCCATCGTGGCCAATGGCGCGTGGTCCTGGGGTAACCTTGGCTATGTGGCGACGGGCGAGGATGGCGATTTTGCCAATATCAACGCCAGCGATGCGATTGTGGACCTCGTTTATGCGCTTGGTGCTGAATACCGCGCCAATGCGACATTCGTGATGAACTCCAAAACTGCTGGTGCAGTACGTAAAATGAAGGATGCCGATGGTCGTTTCTTGTGGAGCGACGGGCTTCAGGCGGGCGAACCAGCGCGTTTGATGGGCTACCCGGTGATGATTGCCGAGGACATGCCGGATATCGCCTCTGATGCGACAGCGATTGCCTTTGGTGACTTTTCCAACGGGTACACCATTGCCGAGCGTCCGGACTTGCGCGTGTTGCGTGATCCGTTCTCTGCGAAACCGAACGTGCTGTTCTATGCCACGAAGCGCGTGGGCGGTGGTGTAAGCGACTTTGCTGCGATCAAACTTCTGAAATTCGCCGTCAGCTAAGCCTGATTGGCGAAGGCCCCGACATGGGGTCACACCGGGCGCGTACCGTTGGTTCGTGTTGTCTAGCTGCTCCCCTCCGTCCGAGCGATGCGGCAGGTACGCGCCCGAATTGCAGAGCCTTTGGCCCGTATGAGGCAGAGAGGGCTGCGGCGGAGGCTAGTTTTACGGGAATTCGGAGTTTTCCATGATGTTAATCGAGCAAACCACAGTGCCAGCGGCGGCGCTTCCGGTCGAGAAATTCAAAGAGCATTTGCGCATGGGCTCCGGCTTTTCGGATGATGCGCTTCAGGACAGCATTCTCGAGACGTGCCTGCGCAGCGCGATGGCAGCGATTGAGGCGCGCACGGGCAAGGTTTTGATTGAGCGTGAGTTTTTATGGCAGCTGACAGGCTGGCGCGCGCTGAGTGAGCAGGCGTTGCCTGTGGCACCGGTTGGTGCGGTTTCGTCGCTGAAGACGCTGGACCGGCTGAGCAGCGCCACGGAGATTGATGCGGCGCGGTTTGTTTTGCAGCGCGACGCGCACCGCCCGAAGCTTTTGCCAACGGGCGCGTGCTTGCCGACGATCCCCTTGGGGGGGACGGCTGAGGTTGTGTTTACAGCAGGGTTTGGCGCCGATTGGGACGACATCCCCGCAGACCTTGCGCAAGCGGTCATGTTGGTGGCGGCGCAGTTCTATGAGCATCGGGGCGATATGCGTGAGCGTGGCGAAACGCTTCCGGTTGGGGTGAACAGCTTGATTGCGCCATATCGAACGGTTCGCATTCTTGGGGGTGCGGCGTGATGGCGATGCCCGAATTGAACAGAAAGCTGACCCTTGAGGCGCCTGTGCGTGTTGCTGATGGCGCAGGGGGGTATTCGGAGACGTGGCAGGCACTGGGCACGCTCTGGGCCGCGATCAAGTTCAGCACGGGGCGCGAGAAGGCAGGTGATTTTGTCACGGTCTCTACCCAGAAATTGCGGATCACCGTGCGGGCCGCACCAGAGGGCAGCGCGAGCCGCCCGCATCCTGAGCAGCGGTTTACCGAAGGCGCACGCGTTTACCGCATTTTGGCGGTCGCGGAGGCGGATAGCCAAGGGCGCTACTTGACCTGTACCGCGGAAGAAGAGGTGGTCTCATGAGTTATGGCGTTTCGGCGGCGCTTCAGGGCGCTGTCTATCAAAAGCTGGCAGCGGATACGACGCTTGGCGCGTTGGTGGGGGCTGCGATCTATGATCGTGCTCCGAGCGGGGCTTTGCCGCCCACCTATGTGAGCCTTGGGCCAGAAGACGTGCGCAACCGTGCGGATAAGGACGGCTATGGCGCGCTGCATATGTTCACGGTTTCCGTTGTTACGGAGGCGGCTGGTTTTCAGAGCGCCAAGGAAGTGGCGGCGGCGATTTCGGATTGCTTGGTGGATGCGGACCTAACGCTTTCGCGCGGACGGCTTGTGTATCTCAATTTTGATCGAGCGGTAGCGCGGCGCGTGGGCAAGGGCGAGACACGCCGGATTGACCTGAAGTTCCGCGCTCGCGTGGAAGACAACTGATTACTTTACTGGAGGATTTCTCATGGGTGCCCAAAACGGCAAAGACCTACTTATCAAGCTCGACATGACCGGTGGCGGGCAGTTTGAAACCATCGCGGGGCTACGCGCAACGCGGATCAGCTTTAACGCGGAAACCGTGGATGTGACTTCGTTGGAAAGCCAGGGCGGGTGGCGCGAGCTTCTTTCGGGCGCAGGTGTGAAATCAGCATCGATTTCTGGCTCCGGTATCTTCAAGGACGAAAGTACGGATGAACGGGCGCGGCAGATCTTCTTTGACGGGGAAACACCCCAGTTTCAGGTGATCATCCCCGATTTCGGCGTTGTTGAAGGCGCGTTTCAGGTGACCTCGATTGAATATGCGGGAAGCCACAACGGCGAGGCGACCTATGAGCTGGCGATGGCCTCTGCGGGCGCATTGCAGTTCACCGCACTTTGAGGGCGCAGAAGATGGCGAACCCATTGGCAGGTGAGGTTGATCTGGTGATCGACGGCGAGCGGCGCAGTCTGAAGCTTACCCTCGGTGCGTTGGCGGAGCTTGAGGCGTGTCTTGAGGCCGGAACGCTCATTGACCTTGTGGAACGGTTTGAGAGCGGAGGATTCTCTACGCGTGATGTCTTGGCGCTGATTGTGGCGGGCTTGCGTGGCGGGGGGTGGCGCGGAACGGGCGCAGATCTGCTTGGGGCCGAGATTGAGGGCGGCCCGATTGAGGCGGCGCGGGTGGCGGCGGTCTTGCTCGCGCGGGCATTTACGGTTCCGAGCGCGTGACTTTGGGGTCGCAGAATGGGCGCAGCATGGACTGGCCTGCGCTGATGCGGGCCGGGATGCGCGGCCTAGGCATGACACCGCGGGATTTCTGGGCGCTCACACCAGCGGAGCTAATGCTGATGCTGGGCAGTGAGGACGCGGCGAAACCGCTTGGCCGAAGCCGGTTGGAAGAGTTGGCGCGGAAGTTCCCTGACACGGTTGGCTAGAAGGCTGAACGAATGTGGAAAAGGAAAATGGAATGACCAAAGATGTTGATGGCATTGGTGAATTTGACGACCGAGTGGAGGCGCTTGAGAACTCGCTGTCGGGCGCAAGCGCTATGTCGGCCACATTCGAGGCGGAACTCTTGCGGATGCGCGAAACGCTGAGTTCGACAGGGCTTGAGGTGTCGAGCCTGTCGAGCGGGATCGGGCGCGGATTGCGCCGCGCCTTTGATGGCTTGGTGTTTGACGGGATGAAGCTCTCGGATGCGCTGAACACCGTAGGGCGGTCGATGATCGATACAGCCTATGCGGCAGCGATCAAGCCCGTGACAAACCAACTTGGAGGGATCATTGCCAGCACGGTGAATGATGCCGTGGGGGGCGTCATGGGCTTTCAAAGCGGAGGCGCGTTTACGCAGGGCAAGGTGATGCCCTTTGCAAAGGGTGGGGTCATTTCAGGGCCGACAAACTTTCCGATGCGTGGAGGTATGGGCCTCATGGGTGAAGCCGGCCCCGAAGCAATTATGCCGCTCGCGCGTGGGGCCGATGGCAGCCTTGGCGTACGCACGCAGGGGGGCGGAAGGCCCGTCAATATCACGATGAACATATCAACGCCTGATGTGCAGGGGTTCAAACGCAGTCAGGGGCAGATTGCGGCGCAGTTGAGCCGTGCGGTCGGGCGCGGTCAACGCAACGCTTAAGGAGGGACGGACATGGGGTTTCACGAGGTAAGATTTCCGGCGACGCTGAGTTTTGGTTCCGTCGGTGGGCCAGAGCGGAAAACGGATGTTGTCACGCTGGCCAATGGGTTTGAGGAGCGTAATACGCCCTGGGCCCATTCTCGTCGCCGCTATGACGCGGGTGTCGGGATGCGCTCGCTGGATGATGTGGAGACGCTGTTAGCGTTTTTTGAAGCACGCCGCGGGCAGCTTTTCGGGTTTCGGTGGAAGGATTGGTCGGATTTCAAATCAGGTAAGGCTTCGGTCGAGCCGGATTACGAGGACCAGCGCATCGGTACAGGGGATGGGGAAACTGCGGTTTGGCAGTTGACCAAGACCTATGCCTCGGGGACGCATGACTATGTGCGGCCAATTCATAAGCCCGTAGAGGGAACCGTTAAGATCGGTGTTCAGGGTGATCCATTGCAGGAGAGCGTGGACTATGACGTAGACCATGCCACAGGGCAGGTGACCTTTAGCCATCCGCCGGACGTAGGCGTTACAATTACCGCTGGGTTCGAGTTTGACGTGCCGGTGCGGTTTGATGCCGATCATATCCACACTTCTGTTGCAAGTTTTCAGGCGGGTGACGTGCCAAACGTGCCGATCGTGGAGGTGCGGGTCTGATGGGGATAGATGCTGATTTTCTGGCGCATTTGAAGAGCGGCTACACGAGCGTATGTCGATGCTGGGCTGTTACGCGCACAGATGGGGTAAGGCTTGGGTTTACAGATCATGACCGAGCGCTTTCGTTTGAGGGGATTGAGTTCGTCGCCGAAACGGGGCTGACGGCGCGGGCTTTGCAGCAAACAACAGGGCTTGCGGTTGATAACAGCGAGGCCGTTGGGGCGCTTTGTAGTGATATGATCCGCGAGGAAGATATTGCTGCGGGGCGGTATGATGGGGCAGAGGTTCTGGCGTGGCTTGTGAACTGGCAGGACGTGAGTCAGCGGCATTTGCAGTTTCGGGGCACCCTTGGCGAGTTAACGCGCGGAGACGGCGCATTTCAGGCGGAACTGCGCGGGTTGACCGAAGCGTTGAACCAACCACAGGGACGGAGCTTTCAGAAGCCGTGCACCGCGGTGCTGGGAGATACGAATTGCAAGTTTTCGCTAAAGAAAACAGGCTTTGCGACAGAGCGAGAGATCGCTGAAGTTCTAGGCAACCGTGTTCTGCGATTTAACGGCATGAAGAGCTTTGATGACCGATGGTTCGAGCGTGGGCGGTTTGAGATCATGAGTGGGGCCGGCGCTGGGCTTGTCGGGATTGTAAAAAATGATCGGCTGACAGATGCACACCGCGAAATCGAACTGTGGGAAGCGCCGCGCCTTGGCCTTGCAGTTGGTGATGTGATCCGGTTTGAGGCCGGCTGTGACAAGCGGGTTGCGACCTGCAAGCACAAGTTCAACAACTACATCAATTTTCAAGGGTTTCCGCATATCCCTGGCGAGGATTGGCTGATGTCTGTACCTCGGCGTGGTGGCCGGAATGACGGCGGAAGCCGCATTTCTGGCTCGGGCGGAGGTGCGGCATGAGGAACGATATCCTGATCTCAGCACGGGCGTGGATTGGTACGCCCTATGTGCATCAAGCCTCTACGAAACATGCGGGTGCGGATTGTCTTGGGCTGCTGCGTGGAGTCTGGCGCGAGGCGCTGGGCGTGGAGCCGGTTGCGGCGCCCAACTATACGCCAGACTGGAGCGAGCCAACGGGTGAGGAAACACTTTGGTCGGCGGCGCGGGCTTATCTGAGGGAGAAGCCGCGCACAGATGCTGCGGCGGGGGATGTGCTGTTGTTTCGAATGCGCGCGGGATCAGTGGCCAAACACCTTGGCATTCAAGGCAAAACAGGTGAGGGCGCGACGTTTGTGCATGCCTACATGGGCCACGGTGTGGTGGAAAGTCCGCTTTCCCTGCCGTGGCAGCGCCGGATTGTGGCGCGGTTCGAATTTCCTGAGGAGGGCAAATAATGGCGACGGTTGTACTTGCTGCTGTTGGATACAGTGTTGGGGCCTCCTTGGGTGGCGCGGCGTTTGGGATTTCGTCGGCCATCATCGGGCGCGCGGTTGGCGCAACTGTGGGTCGAATGATCGACCAACGATTGCTGGGGGGCGGCAGTCAGGCCGTGGAAACGGGCCGCGTGGATCGGTTCCGTTTGACGGGGGCAAGCGAAGGCGCGCCGATTCCGCAAATTTACGGAAGGATGCGAACCGCGGGGCAGGTGATCTGGGCCTCGGAGTTTAGTGAGCGCAAGAAGAAATCCGGTGGTGGCGGGGGCAAAGGCGGCCCAAAGGAGCCGGAGGTCACGAGCTACTCTTACTCGGTGAGTGCAGCGGTCGCGCTCTGCGAGGGTGAGATTTCAGGAATTGGACGTGTCTGGGCAGATGGGGTCGAGATTGCGCGGGATGATCTGAATATGCGGGTCTATTCCGGTAGTCAGGATCAGATGCCGGACCCGAAAATCGAAGCTGTTGAGGGGGCGGGCAATACGCCGGCCTATCGTGGCATCGCCTATGTGGTGTTTGAGAACCTGCAACTGGCGCAGTTTGGCAACCGTTTCCCACAGTTCAACTTCGAGGTTCTACGGCCTGCGCAGGTTGATCTTGAAACTGCGGAAGCCGATCCTGTTACGGCAGTTGAGGGGGTCGCGCTCATTCCTGGAACGGGTGAATATGCACTAGCAACAACGCCGGTGCATTACAGCAGCGGTTTGGGCAAAAACCGTTCCGCCAACGTAAATACACCTTCTGGGAAAACCGATTTTGCGACCTCAATGGAAGCGCTGCGGGATGAAATGCCGAAAGTGAAATCGGTGTCGCTTGTTGTGTCGTGGTTCGGTGACGACTTGCGGATGAACAAATGCGAGATCCAACCGAAGGTCGAACAGAAGATACTGGACGGCACAACGATGCCTTGGCGTGTTTCTGGCGTGACACGGAGTGGTGCGAGAAAGGTTCCGAAGGACGATGGGCGCTCCATTTATGGCGGGACACCGACGGATGCCTCTGTGGTCGAGGCTATTTCCGAGATGAGCGATGGTGGGCAGGACATTGTTTTTTATCCGTTTATCCTGATGGATCAGGAGAGCGGTAATGGGAAGGTCGATCCTTATACTGGCGCAGCGGATCAGCCGAAATTGCCGTGGCGCGGGCGGATTACGCTTTCCGTGGCGCCGGGCCAGAGTGGCAGCCCCGATCAAACTGCGTCAGCCACAAGTGAAGTGGATGCGTTCTTTGGTACAGCGCAAGTGGATGACTTTACGATCAACGGTACCAACGTGAATTATACCGGTCCGTCGGAATGGAGCTACCGTCGGTTCATCCTGCACTATGCGCATTTGTGTAAGGCTGCAGGCGGCGTAGCGGCGTTTTGCATCGGGTCGGAAATGCGTGGGCTGACGCAGGTGCGTGACGCGGCAAACGGCTTTCCGGCGGTTGAGAAACTTCGTCAGTTGGCAGCGGACGTAAGGGCTGTCTTGGGGCCTGAGTGCAAACTTAGTTATGCGGCAGATTGGAGCGAGTATTTCGGCTATCATCCGCAGGACGGATCAGGTGATGTTTACTTCCATCTTGATGCGCTTTGGGCTGATGCGAACATCGATTTCATCGGCATCGATAACTACATGCCGCTGTCGGATTGGCGCGACGGTGCGGATCATCAGGACGCCGGTTGGGGCTCGATTCACAATCTTGAATACCTGATGGCCAATATCGAAGGCGGTGAGGGGTATGACTGGTATTATCATTCCAATGCGGCCGAACGCGCTCAAATCCGAACACCGATTGAGGATGGGGCCCACGGCGAAGATTGGGTTTGGCGATATAAGGATATTCGTGGCTGGTGGCAGAATAGGCACCACAATCGCGTTGGCGGTGAGCGGCAGGCGCAAGCGACCGCTTGGGTGCCCGAAAGCAAGCCGGTGTGGTTTACCGAAATCGGCTGTGCTGCGATTGATAAAGGTACGAACCAGCCCAACAAGTTTCTGGACCCGAAATCGAGCGAAAGCAGCTTGCCAAAATATTCTGACGGGACACGAGATGACCTTATCCAGATGCAGTATTTGCGGGCGCTCTATGCCTATTGGCGGGATCCTGCGAATAATCCGGTGAGTGCCGAAACTGGTGTTCCGATGATTGATATGTCGCGTGCGCATGTTTGGGCGTGGGACGCGCGGCCATTTCCGTATTTTCCGAACAACGGAAATTTGTGGTCAGACGGTGGCAATTACGCGCGAGGTCATTGGCTCAACGGGCGGACGGTTGCACGATCTTTGGCGTCAGTCGTGGGCGAGATTTGTGAGCGTTCCGGTGTTACGGATTATGACACAAGCGCGCTTTATGGCTTTGTGCGCGGCTATCAGGTTGCGGATGTGACCACAGCTCGTTCGGCGTTGCAGCCGTTGATGCTGGCCTATGGGTTTGAAGCGATCGAGCGTGATGGCATGCTTGTTTTCAAGACTCGCGACGGGATTGCAGACGTAGAAATTCTGCCTGATCAGATGGCGGATTTGCCTGACCAGGATGCTGTCTTGCAGCGCATGCGCGCGCCGACAGCGGAAACGGCAGGGCGCATCCGGCTGGCGTTTGTGGAGAGCGACGGAGATTTCGAAGTCCGTGCTGCGGAGGCAATTCATCCGGATGAGGTGACCTTTTCTGTGTCGCAATCCGAGTTGCCTCTGGCGCTTACGAAGGCAGAAGCGAGCACGATTGTGGAACGTTGGCTTGCCGAGAGCCGCGTTGCACGCGATGCGGTTCGGTTTGCGCTGCCGATGTCGGAGTTGGACCTTGGGGCTGGCGATGTTGTTGCCTTGCCTGATGGGGAGGGTGTTGCAAACTATCGTATTGATAACGTGGAGCAATCAGGTGCGCAGATCATCGACGCCGTTCGGGTTGAGAATGCGGTTTACACAGCGAGTGATGCAATCGAAGAGCCGACACCACCGCGCAGTTTCACGCCGCCTGTTCCCGTTTTTGCGCAGTTCCTCGATCTGCCGTTATTGACGGGCGATGAAGCGCCACACGCGCCGCATCTGGCTGTTACGGCGGAACCATGGCCAGGGTCAGTGGCGGTTTATAGTTCGGCGGAGTCCGATGACGCGGGCTATAGGCTCAATACACTGGTGAGCCAGCAGAGCGTGATAGGGCAGACGGAGACACCCATGGTGGCGGCTCTGGCGGGTGTGCCTGATAACGGGGTTGCGCTGCGGGTGAAGCTTGCAACGGGGGAGCTTTCGTCTGCGACTTCGGATGCGGTTCTGAATGGCGTGAACCTTGCCGCGATTGGAGATGGCAACAGCGAGAATTGGGAGTTGTTCCAGTTCACAGAGGCCAGACTTGTGGCGGAAGACACTTATGAGTTGTCGGGGCGGTTGCGCGGCCAGTTTGGGAGCGACGCGATTATGCCTGAGGTCTGGCCTGTTGGGAGCCTGTTCGTGCTTCTCGATGGAACTGCAGAGCAGATATCGCTTGCCACAAATGCAAGGGGGCTCGCGCGGAACTATCGGATTGGGCCAGCAACCCGCGGGTATGATGATCCGAGCTATGAGCATAAGGTTGAGGCTTTTCAAGGGATTGGGTTGCGGCCCTATGCTCCGGTGCACTTAAAGGCGCAGGATGATGCAGGAGATCTGACCCTGAGTTGGATCAGGCGTGCGCGCGTGGAAGCAGACCAATGGAGTGGCTTTGACATCCCACTTGGCGAGGACAGTGAAAGCTATGTCGTTCGCGTACTCGAGGGCGAGGCCTTGCTGCGAGAGGCGACGGTTTCGACCCCAAGTTTCACCTATACAGCCGCGATGCAGGCAAGTGACGGCGGCGTGCCGGACGCATTCGAAGTCGCGCAAATCTCTCAGCGGTTCGGCGCGGGACCATTTAGAAGGAAAATGATCAATGACTAGCACAGCGAATTTTGCCCTGCCTTTGGTGCAACCAAGCCAGGCACAGAAACATGTTACGGTTAACGAAGCGCTGGTGCGGCTCGACGGGCTTTCGCAGCTTGTCTTGGCCTCGGTCGACACGGTGACACCGCCGTTGGCGGCCGATGAGGGCGCTTGTTATGCCGTGCCGACAGGAGCTGTAAATGCTTGGGCCGGACAAGGAGGAAAGGTGGCAATTTTCTCCAATGGAGGCTGGATATTTGTGACACCCAAAACAGGGTGGCGCGGATGGGTCGAAGACATGAGCCGCGCGGTACATTTTGACGGCAGCAACTGGGTTCAGGGCGCTCTTGCACGGAGCCCAAATGGCGCGGCTTCGGGCTTTCATGTGCTTGAAATTGATCACGTTTTGAACGCTGGCGCGACAGTTAGTACCATTCCGTTTATTCCCGCTCATGCGATGGTGTTCGGAGTGTCGGGTGTTGTGACGGATGCGATTACGGGCACGCTGACCGATTGGAGCCTTGGAACGGTGAGTTCTGCTGCGCAATATGGCAGCGGGCTGGGGCTTTCGCAGGGATCCTATGTAAAGGGAACGCTTTCGTATCCCAGCACGGAGTATGCGCCCAGTGGCTTGGTCTTGACGGCAAATGGCGGTGATTTTGCAGGGGGAACGGTGCGGCTGGCCGTGCATTATTACGCGCTAACCATACCGCAGCTTTGATCGATGCGCCCGTTCCTCCATGGTGATATCACGGCGCTCGCGCGAGCGCTTGTTGCTCTGCCGCGAGCGGATTGGCCGCGCCGCGCGGTCGAGATTATGGCACAGGCCGAAGCAGCGGATATTTATCGTATCAGGACGGGGCGGGCGCATCCGCTATGGGGCAATGGCAGCTTGATGGCGGCCGCAAATGCAACCGAGCAATTGCCGGAATCCGGGCTTGAAGACAGGGTTTTCTGCGCTGCTTTGGCTTATGTTTTCGCGATGATTGCCACGCGGAACGGGCAAGAAACAAAGGCAGATCAAGCAAAAGTGAGGCCATTCCGTAACTGAATGGGCGCTATCACAGCTTTGCGATTGTCGGTTTCGACCTATCTACTATAAGGTAGACCTGACAAATTCAAAGCACGACGAGGGCACCCCATGGCCGAAACACATAGCAAAATCCGCGAGCTTGACCCTGTATGGTCGCAGATCTGCACCGAGGCCGAGGAAGCCGTGCGCAAAGAGCCGTTGATGGGTGGTATGCTGCATGGATCGTTGTTGCATCACCCGTCACTTGAGCGGGCGCTGGCCTTCCGCATCTCGCTGAAGCTGGCATCGGCAGAGATGTCGGAGCAGATTTTGCGCGAGATTGCGGATGAGGCCTACGACGATGATCCGTCACTTGCCACGGCGGCGCGTGCGGACCTCGTTGCAGTGAAGGATCGTGATCCGGCTTGTGACAAGTTCATTCAGCCGCTGCTCTATTTCAAAGGGTTTCAGGCGATGCAGGCCTATCGTGTGTCGCATTGGCTTTGGAAAAAGGAGCGCCACGACATGGCGCGGTTCTTCCAAATGCGGACTTCAGAGATGTTTGGCATTGATATCCACCCCGCCGCACGCGTGGGTAAGGGGATCATGATGGATCACGCCCATTCGATCGTGATCGGCTCAACGTCGGTTGTCGGTGATAACGTGTCGATCCTTCAGTCCGTCACACTTGGCGGGACAGGTAAGGAAGACGGTGATCGTCATCCGAAAATCGGAGATGGCGTGTTGATCGGTGCGGGGGCCAAGGTTTTGGGCAACATCAAGGTTGGCCATTGCAGCCGCATTGCCGCAGGCTCCGTCGTGCTTCAAGAGGTGCCGCCTTGCACCACAGTTGCGGGTGTTCCGGCAAAAGTTGTGGGCGAAGCAGGATGCGATCAGCCCGCGCAGAGCATGAATCAGGTTATCGAGAAGTAGCAGCGCCTTCCGAGGGGTGCTGTAAGGCGTTTGCTGCGGTTGATGCGTCCGTGCGTGGTTTCCAAAGCCGTTCGCATCCAAGCAGCAGTGCGCCGCGCAAAAGCGCCATGAAACACGTGAGTTCCAGAAGTTCTTCGAGGAACACACTTTTGATCATGCCGAAGTCACCCTTTTCAAAGACACCTGCAATGCCGAAAATCAGGAACGCCGCATAGAAATGCAGAAGTGTGCGGCTCCGCAGGAGATCTTTGGTTTGCTGCCAGCGGGATTGCGTTGGTCGGAAATAGGCCCAGAGCGTGACAAGCAATAGCCCTACGACCAAAGCGGCAACGACGTATTTAACGCCATCTACCACTTGCGGCTCAAACCCGAAGACTTTGCCAAATGACAACTCGCGAGCCGCGCCTGCGAAGAGGAACGCGGTCATGAAAATGGCATAGGCTTGAATGGCGCGGTAGGGCGCTCCGAAGTTAATCATAGCGCGCAGCAAATAGGTGAGCGCGCCACAGAGAATGACAAATACCTGTGCGTTCTCAAGTACGCCGTTTTCTTTGCTCAGGTTCGCGCCGTTTAAATGCAGAATGATGAAAACCGCAATCGCGCCGAGCATCAAAGCATCGGCGAGCTTATGCGTGAAAAGTCTGGACGTTCTTTTGGGCATCTAGAGTACACCGTCGCTTTCGGGTATCGGAAATCTGGCGGGTAGTCGTAACCCTATTGGATTGCAATAGGTATTTGAAGGGTGCGGCAAGGGCGCGCATAGAAAAACGGCGCAGAATCTCTTCTGCGCCGTAGCATTTCAGGTTTGTCGCGTTGTTGGTTAGGCCAACATCGCTACTGGATTTTCGAGGTTATCGACAATCGCGTTGAGCAGGTTCGCACCAACAGCGCCGTCGATCACGCGGTGGTCGACAGACATCGTTACCGACATCACGGTAGCGACAGCCAGTTCGCCATCTTCGCCGACGACGGGTTGTTTCTTGCCAGCGCCCACGGCGAGAATGCCGGCGTGGGGTGGGTTCACGATGGCGTCGAAATTGTCGATGCCGAACATCCCGAGGTTGGAGATTGCGAAAGAACCACCTTGGTATTCATGCGGCGCGAGTTTGCGGTCGCGGGCGCGGGAGGCGAGGTCTTTCATCTGGGTGGACAGCGCAGAAAGCGATTTCATGTCGGCGTCTTCAAGCACCGGCGTAAACAGCCCGCCTTCGATAGCCACGGCCACGGCCACATCGCTCGACTTCATCTGAAGTACACGATCACCGGCCCAAACAGCGTTGGCTTCTGGCACCTGCTGCAGTGCGTTGGCAACGGCTTTGATGATGAAATCATTCACCGACAGCTTCACGCCACGGCCTTCAAGCTGCTTGTTGAGCTGGCTGCGGAACTTGAGCAGCGCGTCGAGCTTGATATCACGGCGCAGATAGAAATGCGGGATGGTTTGCTTGGCTTCTGCAAGGCGCGCAGCGATGGTTTTGCGCATCCCATCGAGCTTGACCTCTTCAAAGTCGCGGCTCTCGTACATTTTGGCCACGGCATCTGCGCTCGGACCGGATGGCGCTGCGGCGGCTTTGGCGGGTGCCTCGGCTGCTTTTGGTGCGGCTTTCGGTGCTGCGGTTGCGTTTTCAACGTCGGCTTTGACGATGCGACCCTTGGGGCCGGAGCCTTTGATATCAGTGAGGTCGAGACCTTTGTCAGCGGCAATGCGGCGCGCCAACGGCGACGCAAAGATGCGCTCGCCCGATGCGGCCTGTGGTGCAGCAGGCGCGGGCGTTGCAGAAGGTGCCTCAGCAGCGGCGGGGGCTTCTTCTGACTTGGCTTCGGCAGGCGCGGCCGCAGGGGCAGCGCTTGTTTCGCCAATGTCATCAGCACTCTCGCCATCCTCAAGGAACACAGCAATCACGGAGTTTACCGCAACTGCTTCTGTGCCTTCTTCAACGAGGATTTTGCCAACAACACCCTCGTCAACAGCTTCGAACTCCATCGTCGCCTTGTCTGTTTCGATCTCGGCAATCAGATCGCCGGAGCTTACAGTGTCGCCCTCTTTAACGAGCCATTTTGCGAGCGTGCCTTCCTCCATCGTTGGGGAAAGCGCGGGCATGAGAATTTCAATAGGCATATCCGGTATCTCCTTAGCGATAGGTCACTTGCTTGACGGCGGCGATAACTTCGTCGGTCGTGACAAGCGCAAGTTTTTCGAGGTTGGCGGCGTAAGGCATCGGAACGTCTTTGCCGGTGCAGTTCACAACAGGCGCATCAAGGTAATCGAATGCGCGCTCCATGATCGTTGCCGACAGATGGTTGCCGATAGCGCCGACAGGGAAACCTTCTTCGACTGTCACGCAACGGTTTGTTTTCATGACAGATTTCAGGATGGTGTCGTAATCGAGCGGACGCAGAGTCCGTAGATCGATCACCTCGGCAGAGATGCCTTCTTCGGCCAGCTTGTCAGCGGCTTCGAGCGCATATGTCATGCCGATGCCGAAAGACACGATGGT
The DNA here is from genome assembly GCF_028823805.1 of Halocynthiibacter sp. C4. Taxonomy (NCBI): domain Bacteria; kingdom Pseudomonadati; phylum Pseudomonadota; class Alphaproteobacteria; order Rhodobacterales; family Paracoccaceae; genus Halocynthiibacter; species Halocynthiibacter sp. C4. The sequence continues at coordinate 196,344 of NZ_JAPEIE010000002.1, read as the reverse complement.
CACGTCAGAGCCTTCGCGCCAGATTTTCGCCTTGCCGAATGGAACGGTGTAATCCTCAAGGACCGGCACGTCGAATGTCTTGCCGTAGAGGATTTCGTTTTCAAGGAAAATCACTGGGTTGTTGTCGCGGATCGCGGTCTTCATCAGACCCTTAGCGTCAGCAGCGGAGTAGGGCATCACGACCTTGAGGCCGGGGATATGCGCATACCATGCGGCGTAACACTGGCTGTGCTGCGCGCCAACGCGGGCAGCGGCACCGTTGGGGCCACGGAAGACCATGGGCGCGCCCATCTGTCCACCGGACATATAGAGCGTTTTACCCGCAGAGTTCAGGATCTGGTCAATCGCCTGCATGGCGAAGTTGAACGTCATGAACTCGACAATCGGACGCAAGCCAGCGAATGACGCACCCGTTGCGATACCGGCAAAACCGTGTTCGGTAATTGGTGTGTCAATCACGCGCTTGGAGCCGAACTCATCGAGCATACCTTGAGAAATCTTATAGGCACCTTGGTACTCGGCCACCTCCTCACCCATGAGGAAAACGGTTTCGTCGCGGCGCATCTCTTCGGCCATTGCGTCCCGCAGGGCTTCGCGCACTGTGGTCGGGCGCATCTCTGTGCCTTCTGGGATTTCCGGCTCATCCGGTACAACGATCTCTACAGGTGCAGCGGCCTGCGCAGGGGCATCTGATGGAGTTTCTGCAGCGGCTTCTTCCGAAGCAGCGGGTGCTGACGACGTTACAGCAGCGTCTGCGTCTTCGCCTTCTTCAAGAAGAACGGCGATGGCTGTGTTTACGGCAACGCCTTCGGAACCTTCTTCAACGAGGATTTTGCCAAGGATACCTTCATCCACAGCTTCAAACTCCATGGTGGCCTTGTCGGTTTCGATCTCGGCCATGACCATGCCAGCCTCGATGGTGTCACCCTCTTTGACGAGCCATTTTGCAAGCGTGCCTTCCTCCATAGTGGGGGAAAGCGCGGGCATAAGAATTTCTGTTGCCATATCAGTTGTCTCCTTCCGCCGGGGTTATCATCCCCACGATGTTTCCTTGCCCATCTTCGACATAGGCTGCCCGGCCAATACCGGGATAATCAGTTGGTGGCAGGGCTTCGTCCCCGCCGTTTTCAAGCGCCCAAGCATAGCTGGCGTCGCAATCCGCAACCTCGAAGGTCATGGTGCCGCCGCGCACAGGCGCGCCTTTTTCTGGCGTGTCGCCCATGCGTGCCATCAGGCCGCCGGTCACACCCTTGTCCATGCCAATATCGGCGCCTTCGATGAGGTGATACCCCATCTCCTCGCCGCCAGGCATGGGCGCGAACGACCAGCCGAAAAGGCCGGTATAGAAGGCTTTTGCCGCCTCTACGTCCGCTGCGTGGATTTCGAAATGCGGCATGCCCTAGGCCTCCGCATAGATATCTGTGTAAAGCTCGTCGAGCGCGGGTTCGGGGCTTTCCTTGGCGAATTCTGCCGCGTCGTTAACGGTGGCTTTGATCTCTTTGTCGATCGCCTTGAGGTCGTCCTCTGTCGCGTGTTTGCCGGTCAACAGCATATCGCGGACCTGCTCGATACAGTCACGCTCTTCGCGCATCTTCTGTACTTCTTCGCGGGTACGGTATTTTGCAGGGTCAGACATAGAGTGACCGCGGTACCGGTATGTTTTCACTTCGAGGATATAGGGGCCTTCGCCGCTGCGACAGTGGGCGATGGCCTTTTCCGCAGCTTCCTTCACCGCAAGAACGTCCATACCGTCCACAGCTTCACCAGGAATAGAGAAGCCTGCGCCACGTGTATAAAGCTCAGGAGAGGAGGAGGCACGCTGAAGGCTTGTGCCCATGGCGTATTGGTTGTTCTCGATCACAAACACAACGGGCAGCTTCCAGAGGCTTGCCATGTTGAATGTTTCGTAAACCTGCCCTTGGTTAGCAGCACCATCGCCAAAATAAGCGAAAGAAACGCGGTCGTTACCGAGGTATTTGTCGGCAAAAGCAAGGCCCGCACCAATCGGAACCTGTGCACCAACGATGCCGTGGCCGCCATAGAAGTTCTTCTCTTTTGAGAACATGTGCATGGAGCCGCCTTTACCTTTGGAATAGCCGCCTTCGCGACCGGTAAGCTCGGCCATCACGCCTTTTGGGTCCATGCCACAGGCCAGCATATGGCCGTGGTCACGATAAGATGTGACGCGCTTGTCGCCGTCTTCGGTGGCGGCCTCGATGCCAACCACAACCGCTTCTTGGCCGATATACAGGTGACAGAAGCCGCCGATCAGGCCCATGCCGTACAGCTGACCGGCCTTTTCTTCGAATCGGCGGATCAGGAGCATTTCCTTGTAGTAGGAAAGCAATTCATCCTTGGAAACGTTTGGTTTCTTTGATGTTTTTTTAGCGGCCATAGGAGGCTCCTCCGTCGCGTAACTTCTTTCGAAATCTCAGATAGTTTAGTATTAAACTATTTGGAAGCGAAAATCTACAGGCGCGACAATCTAAAGTGCCGCAAGGGCAGCTTCGAGTGAAAATCAAGGGAAAGCGCGGCGCGAATTACCGCGCGAGCGGGTTAGCGAACGACGATTTCGTCGCTGCGAATGAGGCCGAGCACAGAGCGGGCCTGTTCATCCAAAAGATCGAGATCAAGATAGCTGTCAGAGAGGCGGCGGGTCTTGTTTTCCATCACCGCAACCTCACGCGAAATCTCGGCAAGCTCCGCCTTGAGCGCTTCGGCTTCAGCGGTGATCTGCACACGGTTGAAAATACCATAGTCACCCTGCACAGCGGCAAAGGTGAAATAGACCGCAAGTCCGGTTGCGCCGATGCTATAGGCCCAGACTCCCAGAAGGGATTTGCGCTTTGGTTGACTCATGCTTGCCTCGTTGTGCCGCCCTCTTTTGGGGTGGTCCCAGCGACTATGCCACATGTGATTCGTCGTGTGAATCCCTTGATTCGACTATTGTGAAGTTTTTTTCACAGCTGAGATGGGGTGTGACGCAAAAGGCCCGCATGGGGTTGCGGGCCTTGAGTTTTTCGAAAGGGTAAGGGGTTATTCCTTGCCCTTATAGATGTTTACGAGCTTGCCGAGCATCGCCAGCGCATCTTCGCGCTCGCGTTGGAAGCTGTTGCGTCCGATGATCGAGCCGTTGCCGCCGCCGTCACGGATTGCGCGGGCGTCATCATAGACACTGTCCGCGCCTTTCTTTGCGCCGCCGGAAAAGACAACGATCCGACGGCCCGCAAAAGCTGCGTCCATACAATTGCTGACGCGCGCGGCTTGAGTTGCGATGTCGATCTTCTCGTCTTCATAGACCTTCTTGGCTTCAGGCAGGGAGAGATGATCTGTCGAGAGTTTGATCTTGATGATATGCGCGCCAAGGAGTGCCGCGATTTGTGCAGCATATGCGGCGATGTCGATCGCAGTTTCGCCGTTCTTGTCCAAAGCTTCGCCGCGTGGATAGGACCAGATAACGGTTGCGATGCCCTTGGACGCCGCTTCTTCGCGCATGGCGGAGATTTCTTCGAACATCTCGAGCCCTGCGGAGGAGCCAGGATAGATCGTGAACCCAATAGCCGACGCACCGATGCGTAGCGCATCATCAACGCTCGCGGTGATCGCTTGGTCTTTGGCGGCCTCAGACGGGATCAGCGAGTTGGCGGAGTTGGCCTTGAGGATTGTCGGGATTTGACCTGCGTAGGTGTCTGCTCCGGCTTCGAGCATGCCAAGCGGCGCGGCAAAGGCGTTGAGCCCCGCATCAATCGCCAGTTGGTAGTGGTAATGCGGGTCATAGGCCGCCGGATTTGGTGCAAAGCTGCGGGCAGGGCCGTGTTCAAAACCTTGGTCAACAGGCAGGATAATCATCTTGCCGGTGCCGCCGAGTTTGCCGTTCATCAGGATGCGGCAGAGGTTTGCCTTAACACCCGGAGTTTCGCCTTCGTAGTTGGCTAGAATTTTTTGAACAATGCGCGTCGCTCTCATGGAATGATCCTCTTGGAGATTACAAATCGGGCCTGAGACTACCCCATACAGGGCTGGAACCGAGTTGCAATGCTGATAGCGTTAACAGGGTGCATGGTTGCGCTAACAGATTATTTTCATTCGCTAAAAATAGAGTTTGAGCGGAATTGTTTCCCTTTTTCAGGAGCGTCAGAGGGCATAGAAAAAGGGTGCGAATACCAATCCGCGCCCTTGCAAAAATCTGGTGGTCGCTTGAGGGCGTTTATCCCTCCAGAGCCGCAACGCCGGGGAGGGTTTTGCCTTCCATCCACTCTAGGAATGCGCCGCCGGCGGTCGAGATATAGGTGAAGTCCTTCGCCGCGTCGGCTTTGTTAAGCGCAGCAACCGTATCACCACCGCCCGCAACCGAGATCAGCTTACCTGCGCGAGAGAGTTCAGCAGCCTGTTTGGCGGCGGCATTGGTGGCCGCGTCGAAGGGCTGGATTTCAAATGCACCGAGCGGGCCGTTCCAGATCAGGGTCTTGCTGTTGGCAAGCGCCTCTGCAATGGTGGCGACTGATTCTGGACCTGCATCCAAAATCATCGCATCCGCAGGGCAGGCATCCGCCGCAACCGTTTCGTTGGCGGCATTGGCGGCAAACTCGCGCGCCACAACCACATCGCTTGGCAGGATCACATTGCAATTTGCCGCTTTCGCTTTGGCGAGGATATCGCGGGCGGTGTCTGTCATCTCGTGTTCGGCAAGGGATTTGCCGACGTCGATGCCTTGGGCCGCAAGGAAGGTGTTGGCCATGCCGCCGCCAATCACAAGGTGATCGACCTTTTCAACGAGGTTGCCCAGCAACTCGAGCTTGGTGGAGACTTTTGCCCCGCCGACAACCGCCATCACAGGGCGTTTTGGTGTGCCGAGCGCGCCTTCGAGCGCGGAAAGCTCCGCCTGCATCAAACGGCCCGCGCAGGCAGGAAGCAAGCGGGCGAGGGCTTCGGTCGAGGCGTGGGCGCGGTGCGCTGCGGAAAAGGCGTCGTTGCAATAGATATCACCCAGCGTTGCCAAGCGGGCGGCAAACTCTGGGGCGTTCTTTTCTTCACCGGGGTTGAAACGCAAGTTCTCAAGCAAGAGCACTTCGCCCTCGGCAAGTGCATCAACGGCTGCACCATAGTTGCCATCCGCGAATTTGACTTCGCAACCAAGCGCCTTTGAAAGTGCGGGCACAACAACGCGCAGGCTCATCTCTGGAACCACTTTACCCTTGGGGCGGCCGAAATGGGCCATCAGGATCGGTTTGCCGCCAGCGGCCAGAATATCGCGCACGGTGGGCAAAATCCGTTGAATTCGCGTGTCGTCGGTCACAACACCGTCAGCCACGGGCACGTTCACGTCTACCCGCGTCAGAACGCGTTTTCCGGCCAATTGCATATCATCGAGGGTTTTCCAGGCCATGAGAGGCTCCTGTTTGTGCTTCGGTTGCCCCTTTCACACAGCAAAGCTCCGCCAAGGTCAACCATTTCCCCTTTTCCTTTGGGCATAGGGCGCATAAGTTCAGGCCGATTGGATAAAAAGGAGGCCAAAATGGCTGATTACAAAGATCCCGAAAACACGCTGCTTCTTGAACTCAAGGACGGCACAGTCGTGATCGAGCTACTTCCGGATGTTGCTCCCAAGCATGTTGAGCGCATCAAGGAGCTTGCTCGTGCTGGCGCATATGACAATGTTGCGTTTCACCGCGTGATTCCGGGCTTCATGGCGCAAACAGGCGACGTGGCCAACGGCAACATGGAAAACAACTTCAACCTGCACCGCGCAGGGACAGGTGGCTCTGACTTGCCTGATCTTCCGGCTGAATTCTCCAAAGTGCCACACAGCCGTGGCTCGCTTGGCGCGGCGCGTTCGCAAAACCCAAACTCCGCAAACAGCCAGTTCTTCATCAACTTTACCGACAACAACTTCCTCAATGGTCAGTACACTGTCTACGGTCAGGTTACGTCGGGCATGGAGCATGTGGACGCGATTCAGGCGGGCGAGCCTCCGGCAAACCCCGATCGCATGATCTCTATGAAGGTGGCCGCAGATGCGTAGCGACACGCTGATCATCTCGGCGCTGTCGATCGTTGGGGCAGGGGTTCTGGGCGGATGGATGTTCATGAACTCCGCCGCACAGGCACAATCCACCCCGATGGAAGACGGCCCTGGCCCGAACCTTGTGATCGAAGTGGGCGGCGAAACCGAAGGGACGATCGTCATTGATCTGCGCCCTGATCTTGCGCCGAACCATGTGGAGCGTTTCACAACGCTGGCCAACGATGGCGCCTATGACAACGTGGTGTTCCACCGCGTGATCGACGGCTTCATGGCGCAGACCGGTGACGTTCAATTCGGTAAAACAGGCGGAGACACCCGCCGCGCCGGTATGGGTGGCAGCGAGCTTCCTGATGTGAAGGCCGAGTTTTCCGATGCGGATTTCCAGCGCGGTATCGTCGGTGTTGCGCGGTCCCAAAATCCGGATTCCGCAAACAGCCAGTTCTTCATCATGTTCGCACCGGCCCCGCATCTGAACGGGCAATATACGGTCGTCGGCCATGTGGTTGAAGGCATGGATGTTGTTGACTCAATCAAGAAGGGCGATGGCCCGAACGGCGCGGTAAGTGATCCTGACTTCATGAAGTCGGTTACAGTCGTCGAATAAGAATACTGGGGCGCAGACGCGGTTTTGCGCCCCATTCCCGCAAATTTCCAAAATTTCTGCTGGATTATGCTGAGTTTTGCGAGGTTTAGGCGCGCTATCCCAGATTAGCCCAAAATTTCATTCGGTTAACAGCCTGTCACTCCTGCGTGACATGGGCTGGTAACTCGGAAAAGAGGCTGCCACCTTACGCTTGGAGGTGGATTATGCCCTTAAGACCCCTGTTGCTTTCACTCACGGCATCCGTGGCGTTGCTAATGCCACAGGTCGCATTGTCGAACCCTGGACTATGGGAACGAGAATGGCCCCAGACGGATTTTACCAACACTTCGGTTTCTGATTGGGGCGAAATCCTCTCTGGCGGGCCGCCCAAAGACGGAATACCGGCTTTGAGCGACCCGCGCTTCCTTAACGCAAGTGACGAGACCCGCATCCATGATCGTGAGCCGGTGATTACGGTTGAGATCAAAGGGCAGGAGCCGCGTGCCTATCCGATCCGTTTTTTGATGTGGCATGAGATCGTAAACGATCAGATCGGCGGAACACCCGTTGCGGTGACGTTTTGTCCGCTCTGTAATTCTGGCCTCGTGTTTGATCGACGTGTGAATGGCGAGCTTCGGACGTTTGGCGTTTCGGGCAAGCTGCGCAATTCCGACATGGTGATGTATGACCGCGAGACCGAAAGCTGGTGGCAACAGGCCGTCGGGCAGGGGATTGTGGGCGCGCATACCGGCGACACGCTGACTCAACTGCCGGCGTGGATGGAAAGCTGGGCCGAGTATACGGCGCGCAATCCCGAGGGGCTGGTGATGGATGAGCCGAACTGGTCTCGGGCCTATGGTCAGAACCCCTATCAGAATTACGACAGCTCGCGACGCCCATTCCTCTATCGCGGTGAAAACCCGCCCCATGACATTCCACCGTTGATGCGTGTTGTTCGGGTTGGTTCGCAGGCATGGCCAATGGAGCGATTGGCAAAAGCGGGCGAGATTATTGAAAACGGTGTGCGCATCAACTGGACCTCTGGCCAAGCGAGTGCTTTGGACAAGGCAAACATTGGCGCGTCAAAGGATGTGGGGACGATCCGCGTTTATGACGCCGAGAGTGGCGCGAATGTGCCGCATGATGTGATGTTTGCTTTCGCGTTTCACGCGTTCTGGCCGGATGGCACATGGATGTTAGGCAAGTGATGCGGGGGCATTAGCTGTGCGCCACCTCAATAAAAAACGCCCGCTCAAAATGGCGGGCGTTTCGTTTTGTTTTTAAGTTATAAATTAGCCGACGAGCGTAACCAATGCGTGGCGTTTTTTACCTGCTGAGAGCTTGAGCGGCTCAGCCAATGCATCGGCGTCGATCATCAAGCCCGGTGTGGTGAGGGATTCGTCATTCACCTTAGCGCCGTTCTCTGCAATGAGCCGTTTTGCCTCTTTGCCAGACTTCACAAGCCCCGATTTCACCAGAAGCTGCACGATGGAAATGCCCTCGCCAAGCTCTTCGGAAGTGAGCGAGAAGGTTGGAAGATCTGCGCCAATCCCGCCTTTTTCAAAGACTTCACGCGCCGTTGCTTCGGCGGCTGCGGCGGCGTCTGCACCGTGGGCCAGCGTTGTGACCTCGTTGGCGAGGCGGATTTTTGCGTCGTTGATTTCGGAGCCTTCAAGCGCGCCGAGGCGCTCGCATTCCTCAATCGGAAGTTCAGTGTAGAGCTTCAGGAAGCGGCCCACGTCAGCGTCGGTCGTGTTGCGCCAGAACTGCCAGAACTCATATGGGCTGCGCATGTCGGGGTTGAGCCAGACCGCACCGTCTTGGGATTTGCCCATCTTCTTGCCATCGCTGGTTGTGAGCAGGGGCGAGGTAAGGCCGAAAATCTGATTGTCGAGCACGCGGCGGGTAAGGTCGATACCATTCACGATATTGCCCCACTGGTCGCTGCCACCCATCTGGAGGAGACATCCGTAGCGGCGATTTAGCTCAAGGAAATCATAGGCTTGCAGGATCATGTAGTTGAACTCAAGGAAGCTCAAAGATTGCTCGCGATCCAGCCGCGATTTCACGCTTTCAAAGGCCAGCATCCGGTTCACAGAGAAGTGGCGGCCAATGTCGCGCAGGAAATCGAGGTAGTTGAGATCATCGAGCCACTCGGCGTTGTTGACCATTTCGGCGTCATTTTTGCCGTCGCCGAAGGTGACATAGGAGGAGAAGACCTGCTTGATACCTTCGATATTCTCGTCAATTTGTTCGGGGCCAAGCAGCGGGCGTTCGTCCGCGCGGAACGAAGGATCGCCCACTTTGGTGGTGCCGCCGCCCATCAGGACAATCGGTTTGTGGCCGGTCTTTTGAAGCCAGCGCAGCATCATGATTTGGATCAGGCTGCCCACATGCAAGGATTTCGCCGTGGCATCAAACCCGATATAGGCCGGTACGATGCCTTCGATCAGCGCCTCGTCGAGCGCTTGATAATCGGTACAGTCGGCCAGAAAGCCGCGTTCGATCATCACACGCATAAACTCTGATTTTGGGTGGTAGGTCATCGTAAATTGGTCCATTCTAACGGTTAACGCCACAGGGTATAATGCGGCGATAGCAAAAGGGAAAGTGGATGTTGAAATCAGGACCGGTCTGGGCGATTGGAACGATGTCGGGCACCTCGCTTGACGGTGTGGATGCGGCAGCGATCCAGACGGACGGCGAGAGAATTTATGAATTCGGCGAAAGCGCCTATCATCCTTATTCCAGCGAAGAGCGAGCCCCGATCGCGGCCGCGCTCGGATTGTGGCCAGGTGATGCGCGGGTTGAAGAAGCCGCAGAAGTCATTGAAACGGTTCACGCGACGCTTTTGAGCCAGTTTGAGCGCCCTGCGTTGATCGGATTCCACGGCCAGACATTGGCCCATGATCCGCGCGGCCGCGGCACCCATCAGGCCGGAAACGGGCGGGTGCTGGCCGAGGTTCTGGATTGCCCCGTTGTTTGGGATTTCCGCAGCACAGATGTTGAAATGGGCGGAGAGGGCGCGCCGCTTGCGCCGTTTTTCCACTTTGCCTGCGCGAAGTTCATGGAGGCCGAGGGGCCGGTTGTGTTCCTCAATCTCGGTGGGGTTGGCAATATGACATGGGTGGACCCAAGCGCTACAACGCCTGACGAAGAGGGCGCATTGCTGGCCTTTGATACAGGGCCAGCCAATGCACCGATTAATGATTTGATGCTATCGCGTCGCGGAGAGTCCATGGACAAAGACGGCGCGCTGGCCGCAGATGGCGATGTGGACGAAGCCTTGGTTGAGCAGTTTCTGGAAGAGCCGTATTTCTATCGTATGCCGCCCAAGTCGCTGGATCGAGACAGTTTTCCGGACATTGCCGATTGGGTTGGGCATATGGAAGATGCCGATGCAGTGGCGACGGTTACCGCGATGGTTGCGGCGAGCGCGGCAAAGGGGCTTGAGCATTGCCCAAGCCCACCCACAGGTGTTTTGGTGTGTGGAGGTGGACGCAAGAACCCGACCTTGATGGCAATGTTGTCGGTTTTGATGGATTGCCCCGTAGCTCCGATCGAGAACGCGGGCTTTGACGGGGATATGCTGGAGGCGCAGGCCTTTGGCTTCCTTGCAGTACGTGTTGCGCGGGGACTGACCACATCCTGCCCTGGAACAACGGGTGTGCGCGCCCCAGTCGGCGGCGGCACAGTCAGCGAGCCAACAGGAGCATTGGCACAGAGCGGTACAAGCTGATAGAAGGCAAGGCGTAATTGAACCAAAAATTGATGTGAAATCATAAAGGATTAGGCATGAGCCGACAAATTTCAACTTTGCTTGCCGGCTGTGCCGGTTTACTTGCACCCGTGGGGGCTATGGCCGCGGATTGGCAATTCGAAGTGACACCATACCTTTGGCTACCGACATTGAGTTCCAATCTTGATATTGGCCCGAACCCGCCAGTGGACGGCTCTGGCTCGTTTCTTGATATTCTCGACGGTGCCTTCATGATTACGGGTGAAGCGCGCAAGGATGAGTGGTCCTTGGTTGGCGATTTTATCTACCTCGACATGTCGAATGACGTCGCAAAAACAAGCTTTGGGGCGCTTGCCGAATGGGGCCTAGGCGGCACCATGACAACGGTTGGCGCGGGGTATGCCTTCTATAATTCACCAGCGCTGCGGCTTGAAGCGATGGGCGCATTGCGATTTTGGGATGTGAAGCTAGAGACGCGCGTCTTAAGATTCCGTGCTGAGGCAAACCGCGAATGGGTCGATCCGCTCGTTGGGTTACGGTTCGAAGCGCCTATCGGAGACAATTTCGAAGTGTCCGGCATGGCGAATGTCGGTGGGTTTGGCGGAACAACCGAAAAGCAGTGGGAAGCCCTCGCGCAGATCGATTGGAATATCACAGACCATCTGTCGCTCGCTGCGGGGTATCGTCACCTCTTCGTCGATCTGGACGACAAGGGCCTCGTGATGGATCTGACCTTGAGCGGCCCCTATGCAGCGCTTGGATTCAACTTTTAGGCAGCAGTAGTTTACTACGCCAACAAGCTGTTATTAAAAGGAAAAGCCCCCGCGAGAGCGAGGGCTTTACTGTTTTGGGATGATCTATTCGATCAGTTTTTCAGGATCGATTTGCCTGCGTAAACGGCGCTCTCGCCGAGCACTTCTTCGATGCGGATCAGCTGGTTGTATTTCGCCAGACGGTCCGAACGAGAGAGCGAGCCTGTTTTGATTTGGCCGCAGTTTGTGGCGACGGCGAGGTCTGCGATTGTGGAGTCCTCTGTTTCGCCGGAGCGGTGGGACATCACGTTCGTCATGCGCGCGCGGTGGGCCATATCAACGGCCTTGAGCGTTTCGGAGAGTGTGCCGATCTGGTTCACTTTCACGAGCATGGAGTTGGCGGAGCCTTTCTCGATGCCCATCGCAAGGCGGGTAGGGTTGGTCACGAAGAGATCGTCGCCCACAAGCTGTACGGAATCGCCGAGTGTTTCGTTCAGCAGCTTCCAGCCGTCCCAGTCATCCTCGTCGCAGCCATCTTCGATCGAGATGATCGGGTAGTCGTTGCAGAGTGCTGCGAGGTAAGCGACGTTTTCTGCGGATGTGAGCGATTTGCCTTCGCCTTTCATCTCGTATTTGCCATCCTTGTAGTACTCGGAAGCCGCGCAATCGAGCGCGAGGTAGATATCCTGACCCGGAACATATCCAGCCTTTTCAATCGCTTTCAGCACGAAATCCAGCGCATCACGGGTCGAGGAGAGGTTTGGCGCAAAGCCGCCTTCATCGCCGATACCGGTGTTGTGGCCCGCAGCGGAGAGCTCTTTCTTGAGTGTGTGGAACACTTCGGCGCCCATGCGGATCGCTTCGCGAATGTTCGCGGCGGAAACCGGCATGATCATGAATTCTTGGATATCGATCGGGTTATCGGCATGCTCGCCGCCGTTGATGATGTTCATCATCGGAACAGGCAGAACTTTTGCGGATGTACCACCGACATAACGGAAGAGCGGCTGGCCAGTTGCGTCGGCAGCAGCTTTGGCCACGGCGAGTGAAACGCCAAGGATTGCGTTTGCGCCGAGGCGGCCTTTGTTCGGGGTGCCGTCAAGTTCGATCATCGCGGCGTCGATGGCTTCTTGCTCTGTTGCGTCCCAACCGACGAGGGCTTCGGCAATCTCGCCATTCACTGCGGCCACAGCGTTTTGTACGCCTTTGCCGAGGTAGCGGGATTTGTCTCCGTCGCGCATTTCAACGGCTTCGTATGCGCCGGTTGATGCGCCCGAAGGTACGGCAGCGCGGCCCATGGAGCCATCCTCTAGCGTCACATCGACTTCGACGGTCGGGTTGCCGCGGCTGTCGAGAATCTCGCGGGCGAAAATGTCGATGATTGTGGTCATGTTGGTCGTCCTTTTGAACAAATATCTAAGAGGGGCCGAGGGCCTTTTACGCAGGCGGTGCAGTAAGGTCAATCTCGGCGCCGTTGGCACAGCAAATAATAGCCGTTAGCGTTAACAGTATTGCGACAGTTCGCAGCTCAAGGTTTGCGCAGCGGAACGCCATAGAGTTCGAGCCGGTGGCCCTTGAGTTTGTAACCGAGTTTCTCGGCGATCTTTTCCTGAAGCGCCTCGATTTCCTCGTCGACGAATTCGATGACTTCGCCGGAGTTCATATCAATAAGATGGTCGTGATGGTCACGGTCGGCGGTTTCGTAGCGCGCGCGGCCATCGCCGAATTCGTGCTTGGCGAGGATACCGGACTCTTCAAACAGCTTCACGGTGCGATAGACCGTGGCAATCGAGATTTTAGGATCAAGCGCCACAGCGCGGGCATAAAGCTCTTCTACGTCGGGGTGGTCTTCGGACTCTTCGAGCACGCCAGCAATTACACGGCGTTGGTCCGTTAGGCGCAGGCCCTGAGCTTCGCAGCGGGAAATTATGGTATCGCTCATCTGATCCTCGGATTTATTGCGCGTGTCTTACGGGATGTTGTTGATGGTTTCCAGTGATTTCCTATGGGTGAGGTGGCTGTTATGCGGCGGCAAGGGCAAGGATCGCCTCGACGCTGCGCAGGTTGCGGGCGGTGGTGGGCACACCGAACAAACGCTCCGCAGCGGCCATCAGCTTGGACCGGCCAATGCCAGATGGCGCAAGCAAATAAGCACAACGGTCGATGATTGCGAATTGCTCATCCTCTGCGCGCAAACTTTCGATCTTGGCGAGGTCAGGGGCAGGGGGCTCAGCAGCGAGGAAGAGGAAATGCAGGGTCTTCGGGTCCACATCCGTTGAGAAGGGGCAGGCGGCGCGGGTGGATTGAAGCTCTGCCACAGTGAGGATCAGGATCTCGGGCGTGAGTTCGAATTCCGTTTCGATCAGCGTGGCAAGTCGCGATGTTACATATGCCGCGCTTTCTTCATGCGTGGAGAAGGTGAGGTTGCCGCTTTGGATATAGCTTTTCGGGTCGTGAAACCCGCTTTTGGCCATTGCGGCGCAGAGCGGTTTCATCGGCAGTTTGTTGTGCCCGCCAACATTGATGCCGCGTAAGAGAACGATCCACTTGTTAATGCTCATGCTATGCCTGCTTTAAATAAGCCTCTGTCGAATAGGAGTTTGTCTTGCTTAGCATAGGCCGCACGCTTTCGCGTGAAATTCTGTGAGCTGTGTGCGGTGGAGGCAAATCGTGGCGCGAGAAACGCGTGAGCGAAGTCATAAACATTGCTTCGGGGGCTGCTTCAAAAACAGTCAAACGGCTTAGAAAGCGGCAAATCCTTCACAAGCCTGTGAGACTCCGCTTGCGCCGCACCGTCACGAGGCGCGTGCAATTGTCATTCCGTTGGGGCGCGCGTAAACGCATGGTATGAGCGTTCTTCGAAGTTGCCTGTTTACGATCCTTGCTGTGCTTCTCCTTCCTTGGGGGGCATATGGTGCGACGTATTCGTCGGCGCAGCACGCTGCGGTATCTGAGTATGCGGATGCAATTCAGCCAACCGCCTTCGTTTCCGCCAAGAAGCAATGCCGCATCGCGACCCTACCTGGCTCGCCGTGTGGCCCGGACATCATGGTGCGAGAAATTTCGGTGACGTTCTCGACGCCAGAGCCAGTATATGGCGCGCATTTTAGGGATGTTTGGCGTGGAGCGAGCCTCGCGCATGCACCGCCGCGAGACCCTCCACGGTTTTCGTAACCCGTACAACGCAGCAGCGTCACTTCTGTAACGAAAACATGGACATACCCAGTGCTATCACGTCGAAAATTCATCGCCCTTGGCGCGGTGTCAGGCCTTGCTGCTTGTACCCAGCCAGAGGCAGCCATCACCACGCCGGTCGAACCTGTCGCGCCCGTGTATCCTCCACTTCCCGAGTTTTATGGGGCCATAACGGATGAGCCGTTTCCGATACCGGCGGTTGAAGAAGGATCATTGGCGCCGGAGTATTGGCGTCAGGAAGTCGATAACCCGTGGGGCAAGCATCCGCGCGGAACCATTATTATCGATCCGGATGCAGCACAGCTTTATTTCATCGAATCCGATGACCGCGCCATTCGCTATGGCGTGAGTGTCGGGGCGGCGGGATTTGATTGGCAGGGGAAGGCGAGGCTGCAGTTCTGGCGCGAATGGCCGCGGTGGAATGTGCCCGAAGCGATGATTGAGCGACAGCCGGAATACGAACCTTACTCGGTTGCAAATGGCGGTATGGACCCGGGGCCCGGAAATCCGCTCGGTGCGCGGGCTTTGTATCTGTTTCAAAATGGGGTGGATACGCTCTATCGCATACACGGCGACGCGGACCCGTGGGAGTTGGGAAAGGCCGTGTCTTCGGGCTGTATTCGTATGCTAAATCAGGACGTTATCGATCTTCAGGATCGCGCTGTTCATGGGGCGGACGTGATTGTATTACCCTCAATGAAGCCATCGGGTTTGACGGAGATTTACTGATCTCGGAGAAGAGTAAAGTAAGCGTGCTGGCTAGACGTAGGGCGTCCGTTGTGGGCGGAGTGTGAATTCCGTGACACAGGTCGTGTTGGGGAGCGCGATCGCCGTCGAGATCATGTGTGATATGTCCTCAAGCTGAATCATCTTGGAGCGGTCTTTGCCCTTGTCGTTCACGGCTGGCGTATTGACAAATCCAGGGTGAACCAGCGTTACACGCACCCCGTCCTCGCGGACCTCTTCAAACAGGGCTTTGGCAAATCCGACCTGCGCATGGCGCAGAGAACAGTGGATCGAGTGGTTTTTCCACCCAAGCCATGACGTCGGGCCGCATATATAAACAATCGCGCCCTCTGTGGCTTTGATCACGGGTAGGACATGCGCCGTTATCCGGATTGTTGCACGCAGCACTTGATCAATAGAGTTGTCCCAATCTTCAAAGCGATCCGTCGAAACCAATCCATAGGTGAATTTTGCGGCGCAATGAACCAGTGCATCCAGCTTTCCGCTTTGAGTTGCCCATTCTGCAAGCGCGGCAACATCATTCATATCGCCCATCTCTGCGGTGAAATAGCTGCCGCTGCCCCCCGCGTCTTTAACCAGATCGAGCGTTTCTTTTAGGGCGTCTTCCCGTCGTCCGTGTGCGAGTATGTTCCAGCCTTCCGAGGCAAGTTTAATCGCGGTTCCGCGGCCAATTCCACTTGAAGCGCCAGTTATTAATGCTGTTTTAGTCATCATGTACCCTCCCACTTCCAAGCTAAGAGAATAGCATAAATTGCGATACTTTTCGACGATGGAGGTCTGCAAACACGGTGCGGAGCAATCTCATCAAAAAAGGGCGCCGTAGTGACGCCCTTGATGGTAGGTTTTAGCGATGGCGCATTAGGCCAGTTCGGCCAAAACGCGTGCCCAGCTCCGGATGCCTTTGTGGAAGCATTCCAGATCGTATTTCTCGTTCGGGGAGTGAAGCTGGTCATCGTCTTTGCCGAAACCGATAAGCATTGCGTCCATGTCGAGGATGGTTTTGAAATGCCCAGCAATCGGGATTGAGCCACCGCAGCCAACGAATGCCGCAGGGCGGGGCCACTCATCAGATAGCGCTTTTTGCGCCGCTTTGAATGCCGGATTTGATGTTACCATTTCACCTGCAGGAGAGGCGCCGTGTGGTTTGTACGTCACCGTGCAATCTTCGGGCAGGCGGCTTTCCACGAAAGCGCGGAAGTTTTCGCGGATGGCGAACGGGTCTTGGCCGCTGACAAGGCGGAAGCTGATCTTGGCGGTGGCTTGTGCGGGGAGCACGGTTTTGAACCCGTCGCCCGTATAGCCCGCCTCAATGCCGTTCACTTCGCAAGTCGGACGCGACCAGATCATTTCAAGCGGTGTGCGGTCTTGTTCCCCTGCAGGAACCGAAAGGCCAACTTCGCCAAGGAATTGCGAGGCATCAAAGCCGAGCGCGTCCCATTGCGCTTTGATGTCATCCGGAAGCTCGGCCACATCGTCATAGAAATGCGGCACCTGAATGCGACCTGTTTCATCGTGCAGATCGGCAATGATTTTGGCCAAAACGCGCGTCGGGTTGATTGAAATACCCCCATACATGCCGGAATGCAGGTCTTTGCTTGGGCCGTGGATGGTGATTTCCTCGCCCAGAAGGCCGCGCAGACGGGTGACAATCGCCGGGGTTTCTTCGCCAAACAATCCAGTGTCACAGATGAGCGCGATATCGGTTTTCAACTCGGCAGCGTTCTCTTGCATGAAGGGCACAAGAGAAGGGGAGCCGCTTTCTTCTTCGCCTTCAAAAAAGAAAGAGACCTTGACCGGCAGTTTTCCGTGAACCTTGAGCCACGCGCGGCAGGCTTCGACGAAGGTCATCAACTGGCCCTTGTCATCGGATGTGCCGCGTCCGCGTAGGACTTTGCCTTTTGGCGTGTCCTCAAGCGCGGGTTCAAACGGCGGGTTGTCCCAAAGCTCGAGCGGATCAACCGGTTGCACGTCGTAGTGACCGTAAAACAGCACATGTGGCGCGTCATCTGGGCCTTCGCCATGGGCAACCACCATCGGATGGCCGGGGGTTGGGCGCTTGCTGGCCTCAAATCCGAGGTCTGATAGCTCATTGACCAGCCAATCCGCGGCCTTATCGCAGTCTTCTTTATAGGCCGGATCGGTGGAGATCGAGGGGATGCGCAGCAGGTCGAACAGCCGTTCGGTGGCTGTGTCGAGGTCTTGGTCAATCTGGTCTAGGACGGGCGCGAGTGTCATATAATATCCGTGTGTTTTTGATGGTTTACCGCTGAAATCCACCCGCGTTTTCGAGCGTTGGATGGACTGCGGTGTATGGTCTACGGTTGTTGTACCGTATCATTGCCATAGGCAGGCGCAAGCCGACTTGCCGTAACGTTGCGCAAAAGGCCGGTTCCCGCTCGCGAAAAAATCGATATATAGCTCCGCGGCAGCGGAAATCACGCGCTTTGATTTACCTCAAAGTCATAGCTAGAATGATTCCATAAATATCGCCTCAAGCAATTGATACAGGTCGCGTCATTTTGTAACGTAGCTTGTGAACAGGTTCTTTCGTAGGAAGAGCAGAAACCGAAGAATGCACACGCGCGTGTGTTCACTAGGCAGTTTGGAGAGCGCCTTGGACTATAAAGCAAAGATCGACCTCGCGTTGAACAATCTGCACGAAGAAGGGCGCTACCGCACATTCATCGACATTGAACGCAAGAACGGCGCGTTTCCGCACGCTGTCTGGACTCGTCCGGATGGGCAGGAGCAGAATATTACCGTGTGGTGCGGCAATGATTACCTTGGCATGGGGCAGCATCCGGTTGTTCTTGAGGCGATGCATGAAGCGATTGATGCAACCGGCGCGGGCTCTGGCGGCACACGCAACATCTCTGGCACAACGGTGTATCACAAACGCCTTGAGGCCGAGCTTGCCGATCTTCACCAGAAAGAGGGCGCGCTCCTGTTCACCAGCGCCTATATCGCCAATGACGCGACGCTTTCGACGCTGCCAAAGCTCTTCCCTGGTCTGATTATCTATTCCGATGCGCTCAACCATGCGTCGATGATCGAGGGCGTGCGCCGCAACGGTGGCGCGAAGCGGATTTTCCGTCACAATGACGTTGAACATCTGCGTGAGTTGCTTGAAGCGGATCCGTCTGATGCGCCGAAACTCATCGCGTTTGAATCGGTTTATTCGATGGACGGTGACTTTGGCCCGATTGAGCAAATCCTTGATCTTGCCGATGAATTCAATGCGCTTACCTATATCGACGAAGTGCATGCCGTGGGTATGTATGGTCCACGCGGCGCCGGTGTTGCCGAGCGCGACGGGTTGATGGGCCGTATCGACATCATCAACGGCACGCTTGCCAAAGCCTATGGCGTAATGGGCGGGTATATTGCTGCGGACGCCAAGCTCTGTGACGCAATCCGCTCCTATGCACCCGGTTTCATCTTTACCACGTCGCTCGCACCGACGATTGCGGCAGGGGCGGCGGCCTCGGTTCGGCATCTGAAAACCGATCAGGCCCTGCGCGAGGCGCACCAGACACAGGCGCGCATCCTCAAGACCCGCCTCAAGGGGCTTGGCCTGCCGATTATCGATCACGGAAGCCACATTGTTCCTGTGCACGTGGGCAACCCTGTGAAATGCAAGATGATCTCGGATCGTCTGCTGGAAGATCACGGGATCTATGTGCAACCAATTAATTTCCCAACCGTTCCGCGCGGCACAGAGCGGCTCCGCTTTACGCCGTCGCCCGTTCACGGACCGCGTGAAATGGATGCACTTGTGCATGGTTTGGACGATCTTTGGTCACATTGTGCGCTTAATCGTGCCGAACTCGCTGGTTAACATCATCTTTGGTGCAGAATCGTTTGCACTATGTTAGAGTTGTCCTAAGAAGCTGGCTAAGTCAGGGTCACAGGCGAATCGACCCGATTTTGAACCAGCTATTGGGGGCAATAGTGAAACTCGGGGCAGTGCTATGATTAGGCGCATTATATCTCCGCAACCAGTCGAGGAGGAAAGGCCGCAAGGTTTTGACTCCTATGAAATTCGCTTGGGCGATATCATGCGGGGTGAGCGGGCGACCATGGGCAAAAGCCTATTGGATGTTCAGCGCGAGCTTAAAGTCAAGGCCACCTATATTGCCGCCATCGAAAACGCCGATCCTCACGCCTTTGAAACTGCCGGTTTTATCGCTGGTTACGTTCGCTCTTATGCGCGCTATCTGGGCATGGACCCAGATGAGACGTATCGCCAGTTTTGCGCCGAATCCAACTTCGAGAATGTGCATGGCATGGCCGCTGGCAGCAAAGCCACTGCCAAACCAGAGCGCAGCCGAAAAACAACGTCAGACAAGCGTGATCCGTTTATCGAGCCGAATGTAAGTTTCGTGCCGCGCGGTGAGGCGCTGTTGTCGAAGGTACAGCCAAGCGCGATTGGCTCTGTTGCCGTTCTGCTCGCTCTGATCTCGGGTGTCGGCTACGGCGGCTACACTGTTTTGCAACAAATCCAGCGCGTGCAATTTGCCCCTGTGGCCGACGCGAGCGGATTTGATGACCTCGCAACAAGCACAGAATTTGCGGCTGATGTCCTTCCACAAGAAAAGGGGGGCATTTCGGCCGAGGCGCTCGATCGTCTCTATCGCCCCGAAGCTCTTGAAGTTCCCGTTCTCGTGGCACGCGATGGACCGATTGCAACGATTGACCCTTTCGCCGGATACGAACGCCCGTCTACGCAAGTTGCAGAAGCCGGTGCCACATCCCTCGAAGAGCCAATGTCTGATGTGCAGGTTGTGGCCAGTGCCGCACCAGAGCTGAAAGTCTTTGCTGTGCGCCCTGCGTGGGTCCGGATCAGCGCTGCCGACGGCACCGTCATTTTCGAGAAAATTCTTGATGCCGGCGAAGAGTTCGTCGTGCCACAGACCGAAGAAGCTCCAACTTTGCGGGCCGGTAATTCGGGCGCTGTCTATTTTGGCGTAAACGGTGAAACCTATGGCCCAGCGGGTGACCCAGGACAGGTTGTGTCCGAGGTGGCGCTGTCTGATGCGGCCCTGAGCGAGAGCTACACAGTCGCCGATCTCACCAAAGACACCGACCTTGCCGCTCATATGGCGGTCGTCGCGCAGGCGGATTTGCCCGAAGAATAGAAAGCAAAGCTGGCTATCTCATGCAAGGCGCTGTTTTTCACGGCGCCTTTTTTTGCATTTAGCAAGCGGTTGTGAGTGAGAGGTGTGCTAGGCTGTTTTCTTTCAAAGCAATGAGAGGATGGCCGAATGCCAGCTGAACGCAAATTGATTTCGAATGGCAACCCCATGGAAAAGATCGTCGGGTTTAGCCGCGCGGTTCGGGTTGGCCCTTTTATTGCGGTGGGTGGCACGGCCCCAGTTGACAGCGATGGCAAAACTGTTGGCGTCGGGGATGTGCGCGCCCAGACCAAGCAATGCTTTGAAATCATCAAAGCCGCGCTCGAAGACGCGGGATCTGGATTGCATGACATCGTGCGCACACGCGTTATTTTGACCGACATCGACAATTGGAAAAATGCGATTGAAGCGCGGAAGGAATATTGTCTCGACGCGCGACCCGTTGATACCATCATGGCCATCAACAGGTTCGTTAATCCCGAATGGTTGGTTGAGATCGAAGTCGATGCCTATGTTCAAAGCTAGGGGTAGGCGGCGAGAGGCTTTGATCAGGTGAAGGAAGAGACGTTAGCCGAAGTCAGCCTCTCTTGAAATCCATGTTGCCCCCGCGCGCATGAAACCCTATCTATCCCTCAACGGACCTTACTTCGGAGAGACCGGATGTCGCTCAATCACATCAGACCTTGGCGTAATATTCACCGGCGCAAGTCGCGCCAGATTATGGTGGGGAATGTCGCCGTTGGAGGCGATGCACCGATTTCGGTCCAGACCATGACCAACACGCTGACGACAGACGCCAGCGCCACGATCAAACAGGTTCTGGCCTGTGCGGATGCGGGTGCGGATATTGTTCGGGTTTCGACACCAGATGCGGAAAGTACGCGCGCGCTCAAGGAAATCGTGGCGGAAAGCCCCGTGCCGATCGTGGCCGACATTCATTTTCACTACAAACGCGCGATTGAGGCTGCCGAAGCCGGTGCGGCTTGCTTGCGGATCAATCCGGGTAACATCGGGGACGCAAAGCGCGTG
The DNA here is from genome assembly GCF_028823805.1 of Halocynthiibacter sp. C4. NCBI lineage: Bacteria > Pseudomonadati > Pseudomonadota > Alphaproteobacteria > Rhodobacterales > Paracoccaceae > Halocynthiibacter > Halocynthiibacter sp. C4. The sequence goes on along the minus strand of NZ_JAPEIE010000002.1, from coordinate 175,139 downwards.
CGCGAAGTGGTGCAGGCCGCAAAGGACCACGGTTGCTCGATCCGTATCGGCGTGAATGCGGGTAGCCTTGAGAAGCACCTGCTTGATAAATACGCCGAACCATGCCCAGAGGCGATGGTGGAAAGCGGTCTTGATCATATCAAACTGCTACAGGACAACGATTTTCACGAGTTCAAAATCTCGGTCAAAGCCAGCGATGTGTTCCTGTCTGCGGCGGCCTATCAAGCGCTGGCAGAGGAAACAGACGCGCCGATCCACCTTGGAATTACCGAGGCGGGCGGGCTTATGGCGGGGACGATCAAATCGTCCATCGGCCTTGGCAATCTCCTTTGGATGGGGATTGGTGACACAATGCGCGTGAGCCTTTCGGCGGATCCCGTCGAAGAGGTTAAGGTGGGATATGAAATCCTGAAATCACTCGGGCTGCGCCATCGTGGCGTAACGATCATTTCCTGCCCATCCTGCGCGCGGCAGGGGTTTGACGTGATCAAAACCGTTGAAAAGCTCGAGGACCGTCTGGCGCATATTTCCACCAGCTTGAGCCTGTCGATTATCGGGTGTGTGGTCAACGGGCCGGGCGAAGCGCTGATGACGGATGTGGGCTTTACCGGCGGTGGAGCCGGAAGCGGAATGGTCTATCTTGCGGGCAAACAGAGCCACAAGATGAGCAACGACCAGATGATTGACCACATCGTCGAGCAGGTCGAAGCCAAAGCTGCCGCAATCGAGGCCGAGAAGGCCGCGAGCGAAGCCGCGGAATAGCTTGTCCTAACGTTTGCGGCCCTTTCTCGGGGCGTTTTTCGCAATAAAGACGATGTCTTGCGCCTTGCGCGATCCAGCGGAACCGCCAGGTAGCTGGCCAAGCGCGCGGTTCGCATGGAGGGCTGCGTCGTCAAACCGCCCGAGCAGGGCATAGCGTTCTGCTGTTACCAAAGAAGCCATGCCGTTGTTGCCGTTTTTGGCGTAGGCCACGGCCAGATCACGGAGCATGCGCGGGTCATTGGCATCGCGTCCTGCAGCTTTGACAAGCACGTCCAGCGCCTTTTTGTTGCTTTCGCGCGTGTCGAGCGCCAAGAGCGAGCGGCCATATCCAGCGAGGATCAGCGCATTGCGCGGCGCGAGAGATACGGCCTTGGCATAGGCATTGGTTGCGGCGCTGTATTGGCGGGATTCATAGAGAATTTGGGCGCGCAGTTCCTGATAATAGGGGTCATTCGGGCGCATGGCGACAACCTCGTTGATCGCCGCTGCTGCTTTGTCTCCTTGGGCAAGGCGATGATATCCGATGGCGCGGCGCAATTGTGCCAGTTCCGAAGTGTCGCCGTTTTTGGCCTTGCGCAGAACGGATTTCGGATTGCGCACAAAGGCTTCAAGTTTGATTTTCGCGCGGGTGAACCAATAGTCCGCTTCTGCCTGTGGTTTGGTCTTGCCTTCATAGGCGGCGGCAAACCCTTTGGCCGCGCGCAAGCGGTCACGGCTGAGCGGGTGGCTGCGGGCATAGGCATCTTGACGGTTGAGCGCGAGGCTCTCTTGCCCTGCGAAAATATCTAACACATCAATAATGCCGTTCGGGTCAATGCCCGCGCGCGCCATATAGCGGAAGCTGGCTTGGTCGGCGCTGGCTTCTTCGGCGCGGGTATGCCCAAGCAGACCCCGCCGCGCAGAGCCCGCCGTTCCCGCCGCAACCGCAAGCCCAACATCCCCACGACCAGAAGCCGCCGCCGCAGCAGCACCGAGCAGCAGGCCAAGCTTTGCAAGGCTACTTGCGCCGCCAGCGTTCACGGCGCGGCGGGTGATATGGCCGTTGGCAATATGGGCGGCTTCGTGGGCAATCACGCCTTGAAGTTCGGCGGCGCGTTTCATTTTGAGGATCATGCCCGTGTGAATAAAAATGTGGCGCCGATCAATCACAAAGGCGTTCATCGAGGAATCATTGATCATGATGATCTTGACGCGCCCTGGATTGAGCCCTGCCGCGCTGAGTACCGGTTCGGCAAGTTTGCCAAGGGCGTGTTCGATATCGGGATCGCGGATAATCCCCTGTGCAAACAGGGTTTGAGGCACCAGCAATAGCCAGCACAGCACGAGAATTGCGCGTCGAAACGGGGATTGCCTGCGTGTCTGCATTGACCTTTTCTTTCTCTACTGGGACAAAGCCCTAGGTTGGGAGCATAGGAAAGATTTGATGCAGGTTTCAAGGCGTTCACAGGTTGATCCCTTTATTGTTATGGATGTGATGGAAGCCGCCGCCAAGGCAGAGGCCAGCGGGCGGCATATCATCCATATGGAAGTCGGCCAGCCCAGCACGCCAGCGCCTGTGGGTGCGCGCGCGGCATTGGCGTCCGCGATGGAAGAGGGGGCGCTTGGCTATACGGTCGCGCTTGGCCTGCCGGAATTGCGACGTGGCATCGCGGACCTGTACCAACGCTGGTACGGGCTGACGATTTCGCCAGAGCGGATTGTGGTGACTGCGGGGTCTTCGGCGGCTTTTCTTTTGGCGTTTACGGCGCTGTTTGATGCGAAGGACCGTGTGGGCCTTGGCTTGCCGGGCTATCCGTCTTACCGCCAGATCTTGCGCGCGCTCAGCTTGCAAGACGTGGGGATCGAAACCGCAGCCGCACATCGGTTCCAGCCGGTGCCGAGCGATCTTGAAGGACAGAACCTTGATGGTTTGATCGTCGCCAGCCCCGCCAACCCGAGCGGAACAATGCTCTCGCGTGACGCGCTGGCCGATTTGATCCAAGCCTGCGACGCCAATGGAACCAAGTTTATCTCCGACGAGATTTACCACGGCATTCAATACGAAGGCCGCGCGATTTCAGCGCTTGAGATTTCCGATGATGTCTATGTGATCAATTCCTTCTCCAAGTATTTTTCGATGACAGGATGGCGCATCGGCTGGATGGTGGTCCCCGAAGATCATGTGCGTACAGTCGAGCGACTGGCGCAGAACATGTTCATCTGTGCGCCGCATGCCGCACAGGTCGCGGCTCTTGGCGCACTGTCTTGCGAGGAAGAAACAGAGGCAAATCTTGAAGTTTACAAGGCCAATCGCGCTCTGATGCTTGAAGAGCTGCCAAAGGCCGGATTTACCCGTATCGCGCCGCCTGATGGAGCATTTTATATTTACGCGGATGTATCTGAGTATACCGACGACAGCCTCGCATTCGCTTCTGAAATCCTTGACGACGCAGGCGTTGCGGTGACACCGGGCCTTGATTTTGATGCAGGGCGCGGTGGGCAGTGGCTTCGCTTTTCCTATGCGCGGTCCACGGCAGATATGGCCGAAGGGATCAAGCGGCTTGCGGCGTATATGGCAAAACGCTTCCCCGATCACGAGGTCGGCGCATGAGGCGATTTGCAGGGGTTATCGTTGCGCTTTGGGCGTCTTTCGCCGCAACAGCGGGCAGTGCACAGGATTTTAACGCGCTGGCCACGGTCGAGCCCGAAACCGCAAAAGTGACGGACACTGGCGCGGGACTCTCGGTTTCGTTGACCCTAAGCCAGCCGGTGCCTTATCGGGTGTTCACGCTGGCGGACCCAATGCGCCTCGTGGTGGATTTCAACGAGGTGGATTGGCGCGGCATTGATGCGGATACGGTGATCACAGGAAATAACGCAGAGGCCGTACGGCTTGGTGCGTTCAAGGCTGGCTGGTCACGGATGGTGGTTGATTTGGCGGCACCCTTTGTAGTGGATGAAGCTGGAATGACCATCGGCGACAACCGCGAGAGTCAATTTACCGTTGCGCTTGTTCCCGCAAGTGAGGAGGCGTTTCGCGCGGCTTCTGGCGCGCCCGAAGGGGCGACCTACACGCGCAAAGGTGTTGAGGGGCTGAACGCGCCAGTGCGGCGGCAAACGGGCGAGCGTGATCTGATTATCGTGCTTGATCCGGGGCATGGCGGTATTGATCCGGGGGCAGAGGCCGGAACCAAAGAGGCGCCCGTGCGGGAATCTGATCTGATGTTGCTTTTTGCGCGCGAGCTTAAGGAGATGCTACTGCGCGATGGCGGCTATCAGGTTGTACTGACGCGTGAAGACGATGTGTTTGTGCCCTTGGAAACGCGGGTCACTGTTGCGCGGGCGGCCAAGGCGGATGTATTCATTTCGATCCACGCGGACGCGCTCGCCGAGGGGCGGGCGACGGGGGCGACGATCTATACCCTATCGGAGAAAGCCAGCGATTTGGCCTCGCAGAAGCTTGCCGAACGCCACGATCGCGCGGACCTTTTGGCGGGTGTTGATCTGTCGGATCAAGGCGATGACATTGCCACAGTTTTGATGGACCTTGCCAGAATGGAAACAGCGCCGCGTTCAGATAGTCTTGCGGATGAACTTGTGATCTCGTTGAAGGACGAACTCGGAAAAATGTATAAGAAACCGCGACTTGAAGCGGGTTTCTCAGTTCTGAAGGCGCCGGATATTCCATCGGTTCTGGTCGAGCTTGGCTTTTTGTCAAACCCGAACGACCTTGCCGACATTCAAAACCCCAAGTGGCGCGAAAAAGCGCAGCGCGGCATACTCGCGGCGCTCAATGCATGGCGGGTGAAAGATGCGGCGCAGGCGCAACTGCTGCGCCAGTAACCAGATAGAGCGGTGGCGCTTAACCTTTGCGCCGCCGTGCCAACCATACCGAATGCCCCGCGCAATCAGGGTCTTCGGGAACGAAATCAACAACGTCAAACCCAGCCTCGTCAAAGAGCTTATGATAGTCTTCGGGATTGAGGGACGCATGATAAATTGGTGCGCCTTCGACTTCGCCGATTGCTTCGCCGGCACTTGGGCCAGTGGTTACCAAAAGAGGCGCGCCGGGCGCGGCATGTGCGGCAAAGACAGGGAACATAGCGCGCTGGTCTTCAACGCTAAGATGAAAGAAGCTGTTCCACGCGATGAGCCCATCAAATTCTTTGCCAAGGTCCAGCCCGCGCATATCGGCGTGGTGGACGGTCGCACCCGGAACATTCTCTGCAAACAGCGTCACCATGCTCGCCGCGCCATCAACACCGGTGACCTCGCGGTTCCGCTCACGGATATAGCGGGCAATAGGCAAGCCGCCGCCGCAGCCAACATCAAGGATGTCGCGTCCCGGCGCATGGGCCAGAAAACGATCCAGCCAGCGGCGCTCAAACAGGGTTTTGTTGCGCCGTGCGGCATAGGCAGGGCCGTGGGTCTCATAGGTATCTAGAATATCTTCTGGTCGCATAGGTCTAGGTGACCTGTTTCCACCGGCCGTGCAAGCGCCAATATCTGAGGTGGCGGCAATCTGCCGAAAGGCTTTTGACCCTCCTGCACTGGGTATATATAGAGAAGTGTAATTCTTTTGGGGGCCACCAGTGCTACGGGCTATTCTAAACTTTTTCGGCGGTATCTTTAGCTTCCTTGTGCTTGGGATCGTTATGGCCGGTCTGACGATCGGGGGCATCTTTTGGATGTTCTCTCGAGACCTGCCCAATACAGAGACTTTGACGCAATATCGCCCCGACACAATCAGCCGCGTTTACTCGGGCGAAGGGCTGATTATGGACGAATTCGCCAAGGAACGCAGGATTTACGCGCCGATTGAAGAGATTCCGGATGTGGTAAAACAGGCTTTCATCTCGGCGGAAGACAAGAATTTCTACACCCATAAAGGCTACGACGTTCGCGGCATTGCTGCTGTGATTGTCGAGGCTATTCAAACCAAGGGCGAGCGGCTTCGCGGGGCCTCAACGATTCCACAGCAGGTTGCCAAGATCAGCTTCCTTCATGGCGGACGAACCATTGAACGGAAGATTCAGGAGATTATCCTGAGTAACCGTATGGTCACGACGCTCTCGCGCGATCACATTCTCGAGATTTATCTGAACGAAATCTTCCTTGGTCAGAACTCTTATGGCGTAGCTGCGGCCGCGCTGACGTACTTCAACAAGACGCTCTCTGAGTTGACGGTTGAAGAGGCGGCTTATCTTGCGGTCTTGCCAAAGGCGCCGAGCGATTATCACCCCGTACGCCAGCTTGATCGGGCCATGGCACGGCGCGCTTATGTTTTGAGCGAGATGTATGACAACGGGTATCTGACCGAGGCTGAGTACGAAAAGGCCATGGCAGAGCCGCTGCGCACTGTTCAAAACGGTGAATACGACAGCTTCAAATCCAACCTGCCACCGCGGGATTATTTCTCTGACGAGATCCGCCGCCAGTTGAGTCGCGATTTCGGCGAGGACGAATTCTTTACCGGCGGGCTGACCGTTCGGGCGACTGTGGATCAGGATCTTCAAGTCGAGGCCGCGAAGGCGCTTCAAAAAGGTCTTGAGGATTATGACCGGTCTCGCGGGGTTTGGCGCGGCACAGGTATAAAACTGACCGAAGAGCAAATGGCCGATGAAGCCACGTGGCGCGCGGCTCTTGCCGAAACAGAACTCGCGCGGGATGTCGAAGGTTGGCATGTTGCTGTTGTTCTGGAAACTGGCGACACCAGCGCGCGCATTGGCATCGAAGGCGTCGAAAATGACGAAGACGGTCACTGGATTCCCGCGAAAGACGTGACATGGGCGCGCAAGCGTCGCGAGGACGGTTCGCTTTCGGGTAAGGCGCGCAAGGCTGCTGATTTGGTTGATGTGGGCGATGTTGTCTATGTCCGCGCGATGACCAGTGATGATGACGGCAGTTTCATCCGCTGGACGCTGCGACAGGTGCCAGAAGTGCAGGGCGCCTTTATGGCGATGGATGTTAACACGGGCCGTGTAATCGCGATGCAGGGTGGGTTCTCTTATCAGAACTCGGTGTTTAACCGTGCAACCCAAGCGACGCGCCAGCCCGGTTCGTCCTTCAAGCCTTTCGTGTATGCGGCGGCGCTGGACAGCGGATATTCCCCTGCAACGATCATTATTGACGCTCCGATCGAGATTGATACGGGGGCAGGGGTCTGGCGTCCGAAAAACTCCAGCAACAAATTCTACGGCCCAACGCCGCTTCGGACAGGGATCGAACAATCGCGGAACCTGATGACCATCCGACTTGCACAAGAGGTCGGTATGGACACCATTGCGCGCTATGCCGAGCGGTTTGGCGTTTACGACAATATGAACACCTTCCTGTCAAACTCCCTTGGTGCAGAGGAAACAACCCTGTTCAAGATGGTTGCGGCCTATGCGATGTTTGCCAATGGTGGCGAGCGTGTTGAGCCAACGCTGGTTGATCGCGTGCAGGACCGTTGGGGTAAAACAGTTTACCGCCACGATCAGCGCGATTGTCTGGAATGTCAGGTGGCAAGCCTTGAGCCAGGTGTTGCGCCCGCAATCCATACCGGACGCGAACGGGTGATGGACCCTGTGACAGCCTATCAGCTTACCTCGATGATGCAGGGCGTTGTGCAGCGCGGGACCGCCGCAGGGCGCATCGACCTTGGCGTGCCGGTTGCGGGTAAAACAGGGACGACGAATGACAGTAAAGATGCGTGGTTTGTTGGGTTCACCAGCAACATCGTGGCAGGGTGCTACATCGGTCACGACCGTCCGCGCAGCCTCGCGCCTGGTGGTTATGGCGGCACGCTCTGTGGCCCCGTATTCAACCAGTTCATGAAGGAAGCGACCAAGAAATTCGGGGGCGGCAGCTTTGACATTCCGCCCGGTGGTCACTTTATCAAGATCGACCGTTACACCGGTGCGCGTCTTGGAAATGATGCGTCCGGTCCGAATGTTGTGGCCGAGTATTTCCGCAATGGCGAAGAGCCACTCTTTGGTGTGACCTATGATGGTGGCTTTGCGATGGCGAGCGATCTTCCTCTGTTCGAAGAGGTTGGGGATGTTGAAGATACCCGCGTTGAAAAAACCTCAACAGGCGAGACCGTAACTTTTGGAGACAAGGCCACCTTCGGCACGATCACCAGCGGCGGCGAATACTAGACCAGCCTTAACAATGGAGCAGTAGGAACGAGGGCGATGCTTTGCCCTTGTTCGCGGGTTTGGGGCTTGCTATCACACTCGGCGAACCCCTGATCCAAAGGACATCCGATGCGGGCCGAAGTGCAAAATTCCGTAACTGCGATTGAGAAATCGCTCGACCTTCTCAAGCAACGACTGGGCTGGGAAACGGCGGAACACCGCCTTGAGGAATTCAACGCCCGCACCGAAGACCCCGAACTTTGGAATGATCCGGCCAAAGCGCAGAAACTTATGCGCGAACGCCAGATGCTCGTGGATGCGATGGACACCTATAAGTCCATCAAACAGGACCTTGCCGATAATATCGAGATGATCGAATTGGGCGAGATGGAAGAGGACGCCGAGGTTGTTGCGGATGCGGAGGAGGCAATCCTCGCGCTCGAGAAAACCGCCGCAGAAAAAGAGCTTGAAGCCCTGCTGGATGGAGAGGCCGACGGCAACGATACTTTCCTTGAGATCAATTCCGGTGCTGGCGGCACAGAGAGCTGTGACTGGGCCTCAATGCTCGCGCGGATGTATGTGCGTTGGGCAGAGAAAAAAGGCTATACGGTCGAGCTTCAGAGCGAGAGCGCTGGCGATGAGGCGGGCATCAAATCCGCCGCCTACAAGATCAGCGGGCCGAACGCCTATGGCTGGCTGAAGTCCGAGAGTGGCGTACACCGCCTTGTTCGGATTTCGCCCTTTGACTCGGCAGCCAAGCGGCATACGTCATTCTGTTCTGTCTGGGTCTATCCGGTGGTGGATGACAACATCGAGATCGAAGTGAACCCCGCCGATATCCGCATTGATACCTACCGCAGTTCCGGCGCGGGCGGGCAGCACGTGAACACCACCGACTCCGCCGTTCGGATCACCCACGCGCCCACCGGCATTGTGGTCACAAGCTCCGAGAAATCGCAGCACCAGAACCGTGATATCGCGATGAAGGCACTGAAATCGCGGCTCTATCAAATGGAGCTCGATAAACGGAACGCCGCCATCAACGAGGCCCACGAAAACAAAGGCGATGCGGGCTGGGGCAACCAGATCCGCAGCTATGTTCTCCAGCCGTATCAGATGGTCAAAGACCTGCGCACCAATCACGAGACATCCGACACAAAAGGCGTGCTCGACGGTGACCTCGACGGCTTTATGGCAGCTACGCTTGCGATGGATGTTGCCGGTAAGAGCCGCTCCGAAGCGCAGGGTGAAGACTAGAAGTTTCTCTAGTTTTGACGCTTGTCCCAACCTATGCTGGACTTATTTAGACCAGCCATAGGTTTTGCATGATTTTCGATGCCTCGACCTGTTCATTGAGGAAAATGGCGGCGGCGTTCGCCATGGCAGGATCGTGCGCGCTTTCCATTTTTCCAGCACATGCGAATTCCTTTACCGAGCAATTCATCGATCCAGAAGACAATATGTTTGATGTCAGCGCCTTTCTCGCGCGCGGTGGTTTCGTTCCGATGCCGGTCATCATTACGGAACCTGCCGTAGATAAGGGGATCGGTATTGTTGGGCAGTTTGTTCAAGGTGATCCAACAACCAAGAATGTGCGACGTACGATGGTTGGCGCATTTATTACGGGCAATAATTCGTTTGGCGGCGGTGCCATGCAGACGGGCGCTTTTCGGGACGGGCGGGTAAAATACACGGTTGGGATAGGAGGCGCGGACCTTCATCTGCCAGTGTATCCGTTCGGAAGCTCGCGCTCTATTGAGTATAACAATGTTACAGGTGGTGTGTTCGGGCACCTGCGCATGCAAGTAGGCGAGACACCGTGGTACGTCGGCCCTCGCTTCCGCTATCAGGCGAGTACGATCAGCCTTGATGCCGAAGGAAGGCTGGGGGGCATCCTCGAAGAGTTCGCCGTCGAGAAACGGTATTCCGCGCTTGGTTTGATGGGAACCTATGACACCCGCGATAACAGCGTAACGCCGCTACAGGGCATTGATGCGGTTATGCGGTACGATTTGTTTGACGGCGCAATAGGAAGTGACGCCGACTTTGACCTCGGAATGGTTGCGCTCCACGGCTTTCAGAAGCTTGGCGACAATGGTTGGAGTATCGGCGCAATGACCCGCTATGACTGGAGCAATGGCGATACTCCGTTCAACATGGCTCCGCAGATCAGTTTGCGTGGAATCTCGTGGGGGCGTTACGCTGGCGAGCGCGCGTCCAGTACCGAAATTCAGCTCCGTAAGGATTTTGACGACCGTTGGGCAGGGGTTGCCTTTGCGGGGTACGGGACAAGCGTTGCCGGGAATTCGCGTATCTTTGACGATTCAGGGCCGGTGCACACATATGGTGTTGGCGTGCGGTACAAGATTGCCCGCAAACTCGGGATCGATGTTGGAATTGATATCGCGCGCGGGCCGGAAGAAACAATCTGGATGCTGCAATTCGGACATGCGTGGATGCGTACGATGGAATAGGGCGTTTGAATCTGAGATTTTCCTCCAAACAAAAAGAGCCGCCAAAATCTGGCAGCTCTTTGTCAATTCTCACGCTGTGAAACTGTATTGTTTAAGCGGATTTCGGTGCAGCAGCAGCCACTGGTTTGGCAGCTGGCTTTGCGCCGGAGTTCAGGGGATCGTCCTGACGTTGGACGGAGCCCTCGAAGTGTGCGCCGCTTTCGATCGCGATTGTTTTGTGGATGATGTCACCCTCAACGCGTGCTGTCGATGTCAGGCGAACTTTGAGGCCACGAACGCGGCCAATGACACGGCCGTTTACAACAACGTCATCTGCAATAACTTCACCGCGAACAGTTGCACCTTCGCCAACGGTCAGCAGGTGCGCGCGGATATCGCCATCCACGGTTCCTTCGATCTGGATGTCGCCAGATGTCTTGAGGTTGCCTGTGATTGCGAGATCAGAAGACAGTACCGATGCCGGTGGTTTTGCTTTCGGTGCCGTTTGTTTCATCTCAGTAGGGGTAGTTGGCACTGCGGCCTCCGTAGGTTTAGCGGTCACTGGTTCGCCGGATTTCTTGGGGCCGGGTTCATTGATTTTGCTTTTAGAAAACATCGCGTGCTGCCTTGATAAATTTCATCGGGTTGACGGGTTTGCCACCTACACGCACTTCGTAATGAAGGTGTGTGCCAGTGGACCGACCAGTATTTCCCATATCACCAATACGATCCCCGCGCGAGACTCTTTGGCCCTTTTTCACGCGGATTTTTGACATATGGGCATAGAAGGTTACGATCCCGAACTCGTGCTGTACTTTAACTAGATTGCCATAACCGGACTGCCAGCCTGCGTGAATCACGACGCCATCGCCTGTGGTGTGGATGGGCGTGCCGTGCGAAGCGGCGAAGTCGGTACCGTTGTGCATCCGGCCCCAACGTGGACCAAAGCCTGATGTGAAGCGGAAGGCGGATTTGACGGGCAGGGCGAATGGCGCTTTTTCGGCGGCGATACGATAGATGTTCACGTTGTCCATGCTGCGCAAAATCGCATTGGCGCGCAGGCTGTCGGCGTCAGGGCGCTCACCTTTGGTAGAGAAGGACAGCGGCGTAAGTGGTCCGCCTTGGCCGTTGTAACCGGCGCGCACCTGCTTGAGGATGCTGTCAGGCGAGAGGCCAGCATTGCGGAACATCTGATCCATTGGAGACAGTGAAACAGACACGGCCTCTTCGAGTTGGCTGAAGATGCGGTCATTACGTTGACGCATCAGTTTGGCCTCGAACTCCAGATCGGCAATCGTTGCGAAAGCCGAGGAGGCGTCTTGAGCAATGCGATCACGCTCGTCAGCAGCACCTGCGAGAGCAGCGGTCAGGAAATCGACAGTGTTCAGAACATCATCCACTGAGCCGGCATCTGCGATTGTGTTCTCTTCGCTTCCCTCAAGTTTAAGCGCGTATTCAGCGGCTTCGGCGCGCGCGGCGTCGCGTTCCTTGATTGTCTTGCGAAGAGTTGCCTGTATGACCTCGATGCCGGTTTCAAGCTCGTACCGGCGGTCTTCCAACCGGAGCAACTCCGACTGCATTTCGGAAATTTCGTCCAACGCCTTTGAGAAACGTTGCTGCGCGGAGATCGCTTCTTCGGTGCGGTAATCCCGTTCGGCAGACAGCGTGTTGAGGCGGGCTTCATAAAGGAACTGTTCGCGCTCGGCCTGATCCCGAAGAGAGCCAGAGCTGATGCTTTGCATGAACAGGATCGAGGAGGCGACGATTGTCCACCCAACGACGCTCGCACAACCTAGAAGTGCAAAAGCTTGAGTGGTTGGCTTAAGACGCAGAAAGCGGGTTTCATTGTCCGAACGCAGAAACAACCTGCGTTCCGGTAAGCGTTTTTCCAGTGCTGTGTTAAGCCTGTTTAATAGTCGTGCCCGCAAAATCCTGCCCCGTTTGCTGCCCCAAAGTTCCCCAGTGGCACGTACCTTCCCCAAGGCTACCGTGCAGTAAGGTGATTAGACGTTTGCGCTAAATCGATCAAGTTTCTTTAGGAAAGAGTGTGCATATAGGTGAAAAATTGGCGAAATCTCGCCGAACTCTGCGACCACATGTCCTGCATTTAAGGGAAAATTAATTTGACTGCCTAATTTTTGTGCATCTCATCGGCGAGCGGCCAGTAGAAATCCGGTGGAATTCCGGCTTCGGCACGTTTTTCCTCATTGAAGGGTGGCCGCAGGGTCGAGTGGAAATATTTGCGAACCAGATCGTGAAAGACGTCTTTTGGATCAAGGTCGTGGCGCCCGCAAAGGAAATGGAACCACTTGCTTCCATAGGCCACATGCCCGACTTCTTCGGCATAGATCACCTCAAGCGCTTCGATGGCTTTGGTGTCTTTTGCCTGCTTGAAAATCTTGATCATGCCGGGTGTCACGTCGAGCCCACGCGCTTCCAGAACCATAGGAACAACCGCAAGCCGCCCCATCAAATCTTCGGCGGTATCTTCGGCGGCGCGCCACATGCCCGCGTGTGCAGGAAGGGCGCCATAATGGCTTCCCTGCGCTTCAAGACAATCTGCCATCAGGTTGAAATGTTTGGATTCTTCGTCCGCAGACTTGACCCAGTCGTCATAGAATCCGATGGGCATTTTGATATGGCCAAACCGCGCGATGATGTCCCAGTGAAGGTCCACCGCGTTCAATTCGATATGCGCCACAGCATGCAGAATCGCGATGCGACCTTCCGGTGTGCCAGGTTTGCGGCGCGGCACATCGCGCGGATCAAGAAGCGGCGGCTCTGAGGGACGCGCAGGCGAGTCAGGCGGCGAGGCGGTGCCGATGTCGGGCGTTTGCCCATTTTTGCGGGCCTCCTGCCAAAGCGCGGCGTAGCGACGCGAGAGCGCGGTTTTTTCGCGCGCATCGGCAGTCCGAAGGACGTCATCCGCCATTTCCGCCAAAGGTTTGGGCAATGTCACTGCTTCGGAAGCTGTCTCATTGCTCATTGTGTAATCGCCTTGGCGGCCTCAAGCACTTCGGCAGCGTGACCTGCTGGTTTGACCTTGCGCCAGATCCGTTGGACACGGCCCGCGCCATCAAGAAGAAATGTGCTGCGCTCAATGCCATAGAAGGTTTTGCCGTACATCTTCTTCTCCCGCCACACGCCAAAATCCTCGCAGGTGGTGCTATCCGCGTCCGAGGCGAGCAGCACTTTTAGGTCGTGTTTGTTGGCGAAATTCTCGTGTTTCTTGAGCGTGTCTTTGGAGATTCCAACGACGGTGGTGTTGGCGGCCGCAAACTCTTCGATTAGCGCGGTGAATTCGAGCGCCTCGGTCGTACAACCAGGGGTGTTATCACGCGGATAAAAGAACAGAACAACTGACTTGCCGGAAAAGCTTTCGTTCGAAATCGGGCCGCTTGCCGTGGCCAATGCAAAACGCGGCGCTTGTACGCCTTCGATGAGTGCGTCGGTTGGCTGGTTTGTATCAATTGGTGGTGTCATGTCTGTCCTCATTGCAGAATCGGGTTTTGTTGTACCCTGCTTTGGGCCAAGATAAAAACCACAGGAACGGGCCAGCAGATTGCGGCTCGGTTTTCGAGGGCCTGACCATAGCTGACACAACACCAGAACCAGACGCGCCAAACCGCAAACAGCCAAAGCGTCAGATGAAAACCCATCACAAGATCGGCGTTTTCACGATATTCAGCTTGTTTTCGGTTGCTGTGATCATTGTTGGCGTGGCCTTTGCGTTGCTAAAGCGCGGGGTCGATACGCCAGTTTGGGTGATCCAGAAGGTTGAAGAGAGGCTTAACGAAACGATTCCATCAGGGACTGTTGCGATTGGCAGCGCGCGCGTGGAGCTTGTAGATGGGCTCGCGCCCGATCTCGTGTTGCGCGATGTTGTTTATCTCGGCGGAGATGGCAAGCCGCTGGCGCATTTCGACAGGGTACAGGCCGTCTTTGCCACCTCACCGTTGTTTAGCGCGGAGCTGCATCCGAAAAGGGTAAATCTGGAAGGCGCGCGGATCGCGCTGCGGCGTGACAGGGGCGGGCAACTTAACGTGTCGCTTGGTCCTGATGTTGGATCGGGCCTCGCGGCGACGGGGGATATCAACGAGGTGATCCTGTCGTTTAAGCGGGTCTTTGATTTGCCAACGCTGAACGTGATTGAGGATGTGTCGATCCGGAAGCTTGATTTCGACATGGTAGACGAGCAGAGCGGCAAGTCCTGGACCGTGCGAAACGGCGCGCTGGCTATGAACACGCTTGGCGGTCAGATCGACGTGGCGGTTGCGTTTTCGGTGCAGATGGATGATGGCGCGGCGGCGCCGATTGCGCTTGCGCTTTCCGCCCCGCGCGAGGGTGTTGCCGCGACCTTCGGCATGACCGTGCGTGATGTGGACGCGCGTGATATCGCGGTTCAATCGCCTGCGTTATCATGGCTTGGGGTGCTGGATGCGCCGATTTCCGGCGCGCTGCGGAGCGAAATTCTTCCGGATGGGCGGCTTGGAGATCTCGACGGAACGCTCGAAATCGGTGCTGGTGCGCTTCAGCCCACGGCAAACACGCGCCCCATCGTCTTTCGCGACGCCAAAACCTATTTCAGCTATGATCCCGAGACCGCCAAAATCACCTTCGACGAGGTGAAGGTTCGTACCCAGACGGGCGAATTTGCAGCAACGGGCTTTTCTTATCTCCAAGAATGGGAAGGACAGCGGCCCAACGCCCTTGTGACCCAATTTCAGGTTCAGAACTTTGCCATGAACCCCGCCGAAACCCTGCCGGAGCCCGCTGTTTTTGACGGTGGAGCGTTGGATATGCGGCTTCGGCTTGATCCGTTCAGCCTTGATATCGGGCAGCTTTCGCTCACCACGGCGGAGCGCCACATACTTGCAAAGGGGCGGATCAGCACAGAGCCCGAAGGTTGGCAGACCGCACTTGATCTTGAGATCAACACGATTGACCACGATAGCTTGCTTGCGCTTTGGCCTGTGAAAGTCGCGCCGCGTACCCGAGGCTGGCTCAACAAGAATGTCACTGGCGGGCGCATTCATGATGTGAATGCCGCAATCCGCACCAGCCCTGGAACCGAGCCGCGCACGTCGCTTGGCTATCAGTTTAGCGATGCGCAGGTGCGCTATATGAAATCTTTGCCGCCGGTCGAGAACGGGCGCGGATATGCGACGCTGTTCGGGCCAACCATGTCGATTGTGGTTGAGGATGGCGGCGTAACCGCGCCAAACGGCGGGCGGCTTGATGTGGCTGGAACGGTGATTTCAATGCCGGATGTACGGCTGCGCCCGTCGCCGATGGTGGTGGATATGAAGGTGCGCGGCGAAATTCCAGCGGCGCTCGCATTGCTCGACATGGAGCCGTTTAACTTCCTGAGCAAAAACGGACAGCCATTGGATATCGCAAACGGACAAGCCGACCTTTCCGCGCGGCTCGGGTTTGACATTGTAAAGAAGGTTCAGCTCAAGGATGTCGATTACAATGTTGAGGGTGCGTTACGGGGTGTGACCTCTGACAAAATCGTTGCGGGAAAGCATCTTGTTGCGCCTGAGCTTGCGCTTTCGGTTAACACCGAAGGGATGGAGATTTCCGGCCAAGGCTGGCTTTTCACCACTGCCGATGAAGCGCGCACTGCCGCGGAAAATGGGGTGCCGTTTAATGCGTTCTGGCAAAAGCAATTCGGGCCGGAGCATATCGGGAACAGCAAAGTCTCTGGCAGTGTTGAGCTTTCGGAGCGCTTTGTGTCGGCTTTTAACCTTGGCTTACCAAAGGGGATGCTACGCGGTGCGGGAACTGCCGATATCGATATCAGCATGATCAAGGATCAACCGCCTGCCTTTACGTTTAGCTCTGACCTTAACCAGTTGGGTTTGCGAATACCGGAGCTTGGATGGTCAAGTTCAGAGAAGCAGACAGGGCGGCTTAATGTTTCTGGCCTCTTGGGGACACCGCCACAGATTGACGCGCTTGAGATCGAAGTCGGCGGACTTACGGCAAACGGTAAAGTTGGAGTTGGCGCGGATGGCGATTTTGAAGCGGCGAAATTTTCCCGCGTGCGCGTCGGCAATTGGCTTGATGCGCCTGTGGTACTGCGGGGGCGGGGCAAAGGCGCTGCACCAGAAATTCAGGTGCTTGGCGGGCGAATTGATGTGCGCGGATTGAAGCTTGGCGGCAGCGGTGGCGCGTCGGGTGGGGCAACACGTGGTGCGCCGATAACGCTGGCGCTTGATCGGTTGGTGGTATCGGACAAGATCAGCCTTAGCGGTTTTCGCGGCAATTTTACAGGTGGAGCGGGCTTCAAAGGGACGTTTAACGGGCGGCTCAACGGTGAGGTTCCTGTGAGCGGTACTGTCGCGCCGAGCGAACATGGAACTGCCGTTCGCGTACGTTCAGAAGATGCGGGCGGAGCCTTCCGCGCAGCGGGGCTGTTTAAATCCGCGACCAAAGGCGCGATGGACCTTATCCTTGCGCCGCGCCCCCAACCCGGAACCTACAATGGCCGCCTGACGGCCAATGGCGTGCGGGTAAAGGATGCGCCAGCGCTCGCAGGGCTTTTGAACGCGATTTCTGTTGTCGGGCTATTAGAGCAGCTTGACGATACAGGGCTTCTCTTTACCGATGTGATCGCCGATTTTGTTATTGAGCCAAATCGCGTGACTTTGACCCGAAGTAGCGCGGTCGGCGCAAGCCTTGGTGTTTCAATGGCGGGGCAGTTTGATACGAAATCCAATACGCTCAATATGTCGGGCGTTATCAGCCCGTTCTACCTCTTGAACGGGATTGGCTCGTTCCTGACGCGCCGCGGCGAAGGGCTATTCGGCTTTAACTATGATCTAACGGGAACCACGGCCGCGCCACGCATTGCGGTGAATCCGTTCTCGATCCTGACGCCCGGGATGTTCCGTGAGATTTTCCGCGTTGCCCCGCCGCCGCCACCCTCTGGCACCGAACCGGCGAACTAGCGCAGGATTTGGGCTTGCATTACGCCACAAAGCGCGTAAACCGCGCGACGCCCGTTGTTTGGGTGTAACCGGTTATTTTTGCCAAATGACGCCATAAGGATGCGGTATGAAGCTTTCGGATTTCGATTTTGACCTACCAGAGGACTTGATCGCAACGCGGCCAGTCTCTCCGCGCGAGGCGGCACGGCTTTTGGTCTCTGACGGAACAGAGATTGAGGATTTGCATGTCGCAGATCTTTTGAAGCAGTTTCGCGAAGGTGATCGGCTTGTCTTGAATGATACCAAAGTTATCCCTGCGCGACTCTTTGGCGTGCGTCGCCGCGATAGCGCGCAGGGGCCGACCGAAGCACGGATCGAAGTGACCTTGCTTGCACCCGAAGCAGACGGAAGCTGGAGCGCGTTGATCAAGCCGCTCAAAAAGCTGCGCGAGGGTGAGACAGTGGAGTTTTCCGCTGGCCTGACTGCTGAGCTTGTTGCGAAAGATGCGGGCCAAGGGCGGATCAAATTCAACCTTACGGGCGACGATTTCGATGCAGCTTTGGCAGAAGCGGGAGCAATGCCGTTGCCGCCCTATATCGCTGCCAAACGTCCCGCCGATGCGCAGGACAAAGAGGATTACCAAACTGTCTTTGCCCGTCGCAAAGGGGCGGTTGCCGCGCCGACGGCTTCGCTTCATCTCACGCGCGAGATGCTTGAAGCTCTAGAAAGCAAGGGCGTAGACATCACCTATGTAACGCTACACGTGGGCGCAGGGACGTTTCTGCCTGTGAAGGTTGATGATATTTCCGAACACAAAATGCACGCTGAATGGGGCGAAGTGAGCGAAGCGGCCGCCGCCGACATTCGCGACACCAAGGCCAAAGGCGGTCGGGTGATCCCTGTTGGAACCACGGCGCTACGGTTGATTGAAACTGCAGCCCGCGAAGGCGAGATAACACCATGGGTTGGGCCGACAGATATTTTCATTACGCCGGGCTTTGAGTTTAAGGTGGCTGATGGTTTGATGACCAATTTCCACCTGCCGAAGTCCACATTGATGATGCTTGTTTCTGCGTTTATCGGAACGGAGCACACCAAAGAAATCTATGGCCATGCCATAGAAACCCGCTATCGGTTCTTCTCTTATGGAGACAGTTCGCTCCTTTGGCGGAACGGTTAGGCAAGCATTATCTCGCCGCCGGTGGAAGTGATCCACGCCGTAAAATCACAACGGGTTGTCGTTTCAAATCCACTCAGGCAGGGTGGGGTTCGACAAGATGCCAGAAGCGGGTGCGCCCGCGAGATGATAGTGTAAGCAATTGAAATAAAGGGTGAAAGCCGCCGACATGGCCCGCTTCATCCGAATCTAACAGGAAAACGCGCGATGTTTCAGGTTTTGAGCAGCAGTTGGGCTTTGCTTCTTGGAGTGATGTTCCTGATGGTGGGCAACGGCCTGCAGGGTACGCTCCTTGGTATTCGTGGCGGAATCGAGGGTTATTCGACCCTTTGGATGTCGGTCATTATGACGGGCTATTTCATTGGGTTTCTTGGCGGCTCGCGGCTTGCGCCGGCGATGATCCGGCGAGTGGGGCATGTGCGTGTGTTTGCTGCACTCGGTTCTTTTATCTCGGCGATCATGATCCTCTATCCTGTGGTTGTGGATTATCCGAGTGGCTGGTTCATCGGGCGTGTGCTCATCGGGTTCTGTTTCTCTGGCGTTTATGTAACAGCCGAAAGCTGGCTTAATGATGCGGCAGACAACGAAAACCGCGGTAAGGCGCTGTCGATTTACATGATCGTTCAAATGGTCGGCATCGTCTCTGCGCAAGCGCTTTTGGCTTTTGGGGATCCGTCTGGTTACACGCTGTTTATCATCGCCTCCGTGCTGGTTTCGATTTCCTTTGCACCGATTTTGCTGTCGGTTGTACCGATCCCAGCGTTTGAACGGACCGAACCACTCAGCCTCTTGGAACTCTGGCGGATTTCGCCTTTGGGGATTGTCGGGATTTTCCTATTGGGCAGCGTCTTCGCGGTTCAATTCGGCATGTCGGCGGTTTGGGGTCTGCAGGCTGGTCTAAGCGTTCGGGAAATTTCGGTGTTTGTGTCGATGATCTATGTTGGCGCGCTGGTGCTGCAATATCCGGTGGGGTGGCTATCTGACCGAATGGACCGCCGCGTTTTGATTTTTGCGATTGCGGTTTTGGGCGGCGGCGGTGCTTTGCTTGGTGTGTTGGCGGGGGATTACTTCCCGCTGCTCGTGTTGGCGGGCTTTATGGTCGGTGGTACGTCCAATCCGCTCTATGCGCTCCTCATCGCCTATACCAATGACTATTTGGAACACGACCAGATGGCGGCGGCCTCTGGCGGTATGATCTTTGCATCCGGTGTTGGCGCAATTGGCGGACCGTTGGTGCTCGGTTGGGGCATGGATTTCGTGGGGGCGGGGGCCTATTTCGGGTTGCTCGCGCTCTTGATGCTTGGTGTCGCAGGGTACGCGCTCTGGCGGATGTCGCAGCGCCCAGCGCATCAGACAGATGCAACCGGCGCCTATGCTCCGGTTTTCCCGCAAGCTTCTCCGGCAGCTGTTGAATTCGCGCAAGAAGTGGCCATTGAGGCCGCACTTGACGAAGAAGACACACAAAACCGTCACTAAAGCATGGTTTTTCTTGCCAAATTGTAAATGTTTTGCGACGATTCGTTTACGGGGGACAGGTCGCAGCAATGGAGGTTTGCCATGCTGAAATCAGAAGACGTCCTTGCCTTTTGGCTGGATGAAGTAGGGCCGAAGGGCTGGTACATGGGCGGCGAGGAGCTTGATGCGCGTATTCGCGACTTCGCGCTTCCGACGTGGGAGGCGGCGATGGCCGGGCAACTTGGCCTTTGGCTAACCCATCCAAGCGGTGTCCTTGCCTATCTCATTCTAATGGATCAGTTCCCGCGCAATATGTTCCGCGGCGAGGGTAAAGCCTTTGCATCGGATGCCAAAGCCTTGGCGGCGGCGAAATGCGCGATTGATCGCAAATGGGATATGAAGATCGACGAGCCTGCGCGGCAGTTTTTCTATCTTCCTTTGATGCACTCCGAATGCCTCTCGGATCAGGAACGCTGTGTGCGCCTGATGAAAGAGCGGATGCCGGAGAGCGGCGATGACAATCTTCTTCATGCAAAAGCGCATCGTTATGTGATCCGTCGCTTTGGCCGATTCCCCTATCGGAACACGGCTCTGGATCGCGAAGAAATGCCATTGGAAGCCGAATTTCTTAAAGGTGGCGGCTATAAATTAGCTGTCGAGGCTCTAAGCGCATAGAAAAAGGCGTTTAAAATCAAAGCGCCTGTCCCTGCGTCACTTACGGCGGGTGCAGGGCTGTTGATGTGTATTTCAAGATAGTTTAGTATTGAACTAATTCTTGAAACGGAGTGCTTTTTCATGTCTTCCAAATCTTTTGATGTTGTCGTTATCGGGGCCGGCCCCGGCGGTTATGTTGCGGCGATCCGTGCGGCACAACTCGGGATGAATGTTGCGATTGTCGAACGCGAACACCTTGGCGGTATCTGCCTGAACTGGGGATGTATCCCGACGAAAGCGCTCCTGCGGTCGAGCGAAATCTACCACCAGATGGAACGCGCCAAGGAATTTGGCCTTTCTGCCGAGAAGATCGGCTTTGACCTCAAAGAGATCATCGCCCGCTCGCGCGGCGTGGCCAAACAAATGGCTGGCGGCATCAAGCACCTGATGAAAAAGAACAAAGTCACGGTGTTCATGGGCGAAGCAAAAGTGCTCAAGGGCAAGGTTTCGGTAAAGTCCGACAAAGGTACCGAAGAGCTGACCGCCAAGAACATCATCCTTGCCACTGGCGCCCGCGCGCGCGAGCTTCCTGGGCTAGAGGCAGATGGTGATCTGGTTTGGACATATAAGCACGCGCTTGATCCTGTTCGGATGCCGAAAAAGCTGCTGGTCATCGGCTCCGGCGCGATTGGCATTGAATTTGCAAGCTTTTACAACACCTTGGGTGCGGATACGACCGTCGTTGAGGTGATGGATCGTGTGCTTCCGGTTGAAGATAAAGACATTTCTGCCTTCGCGAAGAAGCAGTTCGTGAAGCAGGGAATGAAGATCATGGAAAAAGCTATGGTCAAGAAACTCGACCGCGCCAAAGGTAAAGTCACCGCACATATCGAAGTGGGCGGCAAGGTCGAGAAGCACGATTTTGATACTGTGATCTCTGCTGTTGGTATCGTTGGCAACTGTGAGAACCTCGGCCTCGAAGAGCTGGGTGTCAAGATCGACCGCACGCACGTTGTAACAGACGAATTCTGCCGCACTGGTGTTGATGGTCTCTATGCGATCGGCGATATCGCGGGCGCTCCTTGGCTTGCTCACAAAGCCAGCCACGAAGGCGTTATGGTTGCCGAACTCATTGCCGGTAAACATGCGCATCCGGTCAAACCAGAGAGCATCGCGGGCTGTACCTATTGTCAGCCACAGGTTGCCTCTGTCGGGTATTCCGAAGCTAAGGCCAAAGAGCTGGGTTACGACGTTAAGGTTGGTAAATTTCCGTTTATTGGCAACGGGAAAGCCGTTGCTCTGGGCGAAGCTGAAGGCTTGGTGAAAACGGTGTTTGACGCGAAAACAGGCGAGCTTCTTGGCGCGCATATGGTTGGTGCCGAAGTTACCGAATTGATCCAAGGTTATGTGGTGGGCCGAACGCTCGAAACCACTGAAGAAGAGCTGATGAATACAGTATTCCCGCACCCGACCTTGAGCGAAATGATGCACGAAAGTGTGCTGGACGCCTACGGCCGCGCGCTGCACATCTGATCGATTTGCAATAAGTTTCCGAGGGCCGGAGCAGGGATGCTTCGGCCCTTTTGCGTTTTTCGACTAGGGCGGCGTAGGCTCACGCATTCGTGTTGGCCTTCTGGGCGATATATTCTGCAAATGTTCCTTTTATGTTCCATTTCTGCTTGGCAGCCCCTTCGCTTTGCCTTATCCCTTAAAGAAGTCTTAAGAGGTGGGTCATGGCCGAGTTGAAAAACATCGAAGTTCGCGGCGCGCGCGAGCATAATCTCAAGTCGATTGACGTTGATATTCCACGGGATCAACTCGTTGTTGTGACTGGTCTTTCTGGCTCCGGGAAATCCAGTTTGGCGTTTGATACGATCTATGCCGAAGGGCAGCGTCGCTACGTCGAATCTCTGTCGGCCTATGCGCGCCAGTTCCTCGATATGATGGAGAAGCCGGACGTTGATCATATCTCCGGCCTGTCACCAGCTATCAGTATTGAGCAGAAAACCACCAGTAAAAACCCGCGCTCGACGGTCGGGACGGTCACTGAAATCTACGACTATTTGCGTTTGCTCTTTGCGCGCGCCGGTACGCCCTATAGCCCCGCAACTGGCAAGCCAATCGAGGCACAACAGGTGCAGGATATGGTGGATCGCGTCATGGCTATGGAAGAGGGCACGCGCGGCTATCTTCTCGCGCCGATGGTGCGTGACCGCAAAGGGGAGTACCGTAAAGAATTCATAGACTTACGCAAGCAGGGCTTCCAGCGTGTCAAGGTTGATGGCGAGTTCTATGAGCTTGATGCGCCCCCCACATTGGACAAGAAATTCCGCCATGATATCGACGTTGTGGTCGACCGTATAGTGGTGCGTGAAGGTATGGAAACCCGTCTCGCAGACAGTTTCCGAACCGCGCTTGATCTGGCCGATGGCATCGCGATTCTAGAGACTGCGCCACGTGGTGAGGAGGAGCCCGAACGCTTCACCTTCAGCGAGAAGTTCGCGTGTCCTGTGTCCGGCTTCACAATCCCTGAAATCGAACCGCGGTTGTTCTCGTTCAACGCACCTTTCGGCGCTTGCCCAACGTGTGATGGTCTTGGAATGGAGCTGTTTTTCGATGAGCGGCTGGTCGTGCCGGATGTCACCCTAAAGGTTTATGACGGGGCGCTTGCGCCATGGCGAAAAGGCAAATCTCCGTATTTCTTGCAGACCATCGAAGCCATCGCAAAGCATTACGAATTTGATAAGAACATCGCGTGGAAAGACCTTCCCAAGGCTGCGCAGCAAGTATTTCTTTACGGTTCCGGCAAAGAAGAAATCCCGTTCCGGTATGATGAAGGGGGCCGCGTATACGAAGTGACGCGCCCGTTCGAAGGTGTCATTCCCAACATGGAGCGTCGCTATCGAGAGACGGATAGCAACTGGATTCGAGAAGAGTTCGAGCGCTACCAGAACAACCGCCCCTGTGGTGCTTGTGGTGGCTACCGGCTTCGCGAAGAGGCGCTTGCGGTTAAAATTGGCGGATTGCATGTGGGGCAGGTGGTCCAGATGTCGATCCGTGAAGCGCTTGAATGGTGCGAGAGTGTACCCGAGGCGCTGAGCAAGCAGAAAAACGAAATTGCCCGTGCCATCCTGAAAGAAATCCGCGAACGGTTAGGATTCCTTAATAACGTCGGTTTGGATTATCTAACGCTAAGCCGAAATTCAGGCACACTTTCAGGCGGCGAAAGCCAACGCATTCGACTGGCAAGCCAGATTGGTTCAGGCCTCACAGGCGTTCTCTATGTGTTGGATGAGCCTTCGATTGGTCTGCATCAACGTGACAACGGTCGTTTGCTTAAGACTTTGAAAAACCTGCGAGATCAGGGCAATACAGTCATCGTGGTCGAGCACGATGAAGAAGCGATCCGTGAGGCGGACTATGTGTTCGACATCGGCCCTGGGGCGGGGGTCCATGGCGGAAAGGTCGTTGCAAAAGGCACACCAGAAGAGATCGTTTCGGAGGCCTCGTCCATTACGGGGCAATACCTAAGCGGTGTGCGCGAGATTCCGGTTCCTGCGGAACGGCGCAAGGGAAATGGTAAACATGTTAAGGTTTGTAAAGCGACGGGGAACAATCTCAAAAACGTTACTGCGGACTTCCCGCTTGGAAAATTCGTTTGTGTAACCGGGGTGTCTGGCGGCGGAAAATCGACGCTGACCATCGAGACATTGTTCAAGACAGCAAGCATGCGCCTTAACGGTGCGCGGCAGACACCAGCGCCATGTGAAACCATCAAAGGGTTGGAGCATCTGGACAAGGTGATCGACATTGATCAGCGTGCGATCGGCCGCACACCACGCTCCAACCCAGCGACCTATACAGGGGCCTTTACGCCCATCCGTGACTGGTTCGCCGGACTGCCCGAAGCGAAGGCGCGTGGGTATAAGCCTGGCCGGTTTTCATTCAACGTGAAGGGGGGGCGTTGCGAGGCCTGTCAGGGGGACGGTGTCATCAAGATCGAGATGCATTTCCTGCCTGATGTCTATGTGACTTGCGAGACCTGTAACGGCGCGCGATATAATCGTGAGACGCTGGAAATTCGCTTTAAAGGCAAAAGCATAGCCGACGTTCTTGATATGACGGTTGAGGACGCGCAGGAGTTTTTCCAAGCGGTTCCAAGCATTCGTGACAAGATGGATGCGCTTATGCGTGTCGGGCTTGGATACATCAAAGTCGGACAGCAAGCGACGACACTTTCCGGCGGTGAAGCACAGCGGGTGAAGCTCTCGAAAGAGCTGGCAAAACGTTCGACAGGGCGCACACTTTATATTCTGGATGAACCGACAACTGGGCTTCATTTTGAGGATGTGAAAAAGCTGCTGGAGGTGCTGCACGAGCTTGTTGATCAGGGCAATACAGTGATCGTCATCGAGCACAATTTGGACGTTATTAAAACGGCGGATCACATCATTGATATTGGCCCTGAAGGTGGCGATGGCGGCGGTAGAATTGTCGCCAAAGGCACGCCAGAGCAGGTTGCGAAAACCGAAGGTAGTTATACGGGGCATTATCTGAAGGAAATGCTTGGCGCGAAGCGATTGGCCGCCGAATAATCCGGTTTTGTTAGGATTAATTAAGATAAACGCCGCGGGTGCTCTCCGCGGCGTTTATGGTTCTTAGGTCGTCTTTATGCACTGTTAACCAAGTTGTTGCGGAAACCGCAGCACTTCTGTGCGCCGAAAAACTGGGTCTAAACTATTCCCGACCACGCTTTTCGAACCGCGGGAGCATGGCAGAGAAATCCATACCTTTTCCGTCTTCGTCCTCAACGAATTTCTCATATAGCGCCAGTGCCATTTTTCCCATTGGCGTATCGGCATCGACGCTTTCCGCAGCTTGCTGCGAGAGGCCCAAATCCTTCAGCATGAGTTCCGCCGCAAACCCAGGTTTATAATCGTTGTCCGCGGGACTCTGCGGGCCGACGCCGGGAGCGGGGCAGTATGCGTTCATGGTCCAGCTATAGCCAGAGGAGGTGCTGACCACGTCGAACATTTTTTGACGGTCCAGTCCTAATTTGTCAGCCATTGCAAAGGCTTCGCAGGTGGCGATCATAGTGACGCCAAGGATCATGTTGTTGCAGATCTTGGCGGCTTGGCCTGCGCCTGCATCGCCGCAGTGAACAGATTTTTGGCCCATGATATCAAGCAGGGGAAGTGCAGCCTTGTAGGCCTCTTCGCTCCCGCCGACCATAAAGGTGAGGGTGCCTGCTGCCGCGCCTGTGATGCCACCAG
Source organism: Halocynthiibacter sp. C4 (assembly GCF_028823805.1). Lineage (NCBI taxonomy): Bacteria > Pseudomonadati > Pseudomonadota > Alphaproteobacteria > Rhodobacterales > Paracoccaceae > Halocynthiibacter > Halocynthiibacter sp. C4. The sequence goes on along the minus strand of NZ_JAPEIE010000002.1, from coordinate 149,330 downwards.
AAACCGGTGCATCAGCGGCGAGAAGGCCACGTTTTTTGGCGGCTTCGCTCACTGCGCGTGCGCTTTCTACATCGACAGTGGAGCAATCAAGCAAGCAGGCGCCGTCTTTCATAACGGGGAGGATATCTTCGGCCACGGAATTCAGGATTGCGCCGTTCGGCAGCATGGTGATGACGATATCGGCATCTTGCGCGGCGTCCTGTGCACTGGCGGCTTTGTTAACTTTTTCAGGGCAGGGCGCAACGAGATCAAAACCGTTAACGTCATGGCCCGCATTGGCCAGATTGGTTGCCATTGGGCCACCCATATTGCCGAGTCCGATAAAACCGATTTTCATAGTTTGGCCTTTCTCTTCTTTGCTGAACCCATCCTTGCCAAGCGGCATCAGGAGGCGGGAAATCAGTACCGGCGGAACATCTTCGACGCTCTCGTGTTTCCATACGGGCGCGTTGTCTTTGTCGATCAGACGCGCGCGGACACCTTCGATAAAGTCGGTCTCTTCGATGGCGCGATGGGTGAAGCGGTACTCTTGTTCCAGCACTTTCCAGATTGTCAGGTTAGAGGCGCGCTGACGGTGGATGAGTTCCACTGTTGCGCACATGGAGATGGGGGATTTGGATGCGATGGAGTCCAGACATTTGGACGTAAAATCAGTGTCATGTGTGCGCAGGCTGCGGACGATATCGCCCATGGATTCGCCCGCAAAATGCGCGTTGATGTCGTCCATCATCGGCTCGTAGCGGCCAGCGGGCGGCGTTTGACCGAAGGTATCGACAACATTGAAATCACCAGTTTCAGCTAGTTTTTCGATCAGTGCGGGCCATTCAGATTGCGGGATAAAGGTATCGGCGAAACCGGCGAAAATCGCATCTGCAGGGCCCATGCGTCCCGCCGTAGTCCCGAGGTATTCCCCAAGGCGACCAGGAGCTTGGCCAAGGAGCCAGCTTCCACCTACATCAGGGATGAGACCGATCACGGTTTCTGGCATTGAGATTTGCGAATTTTCACAGACAACGCGATGTGAGGCATGGCATCCGAGCCCGACGCCGCCGCCCATAACATAGCCGTGCATGAGGCTTACGATAGCTTTTGGATATTCAAACAGCTCGGCGTTCATTCGGTATTCTTCGCGCCAGAATTTCTGGGCTTTTTCAACCTGACCGCTCGTGCCCCAACCGTGGATTTCGGCCACGTCGCCGCCTGCACAAAAGGCTTTCTCGCCTTCGCCGTCAATCACAACCAGCGTGACGCTATCGTCCTCTGCCCATGCGCGCAGAACGGGGCTTAACTCGGCCAGCATACCGGCCGACAGCGCGTTCATCGCCTTGGGGCGGGTGAGGGTAATGCGGCCGATTTTTCCTTGTTTTCGGGCGTGGATGAGGCTCATTGGTTTCGCTCCGCCAGTAGGGTGCGCGCGGTGATCATGCGCATGATTTCATTGGTGCCTTCAAGGATTTCATGGACGCGCAGGTCACGTACGATTTTTTCAATCCCATAGTCGGCGAGATAACCATAGCCGCCGTGAAGTTGCAGGCATTGGTTGGCGGTTTTGCTGCCGGTTTCGGTGACAAACCGTTTCGCCATGGCGCAGAATTTGGTTGCGTCGTGGGCACCAGTATCGAATTTCCATGCCGCTTGGCGCAGGAACGTTCGGGCGGCTTGCATTTCGATTTCCATGTCCGCGAGGCGGAATTGTAGTGCCTGAAACTGGTCGATGGATCTACCGAAGGCTTTGCGCTCGCCCATGTATTGCAGCGTTAGGTTGAGTGCGTTCTGTGCCGCGCCAAGAGAGCAGGCCGAGATGTTCAAACGTCCGCCATCAAGCCCAGCCATTGCATATGTGAAACCTTTGCCGCGTTCGCCGAGCAAGTTTGTGGCAGAAATGTGGCAATTGTCCAATTGCACTTGGCGCGTGGGCTGGCTTTTCCAGCCCATTTTCTGTTCCAGCCCGCCAAAGCTCAATCCTTCGGTTCCGTCTTCCACAACCATAGCGGAAATGCCTTTCGGGCCGTCTCCATCGGTGCGGGCCATAACGATATAGGCGTCTGCGTAGCCGCCGCCGGAGATGAACGCCTTTGTGCCCGTGAGGGAAAAGCCACTCTCTGTTTCTTCAGCGCGGGTCTTGAGAGCGGCGGCATCGGAGCCGGATCCAGGTTCAGTCAGGCAGTAGGCAAAGAGCCGTTCCATGGTGATCGCATCACCGAGATATTTTGCGCGTAGGTCTTCGCTGCCAAATTTGTCGATCATCGCGGCGCACATATTGTGGATCGAGAGCATCGCCGCCACCGAAGGGCAGGCTGCCGAAAGCGCCTCAAACACCAGCGTTGCGTCAAGCCGAGTGAGGCCCGCGCCGCCGTTTTCTTCGCTAACGTAAAGGCCGCCGAAGCCGAGTTCGGCCAGTTTGGGCCAGAGGTCTTTCGGGATTTCGCCCGCTGCTTCCCATGCTTGGGCATTGGGTGCGATCTCTTCCTGCCCGAAGGCAAAGGCCATGTCGTAGATTGTGGATTGCTCGTCTGTAAGTGCAAAATCCATGGGGGCTCCTCCGATCCTCGTGAATTGAACGCTTGTTTAGTTTTTCAATGTTGCAAGAGTATTGCAAGCCGCAAGATTGCGGTGAAAAGTTTTGGATAGAAAAAGGGCCGGAGGTGTGCTCCGGCCCGATATGTTTAGTCCATGGCTTTGAAGTTGAACTCGCCGCCTTCTTTGATGCCCGAAGGCCAGCGGGAGGTTACGGTCTTGGTGCGTGTGTAGAATTTGAACGCATCGGTGCCGTGTTGGTTCAGATCGCCAAAGCCGGATTTTTTCCAACCGCCGAATGTGTGATAGGCCAGCGGCACAGGGATTGGCACGTTGATGCCGACCATGCCGATGTTGATCCGGTTGGCAAAATCGCGGGCGGTGTCGCCGTCGCGGGTATAGATCGCGGTGCCGTTGCCATATTCGTGGCTGAGGGCGAGGCCGATGGCTTCTTCGTAGGAGCCAGCGCGGACGGTCGAAAGGACAGGGCCAAAGATCTCTTTCTTATAGATGTCCATGTCTGGTGTGACGTGGTCAAAGAGGTGCGGCCCAACAAAGAAGCCGTCTTCGTAGCCTTGCAGGCTAAAGCCTCGGCCATCAACGGCCAGCGTTGCGCCTTGCTGAACACCGGATTCAACCAATGCTTCGATGTTGGCTTTGGCCGCCGCTGTTACGACGGGGCCGTAGTCCACGTCATCGCCAGCTGTGTATGGGCCAACCTTGAGCGCTTCAACGCGCGGGATAAGCTTCTCGATGAGCTTGTCGGCGGTTTCTTCGCCCACGGGAACCGCAACAGAGATCGCCATGCAACGTTCGCCCGCAGCGCCATAGCCCGCGCCAACAAGGGCGTCAGCGGCTTGGTCAAGATCGGCGTCTGGCATGATGATCATGTGGTTTTTCGCGCCACCGAAACACTGTACGCGTTTGCCGTTCGCACAGCCGCGCTCGTAGATATACGCAGCGATTGGGGTGGAGCCAACAAAGCCCACGGCCTGAATGGTTTCGTTATCAAGGATCGCATCCACGGCTTCTTTATCGCCGTTGACCACCTGAAGAACGCCATCAGGCAGGCCGGCCTCTTGGAAGATTTCGGCGAGCATCAGCGGCACGGAAGGATCGCGCTCGCTTGGCTTGAGGATAAAGGCGTTCCCGCAAGAAAGCGCAGGGCCCATTTTCCAGAGTGGGATCATCGCAGGGAAGTTGAACGGTGTGATACCTGCCACAACGCCGAGCGGCTGTTTCATCGAATACATATCAATGCCGGGGCCAGCGGAATCGGTGAATTCGCCTTTGAGGAGGTGCGGCGCGCCGATGCAGAATTCGATGACTTCGAGGCCACGCTGCACGTCACCTTTGGCGTCAACGAAAGTTTTGCCGTGCTCGCGGGACAGGGCTTCGGCAAGCTTGTCCATATCGCGGTTGATAAGCTGTACGGCTTTCATCATCACGCGGGCGCGGCGCTGTGGGTTGGTTGCGGCCCATGCAGGTTGCGCTTCGGCTGCGGCGGCAACGGCGGCATCAAGCTCGGCTTGTGACGCGAGCGGCACTTTGGCCTGCACTTCGCCTGTCGCTGGGTTGAACACGTCTGCAAAGCGGCCGGATGTGCCTTTGACGTGCTTGCCATTGATGAAATGGGTGAGTTCGGTCATGGAATATTCTCCTCCGTGAAAACTGCGTGCATAGAGGGTTTCTATGCGTCGGGCGTAGAATAGGCTTGCAAAATTGTATGTAAAAGAGGCAAGTTCTCAAAAGGGTTTTGCATTTTTATAGGTACGAGGCAGCATGGCGCGTTGGGATGATCTAAGGGTGTTTCTGGCTGTTGCGCGGGCAGAGAGCCTTTCCGGCGCAGGTAAGGTCTTGCGCGTTGATCCGGCCACCGTGGGGCGCCGAATTGCTCAGTTGGAGCAGCAGGTGGATGCCGCGCTGTTCACGAAATCACCGCAGGGATACGCGATCACAACGGCAGGGCAGCGGCTCTTGGAGCACGCGATCCGCGCAGAGCAAGCGGTCGGCGAGGCGTTTTCTGATGTTGCGGGTGATGCAGGGGGGCTTACCGGAGCGATCCGTATTGGTGCGCCTGATGGGTGTGCGAACTATCTTTTGCCGCAGGTCTGTGCGGAGATATGCGCCGCGCATCCGGGGCTTGAGGTGCAAATTATTGCGCTGCCACGGGTGTTTAACCTCTCTAAACGGGAGGCGGATATGGCAATAACCGTAAGCCCGCCAAGTGCGGGGCGGCTGACGGTGCAGAAGCTCTCCGCCTATCACCTGCATCTTGCCGCGAGCCGTGAATATTTGGCCGAACACCCACCAATCCGTACGCTGGCAGACGTAAAGGGGCATCGGATTGTCGGCTATATCCCCGATATGATTTTCGACAAGGAGCTGGATTACCTCTCGGAAGCGGGGGCGGATCACGTGACGCTTGGCTCTAATTCCGTATCGGTGCAGTTCAACTGGGTGCGCACGGGTGGGGGGCTTGGTGTGGTGCATGATTTTGCTATTCCGGCCGCGCCGAATGTTACGAAAATCCTGACCGACGAAATCTCGCTCACCCGCAATTTCTACCTCGTGCGACATATGGACGACCGGCGCGTAGAACGGCTGAACCGTTTTGCGGAGCTTCTGGCGCAGGGAATACGCGGCGAAATCGCGCGTTTGGAGGCAAATTCTTGACACAAGCCCATTCTGGGGCGACGCTTGGGGTATTCTTTAATTTTTACATGGAGGTGCCCATGCTTGTGCAACAGATTTTGAAATCCAAGGCGGATGATGGGGTTGTCACTTTGGCGGCAAGCGCGAGCGTGAGTGAGGCAGCGCAAATGCTGGCCGAACGCAAGATCGGTACGATTGTGATTTCAAATGATGGCAAGAAGGCAGAAGGCATCCTTTCGGAGCGCGATATCGTACGCGAGATTGCCCAAAAAGGGGTGGCCTGTATGACGGACCAAATCTCTGAGGTGATGACAACCGGTGTTGTAACCTGCGGCCGTGCCGATCAGGTGGATGATGTGCTTCAGAAGATGACAGACGGACGGTTCCGCCATGTTCCCGTTGTTGAAGACGGAACGCTTGTCGGGCTGATCTCTATCGGTGACGTGGTTAAAGCCAAGCTCGCCGAACTCGCAATGGAGAAAGACGCCCTTCAAGGCATGATCATGGGCCACTAATCAGCGCGAGCCTTTGCTGATGCGCGCCGCGCCAATTATTCCGGCAGGCGGCGTCGGGAAAGGCTTGCAATCCGTGGCGCAATAATGTTGCGTGCACCAAACATTGCCACAGGAGGAACCAACGTGCGCATCGGACTATACCCGGGTACATTTGACCCGATCACCTTGGGGCATATTGATATCATCCGGCGCAGTACCGCTCTTGTGGATCGGCTTGTGATCGGCGTTGCGATTAACCGTGACAAAGGGCCGATGTTTGATCTGGATGAGCGGGTCTCGATGATCGAGGCGGAAATCGCGGGCCTGTCTAAAGAGACCGGAACCGAGATTATCGTGCATCCGTTCGAGAATTTGCTAATTGATTGTGCACATGATGTCGGGGCGCAGATTATCCTTCGTGGCCTTCGGGCGGTTGCGGATTTTGAATATGAATATCAGATGGTCGGCATGAACCGTGCGCTCGATGACAGCATTGAAACGGTGTTTTTGATGGCCGAGGCCAAGCATCAGGCGATTGCCAGTAAGCTGGTGAAAGAGATCGCAAGGCTTGGCGGGGATGTCAGCAAGTTTGTGACACCCGCGGTAAACGGAGCACTGGTGTCTCGGTTCCGCTAAATCCGACTACGGGTTTCTAGATTAGCCTAGATAAACAAAAAAGCCGCCCCGAATTGAGGCGGCTTTTCTAATGTGTGTAAGCGTTAAGCTTAGATAAGTTTTGCCATCGCAACCGCTGTGTCGGCCATGCGGTTGGAGAAGCCCCACTCGTTGTCATACCAAGTCAGGATACGGCACATGTTGCCGTCCATTACTTTGGTCTGGTCAGTGGCAAAGATCGAGCTGTGGGGATCGTGGTTGAAGTCCATCGATACCAGCTTGTGATCTGTGACGCCGAGAATACCCTTGAGCGGGCCTTCGGACGCGGCGGCGTGGATCGCAGCGTTGATCTCTTCGGCGGTTGTGTCGCGGCTGGCTTCGAATGTCAGGTCGACAACCGAAACGTTTGGCGTTGGAACACGGATCGCAACGCCGTCCAGCTTACCGTTAAGCTCTGGCAGCACGAGGCCAACGGCCTTGGCCGCGCCTGTGGATGTTGGGATCATGTTGCAGGCCGCAGCGCGGGCGCGATACAGGTCGCTGTGCATTGTATCGAGCGTTGGCTGGTCGCCTGTGTAGCTGTGGATCGTGGTCATGAAGCCGCGCTTGATGCCGATCACATCGTTCAGAACCTTGGCAACCGGCGAGAGGCAGTTGGTTGTGCAAGAGGCGTTCGATACAACGATGTCATCGGATGTGAGCGTGTTGTCGTTCACACCGTATACGATGGTTTTGTCAGCGCCTGCGGATGGCGCAGAGACAAGAACGCGGCTCGCGCCGTTTTCAAGGTGGATGGCGGCTTTGTCACGGGCGGTAAAGATACCGGTACACTCAAGCACGATGTCGATGTGACCCCATGGAAGTTCGGCAGGGTTGCGGATTGCGGTTACAGCAATCGGGCCACGGCCCACGTCGATTGTGTTGTCGGTTGTGGTCACGTCATGCGGGAAACGGCCATGCACGGTGTCATAGCGCAGGAGGTGCGCGTTGGTTTCAACCGGACCAAGATCGTTGATCGCCACAACTTCAATATCGGTGCGGCCGGATTCAACGATGGCGCGCAGAACATTCCGGCCAATGCGTCCAAACCCGTTGATCGCTACTTTTACAGACATGCGTAGTCTCCTCGGACTTCAAATAGTGTTGTATGGGGCCACGGGCTTGTTATCGCTAACAAGCCCAAGATGCAATGGGCCTTAACGGAGGAGCGCGGATTTTGGCTGTTGAAATTGACGAAGGGGAAGGGCGCGTGCGCCGATGCGCAGGCTTAGCGCCAGAAGGCGATGTATTCGATCGCTTGTCCGAGGCGGCGCGCGGCGCGGACAGGGAGATCAAGGTGTAGGAAAAAGTGATCTGCGACGAAAACCAGAAGGATCACGCCGCAGATAATCAAAACCAGTCGTGTCGTCATGCGCGCGCGCCACTTCCTAGGAGGTGAGGCGCCCCATTTCCGCAGCTACATCAGCCATGCGGCAGGAAAAGCCCCACTCGTTATCGTACCATGCCAGCACTCGCACCATACGTTTGCCGACGACCTTGGTTTGGTCAGGGGCGAAGATAGAGGAATGTGAGGTGTGATTGAAGTCGATCGAGACTTTTTGTTCAGGATCATAGGCGAGGACCGCGCCCATGTGGCCGTTGGCGGCATTGGCGACGATCTCGTTGATGTCGTCTTTGGTTACGTCTTTGCCCGCTTGGAACGTCAGATCAACCGCGGAGACATTCGGTGTTGGCACCCGCATCGAGGTGCCGTCAAGTTTGCCGTCTAGCTCTGGCAGTACGAGGCCAAGCGCCTTCGCTGCACCCGTCGAGGTTGGGATCATCGCCATAGCGGCGGCGCGGGCGCGGTACAGGTCTTTGTGGCGGCGGTCGAGCGTCGGCTGATCGCCGGTGTAGCTGTGGATCGTGGTCATGATGCCGCTCTCGATCCCGACAGCATCGTTCAGCACCTTCGCCAGCGGTGCGAGGCAGTTGGTGGTGCAAGAGCCGTTGGACACGATCTTGTCTTGGGGCAGAAGATCACGATGGTTCACGCCATAAACGACAGTGCGTGCCACATTGGTGGCAGGCGCGGAGATCAGAACGCGTTTTGCGCCACGCTCAAGATGGACCGCCGATTTTTCGCCATCGTTGAATTTGCCGGTACATTCCAAAACAACGTCACAGCCGGACCAGTCAAGCTCTTCCGGGTTATAGGTGCTCATCACGTCCATCGGGCCACGGCCCAAATCAAGCGTGTTGCCGTTGACCCGAATATCGCCCGCAAAGCGGCCATGCACGGAGTCATATTTTAGCAAATGTGCGTTTGTTTCGATGGGTCCGGTTGCGTTGAGTTTGACAACCTGAACGTCGTTGCGGCCGCTCTCTGCGATATGGGCCAATGTACAGCGGCCAATGCGGCCAAATCCGTTAATCCCGACTGTGACGGTCATAGCGTATCCTCTTTTTCGCGGTCATCAGGGGCCTCTGACGACTTGGCGATTACGGGGGTATATAGGGGAAAACCTAACATATTCCGAGGGTAAAACCTCTTTATTCGCAATATGTTAGCGCAAAACATAGCCCGTTGGCGCTAACAGGACGTAGCGTTCTATCTTGGGCATACGATGTTGGCGTTAACAATTTGTGGTCCAGAGTCTGGCAAAGGAATCACTTCGGCGTGGGCGTTGTGAGCGACAGCGGAAAATCGGCTTGCGAAGTATTACGTTATAACATAACTAGTGGGCCGCAAGATTTGAGCAACGAAGAGGGCACCGCGCGTATGCAGGCGAAATCACAAACAGTCCCTAACCTTTGCGGTTTGGGCAGTTGGTTGAAGAGAGTGAAGTATCGCGCGGCGGGGCTCGGGTTGCAGATCAAGGTGAATGCGCTCTGATGGCTGGAAACCTTGGCCGCACAAGCCTCAAGTGCAAGCGCCGTTCATCCGACCCGATGCGGGATTACGATCGCCTTCCAAGAGAATTGCGAATTTGGCTTTCTGGGGCGGTGCTGCCATGGCGGCCGCGCTCTGTGCGGCGCGCGTTTGATGCAGCGCTGTCGCGAACTGGCGGTGTCGGACCTGCGCTGGCGGAACTGGACCGCATCGAGCGGAACATCGTTTCCAAAGACGCGCGTAAAATCTGGGGGCATGATCACCCCAATGCTACCAACGTAAACAGAGTTTGAGTTTGGCAGAATGGCTTGTGCTTAGCCGCTGTAGAAACGAAAAGCCCCGCCGAAACGCATCCGGCGGGGCTTACTATTCTGTGAGGCTGGTCGAGGACTAGAGCCCGAGCAGCGCCTTAACCTTGGCAACTGTGTTTTCGGCGGTGATGCCGTATTTCACAAAGAGCTCTTCAGCAGGAGCAGAAGCGCCGAAGCCTTCCATGCCGACGAACCCAGCCTTGTTGGCCTTGCCGCGCTCACCTGTGAGCCATTTGTCCCAACCCATTTGAACGCCGGCTTCGATCGCAACCCGAACCGGGCCGCCTGGAAGCACGCGCTTGCGATAGGCTTCGTCCTGCGCTTCGAAGAGTTCCATACATGGCATGGAAACAACGCGTGTGCCGATGCCCTCTGCTTCAAGGAGCTCTTGCGCTTCAAGCGCAACCGACACTTCGGAACCTGTTGCCATCAGGATAACCTGACGTTTGGCAACCGCATCCTTGAGAACATAGCCACCAAGCGCGGTCATGTTCTTGTTCTTATGCTCTGTCCGAACGGTCGGTAGCCCCTGACGGGAAAGCGCCAGAACCGATGGAGTGGATTTAGACGTAAACGCAACTTCCCATGCCTCGGCTGTTTCAACCGTGTCGGCAGGGCGGAACACATATGTGTTTGGCGTTGCGCGCGAAATCGCGAGATGCTCGACAGGCTGGTGTGTCGGGCCGTCTTCGCCAAGGCCGATGCTGTCGTGGGTCATCACGAATACAGTCGGGATCTTGCTCAACGCAGCAAGGCGCATCGCCGGGCGGGCATAGTCTGTGAAACACATGAATGTGCCGCCGTAGGGGCGCATACCACCATGCAGCGCCATACCATTCATTGCGCTGGCCATACCGTGCTCGCGGATACCCCAATAGACGTAACGCCCTTTGCGGTCCTCTGGTGAGAACACACCCAGATCAGCAGTCTTGGTGTTGTTGGAGCCGGTGAGGTCGGCAGAGCCGCCAACAGTTTCCCACATCAGCGGGTTCAAGACCTCAAGCGCCAATTCGCTGGATTTACGGGTGGCAACCTTTGGCTGCTCCTCGGAAACCTTTTTCTTGAGAGCTTTGACCGCAGCCGAGATCTTTTTCGGTGCTTCAAGCGCATAAGCGCGGTTGAACTCATTCTGTTTGTTGCTGGAGAGGCTGGCGAAGCGCTCTTGCCATTCTGCATAGGCCGCAGCGCCTTTTTCGCCCATGGCTTCCCACTGGGATTTGATGTCGGCAGGGATGTCAAAAGGACCATGCTCCCAGCCGTAGGCCGTACGGGTGTTGGCAATCAGTGTTGCGTCTGTAAGGGCACCGTGGCCTTTGGACGTGTCCTGAGCGGAGGAGCCGAGCGCGATGTGGGTTTCACAGGCGATCATCGAAGGCTTGCCGGACTTCTTCGCAGCGGTGATCGCAGCATCAATCGCAATCGGATCGTGGCCGTCGATTTCTTGCACGTGCCAACCAGATGCCTTGAAACGCATGACCTGATCGGTACGGTCGGACAGATCAACGGTGCCGTCGATGGTGATGTTGTTGTTGTCCCAGAAGACGATCAGCTTGGAAAGCTCGTGGCGTCCTGCGATGCCGATGGCTTCTTGGCTTACGCCCTCCATGAGGCAACCGTCGCCCGCAATCACATATGTATAGTGATCGACAACCTTCTTGCCGAATTGCGCGCGCTGAAGTTCTTCGGCCATTGCAAAGCCAACCGAGTTCGCGATCCCCTGACCAAGAGGGCCAGTGGTTGTTTCAACGCCGTCGAGAAGGAAATTCTCTGGGTGACCCGCTGTGAGCGCGCCGGACTGGCGGAAGTTCTTGAGCTGCTCAAGTGTGACTTGCTCGTATCCTGTGAGGTGAAGCAGGGAATAGACCAGCATGGAGCCGTGACCTGCAGACAGGATAAACCGGTCCCGATCAGGCCAAAGCGGGTTCTTTGGGTCAAACTTCAGATGCTTTTCAAACAGAACAGTCGCCACATCGGCCATGCCCATAGGCATACCGGAGTGACCGGAGTTTGCAGCGGCCACAGCATCCAGTGTCAGGACACGGATTGCGGCGGCTTTATTCCAATGTTCGGGGTGCTCTTTGCGGAGAGTTGCAATATCCACGAGTATTCCTCTGGTTGGGCTCTTTTGTTAGCGGTTTGATAGCAAGTGTTTCGTAAAGTGCAAGGATGCAAGCTCCCTGAGTGGGAAAAGAGGCGGCAAAAAGGGGCGCAATTCGAAATTCGCTGCGATAAACTGACCATCAAGCGGTGTTTTGGCACGATTCGTGGTTTTACTGCCGCGCGGGTTTGCTACAATCAGGCGTGTTGACGTCATTACCGGACCAAGTCGAGAGAATGCGGTTCGGACGGTCGGCACGCTGGCAAGCGCCACATCGAAAAGCGCCGTAAAGAGGCGCGGAAATGGGATCACCGTCGAATGGCGCAGCCCCGCAGGCAGGCCGAGGAGAGAGGCACATGAGCGAGATCACAGAGTTTGAACAAAGAATTATGGCAGCTTTTGCGCGGATTAATTCGGGCGTGGAGCGGTTTGAAAAAGGTGAGAGTGCAGCCCTAAAGGAAGCGCTTGAAGCAGAGCGCTCGGTCAATGCCCAGCTTGAGGAACGCGTCCGCGCTATCAAAACCAAGCAGGAGCAAACATTGGCCAGCCTCGAGCGGCAGGTTGCTTCGCTTCAGGACAGCATCGGCACGCTCGAAGGCGATGTTGGTCGCCTCAAGGGGGTGAATGCCGAATTGCGCAAGAACAACGCGGCCTTGAGGCAGGCGATTGCTGATGGGGTTGCAGACAAAGAACTGGTTGACGCCTCGCTTCAGGCCGAGCTTGAAGGCGTGAAAAGCGCGCAGGCCAGCGACCGAAACGAGCTTGATGGTATCATCAAGGATCTGGAGACGCTGATTGGGGAGAATGCATAATGCCTGAGATCAAAATCACAATTGGCGGACGCGATTTCGAAGTTGGGTGTCAGGAGGGGGAAGAGCATTTCCTTCAGGCTGCTGCCGCACTGCTGGATGGCGAAGCCTCGGTTTTGGCGGAACAGATCGGGCGCATGCCCGAAGCGCGGATGCTTTTGATGGCGGGCTTGATGCTTGCGGATAAAACCGCAGGGCTTGAGGAGCGACTGGCGCAGGCCAATGACAAACTCGCGACGCAAGAGCAATTGCTCGAAGAATTGCGCGCGCGACCCACAGTACCGGATCAGGTTGCAGTGATCCCGCAAGAGATCAAAGATACGCTTGCAGAAATCGCCGCACGTGCCGAATCCGTGGCCGATACGATCGAAGAAAAGGCAAATGCTTGAACGTTAAGATGCGTGGCCAAGTCTTTGGAATAAAATAGAAAAGCCCGCCAAAATGGCGGGCCTTTTTGTTGGTTTATTACAGAATTTAGAATTCTGAACTAGGCGTTTGCTTCGCGGATTTTGTCGGCAGCTTCTTTGTTGAACGCTACTTCGTTTTCAGCAAACAGCGTATCAAGCTCACCGGAAAGCGTCATCTCTGTTACGATGTCACATCCGCCCACAAACTCGCCTTTTACATAGAGCTGCGGGATTGTTGGCCAATCACTGTAGTCTTTGATGCCTTGGCGAAGTTCATCGTCGGCCAGAACATTCACGTCGGCGAAATCGACGCCCATGAAGTTCAAAACACCGGCCACGCGGCTTGAAAATCCGCATTGTGGCATCTCTTTGGTGCCTTTCATAAAGAGGACCACATCATTGTTGGTTACGGTCTCTTTGATTTGTGTCTCTGCGCTCATCGGAGCTTCCTTTTTGTGTCAAACCTTCTGCAAAGAAGGGGTATTTCGGGGAGGCGCGTTATTCCGGAACCTTGGTGGTCAGTGCCAAGGCGTGTAGTGCGCCGTTGTTGCCGTCCATTGCGCCTTTGAGGCTCGCATAGACAGCGCGTTGCTGTTGCACTCGGTTCATGCCGCGGAAGCTTTCGTCCGTAACTTCCGCCGCCCAGTGGTTGCCGTCGCCGGCGAGGTCGGTGATTGTGATCTTTGCGTTGGGAAAGCCAGCGCGGATCAGGTCTTCGATTTCTTGGGCTTGCATTGCCATTGTTGGTTCTCCTGTTGGGCCAAACCTAATCCGCACGTTTGCGAAGTTCAAGGCGGGCAAAGCAGGAAAGGGCGCGTTAACCCTGCGGCGATTTCGCCACGTTTTGCAGGGACCGCAAGAAGGGCTTCACCGCACGCAAATCAGGCGCAGCAGCGCGCAAGGTTTCCATGTTCCATTCATCCTCTGGGGCAAGTGCCGTGAGAAGCGCGTGGCGGGTGGAGGCCTGCTCGGGTGTCATTGGAAGTGCTGTGGCGGCGACGAGGAGTTCAAGTGCTTGGTGGATGGGGCGCATGAGCGCGAAGGCTTCCATCATATCCGGAAGCAGTTCGGGCCGGTCTCGCCATGATTTTCCGTCGAAAATATCTTGCACAACGCGCTGCCCTGCGCCGAGGCAATCATAGGCAGAACAGCCGGAAAATCCCTTGTCATCAAGGCTTTCGTGGATGGCGCACAACCCGTTTCGCGCGAGGTTCGGGCAAGGCGTGCCGGCCGGTTTATCTATGGCAAATCGATTGGATTTGATAAGGTCGAGCGCCACGCAGCACAGGGCCGCGCAGCGCCCGCAATCTGGGCGCAGATCTGGGTGCGGATCAGGCAACCTTGGCTTCAAAGCTGCCGCGGAAGATGTCGGCAAGCTCTGTCAGCGGGGCGGAGGTTGAGCCGAAGCTTACTGTATCGCCGCCAAATTTACCGACAGTGGCGATTGGTACACCAGCTTGGTTCGCCGCGATAAAGAGCGCCTCTGCCTGATCGAAGCCGCAAGCCACGAGGTAGCGGGCCTGATCTTCGCCAAAGAGGGTTGCAGTGTCGTCACTATCGATCGCAACACCAACGCCAGCCGCTTCGGCCATCTCGAAGGCGGCGAGGGCGAGGCCGCCATCAGCCAAATCGGTGCAGGCTTCGATCATCTCGCGGTTGTCACGGATGAACGCGCCATTTGCTTTTTCGGCGGCAAGGTCAACGGCAGGGGCGTCGCCATCTTCGCGACCAAAGACTTCTGCCAGAAGCGCGGATTGGCCGAGGTGGCCGGTGGTTTCGCCAATAAGCAGTGCGACATGGCCGTCTTGGGCGGCGCCAGTGATTGCGTTTTCGCCTGCGTGGATGAGGCCAACAGCACCAATGGTTGGCGTAGGAAGGATGCCTTTGCCGTCGGTTTCGTTGTAAAGGCTCACGTTGCCCGACACGATCGGCATATCAAGGGCGGCAACAGCTTCGCCAATCCCTTTGATCGCACCAACAAACTGGCCCATGATCTCGGGTTTTTCGGGGTTGCCGAAGTTCATATTGTCGGTTGTGGCCAGCGGCAACGCGCCTACGGCAGACAGGTTGCGATAGGCTTCGGCAACGGCTTGTTTGCCGCCCTCAACAGGGTTCGCCTTAACGTAACGCGGTGTTACATCAGAGGTGAAAGCAAGCTGTTTGTCGGTGCCATGTACACGCACGATGCCGCTGCCGTTGCCCGGATTGCGGGTGGTGTCGGCCATGACCATTGTGTCGTATTGCTCGTATACCCATTGTTTGCCCGCGTAGTTCGGGCTGGAGATCAAGGCCTTCAGGCCGTCGATTGGGTCAACACCTGTTACGGGCTCCATCTCTTCGGCAGGGGGCGTTTCAACCCATGGGCGGTCGTATTCAGGCGCGGAGCCGGAGAGCGTTGCGAGCGGCAGGTCGGCTTTAACCTCGCCGTTGTGCAGAACAAGGAAGCGGTCTTCTGCGATGGTTTCGCCGACGATGGCAAAATCAAGGTCCCACTTTTCGAAAACGGCGCGGGCTTCGGCTTCAAGCTCGGGTTTCAGCACCATCAACATGCGCTCTTGGCTTTCCGAGAGCATCATCTCGTAGGCGGTCATGTTTTCTTCGCGTTGTGGTACGTCTTCGAGGTTGAGTTTTACGCCAAGGCCGCCCTTGTCACCCATTTCAACGGCAGAGCAGGTGAGGCCTGCGGCTCCCATGTCCTGAATAGAGATCACGGCACCGGTTGCCATCAACTCAAGCGTCGCTTCCATCAGGCGCTTTTCAGTGAAGGGGTCGCCAACCTGAACAGTTGGGCGCTTCTCTTCGATGGTGTCGTCAAACTCGGCGGAAGCCATTGTTGCGCCGCCAACACCGTCGCGGCCTGTTTTCGCGCCGAGGTACACAACCGGCATGCCAACGCCGGAGGCTGCGGAGTAGAAGATCTTGTCGCTGTCAGCCAGACCAGCCGCAAAGGCGTTGACCAGACAGTTGCCGTTGTAAGCCGCGTGGAAGCGCACTTCGCCGCCCACAGTCGGAACACCGAAACAGTTGCCGTAACCGCCGACGCCCTCAACCACACCGTTCACAAGCTGCTTGGTTTTCGGGTGATCGGGTTCGCCGAAGGAAAGCGCGTTCATTGCCGCAATCGGGCGTGCGCCCATTGTAAAGACATCGCGAAGAATGCCGCCGACGCCTGTGGCCGCACCTTGGTAAGGCTCGATATACGACGGGTGGTTGTGGCTTTCCATTTTGAAAATAACAGCCTGACCATCGCCGATATCAACCACGCCAGCGTTCTCGCCTGGGCCGCAGATGACCTGCGGGCCTTCGGTTGGCAGGGTGCGGAGCCATTTCTTGGAGGATTTATAAGAGCAGTGCTCGTTCCACATTGCCGAAAAGATGCCAAGCTCTGTGAAGGTCGGGGTGCGTCCGATGATCTCTAGGATACGCTCGTACTCGTCGGGGCTTAGCCCGTGACTGGCGATGAGTTCTTCGGTGATGGTTGGCTCTTGCATGTAAGTCCCCAGTAGGTTTGCGGTGCAGCGTGGCCCAAATCGGCGTGGCCCCATTTTGAAGTTGGGCATTCCATAAGCAAATAAAGCGAAAAGGGGAAGAGGGCGCGCGCGGCTTTGGCGGTTTCGCGCGAAGAATTTCGCGGGTGTGGTGCGCCACTGGTGGCCACGGTGGTCCGATTTACCTCTTTTGGCGGCGATGCAGGAGGGGCAAATAAATAGGCAAAAGGGGCCGTTTGCACCATTCCTGCGCAACGGAGTCTGAAAGCGTAGAAATTTCGCGCAGTTTGAAAACTGATCGAATTTAGAGCAATTCCGGAATTTTGGCGAAAAAAAAGGCCGAGACAAAGCTCGGCCCTAAGTCCAACAGGGAGGTTGAAGGCGGCGAGAAGTCTCGTCATCGCCTTCGAGGAGTGATTTATGGGCGGTGTGAGTACATTTCAATAGTAAATGTTTCAGATGGGCGCAAAGCCGCTATGCATCTGGTGCATAGCTATTTGAGAGAATTGCAAAAGTGGATGGGCTTAGCTGCCTGTTTTTTGAGCGTTCTCGTCCTTAATCCGTTGACGATGCTCAAAGATTTCTTCGGTCACGAAGTCGCGGAAGGCCTTGATGCGCTTGGATTGACGCAATTCTTCGGGGTAGGCGAGGTAGACAGGTACCTCGTTTGACTCAACATCATCGAGCACACGGATCAGGTTTGGGAAGTCCACAGTCACGTAATCCGGCAATACGCCAATCCCCAATCCTGCGATCGCCGCTTGCAGCACGCCGAAGTAGTTATTGACCGTCAAAGAGTTGCTAATGCCGTAGGTCAGCAGGTGCTGCACGAAGCCAGAACTTGCCGCAACCTGCGCCGAGGACGTGTTTTGGCAAATGAGCCTGTGGCCCTCCAGCTCTTCCATCGTGCGGGGGGTGCCGAACTTGTCGAGGTATTCCTGTGTTGCATAGAGGCGCATCCGAACGGACATCAGCCGCTTGCGGATCAAATCGGCCTGACTTGGCTCTTTCATGCGGATGGCAACGTCGGCCTCGCGCATGGGAAGATCAAGAACACCTTCTTCGAGCATGAGGTCGATTCTCAGGTCTGGATACTTGTCATAGAGGTGCGGAAGTCGTGGCGCGAGCCAGAGCGAGCCAAAACCAATCGTTGTAGTCACGCGCAGTTCGCCGAAGACTTCGTCTTCACTGTCGCGGATGCGCGCACTCGCCGCTTCAAGTCGCTTGTTCATGGCGACGGTCGCGTCAAACAGCAATTCTCCCTGTTCGGTGAGAATCAGTCCGCGGGCGTGACGGTGGAAAAGGGTGGTATCGAGGCTCTCTTCAAGGGCCCGAATCTGTCGACTCACGGCGGATTGCGACAAATGCAGTGTCTCTCCGGCTGCTGTTAGGCTGCCCGCATCGGCCACTGCGTGAAATATTCTTAGCTTGTCCCAGTCCATCGCGTTCAATTCATTTCATTTGCTACGTTTGAAAGTACATAGAATTACAGCGAAAGTGTAGTTCAATTCAATTCGCCTTTTCATCAAAAAAAGCATTTGTAGGTCAGCTTTTTTGACCTATTGTCGTGATATGCTGCTTTCGTGGAGGAGATGCGCAATGTCTAAGCAGAAAATTAGTTTGAATGATCGGCTTGATTTGGAGAAATCGCCGGTTCTGCTGAATGGTACACAGGCGCTTGTGCGGCTGATGTTGATGCAGCGCGCGAGAGACGCAAAAGCGGGGTTGAATACTGCGGGGATGTGCACGGGTTATCGTGGTTCGCCGCTTGGCGCCGTTGATTTGCAGATGCAGCGTGCGGAAAAGCTTTTGAACGAAAACCAGATCACGTTCCAGCCTGGCCTGAACGAAGACCTCGCCGCCACTGCCATTTGGGGCAGCCAGCAAGCAGAGCTGCGCGGCGAGGGGAAGTATGAGGGCGTTTTCGGCCTTTGGTACGGTAAAGGTCCGGGTGTTGACCGCTCTGGTGACGTGATGCGCCATGCCAATATGGCCGGCACCAGCCCGCTTGGCGGCGTGTTGATGGCGATGGGCGATGACCATACGGGAGAAAGCTCCACGACTTTGCATCAAAGCGATTGGGCAATGGTCGATGCTTATATGCCGATTGTATCTCCAGCGGGTGTGCAGGAGATCCTTGATTTGGGGCTCTATGGCTGGGCGCTGAGCCGTTATGCGGGTGTTTGGGTTGGCCTGAAGACGATGAAAGATACCGTCGAGGCCACAGCCGTTGTTGACGGTGATCCGCACCGCGCCACATTTGTCGAGCCGACTGATTTTGATATGCCGCAGGGTGGATTGAACATCCGCCTTGGCGATACGCCGGTCGCGCAAGAAGCGCGGATGATTGATTATAAACGCCACGCCGCCGAGGCTTTTGCCCGCGCCAACCGCATCGACAAGCGTGTTTGGGGCGAAGAGGGCGCAAAGATCGGCTTTGTCGCTGCAGGTAAAAACTGGCTTGATCTGACCCATGCGTTGCAGCTTTTGGGGCTGGATGAGGACGAGGCCAAACGCCTTGGCATCACCACCTATAAGGTCGCGCAGGTTTGGCCGCTGGATATGCAAAGCTTCCACGAATGGGCCGAGGGGCTGGACTTGATCGTGGTGGTCGAAGAAAAGCGCAAACTGATCGAAGTGCAGGTTAAGGAAGCCATCTTTGATGATCGTCGTGGTCGCCGCGTTTATGGCTGGCACAAGGGCGGCGACGGCGAAGAGCTATTCCCGACCCGCTTTGCGATTGATCCCATCATGATCGCCGAGAAGATCGGCAATATCCTCATCGAGGAAGGCCGTGGCACAGAAAGCGTCAAGGCAGGCCTTGAGATGCTGAACGAGGCGCAAAAGGCTGATAACGCACAGGAAATAGCTGCTCGGCTTCCGTATTACTGCTCGGGTTGCCCACACAACACCTCAACCCGCGTCCCTGATGGACATCGCGCGTATGCGGGGATTGGGTGCCATTACATGGTGCAGTGGATGGACCGCGAAACCACGGGCTTTACCCAGATGGGTGGCGAGGGTGCGAACTGGGTTGGCGAGGCGCCGTTCTCCAATACTGAGCATGTGTTCCAGAACCTTGGCGACGGAACCTATAACCATTCCGGCTCGCTCGCCATTCGTGCTGCTTTGGCCACGAATACCAACATCACCTACAAAATCCTCTATAACGATGCGGTTGCTATGACAGGCGGGCAAAGCAACGAAGGCGATCTTGATGCGCCACGCATTGCGCGCGAAGTGTTGGCGATGGGGGTGAAGCGGGTTGCACTGGTGTATGACCCGAAAGAGGATGTGGACCTCGCGCAGTTCCCGAAAGGGTTAGAGATCTACACCCGCGACAAGATGATGGCGGTTCAGCGCGACTTTGCAGGGACAAAGGGCGTCTCGGTGATCCTTTATGTACAGACCTGCGCGGCCGAAAAACGCCGTCGTCGCAAGCGCGGAACGTTCCCCGATATCGACAAACGCGTGTTCATTAACACCGATGTCTGCGAAGGCTGCGGCGATTGCGGTGTGCAATCCAACTGTGTGTCGATTGTGCCTGCGGAAACCGAACTGGGCCGCAAGCGTGCGATTGATCAATCAAGCTGCAACAAGGATTTTTCCTGTGTTGAAGGGTTCTGCCCCTCGTTCGTGACGCTTGAGGGCGCCAAAGTGCGCAAGGAAGCAACCGGAAGCCTTGATTTACCCGATATGCCAGCGCCCGTTCTCCCCGAGATTAACGGCACCCATAACGTGGTGATTACTGGCGTCGGTGGTACTGGGGTTGTGACGATTGGCGCGATCCTTGCGATGGCGGCGCATATTGATGGCAAGGGCGCAGGGCTGATGGAAATGGCTGGACTCGCACAAAAGGGTGGTGCCGTGCACATCCATTGCCGCCTTGCGAATAAGCCAAGCGATATCAGCGCGATACGTGTTGCCACAGGTGAAGCGGATACGGTTATCGGCGGTGATCTTGTGACGACCGCAGGCGCGAAGACACTTGGCTTGATGAAAACCGGAAAGACCGGCGCGGTGGTTAACAGCCACGAGATTATCACGGGCGACTTTACCCGTGACACCCATTTCAAGCTGCCGATGGATCGGCTCTCGCTCGCGCTTGAAGCTCGGCTTCAGGATCGGCTCCAGATGTTCAACGCAAGTGATCTGGCGGCGCATCTCTTGGGAGACAGTATTTTCTCCAACATGATGATGCTGGGTGCGGCGTGGCAGGCTGGGCTTGTGCCACTATCTTATGACGCGATCCAAGAAGCGATTGAACTCAATAAAGCAGCGGTTGAGGGCAACAAACGGGCGTTTGAGATTGGACGTTGGGCGCAGCTTAACCCAGAGGAGGCCAATAAGGCTGCGCATACGCCGGAAGCTCCTGAAAAGACACTTGAGGAGAAAATCGCCTATCGGGTCGAGCAGTTGACCCTGTTTCAGGACGAGAAACTGGCCGCGAAGTATAAAGCCAAGGTGGAGACAATCGCAGATCCTGCACTCAAGGAAGCTGTGGCGAAGTCATACTTTAAGCTCTTGGCCTATAAGGATGAATACGAAGTTGCACGCATGCACCTTGAGACAGAGGCCAAGGCACGAGAAGAGTTTGACGGCGCGTTCCGTATGAAATTCCATCTCGCGCCTCCGATCTTTGGCGGTAAGGATGCCAATGGGCGCCCAAAAAAGCGGGAGTACGGCCCTTGGATGCTGAATGTGTTCCGAGTGTTGGCCAAGATGAAAGGCCTGCGTGGAACTGCGTTTGATCCATTCGGCCGCACGAAGGAGCGCAAAATGGAACGCGCTTTGATTGCGCAGTTTGAAGCTGATTTGGACGCCGTTTTGCCGTTGGTTGATGCGGGGAATAAGGCTTTGATTCAGGAGCTTATGGAACTTCCTATGACAATCCGCGGCTATGGCCCCGTAAAAGAAGCGAACGAAGAGAAGGCAGCGAAACGGCGTGAAGCCTTGCTTGCAGACATCCGAGCAGGAGGCGTTACCCCGATGGCGGCGGAATAGGGTCAGAGCACAGGGTTCCGATGAAACCACAAGCGCGCAACGGTTCTCCGCTGCGCGCTTTTTTTGTCGCAGATCGCGATGAACCAAGTCGAAACACCAGCCGTGTCCGCGATTTTACTGGTTCGTTACAGTTTCGCGCTTTAAGGGGCATTCAATCGCCTTTCGTGATCCTCTGCACTTAAAACGTCGATACCAAACTCTATGCCAGACCAAATACCTACTAAGTTGGCGCGCCATATCGCCCGCGATATCTCCTATGCGAGTTCTGCCAAGAGCCGATCAGGGCGCGCGATGATCCGTATTCTGGAGGGGGCTACAGGGCGCAACCGCCTTATTCGTAAGGCTGCTGGTTATGAGCAAGAGGTGGCGAACGGGCAGGATTTTTGGGCGGTGATGAAGCGGCGCTATGGAATTTCGGTTAAGCATTGTGGCCCCGCATATGACCTTCCGAAAGAGGGGCCGTTGGTTGTTGTGTCAAACCATCCCTATGGCATCCTTGATGGGCTGGTGATGGGGGCGTTTTTGTCAGAAACACGCGGTGATTTCCGAATTCTGGCCAATAGCGTTTTTAACAAAGCGCCCGATATTAACCGTATCATCCTTCCGATCAGTTTTGACGACTCCCGCGAAGCTGTTCAGCAAAACATAACCACGCGCAAATCGGCGCTGCGCTATCTTGCAGAAGGTGGCGCCATTGGCGTGTTTCCGGGCGGGACGGTCTCGACCTCGGCAAAGGCCTTCTCAATGCCTCTTGACCCAAGCTGGCGGAATTTCACCGCAAAAATGATCCAGAAGTCCGGTGCGCAGGTGGTTCCGATCTATTTTCACGGGGCAAATTCACGGCTGTTTCAATTGGCCAGCCACCTGCATGAAACCTTGAGGCTTGGCCTGTTGATCAAGGAGTTCGGCGCGCGGGTCAACAGCGAAGTGGCGCTTTCTATTGGTGCGCCGATAGCGCCAAAGACGCTGGCCCGCTTCGGCGGCGAGTCCAGCGCGATGATGGATTATTTGCGCGCAGCGACATATGCGCTTTCTCCCAACCCAGTTTCGCCGTTAGAGTATGGGTATGAGTTTGAAGAAAAATATCGCGCGTAATGTGCGGATAATTTAAGTAAGCTGAAAATTAACGGCGGCGAGTCGGCAAGACATAAGGACAGAAACGATGGCAGTAGGGATTTTTGACTCTGGTTTGGGCGGTTTGACCGTACTGGATGCCGTGTCCAAGCGTCTGCCGGACGAAGCGTTGGTTTACTATGGTGATAACGCCCATGCGCCTTATGGCGTGCGCGACGCGGATGACATTTATAATCTGACAACTCAAGGCGTTGAGCGCCTCTGGGATGCGGGGTGTGACCTTGTGATCCTTGCCTGTAACACGGCTTCTGCGGCGGCGTTGCGCCGGATGCAGGAAAGCTGGATCCCGTCGAACAAGCGGGTTCTTGGGGTTTTCGTTCCGCTCATTGAGGCACTGACCGAGCGGGACTGGGGCGATAATTCTCCGCCACGCGAAGTTGCGGTGAAGCATGTGGCGCTTTTTGCGACCCCCGCGACTGTGTCGAGCCGTGCGTTTCAGCGCGAGCTTGCGTTCCGCGCGATTGGTGTGGATGTCGAAGCGCAGCCCTGTGGCGGTGTTGTGGATGCGATCGAAGATGGTGACGAGATTTTGGCCGAAGCCTTGGTCCGCAGCCACGTTGATGCGCTGCTGCGGCGGATGCCTGGCCCTGAGGCCGCAATCCTTGGCTGTACGCATTATCCCCTTATGAAGCAGCAGTTTCAGGACGCCCTTGGCGCGAATGTGAAAGTTTATTCCCAAGCCGATTTGGTTGCGGAGAGCCTTGCTGATTATCTTGTGCGTCATCCAGATATGCGCGGAGAAGGCGAGGAGTCTCTGTTCCTGACAACAGGCGATCCTGCGCGGGTCTCAAGCAAAGCAACGCAATTCTTGCGACGAAAGATCACGTTTGAAGCTGCGTGATTGCAGCACCCGCCAAAACTTCCTACATAGGCCCTGAACACGAAAAGGTCCGTCAAAATGACCCATAATATCGCCATTCTTGGTGCGTCCGGCTATACGGGCGCAGAACTTGTCCGGCTGATTGCCAGCCATCCTTCGATGAAGATCACCGCTCTGACGGCCTCGCGTAAAGCAGGGCAGAGCATGGCCGAGGTGTTCCCGCATCTGCGCCATCTGGATTTGCCTGATCTTGTGACGGTCGAAGAAGTCGATTTCTCCAAAGTCGATCTGTGCTTCTGTGCGCTGCCACATGCCACAAGCCAAGCGGTTATTCGCGAGTTGCCAAAAGATCTGAAAGTTGTTGATTTGTCGGCGGATTTCCGGCTGCGTGACCCTGCGGAGTACAAAAAGTGGTACGGAAATGACCACGCCGCATTGGAACAGCAGGACGAAGCCGTTTATGGGCTGACCGAATTTTATCGCGAAGAGATCAAACAAGCGCGGCTTGTGGCCGGAACAGGCTGTAATGCGGCAACGGGGCAGTATGCGCTGCGGCCGTTGATTGCGGACAAGGTCATTGCACTTGATGACATCATTATCAATCTGATCACCGGTGTGTCCGGCGCAGGGCGGTCGCTAAAGGAAAACTTGCTGCACGCAGAACTGTCCGAAGGCGCACATGGCTATGCCGTGGGCGGAACCCATCGGCACCTTGGCGAGTTTGATCAAGAGTTTTCCGCCATCGCCGGAGAGCCAGTACGGGTACAGTTTACGCCACACCTCATCCCCGCCAACCGTGGAATACTGGGCACCGTTTATGTGAAGGGATCGCCTGAAGAGGTTTATAACTCCCTCGCGCAAGCTTATGAAAACGAACCCTTTATCGTTATGCTGCCCTTTGGCGAAACGCCAAGCACACGGCATATTCGTGGCAGCAACTTCTGTCATATAGGTGTGACGGGAGATCGCATCGACGGGCGGGCGATTGTTATGGTAGCGCTTGATAACCTGACCAAAGGCTCGTCCGGTCAGGCGCTGCAAAACGCGAACCTCATGCTAGGAGAGGAAGAAACAGCGGGCCTTATGCTCGCGCCGGTCTTCCCGTAAGGAACCATGAAGAACCTCAAGAAACGTCGCCGTATTCAGGTCATTGTGCTCATCGTTGTGTCGCTGGTTTTGTCCAGCGCATTGATTGGCTACGGTTTCAAGGGCGGTATTAGTCTTTACCGTTCTCCAACACAGGTCTTTGAAGCCAACCCTGAACCGGAAGAAGTTTTTAAAACGGGTGGGCTTGTGGTCGAAGGAAGTATGAAGTCTGAGGGTGGTGTTCAGTTCTATTTCGAGATTACAGACGGGAACAATACTATGGATGTTCTCTATGTCGGTAAGGATCCTAAACCCGATTTGTTTGAAGAAGGTCAGGTAACTATCGCAACTGGGTCACTAAAAGACGGAACATTCTACGCAACCCAATTGCTTGCCAAACATGATGAAACTTACATGCCGAAAGAAATAATGGACACTGTAAGCGACGAAGTCCTTGAAAAAATTCGTGCAGAAAATGTTTCTCACGGTAAGTCGGATAGTTAGTGTTTCAGCGAGAAAACAATATGCAACGTTCGCAGCGGTTAGAGTTCTGATAGGATTTTCCGCTCACCATGATCCCCGTTAATGGGGCCAGACCGATGCATGCGCCCCACAGAAATGGGGGCCATATGCAAACGGTAAGAGAGATCGCATCCGACATCATTTCCCGCGAAGGCGGCTTTGTGAATGATCCGGATGATCCAGGCGGCGCGACCAAATACGGCGTGACGCTTAAGACGCTCAAGCGGTTGGGGTTTGATGTCACGGGTGACAATTCTGTTGATATTCAGGATGTTACGTCTCTCACCCGCGAGCAGGCCGTCGATATTTATTTGCGCCATTACTATGATGCGCCGCGAATAGGCACATTGCCGCGCGGGGTTCAGGCGAGCGTGTTTGATATGTATGTCAACGCGGGTGCGAATGCGGTGCGGATATTGCAGCGCCTGTTGAACGACATGGGCTATTCAGTGCGGGTTGATGGGGTGATCGGGCCGGAAACCGCTGCTGCGACGCAAGAGGCGCATGACATCGCGCCGCGCGCTTTCGTTGATGCCTATGGGATTGCGCGGCGCAATTACTATTACGCCTTGGCCGATGCGCGCCCCGCAAGCCGCAAATTTGCGCGTCGCCGCGACGGGGGCAAGGGCGGCTGGATAAAGCGGGCAGAGGAGTTCATTACACGCGAGTTTCACCTAAGCGAGCGTGAGCATCATGAACGGGTGGCGGCATGGGGTTGATCCACGGGCTGTTGTATTTGTTGTTTGGCGAGGGGCGCAACGTATTGCGCGAAACAAGCGAAGTGTTTCGTGAAAACACAGAAGAAGCTGCAAAACGGGCTGTTACCCTG
Organism: Halocynthiibacter sp. C4; assembly: GCF_028823805.1. NCBI lineage: Bacteria > Pseudomonadati > Pseudomonadota > Alphaproteobacteria > Rhodobacterales > Paracoccaceae > Halocynthiibacter > Halocynthiibacter sp. C4. The sequence continues at coordinate 123,669 of NZ_JAPEIE010000002.1, read as the reverse complement.
CGAGGAGAGGCGCTCGGGCAGTTGGCAGCGGAGTTTGCCTTGCCACGAAAAGGGCGGTTTGACAGATTTATGGACGGGCTAAACCGCTTGCCGCGCCCGGCGCTTGTTTTCGGAATTCTGGCGCTTTTTGTTAGCGCGATGGTTGATCCGGTCTGGTTTGCAAGCCGGATGCAGGGGCTTTTGCTGGTGCCGGAGCCGCTGTGGTGGCTTCTGGGAATTGTCGTTTCGTTTTATTTCGGGGCGCGCCATCAGGCAAAAAGTCAGGAGTTTCAACGCTCTTTGAGCCAAACAATGCAACGCGTTCCTGATGTGATGGGTAACCTTGACGGCTTGCGCGAAATTGGCCGTGATGCCGAGGTCGCGGCGCGCAGACCAGCGGCAAAGATGCCAGAGCCAAACGGCGCTTTGGTTCAATGGCAACGGGCAAAATCCGGGTAAGCGCGAAAATGTGAACGTGTCGCAGGGCAAAGGTTGGCTTCGTCATTGCTCACGGCGTGTGGAATCGGCATATTCGCCGCATGTTTATTGAACTCGGCCATGCTGCCCTGATCCTCGCTTTTCTGGTTTCACTTCTGCAAACCGTGGTGCCGCTCGTTGGTGCGCATCGCGGTTGGGCGCAATGGATGGCGGCTGGTTCGGCTGCGGCGACCACACAGTTTTTGCTGGTGTTCTTTTCCTTTGCGGCTCTGACCTATGCCTTTGTCACGTCCGATTTTTCAGTGCGGCTGGTGGTTGCAAACTCTCATACGCTCAAGCCGATGCTGTATAAGGTTTCGGGCGTTTGGGGGAACCACGAAGGCTCGATGCTGCTTTGGGTTTTGATTCTTGCTGGTTTCGGCGCATGCGCTGTTTGGTTTGGCAACAATTTGCCGGATCGGCTGCGGGCGCGGGTTTTGGCGGTTCAGGGGGCGATTGGCGCGGGGTTCTATGCGTTTATCCTGTTTACCTCGAACCCGTTCGAGCGCGTTTCTGCACCTCCTTTTGACGGTAATGACCTTAATCCGCTGCTCCAAGACCCCGGTCTCGCGTTTCATCCACCGTTTCTTTACCTTGGATATGTTGGTCTTTCGATGGCCTTCAGCTTTGCGGTTGCGGCGCTTATTGAGGGGCGTGTTGATGCAGCATGGGGCCGTTGGGTGCGCCCATGGACGTTGGCCGCGTGGATTTTCCTGACCATCGGCATCGCGCTTGGCTCTTGGTGGGCCTATTACGAGCTTGGTTGGGGCGGGTTCTGGTTTTGGGATCCAGTTGAAAACGCGAGCTTTATGCCGTGGCTGATTGCGGCCGCTCTGTTGCACTCCGCTATTGTTGTTGAGAAGCGCGAGAGCCTTAAAGCGTGGACCATATTGCTCGCGATTATGGCATTCGGCTTCTCGCTCATCGGGACGTTTATTGTGCGTTCAGGCGTGATTACCTCGGTGCATGCATTCGCCAATGACCCAGAGCGCGGCGTGTTTATCTTGATGCTCTTGGCACTCTATATGGGCGGCGCACTGACGTTGTTTGCGGCGCGGGCGAACGTAATGGTGAGCAAGGGCGTGTTTGGCATGGTGAGCCGCGAATCCGCGCTCGTGCTGAACAATATCCTACTCGCCGTGTCGTGCTTTGTTGTGTTTGTCGGGACGATCTGGCCGCTGGTGGCGGAGCTGTTCTTTGATCGTAAGCTCTCTGTTGGGCCGCCGTTCTTCAACCTTGCCTTCTCGCCATTTGTTATCCTGATTGCGCTTTTGCTGCCGATTGGGACGCTCCTGCCGTGGAAACGGGCGAAAGTTGCGCGCGCGCTTAAGCCGTTGCGGGGCTGGTTCCTGCTGGCAGCGGCGATTATGGCGCTTGTCTGGGCGATGCAGACGGAGCGCACAGCCCTTGCGCCCATCGGGGCGTTCCTTGGCTCTTGGGTGATCCTTGGGGCTGGAGTTGACCTCTGGCAACGGACAGGCAACGCCAAACAGGGCGCAGCGGCGCGACGCAAGCGTCTATTGCGTTTGCCGCGTGCCGATTGGGGCCGCGCGGTTGCGCACTCTGGTTTTGGTATCACGATCCTTGGTGTTTCCTTCCTGATGGCGTGGGAGCTTGAGGATATTCGCGTGGCGCATCTTGGCGAGAGCTTTGAGGTTGGCGGCTATGACATCACGCTTGCCTCGGTCCGTGAGGGGCAGGGGCCGAACTATAGCAACATCCTTGCCGAGATCGATGTGGCCAAGAACGGAAAACCGGTTGCAACGCTCTATCCCGAGAAGCGTATCTATCCTGTGCAAGCCATGCCGACCACGGAAGCCGCTATTGATAACGGGTTTACCCGCGACGTTTACGTTGTGATTGGTGATCCGCAGGAAAACAATGGCTGGGTGGTCCGCACCTATATCAAACCATTCGCAAACTGGATTTGGGCGGGGGCAATCATCATGTCGCTCGGCGGGGGCTTGAGCCTGTCTGACCGGCGGTATCGTGTGGCCGCTCCGGGCCGTCGCCACCGTGCGCCAGCCAATGCCACCCCTGGACCGGCGGAGTAAGCGCGTGAAATATCTTCTTACATTGTTTGCTCTCGTTCTTGGTCTTGGTCTCGCGGCACCCACGGCCACATTGGCGGTCGAGCCGGATGAAATCCTTGCTGACCCAGCCCTCGAGGAGCGGGCGCGCGAACTGTCCAAAGACCTTCGTTGTTTGGTCTGCCGCAATGAAAATATCGACGAAAGCAACGCAGACCTCGCCCGCGATTTGCGGATTTTCCTGCGGGAGCGGCTCACCGCGGGAGATAGCGACGACGAGGCCATTGAGGCCATCGTCTCGCGTTATGGCGAGTATGTGCTGCTAAACCCTAAGGTCACGGGCTCGTCGCTGATGCTGTGGTTAGCCGGCCCTGTGGCGCTGATTTGTGCGCTTGTGATCGGCTTTACCTATGTGCGCGGACGCTCTGGCCGTGATGGTAAAGCCACAGAAACACAGCAAAAACCGCTCTCTGACGAAGAACAGGCCCGTTTAGACGAAATATTGAAATCGTAACGTGAGGTTCCTCTTTTTCTGAACCCATTCGTTCACTATCTATGATGCAACGATTTTCAGAGCCCTTGAAGGAGCCGCAATGGATTACAAATCGCTCAATGTTACGCTGCGCGACGGTATTGGAACGATCACGCTGAACCGTCCTGACGTGCGCAATGCGCTCAATCCGCAAATGCGCGCCGAGATTACTTATGCGTTTCGCGATTTGGCCAAAGAGGCACGTGTGATCGTGCTGACGGGGGCCGGCAATGCGTTTTGCTCTGGGCAAGACCTTGGCGAAGGCGTTAGCGCTGGCAACGCCGATCTGGAGCGTATCTTGCGCGATGAGTATGTTCCGATGCTCCGCGCGATTTTCGAATGTCCGGTACCGACGATTGCCGCAGTGAATGGCGCTGCTGCGGGAGCAGGGGCCAACCTTGCCTTGGCGTGCGATGTGGTGATTGCGACGGAGTCGGCTGTTTTCCTACAGGCGTTTACGCGCATCGGTCTTATTCCTGACGCTGGTGGTACCTACTGGCTTCCAAAACAGATCGGCTTTGCCCGTGCAATGGGGGCCGCACTCTTTGCCGAACCTGTATCGGCGCAGCAGGCGCAGGATTGGGGCATGATCTGGGAAGCGGTGGATGATGAGCAGTTTGAAGAGCACTGGAAGGCGCGCGCGACCCACCTCGCCAATGGCCCGACCCGCGCTTACACAAGCCTCAAAGACACGCTCCGTGCCAGCTATAATAACACCCTGGACGAACAGCTCGCGCTTGAAGCCAAGCATCAAGGCAAAATGGGCCAGACTCGCGACTTCAAGGAAGGCGTTGTGTCATTCCTGAAGAAGAAACCGGCGAAGTTTGAGGGGCGGTAGTTGGGGCTGCGCGCCGCTTTACCTACCAATCACAGTTACAGAGGCCGTCGAATCCGCCTCTATGCCCCTGACGATGTAGCGCAGGTTAGAAATTGTGTGATGTCTGCTTGGAATTTTTGCCAGTTGGGAAGCTCTGTTCGTCTAAAACTGAGTTTCACGTCCAAAGCGGAAGCTCTGAAATATAACTGGCAACCGGGATTAAGCGAGGAGCCTTGGTGGCGGCATTTAATAACAGAGGTAATTCCAGTTTCTGGATTCTCATCTATAAATACGTTTTCGGGACGGCGGTATTCTGGCTTTTCGCCTGGGAAATCAAGTTCTTTAAGGCCGTATTTAGCTGAAAGACGTTTATACTCTCCTGTTAATTGCTGTCCAAATTCAAACGGGCCGCTTAACTTCATATGCACGTGAGCGATATCCTCAAGGGGGATGTGATCAGCTATTAGAAATTGAATCCAGTCCCTCACTCCCGAGCGCGTGCGTTCGGAGGTTTCATTCCTACTAACTGGCTCAAAACTCCCAATCTCAACGCGGAATAACTGGGCTTGCGTTTCGTATCCGCTTCGGCGGTCCCAGAAGTCTTCAAAAAACTGAATAGGAACGCTGAGCGGTACGGTCTTGTCCTCAAGCTCCATACGGATTGAAAAATCTATATACGTCGCATCATCCGTGAACGCGGCGCAAGGGAAGCGCTCACTGGGAAGAGGGGTTGGTTGCTCGGACCTCGTAGTGTTGGCGGTCGTTGAAGTGCTGCAAACAGCGAGGAGCGCGGCGAGAAGGGGCCCTCTCAAACTGGACCGTTTTGGCATAGGTTCCATCCCGTTGTTCATTCGCGGACAGTTTCCTTTTTATTTATGTCCAAACTATGGAAGTGCGGCGCGGTTATTGACCGCTCAACAAAAAAGCGCCCCCGAATGGAGGCGCTTTTTGTTTTTCTTGTAACCCGTGTTTAGCGGTCTTCTACGTCTACGTAGTCGCGGAAAGTTTCGCCTGTGTAGAGCTGGCGTGGGCGACCGATTTTCAGAGCTGGGTCGCCAATCATTTCTTTCCACTGGGCAATCCAGCCGACGGTACGCGACAGCGCGAAGATCGGTGTGAACATCGAAGTTGGGAAGCCCATCGCTTCGAGGATGATGCCGGAATAGAAATCCACGTTCGGGAAGAGTTTTTTCTCTGCGAAATACGGATCGTCGAGCGCGGCTTTCTCAAGCTCTTTGGCAACCTGAAGGATCGGGTTGTCATCAACACCGAGAAGTTCAAGCACCTCGTCGGCGGACTGTTTCATAACTGTCGCGCGCGGGTCGAAGTTCTTGTAAACGCGGTGGCCAAAACCCATCAGGCGGAACGGATCGTTCTTGTCTTTGGCGCGGGCGATGAACTCTGGAATGCGGTCTACAGTGCCGATTTCCTGCAGCATCTCGAGGCAGGCTTGGTTTGCACCACCGTGAGCAGGGCCCCAGAGACAAGCGATACCAGCCGCGATACAGGCAAACGGGTTCGCGCCCGAAGAACCAGCAAGGCGCACTGTCGATGTCGAGGCGTTTTGCTCGTGGTCGGCGTGCAGGGTGAAGATACGGTCCATTGCGCGGGCAAGGATCGGGTTCACTTCGTAGTTTTCGGCCGGAACAGCGAAACACATGTGCAGGAAGTTTGCTGCATAGTCGAGATCGTTGCGCGGGTACACGAACGGCTGACCGATCGAGTATTTATAGGCCATCGCAGCGATCGTCGGCAGCTTGGCGATCATGCGGATCGCGGCCACTTCGCGTTGCCATGGGTCGGTGATGTCTGTGGAGTCGTGATAGAACGCAGACATCGCGCCCACAACGCCAACCATAGTGGCCATTGGGTGCGCATCGCGGCGGAAGCCACGGAAGAAGTTGTGCATCTGTTCGTGAACCATGGTGTGCTTGGTCACGCGGCTTTCGAAATCTTCGAGCTCTGTTGCAGATGGAAGCTCACCGTAAAGCAGCAGGTAGCACACTTCGAGATAGTGGGACTCGGCTGCAAGCTGGTCAATCGGGTAACCGCGGTGCAGGAGCTCGCCTTTGCCACCGTCGATGAAGGTGATGTTGGACTCACACGCCGCGGTCGAAGTGAACCCCGGGTCGAATGTAAACATGCCTGTGCTTGCGTATAGCTTGCGAATGTCGATGACATCCGGCCCCGCTGTTGGGCTGTAAATCGGCAATTCAAATGATTGACCGTCAACCGTCAGCGTTGCGTTCTTGGTGCTCTCAACCATGGTCTGTTCCTCTCCTAAAGGCGCCGCGTGCGGAAAACGGGCGTCGGCTGTTGTTGTTCTTGCCTAAGGAGAGGGGCTCTCCTCAGCCTGCTGCGACCTTTAGGCGGGCGATGGTCTCATCACGGCCCAAGATCAACATCATGTCGAATACACTAGGGGTTGCAGTGCGTCCCGCCAGCGCCGCACGCAGAGGCGCGGCCAGCTTGCCAAGCTTTGTATCATGTGCTTCAGCCACCTGTGCCACGAGGGCTTCAAGGGCTTCGCGCTCCCAGCTAGCATTTTGCAACTGCGGCGTCAATTCGTTCAGTATACCACGGGATACATCATCGAGATTTTTTGCAGCTTTCTCGTCAGGCTGGATAGGTGTGTCGGCAAGAATAAAGTGCGCTTTATCAAGGATATCGCCGAATTTCTTGGCGCGCTCCTTGAGGCAATACATTGCAGAAAAAATTGCATCATTTTGTTCGGATGTCAGGGGGTCCGCACCGGTTGCCGCGAGGTAATCCGTAAGTTCTTGCAGCAGCGCAGCATCGTCTGCGATTGCAAAATGTTGGGAGCAAATCTTGTCGAGCTTCTTGAAGTCGAGCCGTGAGGGCGATTTGCCGATACCGTCGGTGTCAAACCACGCCATGGCTTGTTCGTCTGTAAAGAATTCGTCGTCTCCGTGGCTCCAGCCAAGACGGGCGAGATAGTTGCGCATGCCAGCGGCGAGGTAGCCCATCTGTTGGTACTCTTCCACACCCGTAGCGCCGTGGCGTTTCGAGAGCTTTTTGCCGTCAGGGCCGTGGATCAGCGGGATATGTGCATAGGCCGGAAGCGGCCAGCCCATAGCGTGATAGATATGCGATTGCCGCGCAGCATTGGCGAGGTGGTCATCCCCGCGAATAACATGGGTCACGCCCATATCGTAATCATCTACAACAACGGCAAGCATATAGGTGGGCGTACCATCGGAACGTAAACAGATCATGTCATCGAGTTCGCTGTTCTGCCACGTGACGTCGCCCTGAACCTCATCATGGATCGTGGTTACACCTTCGCGCGGCGCCCTCAGACGGATAACATAGGGCGCGTCGGGGTGGCTTGCCTCATCGGCGTCTCGCCACGGGCTTTGAAACAGAGTCGATCGCTTTTCTGCACGGGCCTTTTCGCGGAACTCGGCTATTTCCTCTTGGGTCGAGAAACATTTATAGGCCGCGCCTTTGGCCAGCATCTCAAGCGCAACTTCGCGGTGGCGGTCAACACGGGCGAACTGGCTCACGGCCTCGCCATCAAAATCAAGCCCCAGCCACGCCATTCCGCGCAGGATTGCTTCGGTCGCTTCGGGTGTCGAGCGCGCGCGGTCGGTATCTTCGATCCGCATCAGGAATTTGCCGCCACGGCCACGCGCATAGAGCCAGTTGAACAGCGCTGTGCGGGCTGTACCGATATGCATATAGCCCGTTGGCGATGGGGCAATTCGGGTCACAACTGGGGCTTGGCTGGCGTTTTGTGGCATGGGCGTTAACTTTCTGGAAACCATTATCAGGATAGGTTTAACGGTGAGGGTAGGCTTGAGGCCCGTGTTGTAAGGTGCAGCCGCGCCGATCACAAGCCACCACGCGATGAGGCCGCGATTTTCATGCACCGTTTTCTTCAGCTTGATGTCATAGCTCAGCAACGCGGCCATCTGTTTCCGTGGTCTGCTGTGTTTCTCGCGGTGGGAATTGGCGGCTACTTTGCTCTGCGATTCGAGCCGAATGTGCTGCACTACGGCGTTATGGTGTTGATCCTGCTGGCAATCGGCGCTGTTGGTTTGCGTGCAGGAGAGAACTTTCGGCCGATCTGGACCGCGCTGTTTCTGATTATTGCGGGGGTGGTTGTTGCAGGTATTCGCGCGCATTCGGTGGCGGCGCCCGTGCTGACGTATCGCTATTACGGACCCATCGAAGGGCGGATCGTTTTTGTGGATCGCTCTGCTTCGGACGCCACACGGCTCACGCTTGATCAGGTTGTTTTGGCACGCACCGGTCCGGCGCGCACCCCTGAACGCGTTCGGATCAGCATGCATGGCGAGCAGGGGTTCATAGAGCCGGAACCTGGTCTGCGTGTTTTGACAACGGGCCATCTTTCACCGCCCTCAGGTCCGGTTGAGCCGGGCGGTTTCAATTTCCAGCGCATGGCGTGGTTTCAGAAACTGGGTGGCGTGGGCTATACCCGCAGTCCTGTTTTAGCGCTTGAACCCGCAGAAAAGGGACGCGCGGGGCTTTTCATCCACCGTCTGCGCAAAAAGATATCGGCCTACGTGCAAACACAGATTGAGGGCGAGCGTGGCGCGTTTGCAGCGGCGATCCTGACGGGGGACCGTTCTGCGATGTCACAAGACACGCTCGCTGATCTGCGGGCGAGCAACCTTGCGCATCTATTGGCGATTTCGGGGCTGCATATGGGGATGCTAACGGGATTTGTCTTTGCCGCGACGCGCCTGTTGCTCGCGCTCAGCCCCTCTCTTTCGATGCGCCTGCCCACCAAGAAAATCGCGGCTCTCTCGGCAATTCTGTTCGGGGCGGGCTATCTGGCGCTTTCTGGAGGCAATGTGGCCACGGTGCGGGCGTTTATTATGGTCGCGGTTATGTTTGCGGCGATCCTGCTCAATCGGCGCGCCTTGACCTTAAGGGCCGTTGCGATTGCAGCGCTAATTATCCTGCTGTGGCGGCCCGAGAGCCTAACGGGGCCTGGATTTCAGATGAGCTTTGCGGCGACGGCCGCGCTTGTTGCGGTGTTTGGCGCGTTACGAGATGCACCACTTCCGCATGTGCCGCGCCCGTTCCAAGTTGCGGGGGCTGTTGTTCTTTCATCCTTCATCGCGGGCATGGCGACCGCACCCGTTTCGGCGTTTCATTTCAATCAGGTAAGCCAGTACGGATTGCTGGCGAATGTGCTGACTGTGCCGCTGATGGGCGCTCTTGTGATGCCGGCGGCGGTGATTTCTGCGCTCCTTGCGCCGATTGGATTGGCGGGGTTGGCGTTCAAGGTCATGGCGCTGTGCATTGGCTGGATATTGGGGGTGGCCGAGGTGATCGCATCGCTTGAGGGCGCGGTACGGTTGGTGCCGACCCCGGCAGCCTATGTACTTATCATCATGGCGATTGGCGGGGTTTTTGCGATTATTTGGCAGGGCAAATGGCGTGTTATCGGTATCCCTTTGGTTTTGGTGTCGATTGGGATGTGGGCCGTGTCGGAGCGACCGACAATTCTGGTTGCGGATACAGGAGGGCTGATTGGTGTTTTGGGATCAGAGGGGCGCGCCCTAAGTAAACCGCGCGGCGAAGGCTTCGTTGCACAAAGCTGGCTTGAGAACGATGGCGACACTGCCACGCAAGAAGAAGCCCACGCGCGCGAGGGTTTTGAAGGAGAGAAGGGTGCTCAGATCTTGCGGTTTGGGGATCAGACGATGGCGCATATCACAGGACGAAACGCGGCACTTCGGGCGGCGGACGCTTGTCACTCACATGACTTGGTTATTTCGCCCGTGAAGGTAGAGGCTGGACCTTGCCAACTTTATGACGCGACCAAGTTAAGGATTACGGGGAGCCTTGCCATAGAGCCGCAGGACAACGGCTTTGCCGTTACATCGGCGCAAGAGGCACAGGGGCCGCGGCTTTGGGTGCCGCGGCGCAAACCTGAGAAATGATGAAAGCTATGGAGCTCAATAGGTGCGGATAAGCCCAACAAGCTTGCCTTGCACCTTAACCTGACCCGCAGGCAGGACGCGCGTTTCATAGGCAGGGTTGGCGGCCTCAAGCGCGATCATCTCACCTTTGCGACGGAAGCGTTTGAGCGTGGCTTCATACCCTTCGACATGGGCCACGACGATATCGCCGTTGTCTGCTGTTCCTGTCTCGCGGATCACCACAACGTCGCCGTTGTTGATGCCCGCGTCGATCATGGAATCGCCTTTGACTTCAAGAGCATAGTGGTTGCCTTGGTTGGAGAGCATCCCCGTTGGAACGGCCACGTTGTGGGAGGATTCCGAGATGGCTTCGATCGGAGTACCGGCTGCAATGCGGCCCATAACAGGCAGCTCAATCGCGCCGCTGCTGACAGGCATAGCGGCGGGCGGCTGGCCGACACGGTCGCCGTCAATCACACGCGGAGAAAAGCTGCTGGGTTCGGGCGCACTTGGCGTTCCGCCGAGGGCCTCTGGCAGCTTCACAATCTCGATCGCGCGTGCCTTATGTGCCAGCCGACGGATGAACCCGCGTTCCTCAAGGGCAGTGATCAACCGGTGAATACCGGATTTTGACCGCAGCTTGAGCGCGTCTTTCATTTCGTCAAAAGAAGGGGGTACACCGTCTCGCGCCACGCGCTTATCGATAAAAGATAACAATTCCAATTGCTTCTTGGTCAGCATCTGTCTCTTCCTCATGTCGCTTGGCCCTCTTTATGGTGGCGCATAGGCCAAGGGCGCGTTTCTTGCGGGCGGGCGGCTCCGATGTTGAAACTCTTGCGAATTCCACGGTTTGTTCTGAAATGTTCTACCCCTGTTCCCGTTTTGTGTCAACAGGAACGCTTAGATGTCGAGATACGACACCTGCGTGCCCGCTTCGATTGCCTCTGCGTGTGCAGGGCGGATCAATAGGGCGTTGGCTTCGGACAATACGGTGAGGAGGCCGCTGTCTTGGCGCATAAGGGGGGTAATCACGGTGTCGCCGCTGTCATCGGTGGATAGAACCGCGCGCATATAGTGGGCGCGAGGCCCGTTTGCCGGCATTGCGATGGTTGTTTTTGCACGTTTAGGCGTGGTGAGTGGGGTTGGGTGGCCGAGCATCTTGCGGATCATCGGCAAGATAAAGATTTGACCGCAAACCATTGAGGATACTGGATTTCCCGGAAGGCCAATCATCGCGGCATCCCCAACACGCCCCGCCATCAATGGCTTCCCCGGACGCATCGCGATTTTATAGAACGACCGCTCCATCCCGCGCTCTTCGGTCACATCACCAACAAGGTCATGGTCCCCAACAGAAGCGCCGCCGATGGTTACAATGAGGTCCGCGCCTTCGGCGAGATCAAAGGTCTGATTAAGGCTCGCGCGTGTATCTCTGGCAATCGGAAGCATCCGCACGTGGGCGGCGGCGGCTTCCAACATAGCCTTCAGGCCAAAGCTGTTGCTGGCGATGATCTGGTCTGGTCCAGGGTCTTCGCCGGGCATGACAAGTTCATCACCTGTCGCGATCAGTGCGACTTCGGGGCGCTTGGCGACGGTGACCTCGGGCGTGTTCATAGAGGCGGCGAGCGCAATGTCGCCTGCACTCAGGACGCGTGGGGCGGTGATGCGATCACCCACACTGAAATCATCACCCAATGGGCGAACGTAGCTCGCGGAATCAAGCTCGGTTTCAAGGGTGATAAGATTGCCGCGGCGCGTGACATCTTCTTGAATTACAACGCGATCTGCGCCCTCTGGAACGGGTGCGCCGGTAAAAATCCGAACCGCTTGTCCCGCACCGACCTTACCATCAAACCCATGGCCAGCGGCGGATTCCCCGATGACGGAAAACATTGCGTGCGGTTCGACTTCAACGGCTTTAACCGCGTAGCCATCCATGGCGCTGCTTGCGAAAGGGGGCTGGTTGCGGGTGGCGACGATATCCTCGGCCAGCATGCGGCCCGCAGCCTCGGCCAGTGGCACGGTTTCGGTGCCAGTGGGCGTTGCGAGCGCAAGTGTTTTGGCGAGGGCTTCGTCGACCGAAATCATCTATGGGGCCTCAAACACGCCGGATTTTCCACCGGATTTGCGCAGGAGTCGGATGCCACCAATTTCCATTGTCTTTTCAACGGCTTTGACCATGTCGTAGAGTGTGAGCGCGGCAGTGGATACAGCGGTCAACGCCTCCATCTCGACGCCAGTTTGCCCCGAGGTTTTGACCGTCGCAGTGATGCGGATGCCGGGAAGGGCGCTATCAGGGGTGAGATCAAGCGCTACTTTTGTGATCGGAAGCGGGTGACAGAGCGGGATAAGATCGGCGGTTTTCTTTGCGCCCATGATCCCAGCGAGCCGCGCAACGGCCAGCACATCGCCCTTTTTGGCGCGGCCTTCTGTGATGATGGCGAGGGTCTCGGCTTCCATTTTGACAAAGCCCTCGGCGGTTGCTTCTCGGCTTGTCACAGCTTTTTCCGACACATCAACCATATGCGCATGGCCCGCGCCGTCGAAATGGGTGAGATCTGCCATTAGAACCCAACCGAAGTAAGCGGGTGAGACAGCAGGTTTTGCGTGGCTTTGGCCACATCTTCGTGACGCATCAGGCTTTCACCAATCAGGAAACTGCGCACGCCATAACGGGCGAGGTCTGCGAGGTCATCCGAGGTTGATAAGCCGCTTTCGCCAACGATTGTGCGCCCTGCGGGCACAAGTTTCGAGAGGCGGCGCGTTGTGTCGAGGCTGGTTTCAAAGGTCTTGAGATTACGGTTGTTGATACCGATCAGCGGCGATTTGAGGTTTGTGGCGCGCTCTAGCTCTTCTTCGTCGTGAACCTCGATCAACACATCCATGCCCCAAGAAAAGGCGGCGTCTTCAAGCTCTTGGGCCTGCGCATCAGATACGCTGGCCATAATGATCAGGATGCAATCGGCATGCAGCGCACGGGCCTCGGTGACCTGATAGACGTCATACATGAAATCTTTGCGCAACGCGGGCAATGAAGTGGCCGAATGCGCTTCGGTCAGGAATGATTTTGCGCCTTGGAAACTTGGCGTGTCGGTCAACACCGAAAGGCATGTTGCCCCACCAGTTTCATAGGCTTTCGCCAGCGTTGCGGGCTCAAAATCCTCGCGGATCAACCCTTTGGACGGGCTGGCTTTTTTGACTTCGGCAATCAGCCCATAGCCATGCTGCCCCGCGCGGATCAACGCATCGGCAAAACCGCGTGTAGCAGGAGCGGCCTTTGCCTGAGTTTCGATTTCGGAATAGGGTACGGCGGCCTTATCAGCGGCGACTTCCTCAAGCTTGTAAGCTTTGATTTTATCAAGAACGGTGGTCATGTTTTTGTTTTATTCTTGCTTTGGGGGGCGAGGCAATGGCGAACCCGCGCCCGTTTGTAATTTGCGCCGCGAATGCGGCTATGTGCGTGTGCGTTAGTTTTGTCCGGATGTTATCTTGGCAAGCTTGAGAAGTTTCTTGATGGCGCGGCCGCTGTCGATGGAGTCTTTTGCAAGAACAACGCCTTCGCGTAGGTTTTTCGCCCGCCCTGCGATCAGCAAGGCCGCGGCGGAGTTGAGCAGAACCGCATCGCGATAGGCCGATTGTTCCCCGCCCAGAAGTGCGGCCATTGCCGCGCCGTTCTCCTCTGGTGTGCCACCGGTGATTGCGGAGAACGGATGTTCCGGCAGGCCTGCATCTTCGGGATGGATTTCGAACTCATGGACCGCGCCGTCGCGGACCTCTGCGACCCAGCTTACGCCAGTGATGGAGAGTTCGTCTGTGCCATCTGAGCCATGGACAAGCCACGCACGTTCGGTACCGAGTTGTAGAAGCGTTTCGGCCATCGGATGTATGAGGCTACGGCTAAAGGCGCCGGTGAGTTGGAATTTCACGCCCGCAGGGTTCGTCAGGGGGCCGAGGATGTTGAAGATCGTGCGCGTTCCGAGTTCGGCACGCGTTGGCATCACATGCTTGATCGCGGGATGATGCATCGGGGCCATCATGAACGCGATGCCCGCTTTTTCGAGCGCCAGTTCAACGGTTTCTGGCCCGACCATCACTTCAACACCGTTTTGGCCAAGGGAATCCGCAGCGCCTGAATTCGAGGACAGCTTGCGGTTACCGTGTTTCGCCACTGGAACACCAGCGCCAGCAACAACAAAGGCCGACGCGGTGGAGATTTGCAGGGTCGGTTTGCCCGATCCGCCAGTGCCGACGATATCCATCGCGCCTTCGGGGGCTTTTACCTTGTTGCATTTCTCGCGCATAACAGTCGCAGCAGCGGCGTATTCGGCCACGGTTTCGCCGCGCGTGCGCAGGGCCATGAGAAAGCCCCCGATTTGGCTCGGCGTGGCTTCACCCGTAAACAGAATCTCAAACGCTGCACGAGCTTGTTCCGGCGTAAGCGGCCCTTCGGCGGCGGCGGCGATCAGGGGTTTCATCGCCTCACTCATGCTGCTGCTCCTGTGCTCAGGGGGCGGCGATCCTGCGAGGAGGGGAGCATGTTGAGGAAGTTCTCAAGCAGCTTATGCCCGTGTTCGGATTTGATGCTTTCGGGGTGAAACTGGACGCCGTGGATCGGCAGGCTCTCGTGGCGCAGGCCCATGATCGTTCCATCCTCAAGCTTGGCATTAACCAAAAGGCTGTCAGGCAGGCTTTCGGGGTTTACCACCAATGAATGATAGCGCGTCGCTTCAAACGGCGTTGGCAAGCCCGCGAAGACGCCGCTGCTGTCGTGGTGCATCGCGCCCATTTTGCCGTGTACGATTTCGTGGCATCGGATGATCTCGCCGCCGAAGGCCTCGCCGATGGATTGATGCCCAAGGCATACCCCCATCAAGGGCAATTCCTCATCTGCTGCCGCCTTAACCATATCGAGGCAAATCCCAGCTTGCGCGGGATCACAGGGGCCAGGAGAGAGCAAAACCGCCTCTGGCTTCAATGCGAGCGCCTCTTTGACCGAAAGAGCATCGTTCCGCTCAACCCTGATATCGGCCCCAAGCTCGCCCAAATAATGCACAAGATTGTAGGTAAAGCTGTCATAATTGTCGATTAACAGGAGCATTTTGCGGCCTTTGCGAATTTCGGGTGAACGCGGCGATTGTTTCGGGCTATACTTGCTCAGAGAGCCACCCACGGGTCAAGAGGCAAGCCGGTATTTGCGCTGGCTTGGCCCGAATTTCAGGGAAAATGGCCATGAAATCAGCATGTCCTGTGAGGATGTGAAAAAGGACGAGGTATATGCAGGGATTCTTGAAAGGTGCGATTCTGGGCCTGTTTCTGGCCGTTGTGATCTTTGTTGTGGCTGCGGTTCTTGCGCCGCCAGTGGATCAGGCCAAACATAGCGAACCGCCTGCATCGGTTGTTGATCAGGATGTTGCCCTTGCTGCGCCTGATCTGGCGGATGTGCCTGCTGTTTCGACCGAAGCGGAAAAGGATGCCCGCGCAGGGGCGACGCCCGCCCGTCCTGAAGCTCCGGCGCCAGACGATGGTAGCATTGTTATCCCCGAGCCAACCCAGAAAGTCGCGGTTGCCACTGAAGAGCCTTCTGCGCCTGTTGCGCCTTCGGCGATTGAAGCACCTGATGCAAAGCCCGTAACGGAATCCACAACATTGCCGGAAACTGTTAAAATCGCGGAAGCCGCGCCCGAGCAATCGCCTGAGGTCTCTACTGTACCGGATACGCCACCCGCGCCAGAAGCGTTGAAGCTGCCGCAGATCGCTCCAGATGCTCCTGAAGCAGAGGAAGCGGAAGCATCCGAAGAGCGCCAGACCGTCCGGATTGATGCGCGCGAAAATCCGGTCCTGCGCAATCCGGAGCCAGAGGCAGGCCCAGAAGAAGAGTTGCCTCGCATTCAATCCGAAGCGGAATCCGAAAACGCGCCGCCCAATGCCTTGGTTCGCACACCTGATGCGCCTCGTGCCATTGGCAAACGCGTCTCGACCTTCTCTGATCGGGCCGAAACCGTGCTGACAAACCGTTTGCCGAGCATTGGCCGCGAAAGCGAAGAGGCCACAGGTTCCGCGCTTCAGAATCCGTCAAAACCCAACGCTTTGCGCGATAATTCTCAGGGGTTTACCGATACAGGGTTACCGATCGTTTCACTTGTCTTGCTTGATGAGGGAGTGGCCGAAACCGACCTCGCAGGATTTATCGAAGCTATGGGCGTTCCTGTGAGTGTGGCGATTGATCCGCTGTCTGAGCGCAGTGCAGAGCGAGCGGCGGCTTATTATGATGCCGGAGCTGAAATCCTTGCGATGCCAGCGTTCCCGCAAGGGGCCACAGCGCAAGACGTAGAGGTGAACTTGGGGCAGGGGCTTTCGATTTTGCAGAACGCCGTTGCCGTCCTGCCTAAACCAGGAAGCAGCATGCCGCCGCGTACTTCGCTTGCGCAGGTTACGGCAATCGCATCGGCAACGGGCCACGGTATCGTTGCGCAAAAGATGGGATTGAACTCCATCGGACAGCTTGCAGATCGCGCTGGCGTTCCAAATACACTTATCCAGCGTGTGGTGGAGCCAAAAACAACGCCGGAAAGCCTGCGTGCTCAGATGAACCGCGCCATCTTCCGCGCCTCACAGGACGGCTCTGTGGTTGTCTTGGCCCATGCCGATGACGCAACTCTAAGTGCGCTGTTGGAATGGGGCGTCGCGGATCGGCCGGCCTCGATAACTATGGCGCCGGTATCTGCTGTCTTGGGAGCAGGTTCGACGCGCTAGCTTAGCTGGCCGCAACAGTAACAAACTCAGAATCGGGCAAGCTGCCTAATGGTAAGTTCGAACGAGCCCGCGCGAAGGGCGTCGCTGGGCGAGCGGCGCTCTATCCAACCACCAAAAGCAGTAGGAATTCTTACCCGTTACCATTAGCCAAGAAGACGCCTGCGTCCTCTGCAGCGGCGCGTATGGCTTTGGATTTATTGACGGTTTCCATATATTCGGCCTCTGGGTCGCTGTCATAGACAACGCCGCCACCCGCCTGAATATAGAGCTTTTGGTCTTTCACGACAGCGGTGCGCAGGGCGATGCACATGTCCATATCGCCGTTGGCCGCGAAATAGCCGCATCCGCCGCCATAAACGCCGCGTTTTTCCGGCTCCAACTCGTCGATGATCTCCATTGCGCGGACTTTAGGTGCGCCAGAGACTGTGCCTGCGGGCATGCCCGCGAAGAAGGCTGAAAGGGCGTCCTGATCGTCGGCCAATTCGCCAACGACATTCGATACGATATGCATCACATGGCTGTAATGCTCGACAACAAATTGCTCGGTTGGGCGGACTGTGCCGATTTTGCTCACCTTGCCGGTGTCGTTGCGGCCCAGATCGAGCAGCATAAGGTGCTCTGCGAGTTCCTTTTTGTCGGCCATGAGGTCTGCTTCAAACGCTTTGTCTTCTGCCGGAGTTGCGCCGCGTGGGCGGGTGCCAGCGATAGGGCGAATGGTGACCTCTTTGTCAAAGACACGTACGAGGATTTCGGGGCTTGCTCCGATAATCTGGAAGCCGCCGAAATTGAAATAGAACATGAACGGTGACGGGTTGGTGCGACGCAAGCTGCGGTAAAGCGCAAAGGGCGGCAGCGGGAATTCCTGTGTCCAGCGCTGGCTCGGCACAACCTGAAAGATGTCGCCCGCGCGGATGTATTCCTTGGCTTTCTCAACCGCATCCAGATAGCCCTGATGGGTGAAATTTGACTCTAGCGGGCCAAGCTCTGCTTGTGCGCCGAGGTTGCGGCTCTCGCTAGGCATCTGGCGTTCAAGGTCACGCACAGCGTCCATCACGCGCTCTGCGGCTTGGGCATAGGCAGCACGGGCGGATTGACCGTCGCGCACCCATGCGGGCGAAACAACGGTAACCTCGCCCTTTACCCCATCCAGAACAGCAACAACCGACGGGCGGATCATCACCGCATCGGGAAGGCCCAACGTATCGGGGTTCACATCCGGCAAGTGCTCAACGAGCCGTATCATGTCGTATCCAAGATACCCAAACAGCCCGGCCGCCGCGCTCGGAAGCTCCGGTGGCATATCGATGCGGCTCTCTTCGATCACGGCGCGCAGGGCGGTAAGAGGGTCTTCTTCGCAAGGCACAAAGGCCTCGCGATCAAACCGTGCCTCGCGGTTCAGCCTGCTTTCAGTGCCGTTGCATTCCCAGATGAGGTCCGGTTTCATACCAATGATCGAGTAGCGCCCGCGGGTTTCACCGCCCGTCACACTTTCCAGAACGAAGCTGTCTTGCCGCGCTTGGGAGAGCTTGAGGATCAGCGAAACCGGCGTGTCGAGATCAGCCGCCAAGCGGGTATAAACCACCTGATTGCGCCCCGCAGAATAGCCGGACTCGAATTCGTCGAAACTGGGCGTAAGGGCCACAGGCGCCTCCTCAAATCTTCTTGTCTTGTGCCCCGTAGGCCGCTGTTATTGTGTGAAGTTTGCGTGAACCGCGTTCACCACAGCTTCGTTAATTGTCAGCCCCTCGCTGGCACGCAAGGTATCAGACAGCGCGGCAAGCGCATCTTGTGTGATCGACTGGCCAAGGCTTGCTTCGAGCGCACTCCGTAGGGCAACAACTTCGGGGTTCTCTAGGTCTGGGCCGTTGCTGGCATCGAGCCGCACAAAGATCACACCGTTTTCGGTCGGAATGTTGCGTCCTTCGCCGATCTCCATAGCGAACACGGTTTCCATGAAGTCCGCAGGGGTTCCTTCGATATAAGCCGTGCGGGTTTGGTCGGTTTCGATCGTGACGGTTAGGCCAAGTGTCACAGGATCAGCGCCAGCTTGGATTGCGGCTTGAAGTTCTTCGGCCTTGGCCGTCAGGGCCTCTTGCAAACGCTCATTGCGGATGGCTTCGCGTACATCTGCGCGGACTTCGGAAAGGTCTTGCAGGCGCGGTGGAACTTCGGCCTCAAAGCGCATTGCGAACACGCCGCCATCTTCAAGAAGGATCGCCTGTTCAAAATCGCCTTCTTGCAGCTCTGCAGCTGCTTCACGGAAGGCACCGTAACCGGCAATCCCGTCCGTAACATCCTCTGACCATTCAATGGTACCGAGCGTCAGTGATGTTTCTTCGGCCAACTGCTCAAGTGACACACCGGAGGCGAGTTTGTCGTCGATCTCTTCAAGGCTGTCCTCGATGCGGCGGCGGGCAACATCGCCCACAAGTTCTTCACGCAATTCGGGAAGGGCCTCTTCATAGGTCGTTGTCTGTGCGCTCAGGATTGCGTTCATGCGGAACAGGGCTGGGCCGAGGTCCGTTGGAAGCGGGCCGATGATGCCAGGCTCTTCCATCGCATAAATCGCGTCACCAGCTTCGCCGAGATCAGCTTTGCTTTGATCGCCAAGATCAACGTCACCCATGGTCAGCCCGCGGCCTTCGACCAGAGATTGGAATGTGGTTTCACCTGCATCAATCATGGATTTCGCTGAAGCGGCGGCCTCTTCGGAGGAGAACACAAGGCGTTCTACCAAACGGCGCTCTGGCACCTGATACTGCTCTGCGCGGTCGTTATAGAGCGCGCGCAACTCCTCTTCGGCCACATCAACTTCGTCGATCAGATCAGTTGGCGTCACCCAAGCATAGGTGATGCGCTTACGGGCGGGCAGGGTGAATGCATCTTCGTTGGCTGCATGATAGGCCACGAGGTCTTCTTCGGTGGCTTCGGGAAGTTCTTCGTCAAGCAGAGCTTCGTCAACGATAGCCCATGTGAAATCACGGCGACCTGCAACATAGGCAAGGGCGTTATCGACCAGAGATTCAGGTGCGGTGATGCCGCCGAGTGTTGCTTGCTCATAGAGGCTGCGGGCGGCGTCTGCGCGCACGGACTCTTCGAATTGCGATTCCGTCAGGCCGGATTGTTGGAGGGTAAACCGATATGCTTCGCGGTCGAACGATCCATCAAGACCGATAAAGCCCGGTGTTTCGGCCAGAAGGCGCGCCACATGCTCGTCACCAACGGACAGGCCGACCTTTGCGGTTTCATTGTCTAGGGTCGCGCGGTTGATCAATTGTGCCTGAACCTGACGATCTACGCCGGCTTCAACGGCCATTGGAAGCGTTACATTCACGCCCATTTGCTGGGAAAACCCGCGCAGCTCGGCCTGTAACGCGAGAGCGTATTCATTCGCGGTCACTTCGGTATCGCCGACCTTTGCAACTGGAGTCGCTCCGCCGCCAAAGCTCGTAATACTGAAACCGGCAAGACCGATGCAGAGCATCCCGACCAAAAGCCACGCGAAGAATTTGGACATACCACTCTTGGAACCGCTCGACATATTTCTCCAACCCTTTTTCAATTGTTCCCGAATGTTTAGGGCTTTGCATGGGGGGGAGCAAGAGGCGCTGCGCGCCCAGAGGCTCGAATTGCAGGGTTTTTAGACGATCAAACAAAGTAGAGATGCCCGCCGTGTCGATATTGGCGAATGCCACACGCAATTCGCGCGCGCCGCTGGGGTCTTGGGCGGGTTTGAACATGGTCCCCGGAAGAAGGAGAACCGAGGCTTTCTCGACCAGCGCCGGAGCGATTTCATTGGAAGGTTGCGCAAAAGGATGGCGCATATAGGCGAAATATGCGCCCGCACCGAGCAACTCCCAGCCTTGTTCGGCAAGTGCAGGGAAGCCCGCCACAATTGCATCCTTACGTGCAAGGATTTCGCGCCGCCCACCTGCGAGCCAATCGGCGAGGTTTTGCAGCCCCCAAAGCGCTCCGATCTGACCAAGCTGGTTCGGGCAGATGGTGACTGTATCCAAAAATTTCTCGATTTCGCTCAGGAAACTCGGCGCGGCGATGATTGCGCCAACGCGATGCCCCGTTAGGCGGTAGGCTTTGGAGAATGAATACAGCTGAATCACCGTGTCGGACCAATCTGCGTCTTGCAAAAGGTCATGCGGCGCGCCTGATTGGCTGTGAAAATCACGGTAGGTTTCGTCGAGGATCAGCGCGATGCCATGTTGGCGTGCGAGATCTCGGAAGGCGGCAATGAGGCTTGCCGGGTACTCAACGCCACCGGGGTTGTTCGGGCTAACCAAAACAAGCGCACGGGTGCGTGGCGTTATAAGGCTTGCGGCTTCTTCCGGGTCTGGCAACAGTCCCGCGCGCGCCGGAAGCGGCACTGCGCGGACACCTTGCATCTCGCACCACATTTGATGGTTGAAGTACCACGGTGTGGGGATGATGACTTCATCACCGGCGCCCGCAAGCGTGGCAATTGTTGCGGCGAAGGCTTGGTTGCACCCCGCTGTTATTGCGACGTTTTCGGCTGTAACTGATCCGCCGTAATGCGCGGCCCATTGGCCAGCCAGTTCGGCACGAAGATCAGGGCGGCCAAGCACCGCGCCATAGAGGTGACTATCGGCGCGGGACAAGATTGCATCGGCCATGGCCGCACGCATCTCTTGCGGTGGAACCTCGACAGGTGCGGCTTGGCTCACATTTAGGAGCGGGCGTTCGGACGGAAACTCCACGCCCTCAATCCAGCGCCGCGCTTCCATGACGGGCGGCGGCGCGGTGGCCAACATGGCCGGATTTCGGGCGAGGGAGGGTTTGGTCATCCTAAGTGAGCAATCCGGCTTAGTCGGTGCCGCGATAGGGCTCTACATATTGCAGCGCCATATCCCAAGGGAAGAAAATCCACGTATCCTGACTGACCGAGGTGATATAAGTATCGGCCTGTTTCTCGCCCTCTGGCTTGGCATAGACACATGCGAAATGGGCCTTTGGGTACATCTGGCGGACAAGCTCAAGTGTTTTGCCGCTGTCGACAAGATCGTCGATGATGAGGATACCTGTTCCGTCTCCCATCAATTCAGGATCTGGCGATTTAAGAACCTCTGCTTCGCGGCGATCATCGGCTTTGCCGCCAGTGGAGTGATAGGATTTGACCGAAATCGTATCGACCGTGCGCACATCCAACTCGCGCGAAATAATCATCGCTGGGGCCATGCCGCCGCGCGTGATCGCAACAACCGCTTTCCACGCGCCGTCATCCGGCCCTTCGCCATCAAGCCGCCACGCAAGCGCACGGCTGTCGCGGTGGATCTGATCCCAGCTGATGTGGAAGCCTTTTTCATGGGGTAAACGATCAGTCATTTTTTATCTCTTTTGCGACTTTGTAACGGAAGCCTATGTGGCGGCGATTTTAACACCCAGTGCGGCAAGGAGACCGCCAAAGACTCGATCAATGGCGCCCTTAAGCCCCAGATAGCTGCGGCGGGTGGCTGGCAGGGAAAATATCCGCCCGACAAGAATATTCCAAGCAGTTTCGTTAAAGAACACTACGGCAAGTAGCGCAGCATAGACTTCGATGCCTACGCCAGCAGGGACCGTGCCGAGGAATATCGCCGCAAACAGCACCGCAGGTTTAGGATTGGCAAGCTGCGTGACGAGGCCAAGTACAACACCGCGCCCGAAGCTCGGTAGCGTTGCAGAGCCGTCAGTTTCGATTGGGGTGTCGGCCTGTTTCCAGAGCTTTACCGCCATATAGACAAGGAATGCCCCGCCACAGAGTTTGAACGCCCAGAGTAGGGCGGGCATATAAGTAAAGAGCAGCGACAACCCAAACAGCGCTGCCATGGCCCATATCACGCCACCGATTCCTATGCCGATTGCCACGCCCGTTGCGGCGCGGAACCCATGGGTTACGCCCGTGCGTGCAGCCATAAGAACGGAAGGGCCGGGGCTGATGGCGGCCATCGCATGCAAAAACGCGATGGCCAGAAAAGCGCTCAACGTCACGCGACGGCTCCTTTACGCCGGATCACTTGCGGCCGGTGACAGCGTCGATATCGGGCGCGTCAACGGCCTTCATGCCGACAACATGATAGCCCGCATCCACATGCAGGTTTTCGCCCGTTGTGCCTGTTCCCAGATCTGAGAGCAGATAGACAGAGGCCTTACCCACTTCTTCTTGGGTCACGTTGCGGCGAAGCGGCGAGTTCAATTCGTTCCATTTCAGGATGTAACGGAAATCGCCAATGCCGCTGGCGGCCAGAGTTTTGATCGGACCGGCGGAAATCGCGTTAACGCGGATACCGTCCTTGCCAAGGTCTTCGGCGAGGTATTTGACCGAAGCTTCAAGCGCGGCTTTGGCAACACCCATCACATTATAATGCGGCATGACCTGCTCGGCGCCGTAATAAGTCAGGGTAAGCATCGAGCCACCTTCCGGCATCAACTTTGCGGCGCGCTGCGCAACAGCTGTGAACGTGTAAACTGACACATCCATCGTCATGTTGAAGTTTTCGCGGCTTGTGTCGACGTAGCGGCCACGAAGCTCGTTTTTGTCGGAAAAACCAATCGCATGGACGATAAAGTCGATCTTGCCCCATTTGGCTTCGATCTCTGCAAAAACGCGGTCAAGCGAGGCTTCGTCTGTCGCGTCACAATCAAATAGCGTGTCCACACCAAGTTGTTCGGCGAGTGGCGCGACGCGTTTCTTGAAGGCCTCTCCCATATAGGTAAATGCCAGTTCGGCGCCATGCTCGGCACAGGCCTGCGCAATGCCCCAAGCAATTGATTTGTCGTTGGCCAGGCCCATAATTAGCCCGCGTTTGCCGTCCATCAGTTTCATAGCATGTCCATTAGTGAGTGCCTCTATCCTCATTCGACTTACGGTATTGGGCGAGTTGCATCAAGCCTGATACCGTGGTCAATTTGGCGCCAACGACTCGTAAAAAAGCGAATTCCATGAGCGATATGCCTAAAATTTTTCGGGGCGATGACCCTTTCGTAATAGCGCAATCTTGGCTTGCGGAGGCGGAGAAAAACGAACCGAACGATCCGAATGCAATCGCCCTTGCGACGGTCGATCAAGATGGGCTGCCCAATGTGCGGATGGTTTTGCTCAAAGAGATAGAGGCGCAAGCCTTTGTTTTTTATACGAATTACGAGAGCGCAAAGGGGCAGGAGCTCGCAGCAAGCGGCAAAGCTGCTTTTGTAATGCACTGGAAATCCCTGCGCCGCCAAATTCGCGTGCGCGGTACCGTTGAGCGCGAAGAAGGGCCGCAGGCAGATGAGTATTTCGCCAGCCGTTCGCTCAAAAGTCGCCTTGGCGCATGGGCATCGGAGCAATCTCGACCACTCGCCTCACGCGCGAGTTTAGTTGCAAAAGTTGCAAAAGTGACGCTAGGTAAAGGTTCTAACCCCGAACGCCCGCCATTTTGGGGCGGATTTCGTATCTACCCAACCGAGATAGAATTTTGGGCTGACGGGGAATTCAGGCTCCATGATCGCTTTGTTTGGCGTCGGGAGACTTTGGCAGATGCTTGGAATATCCAGCGGTTAAATCCGTGACATTCTGGTGTACGTCGGGTCATTTTATGGTGGAGAATTTTTTTTTCGCTTGAAACGTCTGGGTTGTATAGCCAAAACACTTGTGGGCAGTAGGTAATTTAGGCGCCAGAATGGCGTGATGGGGATGACAGAAGAAAACGCGCAAGGACCGATCGTCCTAGGACAGGTAAAGTGGTTCGACCCTGTTAAAGGGTTCGGATTCGTAATCCCACCGGAAGGTGGGCCCGATATCCTTTTGCATGCAAACGTGCTTCGCAACTTTGGACAGGGGTCGGTGGCCGAAGGGTCCGGCATTGAAATTCGTGTACAGGAATCGACGAGAGGCCTTCAGGCCGTGGAGGTGCTGCAGATCAGCCCGCCCACGCCTGCGAAGCCGGACGAAGAACCAAGCAATGATTTCGCGCCATTTGGTGATGACTCGCATGTTCCATTGGTGCCTGCACGGGTGAAATGGTTCGACAAAACCAAAGGTTTTGGGTTTGCCAATACCTTCGGCAGTGCCGAGGATGTATTTGTGCACGTTGAGGTTTTGCGTCTTGCTGGTCTTGCCGATCTGCAACCAGGCGAGGCGATTGCCATGCGGGTTGTCGATGGTAAACGAGGGCGGATGGCCTCTTCGGTCACGCCATGGGATGCGACCTTTACGGATCAGGGGTAAGTGGTGTGGCGCGTGTGAGCTTTATAATAGGCCGCGCGCGTTCCAAACCTGCTGATCGCACGGCTACTCGCCTAGTTAATGTAATGAAACGTGCTGCCGCAGCGGCCTGTGTGGCGATTGCGGCATCTACTATGACCTCTGGAGCCATCGCCGAATGCGCGTCGGATCGCGTGTCGTTGCGTGGCCCATGGGGACAGGCGCAGTTCACGGTCGAGATTGCCGACACAGAGCGCAGCCGTGCCACCGGTCTCATGAATCGCGAATCTATGCCGCGCGGCGCAGGAATGCTGTTTCTTTATGATTCGCCCCGCGCGATGACATTCTGGATGCGAAATACGCTGATTCCTCTCGACATCTTGTTCATCTCGCCACAAGGCGAGGTTCTGCACATCCATCAGATGGCAAAACCGCTCGACGAGACCCTGATTCCGGGGCCTGACGGGGCGATTGCGGTGCTCGAAATCAACGGCGGATTGGCCGAAACCTTTGGAATGACAGCCGGAACCGAAGTGCAGCATAATTTTTTTGAAAAATTTGGCGCTAAGTGGCCTTGTGAGGCGTCTTAGGGCTTTTCATTCCCGCGCAGTCACTTTAAAGAAGCGCTCAGTCGGGGCGTAGCGCAGCCTGGTAGCGCGACGGTTTTGGGTACCGTAGGTCGCAAGTTCGAATCTTGCCGTCCCGACCAACTTCTCTCAGTTTGAAATTGAATACATACGGTGCACAGGCGTGGCAGTTTGCCTGACGCTTTGATGTGCTTTCCTGTGCGCGCAGGTTCGTGGACCTCTAGTTAATTACAGCAATACGACATCGCGCATTTCAGATGAGCAGCACCTTTTGGATCCTTCGCGCCGCCAAACGCTGCAGATGATCACGTTGCGCATCTATATCTAGTGTTTCGCTAAAGCTATGTGCAGTGGTGGTATCGATGCCGCTGGCCGACACCCGAAGAAAACGCATCAAAGTGCCGCCGATTCCGGGCGGTGTTGATTCTCGGTCATCATCGTTCTGCCACATTATGTAGCGTTCTCGTTGCGGTGTGCTGCATAAATGTAGCGTTTTTAAGCAACGGTTGTTTTGGCGCAAAGTTTTCAACCATAGGTTTTCAGGTCTTTGTGAGCCTCCGCGAGATGCCGACTCTGGCGTTAACCATTTGTGGATAAGTTTGCGTGAATTCTTAACGGATTCCTCTAAAGGCCCTGACGTATTGAGAAAATCGAATGTGGACAAAATCGCGTGCCTCGCGTGATGCGCAACTCAGAATCAAGTACCGCTGCGGGGATTCGCGCTCGCCATATTGGGTCAACTGAAAATCGACCCAAAAAATGCAAATAAATCCGTTGACCAAACCGGCGGATATACGCCAAGTTGTGGGAGCCGGTCGGGGAAGCCACAAGATTTAGTGGTAGAGCGGCAAAAGGGACAGATTTCTTACACTGAGATGCGAAACACTGGGTTCGCTCTTTGGCCGACGGTTTTGTGCGCCGCGGAGCAGATTTTTGCGCCCTTTAAAATACGCCCCCGACTGGCACGAAACCGCGCTGGTTCAGTCAGAACACAGCATCGAGAACACATTTAAGGCGGCGACAGGCCGGTGACGGGGCAACGATACAATGAAAATAGAACGCAAGTTTACAAAAGCCGGCAAAGACGCATACGAAACCCTCGAATTTACCGAAACTTCCTCTGAAATCCGCAATCCGGACGGCACAGTCGTTTTCCGGCTTGATGACGTTGAAGTTCCCGCAAGCTGGAGCCAAGTGGCCAGCGATGTAATTGCGCAAAAGTATTTCCGTAAGGCTGGTGTTCCTGCGGCACTTAAGAAAGTTAAAGAAAAGGGCGTTCCAGAGTTTCTGTGGCGCTCGGTTCCTGATGACAAAGCGCTTGAGAAGCTGCCAGCAGAGACCCGTACAGGCGGCGAAATCAGTGCGAAACAGGTGTTCAACCGTTTGGCAGGCGCATGGGCCTATTGGGGCTGGAAGGGCGGCTATTTCAGCTCCGAGGAAGATGCGCGCGCCTATTATGACGAGATGCGCCACATGCTCGCCAGCCAACGCGCTGCACCAAACTCGCCACAGTGGTTTAACACTGGTCTGCATTGGGCATATGGCATCGACGGTCCTGGTCAGGGTCACTATTACGTCGACTACAAGACAGAAAAACTAACGCGCTCGACCTCGGCGTATGAGCACCCACAACCGCACGCCTGTTTTATCCAATCGGTTGACGATGACCTTGTCGGCGACGGCGGCATTATGGATCTTTGGGTGCGTGAGGCACGCCTGTTCAAATATGGCTCTGGTACTGGCACCAACTTCTCCTCACTGCGCGCAGCAGGTGAGGGGCTTTCCGGTGGCGGCAGTTCCTCCGGCCTGATGGGCTTCCTCAAGATCGGTGACCGTGCAGCGGGTGCGATCAAATCGGGCGGTACAACACGCCGTGCGGCGAAAATGGTGATTGTCGATGCGGATCACCCCGATATCGAAGAGTTCATCAACTGGAAGGTGCTTGAAGAGCAGAAAGTGGCTTCGATCGTCGCTGGCTCCAAGATGCACGAAGAGAAGCTCAACGCGATCTTCGCAGCAATCAAAGCGTGGGACGGCAAAGTTGAAGATGCCTATGAGCCCAAGTCGAACGACGCCCTCAAAGAGGCAGTTCGCGCAGCGAAAAAGGTCAAGATTCCAGAGACTTACATCAAGCGCGTGCTCGACTATGCAAAGCAGGGCTATGATAGCATCGAATTCCCGACATATGACACAGACTGGGATTCCGAAGCCTATAACTCCGTTTCCGGCCAGAACTCCAACAACTCCATTCGTGTAACAGACGCCTTCCTCAAGGCCGTTGAGGACGACGGCGATTGGCAGCTCATCGACCGCACAACCGGACGCGTGAACAAGACGATCCGTGCCCGTGAATTGTGGGAGCAGGTTGGTCATGCGGCTTGGGCCTGTGCTGATCCAGGGATCCAGTACCACGACACCGTAAACGCATGGCACACATGCCCAGAAGATGGCGAAATCCGCGGCTCCAACCCGTGTTCCGAGTATATGTTCCTCGATGACACGGCCTGTAACCTCGCGTCGATGAACCTGCTGACCTTCCTGAAGGATGACGAGTTCCAAGCCGAAGATTACGTCCACGCCACGCGCCTCTGGACTTTGACGCTGGAAATCTCCGTGACAATGGCGCAGTTCCCGTCCCAAGAGATTGCACAGAGATCCTTTGATTTCCGTACTCTGGGCCTCGGTTATGCCAACATCGGCGGTCTGCTGATGAACATGGGGTATGGATATGACTCCGATGAGGGTCGCGCGCTTTGTGGTGCTTTGACGGCGGTTATGACCGGTGTTGCCTATGCCACGTCGGCGGAAATTGCGTCTGAGCTTGGCGCCTTCTCGAAGTACGAGAAAAACGCCAATCACATGCTCCGCGTAATCCGTAACCACCGCAATGCGGCTTATGGAAAAACAACGGGCTACGAAGGCCTCGACATCAAGCCGCTTGCACTTGATCATGCAAGCTGCCCTGATAAGCGGCTGATTTCGCTCGCGAAACAAGCGTGGGACGAGGCGCTCGAACTGGGTGAGAAACACGGCTATCGCAACGCACAGACAACAGTGATTGCGCCAACCGGTACAATCGGCCTCGTGATGGACTGCGACACAACGGGTATTGAGCCAGACTTCGCTCTGGTGAAGTTCAAGAAGCTCGCAGGCGGTGGTTACTTCAAGATTATCAACCGCTCGGTACCTGCGGCGCTTGAAAAGCTTGGGTATGGTTCTGCTCAGATCGAAGAGATCGTCAGCTATGCCGTGGGCCACGCCAGCATCGGCAACGCACCTGGCATCAACCATACATCGCTGATCGGACATGGCTTTGGCCAAACAGAGTTGGACAAGATCGAAGCCGCGCTTCCAAGCGCCTTTGACATCCGCTTTGTGTTCAACCAGTGGACTTTGGGCGATGATTTCTGCACCAAAACACTTGGCATCCCGCAATCTAAGCTCACCGATCCAAACTTCGACCTGCTGCGCCACCTTGGCTTTAGCCGCGAAGAGATCGAAGCCGCAAATGACCACGTCTGTGGCACCATGACACTTGAAGGCGCGCCGCACCTCAAGGAAGAGCACTACAACATCTTTGATTGTGCGAACCCTTGCGGCAAGAAAGGTAAGCGTTTCCTGAGTGTTGACAGCCACATCTATATGATGGCAGCGGCGCAGTCCTTTATCTCTGGCGCGATCTCCAAGACGATCAACATGGCCAATGACGCCACTATCGAGGATTGCCAGAAAGCCTATGAGCTCAGCTGGAGCCTCGGCATCAAGGCCAACGCGCTATACCGCGATGGCTCCAAACTAAGCCAGCCGCTTGCAGCTGCGCTGGTTGAGGATGACGAGGACGCGCAAGAAACGCTTGAATCCGGTTCCGCTCAGGAAAAAGCCGCTGTTCTGGCCGAGAAGGTCGTTGAAAAGATCGTTCTCAAAGAGGTTGTCAAATCCCACCGCGAGAAAATGCCGGAGCGCCGCAAGGGCTATACACAGAAAGCGGTTGTTGGCGGGCACAAGGTCTATCTGCGGACCGGCGAATACGAAGACGGCAACCTTGGCGAAATCTTTATTGATATGCACAAGGAAGGGGCGGGCTTCCGCGCCATGATGAACAACTTTGCCATCGCGGTTTCGGTTGGGCTTCAGTACGGCGTTCCGCTTGAAGAGTTCGTTGACGCGTTCACCTTCACCAAGTTCGAGCCTGCGGGCATGGTTCAAGGCAACGACAGCATCAAGAATGCGACGTCGATCCTTGACTATATCTTCCGCGAACTCGCTGTGTCTTACCTTGATCGGACAGATCTGGCCCATGTGAAGCCAGAAGGCGCAAGCTTTGACAGCCTTGGCCGTGGCGAGGAAGAAGGCGTGGCAAACGTTCAGGAGATGAGCGAAACAGCAGCGTCCAAGTCCTTGGAAGTGTTGAAACAAATCAGCTCGACAGGCTATCTGCGCAAGCGGGTTCCAACAGACCTGTCCTTGCTCCAAGGAAGTGCTGGCGCAACCGCGCTCGACAATGCAACCGACGCAACGGCGGCGCTGCAAACTATGGTGCCTGACACGGCTGCTGACGCAACTGCGGTCTCAAGTGGCACAGTGGCAAGCTCCGCCACTCAGATGGACGCGCGCTCCAAAGCCAAGATGCAAGGCTACGAAGGCGACCCATGCGGCGATTGCGGCAACTACACTTTGGTGCGCAACGGCACCTGTATGAAATGCAACACCTGCGGCGGGACATCCGGCTGTAGTTAATTAGAGATCCGGGGCGGGTGCGCTCGTCCCTGACGCGGATCAGGCCGCAGGCAGAATACCGGGCGGTACACTAGAATGAGCCTGATTAGCGAAACTAAAGGGTCCCCTCGGGGGCCCTTTTTTCTATTTGATCGCGGTGGTTTAGCGCTGGATTAGTTCGGAAACTCGACAGGGCGTTGTGCTTCGCGGTTCACGTTAAGCGTAAATACATCCGGTCGTGAATAGTGCCCTGTCGCATCAAACTTACGGCGCGCGGCAGTCGCTAAGCTGGCGTCAACCTCCGCCCAGAGTATGCCTTTCTCTTTGCGCATCGGCCCTGCGGCCAATCCACCAAAAGGTTTGTAAACCACTGCGTCTCCGTCGTTGATCCATTCCTTATCGTCAGGGAATATCTCTTTGCGATGCGGGGTGTTTTTCGGGATGTCTTTGCCCTCAAGCTGTGTGGAACAACCGATGACCCAACATCCTCCTTCACGCGCGATATGCTGCATGGTTGCAAGCCAGCTTTCGCCCGTGTCCCATGTGGGCGCGCAGTATATCTCTACGTTCTGGGCGTAGAGCGCATAGCGGGCGAGTGGCATATAGTTTTCCCAACAGAGCAGCGCACCAACGCGTCCCACGGCGGTGTCGACGACCCGAAGACCGCTGCCATCGCCAAAACCCCAGACCATGCGTTCCGGATTGGTCGGCATCAGTTTTCTGTGGTTGTTCAATAGCTTGCCGTCTGCATCAATGATGCAAACGCTGTTAAAGATCGTGCTTCCCGAAGCGGTGCCATCTTTTTCCTGATAGCCTGCTACAATCACCACCCCATGTTCGCGGGCGGCATCTTGTAGCGGCATGAGGTCGCCTTGGCTGCGATCGATGCAATTGGCCAGAAGGCGGGCATAGATATCATCGGTTTTGCCCATATCTTTGCCCGGCGTCAGGCGCCAAACAAAGGAGGGATACCCTGGAAACCAGGCTTCTGGGAAAACAACAAGCCCCGCGCCATCCCGCGCGGCGGCTTCGACAAGTTCGGCGGCGCGCTGCATGGTTTTAGCAAGATCGAGGTAGACGGGTGGTTCCTGAATTACGGCAGTCTTCATCACATACTCCCCATTCTAAAAGCGAGAGTATGCCACAACTGACGAATTCCTCAAAACGGAGCGGTATATTCGCACCGTTTTGAGGGGATTTTTTGCGATTATAGCCTTATTTTTCGGGGCCGCGTCCAAGAGCGGCAACGCCGGTACGTGCGGTTTCCACGAGGCCAAGAGGGCGCATGAGATCGGCAAAGGCGTCGATTTTTTCGCTGGTGCCGGTCATTTCGAAGATGAAGCTGTTGAGCGTGCTGTCGACAACATTTGCGCGGAAAATATCAGCAAGGCGCAGGGATTCCACCCGTTGCTCGCCTGTTGCTGCCACTTTGAACAGCGCCAATTCCCGCTCCACGCTCGCACCTTCGACCGTGAGGTCATGGACGCGGTGAACAGGGACGATGCGGCCAAGCTGGGCTTTGATTTGCTCGATCACCTGCGGTGTTCCCGAGGTTACGATTGTGATGCGGGAGCGGTGGAATTCGTGGTTCACCTCAGCCACGGTCAGGCTTTCGATGTTATACCCACGGCCCGAAAACAGCCCGATCACCCGCGCCAGAACGCCAGCTTCGTTGTCCACAACACAGGCCAGTGTGTGGGATTCAACAACATCCGCGTTTGGGTCGCGTAGGTCATAGGCGGAGTGGCTTGAAGAGCCTTTTTTGATTTTTAGAGCAGACATTTACAGACCTTCCTTAAACTAGAACCGCGCCGGTATCACCGATAGCATCGGAGGTGTCGGCTTCGCCCATGATCATATCGTTATGTGCCTTGCCGGACGGGATCATCGGGAAACAGTTCTCGTGCTTCTCGACAAGGCAATCAAAGATCACCGGACCGTCGTATTCGATCATTTCCATGATCGCGTCATCAAGGTCTGCGGGGTCGGTGCAGAGGATGCCTTTCGCGCCAAAGGCTTCGGCGAGCTTGACGAAATCAGGCAAGCTTTCGCTCCACGAATGGCTATAGCGCTCGCCGTGCAAGAGTTCTTGCCACTGGCGCACCATGCCGAGGCGCTCGTTGTTCAGAATGAACTGCTTTACCGGAAGGCGATACTGCGCCGCTGTGCCCATTTCCTGCATATTCATCAACCAGCTCGCTTCGCCAGCAACGTTGATCACAAGCGCGTCGGGGTGGGCAACCTGCACGCCGATACTGGCGGGAAACCCATAGCCCATCGTTCCAAGCCCGCCGGATGTCATCCAGCGGTTTGGTGCTTCGAAGCCAAGGAATTGCGCTGCCCACATTTGGTGTTGGCCAACCTCGGTCGTGATATAGCGATCATATTTTTTCGTAAGCGCTTCAAGACGTTGCAGCGCGTACTGTGGTTTGATGATCTTGTCGGAATTGATATAGGACAGGCAGCGACGGGCACGCCATTCGTCAATTTGCGCGTGCCATTTGGACAGCGCCTCGGCGTTGGTTTTGCGGCCGCGAGCCTTCCAGATCTTGAGCGCATCCTCAAGCACATGGCCAACGTCACCGATGATCGGAACATTAACGTGGATCACTTTGTTGATCGAAGAGGCGTCAATGTCGATGTGAACCTTGGTGCTTTTGGGGCTGAACGCATCGAGGCGGCCTGTGATCCGGTCATCAAACCGCGCGCCGATGTTGATCATCACGTCACAGTCGTGCATCGCCATGTTGGCCTCATAGAGACCATGCATACCGAGCATACCGATCCAGTTTTTGCCTGATGCAGGATAGGCGCCAA
This sequence comes from Halocynthiibacter sp. C4, assembly GCF_028823805.1. Taxonomy (NCBI): domain Bacteria; kingdom Pseudomonadati; phylum Pseudomonadota; class Alphaproteobacteria; order Rhodobacterales; family Paracoccaceae; genus Halocynthiibacter; species Halocynthiibacter sp. C4. Next base: position 90,852 of record NZ_JAPEIE010000002.1, on the reverse strand, counting down.
GCCCCATGAGGGTCGAAGTTACTGGAACATTCGCGGCATCGGCCCATTCACAAAGCAACTGGCTCGCGGCGGGACCGGAGTTGATGACGCCACCGCCCGTATAGAAGATTGGCCGCTCGGCTGTTTCGAGCAGTTCAACCATTGCGGTGATCGCTTCAACGTCGCCTTTCATTGACGGCTGGTAATTCGCGACATTCGCTGTTTTCGGCTCCGTATATGTGCCTTTGGCGAATTGAACATCCTTCGGAATATCAACAAGCGTCGGGCCCGGGCGGCCTTCGGTCGCAACGTGGAAAGCTTGGTGGATCGTTTCGGCAAGCTTTTCCGTTTCCTTCACCAGCCAGTTGTGTTTGGTGCAGGGGCGGGTGATGCCAACCGTGTCGGCCTCTTGAAAACCGTCGGTGCCGATCATGAAGGTCGGAACCTGTCCGGTGAGAACAACAAGAGGGATTGAGTCAAGGAGCGCATCGGTCAACCCCGTAACAGCGTTGGTCGCGCCAGGGCCAGAAGTTACCAAAACAACGCCGGGCTTGCCGGTGCTGCGTGCGTAGCCTTCGGCAGCGTGAACAGCCCCTTGCTCGTGACGAACAAGGATATGGCGAATGTCGTTCTGTTGAAAAATCTCGTCATAGATGGGTAGGACAGCGCCACCGGGATATCCAAAGATTGTATCCACACCCTGATCCTTCAGGGCTTGGACGATCATTTTTGCTCCGGTCATCTGCCGTTTCATCTTATGCTCCAATAATTGCGTGCCTTGCACGATCTTAACTCTGCTACAAAAAAGCCCCCGGAAATTTCCGAGGGCGCATGGGGATAAATCTGGATTTCCGTTACCGGCCCATGCGCATCTTTTCGACTAGAATGACAACAAACGACATTGTCGCGGCTCCTCTGTATGCTTTGGGGACATTACAACAAAAAAACCGAGCGTCAACACCGAAAATGCGACAAATGTGTCGTCTAAAGGATAAAATATTGCCGAAAGTTGCGAGTTATAGAGGTTGAGGGGTAATTTTCGCAAATCTGGACGGTGAATACAGGGGTGTGGCTGCATGGTTTTCCAGTTTTGGTACGGAGAAACCTTGGGTGTTACACAAGTTTCGACGATCTCGGCTATTCTAAGGGCGCGCGTTACATCACTGCGCTTATGACAGCGCGAGCAACAAATCGGCCATCCGACGAGCATACTCAGGCTCTTTGTCCCAGCCGCTTGCCGCTTCCCAAGCATAATAAGCGCGCTGTTCGTTTTTTGTGGTGCGGTCAAAGGGCAGGAGCGGGAATTCGTCAAACAGCGCAATATCCCTGCGGGCTTCATCCCAATCGATCAGCACGGCGCGGCCGCTTCCCGTCATCAGAATATTTCCGGCCCCGAGATCACCATGGATTACCTCAAGCGGATTGGTGCAGAAATTTTCCCACGCCGCACGCGCGGCCGCCGCGATTTCATCGGGAAGGCTGCTAAAGTCGATGTCAGGGCCTTTGTCTTGATAGAGATAGTCACAGCTCGCCAGACATCCGGGGCGTTGCGGCATGTTGGACGTCGCAGCACGGAATTCGCGCATTGAACTTGCGAGATCAGGCAGGGAGCTTGTGGGGTAGGGTGTACCGAACTCGAAGCTTTCAAGTGTCCAGCCATCCTGTGCCAGCGCGCCGCCACGTGTCCGGTAACTGCGCGGGGTGATGAACCCAACTGCCTCTGCGTGGCGCTTGGCTTCTTGCAGCCATTCAAGCGAGGCCTCAGGTTCGGCTGTTGATTTCGCCACCAACTGCTTCTTGCCGTCGGTCACAAGGTAAACGCAGCTTCGCGTGCTTCCTTTGAGTGGACGTAGTATTTCAATCTGCCCGAATTCGGATAGGTCCGGTCTATTGGATGCGGTTTTCCCGCTCAAAACGACACGCCTGTGCCTTGAAGAACCCCGTGCTCCATGGCGTATCGAGTTAGGCCGGCGGTGGAGCTGATGCCGAGTTTTCGCTTGATGTTCTTGCGATGTGTTTCGACAGTTCGCACAGAGATATTGAGGCTGTTGGCCACTTCCTTGTTCGAGCGGCCCTGCGCGAGTTCGAGTAGAATGGTTTGCTCGCGGCTGGTGAGAGGCATGCGGCCATCATGGGTTTTCGGCTCGATAGCGGCAGTTGCACCCGTGCAAAGATAGCTGCCACCCTTCATCACGGTATCAATTGCGGTTTTAATTTCTTCGGTCGGCACATCCTTAAGCAGATAGCCGCGCGCGCCGTGGGACAGCGCCGTTGAAATATATTCCGGTGTGTCGTGCATCGACAGGATCAGGATGCGGGCCTCTGGACGTATTTCCAAGACGATTTCGGCCGCAGACAGCCCACCCATTTCAGGCATGTTGAGATCAAGTAGGATCACATCAGGTGCAAGTGTCTCGACCTGATCGATCAGTTCGCGTCCATTGGTGAGCGTTCCGATCACCTCAATATCTGGGTAGGTTTCGATGATGGATTGGATGCCTTCGGCAACCATCGGATGGTCGTCAACGATCAGCACGCGGGTAGGGGCGTTGGTGGTCATGCTATTTCCTTTGCAGGGCGTTCGGGCGCGAGCAGGTGGCTCAGAGGGATACGAACCTCGATCACCGTGCCTTTGGCGCTGGATGTCAGGCGCAGGGTGCCGTCGAGTTGCTCGACGCGTTCCTGCATGTTGCGCAGCCCGATGCCGTTTTCGCGGCGTAGGCTCGCGCTGTCGGGTAGGCCGTGTCCGTTGTCGGCAATGCGCATCGTTGCGCCACGTTTGTGGCCTGAAATGCGCATGCTTACATAGGTGGCGCCGGAATGACGTTCGATATTGGTCAGGGCCTCTTGCGCGATCCGATACAGGGCGATCTTGCTTTCCTGATCGAGCCGATTGCGGAACACGGCCGTTTCAAAGTCGGTCTTGATACCCGTGCGCGCTGTGAAATCCTTGGTTAGCGATTGCAGCGCTGGTCCGAGGCCAAGGTCGTCGAGGATGCCGGGGCGCAGGTCGCGAGAAATGCGGCGGACTTCCTGAATGGCACCGTTTAGATGAGAAACCCCTTTCTCAAGGCTGTCAGAGGCGGTCGCGTCACCATTGGCAATCTTGCGCCGCGCCAGTTCCAGCGCATAACGCACGCCCACAAGGATTTGGCTGATCGAGTCGTGAAGCTCGCGCGCCACGCGACCGCGCTCTTCCTCTTGGGTGTCGAAAATACGCTGTGTCAGGGTTTTGAGCTTGGCGTCGGCAAGGCGGCGCTCGCGGATGTTTAGCAGTAGCCCCGAGAAGAAAACCACAAGCAGAGCGCCAAGCGTGATCGCCATGATATATACAAAAGTGGCTTGAATACGTTCCTCAACCGTCGCGCGGGCCGTGGCGACCGTGCCGAGGACATCGTCGATAAATACGCCCGTACCAACAGCCCACCGCCAGTTCTGTAGCCCGATGACATAGGCAATCATTCGTCCGGTTTCGCCAGTCGAGGGTTTTTCCCAAAGAAACGTGTGATAGCCAGCGCCCGTACGGGCTTGCGCGATGAGCGTGTCTACGATCGGGGTGCCTTCCTCGTCGGCAAGGCCCGCCCAGTTTTTGGTGATGAGTTCGGTGCGGCGTGGGGAAACAAGATTGTTGCCGTCATAATCAAAAACGAAATAGCTCCCATCTTCGCCAAATGTCATTGCCGAGAGGATTTGGGTGACACGCAGCTTGGCGTCATAATCATCCGGTGCAGCGCGACCATAGATAAAGAAGAACGCGCTTCGAGCGAGGTTTACATAGTTCTTAAGCTCGGTTTTCTTGGCTTCTATCAACTGATGCTCAAGCTGGCCGATTTCCTGATCTGCGAGCTTTTGGGATTGCAACGTCACCACAACAGAGATCGCCGCCGCCGCCACAATCAGCGGGACTGAGGCCAGCAAAAACACCTTCTGCCCGTAGGACAGATGGAGCTTGTTGTTCAATCTGGCGAGCAGTCCTGACACAGGGTGTTCCGGCGATTTGGTTAGGGGCGAGTCATTTGAGTTGCGGCAGAGTACTCTAAAACCGCAGCGAAAGCCCAGACTCCGTACAACACAAAGCCTGAAACGCCCGAATTCATTAAAGAAATCGGCAAAATTCGAGGGAAATACCCCGTTTCTGCGTAGTTGTTGGTATTTGCCAATTTCGCTTCTCTTTGTATGGTCCAAACACTTTCAACAATGACTCGGTCACAGGGGCCGGGTTTTCCAAAGGGGAGGAGACCTTTATGGATCGCCGTTCATTCCTGCGCACATCCGCACTTGGCGGGACAGCTGCTGCAGCATCGACACTCGCTACACCAAGCCTTTCGCAAAACAAACGCACACTGACCATGGTTACATCGTGGCCACGCGGTTTTGCTGTTCTTGACGATGCCGCCAGCTACTTCGAGCAGGCTGTTAACACAATGTCCGATGGCGAGCTGACCATCGAGAAGAAAGCTCCAGGCGAGCTCGTTGGCGCTCTCGAAGTGTTTGACGCTGTTTCTTCCGGTCAGGCTGATCTCTATCACTCCGCTGACTACTACTATATCGGTCAGCACCCAGCATATGCGTATTTCACCGCTGTGCCATTCGGCGCAACCGGTCAGGAACTGACAAACTGGTACCTGCATGGTGGCGGTCACGAGCTTCACAACGAGCTTGGCGAAATCTTCAACCTCAAGTCGTTCCTTGCTGGTAACTCCGGTTCCCAGTCTGGTGGTTGGTTCCGCAAGGAAATCAATTCCGCAGAAGACCTCAACGGCCTCAAGTTCCGTATGCCTGGCCTTGGCGGCAAGGTTCTCGGCAAACTGGGTGCGTCGGTTCAGAACATCCCAGGCGGCGAACTTTACCAAGCGCTGTCTTCCGGTGCTCTTGACGGTCTGGAGTGGGTTGGCCCATTCGCTGACGAACGCGCTGGCTTCCAGGAAGTTGCCAAAGTTTACTACACTGCGGGCTTCCACGAGCCAGGTTCTGGCCTCTCCGCTGGTATGAACCTTGACGTTTACAACAGCCTGACACCATCGCAGCAGTCCATCATTGCGAACGCTGCTATGGCGACAACGCACTACAACCTCAGCCAAACTCTTGCGAACAACGGTGCAGCTCTTGCCCGTCTGCAGCAGCAGGGCGTTAAAACACTTCAGTTCTCTGATGATGTTTGGGATAGCTTCGGTGCGGCTTCTAAAGAAGTTATGGACGAAAACATGGATGATCCGCTCTTCGCAAAAGTCCGCGAGAGCTTTGAAACATCTCTGGCGTCTTCTGCTTCTTGGATCCAGAAGTCTGACGGCTACTATGTAGCTCAGCGTACACGGGTTCTCGGCGGCTAAGCCAAGACGTGTGACAATATTGGGGCCTTCTGCGCAATCGCAGAGGGCCCTCTGACGTTGAGTGAGTTGCGCATGTAGCTCGGGGGCAAGGCCCACATAGAGAGCGCACGTAACACTTTTCCTCGACAGGAATTGCCGCCGGTCCCGACGTGCAATTCAGCTAATTTAAAGAGAACAGGGGGACGGAAATGCTGGATGGCATTATCTGGTTCTTTAAGAACATCTTACTCGGGTTCTACAACTTCGGATACGCTGTGACGCATCCGCATTTGTGGCTCAACTGGTCTGACAAAGCCGCGTTGATGAACTTTATCTACTACGGTGGATCGGTCGAGTTCTTCTTTGTGGTGCTTGATGCCTTCCTTGTGCTGACGGTGATTGGCCTTTGGCGCAATAGCTTCATGTGGGGCTGCGTGCGGCTCTTTGAGGGGATCGGCAACTGGGTTGGTCGCATCTTTGCGTGGGCTGGCCTTGCGATGGTGCTTCAGCAGATCATCATTGTCTTTGTGCAGCGTATCTTTACGCAGGCGCAGATCAGCTTCGGTTTTGGTCCCGCGCTCACCAAAGACATCTCTTGGTGGAGCGAAGAACTCAAGTTCTACAACGCGCTCGTGGTGGCGCTCTGTGTCTCTTATACCTTTGTTCAGGGCGGGCATGTGCGGGTGGACCTTGTCTATTCCGCTGTTAAGTTCCGCACCCAACGCGCAATCGACATGTTCGGCTCGATCTTCTTTATGATGCCGATGGCCGTTCTGATCTGGATGTACGCGTGGTTCTTTATGTGGCGTCACCTCGTGACCCCGAAGATTTCCGCGACGGACAAGCTCGAACTGCTCGAGAAAAAGGCGCGTATCCTCAAGTGGAATGTTGAAACCATCGGCTTCTCGCCAAACGGGTTCAACGGCTATTTCCTGTTCAAAATCCTGCTCTTGCTGTTTACGGCGCTGGTGTTCATCCAAGCCGTGGCCTTCTTCTACCGCTCCTATCTCGAGCGCAAAGAAGGGCCGGCAAGCGAAGGCAAATTCCTCGACCGTGACACACTCGGCGAGGGCGAAGAAGCCTACGAAGGCACGCATTAATCTAAAGGGCAGAACCTATGTTATTCGGACTTGATGGCGTTGAAGTCGGCCTTATCATCGTCTTTCTTAGCCTCTTCGCAGGTATTCTTTCCGGCTTTCCGGTGGCTTTTGCCATCGCGGGGGCTGGGATTATTTCCTTCGGAATTATTGCCGCGCTCGACAGCGCCGGTATCCTCTATCACCAAGCTGTGGATCAAAGCAGCGAGGCGTTCCGAGACCTTGTAAATACGGGGATACATCCCGATACGATCTCGAAATTCCGCTATCCTGATTTGCCGCTGGTGATCGAGCCGTTGCTTGTTGGCGGTTGGGAAACCGCGCTGAACCGCAACATCTCTTTCATCGTCAACCGCATGAACGAACGTGTGTTCGCGGGGCAATCCATCGAAACGCTTCTTGCTGTTCTGATGTTTGTTTTGATGGGGATTACGCTTGAACGTTCCAAAATCGCCAACGATTTGCTGACAACCATGGCGCGGGTGTTTGGCCCGCTTCCAGGTGGTCTTGCTGTTTCGGTTGTGGTTGTGGGCGCGTTCCTTGCGGCTTCTACTGGTATCGTGGGCGCGACTGTTGTGACTATGGGTCTGCTTTCGTTGCCGACCATGCTTCGGAACAACTACTCGCCTGAGTTGGCGACGGGTGTGATCGCGGCGTCCGGTACGCTTGGACAGATCATTCCGCCCTCAATCGTGATCGTTCTTCTCGGAACGCTCGCGGGCGATCTTTATTCCGCCGCGCAAGAGGCGCGGGCAACCGAAGCGGGCTGTACTGACGCTCTGACATACCTTGGCGAAGCTGCTGTTGTGTCTGTTGGTACTCTCTTTCAGGCTGCGATCCTACCGGGTGTGCTGCTGGCGCTGCTCTATGGGCTCTATGCCTTTGGTTATGCGCTACTGAATCCGTCCAAAGCGCCTGCTGTTGTTTTGGATGACGATGCAGTTCCGGTTCCGGGGACGGGTCGCCGCAACAGCCTGACATGGTTCCTTGCGGTTCCTGTTATCCTGATCGGTGGTAGCTTGCTTCTGGGGCAGGTCAATGTGATCGGCAGCCAGAACATCACTGTGGCCAGCTATTCGGATGCGTCCGAGGGCGCCAGCCTGCGCACCAATGTGGGCGAGCAGTGTAAGGCCTCGATGATCGAACTGCACGGGCAGGAAGCTTGGGATACAGCCATTGCCGAGCAGCAAGCGATTGAAGAGTCCGGTGGAGCAGTGGTGAGCCATGAGCTCTCTGAAGAAGAAGTCGAAACCGCTCTCGCTGAGAAAATCGCCAATGCGGCGCCAATCGGCACAGGTGTTGCGATCTTCTTCGTGTTCCTCGCATTGGTTCTGACAACTGCGCGCGGTGTTGCTCCGAACGCTGACAGCCGTCCGTTGTTGATCGGTGGGGCAGGGATTGTTCTGGCTTTCCTCGTCGACATCCTGCTGATCGCACCGACAACAAGCTCGGGCGCTGCCACTGTCCTGTTGGCCATTCCGATGGCGCTGGTGCTCTATGGTCTGGTCCATGCGATCAAGCTTTTGGGCCGCAACGAGCTTCTGCGCGTTGTGTTCCCGCCGCTTGTGCTGATCATTGCGGTGCTTGGCTCGATCCTTGGCGGGATTACCAACCCAACACCTGCGGCCGCACTTGGTGCAGGTGGGGCGTTGATGCTTGCTGCATACCGCAAGCTCCACGACGAAGGACGTAGCGGGCAGGTCATCCTGATCGCGGCATTCTCGATCATCGTTATGATCCTTGTTGGCGTGAACTTCGATCTGCGGATCACACGCGACTCGGTTCCGTTCGAGGATTGGGTGGCGTACTTCGTTGCGCTTAGTGCCTATCTGATTGCGATGTTCGGTATCCTCTTTAGCTGCTGGGTCCTGTTGCGCGGTAAGGTTTTGCCGCCAATCGTGCGGGAAACGGCCAAGGTCACGAGCATGGTGTTTACCATTCTCATCGGCTCGCAGCTCCTGAACCTCGTGGTGATCTCCTTTGGTGGTGAGCATTATATTCAGCAGTTCTTGCGCAGCTTTGACAATGAGTTCACGGTCTTCCTGATCGTGATGCTGGTGCTGTTCATTCTGGGCTTCGTGCTCGACTTCCTCGAGATCATCTACATCGTGATCCCGATTGTTGGGCCAGTGATTTACGGCGGCACGATGGATCCGAAATGGGTTACCATCATGATCGCGGTGAACCTGCAAACCAGCTTCCTGACGCCTCCGTTTGGCTTCGCGCTGTTCTATCTGCGTGGGGTTGCTCCGAAGGAAGTCACGACGCGACACATCTATCGCGGTGTTGCTCCCTTCGTGCTGATCCAAGTGCTTGGGCTCGCGCTCTTGTGGCTGGTGCCTTCGGTGGTGACTATCGTGCCAAACCTGATGGGCGGCTAGAAGCTGACCCATATCAAGTATAGAGAAGGGCGCCCCTTCGGGCGCCCTTTTTGCGTTTTAGGGAGTGTTTCACCGGCGCTGTGGAAAGCTTTGTGAGTATTTCGGAAATGGACAACGCTTACCCGAAAAAACACGCGCAGGGCGTGCATTTTGGTTCGAATAAGGAAACGTATTGTTTCGCTATGCGTGTGTAATAAGCGGTGGGATGCTAGCGCGGTTGCAGCAAATCCCATGTATTGCCAAACGGGTCGCGCCAGACAACAACTTTGGCGTATGGCTCATCGCGCGGCTCCTCAAGGAACGTGACGCCCGCGTCTTTCATCCGTGCAAAATCTGCGTCGAAATCATCGGTCTGAAGAAAGAACCCAACGCGCCCACCGGTCTGATTGCCAATTGCGGCTTCCTGCTCGGGGCCGTCCGCTTTGGCCAGAAGGATGCGTGTTGATCCCGCGCCGCTTGGCGCAACAACAACCCAACGTTTGGTTGGCGATTGTTTGGTGTCTTCGATAAGGGAAAAGCCAAGCATGTCGCAATAAAATGCAATCGCGGCGTCATAGTCCGGCACCACAAGCGCCACGAGGGAAATCTGCTGCGCCACTACTCTTTGAGCGATACAGGCGGACCCGCCACGCGGCTGTCGGGCAGGGCGATTTGCGCAACCTGTTCGGCAATCGGATCGGTCAGGAGTGGGTGTGTTTCCGCGTCAAACGTTTCGGGGTCATCGACGTTAACCCATTCGTTATCTTTAAACACCTCAAGTGCCGAGAAGCGCGCCTTGTAGCCCATCTTCGGGCTGTTTGGCACCCAATAGCCCAAATAAACATAGGGGAGGCCAAGTTCGCGAGCGATCTCGATATGGTCGAGGATAATGTATGTGCCGACCGAGTTTTTGGCGAGATCGGGATCAAAGAAGGAATAAACCATCGACACCCCGTCATCCAACACATCCGTCAGGCAAACAGCGGTTAAGCCAGTATCCACGTTGGGCGTATCATCCGGCGTTGTGTACTCGATCACGCGCGTTTTGATCGGCGTTTCCTCGATCATCGCAGCGAATTCAAAGACATCCATATCGGCCATACCGCCGTCTGCGTGACGCGAGGCGAGATAATAGCGGAACAGTTCGAATTGCTCTTCGGTGGCCCAAGGCGACCGCGCGTCGCGTTTCAGATACGCGTTTTTGCGGGTAACGCGCCGCTGGCTTTTGTTGGGCTTGAAATCTGCTACGCGGATGCGCGCTGACAAACAGGCTGCGCATTCTGCGCATGACGGGCGATAAAGCACATTCTGGCTGCGCCGGAACCCTTGTTTTGACAGGCTGTCATTGAGGTGTGTGGCGAACTCGCCTTGGAGCGAGGTAAACAGTTTCCGCTCCTTGCGACCATCGATATAGGGGCAGGGTTGCGGGGCCGTTACATAGAATTGCGGCGCAATGGGAAGACTGTGGCGCATGGTTACTCGTGTTGTTTCCTGATTTAGAGGATAGCAAGCGAGTTTGCATGCGCCAAGCCCTAGCTAAAATTTGAGTTAATAGCGCGAGATTCTGTTGATCATGGCGGTGCCAAGGAGGTGATCGCCTAGGCCTTTGCCCTGCGGCGAGAGTGCCATGAGGCCGACCGACAGGATTTGCAGGATCACGACCGAGAACGACACGGTAAAGGCCAAGGTGTGCAGAAGTGCCATGGAGGTGTCGAGGCGCTCGCCGCGATGGGTGCGCAATTCGATCGCCATGAGCCACATACCTGGGGTCGCTGAGTTCTTTGCGATGGTGACGGTTCGGTAAACAAACCCGATCACCATAAATACCAGCGGTGCGATGAACGCCGCTAAGAAAGCGGTGAATACAATCACCAGTGCGGTCAGGATGCCAATGACGATGGTATCAATCACCCATGCGAAAAAGCGCTTGGCCGTCACATCCTGATAGAATTCGGCGTGAAACTCCGGATCGGGAAGGCCGGACGTGCGTTGGTTAAAATCTGATCTTTGGGAAAAATCGTCGTATGACATTTCGGTGTCCGTTGATGGGTGGAGGGCCGTTGGTGGAAGTTGAGCCTAAGTGGCGTATATCGGCCCCGCAGCGCGTTGGAAAGGCGGCGGGGCCGATGTGACACAGAGGGAGCGCTAAGGAACGGGGAGCGCTACACCCTAAGAAGCGGGATTAGGCTTCGATTGTGTCGTCCTGCTCTGATTTCTTGGCGTCGCGTGCTTTCTTCTCGCGCTCGTCCATAAAATCGTCGAACTCTGCTTTGTCCTTTGCTTCGCGAAGGCGCGTAAGGAACGCTTCAAAGTTTTGCTGCTCTTCTTCTAGGCGCGACAGCGTATCGGCCTTATAGGCGTCAAACGCGGTGTTGCCGGAGGAGCGGAAACTATAGCGGCGAGAGCGGCGGCCACAGCCACCATTGGATTTTGCGAACATGCGTTTACTCCAGATCATATATGCAAGAAGGGCGAGGCCAACAGGCCAGAAGAAGATAAAGCCGAGGATCATTGCAGCGATCCATGCGCCTTTCCCTTTTTCATCCAGCCAGGTTTCTGCCTGGGTGGGCCAAGTGCCGACGGTGCTCATGCGTGTCTCTCCTCTGTTTTGTTCAATGTGAAGCGTTTTCACATTAACAGAAATGGTCACGTAGCCGTGAAATGCAAGAGAAAATGTGAATGTTTTTTACATTAACTTTATTTATACAATAAATTCAGATACTTCTGCGCCGGAAATTTTTGCGAGTGTTTCGGGGTTTGCCGCGAAAACGTGGTGTGGAGTACCCGCAGCAGCCCAAATTTCGTCGAACTGAAGCAGGGTTTTGTCGAAAAATGTGCGTGGTGGCGTGAGGTGTCCGATTGGGCTTACGCCGCCGATGGCAAACCCTGTTTGGGCGCGGATGAGTTTGGCGTCGGCCTTGCCCAAATCTGCGCCAACGAGAGCGCTGGCTTTTTCCGGACATACCTGTTGGCCGCCCGCCGTGATAAACAAAACAGCCTCGCCGGTTTCGGCATTGGCGAAGATAATGGATTTCGCGATCTGGTCCACATCAACGCCAACGGCATCTGCGGCGGCCTGTGCGGTTTTTGTGCCCTCGCTTAGCTCCTTAACGTTTTGGGGAAGGTTTGCGGCCTCTAGGGCGGCTTTCACGCGTTTCAGGCTTTTGCTCATGGGATGTCCGTAGATGTGTTTTCTTTGCGCGGAGGGTTTCAAAAATTGCATGTGGCTGCAAGCCGTATTGACGCCCCTCTGAATGGGCATCACGATTGCGCTATGACTTTTGCCAGCCGAATGACCCGTTCCCCGATTCCGTATGACCTCGAACGCAGCAAGGATGCGCTTGCCTGTGTGCCGGAGCTTGCACCGGAGTTTGCTGATTTGGTCGCAGGGGCAGGCGGGTGCTCGCCTTATTTGCTTCACCTCATGACACGGGAGGGGGATTGGCTCGCGGAGGCCTTGGCGGGTTCGCCCGAGGACGCCTTGGCGAAAGTGTTTGAGGATGTGCGTGCAACCGCGCCGGATGAGCTTGGCGTTGCATTGCGCGTGGCCAAACGGCGGGTTGCTCTCTTGGCGGGTTTGGCCGATCTGGCAGGGGTATGGCAGCTTGAGGACGTGACGGGTGCGCTTACTGATCTGGCTGATCTAGCAGTGGATCGCGCGATCAAGGCCGAAGTAACCCGAGAGGCCAAACGCGGCAAACTTCCCGGCTATGCGCGCGATACCGAAGAGGCGACAGGTGGTCTTGTGGCGTTGGCGATGGGCAAGATGGGTGCGGGGGAGTTGAACTATTCCTCTGACATTGACCTCATCTGCTTGTTTGACGAGAGCCAATATGACCCCGATCTCTATTTCGATGCCCGCACGAGTTTGATCCGCGCGACAAAACGCATGTCAGCGCTGCTGAATGACAATACGGCGGAGGGCTATGTTTTCCGCACAGATTTGCGGCTTCGGCCTGATCCGAGTTCAACGCCTGTTTGTATGGCGATGGATCCTGCGGAGCGATACTACGAGAGTTTGGGGCGCACTTGGGAGCGGGCCGCGCATATCAAAGCACGAGCGGCCGCAGGCGATATCGAGGCGGGTGAAGCATATCTTAAACGGCTATCGCCCTTTGTCTGGCGCAAGCATCTGGATTTTGCCGCGATTCAAGATGCCCATGACATTCGTTTGAAAATCCGTGCGCACAATGGGTTTACGGGCGAAATCAGCCTACCAGAGCATAATATGAAGCTGGGGCGTGGTGGTATCCGCGAGATAGAGTTTTTTACCCAGACACGACAGCTGATCGCGGGCGGCCGCGATAAATCGCTTCGGGTGCGCAGTACGGTCGACGGCTTGGCAGCGCTTGCAGAGAAAGGATGGGTCGAGCCGGAAACAGCTGAGGTTTTGACCGACCATTACAAGGCGCACCGTGAAGTGGAACATCGCCTTCAGATGATTGCGGACGCCCAGACCCATTGCCTTCCAAAAACCGAGGAGGATTTCGAACGTCTTGCCAATTTCATGGGCGAGGGCGATGTCACAAAGCTCAAGGCCGATATCAAAGCGCGACTTGAAGAGGTTCATCATCTTACCGAGGGGTTCTTTGCGCCGGGACTTTCGGTGCCTGAGCCCGAGCTTCCCGAGGAAACGCGCAAGATCGTCGAGGGGTGGTATGCTTATCCCGCGTTACGTTCTGCGCGTGCAAATGAGATTTTCAAGCGTCTCAAACCTGACCTGCTGGCTCGCATACAGAAATCCGCCCGCGCGGATGAGGCGCTGCGCCAGTTTGACGGGTTTCTAAAAGGATTGCCCGCTGGCGTTCAACTGTTCTCCCTGTTTGAGGCCAATCCGCAACTTATTGATCTTATTCTTGATATCGTTGGCACATCCTCTGATTTGGCGAGCTATCTGTCGCGGAATTCAAGTGTATTCGACGCGGTGATTGGCGGGTCTTTCTTTAGCGATTGGCCAGGAAAAGAAGCACTCACCAAGGCGTTGACCGCGCAGCTTGCTCCGCTTGCAGATTATGAAAGCCGCCTTGATGAAACACGGCGGTGGGCCAAGGAATGGCATTTCCGTATCGGCGTTCATCATCTTCGTGGCTTGATTGATGCCGATCAAGCGGGCGCGCAATATGCGGATTTGGCCGATGCGGTGCTGGCCGCACTCTGGCCCGTTGTGTGCGAGAACTTTGCGGAGAAACACGGGCCGCTCCCGGGACGTGGCGCGATCGTTTTGGGTATGGGTAGCCTTGGGGCCAAGCGGCTACATTATCGCTCTGACCTTGATCTGATCGTTATCTATGATGCCGACGGCACCGAAGAAAGCACTGGTCGCCGCCCCCTAATGGCAAGGGCGTATTATGCGCGCTTGACACAGGCATTTGTGACCGCTCTTACGGTTCCGATGGCCGAAGGTCGGCTTTATGAGGTTGATATGCGGCTGCGCCCATCAGGGAAGGCGGGGCCCGTCGCCACAAGCTGGGCCGCCTATCAGAGCTATCAGGAGACTGAGGCGTGGGTGTGGGAATACCTTGCGCTCACCCGCGCCAGACCAGTTGCTGGAAGTGCGGAGTTGGCTGCGGATTTTGACGCTTTCCGCAAACGTGTTCTGGTCGAGAAGGGCGATAAGGCGCGTGTGATCAAAGAAACAGGTGAAATGCGCGCGCGGATCAAAGCTGCGACACCTGCGAACTCCCCCTACGAGGCGAAACTCGGACAGGGGCGGCTTCAGGATGTGGAGCTTACCGCGCAGGCAATCGCGCTTATGGCGGGATTTGATGGGCGCGGCGTGAATGCGCAGATTGCTTCGGGCGATTTGCCAGCGTCTGACACCGGTGCATTGGTGAACTCAGGCGACCTGATGTGGCGGCTTCAGGCAGCGTCTCGCCTTTTGATGGAGCAGCCCGTGGGCGCCGATGAGATCGAACAAGGGGGGCGCGAGTTCCTACTGCGCGAAACTGGTTGCAGCAGCGTTGCGGACATGGAAGAAACCGTCGCAAAGGTTGCCGATCAGGCCCGCGTGGTTATTGATCGGCTGTTTCCCGTTCCGGAGCAAGATTGACGTTTATGATTGATAAAACTCATAAAAACACGACCGCCGACCCCAAGGGGCTAATACGTGAGAGTTTTCGGATTGAAGGAATTAGTTCGGCAGAATGCAGGTCGATCTTTATCGATTGGTCGTTGAGCTTGCCAAACGAAGTTGATCCGAAGGCGGCGATTGCCGAATTGTTGGAACAGCACAAAAGCGCGCCGGAAGATCATCCGATGCTGGAAATCCTGCGCGATGGGTTGTTGACGCCAGAGATCAAAGGGCGGCGGGGCGGCCGCAAGACGCGCGTTAAATCCTAGATGTGAAAAAGGGCGCCGAGGCGCCCTTGGAATAGAATAGCTTTGAGGTGCGGAAAACTCAGGCCTAAAGGGCTGCTGCTTCGCGAGCGAGTTTTTCGATCCCTGCCCAATCCCCAGATTGAACGAGGGTCTTCGGCGCAACCCAGCTGCCGCCGACGCAGAGCGTGTTGCTCAGGCCGAGGTAATCCGGTGCGTTGGCAAGGGAGACGCCACCAGTTGGGCAGAACTTGACCTGTGGAAGTGGCGCACCGATTGCACCGAGCGCCTTGGCGCCGCCGTTCGCTTCTGCGGGGAAGAATTTTTGCGTTGTATATCCACGCTCCAACAGGCGCATGGCCTCGGTAGACGTCGCAACACCAGGAAGCAGCGGCAGGCCAGCTTCTTCGCAAGCGTCGAGCAACGTGTCCGTCGCGCCCGGGGACACGCCGAATTTCGCGCCTGCATCAACCGCAGCTTTAACATCGTCTGGGGTGAGTAGTGTGCCAGCACCAACAACGCCGCCTTCGACTTTTGCCATCTCGCGGATCACATCAAGGGCTGCATCTGTGCGCAGTGTAACCTCGAGTGCGGGTAGGCCGCCCTTGACTAGCGCTTCGGCCAGAGGTTGGGCATGTGCGGCATCGTCAACAACGAGTACGGGAACAACGGGGGCCAAACGGCAGATTTCTGCGGCACGGAGGCTGGCTTCTTGCGGGGTCACTCTTGGATCTCCTGAATGAATTGGGGCGCGGAAAGCGCATCTGTGTTGGGCCGTGGTGGCCTTATAGTGCGCGCTTGCCTAAACGACAACTGCTGCCCCGTCGGTTGATGCGCCAACGGTGTCTCGGAACACGGAAAAGAGTTCACGTCCAATGCCGTGGCTGTTGTCTGAAAGGTCCGGCGTGGCGGGTTGGCGCGCTTCGAAATCATCTTCGAGCACGTTGATTTCGCCAGTGATTGCGTTGACTTCAACCATGTCGCCATCGCGGATTTTAGCAAGCGGTCCTCCGACAGCGGCCTCCGGAGACACATGGATTGCGGCAGGCACTTTGCCCGATGCACCGGACATGCGTCCGTCCGTCAGGAGCGCGACCTTCAAGCCACGATCAAGCAGCACAGACAGGCACGGCGTCAGGCCATGAAGCTCTGGCATGCCGTTGGATTTTGGACCCTGAAAGCGGACAACGACAACTGTATCCTCGGTAAATTCGCCGGCTTTGAATGCGTCTTTAACTGCATCTTGCGTGGTGAAAACGCGGGCGGGGGCCGTAATGTTTTGATGCTCTGTTTTTACGGCGGAGACTTTCATCATGCCGGTTCCCGCGTTGCCGGACAGGCGCTTGAGGCCGCCGGATTCGCTGAACGGGTTAGATGCAGGTCGCAGGATCTTTTCGTTTTCCGAGCGGCCAAGCCCCTCAACCCATGTCAATTTGCCGTCAACCAGCTTCGGGTCTTGCGCATAACGGCTAAGGCCGTCACCCGCGACAGTTTTCACATCATCGTGCAGGATATTTTTGCCAAGCAGTTCACCGATGACAAATCCGAGACCACCGGCTGCGTGAAAATGGTTCACGTCGGCAAGGCCGTTGGGGTAAACTTTGGTCATGAGCGGTACGACTTTCGAGAGGTCTTCGAAATCTTGCAGGTCAAGGATGATGCCCGCAGCGCGCGCCATCGCAGGAAGGTGCAGCACAAGGTTGGTTGAGCCACCCGTTGCCATCAAGCCGATGATTCCATTCACAAATGCGCGCTCGTCCAGAACGTCGCAAACCGGTGTAAACTCATTGCCAAGTGCAGTGATCGCCAGCGCGCGCTGTGCGGCGGTGCGGGTCAGAGCCTCGCGCAAATCACCCTCTGGCGGCACAAAGCTTGCACCGGGAAGGTGCAGTCCCATGAATTCCATCAGCATCTGGTTGGAGTTGGCGGTACCGTAAAAGGTACAGGTTCCGGCACCATGATAGCTCGCCATCTCCGCCGCCATCAGCGCATCACGCCCAACTTCACCAGTTGCGAATTGCTTGCGAACCAGCGCTTTCTCATCGTTTGGCAAGCCGCTCGACATTGGGCCCGCTGGAATAAACACCGATGGAAGGTATCCGAACGTTGCCGCTGACATCACAAGACCGGGCACAATTTTGTCACAGACGCCAAGGAAAACTGCGGAATCAAACGTGTTGTGGCTTAGAGCGATCCCTGCGGCCAGCGCAATTGTGTCACGCGAGAAGAGCGAGAGCTCCATGCCGACTTGGCCTTGGGTGACGCCGTCGCACATGGCGGGTACACCGCCTGCAACCTGCGCCGTTGCTCCGATTTCGCGGGCCGCAGACTTGATGATTTGCGGATATGTTTCGAAGGGTTGATGGGCCGACAGCATGTCATTGTAAGCCGTCACAATCCCGAGGTTCGCGGCACGTTCCGCGACCAGAGCGTCTTTATCACCCCCCATCGCCGCATAGGCGTGAGCTTGGTTGCCGCAGGACAAATGCGCACGGCGCGGGCCTTCTTCGATGGCTTGCTTCATACGGGCAAGATACTGCGTTCGGGTCGGACGAGACCGCTCGATAATGCGCTCGGTTACGGCGGCTACAGTTGGATTCAGAGACATGTGACTTACCTTTGGGCCAGAGAGTCGTGTTGCTTCACCGGGCACATAGCATATCCTGTTAGCGCTAACAATACCCTGCCAGACACTTCTTTTCAACGATAGCACAATTCCGGCCTCGATTGAGCCATTCGCTCAGCGCAATACGGAAATGTGAAACTGTCAGTAGTAAGGACAGTCTTGTTGACCTAAATTAAGGTTAACGAAATTGAAGGTGATCGGAGACAAAAATGCCCGAAGTGACCACAGATATAGACATCGACGCAATCGACATGCACGAAATCGAAAAGCGTGCGCACCGCATGCGTGCGGAAATGGCCCGCGACCTCACAGTTGCATTGGGCCGCGCAATCGCGAAGCCATTTACGCTTCTAGGGCGGAAAAAGCCTGTTGCGGCATAAGTCAGCGTCAAAGCTCGGCGAGACCTAACAACTAATTGAAGAGGGGCGCGATTTCGTGCCTCTTTTTTTGTTTTCTTAACTGATTTGCAACGATACTCTTTCAGAAGACGAATGTTTTTAATGAGTTCGCTTCTGGTGATTTCAAAAATCGACCTGTATGAGCATTGGCTATGTGGTTGGTTCGAACCAGTTTGCGTTTTGGAGGATTTATATGTCTGTACTCAAGGCGACTATGGCCGTTGCTTTTGCTTTTGTTTTGGCCGCGTGTTCCGGCGGAGGCAAAACCAAATATGAGTTTCCGGACGGAAAAATTCCGCAAAACACCTATACAATTTCCAGCATAAACATCAGCGTGCCGGAAACACTCGTGGTTTCAGAGGCCAATCAGTACTACCCGAATGCGGATATCGTTTGGCGCGGTGATCCCCCTGGTGATCGCCACAAGCAAGTGAAAGCCATCTTTGAAGAGGGCATGGGCCGCGGTGCCAAGGCGCTCAGCGGCAGCAAATCTGTGAACGTAAATGTTCAGGTTACGCGTTTTCATTCGCTAACGGAGCGCGCGCGCTATGCTTACGGTGGCACCCATTCAATTCGCTTTATTCTATCGGTAACCGATGCCGCGACTGGGCAGCCAATTGCGCCCGCGCGCGAAGTTCATGCCGATCTGGAAGCATTTGGCGGGGATGACGCTGTTAGAGCCGATTTCAACGGACAAACCCAGAAGGTGCGCGTTACCAACCACTTGGCGCTCGTTATTCAGCGAGAACTCGCGGTTATTTACCTTGAGGAGAGCGGCGCATAGCGGTCTGGCGCGGAATGCCTCTTTCGCAGCGGTGTTTAACATCCTATGAGGGGGCATGACACATTCAGCCTATCCAACTGTCCGACTGAAACCCAAAGCAGAAGCGCGTGCCATCCGGCATGGATTTCCTTGGGTCTATGCAAATGAACTCGTAACGGACCGACGTACAAAAGCGCTCGAACCGGGAAGCATTGCGATTCTTGAAGACAGCGATCGCAAAGCCATGGGCGTTGTGACGGTGAACACAGGTAGCAAGATCATTGCGCGTATGTTGGACCGCAACCCGACCGCGACAATCGATCAGAACTGGTTCGAGACACGCTTTGAACGCGCTTTGGCCCATAGGACTGCGCTGTTTGACGAACCATTCTATCGCCTCGTGCATGCCGAAGCTGATGGCCTGCCGGGTGTGATTGTTGATCGCTTCGGTGATGTTGCCGTTATCCAGCCGAATGCCGCTTATGCAGACGGCATGTTCGACGTTCTTGCCGCAGCGCTCGAGCAGGTGAGCGGCGTCTCGACCATCGTGAAAAACGGGTCTGGCCGTGCGCGATCGCTTGAAGGGTTGGACGAAGAGTTGACGGTCGTGAAGGGGAGCATCGACGCTCCTGTTCCGGTTCCAATGAACGGCGCAACCTATATGGCAGATATTCTCGGCGGACAAAAAACAGGCCTGTTCTTTGACCAACGGCCAAACCACGCTTTTGTGCAACGGCTTTGCAAAGACGCAAAAACGCTCGATGTCTTTAGCCATGTTGGCGGATTTTCTCTTGCCGCGCTCGCTGGAGGCGCTAAATCCGCACTTGCTGTGGACAGTTCCGCAGCCGCACTCGCGCTCGCGGAGCAGGGTGCAGAGGCCAGCGGCGTTGCTGATCGGTTTGCGACCCGTAAGGGCGACGCCTTCGCAATGCTCGAAGAACTGGCCAAAGAGGGCGAGATATTCGACGTAGTTGTATGCGATCCACCTGCGTTTGCACCAAGCAAAAAGGCGCTGGAGGCGGGGCTACGCGCCTATGAACGCGTTGCGCGATTGGCAGCACCTTTGGTGAAACCCGGTGGCTACCTAACGCTTTGCTCCTGTTCCCATGCTGCTGATCTTACAAAATTCCGAAACGCGAGCGCGCGGGGTATCGGACGTGCGGGGCGGAGAATGCAACTTGTCCGCACCGGATTCGCAGGCCCTGATCACCCGCTGCTCCCGCACCTTGCCGAAAGCGGTTACCTCAAATCGCTGACGTTCCGCCTTGATATCTAAGGGTTTTTGACAGTGAAAATCCTTCTTGATGCCTGCGTTCTGTATCCAACTGTCATGCGAGAGGCGTTGATTGGTGCCGCAAAAGCTGGGCTCTACACACCGCTTTGGTCTGAACGGATATTGGAAGAATGGGCACGCGCAACGATCAAACTGGGGGCAGGTGCGGAAACAATTGCCCGTGGTGAAATTGCTGTCCTGAAATCTCAGTTTCCAAATGCAAGCGTGTCTGTCGCCAAAGGCGTAGAGGCACGGCTTTATTTACCTGATCCGAATGACATTCACGTGCTGGCGGCTGCGGTTTCCGGACATGCGGATGCGATCGTCACTCTTAACCGCAAAGATTTTCCCGCGCATATTTTGGCGGAGGAAGATGTGAAGCGATTGGACCCTGATCATTTCCTGTTCGACCTGTTTCAACGCGATCCCGGCGCGATGCAGGATCTTGCCGAGCGTATCCGGCTCGAGGCAAGTCGTTTGTCGGGTGAAGATCAAGACATGCGCAAGCTCTTTAAAAAGGCAAGGCTGCCGCGATTTGCTAAGGCAGTGTCTTTTTAAAACCAAAGGCTTAGGTCAGGATTTTCATGCCCTTTGTCAGCCCCTCAAGCGTCATGGGGACCATACGATCTTCAAAAATGTCTCGGATCATTTGCGTGGATTGCGTGTAGCGCCATTGTGCTTCTGGTACAGGATTAATCCAAAGGTGGCTTGGCCATTGCTGACACGCACGGCGCAGCCAGACCTCGCCAGTTTCCTCGTTCCAATGCTCGTTTGCACCGCCACGATAGGCAATCTCATAGGGTGACATCGCGGCATCGCCGACAAAAATGCACTTATAGTCGCTGCCAAATCGGCGGAGAACCTCCCATGTGGGCGTTTGCTGATTCCAGCGTCGGGCATTGTCTTTCCAGACGCCTTCATAAAGGCAGTTATGGAAATAGTAATGCTCGAGATGCTTGAATTCGCTGCGTGCGGCGCTGAACAGTTCTTCGACGAGCTGAATATGGGCATCCATGCTGCCGCCAACATCTAGAAATAAAACGACTTTTACCGCGTTGTGACGCTCGGGGCGGGTCTTGATATCAAGGAAGCCATTGTGCGCGGTTGCGCGGATTGTACCGCCGAGGTCAAGCTCTCCGTCCGCACCGGAACGCGCCCAATTGCGCAACCGCTTCAACGCGATTTTGATGTTACGCGTTCCAAGGGCGACCGTGTCGTCAAAGTCTTTGAATTCTCTTTTGTCCCAAACCTTTACGGCGCGTTGATGGCGGCTGTTGTCTTGTCCGATCCTCACGCCCTCGGGGTTATAGCCATGGGCGCCAAACGGCGATGTACCGCCGGTGCCGATCCATTTACTGCCGCCTTGATGGCGCTCTTTTTGCTCGGCAAGTCGCTCTTTCAGCGTTTCCATCAGTTTCTCAAACCCGCCAGCGGATTCGATTTGGGCTTTTTCTTCTTCGCTTAGATGCTTTTCGGCAAGTTTGGTAAGCCAGTCGGCGGGGATATCAACGGCGTTCAGCACATCATCGACCGAGATTTCGGCCAAACCGCTAAAGCTGGCAGAGAAGGCGCGGTCGAACCGGTCAATGTGGCGCTCGTCCTTCACCATGGCCGCGCGAGAAAAGTAATAGAATTCGTCGATGTCGTATGTGGCTATTCCTGCCTGTAACCCACGAAGAAACATCAAAAATTCCCGTAGAGTCACGGGGACATTTTCCGATCTTAGGGTTTCAAAGAAGCGCAGAAACATCCTTAGGCCATGCGGGTCACGAGGATTGTGAGGAACATGCCGACAACGGCGAAAATGAGTGCGAAAACAACCATGTACTGCGCGTAATCAAGGGGGTTCCCATCGCGACGGCGGGCGAGCAATGCGCCAACCAATGCACCGGCAAGCAAAGCGAATAGTGTGTTCATGTGGATCTCCAGTTCGGCCCAAGGCCAGGTCTTACGGCGCAATTAGATCCGCGGAGGGCGGTTTAGTTGCGCGATTTCTTTCTGGCGGCGTTTGATCACCGCGTCATCGCCAAAGCCATACCGCGCCCAACCATAGCTGTCGAGCCGTGTTGCGCGCGCTTCGGAGGCGCGGCCAATTGCGTCGAGCGCTTCGGCCTTGAGCAAGAGCAGCGTTGCGAGCAGGGCGGCATTTTCTTCGGCGCGAACAGCAGGAAGATAGGAATTCACGATGGACAGTGCGAATTCAGGATTGCCGTCGGTGAGGGCGAAGGCCGCCAGTTGCATGCCCACATGAGCCTGTTGAATTTCCGCGTTGCCGAGGTTTTTGTACATGAGTTGCGAAGAGACGAAGGCCTGAAGGGCTTCCTCGGCGTCTGAGGCGATAATCATCCGGCCGTAGGCATAAAGCGAGAAAGCGCGGCGGGAATCGGTCCAGCCGTTGTTTTGGGCAATTTGCAAAGCCTTAGACGCGCCGGCGAGCCGATTTTGGCGGGGCCGATTGGCCGACATGGCCGTTTCTATTGCTTTCTTCCAGCTGTCTGGCGTTGTTTGGGCCGTCAGCGGCGTTACGGAGCCGCCAGCAGGATTTATGCGTTTGAGTAATGCAGGGAGGCGGGCTTCCACGTCGCCACGGGTCATGCCGGAAGCGAGCTCAGGCGAGTAGTACGCGCGCAGAACCAACATATCGAAGCCTGTTAGAATTGTGTGGAAATTGTCGTCGTTGAACACCGAGTCTGACAACCGATAGAGATCGTTGAGTGGCCCGATAGCTTGGGCGAGTTCCTCGTGGAGGCAATCGCGAAATTCCTGTGGGCTTACGTCGGAGGGGATAAAGATCGCAGCTTTTGTACGGGTTTCCAGCGTGGCCCAATCGGTTATGTTGCTGCGGCGGTTGCGGCGGTACTCTTCCCAACTCGAGACGCGCGGAACAACGAAACATGCTGCGTCAGGCAGGTGTCGTTGCAGGTCTTTGCGGGGAAGGGTTTCGATGCTGACGGCGGCGGGAGCGCTGGCGTCAACTTGCCGAATATCTATTTGAGCTTCGGTTCGTAACCGTTTGAGTAGACGGGATAGTTCCTGTCGGCCAGCGGGTGGCGTTGCGCCGTTCAGGCGCACGGTGATCGGCGTGTCGAAACGTGTCATGACGGGCAGTTCGCGGCCCGTTTCAAGCGCGAACGTAAGGTCTAGGAAGTCGCGGGCTGTTTCACTGTTGGAGCGGTTAAGCTGTGTCTTAACCGGACCGCTGAACGTCTTCATCGCCGTGTAATCGGCTTCTGTTTTCTCGGTTGAATTTTGGCGGCTGGTATCGCCGGATTGCTCCGGGACGGCACACCCTGCGAGCAGGAGGAGAACGGCGATGTTTCGAAGCATCCTAGGGTCTCTGATACTTTATAAACGGTGTCAATTTCCCAACTCTATCATAAAGCTGCCGCGCGGGGAGATTATCTTCTTGTGTAAGCCAATAAACTGACGGGGCGCCCGCCTTGTCGGCTTCTGCATAGACCGCCTCAATAAGAGCGCGTCCAATTCCGTGACCGCGCACATCAGGCTCGGCCCAGAGGTCTTGGAGGTAGCACGTGTTTTCAATTTTCCAGCCGTGGCGGTGAAAAAGATAGTGCGTGAGGCCAACGGGTTTGCCATTTAGAACCGCGATCAACCCATTGAAATCATGTGGATTGTCGCTCAGAAGGCGAGAGAAGGTGCTGTCGAAAACTTCTTCGGGTAGTTCGGTCTGATAAAACGCGAGATACCCTGTCCAGAGTTTTGCCCACTCTGGCTTGTCTTCAGCGCAAATAGGGCGGATTTCGAGAGCCATAAGTATCCTTTCCGGTGAACCCGAGTGTGTTATCTCTGCCCACGCGCAAGGAATGCGAGCCGCTCAAACAAGGCGACATCCTGCTCGTTCTTGAGCAATGCGCCATGGAGTTTCGGCAGGGCATCTTTGCTGTCTTTGGCCAAATCTTCGGGGCTGAGGTCATCCGCCAGAAGCAGTTTGAGCCAATCGAGTACTTCGGAAGTCGATGGTTTTTTCTTTAAGCCCTGCGTATCTCGGATCTCGTAGAACTGGGTCAGTGCCGTGGTGAGCAGGCGGTCTTTGATATCCGGGAAATGCGTTTTGACAATCGCGCGCAGGGTCTCCATTTCGGGAAAGCGGATGTAATGGAAAAAGCAGCGCCGCAAAAACGCGTCCGGCAACTCTTTTTCATTGTTTGACGTGATAATCACCACAGGGCGATGCGTTGCACGGATGGTTTCGCCGGTTTCATAGACGTTGAATTCCATCTTATCGAGCTCTTGCAGCAGGTCGTTTGGAAACTCGATGTCGGCTTTGTCAATCTCGTCAATCAGGAGGAGGGCGCGTTTTGGGGCCTCAAAAGCCTGCCACAGTTTGCCCTTCTTGATGTAGTTGCGCACATCATTGACCCGTTCATCGCCCAACTGGCTATCGCGCAGGCGGGAAACGGCATCATATTCATAAAGACCCTGCTGCGCTTTGGTGGTGGATTTGATGTGCCATTCCAGCAGAGGCATATCCAGCGCTCGGGCAACTTGATGGGCAAGTTCGGTTTTTCCGGTGCCCGGTTCGCCCTTAACAAGCAGCGGGCGCTCCAGTGTGATGGCCGCGTTTACGCCAACGGTCAGGTCTTCTGTCGCCACATAGGCGTCTGTTCCGGTAAATTTCATTGAGATTTTCATAGCCTATGTGGTTTTCCTTCCTCACCTTTACCAATTGCCACATTTTGACTCAACTGCGGCTTTTAACCTCGTGACAATCTCTCTGGTTTGGAATAGACCACCCCCAGAATGAGGAGCCCGATGACCGACTCAGCAAGAGACAGTTCAGACGGCCTGCATGAGGGAGCAGGTATGAAAGCACAAGTTTTCTTGCCAGAAGACTATCGTCCCGCTGAGGACGAAGAGTTTATGAATGAACGCCAAGTCGAGTATTTCCGTCGCAAATTGCTAAATTGGAAAAACGAGCTGGTGGCTGGCAGCAAAGACACCATCGAAGGATTGCAAGACGGCACGCGGAATATTCCCGACGTGGCGGATCGCGCCTCCGAAGAAACTGATCGTGCGCTTGAATTGCGTACCCGTGATCGCCAGCGCAAGCTGGTTGCCAAGATCGACGCCGCGCTACGCCGTATCGACGAGGGGGAATACGGATATTGCGAAGACACGGGCGAGCCGATTTCGCTTAAACGTCTGGATGCACGGCCTATCGCGACATTGTCACTTGAGGCGCAAGAGCGCCACGAGCGCCGCGAAAAAGTCCACCGTGACGACTAGACGCGACAATTAATCGCGACACAGATCAAAACGAAGTAAACGCCGGGGCTTTCACGCTGCGGCGTTTTTTCGTAAGGGCAGTTCATTATGTTGATTGGGCAAAAAATACATATTCTAGGCGCGGGGATCGGCGGGCTTTCTGCGGCTCTCGCGTTGGCGCTGCGCGGTGCGCAGGTCACTGTGTTTGAACAGGCCGAAGTTGTTAAGGAAGTTGGCGCTGGAATTCAGGTTTCGCCCAACGGTTACGCCGTATTGAAAGCGCTTGGCGTTGCCGAAGCTGTTGAGACGCGCAGCCCGCGTGCCCGCTCTATGCGGCTCATAGATGGTGAGGCCGGCGGAACGGTGTTCCGTATGGGCCTTGAGCCACAAGACGGAGAGCGCCCATATCTATTTGTACATCGTGCTGATTTGATTGACGTTCTGGCCGAAGCCGCGCGCGCAGCAGGTGTACAGATCAAACTTCTCCATCACATTGAAAATGTATCCTTTCAAGATGGCCAGCCCGTTGTTCGCACGGCTCAAGGTGCCGAGGCCCATCCGGAAATTCTGATCGGGGCCGACGGGCTTCATTCCAAGGTTCGTGCTGCTCTCAATGGCGAAGCGAAGCCGTTTTTTACGCGGCAGGTGGCGTGGCGGGCAATTGTTCCGACGCAAGACGCGGATCCGGTGGCCAAGGTTTACATGGGCGACCGCCGCCATCTCGTGACCTATCCGTTGCGTGATCGAAACCAGCTTAACCTCGTCGCTGTCCAAGAAACCGCGAATTGGGCCGAGGAGGGGTGGTCCCACGAGGACGACCCAGACAACCTACGCGCGGCCTTCTCTGGTTTTACGCCAGATGTCCGCGCGCTGTTGGATCGGGTGCAATCAGTCTATCGGTGGGGGCTGTTCCGCCATCCAGTTGCTGCCACATGGACACGCGGGCAGGTCGCCATTCTAGGTGATGCCGCGCATCCGACGCTGCCGTTTATGGCGCAGGGCGCGAATATGGCGCTTGAGGATGCTTGGGTTTTGGCGGCGTCATTGGCCATGGGCGATACGGTCGCCCACGGGTTTGCGCACTATCAGGCGCAGCGCGTCCCGCGCGTCACCCGCGTGATCGAAGCGGCCAATAAGAACGCCCGCAATTATCACTTGCCGTCTGGGCCCGTTCGGTTTCTGGCGCATTCGGCACTGCGGCTTGGGACCGCCGTTGCCCCCCATATGGCGGCCAAACAATTTGACTGGATTTACGCACACGACGTGACCAAAACCGTCTAGACGGGTCGGTCTCCCTGCGGGTTAAGCGGCGAGCTCTACCCAAACAGGTGTGTGATCCGAAGGTTTTTCACGTCCACGCACTTCGCTGTCGATCTTGCATTCAAGCAAGAGATCGGCGCACTGCGGTGTGAGAAGGAAATGGTCGATGCGAATGCCGTCGTTTCTATTCCATGCGCCAGCTTGATAATCCCAAAAGCTATAGTTTTCAGGGGCTTGATTGCGGGCGCGGAACGCCTCGGTAAAGCCGAGGTTGAGAATCTTGCGCCATGCTTCGTGGCTTTCAGGGCGATAGAGCGCGTCCCCTTCCCAAGCCGTGGGTCGGGCGGCGTCTTCGGGTTGGGGGATGATGTTGTAATCCCCCGCCATCAATGCAGGCATTTCATCCTCCAGAAGCTGTTTCGCACGTGTGTGAAGCCGCTCCATCCATGCCAATTTATATGCATATTTGCCGCCCTCAATCGGCGCGCCTTCTTGGTCGAGTTCAACCGGATTGCCGTTGGGCAGGTAGAGCCCGCAAACGCGCACGGCCTGCTCGCCCACGACGGTTGCTTCGATCCAGCGGGCCTGTTCGTCGCTGTCATCGCCGGGAAGTCCACGGCTTACATCTTCGAGCGGCAGTTTCGAGAGGATTGCCACGCCATTAAAGCTTTTTTGGCCGTGGGTTTCGACGTTGTAGCCCATATCCTCGAATATCTCGCGAGGGAAATTTTCGTCGATGGATTTGATCTCTTGAAGCAAAACCACGTCGGGCTCTGCCTCCTTGAGCCAATCCGGAAGCGCATTGATACGGGCTTTGATGCCGTTAATGTTGAAGGTCGCGATTTTCATAGAATTGCCCGTTTCTGCTCTTTTGGGGTGCGCTACATCGAGAAGCTGGTGCCACAGCCGCAAGACGAGGTGGCGTTCGGGTTTTCGATCGTAAAGCGGGCGCCGATCAGTTCCTCGGTAAAGTCGATCACAGCATTTGCCAGAAACGGCAGGGAGACGCTGTCAACGACGACCTTTTCGCCGTTGCCTTCAAGCACAAGGTCTTCGTCGGCAGGGTCATCCAGCTCGATCTCGTATTGGAAGCCCGAACATCCGCCGCCCTCAACGGCAACGCGCAACGCTTTTCCTTGCGCGGCGGCTCCGATCTCTGCGAGGCGCTCAAAGGCGCGGGGGGTGACCTTAGGGGGTAGATTCATAACACGTTTCCATTCTGTTACCTGTCACATATAAGGTCCAAAAGGCATAGCGACAACAGGTAGGTAACAAATGCTTGCATCATTTGCTTCCGATCCGGCACGCAGTAAGGGACGACTGTATGCTGAGGAAGAGAGCGCCCATCGTTCGCCGTTCCAACGGGACCGCGACAGGATCATTCATGCGAGTGCGTTTCGGCGGCTCAAGCATAAAACACAGGTGTTTATTGAGCATGAGGGCGATTATTTCCGCACACGGCTGACCCATTCCATTGAGGTTGCCCAAGTTGCGCGGACCCTTGCGGGGACGCTTGGGCTTAATCAGGAACTGACCGAAGCCGTGGCGCTGGCGCATGACCTTGGCCATACGCCTTTTGGACACACAGGCGAGGATGCACTGGCCGCGCTCATGGCGCCCTATGGCGGGTTTAATCACAACGCACAGGCGCTTCGGATCGTCACGAACTTAGAGCGGCACTACGCAGAGTTTGATGGGCTGAACCTCACGTGGGAAAGCCTTGAAGGTATCGCAAAACACAACGGCCCCGTAACGGGCGATCCCGAAACCGGCGAATTGCCCTATGCGCTGGCGGAATATAACGCCCGCCACGACCTTGAGCTTGATACCTACGCGAGTGCGGAGGCGCAGGTTGCTGCGCTGTCTGATGATATTGCGTACAACAGCCATGACCTACACGATGGCCTACGCGCAGAGTTGTTCTCAACCGATGAACTGGCCGAGTTGCCGCTTCTGGATGATTGCTTTGCGCGCGTAGATGCAAAGTATCCGGACTTGAACTATTACCGCCGTCGTCACGAAGCTCTGCGCCGGTTCTTTGGTGTTCTGGTTGAGGATGTAATTGCCCAGAGCAACCTATTGCTGGCCGAGATTAATCCGAAATCGGTTGAGGATATTCGCGCAGCGGGTCAGCCGATGATCCAGTTCTCCGACCCTGTCTGGCGTGACCTTAAAGTGATCCGCAAGTTCCTTTTTGTGCGCATGTATCGCGCGCCTTCGGTCGTGCGGATGAGAGAGAAGGTGACGCGCATGATTGATGAGCTGTTTCCGCTCTTCATGGCGCAGCCGGATTTGTTGCCCAAGCAATGGCGCAAGGAAATCGCCGAAGCCAAGGATGAGACGACTCTCGCGCGGATCGTGGCCGATTATATTTCAGGGATGACAGACCGTTTTGCCATTCAGGAACACCAACGCCTGATTGGTGGTGTGAAGCCCGATAATATCGTGACCGGACGGGTGAAGTTGAAGGATTAAGCCGCGCGCATGTGGTTGAATGTTTCGCTAATCCTGCTAAACCGCGCGGATAAACAATAGGACGCCGTAAGATGAACCTTTTTGCCGATATTCGCGAGCTTGTAATCGATAGCCTTGATCAGCTGACAGCCGAGGGGCTTCTGCCTGCTGGTCTTGAGATGAAGAACGTCGCGGTCGAGCCGCCGCGTGATGCGGCCCACGGCGATATGGCAACCAATGCAGCAATGGTTTTGGCGAAGCCCGCCAAGATGAAGCCGCGCGACATTGCTGAGGCGCTGGCCGCCAAGCTTGCCGAGGATCATCGCATCACAGTGGCCGAAGTGGCCGGACCGGGCTTCCTTAACTTGCGGCTCGCAGATGGTGTTTGGCAGGGCGTGATTAGCACGGCTCTCACGGACGAAAGCTATGGCCGCTCGAACATGGGGCAGGGCCGCAAAGTTAACGTTGAGTATGTTTCCGCAAACCCAACTGGCCCGCTTCACGTCGGTCATACACGCGGCGCTGTCTTTGGTGATGCGCTGGCGAGCCTTCTGGATTTCGCCGGATATGACGTCACGCGCGAATATTACATCAACGATGGCGGCGCACAGGTCGATGTTTTGGCGCGCTCTGTGTACCTGCGTTATCTTGAAGCTCTTGGACAGGAAGTCGCGTTTGAAGACGGCACCTATCCGGGGGATTACCTAATTCCCGTAGGCAAGGCGCTGGCCGAGGCCTATGGCGACAAGCTCGTCGGCGTTCGTGAGGAAGAATGGCTTCCTGAAATCCGCGACTATGCCACCGATGCGATGATGCATTTGATCCGCAGCGACCTTGCGATGCTCGGTGTTGAAATGGATGTATTCTATAGCGAAAAATCGCTTTACGGCACAGGGCAGATCGAAGGCGCAATTGCTGCGCTAGAAGCGCAAGGCCTGATCTACGATGGTGTGCTCGAGCCGCCCAAAGGCAAAATGCCGGAAGATTGGGAGCCGCGTGAGCAAACCCTGTTCCGCTCCACCGCCCATGGCGATGATGTGGACCGCCCCATCAAGAAATCCGACGGAAGCTGGACCTATTTCGCCCCCGATATCGCCTATCACTACACTAAAATCGAGCGCGGTTTTGATGAGTTGATCGACATTTTGGGCGCGGATCATGGCGGCTATGTCAAACGGATGAAGGCAGCCGTTTCGGCGCTTTCCGCTGGCGAGGTACCGCTTGATATCAAGCTTACGCAGCTTGTCCGCCTGTTCAAAAATGGCGAGCCGTTCAAAATGTCAAAGCGTGCGGGTACGTTTATCATGCTGCGCGATGTGGTGGAGCAAGTTGGCCCTGATGTAACCCGCTTCGTCATGCTGACCCGCAAGAACGATGCGCCGCTTGATTTTGATTTCGACAAAGTTCTGGAGCAAAGCAAAGACAACCCTGTCTTCTATGTGAACTATGCAGTTGCACGGGTGAATTCGGTGCTGCGCAAGGCTAAGGAAGCGGGCATCGACGTTGATGACGCGACACTTGCAGCGGCGGACTTGTCTGGCATTACGCATGAGTCCGAATTAAAGGTTGCTAAATCGCTGGCCGAATGGCCGCGTTTGGTCGAAATTGCAGCGCGCACAAACGAGCCACATCGGATTGCGTTCTTCCTTTATGATCTTGCCTCGGATTTCCACGCGCTATGGAACCGCGGCAACGACGAGGTTGGCTTGCGGTTCATCCAAGAGGGCGATGTGGCCACGTCACAATCGAAAATCGCGCTCGCAAAGGCCGTTTCAGTTGTTATTTCCTCAGGTCTTGGTATTCTTGGCGTGACACCGGTCGAGGAAATGCGCTGACACCAGCCTGGGAGACACCCACGCAATAATGATCAGCCCCCACCGGCGTTGTGGCAGAGGCCGGACAGCACACTGTACCGGCAAGAAAGGCAGCAACGACTGCCTGTAATGACGGTGAGGCAGGATATGAGCGGTTTTGATCGCGACCAAGGGCGTACGCAAGACTCCATTCAAAGACACGATGGGCATCCCACATCTGAGCAGGGTCACTTCCAGCCGCGCGCAGATGCGCCGCCGGCGGGGTACCCTCATTTGGGCGCTGCTCCAACAGAGCCGCCATTGCACGCCCCACATTCACAGACACATGCGCCGCAGGCAACCGAGCCACACGCCCTCCAACACGCTGCGCACAGCCAGCCAACGCGCGTAGATCGCCCGCAAACCGAGGCGTACTACCAGCCCGAGCCTGATTACACACAACCGAACACCGGCCAGCATGGCGGGTCTGTGCCGCCATCTGATGGGCAAGGCAGCGAGGAGGGCGCAACCTTCATGCATGTGCTTGGCGCGGTAACGTCGCTAGCGCTTGTCGTTGGGCTTGGTGTGTGGGGCTATCAGCTTGCGGTACGGGATGTTTCCGGATTGCCAATTGTGCGCGCTCTTGAAGGGCCATCGCGTGTTCAGCCCGATGATCCGGGAGGGCAACTCGCCTCAAATCAGGGGCTTTCCGTGAATGCAGTTCAGGCCGAGGGTGAGGCAGAGCCAGCGGCGGAACGTCTTCAACTTGCGCCGAAAACTGTGGATGTTTTGCCAAGCGACCCCGTCGTCGCCACCGCACCTGCAATCGTCCCCGTGCCGAAACCTTCACCACTAAAGCAAGATCCTGCAACGCTCGCAGCGCCAGCTCCGGAACTTGCGGCTCCAAAGCCGATTGCCGTGGCCGCGGCACCGGATGATCTGCCGATTGTTGGCGAAGCGATTGCAGAAGAGGCCGTTCCCGAAGCGGATGACGTGCATGAAGACAGGCTACCGGCAAGTGTTCCAGGTCTTGCCAAGTCCGCGCGTCCAGCCGTTCGGCCAGCGAATTTCGCTTCAGTTGTAAGTGCACAGAAAGATCAGGCGAGCGCGGTTGAAGCGGCGCTTGCCGAGGCGGTTAACGCGCCAGAAGGTGTTGTGGTGCCGCAAGCCGGAGACCTTGTACGCGATATTGAACCTGACAAAATTCCCGTCGGCACCAACCTCGTGCAGCTTGGTGCCTTTGCCTCAATTGATATCGCGCGCGCAGAATGGGCGCGGCTGTCGTTGAAGCACGAAGGGTTTATGGCTGGAAAGGATCGCGTCATTCAATCTGCAAGCAGCGGTGGCCGAACCTTCTACCGCCTGCGCGCGCATGGCTTTGCCGATATAAGCGACGCGCGGCGTTTCTGTGTTGCGCTTAAGGCTGAAAATTCCGAATGTGTGCCACTGGTAACGCGATGATCGCAAGATAAGCAAAGAGGAGCCGCCCCCGCAGATGGACAATCTATTCGCCTCCGAAGAACAGGCCAGCACTCAATCCGTTGCCGAACGGATGGCGGCCGAGGCGCTGATTGTTGATGTACGCGGATACGAAGGGCCGCTTGACCTTCTCCTGACACTGAGTCGTACGCAGAAGGTTGATCTGCGGGTGATCTCCGTCACGGAGCTTGCAGAGCAATACCTGCGGTTCATCGATCATGCCAAGTCCCTGCGGATTGAGCTTGCGGCGGATTACCTTGTGATGGCGGCGTGGTTGGCCTTTTTGAAATCACGTCTGCTTTTGCCACCAGAACCAGGCGAAGAGGGGCCGACCGGCGAAGAATTGGCTGCGCACCTCGCGTTTCAACTTGAGCGCCTGCAGGCTATGCGTGATTGCGCTGCAAAGCTCATGGGACGAGATCAACTGGGCCGAGATTTCTTTGCCCGCGGGGTTCCGGAAACTGTGGAGCGCGTTCGTAAGGTTACATATTCGGCCACGCTGCTGGATTTGATGCAGGGGTACGCCCGTATCCGTACCAAAGATGAGTTCCGCCCCTTTGTGATGGATCGTGACGCCATCCTGACAATGGAGCAGGCGCTTGATCGAATGCGTGGGCTGATCGGCTATGCAGGGGATTGGACAGGGCTGGAAACCTACCTTCCTGAAGGCTGGGGTGAAGACCCGAAACGCCGCCGCAGTGCAACAGCCGCGACGTTTGCTGCATCGCTTGAAATGGCAAAGGCGGGGCAAATCGAAATCCGACAGGGCGAAACATTCGCTCCAATTCAAATTCGCAAGAAAGCTGACAAAGATGGCTGATCCGCACGACATGGCCACCGAAACCGCCGCAGCAGAGAGCGTTGCTGCAGAAACGTCCGCGCCGGATGAAAACCAAAGTCTTTTCGAAGCGCCACCCATGGGGGAGCAGGAACGTATGGTGGAAGCCATCCTGTTTGCCTCGACAGAGCCCGTTTCAATCAAAGAGCTTGAAGACCGGATGCCGCACGGATGCGATGCCTCCGAAGCCCTGACCTATTTGCGCAAGCGCTATGAGGGGCGCGGCGTTCGGGTCGTGCGCGTTGGCGATTGTTATGCGATGCGCACCGCGCCAGACCTTGGCTATTTGATGCAGAAAGAGACGGTTGAAACGCGTAAACTCTCGCGTGCTGCGATCGAAACTTTGGCTATCATTGCCTATCATCAGCCTGCGACCCGCGCAGAAATCGAAGAAATTCGTGGCGTTTCAGTGTCGCGCGGTACAGTTGATCAACTGCTTGAGATGGAGTGGATACGCTTTGGTCGGCGGCGGATGTCACCCGGCCGGCCCGTGACATTCGTTGTGACGCAGCAGTTCCTTGATCATTTCGGTCTAGAAAACGCGCGCGATCTGCCGGGTCTCAAAGAGCTGCGTGCCGCCGGATTGCTTGAAAACCGTCCGCCACCCGGAACCATCCCCGGACTTCCCGAGAATGACGAGGAAGAGGATGACTCCGTCAACCAAAGCGAAATGTTTGAAGATTAACCCTCGGGTTGTTACTCTGGTTCACCGTTAGGAGAAGCCATGAACGCCAGTCAATTGCTGAATATGATTATCCGCATCATTGTGCGCCGCATGATCAATGGCGGGATTAACAAGGGTATCGATCTTGCTGCGCGTGGACGGCAAAATCCTGACCAGCCGCTGACGCCAGAGGAAAAGGCCAAGCAAAATGCGAGCGCCAAGGATATGCGCCAGAAGTCGCGCCTGTTCCGGCGTATGGGTCGGTTTTAGGCTGCGGGGTCGCCGCTCCGTAGAATGCGAACCTGTTGCCAACGCGCGTTAAGTACAACCGCGATCCCCACCAGAGTTGCCAAAAGCGAAATCGCACCGCCAGCAGACAACCCGTAGCTTTCGAAAAACGGGCGATAGAGTAGGGTGCCGAGAAACACGCTCAAGTACATCGTCGCAGAGTTCAGCCCCATGATTGCGCCCCGTTGGTTCGGATCAAGTCGCGTAAGCCATCCGATGGTGAGGTTTAGGCAAAGATGTTGCAATGCGCCCCAAATCGGCATGATCGCCAGAAGGAAGGTGTAACTATGGGCGAACTCGTAAAACAGCACGTAAACACCGGCCAGAACGCCGAACAAAACAGCCAAGCTGCGCAAAACAGGTAGGCGGTCAAGCATACCGTCAAACATCATCGCGCCAGCGAAACCTGCGCCATAGAGCAGCGTAAGGATACCAACGTCACGCACGTTTAGACCAATATTTTCAACAACATGGCTGCCGACGAAGTTGTAGACACCATAAAAGCCCATGCCCAAAGCGCCTACAGACAGAAGCGCAGCGCCGATCCCCTCGACGCGCAGAGCCGTAAGTGGCGAGGTGACTTGGGTAGCGCGCGGAACTTGGGGCCATTCGGTGCGGAGGATAAACGCCAGCATGGTGAAAACTCCAAAGCTCAACCCGCCATAGACAAAACGCCACCCCGCAAGATCTGCGACATAAGCTGAGAGCGTGACGCCACCGACCATAGATAACGTCCAGCCCGTGAGAACCTTGCCGATCACGCGCGCTTCTTGCCCGACAGGCGCGATCTGTGCGGCGAGAATATAGAGCGCGGGAATGGCCACACCTGCGCCAAGTCCGGCGATGCTTTGGGCGACGGAGAGTAGCATCACATCCTTGGCCATTGCGGAACCAAGAAAGGCAACTGCAAGCAGTGCCAAGGCGAGCTTCAGCGCCCGATCTGCGCCAAAGCGATCCGCCAACGGCGCGAGGAACAGCGCAGAAAGTGCCACGCCAAGCCCGTAAAACGCCGCGCATGACATAACCTCTGACGGGGTCACGCCGCCGAGGTCTTGCGCCACACGTGCCGCAATCGGCGAAAGCACCAGAGAATTTGACCCAACAACACCAACTGTTGCGGTCAACAATAGAACCGGTTTCTGCATCGGATTAGCCTTTGAAAAATATTCAGTAAAACCTTACATTGATCGAATGAAATAAATCTATGGGGATTCGTAATGGCTGCTGAAAATACAGATGGTATTCGGAAGAATGCCAAGACTGGGGCGCAGGTTGATGCGATGGACAGAAAAATATTAGGCGCATTGGCGCGTGATGCATCCCAAAGCTTTGCTTCGCTTGGCGCGTTGGTCGGGTTGTCGGCGCCCGCTGTGCATGAGCGGGTTAAGCGGTTGCGCGCAGCCGGCATCATCAAACGGACCATGGCGGTTGTTGATGGTAAGGCTCTGGGAAAACCGCTTTTGGCCTTTGTTCATGTGGATACAATCGGTTGGGGCAAGACGCCTGCAATGATGGAGTTTGCGGAATTGCCCGAAGTCGAGGAGGTCCATTCCTCAACCGGCGATACCTGCATCATCATGAAGGTGCGCGTTGCGAGCTCCGAGGCTCTAGAGGGGTTGCTTAAGCGGCTCTATGAAACACAAGGTGTTCGGGCGACGCGTACGTTTGTGGCGCTCTCGACCCATACGGAAAAGGGCGTGCGGCCTGAAATCACATCTTGGCTTGAGGACGAGGACTGGCCCACGGAGTGAAGCGTATCTATTTGAAATGTTTCGACAGTTTAAGGCCTTGGCCTTGATAGTTCGACGCAATGCCGAGTCCATAAAGTTGGTCTGGAACTTCTGACATCTTTTCATAGACGAGGCGGCCAACAACTTGTCCGTGCTCCAGCACAAATGGAGCCTCGTGACACCGCACTTCAAGCACACCACGGCTTCCAGCGCCGCCAGCCGGATCATGGCCAAAGCCAGGGTCAAAGAAACCCGCGTAGTGCACGCGGAATTCGCCAACCATCGCAAGATAGGGGGCCATTTCAGCGGCGCAATCTGGCGGGATATGAACGGCTTCGCGGCTCACCAGAATATAGAACGCGCCCGGATCAAGGATGATGCGCTGTTCTGTGGTATAGATCGGTTCCCAATATTCAGCCGGATCGTAATGACCGATGAGATCAAGGTCGATCACGCCGGTGTGCGGTTTGGCGCGGTAGCCGACGAGACCATTTTCACCGGCAGAAAGATCTACGGAAAAGCCAAGACCATCAGAGATTACGGCCTTTCCAGAAACGAGCGGTGTTTTGGCATGAAGAGCGGCGAGGGCGTCATCTTCGATAACGGCCTGTCCTGCACGAAACCGAATTTGGTTCAGTCGCATTCCGGGGCGTACAAGGACCGAAAAACTACGTGGGCAAATCTCGGCAAACAGCGGCCCATTGTATCCAGCGGGGATGCGGTCAAATTCGGTGCCGCCATCGGTTATGGTGCGGGTAAGCAGATCAAGCCGTCCGGTTGAGGATTTGGCGTTGGCCACGGCCTGAATGCCTTCGGGCAGGGCGAGGGATTCCATTAGTGGAACCACGTAAACGCAGCCTTTTTCCAAAACTGCGCCCTCTGTGAGGTCAACGCTATGCATCTCGAATTCTTTGAGGCGGTCAGTGACGTTCGCGCCGTGACCCGCGAGGAAAGATGCGCGCACACGATAGGCTACCGTGCCAAGGCGTAGGTCAAGCGAAGCAGGCTGAATCTGTTCTGGAATAACGGCGGGCTCGGCGGTTATTTCACCGCGTTCGATCATGGTTGCGAGGGCTTGGCTTGGTAATACGCCGGTTGCAGTCATGGTCTTTCCTCTGGCCGTTGGCGGCGCGATTTCTGTGTGAAACGCGCGGTCTTGATACGAAAACGTCCGCAGCCCCGAAAGCTACGGACGTTTTTCATTTTGGTCGGGCTAGCAGGACTTGAACCTGCGACCTTCCGTCCCCCAGACGGACGCGCTACCAGGCTGCGCCATAGCCCGACTTCTGTGTCTTCATACTGCTTTTCGTGGCAGGAGCAAGCAAGAAAACGCATCTCGGTGTCAATTACCCGCCGAAGGGTTTGCTACGCCGCCGCTTGCATTTTGAAGCGCTCGCAGACGTGTCAGGATTTCCTGAATCTGGGCAGTTTCTTCTGGCGAACGCTCTGCCTTGTTTGCCGCAAGCGCGGCGCGAATACCGATCCGGTCAAAGCCGCTGGCGTCGTCCTCTGGGTCGTCAGCGATCTCTGGCATGACGAAGGTTGCGGCTGGTTCCTCCGGAGTTTCCTCAGTTGCGCTCTCACCTTGCGGCGTGGCATGGCTGAAGGACGGGAAGGAAGCGGCGTGCTCTTGTTCCGTCTCTGAATCCTCTGCGACAGTTTCCTCGTCGCTGCGTACGGACATTGCAGAGAAATCGAGCGATGCTTGAACTGTTTCTTCTGAATCAGCAGCTTGCGGAGTTGCGTCACCACTCACGCGATCAACGGCGCTCTTGATTTTCTCTTCAAGCGTTAGTGGCTCATCTTCGGCTGTTTCTGGCGCTTCTTCGGTTGGCTCCACTACATTCTCTGACGGTTCATTCACCTCGGCGCGTGTAAAGAATGCGGGCTCTTCAGGTACATCCTCGGGCGCAGGTAGATCGAGATCGGACATCGAGAAGCCTTGGTGTGGGTCCGTCGGCGCGGGCTCTTCAATGGGTGCATCGGAAGCTTCTTCTGCTGTGTCGCTTTCGGCAAAGGCAGAGATTTCCTCGGCAACAATATCTTCGAGCGTGTCGTCAACGATGGATTGGATCGTGTCCTGAACACTTGGCGCGGTGTCGGCAATCTCCGGTTCTTCCTGCGATTGCGCCGTGTCTTTCAGGAAGGGCAAAGCGTCTGGTTCTATCGTTGGTTCGTCGGCCTGATCAGTATTGGCCGATGGCGCGGGGTGATGCGGCGACAAATCGGAAGGCGGAGGGAATGAAACGACTTCGCCAGCGTCGACTTCGGCCTCTTCTTCTTCTGGTTCGCTCGCCCGTGCAGCCTCTTGCTGGGCTTCGGTTGAGTCTAGCGCCTCAGAGGTGTCATCCGGTGCTTCAAGGGCGGTTTCTTCACGTTTTTCAACGGGTTGCGCATCTTCTTGAGAAGAGACTTCATGCTTCTCAGTGGGATTATCTGCATCGCCGTCGTCATCAATCGGTTGTGACAAGCCCGCGACGTGTTTGATGCCTTCCTCTCGGAGAAGCTTCTGCACGCCTTTGATGGTCATTCCGTCGTCATGGAGCAACCGCTTGATCCCGCCAAGCAATTCCATATCGGCGGGGCGATAATAGCGCCGTCCGCCAGCGCGCTTGACCGGTTTGACTTGGGTAAACCGACTTTCCCAAAACCGAAGGACATGCGCAGGCGTATCGAGCCAGTCTGCGACTTCAGAGATGGTGCGAAATGCGTCGCGGGATTTGGCCATGCCTTAGATGCGCCTATTTTTGTTTGTTGCCGTTGGCAACGCGGTCTTTCATGAGGTGCGAGGGGCGGAATGTCAGAACACGGCGGGGTTGGATTGGAACCTCTTCGCCTGTTTTGGGGTTGCGGCCGATGCGGGCCGCTTTGTCGCGGATACCGAATGTGCCGAAAGACGAAATCTTGACGGATTCACCGCCAGCAAGGGAATCAGAGATGTGATCCAGAACGCTTTCAACAAGTTGCGCGCTTTCGTTTCGGCTGAGGCCAACTTCCCGAAACACTGCTTCGCTCAGATCCATGCGTGTTAAAGTCTTTTCGCTCATAATGACCCCCTTGATGAAATAATACCGTTAGCCGGCGAGAAAATTTTGCGCTCAGGCGCGCGGATTCTTCCTGAATTCGGTTGAAGGGTAGCATAGGGGGTGCGGAAATTCCGAGTCAATATCAATGGCTTGGAAAGCATCGTAAATGTACGAAATAGCAGGGAAATCGGCGAGAAATGGCCAGAAA
The DNA here is from genome assembly GCF_028823805.1 of Halocynthiibacter sp. C4. Lineage (NCBI taxonomy): Bacteria > Pseudomonadati > Pseudomonadota > Alphaproteobacteria > Rhodobacterales > Paracoccaceae > Halocynthiibacter > Halocynthiibacter sp. C4. The sequence goes on along the minus strand of NZ_JAPEIE010000002.1, from coordinate 51,766 downwards.
TCACTTTGGCGGACAAAAACCTTGCCCGATTACCAGCGCAGCAGAACCGATCCCCAAGCCAAACCGCCGCCGATTGCTTCGGTCACGACAACGTCGCCTTCTTTGATCTGGCCGCGCGATTTTCCGACAGAAAGCGCCAGTGGGATCGAGGCCGCAGAGGTGTTGCCATGGTCCTGAACGGTCACGACAACGCGGTCCATCGACACGCCCATTTTCTTGGCGGTGCCGGAAATGATGCGGATATTGGCCTGATGCGGGACAATCCAGTCGACATCGTCGCCAGAGAGGCCGACTTTGTCGAGCGAGGTATGAGCGGTCTTCGCGAGCTTTTCGATGGCATGGCGGAAAACTTCTTTGCCTTGCATTCGAAGATAACCGGAATCGCCCGTCGATACGCCGCCATCGACGTGAAGAAGGTCTTTGAAGCGGCCATCGGAGTTGAGATCACAGGCCAGAATGCCGCGATCTGTGTTGTCCCCGGCGCCTTCCTCGGCTTCTAGAATAAGCGCGCCAGCACCATCGCCAAACAGGACGCAGGTTGCGCGGTCATTGAAATCAAGAATGCGGCTGAATGTTTCGGCCCCGATCACCAAGACCCGCTTGGCCTGTCCAGACAGAACGAGCGCATTGGCGTTGGCCAGGGCATAGACAAAGCCCGCGCATACAGCCTGAACGTCAAAGGCAAACCCTTGCGTCATGCCAAGCCCGGCTTGCACCATTGTGGCCGCGGACGGGAAGGTGAAGTCAGCGGTGGATGTCGCGAGTACAATCGCGTCAATATCATCGGCTTCAAGGCCAGCGTCTTTGAGTGCGGCGTTCGCGGCTTTGATCGCGAGGTCAGAGGTGTTTTCACCATCGGCGGCGAAGTGGCGGCGTTCAATGCCGGAGCGCGTACGAATCCATTCGTCTGTTGTATCGACCATGGTTTCGAGTTCGCTGTTGGGGACGACTCGTTCGGGCAAATAGTGCCCAACGCCCTTAACGACGGCGCGTATTGTCATTCTTCGTTCCCACTCGCTAATAGACCCAGTTCAGGGGCATCTTGCGGCGCAGTTGCGGCGGATGCAACCCGTGCCGCGAGTTTCTCGGAAAAACCTGATTGACCAAGCGTAAAGGCAAGTTTGATCGCAGCAGAAACGCCTGTTGCGTCAGCGGCGCCATGTGACTTGATCACGGTGCCATTTAAGCCAAGAAAAACACCGCCGTTGACGCGGCGCGGGTCAATCCGTTTGCTTAGGCGACGCATAGACGAGAGCGACAGCAAAGCAGCAAGGCGCGAGAGCGGCGAATATTTGAACGCGGCGCGCAAAAGCTCACTGATGAGGCGCGCGGTGCCTTCGCCCGTTTTGAGCGCGATATTGCCGGTAAAGCCGTCAGTAACAATCACATCAACGCGGGAGGAGGGGATATCGCCCCCTTCAACAAATCCGACATACTCGATATCGGCGGCTTCGGCGTTGTTGGCGATTAGCTCGTTGGCGGCCTTAAGCTCGGCGCGGCCTTTGTGCTCTTCGGTGCCTACGTTCAGCAGACCAATACGCGGGCGCTTAATAGCAAGTCCGTTGCGCGCATAGGAGGCGCCCATCATCGCGTATTGCAATAGATCGGTTTCATCGGCGCGGATATCGGCGCCAACATCAAGCATGACGTTAAAGCCACCCTTGTTCCGGCTGGGCCAAAGGCACGCGATTGCAGGGCGGTTAACGCCGGGCAGTTTGCGCAGGCGGATCATCGATACAGCCATGAGCGCGCCGGTGTTCCCACAGGACACAGCAACAGAGGCTTCGCCATTGCGGACGGCCTCGATCGTGGACCACATAGATGTGTTTTTGCCGTTGCGCAGCACGTTGCTGGGCTTGTCGTCCATAGTGACAACGTCGTCACAATGGCGAATCTCGCAGACATCCTGAAGCTTCCGCTTTCGGATAAGCTTCTCCAGCACCGGTTTGTCGCCATGGACGATAAAGCCGATTTCGGAGTTTTTGGCCGCAGAACGCGCAATACCGGCGACAACGGCCGCCGGTCCCTGATCGCCACCCATGGCGTCAATCGAAATGATGGTGCGCGCGGCCCCCGAGGTCTGCTGATCTGATGAGGTGATCGTCATGCTCAAGGGCGCCGACTAAACGAAAGGCTTAAGCTGCGTCTTCGTCGAAGTCGACTTCACCAGCAACCGCAACAATCTCGCGGTCGTCATAGTGGCCACATGCACCACAAACGTGGTGTGGGCGCTTTAGCTCACCGCAGTTGCTGCATTCGTTCGGATTCTCTGCAGTCAGGGAATCATGTGATTGACGCATGCCGCGGCGGGATTTTGTAATCTTACTCTTAGGGACAGCCATGTCTCAAACCTTGGTTATTTCGGGGGGTTAAGCCAGCGTGACCGCACCCCAGTGTATCTTGGGTTCACTAGCTACATACGCGAGCAATAAGCCCATGTCCAACCATCTAGCAAACGAGGCCGGGAACATACTGCGATTTTGCCTATGTGCAAGTGTTTTCTTTACTCAATTTTCGCCCGCCACACGAACAGGGCGGAATAGCGCCGGATTGCGCTAGCTCTTGGGGGTGTTTTCCTTGTTTTTCAAAAGATTTGCAAGCCCCGCAAACGGTTTTGCTTCTTCGTCTGTCATTGCAGCTTCACCGGGCTCTGTAAACTGTGATTCTTCGAGTGCCGCACCCTCTGCGCGCGGATAGGGCGGAAGCGCCAGTGCAAGTGACTCGATCAGGATCGCATCAAGGTCGATTGTCTTGCCCAAAGGCTCGCGAGAGTCATCGCCATCAAGCTCGACTTCGATTTCCTCTTCACCGTCGGTTTCAAACTCGAATTCAGAGGTATCTTTGACGAAAACCCGCTCAACGGATTCCTCGACACGTGTCGTCACCGGCGCAAGGCTGATCACACAGGGCTGGGTCACGGTCGCGCCGAGGTGGCCTGTAAGTTGCCAATCGTCGCGGCCCTGCGCTTCGATCTTTCCTTCAAAGCGTAGTTTCTTAAGCCCTAACAGCTCCAGTTCCGCAGCGATCGCCGCCAGAACATCGCTTGGCGGTATGATTTCGAATGGGGTTGCCTTGCGCTGCGCGAGGTCGGCAACGCGCAGCACATTCCCGCTATGGGCAGTGGTCGCCTTTTTGCCGGTGCCGCTGCTTCCGGTAGGTGACTTGGGTGTTTGAGCCATCTTTCGCGCTTCCATTCTTGAATACACTTCAATCCTTCTATAAGTCGGATAAAAGCCTGAGACAGGTTAAGCAAGAGGTCACGAATGCAAATCCTTCCGCGTGTATCCGAGGGTATCCGGCGCAAAAGCTTCGGTTTCGCTGGCGTCGTGTGCCTCGCGGTGGCTGTATCCGCGTGCTCGCCGATCTATCGAAACCACGGCTATGTGCCACCTGCCGAAGACCTCCAGAACGTTGTTGTCGGCGTTGATACGATTGATTCCGTTGAAGAAACACTCGGCTCCCCCTCAGGACGAGGCGTTCTACAGGATAGCGATATTTTCTATACCGAATCCCGTTGGAAGACCTTCGGAATGCGGCCTCCAAAAGAAATCCATCGCGATGTGGTTGTTGTTCGCTTCGATAGCCGCGGTACAGTTTCCAACGTCGTGCAGTTCGGCTTGGAACAGGGGCAGGTTATCTCGTTTAACCGTCGTGTGACCGATTCCAACATTGCTGATGTGACCTTCTTCGGGCAGCTCCTCGGAGCGTTCGGCAACTTTGATGCTGGTCAAGCACTTACCGGTTCCCCATCCCCACAATAGAGCAATTTCAATTGCTTAGTTGGCATAGCTGCCGCGGCAGGCACTAATCTTTTGGGTCAAATCGCAGGGCGACTCCGTTTAAGCAATACCGCAGGCCCGTGGGTTCTGGTCCGTCCGGAAATACATGCCCGAGGTGCGCCTTGCATACATCGCAATGCACTTCGGTGCGGCGCATAAAGAACTTGCGATCCTCTTGGGTGCCAATCGGCGCATCTGGCATAGGGGCATAGAAACTTGGCCAGCCCGTACCGGATTCGTATTTCTGTGCCTGATCAAAAAGCGGTGTATCACAGCAAATGCAGCGGAAAACCCCGTCAACCTTAGGGAAATTGTCACAACTATGCGCGCGCTCTGTGCCGTGTTTTCGCGTGACTTTATACGCCTCCGGTGACAGCTGCGCGCGCCAATCGGCGTCGCTTTTGATGATTTCCTGTGGGCGGGAGTCGGGCGCTTTGGCCATATGTCAAATTCCTGTCACGTCTTGAGAGTAGGCTTCACACATATCATATGAGAAGCTGACCCCGTTAAAAAAGCGGGCGCAGGTGCGGTTTACGCAATTGTGATATCAAACGGGTGAGGTTGAGGAGAGCGTCAAATGACCATGCTAAAACAGGGCCGCTATCAAGCGCGTTTGGCCAAGACATCGCATGACATTGCTGCCGCGCAAGAGCTGCGTCACCGCGCGTTCTTTCAGGACGAGGCGCAGCGTGGCTTGGATCAGGATGAATTCGACGAGAAATGTAGTCATGTGCTCGTCTCGGATTTAAAGACAGGCCGCCTTGTCTGCTGTTTTCGCATGATGGAACTGGCCGACGGGCGTGGCATCACCAACAGCTATGCGGCACAATATTACGAGCTATCTGCGCTTGCCGATTTTGATGGCCCGATCGTCGAGATGGGGCGCTTTTGCGTTGATCCTTCGGAAACTTCGCCCGACATCCTGCGCGTTGCTTGGGGCGCGATGACCGAGTTTGTCGATAGCCGTGGCGTGCAGCTTTTGTTCGGCTGTTCCTCGTTCAAAGGCACAGAGGCAGAGGCTTATTATGACGCCTTTGCTATGCTCAAGGATCGCCATCTGGCGCCGAAACGATGGCTTCCCAAAGTGAAGGCGCCCGATGTGTTTCGTTTTGCCCAACGCCTGCGCCGCAAGCCTGATCCGAAGCGAGCGATGCGTTCCATGCCGCCATTGCTCAAAACTTATCTCGCTATGGGGGGATGGGTGAGTGATCATGCGGTGATTGATCCGGTGATGAACACGCTGCATGTGTTTACAGGGCTTGAGATCGGTGCAATTCCTCCGGCGCGACGACGTTTCCTTCAGGCGGCCACACGTTAGAATTTCGCTATTCGCGCATTCCCGCGCTTGACCTTCGCCGCGCAGCCCACTAGCCGATGCCCATGGCACGTGTACCTCTTTTACAGCTTTCCGATATCGCGCTCGGTTTTGGCGGCGATCCGCTTTTCTCTTCGCTTGATCTTGTTGTGCAACCAGGCGACCGCGTGGCGCTTGTCGGGCGCAACGGCTCTGGTAAATCCACTTTGATGAAGGTCATGGCAGGGTTGGTGGAGCCTGATGACGGCAGTCGCGTCGTCCCGCAGGGCACTTCGGTTGGCTATATGGAGCAGGACCCAGACCTTAGCGGTTTTGCCACGCTTGGCGATTTCGCCGCGAGCGAGCTTGATCCGGCCGATGCCTACCGCGTTGAAATGGTTGCCGAAGGGCTGAAATTCAAACCCGAAACAGAAGTTGCTGTTGCTTCGGGCGGGGAACGGCGGCGAGCGGCCTTGGCCAAATTGCTGGCTGAAGCGCCGGATTTGATGCTGCTGGACGAGCCGACCAACCACCTTGATATCGAAGCCATCGGATGGCTTGAGGAACAACTCAAAACAACACGTGCGGGTTTTGTCCTGATCTCGCACGACCGCGCCTTCTTGAACGCACTCACCCGCGCGACCCTCTGGGTTGATCGCGGGCAGGTACGTCGCCTTGAGAAGGGGTTCGCCCATTTTGAGGCCTGGCGTGACAAAATCTGGGAAGACGAGGACATGCAGCGCCACAAGCTTGACCGCAAGATCAAGAGCGAGGCGCGATGGGCCGTTGAAGGCATTTCTGCACGGCGCAAACGTAATCAGGGCCGCGTTCGCGCGCTTCAGGACTTAAGGGCCGAACGTGCCAGCCAGATCAAACGCCAAGGCGCGGCCGCAATGGCGTTCGATGCCAGCCCTAAATCCGGTAAAAAGGTGATTGAAGCTGAGCACATCAGCAAAGCCTTTGACGGGAAAGTCATCCTGCGCGACTTCTCGATCAAGATCGCGCGCGGAGATCGCGTGGCTTTTGTAGGGCCGAATGGCGTAGGTAAAACCACGTTGCTCAAAATCCTTACGGGGCAGGAACCACCAGATAGCGGCGAAGTAAAACTCGGCACCAAAATCGAAATGGTCGTCTTTGATCAGAACCGCGCGCAGCTTGATCCGGAGATGAGCCTTTGGGAAAGCCTCACCGGGGATCCTGATATGCGGGTGTCCGGTAAGGCCGATCAGGTCATGGTGCGCGGTAATCCGCGCCATGTGGTTGGGTATCTCAAGGATTTCCTATTTGACGAAAGCCGTGCGCGGGCGGCGGTGTCGTCTCTGTCTGGTGGCGAAAAGGCGCGGCTCTTGCTGGCCAAGATAATGGCGCGGGAAAGCAATCTTCTGGTGCTCGACGAACCGACCAACGACCTTGATGTGGAAACGCTCGACCTGCTCCAAGACTTGCTGGGCGAATACGACGGCACCGTGCTTCTGGTAAGTCACGACCGCGATTTCCTTGACCGTGTGGCGCAAACGACGATTGCGATGGAAGGCGACGGAAACGCCACCGCTTACGCAGGCGGCTGGAGTGATTACCGCGCGCAACGGGCCGAAGCTGTGGATGCGGCGAAGCCGAACGGTGCAAAGCCCAAAGCAAAATCCATGAAGGCGGATACAGAGTCTGAGAAAACCGAAACGCCCAAGCAAACTGGTCTTTCCTTTACAGAGCAGCACCGTCTTGAGGCGTTGCCCGATGAAATGGCGCGGCTAGAGGCCGAAATAGCCAAGCTTGAAGCATTCCTGTCGGACCCTGAAATGTTTACCAAAGAACCGGTGAAGTTCCAAAAAGGAACCGATGCACTCGTCGAACGCCAAGAGGCGCTCGCCAAGGCCGAGGAAGAATGGTTGATGCTTGAGGAAAAGGCTGAATCCTAAGCGCGCGCAGCCGTTATTGCATCCGTAGGCCACCATCAAGCCGGATCACTTCGGCATTGAGGTAGGGATGCGAGATGATGAACTCCGCCAGCCGTGCGTATTCTTCGCCAGAGCCAAGGCGCTTGGGGTGCAGCACGTCTTTTGACAGCTCTGCGATCATGTCTTCGCCGAGGCTTTCGAGCATCGGTGTCAGGAAAATTCCCGGAGCAATGGCCATCACGCGAATACCGGTCCGCGCCAAATCCCGCGCCATCGGGAGGGACATGCCCGCAATCCCTGCTTTGGACGCCGCATAGGCCGCTTGCCCACGTTGCCCGTCGAAGGCAGCGACAGACGCTGTGTTCACAATCACGCCGCGCTCGCCATCTGCGTTCGGCTCGTTCTCTGCCATCACTTCTGCGGCGAGGCGGGCAACGTTGAAGCTGCCGACAAGGTTGATGTCGATGGTGCGCTGGAAATCGGCAAGCGGGAAGGGGCCTTTTTTGCCCAATGTCGAAGCTCCGGTAACAATGCCCGCGCAGTTAACCACCGCCGTGATGCCGCCCATGGCGGATTTGGCCGCTACGATGGCCTTTGCGGTGGAAGCTTCGCCAGACACATCAACCTCGGCGAAATGCGCGCCTGTTTCTTTGGCTATTGCTTCGCCTTTGTCGGCATCGCGGTCAAAGATCGTAACCTGCGCGCCTTTTGACAAAAGGTAGCGTGCGGTTGCTCCGCCAAGCCCAGAAGCGCCGCCAGTCACGATTGCCTTTGCCGAAGTAATGTCCATTTGTTGTCTCCACCCATGAATTGAACAACTGTTCAATAACGTGGATATGCAGTCCAATCAAGCGTTACGAGCTTACCAGCGCCCCGACGCGCCACCGCCCGAACTGCTGCCACCGCTAAATCCGCCGGAACTTGAGCTTGAACTGCTGGACTTGGTCGAAATGACATAGGGGGTTGAGGTGTGATAGCCGCAGTGCGGGCAATCAACCAATGTTTCGCCGCGCCCTGTGGTGCTTCGGGTTGCGGCTTGCACTGTTTTGCGTTGTCGCTTCATGCCTGCAACGCCACATTGCGGGCAGGGTTTGCGTGCAAAGCGCATGGCGGAGATTTTGGGGGCGAGCAGCCCGCCGCCCATGAAGGCTGCAAAGATGCCGAAGAAAAGAATTAGCGGCCAATTGCTTTCACCTGAAGGCGCTTGCCGCTCGGGCGGTTCCTGGCCTCGGTTGAATGGATATGCAATCTGATCGATTGTGGCTTGGGTCCCGTCGAGAATGCCTTTGGAAAAATTGCCCTCTTTGAAATCGGGCGTCATATAATAGTGGATCACGTCGCTGGCGAGATAGTCATAGCTTTCGGGATAACCTGCGCCCAACTCAATCCGCATCTGTCTGTCGTCTTTCGCGACAAGGATCAGGATGCCATCGTTGCGCTCTGGATCACCAATGCCCCACTGATTGAGCAGCCCCGTCGCGAAAGGTTCTATTTCAGGCCAGTTTCCATAATCCATCATCGTGGTGAGTGTCAGCACCGCAATCTCGACGCCGCTTTCCTCGCGGTAGTCCTTGAGCAGTTTTTCAACTTCCGCTTCTTCCTCTGGCGGGAGTAGATCGGCGTAGTCATTCACATAGGGGCTTTGCCAATCCGGAAATTGCTGAGCAGCAGCAGGAACCGCAATTGAGATCAGGATTGCGATACCGGCAAGAGTAAGCACAGCATGTTTGATCCATGACTTTGACGCGGAGAAACCAAAGATGGGGAGAGACAGCACGTAAACCCTCCTGCTAATGACGGGGCCGCGATTTCGGCCTCTAGAATATCAAAAATGAATGCGTGAGTTTAGCTCCGTTGACATCTTCAAATCAACTATGATGGGCTAGGTGGCTGCGCCCTCCGTCAACTCCTTGAGAACCTTGGGTATCATCATCACATCGTCGCGGGTGCAATCAAACTGACCAACCTGAACACGAATGACGAAGCGGTCTTCATGGGTTGTTTGGGTCAGGTAGATTCGCCCGTCGCGGTTGATTTTGTCGAGCAGTTCGGCGGTCTCGGCATCGGATTTATAGGCGAAGGTAAAGAGCGAAAGGCGCTGCTCGGTGGGCAGTGTGAACCCCTCAAGCGAACCAATTTCTTCGCGTGCCTCTTGTGCCCATGCCACGTGATTTCGAATGCGTGTGCGTAGCCCGTCGAGCCCATAGGCCCGTAGGGTGAACCAGATTTTGAGCGCGCGGAATCGACGGCCAAGCGGCACGGTCCATTCGTTGTAGTTTACGATTTCATCCTGGCCTTGGGTTTTCAGGTATTCAGGGCGTAGGCCAAGTGTGCGGATTTGATTGGTTGGGTCTGGCATGAATTGCACAGCACAATCAAATTGCACACCAAGCCATTTGTGCGGGTTAAACACAACGGAATCCGCGGCTTCAACACCTTCCCAAAGTGGGCGAAACTCTTCGCAAATCATCGCGCTACCGGCCCATGCGGCGTCCACGTGGGTCATGAGGTTGTGTGCTTTTGCAATCTTGATGCAGGCGGCCAATGGATCGCATGCGCCAATCGAGGTGCCACCCGTGCAAAGCACCACGCCAGCGGGTGTATATCCGGCGGCAATATCTGCGAGAATAGCGGCGCTGAGCGCCTCTGGGTCCATGCCGTAATCATCGCGTGTCGGCACTTTGACGAGGTTTTCTTGTCCGATGCCCGCAATGCGGACGGCCTTATCAACCGAGCTATGAGTTTGCGCGGAAGCATAGATGCGCAGGCGCGGAGAGGCAGAGAGGCCCTCTGTGTTGCCGTTAAATTCAAGCGCCCGCTCGCGCATAGTCAGGATTGCGGAAAGCGTGGCGGTTGTGGCGCTGTCGTGGATGGTGCCGGTGAACGTCTCTGGCAAACCAAGCGCTTTGGTCAGCCAGTGGATCATCACGGCTTCGATCTCGTTTGCTGCTGGGGCCGTCTGCCAAAGCATCGCTTGCCCCGCGATCGCGTTGGCCAACTGTTCCGCGAGCATCGATGCAGGCGAGGCATTGGCAGGGAAATAGGCGAAGAAACGCGGATGTTGCCAATGGGTTGTTGCGCCGGGAACAAGGCGCTCGAAGTCGGCGAAAATTTCGGTGAGCGGATCAGCCGCTTCCGGTGGCGTGTCCAGGAGTTGCGCCGAAACATCACCGGGGGCCACATCAGGGCGCACGGGACGGTCGCGCAAAGAGTTGTGATAGTCGCGCGCCCAATCGGCGGCGATTTTGGACCAATGGGCGAGGTCGTCGTGGTTCATATATGGCCTATGGTTTGGGGCTTATGGTTTAAGCAGCGCGTAGATTTTTGCTCCTGATATGCCATTGGCGAGCGGGGTGAAATCCCCTTCGGTCAGCATAGCGGTTGCTGCGTCAAAAAGCGTACGGTGCGTGGCGCGGGCGAGGGCGGAGCCAAGCGAAATGCGGGCCACGCCGATTTCGGCATATTCGGCCAGCCCGTGTTGTGCATAAGGGCCAGCACAGAGCGCGTTGAGCGGTGCTGTGGTTTGGGCGGCGAGGGCCTTTAGATCGTCCCAGCTTTTGGGCATCGGTACATAGAGGCCATCCGCGCCTGCCGCCTCGAAGGCCTGAATACGGGCTAGCGACTCTGCGTGGTCGTAGAGGTCGAGCATCACGCCATCTGCCCGCGCCACGAGAAAGAAATCTTGGGGTAGGGCGCGCGCCGCCGCTGCTGCTGCACGAATGCGTTCAACCGCGATGTCGCGATCATATGTGGTGTTTTCGGCAAGGCGTGTGTCTTCGATGCAAATGCCCGCAAGCCCGACTTCGGCGGCAAGGCGAACGGTTTCGGCAACCGTCTCGGGATCATCGCCAAATCCGTTCTCAAAATCGCCGGAAACAGGTACGTCAACCGCGGCCACCAGATCCTGCGCATGGGCCAAGGCCTGATCGCGTGTGACAGTGCCATCGGGCAAACCGAGCGTAAAGGCGTGCGCGGCAGAAGATGTTGCGATCGCCCGTGCGCCAAGGTTGGCCAAAACCTTCGCGCTGCCAATGTCCCACGCATTGGCCAGCACAAAGGGCGCACCTTTACGGTGCAACGCGCGAAACACGGCTCCCTGATCCTGTGGCATGGCGGCTCCTCCTGTATCTGCGCGACCGTAATGTCAGCACTCCTGACCCGTCAAGGCGCTTGGCAGGGCAGGCTTTCGTTGATAGACAGCGTTCATGAGAAAACAAAACATTACAATCTGTATTTGTATTCCCTGCTAACATCATTTGCGGGCGCACTTCTCATTTTCATTTGAAATCAAAGTTGTTATGTCCGCAGCACGCTGGATTTATGCGCATGCCGCGCCGCTACGAGGACCAAATGTACGACATACATCTGCACAACACGAAAACCCGCAAGAAAGAGCTGTTTGCGCCGCTCGATGACAAGAATGTGCGGATGTATGTGTGCGGGCCGACGGTTTATGACCGCGCCCATCTTGGCAATGCACGCCCTGTGATTGTGTTTGATGTACTGCAACGGCTGCTGCGGCATCGGTATGGTGCGGAGCATGTGAAATATGTGCGCAACTTCACGGATGTTGACGACAAGATCAACGCCCGAGCCCGCGAAACAGGACGCTCGATTGCCGAGATTTGCGACGAAACAATCGGCTGGTTCCTTGAGGATATGGGGGCCGTTGGCGCAGAAGAGCCGGACGAGATGCCGCGCGCCACGGCGTATATCGCACAAATGATCGCGATGATCGAAGGGTTGATCGAAAGTGGCCATGCCTATGCCGCCGAAGGGCATGTGTTGTTTTCGGTCGAAAGCTACAAGAACTATGGCGCGCTTTCGGGCCGCTCAGTTGACGATATGATCGCCGGAGCGCGGGTCGAGGTTGCGCCTTATAAGCGGAACCCCATGGATTTCGTGCTTTGGAAACCGTCGGATGCCGAAACGCCGGGCTGGGAGTCGCCATGGGGCTACGGGCGTCCGGGGTGGCACATCGAGTGTTCAGCGATGGCCTATGAGCTTTTGGGTGAAAGTTTTGACATCCACGGCGGTGGCAATGACCTGATGTTCCCGCACCACGAAAACGAGGTCGCACAAAGCTGCTGTGCGCATCCCGAAGGCGATTTCGCCAAGGTCTGGTTGCACAACGAGATGCTACAGGTCGAAGGCAAGAAAATGTCGAAATCTCTCGGCAACTTCTTCACCGTGCGGGATCTGCTGGACCAAGGCGTTCCCGGCGAGGTCATCCGCTTTGTGATGCTCTCGACCCATTATCGCAAACCGATGGACTGGACAGAGAAGAAGCGCAAAGAGGCGGAGGCAACGCTTCTAAAATGGAAGAAGATACTATACGAATTTAACGCTTCTGCGGAGTTTGCAGAAGAAGTTAACGGGGCGGATTTGCATGCTGAGCTTGTTCATTCTCTTGCGGATGACCTAAACACGTCTTTGTATTTGACTAGACTCGGACAACTCGCAAAATCTGCTGCAAAAGGGAACAAGTCAGATGCTGTTTCACTTGCAAAGGGCATGCAATTCATCGAATTTGACTACGACCGCAGTTGGGAAATCTCCTTTGGTACTTCTTTAGATCGAATTCTTGAGACACCCGAAATCGTGCAGCAACTCGTCGACGAGCTTCAAGAGGCGCGTAGCAACAAGGATTTTAATCGAGCAGATGCGCTTAGAAATGGCTTGAAGCGTGCTGGTGTAGAAGTTCGGATTTCGAAAGAGGGCGCAGATTTTGATTTCCTACCCGAATTCGACGCTAGCAAGTTGGAGGGGTTGTAATGTCGGTACACACAACAGAGGTCAGCACGCGACCCTGGGTGGGTGCGAAGCGCCCTCCCGTGGGGAGGGTCGGGCGCCGGCCGGGCTTTCAGCCCGTCCGATTTCGTTTTAGGGCCGATAACCAGAGTTTTCTCATGACGCGTGACCTCACAATCGCTTTGCCCTCGCTCGAGGGCGGGGGCTTTACCCCCACCCGCGGTCAGGTGCCGCCCTCAGCATTTGAGGTGAGCCAATGACCAAAACCCGCCTCTACCTCTATGACACAACTCTGCGTGACGGGCAGCAGACCCAAGGCGTACAGTTTTCGACCCAAGAGAAACACCGCATCGCAGAAGCGCTTGATGATCTAGGGATCGACTACCTTGAGGGTGGTTGGCCCGGTGCGAACCCGACCGATAGCGAGTTTTTCGAGACCGCTCCGAAATTCAACGCAACTCTTGCCGCCTTTGGCATGACCAAGCGGGCGGGGCGCTCTGCGGCGAATGATGACGTTTTGGCGGCTGTGATGAACGCCAACACCCCTGCGGTGTGCCTTGTTGGGAAAACCCATGATTTCCACGTCACGCGCGCACTTGGCATTACGCTGGACGAAAACCTCGAAAATATCTCCGAAAGCATCAAACACATCATCGCGCTTGGCCGCGAGGCGCTGTTTGACGCGGAGCATTTCTTTGACGGCTATAAAGACAATCCGGATTATGCCCTTGCCGCGATCCGCGCGGCTTATGACGCGGGAGCGCGTTGGATTGTTCTATGTGACACAAACGGTGGCACGCTCCCCGCCGAAATTTACCGGATCGTGCGCGAGGTTATCGCAAGCGGGATTGAAGGGTCGCGGCTCGGTATTCATACTCACAATGACACCGAAAGCGCCGTTGCGGGAAGCCTTGCTGCGATTGATGCTGGTGTGTGCCAGATTCAGGGGACATTGAACGGCCTTGGTGAGCGGTGCGGGAATGCAAACCTGACAACGCTCATTCCGACGTTGCTTCTCAAGCCTGAATATGCGGATCGGTTTGAGGTCGGTATCGACGTAAAATCGCTCGAGGGGCTGACACGCCTCAGCCGGATGCTTGACGATATTCTCAACCGCGTTCCCGCGAAACAGGCCGCATATGTTGGGGCAAGTGCATTCGCGCATAAGGCCGGATTGCATGCCAGCGCGATCCTCAAAGACCCGAGCACGTATGAGCACATCGAGCCTTCAACCGTGGGCAACAACCGGATTATTCCGATGTCCAACCAAGCGGGGCAAAGCAATCTGCGGCGGCGTCTTGACGAGGCCGGGATCAAGGTCGAGAAGGGCAATCCGGCCCTGTCGCGCATTCTTGAAGTCATCAAGGCGCGCGAGGCGGATGGCTATTCTTTTGACACGGCGCAGGCGAGTTTCGAGCTATTGGCGCGACGGGAGCTTGGCCTTTTACCCAATTTCTTTGAAGTGAAACGCTATAAGGTCACGGTCGAGCGCCGCAAGAACAAGCGCAACGAGATGGTGAGCCTGTCTGAAGCGATCGTCGTTATCAAAATAAACGGCCAAAAGCGGATGTCGGTGAGCGACTCCATGGATGAGTATGGCGTTGATCGTGGTCCGGTAAACGCGCTGTCGACCGCGCTTGCCAAAGACCTTGGCCCCTATCAGGCGGTGATTGACGATATGCGTCTTGTGGATTTTCGGGTGCGTATAACCAACGGAGGCACAGAGGCTGTGACCCGCGTTGTAATTGACAGCGAAGACGGCAAGGGGCGGCGTTGGTCCACCGTGGGCGTGAGTTCCAACATAATCGACGCGAGTTTCGAGGCGCTGCTGGATGCGATAAACTGGAAACTCGTGCGCGACGATGTGCGCCCTGCGGGTGCTGCTGATCTCAGCGGAGCCTAGAAGATGGAGCTCGACTTTGCCGCCTGTGCCGCGCTTGTTGAGAAGGGCGATCCCGACAGGTTCGCCGCTTTGATGACGGTACCTATGCCAGAGCGCGCCGCACTTTTTGTACTGGCGGCCTATAATCTCGAGTTGGCAAAGATCCCTTGGGTAAGCCAAGAGCCGATGATCGCTGAAATGCGTCTTCAATGGTGGCGCGACCTGATCGAGGGGATCGGCAAAGGCGAGGGCGCGCGCGCGCATGAGGTCGCCGGTCCGCTTCATGCGGTGGTGACGCAATATGACCTACCTCTCGATCTGCTTGATCAGATGGCCGACGCGCGGCGGTGGGATGTGAACAAAGATGCTTTCGAAGATCGCGCTGATTTTGACAGCTATATTGACCAGACCGCGGGCAACCTGATGTGGCTTGGGGCGCTGACGTTCGGGGCGACTGCCACAGACGAAGCGGCCGTGCGTGCGCGGGCATATGGCGCGGGTGTGGCTCGGTTTCTGGCCGCGGTGTCCGAGCTTCAGGCGCGGGGGCGCATTCCGTTATTGGACGGACGCGCAGAGGGAATTCGCGCCTTGGCAAGTGATGCACGAGCCAAGCTGCGTGCTGCGAAGGTTTCCAGAAAGATTGAGCCCGCGACGCGGGATGCGTGGGCGGCGGACAAGGTATTGGCGCTTGCTGAAAAAGAACCGCAACGCGTGGCGGATGGAACGCTTGTTTTGTCGGAATTCAGCCGCCGTTTCGGGCTGCTTCGGGTGGCTCTATTTGGGCGCTAGACACGTTCGCGCGCTGCAGGGCGCATCACCAACCAAATCAAGGCACCACCTGCCAACGTCAGCAATGGGATCATTGCGATGTTAACAGCGGTCCACCCTTGCACAGGGTCGCCGCCAGAGCAGTTCATCAGCCCGCCCGAGGATAGGCTGGCCAGTGTCACACAGCCGAATACCAGCATGTCGTTTAGCCCTTGAACACGCCCGCGTTCTTCTTCGGTATGGGCGCGTGCCAGCATGGTGGTCGCGCCGATAAAGCCGAAGTTCCACCCCACGCCGAGCAGGATCAGCGCAATGAAGAAGTTGCTGAGTTCCACACCAGAGAGTGCCACCACGCCCGCCGCCGCAAGGGTTGCCAGCCCGAGGGCCACAATCTTTTCAACACCAAACCGCGCGATCAAATGACCCGTAAAGAAGCTGGGCGCAAACATCGCAAAGACATGGCCGGACACCACGTCGGCGGCATCGTCATTTCCAAAGCCGCAACCGACAACCGCAAGCGGTGTTGAGGTCATGACGAGATTCATCAACGAATAGGACACCATCGAACAGATGATAGCGACGGCGATCTCGGGCGTTTTGAGCATTTCCCAGCGAGTCCGACCAGCCGATTTCGAATCTTTGGGCGCTTCAGGCGTTGGAATGTCGAGGAAGAAGAACAGCAGCGAGCCGATGAGGTTCAGCGCCATAACGGCAAAATACATGCCCATGAATGGCACAACAAAGCTATCGACGAACCCTTTGCCCAATTGCGGACCGATCACCGCAGAGGCAAGGCCGCCCGCCATCACCCAGCTAATGGCTTTTGCGCGGAAACCATCAGGAGCGGTATCAACGGCAGCAAAGCGGAAAAAACCCTGTGATGACATGTAGATGCCGGTCACGAGGCTGCCCAGAAGAAGCAACGCGAAACTGTCGACAAACAGCCCGTAAGCGCTGATTGCGGCTCCTAAAAACCCGCCTAATGCACCGATGAAAAAGCCGGTCTTGCGGCCATATTTTTGCATAATCGAGGAGATTGGCGAGGCTGCGAGCATCGAGCCGAGCACGATCATCGTGACAGGCATTGTGGCGAAACAGACGTTTGTTGCCATGTTCTGCCCTGCCAGTCCGGCATAGGTGAAGATCATCGGCAATTGTGCGCCAAGAACCGCTTGCGCAGCGACCAAAACGGCTACATTGCGGCGCGCGCGAGCGTATAGGTGCGTCTCTGTCATCCAGTCTTGGTATCGGGGAACGGGTAAAACGGGAAGTGTTAAATTGTATGCTTACGGTGCGGCAATAAGATGCGCAAAGGAGCCGGAGACATTACCATTGATAAGCCCCATTGCTGGTAACGCATTGCCAGCGGCGTCTTTCGCAGTGAACAGCGGGGTGCCTTCGGCCTTGAGCGTGGTGGCGTAATGAAATTCATGTGCTTTGAATGCGCCTGTGAAGGGCCCGGAACTCGCCTCAACGTCGCGATAGCCAAGATGCAATTTGCGTGTTTCGAAGCTGGTGACGAGCGGCAGCAAGCCGAGCATTTCATGGGCCACACCTTCGGCATCAATCAGTGTTTCGCCTAGGGTCATATACCCCCCGCATTCGCCATAGATCAGCGTTCCCCGCTGTGCAGCGGCTTGCATGGATAGTTTGAAGCGGGTGGCATTGGAGAGTGTTGCGGCATGGAGTTCGGGATAACCGCCCGGCAGGTAGATTAAATCGGACTCTGGGACTGGATCATCGGCAAGCGGCGAAAAGAAGCGGATGTCTTTTCCAGCGGCGCGCCATTCTGACAGGAGGTGCGGATAGCAGAATGCGAATGCTGCGTCCTGCGCAACGGCGATGGATTGAACATCTGGCGTCAGGCGGCTTTGTTGCAATGGACCAGAGGCAGGCAGCGGAGCAGCGAGACCTGTTAGAGCGACAAGGTCAACGTGGCTGCGGATATGCTGGGCGGCGGTCGAAAGGAACTCTTCAAGGTCGATATGTTCGCCTGCCTGAACCAATCCAAGGTGGCGGGAAGGGCGCGCAAGGTCTGTGTGTCTGGGTAGAGCGCCTAGAACCGGAATGTTAAGCGGAGATAGGGCATTCCGAAGCATGTTTTCGTGGCGGGGGCTTCCCACCTTGTTGAGCAGGATGCCTTTGATCTTTACCTCTGCGTCATATGAGGCAAAGCCGGCCACAAGCGGCGCGACGGATTGTGCCATTTTCGAAGCGTCCACAATCAGGATAACAGGCAGCCCCAGAACCCGCGCGAGATCGGCGGATGCGCCTTTCCCTGCGGGCGGCGCTCCGTCAAAAAGCCCCATAGCGCCTTCAACGACGAGCAGCTCGTTGTCGTGCTGGGTGGCTTGCGCCTTGAGCATCTCGGGCGACATGGCCCAAGCATCAAGATTCCCACATGGGGCGCGGCTTGCAGCGGCGTGAAAGGCGGGGTCGATGTAATCCGGTCCGGACTTGGCCGCACGAATAGAAACTCCCGCGTCAGCGAGCGCGCGCAAAATACCCAATGTCAGCGTGGTTTTCCCCGCGCCAGAGGTTGGCGCCGCAAGCAGAAGCCCGCGCGCTGTCATCTCTGTTCTGCGGGGCGACCACGCCCGAGGGGGTCAAGATTGCGCGGCGCTTCGCCCTTGGCCATGCCTTGCCAATCCAGCACCTGACGCATCAGAACCGAACGCCCAACGCAGATGATTGCAGGGGGCTCAAGTGAACTTGCCGCGATATCGGCCTCGACATTTGCCAACGTGGTTTCCAAAACAGCCTGCGCGGGCGTTGTGGCCTCTGCGACGACGGCAACAGGTTCTTCAGGCGGACGGCCCGCATCAAGCAGGGCTTGGGTAATGCGGCCAATATGTTTCATGCCCATATAGATCACCAAAACCTGTGAGCCGCGCGAAATTGCGTCCCAATCAAGGGTGTTGGGCGTATTACCGGATTGATCGTGGCCCGTCACGAAAGTCACGGATTGGTTCACATCACGGTGCGTTACAGGAACGCCAGCATAGGCCAATCCGCCGATCCCTGCCGAAATGCCAGGGATGATGCGGATGGGAATGCCATGCTGTACCAAGGTCTGCGCCTCTTCGCCGCCGCGACCAAACACAAATGGATCGCCGCCCTTCAGCCGCAATACGCGTTTGCCAGCTTCGGCAAGATCAACAAGGCGTAAGGAAATGTCCTTCTGTTTGGCAGAGGGCTTCCCGCCGCGTTTGCCCGCATAGATCAGTTCCGCATCATCGCGCGCCCAATCCAGAATCGCGCTTTGCACGAGTGCGTCATAGACAATGACGTCAGCCTGACGAATTGCATTCAATCCATGCAGCGTAAGCAGGCCCGGATCGCCTGGTCCCGCGCCGCAAAGCCATACCCATCCGGGTTCTAAGGTGGGCCATTGGCCATCAGGAAGGGCCAGCGATGATGTGTGTGAGTCGGTCATGGGCCTGTTATGCCCCTTTGAGCGCGGCTCGAAAAGTGTTGAAATACCGTCATTTCCCACATTGGCGGCAGGAATTCCGCGGCCTATAGTCGCCACATGGATGCCCAATCCCCTCCGTTGCGCCGTGGCTGGACCACGGGCGCCTGTGCGACGGCTGCTGTAAAGGCGGCGTTGCTGAAGTTGTGGGCAGGACATTTTCCGGATGAGGTGTCGATTACGCTGCCACGTGGCGAAACGCCGGATTTTGCACTTGAGGAAACAGCAGCGGGAGATGGCTGGGCCGCGGCGGGGATTATCAAGGACGCAGGAGATGACCCTGATGTGACCCATGGCGCGCTTATCACTGCAAAGGTGACATTGGGCGGGGATGGCATCGAATTTCGCGCGGGCAAGGGGGTTGGAACGGTCACAAAACCCGGTCTGCCGCTTGCTGTTGGCGAACCTGCGATCAACCCAGTTCCACGGGAAATGATGCGTGGTGTGGTTGAGGAATTGGCCCAGGAATACGGCGCAACGCCTTGTGTTGTAATCGAAATCTCAATTCGAGATGGAGAAGATCTGGCAAAGAAAACATGGAACCCGCGCCTCGGTATTGTCGGAGGGCTTTCTGTATTGGGGACAACGGGCGTTGTCCGGCCATTTAGCTGCGCAGCGTGGATCGCGTCCATTCATCGTGGTGTTGATGTGGCGCGCGCAACTGGGTTAACGCATGTGGCCGGATGTACGGGCGCTACGAGCGAAAAGGTGGTGCAGGCCGAATATGATTTATTCGAGCAAGCAATGCTCGACATGGGCGATTTTGCGGGCGGCTTGCTGAAGTACCTCCGTAAGCATCCGGTTGAGCGGCTTACGATTGGCGGCGGTATCGGCAAGATGACCAAACTTGCCCAAGGCGCGATGGATTTGCACTCGGGACGGAGCCAGATTGATTTTGATGCGTTGGCGAAGGCGCTTGGCGAACCACACATTACTGATTGCAACAGTGCGCTTGAAGTCTATGAAAGATATGGAGAAAAGTTTTCCGCTTTTGTCGCGAATGGTGCCTTGAAAACTGCGCGTGAGGTGCTGCGCGATAGTCCGGTTGCGCTCGACCTTATCTTGATAGATCGCGCGGGGAATATCATTGGGCGGGCAGCGGAATGAAGGTTCTTTTGCTTGCAGGATCAGGCGAAAGCCGCAGGTTGGCGCATAAATTGGCCGATCGTCCCCGTTTCGAGGTGCTGGCCAGTCTTGCAGGGGCAACGCGTTTTCCCAAACCGCTACCTGTCGACACACGGATCGGCGGTTTCGGGGGCTACGAAGGCGAGAAGGAATTTCTTGTTGAGGGGGAATTCGATGCGGTGATCGATGGTACGCATCCTTTTGCGGCCCGAATTTCCAAACGAACTTTTCAGCTTTGTGATGAATTATCAATTCCCTATGCGCAGATATTAAGGCCGGAGTGGACGCCTGCTGAAGGTGATGACTGGACGATGATCGCCGCTCCCCAAGATGCGCGTGAACATATTCCCGCTGGTGCAAATGTATTTCTGGCAACAGGGCGCAGTACGCTTTCTGGGTTTGCGAACCTTGCGGATTGTCGATTGATTTGCCGACAAATTGACCCGCCAGAGGGGCCGTTTCCGTTCCCGAATGGGGAGTACCTTGTGGGGCGACCGCCGTTTTCTGTTGAGGACGAGATCGCCATATTCCGCAAGTTTCGGATTGATGTTCTGGTGGTAAAGAATGCAGGTGGAGCCCCGAGCCGAACCAAGTTGGATGCGGCTCGTTCGCTCGGGATCAAGGTCTTGATGATCGAGCGGCCAGCGCCAGCCGGTGGGCTTGTACTTGAGGATGTGGATGCGGCGCTGAGCTGGTTGAATGAGCTATAGGATCGGTGGCTATGTATATAAATTCAAAGGACGATGTTGCGTACCACACCGAGAGATTGATTGCGATTGAACCACGGTTTGCGCCCGCTTTTCGCGTGACTGGCGTGCCGCCACTGCGGCGCCGTCGAGATGGATTTGAAGCGTTGTTCGATGCGATTGTCAGTCAGCAAGTTAGCGTGGCGTCGGCAAATGCGATTTGGGGGCGGCTTAAGACGGCAAAACTTACTGGGCCTAGAAAGGTGCGGTGGGCAAGTGATGAAAATTTACGCGCTTGCGGTCTGTCCCGTCAGAAAATTCGTTATGCACGAGCACTTGCAGAGGCCGGAATTGATTTTAAAGCGCTTCGTAACGCATCAAGTGATGAGGTCGTGAAAACGCTGACCGAAGTACCGGGTATTGGCGCATGGACAGCCGAGATTTATGCAATGTTTTCATTGGGTCACGCGGATGTTTTTGCCCCTGGTGATTTGGCATTACAGGAGAGCGCTCGCATGCTGTTTGACCTACCAGAGCGGCCTAAAGAGCGCGCGTTTCGCGAAATGGCGCAAGAATGGGCACCGCATAGAGCCGTTGCTGCGCGGCTGCTTTGGGACTATTACCGCGTTGCAAAACAGAGAGAAGGCATCAAATGACCCGTAAACTCGAGTTTACCACCCGCGCTCCCCAATCCGGCACAACGAAATCCATGGTTGTATTCCTGCATGGATATGGCGCGAATGGCGCCGATCTCATGGGGCTTGCTGATCCGCTTGGGCCACAGCTTCCCGATACCGTGTTCGTCGCTCCGGATGCGCCGGACAAGATCCCGGGCGCACCATTTGGGTTCCAGTGGTTTCCCATCCCATGGATTGATGGAAGCACCGAGGAAGCCGCTGGCGAAGGGCTGTTGAAGGCAAGCGCCGATTTGAATGCTTTCCTTGATGAGCAACTTAAAGAACATAGCGTAAAGCCCGAAAATTGCATAATTTTAGGGTTTTCCCAAGGCACGATGCTGGCGCTTCATGTTGCGGTGCGCCGTGATGAGGCCGTGGCGGGTGTTGTTGCATTTTCTGGCCGTTTGCTGGCACCCGAACGGCTTGAGGAAGAAGTTGTTTCCAAACCGCCAGTGATCTTGATTCATGGCGATCAGGACGATGTTGTGCCACCGCAATCCTTGCCGGAAGCGGGTGATGCGTTGTCCGTCGCTGGGTTCGAAGTTTATGCCCATGTCATGGAAGGGACAGGCCACGGAATTGCGCCAGACGGGTTAACCGCCGCAAATCATTTCATGCGCCAGAAATTAGGGTATACTTAACCCAAGCGTCTCCGCTTGGCGTGCGTCACATGGGCGTTACAGTTCTTTCCTAGCCTTTGCGTCGAGCGGCCCCAAAATCATGGGGCTTGTCAGATGCGAAACGCCATATATAGTTATCCACAGGCTGGGGCGGTTTCCCCGCTCTGGCACTGGAGACAGATGGCAGGGTAAGGAAAATTGACCCATGGACGGCGATTTTAGGACAGAATTCACCCGTGAACCGCGACGGCTCAAACAGCATCCGGCGTTGGTCTTGAATGCGGATTACAGGCCGCTTTCCTATTATCCGCTATCGCTATGGCCCTGGCAGGAGGCCGTTAAAGCGGCTTATCTGGAACGTGTTGATATTGTAGCGGAATATGACGATTTCGTTCATAGCCCATCCACCAAAATTCGCATTCCGTCAGTTGTTGTACTCAAAGAATACGTGAGGCCGCAGAACAAAGTCGCCTTCACGCGGTTCAATCTGTTTTTGCGAGATGAGTTTAAGTGCCAATACTGCGGTGCGCGGGGAGACTTGACGTTTGATCATGTGATTCCCCGAGCGGCGGGCGGTATCACCAGTTGGGAAAACGTTGTGGCGGCCTGTTCGCCGTGTAACCTCAAGAAGGGCAGTAAATCGCTGCGGCAAGCAAATATGGCGTTGCAAAAGCCCGCGCGTCAGCCCGAGGTCGAGCAATTGCGCAATACAGGGCGCAAGTTCCCACCAAACTTCCTGCATGAAAGCTGGATGGATTTTCTCTATTGGGATACCGAACTTGACGCCTAGGGCTTGACTTAGATCAGGTAGCGCATCGCGAATCCGAGGTACTTCTGTTGCAGTTTAACAGGAGGCCCAGATGCAAGATTCCCCCGAAACACCACAATCCGCCACAGACCCACTGCCTGTGTTCAGCGATATAGTCGTGATTGGCGCAGGGCCGGCGGGGCTTGGGTTTGCGCGCGCACTTTGTGGAACGGGGCTGACTGTCACGATTTTGGAGCGGCACCCAGAGGCCGTCTTGGCCAACCCGCCGGAAGACGGGCGTGATATTGCGCTTACACAAACCAGCGAAAAGCTGATGTGGGAATACGGCATTTGGGACAGGCTGGATGAGGCCGAGATTGGCTATATCCGCGACGCGAAGGTCCTGAACGGTAAATCTTCATTTGCGCTACACTTTGATTCCCTTGAAAACGGTGCGGATTACCTTGGGCGCATTCTGCCCAACCACCTTATCCGCAAGGCAAGCTACGAGGCGACTGTGGGGCAGGCGGGGTTTAACCTCATCACCGAGGCCGATGTTGCCAAAGTTTCGGCGAGCAACACAGGGGGCAAAGTCGAACTCACCGACGGTCGTGTGTTCCACGCCAAGCTTGTTGTTGCGGCCGATAGTCGTTTCTCTGAAACCCGCCGAAAGATGGGGATCGGAGCCGAGATGAACGACTTTGGCCGAACTGTAATCGTGTGCGAGGTTACACATGAGGGGCCGCATCAAGATGTTGCCTATGAGTGTTTTCACTATGATCGCACACTTGCAATATTGCCGATGCCAGAAAACCGAAGTTCGGTTGTTGTGACACTGCCGTCGCATGAAACTGACGCCGTGATGCAGCAAAGCGAAGAGGCGTTCTGTCGGGATATTGCCGCGCGGTTTGACAATAAGCTTGGCGCGATGACGCTACATTCGCCGCGCCACGCGTACCCGTTGATGGGCGTTTACGCCAAGAACTTCGTTAAGCCCGGATTCGCCCTTGTGGGTGATGCGGCTGTCGGGATGCATCCCGTTACTGCGCATGGTTATAATCTTGGTCTTGTGGGGGCAAATACGCTGGCCGTTGAGATCCGCAAAGCGCTTGAGCAGGGGCGTGATTGGGCGGATATGACAGTTTTGTCCGCCTATGAGCGGACCCATCGACGTGCAACCGCTCCGCTTTACTATGGGACCAACGCGATCGTGAAACTCTTTACCGATACGCGCTTGCCAGCCAAAGTGCTTCGCGGTGCCGTGTTGCGCCTTGGAGAGCGGCTGCCTCCGGTGAAACGGGTGATCATGAACCAGCTTACACAAGTGCCGAAAAGCGCGGGATAACCGCGCACGGGCAGATAAGTCGCGCTTGTGTAAAGGGTCCGGCGCGGCGACAGGTTAACGAGGAGTAGACTTGTTGCCCCGGGCCCAAATTATTTTGGATGGCGATTAGCCCGAGCAGCTTGCGCCACCCAGCACGCAGAATTTTGCGCAATGGGGGTGGTTCAAGGCCACGTCGCCCTCTGCTTCGGCCAGCGTCGAGCCAAGCTCGAACTCGGCATCATATGGCAGGAGTGTACAGGCAAGAACAGCGGGTGTTTCAGCGCCCTTGCGTTTCACCACCATGCGCGAACTTGCGCACATCACTGAGCTCGGGCTTACATCAAGGATCGACCAGCATTCCGTTGTGATTTCAGGGACTTCGACTGTTTCGTCCATCTCTGGAAACAAAACAGTCTGGGCTGGGTTTTGCGCGTCAATGTTAAATCCGTGCTCGGCGAAAAAGGCAGCATAGCCCGCGCGGCAATCCTCTTCGCTTTCATCCCAGAGCATCCGTCCTGCAGTCGCAAGTTTAGCGCCTTGATCGCGAAGCCAGATCATTCCGTCAAGGCTGCGGGCAAAAGCGTTTTTCCCGCGGATCGCATCATGTTGTTCAGTAGAATAATGATCGAGAGACACCCTGAAGGTGAGTGTGTCGGGGTAGTCTTTGATAATCTTTGCAAGGTCATTGCGCACAGATTTGCGCTGCATCGGCTGCATGGCGTTGGTCAGAACCAAAACTTCATACCCTCGTGCCAGACTCCGCCGCAGCATTTCGCAAAACTCGGGGTTCATAAACGGCTCTCCGCCGGTGAAGCCGATTTCGGTTACGCCCCATTTACGCTCTTGGAGTTGTTCGAGGTATGAACTGACCTCATCGGCAGTCATATAGACCAGCGCATCATTCTTGGGCGAGCTTTCAATATAGCAGTTGATGCACTCGATGTTGCAGAGCGTACCTGTATTGAACCAAAGGGTTTGCGGATTGCTCAGGGCAACGCGTGCGCGCTCTTCGCCCTTGGCGGTGCGCATGGGGTCAATAAATTTTCCGGCGTTTGCGCCTGTGTGGTCTTTCATAGGAGTCCTGTTGTTTTTTCAACGGTATCTTGCCGCTCGTTCATGTTAAAGCCGAAAGAAAATGCCTAACGCAGTTGTGAAAGGCTTCATGCGTGCTAGACTTATTGAGCGTCTGACGTTATGAGTTCCGTGAATTGGTTCGTTAGCGCTAACAGATATTTCTGAAGATGGAAATTATCTGAAAAAATACAAACAGTTACGGGGTCCATATGGTTTCGCGTGTTATTCCGGTAGATGAATTTGACTTGGTGATTTTCGGTGGCACGGGCGATCTCGCACGGCGCAAGATTTTGCCGGGGTTGTATCGGCGGTTCCGTTCAGGACAGATGCCAGAGGGTGCGCGCATCATTGGTGCGGCTCGGGCCGATCAGGACAGCGCGGCTTATCGGAAGATGATCCAAGACGCGATTGAGGAGTTTGTTCCTGAGAAATCTCGCGACAGCGAGAGCATTGCCGAGTTTATCAAGCTACTCGAGTATATCCCGATTGACGCGACAGGCGAGGGCGGCTGGAAAGAGCTGGCGGCGATGGTGCGTAAAGAGGTGGTTAAAGCCTTTTACTTCTCTGTTGGGCCGAGCCTGTTTGGTGATCTGGCCGAGCGGCTTCATAAATACGGCATTGCCGATGACCAGAGTCGCCTCGTTGTAGAAAAGCCATTTGGCCGTGATCTCGACTCCGCAAAGGCGCTTAACGCGGTGCTGGCACAGCACTTCGACGAAAGCCAGATTTACCGGATCGATCATTACCTTGGTAAAGAAACCGTACAGAACCTGATGGCTGTGCGTTTTGGCAACATCCTCTTTGAGCCTCTCTGGAACAGCCAATATGTCGATCATATCCAGATTACAGCCGCCGAAACCGTCGCTGTTGGAAGCCGAGGCGCTTATTACGACAAATCCGGCGCCATGCGCGATATGGTGCAAAACCACCTGATGCAGCTTCTCTGTCTGATCGCAATGGAGCCGCCGAACGAGTTTGAGCCCGATGCGGTGCGCGACGAAAAGCTAAAGGTGATCCGCGCGCTTGATCCTGTGGCTCAAAGCGACATCGTGCGTGGTCAGTATTCGGGCAACGCCGATGGCCCAAGCTATGTTGAAGAAGCCGAAAATCCTGACAGCAAGACCGAGTGTTTTGTGGCGATGAAGGTGAATATCTCCAACTGGCGCTGGAAAGGTACTCCGATTTATTTGCGGACGGGGAAACGCCTTCGTGCGCGCGAGAGTGAGATTGCGGTGGTGTTCAAAGACCCGCCCCATTCGATCTTTGGCGAACAGGACGGACGGCGCGGCAACGTGTTGGTCATTCGTTTGCAGCCGAATGAAGGTATGAACCTGCGCGTGACAATCAAGGAGCCGGGGCCGGGCGGTATGCGCCTCATGGAGGTTCCGCTTGATATGAGTTTCGCCGAGGCATTGGGGCCAGATGCGGAAGATGTTCCAGACGCTTATGAGCGCCTGATTATGGATGTGATCCGCGGCAACCAAACGCTCTTTATGCGCGGTGACGAGGTTGAGGCCGCATGGGCTTGGACCGATCCGATCATCAAGGGTTGGACCGAGCGCGGCGATAAGCCCAAGCTTTATGATCCCGGCAGTTCAGGGCCGGAAGATGCGCTCATGCTCCTTCACAAA
Source organism: Halocynthiibacter sp. C4 (assembly GCF_028823805.1). Taxonomy (NCBI): domain Bacteria; kingdom Pseudomonadati; phylum Pseudomonadota; class Alphaproteobacteria; order Rhodobacterales; family Paracoccaceae; genus Halocynthiibacter; species Halocynthiibacter sp. C4. Next base: position 25,040 of record NZ_JAPEIE010000002.1, on the reverse strand, counting down.
GATGGACGTCGCTGGCGGGAGATCAAAGTATGACCCTCATTGAGTACCAAAACAAAGATGAGATGATGCAGGCGATTGCAAGCCGGATCCAAGCCGAGCTTGCGGAGGCATTGAGCAAAACTGGTTCAGCGACGCTCGCTGTTCCCGGAGGTACAACGCCGGGCCCGATTTTCGATGCGCTGAGCGTGGCGGATATCGAATGGGCCAATGTGGCTGTTATGTTGGGCGATGAACGCTGGGTTCCAGAAAGCTCGGAGCGCTCGAATACAGCATTGCTTAAGGCGCGTTTGTTACAAAACAAAGCTGCCGCCGCGACGCTTTTGCCGCTCTATGCAGAGGCCCCAACGCCAGAGGATAAGCTGGATGAACTCTCTGCGGGGATCGAAAAGCATCTTCCGCTGACAGTTTGCCTCATGGGTATGGGCGCGGACATGCACACTGCGAGTATTTTTCCCGAAGCAGACCTTTTGGCCGAGGCTTTCGCACCAGACGCGCCAGTATTGCTTCCGATGCGTGCACCAGGTGCGCCGGAACCGCGCATTACGCTTTCGGCCCGCGTTCTTAAGGGCGCTGCGAACCGCCATATCGTGATTGCCGGCGATGAAAAACGTGCTGCGCTTGAGCGTGCGCAAACTCTAGATGACCCGATGCAAGCCCCCGTAAGTGCGGTGCTGCCGGGCGCAACCGTACATTGGGCTCCTTAACATGACTGTTGATTTTTCCTCCCTGCAAGCCAAAGCCGAAGCTGTAAAATCTCGCGATATCAAAAGCTTGTTTGATGACGCGCGTGCAACTGATTTCTCGCAGAAGCTTGAGTCTGATGGCGGTGACCTGCTGTTTGACTACTCCAAGACCAATATCGACACCGAAACCTTTGAACTGTTGCTCTCTATGGCCGAGGACGCAAACCTCAAGGGCCGGATCAACGCCATGTTTACCGGCGAAAAGATCAACGAAACAGAAGGGCGCGCTGTACTTCATACGGCATTGCGCAACCTTGATGCCTCGCCGGTGATGGTCGATGGCGCGGATGTGATGCCGGATGTGTTGGATACGCTTGCCCGCATGGAAGCCTTCGCCAATGACGTGCGCAGCGGTGCGTATCAGGGGCAGGGCGGCAAGATTACAGACGTTGTTAATATCGGTATCGGTGGCAGCGATCTTGGCCCCGTCATGGGAACGATTGCGCTTTCGCCGTATCACGACGGGCCGCGCGTTCATTACGTCTCCAACGTTGATGGCGCACATATCGCCGACACGCTTGCGTTGCTTGATCCAACAACAACGCTTGTGATCGTGGCCTCCAAAACCTTCACCACCATCGAAACTATGACCAACGCCGAAACCGCCCGTGAGTGGATGGGGGCGGTGGTAACAGACCCCGGCGCTCAATTTGCCGCGCTGAGTTCGGCCGAGGACAAGACCGCCGCCTTTGGCATTGATGCCTCTCGGGTGTTTGGTTTTGAAGATTGGGTCGGTGGACGCTATTCCATGTGGGGGCCGATTGGCCTTCCGGTAATGCTGGCGATTGGGCCGGAGAATTTCCGCGCCTTTCTTGCGGGTGGCCAAGCGATGGACCAACATTTCCGCACAGCCGATTTTGGCGCGAACCTTCCTGTGTTGCTTGCGCTTGTCGGGATTTGGCACAATCAGGGGTGCGGCTATGCCACTCGTGCAGTTTTGCCTTATGAACAACGCCTCTTGCGGCTTCCGGCATATCTTCAGCAGCTTGAAATGGAAAGCAACGGCAAGTCTGTCGCCATGGATGGCACAGCGCTTGAAGTCAATTCCGGCCCCGTTGTTTGGGGGGAGCCTGGCACCAACGGCCAGCACGCATTTTATCAGCTAATCCACCAAGGAACGCGAGTGATCCCTTGCGAATTCATGGTTGGCGTCGAAGGGCAGGAAGCACATTTGGCGCACCACCATCGCCTTCTGGTTTCCAACTGCCTCGCACAATCCGAAGCACTCATGCTCGGCCGAAGCTTTGAGACAGCGATGGAGTTGATGGCAGCGAAAGGCCTAAGCGGCGATGAGCAAATTCGCCAAGCCAACCACCGTGTGTTCTCTGGCAACCGCCCGTCAACGACACTGGTCTATCCGAAGCTCACACCGTTCGTGCTCGGCCAGATTATTGCGCTGTATGAGCACCGCGTGTTTGTCGAAGGGGTGTTGCTCGGCTTGAACTCATTTGATCAATGGGGTGTTGAGCTCGGCAAAGAGCTTGCTGTCGCCTTGGAGCCGATCGTAGCAGGCGAGGAGCCAGCAGACGGCAAAGACGGCTCAACACGGGCACTGGTGCGTTTCCTACAAACGGGCAGCTGATAATCTAATCGGCGTTTCCCTTAGGGTTGTGTTTGTAACCTTAAGCGTCGTGCGTATTGCACGGCGCTTGAGTTGTTTGGGATGCGCTGTTTTTACCCCAAACCTCCCGAATTTTGGCTGTCGTCAGTAATTTTTTTCGGAAGTGCTCAGTGCCGCTAACGTATTGAAACAGCGTCAAGTAATGGTATCCCAACACCTCGCACGCAACAATAGTTCGTTAGCGTCTTATTTTCGGCAATTTTTGCCTAAATAGTTGTCTTGCTAATGTGAAAACTGTTTAGTCGGATCGTTCGATAAGACGTTCAGTAAGAAAAGGAGGATTGACCCGACTGAACTCAATTAAAGGGTTCTAAAATGTTGACTATATTCCAGAAACGCATTCTGAGTGCCGCACTCGCGACATCTGTGCTTGCAGTCACTGGTTGTACGACGCCATCGACTAATTACAGTTCGGATGGCATGTCTTTGCTCGCTCCAGCGGGTAAATACGACGCCTCGACAATGAGAATGCACACTGCGATACGTGACGAAATCTATTTTGATTTCAACAAAGTCGCGCTAACAGGCGCAGCTCAAAAAACGCTCGATAAATATGCTGCTTGGATGATTGACCATCCCGACACGAAATTCAGTGTGACGGGACATGCAGATGCAATCGGGAGCAATGATTACAACAAAAGGCTCGGCATGCAGCGTGCGCAGGTCTCTGTTGCTTATCTCATTAGCCGCGGCGTGAGCTTTAAGCAGCTTCATGCAATGGTGTCGCTCGGTGAAGAAAGCTTGAAGGTCTCAACTGCCGCCGCCGAACCGCTGAACCGTCGCGTGATCATTGAAGTTATGGAACGATTGCCGACACCCATTGTTTATGCGGATGCAAGCAGCAGTAGCAGTTTTGGCGGGTTGCAAAGAAACTCGGGCTTTAAAGGCTCAGCCGTTCCTGTTGCGCCGACTTCTGCGATCAATACACCGGAAAACGTGTGCGGAGGATCCTTTGTGAGCCTTTGTACCAGCGCGCAATTGTTGTCGGTGATGGGTCTGGATGCTCAAGTCGGCGTCAGCAAATCACTGAAGACCAACGTAAATATTGCGGGGAGTGTTGATACAAGTTCCCCAAGCGGCTCTGTTTCCAGCACGGCAACAGGGAACGTGGGCAAAACAGTGAATGCCTCAGCAGATGCAGTCGCCAGTGTTGGCGGTGCTGTCGGCGGAACTGTTGAAAAGGTCGGCGGGAGCGTCAGTAAAGTTGGCGGCACAGTTGAGAAAACAGTGAACAAAACCGTCAACAAAGTCGGCGGAACTGTCGGCGGCCTGCTTGGCGGCTGAGGAACATAGCCTAGATTAGTCTTGGCGGAGGTCTGCTTTGATCTCCGCCATGATTGACACAGCTAAAGCTATCCGAACTGACTTTTATTAGAATGAAGCGAGCAATGTCTTGGAGCGGGTGAAGGGAATCGAACCCTCGTCGTCAGCTTGGGAAGCTGCTGCTCTACCATTGAGCTACACCCGCGTTGATCTCTGATTAGCGATTGGACGTATTGGCCGCAAGCTATTCGTCGGCAAGCGTTTACCCGCGCCGTCTTCTACGCCGTCCGCCACCGCGTGTGTCGTCGCCACCTGTGTTGAAGGTCACATTCGGCAGCGTCAGCACCTCGTTCAGATGTGGGAAGGCTTCAACGGCGTTGGGGATATTGCTGGCGTTAACGAAGTGTTCTTGAAACCGCGGCTCGATGGCAGTTTCAACCTTGTGGATTGCTTTCACCGTTGCTTCGATCTCGCGGCGCGCTTCTGTGTTAAGGAGTGCAATCCGCGCGCCTGTTCCGGCGGCGTTTCCGGCGGAGGTAACCCGATCAAGCGGACAATCAGGGATCATGCCCAGAACCATCGCGTGTTTCGGGCTAATATGCGCGCCAAAAGCGCCAGCAAGCACAATGCGGTCAACGCTATCCACCTCGAATTTATCCATCAGCAGCCTCGCGCCCGAATAGAGCGCGGCCTTGGCCATCTGGATTTCGCGGATATCGCGGTTGGTGACAGTGATTTTCTGCCCGCCTAATGGGGTCGCATCATAGAGCAAATAGGAATAGGTCCGCCCGTCAAGGAAGCAACGCTCGGTGCCGGTTTGCTCCGGTGCGCCGATAAGGCCGGGCGCGTCAACGATGCCCGCCATGCGCATTTCTGCGACAATTTCGATGATACCGGAGCCGCAGATTCCAGTTACACCGGTGGCAAGCGCGGCCTCTTCGAAGCCGTCGTCGGTGGACCAGAGATCGCATCCGATGATTTTAAAACGCGGCTCCTTGGTGTCGGGATCAATCTCGACCCGCTCAATGGCGCCGGGTGCCGCGCGCTGGCCTGCGCTGATCTGTGCGCCTTCAAATGCAGGGCCGGTGGGGGAGGAACAGGCAAGTACCCGTTGTGTATTGCCCAATAGGATTTCGGCATTTGTTCCCACGTCGACAACAAGCACCAACTCCTCGGATTTCTCCGGTGCTTCGGATAGGGCCACAGCCGCAGCATCGGCACCCACATGTCCCGCGATACAAGGGAGCATATAGAGCGCGGCATTCGGGTGCAGCGGCAGATCAAGGTCTGTGGCGCGCAGGTTGAGCGCATCGGATGTTGTCAGCGCAAAGGGCGCTTGGCCAAGTTCGTATGGATCAATTCCAAGGAACAGGTGGTGCATCACAGGGTTGCACACAACGACCGCATCCATGATTTGGGTAAGGTCAACTTCGGCTTCTTCAGCAATATCGTTGCAAAGCTGCGCCATTCCTTCGCGCACGGCTTTGGTCATCTCGCCCGCGCCACCTTCATTCATCATGGAGTAGCTAACACGGCTCATCAGGTCTTCGCCAAACCTGATTTGCGGGTTCATAAGTCCTGCAGAAGCCACAACCTCGCCTGTTTCGAGATTACAGAGATGGCCCGCAATGGTGGTTGAGCCGAGGTCAATCGCGAGGCCGTAGAGCGGGCGCTCGTCAAAGGCAGGATAGATTTCAGCAAGGCGCGGGCCGCTGCCTGTGGCGGGGTCGTGGATGATACAAGTTACGGTCCAGTCGCCCTTGCGGAGAACTGATTGAAGCCGAGCGAGTACAGGAAGCGGGGCAGTGATGCCCTCGATGTTCCACTGCGTTGCCAACGCCGCACTTAGGCGCTCGAAATCGCCGGTTGGGTCGTGCATGTCGGGTTGCTCGACCTGAACCAGAACGCGCTTGATCGATGGGGCGAGGATGATGTCGCGCGCTTCGGCGCGTTTGCGCACCACCTGTTTGTGGACTTGGCTTTCGGGCGGCACATCGACAACCACATCGCCCTGAACCGTCGCCTGACAGCCCAACCGCCGTCCGGCTTTCAGGCCGCGGATACTGTCATAACGTTCTTCGACCTTGTTGAATGGCGATAGCGCATCAGGCGAGACTGTAACGCCGTGTTTCGGGAATTCGCCTTGGCCCGGTGTGATCTGACACTTGCTACAGATCCCACGCCCACCACAAACCGAGTCCAGATCAACGCCCAATTGCCGCGCGGCAGTCAAGATCGGCGTGCCCAGCGCAAAGCGGCCGCGTTTGCCCGAAGGCGTGAACACAACAAGCGCGTCATTGGGAAGGATCGGATCGTGCAGAGGGTCACTCACGGGATTGATGCCTTTGGTTGCGATAGGTTTCGGAGTTATGCGACGTATTTAAACAGAAAAAGGCCGCAAGCAAATGCACTTACGGCCTTATCTTTATGAGTGATCAGGATGCGCGGCGACGGCTTCCGCCACGACGACCACCACGGCCAGTTGGCACAGCAGAGGCAGCCGATGCCTCGGCGAAGGGTGTGCCTGCCTCGACTGCATCGAGTACGCGACTGAACTTGATCCATTCACCGCCATTCGGATCTTTGTTGTTGAGGAAGTTCGCTGCGCGGATGGCTTCCATTTCAACGGGACGTACTGGGTTCATGATCGCGCTCGTCATACCCGCACCAATCGCCATTGGCAGGAACGCCGCGTTTACGCCGTGACGATGGGGCAAGCCGAAGGAAACGTTCGATGCGCCGCAAGTTGTGTTTACGCCCAGTTCTTCGCGTAGACGACGCACCAGAGTAAATACCTGCTGCCCAGCGCTCGCCATGGCGCCGATTGGCATCACGAGCGGATCAACCACGATATCATGCGCCGGAATGCCGAAATCGGCGGCGCGCTCGACGATCTTTTTGGCAACGGCGAAACGCACTTCCGGGTCTTCGGAAATACCTGTGTCATCGTTGGAGATTGCCACAACCGGCACATTGTATTTCTTGACCAGCGGCAGCACCAACTCAAGGCGCTCCTCTTCACCCGTCACAGAGTTGAGGAGCGGGCGGCCCGCGGCGGCTTCAAGGCCCGCTTCAAGTGCGGCGGGAACCGAACTGTCGATGCAGAGCGGAATGTCAGTGACAGCCTGCACGCGCGCGATCAGCTCGCTCATCAAAGGCGGCTCGACGAAGTTGTTGTCGGCATAGCGTGGGTCTTCGGCCATTTTGTTCGAGAACACAGCACCCGAGTTGATGTCGAGGATATTCGCACCGCAAGCGACTTGCTCAAGTGCGTCTTTCTCGACAGTGGAGAAGTCTCCAGCCTCAAGTTCAGCGGCAAGCTTCTTGCGGCCAGTCGGGTTGATACGCTCGCCAATCACACAGAAGGGTTCGTCAAACCCGATGATGGCTGTTTTGCTTTTGCTCTCGATAACGGTGCGGGTCATGTGGTGTCCTTGTTGGAGGGAGGCGTTTGTGTTGTTTGGCCCTCAGCGGATACAGTCGCGAGGGAAGGTGTTTTCGGTGTTGCGTCGGAGTGGCTTATAGCCCAGTCCGCCGAGGTTTTGATACCGCCAAGCGGGAAAATATGCAGCGACTTGAGCAGGCTGTCTGGGTTAGCGACGCAATAATCAGCAATTTCCGTAACAAGCTCTGTCGGCTCATAGGGGCGGACAAGTTTTGTCACGTCGCGCGCGCGTTTTTGTAATACGTCAAGACTTGGGCCAACACCGCAGGCAATGGCAAAGCGGATCAGCGTTTGCAGCTTGGCGGGGCCGGCGATGCCGAGGTGAACGGGTAGGGTGATGCCTTCATCAGCAAGACGCTCCGCCCATGCGATGACTGGTGCTGTTTCAAAAGCGAATTGTGTTGTGATCGCGACTTCGGCGTCGGTTGTCTCTGAAAATCCTTGTTTCCAGTGGAGCGCGTCCTTCACGTTGCGGGTGCCGCCGTCTGGGTCAATATCGCGGTTGCCCTCTGGGTGACCGGCGACGAACAACTGGCGGAAGTCACCAAAAAGGCCGGTTTCAAGCAATTGGATCGAACTGTCGAAGTCACCCGCAGGTGTGGACGGTCCGCCAGCAAGCACGAGAGCCTGTGATACATCCGCTTCGCCCTTGTAACGACGGAGAGTTTCCGAAAGCTCGTCATGGCTTTTGAACAGGCGGGCAGGGAAGTGCGGGACAGGTTCAAAACCTTCGCGGCGCAGACGCGCAGCGGTTGCAACCATATCGTCAACTTCTGTGCCCTCTATATGCGCAATATAGGTGCGCGTCCCTTGGGGAAGGATATCCGCAAAGCTCTCGATCTTCGCTGCGGTGCGGGGCATCACCTCGATCGAATACCCCTCCATCAACGCCTTGACCGAGGCGGGAACCTGCGGTGCAAATCGTGCTGCGTTTTGCGCATCGCTCCTGCGCTGGAATTTCAATAGCGACATGCATTTCCTCCAAAGTGATTTCAGGGTCAGGCCCATCCGTTGTTTGAAATCAGCTCTATCAGGCGTGTTTTGTCGAACTCTGTCTCAAGGCGTTCGGCCGTCGCGGTCGCTGCCTCTTGATCCGAACCTTCAACCTCCACCGGATCCGCCTTGCGCCATTCCGCAAGATAGGCATCGGTTTCCGCCGCGCCAGAGGCCATCGCCGCACGGTCTATTGCCTGCTCAAACCGCTCGGAAAGCTGGATTTTAACGCCCCGCCGCCCTTTACCTGCGATCACCTGAGCCGGAATGTCCCGCCAGTACACGATGGTCACTTTTGCCATTGCTGATTCCCTTCTCACTTTGTTGTAGGGCCGCGTCTCTGTGTTCCGAGGTCGATTTTCGACCAAGAACAGAACACATGCGACGCCATCCTGCGGGCCAAGTCTTACTCCAGTGGGGCGCGGGTGAACATGGGGCGCAATTGGAAAAATCTTCATGTTCATTATGAGGTGATAGTGTTTGCGCCCGTCGTGACGCGCGGTAAATCCCATGTGCGGCACAAGCCGACAGGGTTTTTCGCGGACGCATCTTGCGCCTCCTGTCGGAAGGGCATAGCTTGGAGTTAACTCGAAATGGAGGGCGTAAAGATGACGCCCAAGCGTCCCTATGGTGCGGGCGCGGTCCCCGAAAACGTGGTTGAAAGCCCCGCGCCGACTCCCCCTTCCGGTGGCCTCTATGCGGCTCTGGATCTGGGAACAAACAGTTGTCGGATGTTGATTGCCCGCCCCAAAGGCGCGCAATTCGAAGTCGTAGACAGCTTTTCCAAACCTGTTCAGCTCGGCGCAGGGCTTGAAGCCTCTGGGCGGCTCTCGCGCAGCTCAATCACGCGCACCGTTCAGGCTATGCGGATTTGCCAAAAGAAACTGCGCCGCCACAAGGTAAAGAACATGCGCCTCGTGGCGACAGAAGCTTGCCGCCGAGCGACCAACGGCCGCGATCTTATTGCGCGAGTGAAGCGCGAAACTGGCCTCAAGCTCGAGATTATACCCGCACAGGAAGAAGCCCGCCTTGCGGTCATTTCCTGCGCACCTTTGGTCAGCAAACAGACCGAGCAACTCTTGATCGTTGATATCGGCGGCGGCAGCACAGAGCTTGTTTGGCTTGATGTATCACACCTTGATAAGCATGAGCGCATGGCAGCGATTATGCAGGTTAAACAGGGGTTTCGGCTTGGTGAAGCGCCGGAAACGCAAGCGCGGATTGTGGATTGGATCTCTGTGCCGCTCGGCGTGGCGACCCTTCGTGACCAGTTCATGGACGTCACCGACGATGGCGCACGCTTTGCCTTGATGAGTTGGTTTTTCGAAGAGAAACTTGCGAATTTCTCGCCTTATGATGGTGATCACGTCCGAGACGGATTCCAGATCATCGGAACCTCGGGAACGGTCACAACCGTCGCTGCAAGCCATCTTGGGTTGCGCCGCTATGACCGAAACAAGGTCGATGGTTTGCGGATGAGCAGCGACGAAATAGACGCCGTCATTCAGGATTATCTGCACCTTGGTCCAGAGGGGCGACGGGTTGATCCGCGGATTGGGCGGGATCGTCAGGCGCTTATCATGTCGGGCGCAGCAATCCTTCAAGCATTGTTGCGCGTTTGGCCAACAGATAAACTTTCAGTAGCGGATCGCGGTTTACGCGAAGGTTTGCTATACGCGCTTATGAGTGCGGATGGGGTATTAACAGAAGAGGCCGGATAATGGCGCAAGGTTCAGGAAAATCGGGTAAAGGGCGGCGCGGCGGCAAAGGAGCCGAAGGGCCGGCATCGCGTGCGAAATCAGGCCGTGGTCTACGCGATCTGCGGACCAAAGTGAAATCCGCACGCGGGCGAAAACTCTCGTCCACACGCTGGCTTGAGCGGCAATTGAATGACCCCTATGTGAAGCGCGCGCAAGTCGATGGTTATCGGGGCCGCGCGGCCTATAAGATACTTGAGTTGGACGATAAATATCGTTTCCTCGTGCCGGGTGCGCGCGTTGTCGATCTTGGCTGTGCGCCAGGTGGCTGGTGTCAGGTTGCGGTGCGGCGTGTGAATGCGCTTGGGGAGCGGAGCGGCAAGGCGATCGGCACGGTTTTGGGCGTGGACTTGCAAGAGGTCGATCCCGTGGCGGGCGCGGAAATTCATGTGTTAGATTTTCTTGAGAATGACGCCGACGAGAAAGTTAAAGAATGGCTCAATGGCTCGGCCGATGTCGTGATGAGCGATATGGCGGCTGCGTCCTCTGGCCACAAACAGACTGATCACAACCGAATTATCGCGCTTTGTGAGGCGGCTGCATATTTTGCTTTCGACGTTCTCGAAGAGGGCGGCACATTTGTAGCGAAGGTGCTCGCAGGGGGTGCCGAAGGCGATCTGCAAAAACTGCTGAAACGTCGATTTACCAAGGTTGTTAACGTCAAACCTCCGGCAAGCCGCGCGGACAGTTCGGAAAAATTCGTTGTTGCGACCGGTTACAAAGGGCCGCTTTTAGACGAATAGCGCGTCGGGCGCGTCTCCTGTCCAGATTGCGCAAAAAACATCGAAACCGTTGGCAATTTTCGGCCTTCGTCGCGATGAATTGATTACAATTAACTTGCGAACAGAGCGCGTTCAGCGTTCTGTTTAACTGTATTGTTATGATATCCCGCATTTAGATGAATTTGCGGCGGCCATATTTTTAATATTTTGCAATGGGTTACGCGGAATTGCTGAGCTCTGAGCATATATTTATCGGAGGTCAATATGTTGCGTTTCTCCCATTCGGTCCAAACCACGTCGTTAAAGCCCAAGGGTGTTTTGGCGGCTCTCGGCTGTAGCGTGGCATTGTCAGGCGTGGCGCTCGCAGAGGAATTGCCACCCGTGGGGCCGGACGATCTTGCCTTCTCCATCGAGAATATGGACCTCAGCGTTGATCCGGGCGAAAACTTCTATCGCTATGTATCCGGCAAATGGCAGGATCGTGTTGAGCGACCCGAACAGTTAAGCTCCTATGGTTCGTTGACCATCGCGGGTGAACGCGTGAAGGCGCAGATGAAGATTGCGCTTAAAGAGGCCGGAGAAGCCGCTGCAACAGCCGAAAAGGGCAGCCCAACGCAGCAGGTTGGCGACTTCTATAACGCATATATGGATACAGAGGCGCTCGATGCTGCTGGCATTGAGCCGATCAGGGGGTTGCTTGAAGAGGTGTCGGCGATCACCGACTTGGCCGGCCTAACAGAATTCATGTCCAAGATGATGCGCGAGGGTGGGCCGAGTCTGTTTTTGGTGCTCGCACCTATGGCTGATTTGGCCGACAGCAAAACCTATGCTTACTACGCCGCCGCGGGGCTTTTCGGCATCGACTCCCATAACGAAGACTTGCTTCGTGAAGGGCCGGGTGGTGAGCGCTATGAGGGCTACAAAACCTATATCATGGAGATTCTAGAGATTTCCGGTTTTGACGCCGCAGATGCCGAGCGCATTGCCAAAACGTCACTTGAGATAGAGGCCGCGCTTCTGGAAGGGAAACTGACACCAGAAGAAATGGTCGACCCGCGCAATTTCTATAATCCGGTCACCCGTGATGAGTTACAGGCAGCGATTCCAGAAATCGACTTGGTGCAACTTACCACAAATGTCGGAATGGAGCTTCCGGAGCGTGTTATCCTGTCAGCACCGCGCTATTTGCCGGTCCTCTCGAAGGTTCTTCAGGAGCGCACGATTGAAGATATTCGGGATTATGTCACCTTCCGTGTCATTCACAATTATTCCGATTTGATGACAACGGAGTTCGATGAGCCGACGCGGAAGTTCACAGAGGTTCTTACCGGTGTTGGCGTTCTTCTTCCTCGTGAAGAGCGTGCACTTTCGTTACTAAAGGAAGCGCTTGGTCATCCGTTGAGTCAAATCTACGTCGAGAAATACTACCCCGAAGAGACGCGCCAAAAGGCCCTCGATATGGTCGAGCGCATTCAGGACGTGTTCCGCTCGCGTATACCAAGCCGAGATTGGTTGTCAGAAGAAACAAAAAAGGCCGCGCTCCTTAAGCTTGACAGTTTTGACTACAAAATCGGCTACCCCGACGAATGGATCGATTACACCGGCGTTGATATCGGATCAGATATGGTGGCCAATTACAGAAACCTTTCAGATTTCGAGAACACGCGTCTGATTGAACGGTCAAAAGGGCCGGTGGTTTCTGATCAATTCAACGAGGAGTCGACCTTACCAATCGTGATCAACGCTGCCTATAGCCCGCTTGAAAATGGATTTCAGGTGCCTGCGGCAATTCAACAACCCCCGATTTTCCAAGCCGATATGGACGCGCCGGTCTATTTCTGTCGCTTGGGCGGAATTATCGGACATGAGATGACACACGGGTTTGACACGGGCGGCCGCCAGTTTGATGCCGAGGGGAACCTGCGCGATTGGTGGACAGCAGAAGATGCCGAAGCATTCGAAAAAGAAGCGCAAAAGCTGATTGATCAGGCCAACGCCGTTGAAATTCTGCCAGGCCTATATGTGAATGGTGAGCTCAATGTGAAAGAAAACATGGCGGATACGGGCGGTATCGCTTTCGCCCACGAGGCCTTGATGCACTATCTCGAAGAGCATCCGGAGGAGAACGTCGAGATTGATGGGTTAACGCCATCGCAACGGTGTTTCATTTCGTGGGGCCAGATGTGGACTTGGAAAGCGACCGACCAATTCATCCGTAGCCTTGTTGCCTCCGACGGTCACCCGCCAGGTGAATACCGCGCCTATGCACCGCTGCAGCATATGGAGGCCTTTTATGAAGCGTTTGATATTCAAGAGGGTGACCCAATGTGGCTTGCGCCCGAAAAACGGGTTGAGGCTTGGTAAGACTTCAATAGGTCGCTTATCAGTAGATGGCCGATAGAGCGGAACAGTTCTTTGAGTGATACCAAATCTGAGCAAACCGAAGCTGCACCAAGCTGAGTGCCGCTTTTGGATGGTATGAAAAACCTGTCCTCTTGCGGCTTCTGTTGTCGGCAATGTATTGGCGTTCTATACTATTTTTCCAACACATCCTGGGCGGCAAAACGATATGATTGGCCGTCTACATAAAGCGAGCGTATTTCATGTTGCCATTTGCTCTGACTGTCTGGCGTTTTCTAAAGGCAATCTATCGGTCTTGGGAGAGTGAAAATTTCAGAGCCGGCCTCGTCGTCGCGATCTTGATCTTGATCTCCGGCACAACGTTTTACCGGATGGTTGAGGGGTGGTCTTGGACGGATAGCCTCTATTTCTCGGTAACGACTATGTCTACGGTCGGGTTTGGCGATCTTGCTCCGTCGACGACATATGGGAAAATGTTCACGGTCTTCTATATTTTCGTAGGGGTCGGGGTCTTTGTGGCCTTGTTTTCACAGTTCGCAAAGGCGCTTATTATTCAGAAACCCTCCCGCGAAGGGAAACGTATCGCCGCGAAAAGCGCTTCCAAAAAGGATAAGCCGTCTGAATAGACCGGTAAGCTAAGGCTTGTTTACAAAGAAACGAGTTGTTCAAGTGTCCTGATGGTTTCTTCGGCATAGCTGGTGTCTTGCTTGTTTTCCTCGGCCCAACACACCGAGCAACAGGCATGGACAAAAGCGAACTCGAGTATGCGATTGGCATCAAGGTTGAGCGTTTCTGCGAAGTGCTTTGCGAGCTGTGTTGCGCGTTCGGAAGAGTGGACGATTGTTGGAGTATCAACAGGGTTACAGAGCGTGTTGGCAACTTCGTAAGTGCGTTCACCGAATATACCCTTGGGGTCAATTGCAAGCCAGCCGCGCTTGGAGTGCAAAATGTTCTCGTGGTGAATATCACCGTGCAGCACGCAAAGTTCTTGTTCGCCCGACAAGAGACGCCGCGCAATCCCCGCAGCTTTGTGAAAAGAAGGGGCGCATGGTGTTCTGGCCTTGTCAAATAACTCCGTAAATTGAACTTCCAGCGTTCTTATACCGTCGGGTCTTTTCGTTTCCCGTTTGGTATGTAGTGCGCTGATTGTGTTTGAAATAATAGCGGCGGCTTTGAAATCTTGCTCCTGCTGTACCATTGCTTTCAGATGCGGTTCGGGGTCAAGCTTTTCGAGCAACATCGCCTCTGGTAAGTCTCGGATTACGCGCACTGCGCCGAGACCGTCAAAGTAGTGCAAGATACTTGCGGATTGCTGTTCATCGCTCGCAGGTTTCATGATTTTCAGAACCACGGGAATGCCCTGATACTCTGCGGTAAACACTTGGCTGGAATGGGTATCTGCAAACGCAAGAACCTCGCTTAGCTCCCAATGCGAAACCAGCCTCTGCAAACTGTTGGTCATTTTTACGCACTCTCCCGAGTCTTCGGATTTTGGCGCAACGCGCGCTCGATCCGTATGCCGAGCCACTTTTGCAGGTCTGAACCGACATGCCCAGTCTTTCTCAAACCCTACGGCGCATTGTTAGACCACTTGTGCGGTGAGGTTTTCGTTTTTGCGGCCATGCTTCTGCGAGATCTAGATTGCAACCAGATGATTGTCCAATGCGCGATCGGCCAAGGCAAGTTTTCGGGGCTTGCCATCAACCACCGAAAAAATACCGCCAAGCCCGTCTGTGGTAACAAAGCCTTCGCCACTTGGTGCGAAGCCGCAGATTTCGCTGCGGTGTCAAATTTTTGTGCCTTGCGTCAGGTCGTGAGTCTGTAAGACACCATCGCGCGACGCGGTGATGACAACCGAAGTTCCGTTATCCGCAAATCTTGCCCTGCCCACATATCCGCCCAATCGGTTTTGGCCCGCTAGGCTAAACTGTGGGAAAACAGCGGGGTTGCCCAGCGCATGTAAGCCAAGAAGAGGAACGGTTTCACCTTCTATACGATCTCATCGGGCTTTTCTCGTCTCCCAGCCATTGCTGGATCCTCAAAATTGCAGGACAACACACCCCCAATTGGTGGATCTCTTTCAGTGGTTGCTCCAGTCTCACGTGGGCTTTTTATCGTCTTTCACATAGCCTAACCGTTGGTGGCTGGGATGAGAAAAACACTCTCCTAGCAAGTTGCACAAGTTGACCTCGAGTTTATCAATTTGACTATTATGCAACAGTACCTAATGAATTCCCACCAACCGTCCTAGCATATGAGTAAAGATAAGTTCATTCTCTGCGAAGATATTAATTGGGAAATAGGCAGGGTTGGATATGCACTTAGCAATGTCTCGGATACACACTAAGGGCCGTCGTTACACGGTGATTGCGGCGTTCGGGGCCGTTGCTTTTATATCGGGTTGCAGTTCGCCTGGTGAAGAAAGCTTCGACCGGTCCTCGGAATTCAGAGATATTGCAGCGGAAACTGACCTGACGGCGCCAAGCGACATCAGCAACCTTCAGGGAAAAGCAACATATACTGGCGTTGCCGTGGCTGATTTCGGGGGGTTTAGTGGAACTGCTGATGCAAAGCTCGTTGCTGACTTTGATACTCAAGAAATTGAGGGCAGTCTGACTTCATGGAAGGATCTCGACCCGATCAACCACACTCTTCGCGGTCAGATTGATTTGTCAAATGGTCAAATCGCCGACGACGGTAGTTTCACATCACAGATGGCGGGCAATATTGAACGCAATGCTGCTGGTTCTACCGACACACCTGATCTGAGAGCCTTTCATGGTAGTGCATCTGGTCAGATTTACGATTCAGTCAATGGAGCGACTGCCAGCCATTTGAATGGTTCATTTGAAGGCGTTGGTGTTAACGGAAATTTTGGTGTTGATGGAGAATTTGTGGCTCGCCAATAAGTATAAAAATAGCAGGGTGTGAACCCTGCTATTGAGGCGAAACAGAAAGTTGGCCTTTCATATTGTTAGTAGTTCCGACACCGCAATAAATAAAGTCCGGCAGCTGACGAGAA
This sequence comes from Halocynthiibacter sp. C4, assembly GCF_028823805.1. Taxonomy (NCBI): domain Bacteria; kingdom Pseudomonadati; phylum Pseudomonadota; class Alphaproteobacteria; order Rhodobacterales; family Paracoccaceae; genus Halocynthiibacter; species Halocynthiibacter sp. C4. Next base: position 9,113 of record NZ_JAPEIE010000002.1, on the reverse strand, counting down.
GGCCAGCCTCACACATCAGTTGGCTCGCTTCAAAAGCGCCAAGATTTTAGATTAATCGCAAACAAGATTTGGTTGTCTTGGTAGAGATCGATGTTTGAGTTGGTAACTTGGTAGCCAAAACTTGCAATAATGCGTTCATTTACTGGTCGTCTTAACATTATCGTATATGTATCATCTGTCCTAGGTTGCCCGAAATGCGAACTACCGCCTGCTCGGCTGTAGTTCAGTAAAACTGAAGTCGTCTTGCCATATATTGGCCGCGTAAAAGCGAAGGTAGCTGCGTTTAGAGTTGTGTGACGCTGCTGTATGTGTTCCCCCCAGCGAATACCGGTTCGAATAATGCCAACTCCGCGAACGGCGCTCAACAGGCTGAAAGCGACTTTCGACTTGGAATAATCTTCACGAAAACCTCTCTCGATAGCGATACTTGCTTCGTGATGCCCTATGGCAGATGAAAACATCTGGCTTCCACGGGTTGAAAGGAATTTTTCTCCGGTTTCATATTTTTTCCTTAGGTGGCGATAACCACCGCAACTATTAATCCAAGTCCATCTCGCGACATGAGCCTGCCAACAAGTGTTGGCGTTGATGGTGATTTTATCCAGATTGTGCTCCGGTGCATATTCATAACTCGCAGCGACTTTAAATGTAGCAATCTGCTTGGGTGCGATACTAAATCTACTGTAAGCAGACGCAGCCATTCCCAAAGTTATTCCCTTCTTGGCAACGCTATCTTGATCAACCACGAAGAGTAGGTCACCAACAGAGAACTTAGATTTGGGTATTCCGTTGTTCAGATTGTTATCATAACCAACAAGAGGACCGATTGTGTATTCCGTCATTAACTTTTTTGGCGGTTCTCCCTTTCGGTGTGCTAACCCGTCAAGTTTCATGAAATTTGCAAGGTATTGCTCAGAGCCCTTGGGGCGCTCTTTAACGAGCGAATAGAATGCTAGCTTTTCTGATCCAGAAATCATTGAAAGTGGCCAAACAATAGCATCAGAGCGCGGCCACTCTATGGCATCAGAACTAAGGGCTGGCGCAGCAAGCAGGCCTAAGGAAAGCATACAAAAGAGGAAATTTCTTGGTCTCATTTCTTTCCGCCTAGTTGGGACAGTTTAAGTGGCGTGCCCCGATTGATTGGTCTGCTTGATTGTTAGTGCATCGTGGACCTCTGGTCCATCTGGATGATACTTACAGGTGAGGAAGGACAATAGCACTAAGCACTGAGAGGTCTGACGGGCTGCAATGCCGCGTTTGGATCTTAGGTCAATGTTCGCTAAGGGCCGTCTGGGAAATAGGCCCAATCATTTATATTTCGATTGAGAAATTGAAGAGCACTAAGGAACGATGCTTCTCGGCCAGCTCGGGTATCAACTTGATCTCACAGACAAACGCTGAATCACGGACGTATTTCTTTCATCATCAAATAGCCAATAACCTGCAACAGTTGTGCGAATTCATAGCCGCACTTGTGGCAGCATTTAACTATACGGTATGAGTGGGCGCCATACACGAGAGGTTTTGGAACAGACCCGTGGGGCGGTTTTCCTCTTACAGAAGAAATGAGGGAAATAGAGCAGTGGCAGACGAGACGGAACACATATTTCCGGTTCGGAGACGGCTGGTGTCAGCCTTGGGTTGGTTCATGGCATGTTCAGGCGCGATCAGCCTGCTTGTCTTTGGTTTATGGTTTCAGAACTTGCCGCATTGGGAGGTCTTGAAGTCGCTGATTGCCGTTATGATTGGCGTGTATTTAATACGCACGGTCTGGAACGTTAGCGAGATCAGAGTTGATGACCAGAGAGTTCGTTTTCTTCCTGTCGGCACCGAATTGTTATTCTCAGAGATCAAGCAGATCGAGGTTCCGGGATGGGCTGATCGACACGATAACCCGCCTGGTAGCATCGGCAGCATTGTAATGGTCACAAGAACCAACACGGCGCGCCTTGTTCCTGGCGCCATAGTGCAATGGAAAAACGGATGCCAAATATACACTTACGGCTGCGATTCTGATCGCCTGCTTTCCCTCCTGCGTCAGCGTCTCCCTGAGAGGTAGTTCACGCGATTAATGCTTCTTTCTTCGTACCCGCCATTAACTTCCGTGCAAAATGACGGTTGTTAAATGTTTCTCAAAACCGGCTGCTTTTACAGACGCGGCGAATATCCGATTTGAGAGAGGTGCCGCTGTATTCCAATGCTGGATAAAAGACAGAAATAGGTCGAAAGCGATGATTTATGTACAATCAGAAAACTAACTCGCAACTGACAAGTTGGTGCCGTTTGTGATTCAAGCATCGTTTCCGCTTAATCAATCGAAAGGCAATATTGAAAATATTGAAAGAGGTGTAAACTTGGGGGGGCGATTGATGGTGAAGGTGCATTTAAGTTTGAATACACTATCTTATCAGAATTATGGCGGAGAGACAGTCATTCACTCTGATTTGATAATTTAGTTAATGGACTGTTTTTAAAAAATAAAACTTTAGATGTGAGCCGGGTGTGGTGCAAAATGTGCAGCAAAATGTGTAGCAATCTTGTGGAGCTTTTCCGGTTAAGATAAGTGGCAACTAATAGTTTGACCTTCAAGCGGATCAAGCCCTGAGCTTAAATAGGCTATGGGTAAATTTGAAGGCAAGAATGAATGCAAATTTTCTGGCGAACAGTCTGGAGGTTGTTGTCAGAAGAATTCGAACTCGTCTCAACTAGTCGAGTGAAACCGAGCCTTTTGCTGGATTGAAATCGAGCCACTCTGCCAGAGCGACAGTGCAATTCTGCTTGAAATGGTCTCGTTTCGAAAGACTGTGATCCTAGTTGAAGTGGTTGGAAACGGATGCGTGAACGGATACAAGATTCGCAACCTGCGGAAGCGATGCGTCGTTCGTTCACGTCGTCGAAATAGGAGATGAAAATTCTCAGCGCAATTGTTTTCTCAGTGACCCATTTCCTACTTTCTCGCATCGCCGATAACTGCCGTCGTAGAACCCAATGAGCGCAATTTATCGGTTACTTCAGCCTCAGGCGACGTTTAGTGTTTCATAGCGTTTCTCATAAATTTAAGAGCTTTAGCACGGTTGCGGCGTTTTAAAGAGTGGCTTTATAGCACTTCACTTTTGTGATCAAAGGCTCGCCATAGGAAATGCGGTCCACCGTTAATTTTAACGAAAACTGCGTCGAGGTCGCATTGCCAGTTCGCGTAATGCTGCACTCAATTGGCCCTTTGCTCCGGTTTTAGGTTGTAAACAATGGACTAAATTGGTTTCACTAAATTGGTGCGGGTTCAGTGCGTACGTCGATGCCGCGTTCGTGCAGAAGATCTTCCACGTTTCGTAATGAAATTTGTGATCAGACATAGAGTATTACCTCAAGACGTATGAGGTCAGGGCTTGCTTTTTTAAGCAAATGACATCATTTTGATGTCAAAATGATGTGCGGCATCAAAAAACCATTTGAGTGGGTGCTAATGATACGCAAACGTAAGTCGACAATTGCAGAAATTGCGAAGGAGGCCGGAGTTTCGAAGGCGACGGTTGATCGCGTGTTGAATGATAGAGGGGCAGTGCAGCCTCAAACGCGCGCGATTGTCATGGAGGCGGTGCGGCGGATCGAGAGCCCTTCTTTGGTTTCAGTTGATAAACCCACTTCTATCTGTATTGACCAAAGCAAGATCTCTTTCACAGTCTTGGTGCCAGGGATCGAGTCGGGATTTTTCAACTCGATCACAGACGAATTGAACGCTAGCCCTCATCTTTCTAAAATTGATTTAATGATCGCGAAGGTTCCCGGCGTTTCAGCCGAAGATTTCGCCAATGCGATCGACAAAGTGGACTCTTCTTACTTAGCAATCGTCGCTATTGATCACCCGCTGGTCCGCCGCGCTTGTTCTCGTTTTGTAAAAAATGGCGGGAAACTAATTACCTTCTTATCGAGAGTGTCCGACATCCCTTGTTTGGGTCATGTTGGCGTTGATAATCGTGCAGAAGGGCGGCTTGCCGCTTGGTTTGCTCAGTTGCTTCTCGGGCGCGAGTCGGGGGAAATAGCCTTTCTCCACGGCCAAAGTGCATTCCAAAGCCAAGAGCAACGCGAGCTGGGGTTTCGCTCAGCAATTCAGGATTCCGGTAGTCTTTGGATAACAGCGGCCTTTGATGCGGATAAGACGGGCTCTGTGGGTGTCGCCGCTTCAGTTGAGAACCTTTTGGCGACCAATCCAGAGCTTTCAATTCTTTACAACATGTCGATCAGAAATCGCGAAGTTGCCGAAGCAATAGAGCGGTCGGGACGGCCTGTTATCTTGATTGGACACGACCTGACCGAAGTAACAAAGCAGATGCTGCTTGAAGGGAAGATGGCCGTTGTTCTGGATCAAAACATCGCGCTTCAGGTTGAGTGTCTTTTGTCCGGTGTAATTGCTGATCATTCCGGTATTGGGTGGACTGATAAGCTAATCGAGACTCGATTCTATTGCCGAGAAAACCTCCCGATTTAGGCATCATTTTGAGGGTTATATTCTATAGGTAGGGTAAAAATCCCTTAAAAATGATATTTTTAAAAGATAAAATAAGTAATTATTGACATCACAATGCGACGAATCGTAGCATTATGATGTTATTTGAGGGATCGAATGACGCTGGGAGAAAATGCTTTGTAATCTGGGAGGATACTATGAGCAAAACGGTGGCTATTATTTCGGCCGTAGGTGCTTTGTCGGCGGGAGCGAGTTTCGCTGACACTGAAGTGAGGTGGTTGCATCTTGAGGCTGACGGGCCTGTGGTTGAGTTCATGGAAGGGCTTGAAGCCGGTTTCGAAGCGGAAAACCCCGGTGTCGATGTGAAAATGCAGTTTTTAGGGCCGGAAGCCTTTAAAGCGCGACTGACAACAATGCTTCAATCGGATGATCGGCCGCATCTGTTCTATACTTGGGCGGGTGGCGTTATGCGGGCGCAAGCTGATGCTGGCTTCCTCAAAGACATTACTGCAGATCTTGAGGGCGAATGGGGAAGTACTTTTAGCGACGGAGCGCTGAGCGCCTATAACTACGATGGCAAATTTTACGGTGCGCCACAGGAAATCAATCAGGTTGGGTTCTGGTATAATAAACGTCTGTTTGAACAGGCGAATGTAAATGCGGAAGATATTAAAACTTGGGATGATCTTTTGACGGCTGTTCAGGCCTTTAAAGATGCTGGCATCACTCCCATGGCTGTGGGCGGTGCAGACAAATGGCCGTTGCATTTCTACTGGACACATCTTGCGGGTCGGATCGGCGGTAAGGCTGCTTTTGATGCAGCACTCGCGGGTGAGGGTGACGGATTTGCTGCGCAACCATTCGTTCAAGCGGGCGAACGTTTTGTTGAGTTGGTCAACATGGAGCCATTCCAAGAAGGTTTCCTCGCCGCAGGTTACAGCGATGCAGCCGGTATTTTTGGCGACGAGCAAGCCGCGATGCAGCTTCAGGGAAGCTGGAACCGTTTCTCGCAAGTCAGCAATAGCGCAAACGGCGAAGGAGTAACGGAAGAAAATCTGGCATGGATGCCATTCCCGATGGTTGAAGGTGGTGAAGGCAAAGCGACCGATACGCTTGGTGGGATTAACGGCTGGCTTGTTGGGGCGGGAGCGCCACAGGAAGCAGTAGATTTCCTGCGCTATATCACTTCAACCGAAAACCAACGCGAGGCCGCAGCTCTTGGTCTACATGTGCCGCCGACGAAAGGTGTGTCGGATGCAATCGAAGACCCGTATTCGAAGGTCTTTGCTAGAAACCTAGCGGCGTCCACCTATCACCAGATTTTCTGGGATCAGGATCTCGGCCCCTCTGTTGGGCGTGTTGTGAATGATGTGTCTGCTCAACTTGCGGCGGGTGCAATCACTCCAGAACAAGCCGCGCAGCAGATTCAGGAAGCGTGGTCCTTCGAAAACATGTGATTTTCATTGGCGGGCGTTGATGGCCCGCCACCATTCTATCTAGGAAAAATACTATGAGTAGTGATCAAGCACTCGGCCGTGCAGCTGCCGCAAAAGAGATGCCTGCAACAAAAGTTCCGACGGGCTCTATTATCGAGAGCGCCAGAGCCGAATACGAAGAAACAGGGTTTTGTGTTCTACCCAACATTATTCCCGATGATTTGCTAAGCCTTCTGCGCGATGAATGCCAAGGTTTCATCGATCGCAAACACGCTGAAATGGACGCGGCAGGAACTGACTCTGTGGGCATTAGTCACCGAGGCCGTCGTTATTTCGTTGAAAGAACGCTCCAGCAAAGCACCAAAATGGCTGAGTTCCTTTTTAGCCCACTAATGGCCGGAATTTGTCGCGATATCTTGGGGCCAGATGCATGGTTGTTTTACGACCAGTATGTGGTCAAAGGGGCCGACCCCAACAGCCGATTTGCGTGGCATCAGGACTCCGGCTACGTGGCCGCAAATGGCGGAGACCCAAAACACAAGCCTTACCTGACCTGCTGGTGTACCCTTGATGATGTCACCGAAGAAAACGGGACTGTCTATATGTTGCCATATGACAAGGCCGGTACGCGTGACCTCGTCGAGCATCAGAAAGACCCAGAAATGAACGATTGGGTTGGATATCATGGCGATGAGCCAGGTACGATGGTGATTGCCCCCGCTGGATCAATTGCCTTGTTTAGTTCCATGACCTTTCATCGCAGCGGTCCGAACCTAACCAACAACATGCGCCGCGTGTATTTGGCGCAATACTCCGCCGAGCCCATCAAAAAGGTAAACAGTGATGAATTGTGGGGGCAGTCTATCCCATTCTTGCGTGATGGTGTGAACGTCGCCGGTGGGGCATAGTCTTGACCAAAGCAGGCGACAAGCGGGCAAGCAGGAGACTATCGGATGTATAATGCTGACGTGACTTCGACGGAGCATTCAAGCAAGCGATTATCGCGCGAAACGAGACGCAACAGAAAGTCAGACCGGTTTGTGACGGCCGTCGTGTTTCTTGTTCCCGCAATAACACTGTTCACGCTGTTTGTTATGATGCCAATCGGGGAGGCTGCTTGGTACAGCCTCTTCCGTTGGAATGGTTTCGGCGCCCCGACAAATAGCGTTGGATTGAAGAATTTCCAAATGCTGTTGCAGATGGACGCCTTCCACGTTGCCGTTAGGAATACAGGCCTAATCATTCTGATTTCCCTCGCGGTACAGCTCCCATTGGGGCTTTATCTCGCGCTTATCCTTTCACAGAAATTTCGTGGCGTTGTCCTGTGGCGCTCGCTTTTCTTCATGCCCTTTGTGCTTGCCGAAGTCGCTACGGGACTGATTTGGAAGTTCGTTTACGACGGGCGATTTGGGTTGGCTGCTGCGTTTACAAAAGCACTCGGGATGGACCCTGTCTATGTGCTGGCGGATCAACAACTTGCAATTTATGCGGTAATCGTCGTCTTAGTCTGGAAGTTTTTTGGCTTTCACATGATGCTTTATATTGCGGGTCTGCAAAATATACCTCGCGATGTTGTCGAAAGTGCAAGACTCGATGGTGCAAGTTGGTGGCAGATCGCGCGTCACATCAAAATCCCGATGATTTTACCAGTCATTAAACTCTCTATTTTCTTTTCGGTTCTAGGTGGCTTGCAGGTTTTCGATCTGGTTTGGTCGCTAACGCGTGGGGGTCCGGTGAATGCGTCGCATACGGTGGTTACGTTCCTATATGACTTTGGGATTATGCGGATGCGCATTGGGTTCGGAAGCGCAGTTGGCGTAGTTATCTTTGTCGCCTGTGTTGGCTTTGCCTTCAGCTATCGACGAATTTTCATGAAGGAGGCGTGATCAAACATGCGCAAAGAACGACCCCATAAGTTTTATCACGACATTGTCTTGATCGCGGTTGGCGTTTTTGTGGCCACGCCACTTCTTGTAACATTCCTCGGCGGCTTCAAAGATCAAGGTGAGCTACGCGCCAATCCTTTGGGACTTCCGAGCCAACCGAATTTCTCAAACTTTGGCAAAATTTTATCTGAGCCCGATATTTGGATCTATGTTGGCAATTCGTTACTGGTCGCGGGGTTGACGGTTATCCTGACGCTGATCGTTGCCTCGATGGCCGCTTATGCCTTTGCTCAGATTCGGTTCTTTGGTTCCAAAATGCTGATGAACTATGTCCTGCTCGGGATGATGTTCCCCTTCGCGACCGCGATTTTGCCGCTTTTTGTCCGTCTCAGGGACTTTGGAATTCTAAACTCATACACTGGGTTGATATTGCCACAGGTGGCATTTGGCCTTGGATTTTCGATCATCCTGATGCACAGCTTTTTCAAACACCTTCCGCCCGAACTATGGGAAGCTGCACAATTAGACGGCTGCAGCTATGCAGGATTCTTCTGGAAAATTACGTTGCCGCTTTCAACACCAATTATGGCAACTGTGGGGGTATTTGTTCTCGTTCAAAGCTGGAACAATTTCCTTCTCCCGCTTGTCGTCCTGAACGATGAGGCGCTCTACACGTGGCCCCTAGGGATTATGCAATTCCAAGGCGAATACAACACAGAATGGAGCCTGATATTGGCATTCGTCACCCTTACCCTGATACCGGCAATTTTATTCTTCGCCTTTGCGCAAAAATACATCGTCGAAGGCCTAACAGGCGGAGCAGTTAAGGGGTAAGTGACGAGTTGTTTGACTCCATTCTCACGGCTCGATGCTGGATCCGGTTCAATAGCCTTAAGATATGCCGTTACCCGCGGGACAACTCCATTCGCCTCCCTGTATTGGGAAGATGGAGATGTTCCTGAACAAGGATTAAAGCGAGATACGGAAATGAATCGAGTTTGAAAGTCTATAACCATGTTTTCGATCAATTTGCGCCCTTTGCATCCCAAACCATTCCCGCCGTTCTTGGATTAAGGGTTAGAAACCGCGCTTCATTGAACAGTCGCTAGAAAAGTCTAAAACAAATAAAGTAATGGCTGACGCACATCGTATCCTCTGTGGAGATATGGATTATATGACAAACAAGAATTACGAGGACATGTTGGCTGGACGCCATCACAATGGGGCCGACCCCTTTCTTTTCGAACTGAAATCTAAAGCGAGCAAGGCCAAGGCGCGGCTGGATGCTGTCTCCAACAATGATTTGCCGGCACGAGTTGAGGCTGC
>NZ_JAPEIE010000028.1:0-262 GCF_028823805.1 Halocynthiibacter sp. C4 | reverse complement strand
ACGAAACCTTTCTTGATCGCCCGCTTCAGGTAGGCGTTGACCAGACCGAGCGCGACGCCCAGGTCGGCTGCGATCCGCCGCTGCGACTGCGCACCATCCGCCTCGAGCGAGGTGAGTAGTCCGAGCACCAGCCGGTCGCTGTCATTCTCATCGGTCGGTAGAATGCCTGCCATCACGCCTATCCCAACTGGAGAGGGCTGATAGCGCGTTCACCCAATGAACGTCAAGCGAATTCGTTCACGCGATGAACACCACAACTATC
>NZ_JAPEIE010000027.1:0-269 GCF_028823805.1 Halocynthiibacter sp. C4 | reverse complement strand
AAGGGTAGGGGAATCGCATATGGCGATGGAGGGGTGTTGCCAAGCGGTTGGAACTGGATTCTTTGGGTGTCTCTCGCTTCCCGAGGGAGACCAGAATGCGCCAACTCAAGCGCCTGCTTCGACCACTCAAGGACCCCCGCGCCAGCAACGTGCGGCACGATCTGGTGGAGATCATCGTCATCGCCTTGGCGGCGACACTGGCCGGCGCCAAGACCTGCACCGAGTTCGAGTTCTTCGGCAAAGGCCGAGAGGAGCTGTTGCAGCGGTTC
>NZ_JAPEIE010000026.1:0-269 GCF_028823805.1 Halocynthiibacter sp. C4 | reverse complement strand
CACGAAGCCGTATTCGTCGAATGCCCGGCGATTGTCTGATCGCGCCGCGTCGGTCTCGGCGCCGCCGGAGATGTAGCCGTAGAGGAATTTCGGCAGCAGCTGCCGCGCCCGCGGCTCGAAATCGTCGAGCGTGAGGTAGCGCCGCAAATGCCGGGGCACGGCGCTCGCGGCGCGGTTGACGGTTGCGGGAGGCGGGGAGGGCGCTGCGGTCCGGTCGTGCACGTCGGTCGTTTCCGTTGTTCTTGGTTCTTGGTCGGCGCCTGACGTTA
>NZ_JAPEIE010000025.1:0-269 GCF_028823805.1 Halocynthiibacter sp. C4 | reverse complement strand
AGGCGAAGAATTCGTTCGGCTATCCCGGACTGATCGTCGAAAAACTGGTCGAACGCGGGCGCCATATCGAAGTGCAGATCGCCGGCGATGGCAAAGGCAACGTGCTTCACCTGCTCGAGCGTGAATGTTCCCTGCAGCGCCGTCACCAGAAGCTCATCGAGGAAGCCCCTGCCGTCAATCTCGCCGCAACGCTTCGCGACAAAATGGCCGCCGACGCGGTGCGGCTCGGCAAGCGCCTGAACTATCGCGGGGTCGGCACTGTCGAATTC
>NZ_JAPEIE010000024.1:0-270 GCF_028823805.1 Halocynthiibacter sp. C4 | reverse complement strand
AGAGGAACCGACGATCAGATAGCTCCCGCTTCATCTTTCCCCGGCCGCACGGTCTCGACTTGCAGGGAGCCTTCGGGCAGCGGTCGCAGCAAGTCCTTCTCTGGACGCGTCAGATAGATCCAGTGCGCCCAATCCGTTGGTCGTAGCACCACGACCTGTCGATCATGAAAGAGCTCGACGTCCGGCGCCGGCGATGTCGTCAACATGGTGAAGGCAGGCGCCTCATTGCCCTTCCCCTCGCGCCAAATGCCGGCAATTGCCATGAAAGCC
>NZ_JAPEIE010000023.1:0-271 GCF_028823805.1 Halocynthiibacter sp. C4 | reverse complement strand
AATGTCAGGAACCGACAACATCAGTTGATATTTAAAACTGTCAATATATCCTAACACTCAAACCGAGACCAAATCGAAGTCAGGGAGAGCAACGTGCCGGTGAAATCTGCAGTTTTTGCTTGTGCCGCAGCAGCCATTGTCTTCCCGAGCAGCGCGGCCCTGGCTCAGGACGCTGCCAAGGGTGAGCAGATATTCAAGCAATGCATGACCTGTCACCGCATCGGTCCTGACGCCAAGAACCTGGTTGGACCAGTCTTGACCGGCGTCATCG
>NZ_JAPEIE010000022.1:0-274 GCF_028823805.1 Halocynthiibacter sp. C4 | reverse complement strand
CGACATCGAATTCGGCCTTGTCGCCCTCGGCGACGCTCTTGTCGCCGAACAACGGCTTGACGCCGATCAGCGAGGCGCTGGGGGCCACCGGCAGCACGATCTTGCGCTCGACCGAACGGCCGCCGCTCTCCGCCATGCGGATGAAGATCTGGGCCTCCTGCGGCCGGGTCGAGGCCGGGACCTTCTCGAGCTTCACCGGGAAGGTCGCCGCGCCATTGGCATCGGCCTCCGGCAGGTCCTCGATCGGAGTCCGCTCATTGCTCGCGGTCTTCTC
>NZ_JAPEIE010000021.1:0-275 GCF_028823805.1 Halocynthiibacter sp. C4 | reverse complement strand
AACGCGGTCGCCCTTCGCGATGCCGAGGCCGAGCAAGCCGCGTCCGAGCCGATTGCAGATCGCGTCCATCTCCGCAAAGGTCCAGCTCACCTCGCCGCAGATCAGCGCGGTCTTGCCGGGATAGCGCTTCGCGGACCGGCGCAGCAGATCGCCAATGCTGTGCTCGCGGGCGCGCTGGATGGTCGCTGCGATGGTGTCGCTCATGAAGTCCCTCCCGAACGTGTTTTTTGTCGTTGTCTCGTTGTCGCCGCGCCGTCGCTATTGGCGTGCGGCGT
>NZ_JAPEIE010000020.1:0-276 GCF_028823805.1 Halocynthiibacter sp. C4 | reverse complement strand
AACGTCGCGCCGGTCTCAGGCAATCTCGGCCTGACCTCCGCGCTGCCGTCCGACCGTGCCAACACGGCCTGGTTCGATGCGCCGACGCTGAACAGTTTTGGCCTCGGCGGCTTCAACATCAACACCGGCAACAAGATCTCGATCAACGCGCCGCTGCAATTTGCGCCGGGCGCGCAGGTCAGGCTGACAGCTCCGACCGTCGATATCGCCGCCGACATCATCGCGCGCTCCGGCAGCGTCACGGTCAGCAACATCCTCAACACCGCAAACGGCACC